>CAVTFC010000005.1:0-66622 GCA_963733725.1 uncultured Candidatus Rokubacteria bacterium | reverse complement strand
CCCACCGCCGCCTTCATGGACTCGGCGCTCTGGAGCACCTCGGCGACGATGAGCTCGTTGGCGCCGAAGAGCCGGCCCACCTCGTCCATGCCCTTCATCAGGGGGCCGTTGATGATCTCCAGCGGCGCGTACTTCTCCAGCGCCAGGTCAGGTCCGCGAACAGGCCGTCGCGGGTGCCCTCGATGATGTAGCGCTGCAGCCGCTCCTCCAGCGGCAGCGAGCTGACGCGGCCTGGCGGCCTTCGCTCGCGGAAGTGCGCGGCGAAGGGCGTCACCGGATCCGCCCCGCGTTGTAGAGCAGATCCTCGGAGAGCTTGCGCTCCTCCTCGGGCAGCGACGGGTAGCGCTCCAGCTTCTCCGAGTTGACGAGCGCCATGTCCAGGCCCGCCTGCACGCAGTGGTACAGGAACACGGAGTTGAGCACCTCGCGGCCCGCGGTGGGCAGGCCGAAGGACACGTTGGAGATGCCCAGCACCGTCTTGCACCGCGGGAAGCGCTGCTTGATGAGGCGCACGCCCTCGATGGTCTCCACCCCGCTGCCGGCGTACTGCGCGTCGCCCGAGGCGCACGGGAACACCAGCGGATCGAAGTACAGGTCCTCGGGCCCGCATGCCGTACTTCCTCGTCAGCAGCTCGAAGGAGCGCTCGGCCACCTCCAGCTTGCGCTGCCGGGTGACGGCCATGCCCACTCGTCGATGCAGCCCACCACCAGCGCCGCGCCGAAGCGCCGCGCCAGCGGCACCACCTTCTCGAAGCGCTCCTCGCCGTCCTCCAGGTTCACCGAGTTGATGATGGCCTTGCCCTGGCTGTAGGTGAGCGCCATCTCGATGAACTCTCGTCCGTGGAGTCGATCATCAACGGCACGCGCACCTTCTTGACCACCTCCAGGAAGCGGCGCATGTCCTCCAGCTCGTCCCGGTCCGGGTTGGCCAGGCACATGTCGATGACCTGGGCGCCGCGCTTCACCTGGGCGCGGGCGATCTCCGAGGCGTCATCGAGCCTGCCGGCGACGATGAGCTCCTTGAACTTCTTGCTGCCGATGACGTTGGTGCGCTCGCCCACGATGACGGGGCGCTCGTCCTCGACCTCCAGGTAGTCCACGCCGGACAGCGTGGAGCGCGGGGGCCGGCGTGCCCTTGCGCGGCGGCTTGCCCCTTCACCGCCTCGGCGATGGCGCGGATGTGGGCCAGCGTGGTGCCGCAACAGCCACCCACCACGTTGAGCCAGCCCTGCTCACAGAAGCGCCGCAGCGAGCGGCCAGCATCTCCGGCGACTCCAGGTAGTGCCCGTTCTCGTCCGGCAGGCCCGCGTTGGGCACGCAGGACACCGGGAAGGCGGCAGGCCCGACGAGCGAGCGCAGGTGGTCCGTCATGAACTCCGGGCCGGTGGCGCAGTTGAGCCCCAGGTAGAGCAGCTCCACGTGCTCCAGCGACGCGGCGAGGCTCTCCACCGACTGGCCCGCCAGCATGGTGCCCATGGGCTCGATGGTGCCGCGACACCGCCACGGCAGCGAGGCCCAGCTTGCGGAACGGCCTCGGCGATCCCGAGCAGCGCCGCCTTCACGTTGCGCGTGTCCTGGCACGTCTCCACCAGCAGGTAGTCCGAGCCGCCCGCGATCAGCCCTTCCGCCTGCACCGCGAAGTTGTCCACCAGCTCCTCGAAGGTGATGCCGCCCGTGACCGTGATGGCGGTGGTGGGGCCGATGGAGCCCGCCACACCGCGGACGCTCCTTCGCTCGGCGCCCGTCGGCGGCGGCTGGCGCGCCACGCGCGAGGCCGCCGCGTTGATCTCCAGCGCCTTGTGGCCCAGGCCGAACTCGGCGAGCACCACCGGCGTGCCGCCGAAGGTGTCCGTCTCCGTCACGTCCGCGCCCGCGGCGAAGTAGCCTCGTGGATGCCCTCGATGACGTCCGGCCGGGTGAGCACCAGGTGCTCGTTGCAGCCCTCGTACTCGGCGCCGCCGAAGTCCGCGGCCTTGAGGTTCGCGCCCTGGATGAGCGTGCCCATGGCGCCGTCCAGCACCAGGATGCGCTCGCGAAAGGCCGCCATGAAGCGAGCGCTGCGCTTGGGAATCTGCGACATGTCAGTATCTTAGCATCCGGCTGCGGTATACTCCGTCCCCGCGATGACTTCCCCCTTCGGCCGTCCCGATCTCCGCACGGAAGACCAGCGATTCATCACCGGACGCGGGCGCTACGTGGACGACTTGCGCGTGCCCGGCAGCCTGCACGCCGCGTTCGTCCGGAGCCCGTATGCCCATGCCCGGGTGGAGCGGATCGACGCCGCCGCGGCGCGCGGCATGCCGGGCGTGGTCGCGGTGCTCACCGCCGCCGACCTGCCCGAGTGCCAGCGACCCATCCCGGCGGCCACCCCGTCGCCCGCCTCCTTCCGGAGCGCGCCCCAGTCCGTATTCGCGGATCCGATGGTCCGCCACACCGGCGAGATCGTGGCGGTGGTGCTCGCCGAGACGCCATATCTCGCCGCCGATGCGGCGGAGGCGGTGGGGGTCGACTACGTGCCTCTGCCGACGGCGGCCGGACTCGCCGCCGCGACTGCAGCGGGTGCGCCGCGGGTCTTCGAAGGATGGCCGGACAATGTCGCCGGGCCGTCGTCCGCCCAGGTGGGCGAGCCGGCCGTCGCGCTGAGAACGGCCGAGGTCGTGGTCGAGGCGGACCTGGACCTGGCTCGAGTCGCGGGCGCGCCGCTCGAGCCGCGCGGGATCGTCGTGGTGCCGGAGGGCCCGGACGGCCGTTTCACGATCTGGATTCCGAGCCAGTCGCCCTATGGGCTTCGCGGCGCGATCGCGGGAGCGCTCGATCTTCCGGAGGAGCGCGTCCGGATCATCTGCACCGACTCGGGCGGCGGGTTCGGCATCAAGGGCCATACCTACGCCGAGGACATCATCCTGGCCGCGGCGGCGCGCCGGCTCGGGCGCACTCTGAGATGGACGGAGTCGCGGCGGGAGCATTTCCTCAGCGGCTCGCCGGATCGAGGCCAGCGTCACCACGCCCGACTTGGAGTGGACGGCCACGGGCGCATCGTGGCCATCGAGACGGCCTTCGCCCGCGACCACGGCGCCTATCTTCCGCTCGGCGAGGTGATCACGCGGAACACCATCAACCATCTGCCCGGACCCTACCGCGTGCCGCATCTCGTCGCCTCGGGCCAGAACGTGGTCTCCCACACCCTCTTCGGCGGCGCCTATCGTGGGTCGGGACGTCCGGAGGCGGCTTTCGTGATGGAGCGGCTCATCGACCGAGCGGCGCGGCGTCTGGGCCTCGATCCGGCGGAGATCCGCCGGCGAAACTTCGTCTGTCCCGACGAGATGCCGTATCGCACCGGGCTCATCTATCGAGACGGCACGCCCATCTCCTATGACCCGGCAGACTATCCGGGCTCCTTCGAGCGGCTCCTGGAGGCGTTCGACTATGCGGGCTGGCGGAAGCGGCAGGCGGACCGGCGCGGGAGCGCCACGCCGCTCGGAGTCGGCCTCGGCTGCTATGTCCAGGGCACCGGCGTCGGCCCCTTCGAGGGCGCAGACGTGCGAGTGGACGGGGCCGGCAACGTGCAGGTCATCATCGGCGTCTCCTCGCAGGGGCAGGCGCACGAGACCACCATGGCGCAGATCGCAGCCGCCGAGCTGGGCGTGGAGCTCCCCCGGGTGACCGTGGTCGCGGGTGACACCGCCCTGCTTCCCTTCGGCAATGGCACCGGCGGCAGCCGGGTGGCCGCCAACGCGGGCCCCGCCGTGGCCAAGTCCTCACGCGAAGTCGCCGACAAGGCGCGGCGGGTCGCCGCCGAGATGCTCGAATGTGCGCCCGCCGACGTGGTGCTCGCGGGCGGGCGCCTGCACGTGGCCGGCATGCCCCAGCGGGGCCTGGCCCTCGGCGAAGTGGCGCGGGCGGCAGTGCGCAACAAGACCCTGGTGCGCGAGGGTCAGCCGGGGCTCCAGGCCTGCGGATACTTCTCGCCCGAGTCCGTCACCTTCGCGTTCGGCGCGCATGCCTGCGCGCTGGAGGTGGACCGGGAGACGGGCGCGGTGCGCATTCTCCGCTATCTCGCCCTCCATGACTGCGGGCGGGCCATCAATCCCCTGGTGGTGGAGGGCCAGCTCCAGGGCGGGATGGCTCAGGGCATCGGCACCGCGCTCTGCGAGGAGCTGGTGCACGATGGCGAGGGACAGCTCCTCACCGGGAGCTTCATGGACTACGCCATTCCCACCGCGGCCGACCTGCCCCCGCTGGAGACGATCGCCGTGTCGTTCCCCTCCACGCGGAACGCGCTTGGCATCAAGGGGGTGGGAGAGAGCGGCATCATCGCGCCACCGGCCGCGATCGCCAATGCGGTGGAGGATGCCCTCGCCGACCGCGGCGCGGAGATCACCCGGGTGCCCGTCACGCCCGCCCGGCTCTGGGAGGCGCTCCGCAAGGGGGCCGGCGGCGACCCCGGCCGCTCGCCCGACTAGGTCCCCTGCACCGCCCCGGCCACGAGGCCGTGGGTGAGGTAGCGACGGAAGATGCAGTAGAAGATCACCGGCGGGATCGAGTAGATCACCGGCAGCGCCATCAGGAGGTTCCACGGCGCGTCGTCGGACGTCAGGAAGTTCCCCATGCCCACCGTATACCGCGGTGCCGTTCTCGATGTAAATTACACCCATGATGACACCCGACCGCATCACCGTGTCCGTGATCCAGCACCGGCTCGAGGGTATTGTCCAGGAGATGGGCGAGGCAATGCTCCGCACCGCCTACTCTCAGATCCTCAACTCGAGCCGGGATTTTTCCACCGCGGTCTTCGACGGCCAGGGCCGGCTTGCCGCCCAGGCCGAGCACGTGCCCATCCATGTAGGGGCGCTCCCGTGGGCGGTGCAGTCGGTGTCGGAGTACTTCGCCGGGCGCATTCATCCCGGCGACCTCTTCCTCTTGAACGATCCCTATCACGGCAACAACCATCTACCGGACCTCACCGTGCTGCTGCCCGTGTTCGCGGAGGACCGGGTCGTCTTCTGGTCCATCAACCGCGCCCACCAGCACGATATCGGAGGCGCCACCCACGGCGGCTACAACCCCGGCGCCACCGAGATCTGGCAGGAGGGCGTGCGTATCCCTCCTCTCAAGCTCTACGACGCGGGGGTCCTGCGCGACGACGTGCTCGAGACGGTCGCGCTCAACGTGCGGCACCCGCGCGACTTCAAGGGCGACCTCAACGCCATGATCGGCTCGACCCGGATGGGCGAGCGCCGCATCCTGCGTCTGATCGAGGAATACGGACTGTCCACCGCGCTCGCCGCCGTGGACGAGGTGCTGGATGGCGCCGAGCGCCAGGCGCGCGCGTGCATCCGGCAGTGGAAGGACGGGGTGTTCCGCGGGGAGGCGGTGCTCGACGACGACGGGCATGGGATCGAGGACATCGCCATCCGCGCCACCGTGACCAAGAAGGGGGACTCGCTGGTGGTGGATCTCACCGAGAGCCGCGACCAGGTCATCGGCTTCGTGAACTCGTCCTACCCAAACACCATCTCGGCCGTCCACATGGCGCTCGCCTACCTGATCGACCCGCGGACACCCAAGAACGAGGGTACTTTCCGTCCGGTGACGGTGAAGGCGCGCCAGGGCAGCGTGGTGTGGCCGCATCCGCCCGCGCCGGTGACGCTCGCCACCAACCATTGCGCCCAGGAAATCGCCGAGGCGGTGATCAAAGCGCTGGCCAAGAGCTGCCCGGAGCGCGTGCTGGCCGGCTGGTCGCGGCGCTTCCGCATCGCCATCTCGGGAGTGAACCCGCGGACGAAGCGCCCCTTCATCTGGCACCTCTTCCATGCGCGGGGCGGCGGCGGCGCCTGCGTGGCCGGCGACGGCTGGGAAACCGCGGGCGAGGGTCAGGCGGCGGGCGGCATCAAGTTCGGGAGCGTGGAAGTGGCGGAAACGCGCTTCCCCCTCTTCTTCGAGCGCCACGAGTTCCGTCCCGACTCCCCCGGCGACGGGCGCCATCGCGGAGGGGTAGGGTCTCTGCTTACCCTGAAGGTGGAGACCACCGAGGAGGGCCGCGCCAATACCGCGGGTGACGGGGTCCGGCATCCTTCGTACGGCATTCTCGGCGGGAAGGACGGCCTCCCCCACCGTTATCGGATGGTCGCGCGCGGCCGCACCCGCTTCCTCAAGACCAAGGAGGTGGGCGTGCCCGTGCTCCCCGGCACCGTATTCTTGGTGGAGTCCGCCGGCGGCGGCGGCTACGGAGATCCACGCCGGCGCGACCCCGCCGCGCGCCAGCGAGACGCAGACAACGGCCTCATCACCGGCAAGAACGGGCGCACTTCCACCGGGCGCAACCCGAAAGATGCGAAGCCACCAAATAAAGGTCGCCGCTTGCGGCGACCGTATATCAAGTCAGCCCCGTCGTCCGCCCATCGCGGGAGGCCTTAGCATGTACAGGGTCGGAATCGACGTCGGCGGCACGTTCACAGACCTGGTCGCGGTGGATGAGCGGGGACGCACCACGCTGGCGAAGTCGGCCTCCACCCCCTCCGATCCCTCGATCGGCGCGCTCGACGGCCTCGGGCTGCTCGCCGCCGAGCTCGGCCTGGACGCGGGTACCCTTCTCGCTCGTACCGAGCTGATCGTGCACGGCACCACCGTCGCCACCAATGCCCTCCTCGAGCGCAAGGGTGCCACCGTGGGGATGCTCACCACCGCCGGCCATCGGGATATCGTCGAGATGCGCGAGGGGCTCAAGGACGACCGCTACAACCTGCGCATGCCGCCTCCCATCCCGCTGGTGCCGCGTGCACGGCGGCTCGACGTGCGCGAGCGCATCCGCTTCGACGGCAAGGTCGAGACGCCGCTGGACAAGAGCTCGGTCGAGTCCGCGGTGCGGAGGCTGGCCGCGGCCAAGGTCGAGTCCGTCGCCGTCTGCTATCTCCATTCCTACCGGGACGGGCGCCACGAGCGGGCCACGCGACGGCTCCTCGCGCGCCTGCTGCCGGCGGCCTACGTGTCCCTCTCCTCCGAGGTGCTCCCGCAGATCAAGGAGTACGAGCGCTTCGGCACCACCGTGGTGAATGCCTACGTGGGACCCGTGCTCGCGGGCTATCTCGGCCGGCTCGAGAAGCGGCTGACCGACGCGGGCTATGCCGGCCGCGTGCTCATCATGCAGTCGCATGGCGGGGTCGCGACCATCGAGGACTCGATTCGTCTGGCCGCCGGGGCCGTGCTGTCCGGCCCGGCGGGCGGCATCGCGGGAAGCGGGCACTGCGCGCGCGTGATCGGCGCGGGCAATCTCATCACCTTCGACATGGGCGGGACCAGCACGGACATCGCGCTGCTGGAGGGCGGCGAGCCGCATCTCAGCGGTGACAAGGCGGTGGGCGGCAGCAAGGTGGCGCTGCCGAGCATCGACATCCACACGCTGGGCGCGGGCGGCGGCTCCATCGCGACGGTGGACGTGGGGGGCATCCTTCACGTGGGCCCCGAGAGCGCGGGCGCGGTGCCCGGGCCCGCCTGCTATGGACGCGGGGGCCGTGACGCCACCGTCACCGACGCCAACGTGGTGCTGGGCCTCCTCGATCCCGCCAACTTCCTGGGCGGGAGAACCCGGCTGGACGCGGCGGCGGCCGAGGCCGCGGTGGGTCGGATCGCGCGTGCGCTGGGTGTCGACCCGGTGGCGGCGGCGGAGGGCATCTGTCGCGTCGTCAACACCAACATGGCGGAGGGAATCCGCCTGGTCTCGGTCCGCCGGGGCGCGGATCCGCGGCGCTTCGCCCTCCTGTCTTTCGGCGGAGCGGCCGGGCTACACATCACCGATGTGGCGCGCATGCTCGAGGTCACCCGGGTGATCGTCCCGCGGGTGGCGTCAGTGCTGTCGGCCTGGGGCATGCTCGCGACCGATCTCCGCTACGAGATGGTGCGCACGCATGTGGGTGAGGCCCGCGAGATCGGGTCTGACCGCCTTCGGCAGCGTTTTTCGGAGCTGGAGGCGGAAGGGCGGCGACGGCTCGGGAGCTTCGCGGGCGAGATCGCGGTACGCCGCTCCGCGGACATGCGTTACGGCGAGCAGACCTTCGAGATCTCGGTGCCGCTGGACGGCGTGGATATGGACGCGGCCGACCTCATGGATCAGGTGGTGGCCCGCTTCCACGCGCGCCACGAGGCGCTCTACACCTATAGCGCGCCCGGCCAGGAAGTGGTGCTCGTCAACGCGCGGCTGGCCGTGGTCGGACGGCTGCCCGCACTCCCCGCCGAGGAGACGCGGGCCGCCGCGCCTCCCGCGATCGCCCCCCGCCTCCGCCGCGCCTATCTCGGACGCTGGATGGAGGTGCCGGTCCATGAGATGGACGGGCTGCCACCCGGCCAGGAGATCAAGGGTCCGGCCATCTTCGAGTCGGCCACCACCACCGTGGTGATCCGCGCCGACGAGCGGGCGCTCGTCACCGCCCAGGGCTGGCTCGACATCGCGATCGGATAGGCCTGCGGAGAGCGGGGCGCTTCAGGACTTCCGTATCCACACCGCGGTGTCGTGGAAGACGGCGCCGCCGTGCGGGAAGCCGGGCTCGCTGCTGGTGAGCGCGTTGATGCCCAGGCCGATTCTCGAAGTGCTTGTTCGGCCAGACCCCCTCCACCACCACCACCCCCGGCTGCTGGCCCTCGCGCGGCATCGCGTGCACGATCACCTCGCCGCTGCTCGTTGCCGAGGGTCAGCCGATCCCCCTCGACGAGGCCCAGGGCCTCGCAATCGGCCGGATTGATGCATGCGGTGGGCCGCACCTCGCGCCGCAGCGAGCCCGGCGTCTCGGTGAAGGTCGAGTTGAGGAAGGTCCGCGCGGGGGCAGCCACCAGCCGGAAGGGCTTGGCCGCGGTGGCGCGGTCGATCACGTCGAAGTGATCGGGGAGCACCGGCATCTCCGCCCAGCGGCCGCCGAAGCGCTTCCAGTCGGCCTTGAAGTGAAAGCGGCGGTCGTCGGTCTCGAACCCGTCGAGGAAATGGGCCTTGCGGAACGGGGGCGCGCAGTCCTGGCCGCCGCGGCTGCCAGTTGGTCTCGGCGTCCCACATGCCCGAGCGCTTGAGCGTCCAGTCCATGATCTCCCACGGGCGTCATCTCGAAGCCGGGATGGGTGGCGCCCAGCCGGCGGGCCAGGCCTCGGATCACCTCGTGATTCTCGCGGCACTCCCCGGGCGGCTCGATCACCTTCTTCGCCACCTGGAAATAGGTGTGGCCGCTCGCGGTGTAGAAGTCGTCGTGCTCGACGAAGGTGGTGGCGGGCAGCACGATGTCGGCGAAGGCCGCTGTCTCGGTGAGGAACTGCTCGTGCACGCAGAGGAAGAGGTCCTCGCCGCGCCAGTCCCCGATGCACCAGGTTGAGGTCCGGGCAGACCATGGCGGGGTTGGTGTTCTGCACCAGCATGGCCGTCACCGGGGGCCCGCCGTGCAGCGCGGCGGGATCGCCGGTGAGGATCGCGCCCAGGCGGGACTGGTCGAGGGCCCGGATGGACTTGTCCGCCACGTCCAGCCCCTCGATGAGGCGAGCGATCGAGCGGGTAGATCGCGGTGTGCCCGTAGAGCGCTCCCCCGCCCTCATACCGCCAGGCACCGGTAACCGCGGGCAGGCAGCTCACCGCGTGCATGTTGACGGCGCCGTTGCGCGAGCGGCTGAAGCCGTGATGGCAGCGGATGAAGCTGCGCCTGGTGCGGCCGTAGAGCCGCGCGAAGTCCGTGATCGCCTCGACGGAGAGCCCGGTGATCGCCGCCGCCCACTCGGGCGTCCGCGTCGCCACGTGGCTGGGCCAGCTCGTCCGGCGCGTCGGTGTACGCGCGCAGGTAGTCCCAGTCGGCGAAGCCTTCCGCGAAGAGGACGTGCATCACCGCGCAGGCCAGCGCGCCATCGGTGCCGGGGCGGACGGCAAGATGGATATTCGGCATGCTCGGCGGTGCCGGTGCGATAGGGATCGACCACCACGAGAGTCGCCCCCCGCCGCTTGGCGGCGAGCGCATGATTCATCACGTTCACCTGGGTATTCACGGGATTCCCGCCCCAGATCACCACCAGGTCCGAGTGGTCGTCGATCTCGCGCAGGTCGGCGCCCCGCTTCATCCCCGTCCCCGCGATCCAGCCGCTGTCGGACAGCGTCACGCAGATGGTGGAGAACCAGCGGGAGTACCGCATGACGTGGCGCAGCCGGTTGATGCCGTCCCGCTGCACCAGCCCCATGGTGCCCGCGTAGTAGTAGGGCCACACGGTCTCCGGGCCCAGTGCCGGCGGCCGCGTCCTGGAAGGCGCGCGCCACGGTGTCGAGCGCCTCGTCCCAGGAGATGCGGGCGAACTGCCCCGAGCCCTTGGGACCCACGCGCTTCATGGGATGCATCAGCCGGTCGGGATGATGGGTGCGCTCCGCGTAGCGGGCCACCTTCTCGCAGATCACGCCGCGCGTGTACGTGTTGCGCTGGGATCCGCGCACCCGGCCGATGGTCCGCTCGTCCAGCCGCTCCACGTCCAGCGCGCACGTGCTGGTGCAGTCGTGCGGGCAGACGGACGGGAACGATCTCCAGCGGCCGGATCGCCATCAGCCGGTGACGGCGCCTTCGGAGGCGTTGGCGACGGTGATGGCGTACTTGTGGAAGACGCCGCTGGCATAGCGGGGCCGGGCCGCCTTCCACTTCGCCAGGCGCTTCTTCATCTCCGCGGCCGAAATCTCCACGTCGAGGCGGCGCTTCTTGACGTCGATGACGATGATGTCGCCGTTGCGGATGGCGGCGATGGGCCCGCGGTCCGCGGCCTCCGGCACGATGTGGGCGATCATGAAGCCGTGGGTGGCCCCGGAGAAGCGGCCGTCCGTCATGAGCGCCACCGTGTCGCCGAGCCCCGCGCCCTGCAGCGCGCCCGACACGTGGAGCATCTCCCGCATGCCCGGCCCGCCCTTCGGCCCCTCGTTGCGGATGACGATGACGTCATTGGGCTTGATCTTGCCCGTCCTTGACTGCCTTGAACGCGGCCTCCTCCACCTCGAAGACGCGCGCGGGCCCGCGGTGAAGATACTTGGTCTGGCCGGAGAGCTTGATCACGCAGCCGCCCGGGGCGATATTGCCGCGGAGGATGGCGATGCCCCCGGTGGGCTTGATGGCCTCGGTCAGCCGCCGGATCACCTTCTGGCCCACCGGCTCGGCGGCGTTCTTCACCTCGTCCCCGATGCTGCGACCGGTGACCGTCTTCTCGCCCGCGTGGAGCAGGCCGGCCTCGAGCAGGCGCTTGCCCACCAGCGGCATGCCGCCCGCCTCGTACATCTCGGGCGCGGTGTAGTTGCCCCAGGGCTTCAGGTCGGCCAGCACGGGCGTCCGCTTCGAGATGCGGTCGAAGTCGTCGATGGACGAGCTTGAGCCCGAAGTCCTTGGCGGTGGCGATCAGGTGGAGCACCGCATTGGTGGAGCCGCCGGTGGCCATGACGCCGGTGATCGCGTTCTCGAAGCTCTTGCGCGTGACCAGGGAGCGCGGGCGTCATCCCCTTGCGCAGCAGCTCCATGACCAGCTTGCCCGACTCGAAGGCCACCTCGTCCTTTCGGGGATCCGTGGCGGGGACGCCGTTCCAGCCCATGGGCGACATGCCCAGCATCTCGTAAGCGGTGGCCATGGTGTTGGCGGTGAACTGGCCGCCACAGGCGCCCGCGCCCGGGCAGGCGTGGTCCTCGACGTCCTTGAACTGCTCCAGCGAGATCTTGCCCGCGTTGTAGGCGCCCACCGCCTCGAAGACGTCCTGGATGGTCAGGTTGCGCCCGGCGAAGGGGCCGGTGGATCCCGCGCAGCGGCCGAACATGATGGAGCCGCAGTAGAGCATCAGCGAGGGGATGTTCACGCGCCCGAGCACCATGGTCATGGCGGGAATGGTCTTGTCGCAGCCCGAGATGGTGACGAGGCCGTCGAACATGTGACTGCGCGCCACCAGCTCGACGGAGTCGGCCACGACCTCCCGGCTGATGAGCGAGCCCTTCATGCCCTCGGTGCCCATGGTGATGCCGTCGGTGATGGAGACGGTATTGACCTCGATGGGGGTGCCGCCGGCGGCCCGAATCCCCTGCATGACCTTCTCCGCGAGCTTCCGGTGATTCCAGTTGCAGGGCATGGTGCCGATCCATGAATGAGCCACGCCGATCTGGGGCCGCGCGAGATCCTCGTCGGTGAAGCCCACCGCCTTCATCATGGCGCGGGCGGCGGCGCGGTCGGTGCCCTCGAGGAGGGTGCGGCTCTTGTGTCGCAGATCGGCGGCCATGGGGCGACTCCTTTGTCGGTCCGGGTCGATCACGTCAGGTGGAGTGAATCTTACAGCAGGTCGCGAAGCGGCACCAAGCCGAGCCCGGCGCCGCGCAGGCTCGCGATGATGCCAGGCAGCGCGCGACAGAGCCGCTCCCCCGCACCGGGCACGCCATCCGCGTCGTGCAGATCCAGGATGGCGCCGGGTCCGGCGCGCCGCCGACGCGGGAGATCTGGGCGCTCGGCTCCGCGGCGCGGCGGCCCTCCGGCTGCACGGTCCAGAACACGCAGGGAGTCCCCAGCCGCCGCAGGTGGGGGAACAGCGCGAGGTTGGTCAGGCCCCAGGGCGGACGGAAGAAGCGCGGGGCCGTCCCGGCCGCCTGGGCGATCGCGTCGTGGCCCTGGATCACCTGTCGCCCGGTCTCGCCGGGGCCGGACAGCCAGAGGCTCCGGTGGCTCCAGGTGTGATTGCCGAGATCATGCCCCTCGGCGGCGATGCGGCGGGCCACGGCCGGTAGAGGCGGCGGCCCGCCGCCCGATGAGGAAGAAGGCGCCCCGCACGCCGTGCGCGGCGAGGATGTCCAGCACGCGGGGCGTCGTCTCCGGGTCCGGGCCCGTCGTCGAAGGTCAGCGCGACGGACGCGCTCGCGCGGCGCCCGCGCCACACGCTGCCCAGCGTCAGGAGATGCGAGCCCCACGCATAGGTCGCCCAGGCCAGCGGCGGCGCCGCGAGCCAGGCGGCCGAGATCAGGAGGCGCGCTCCTGGGCGAGCACGGCGGTCGAGAGCACCAGATCGACGATGGTGCGGGCCGCCTGCGGCCGGCGATAGAGCCGCACCCGGTCGCGGATGTCGCGGAGCAAGACGGGATCCCGGAGCGCGGCCACGATGACCCGATGTAGCTGCGCCTCCGAGCCGGCCACCAGGGCCACCCCCGCCATGGCCGCGAAGCGCTCGTTGCGCGACTCCTGGCCCGGCAGGGAGCCGAAGGAAATGACGGGCAGATCGGCGGCGAGGGCCTCGCCCAGCGTGAGGCCGCCGGCCTTGGTGACGAGGAAGTCGGCCGCGCCCATCAGCTGGCGGATATTGTCCACGAAGCCGAACACCTTCACGCGGGACTCGTGTCCCGCCACCAGGCGGCGGAGCCGCGCCTCGAGGCGCTCCTCACGCCCGGTCACCACCAGGGCCTGCAGCGGCTCCTCCATCTCGAGGATCTTGCGCGTGGCGTCTTCCAGCCGACCGAAGCCGCCCGCCGAGCCGTCCATGAAGAGGAGCACGGGCAGCCGCGGCGACAGCCCCAGGGCCAGGCGGGCGGCGGCCCGGTCGGTGGGCTGGGTGAACTCCGACCCCACCGGGATGCCGGTGACCACCACCCGCTCGCGGGGCACGCCGCGCGCGGTGAGATCGTGGGCGATCTCCTCGGCGGGCACGCAGTAGCGATCCACGCTGGGATAGATCCACTGGGTGTGCGCCACGAAGTCCGTGAACACCGTGGTGTGCGGCGGGATCTGCATGCCGCGAACCCGGAGCTCGGACAGCGCCGCTACCGGGGTCGGATGGACGGAGACCACGTGGTCGGGCGGCTCCGCCAGCATGAGCCGGCGGAGCTTGCGCGTGCCCAGCCGGTTGAGCCCCATCAGGAGCGGCGAGGACACGCTGAGCTGGTCGCCCAGCCAGTAGGCGGCGCCCCAGAGATAGGGGGCCCGGCGCAGCATGGCGTAGTACATCTTCCGGCTCGCGTCGTCGAAGGCCGGATGCACCAGATCGCGGAAATGATCCACCACCTTGGTGGTGGCTCCCGCGCCCTCGAACTCCGCCGACAGCGTCTCCGCCACGCGGTTGTGGCCCGAGCCATAGGACGCGGTGAGGATGAGGACGTGGCGCGGCCGCCCGCTCATGCCGGCTTTCCGCTTGGCCACCAGCAGCGTGAGCCGGCCCGACTGCACGATCTCGCCCCGCTGGTTCACGAGGTCACGATGCTCGAAGACCACGCCGCCCTCCTTCATGGATCGCTTGGAGGCCGTGTGAGAGCGGCTGCGGATGGTGTCGCCGATCCGGATGGGCAGGTGGAACTTCCAGTCGAAGCCCATGAACGCGAGGACCACCAGCGGCGGGCGCGGCACTCGCCAGCCCAGTCCCGACGAGAGACAGAGCGCGAGGAGGTGCGGGACCACGTCCGGATCGGGCGGCGGCGCCCCGCCGGTGAGCCCCGCGAAGAGAGACACATGGGCCGCGGTGACGGTCATGGCCGGGGTTTCCATGGGCACCCCGATCTCGACATCCTCGAAGTAGGAGCAGCGCTCCGCCCGCGGCATCGGACTGGCGGCGGAAGCGCTAGCCAAGGCGCCGCTCGACCATGTGCTCCGACTCGCCTTCCTGCACCACTTCGCCACGCTGATTCAATACGCGCCGCGCGATGGTGACGATGCCCACAGCCCGGCCGGTCCGCCGGGCGTTTGTCCGAGACTCGCGCCACCACGTGTACCGTGTCCCCGATCTTGATGGGTCCGCGGAACTTCCAGGCCAGCTCGGCCATCGGCAGCTCGACCAGATCCGGCGCGATCCGCGAGACCAGTCCTTGCTGCAGCGACAGGACGAGGAGGCCGTGGGCGATGCGCTCGCCGAACTGAGAGGACTTCATGTGCTCGGCATCGGTATGGAGGACGTTGTAGTCCCCGGAGAGACCTGCGAAGAGCACGACATCCATCTCGGTGACCGTGCGGCCCGGCGAGATGAACTCCTCCCCGACCTTGATGTCCTCGAAAGACAAGGGAACTTGAGCGCTCACGCCGGCATAGGATAGCACGCCCTCAGGAGCGTGAAAAAGGCGGGGCCATGTCTCGCGGGACCGGGCGGCCTCAGCGCGGAGGGGAGGCGGAGGGCCGGCCGGTGTCCATGAGGAGCTGGGCCTCCTGATACGCGGTGATGGCCTGCTGGCGGAGTCCCCCACGCTCGTACAAGGCGCCCAGCAGCATGTACAGCGCCGGGTCGTCCGGGGTGGCGGCCAGTGCCTCGAGCACCTGCCTCCGCGCGTCGTGCATGAGCCCGTTGCTGGCGAGAAGCCCATGAGCACGCGAAGCGGCCGACAAGGCCTCAGCATCGCGGTCGAGCCTAGCACGACATCCCCGTTGGGTTCACCGCGGACGCCATCAGGTAGTAGAATCGGACGCCAGGAGGAGGGGGGACATGCCAGCAGGGACGAGCACGCGCGCGCGGTTCCGGGATCCACGCCTGGAGCCTGTGTGGGACAAGATCCGGGGCGGAGATCGTCTCACCCGAGAGGACGGCCTCCTGCTCTTCGACACCGACGATCTTCACGGCCTCGGACGCATGGCCGACCACGTGAAGCGGGCCCGGCACGGGGACCAGGTCTTCTTCGTGCTGAATCGCTACATCAATCCCACCAACGTCTGCGTGCTTTCCTGCAGCTTCTGCGACTTCGCGCGCAAGCCGGGAGAGGCGGGCGCCTTCGAGAATTCCATCGAGGACGTGCTCGCGATGATCAAGCCCGGCACCCGCGAGGCGCATATCGTGGGCGGCCACCATCCGGACTGGCCCTTCGAGTACTTCGAGCGGATGATCGCCGCCATTCACGCCGCGCGCCCGGAGACCCAGATCAAGGCCTTCACCGCCGCCGAGATCGACTACTGGTGGCGGCGCTGGAAGATCGAGCCCCGGGAGTCCCTCACCCGCCTCAAGGCGGCCGGGCTGCGCTCCATGCCGGGCGGGGGCGCGGAGATCTTCTCCAAGCGCCTGGCCAAGCTCCTCCACTACACCGGCAAGGCGGACGCCGATCGCTGGCTCGAGATCCACGGCATCGCGCACGGGCTCGGCATCCACACCAACGCCACCATGCTCTACGGGCACGTGGAGACGCTCGAGGAGCGCGTGGATCACCTCCTGCGACTCCGAGAGCAGCAGGACCGGTCGGGCGGGTTCCTCACCTTCATCCCGCTTTCCTACCAGGTCGGCACCACCAAGCTGGTGCCGCGGCAGACGCCGCCCACCGACGATCTGCGGACCATCGCGGCGGCGCGGCTCCTCCTGGACAACTTCCCGCACGTGGAGGCCTACTGGGTGATGATCGGCGAGGAGACCGCGTCCCTGGCCCTGCACTTCGGCGCCTCCGACGTCAACGGCACCCTCGAGGACGAGAAGATCGCGCACATGGCACTGGCCGAGAGCCCGGCCGGACTGGCCCGGGAGCAGATCCTCCGAATGATCCGCGACGCGGGCAAGATCGCGGTGGAGCGCGACGCCCTCTACAACGTGGTGAAGGTGTGGAGCTGAGCCGCCTCGACGACATCCGCGCCAAGTCGGAAGCGGGCAAGCGCCTCGACCGCGAGGACGGGCGCTGGCTGCTCGACCGAGGCTCCGCTGGTGGAGGTGGGCGCGCTCGCCCAGGAGGCGCGCTTTCGCGCCATCCCGGCGCGACAGGTCACCTTCGTCATCGACAGCAATCCCAACTACACGAACGTCTGCATCACCGACTGCCAGTTCTGCGCCTTCTATCGCAAGCCCGGCCATCCGGAGGCCTGGACGCTGACCGTCGAGCAGGTGCTGGAGAAGATCGAGTTCGCGGCGTCCAAGGGCGCCACCACGGTGCTGCTCCAGGGCGGGCACAACCCCGAGCTGCCGCTCGACTACTACCTCACCATCGTCCGGGAGTCCCGGCGGCGCTTCCCCGCGGTGACGCCGCACTTCTTCACCGCCTCCGAGATCCAGACCATGGCCGAGGTCAGCGGGCTCACGCATGCCCGACGTGCTGGCGCGGCTCCGGGAGGCGGGACAGGACACGCTTGCCCGGCGGCGGCGCGGAAGTGCTCTCGGAGCGCGTGCGCAAGCGCATCGAGCCCAAGAAGGGCGGCCCCCGCGCCTGGCTGGACGTGCACCGGGAGGCACATCGCCAGGGCTTCCGGTCCACCGCCACCATGATGTACGGCCACGTCGAGGAGCCGGACGACATCGTGGACCACTGGGACGCGATCCGCGCGCTGCAGGACGAGCACGGCGGCTTCACCGCCTTCGTGCCCTGGTCCTTCAAGCCCGGCAATACTCTGCTCGAGAAGTGGATCAAGACCTACAAGGGGCCCAGCACTTACCTCCGCATGCTGGCCGCCTCGCGCCTGTACCTCGACAACTTCGCCCACATCCAGGCCTCGTGGTTCTCGGAGGGGAAGCGGGCGGGTCAGGTGGCGCTGCACTGGGGCGCGGACGACTTCGGGGGGACGCTCTTCGAGGAGAACGTGCACGCCGCCGCGGACTACGTGAACAAGACGACGGTCGACGAGATCATCACCCTTATCCGCGACGCCGGCTTCACGCCCGTCCAGCGCACCACCGAGTACGAGATCCTCCGAGCGCATTAAAGTGCGCGAGCCCTTGCATCGGGGAGTATCAATAAGAGAACGGTGCAACGCCCCCTGGCGATTCGGGTGCTGCATGCGATCCGGGACTCGCAGGTCGGCTCGTGGCTCCAGGTATTGCGGTACTCGATGCTGCGGCTTCGGGATGCCTATCGGTGGTCTCGATATTGTCTCCGGCCGCGCCCCCCGCTGGAGATCGGGCTCCCCTGGATCTCGTGGGGTTCTATTGATTACCTCGAGGATCGGCTTCGACCATTCGATCGGATATTCGAGTGGGGAGGCGGAGGGTCCACCGTGTACTTCGCCCTCCGTTGCGAGGAGGTAAAGACGGTCGAGAGCGACGTCGAATGGGAAGATCGCATCGATCAAAGGCTCCGGGGTGCCGGCGACGACATCAGGAAGCGCGTCTCCCTACACCTGGCTCCCGTGGTCGGTCGGCCCCCCAAGGACCTCGATGATTTGGGCGGCGGTGGGTGGACTCGGACCGACATCTACATCGCGCCGTGAAGAGACGCAGGACGGTCAGATGGGGTCGACGGGGGGCATCGCACGGATGAGGTTCTTGTCCAGCGCGAGCTGGTAAAGCCGGCGGAGGGCAGCCTCGCCGTCGGGCCCCAGGCGCTTCGTGTAGTCGTTGACGTACATGAGCACGAAGCGGCGGCAGGTCTCCTTGTCGATCCCCCGGCCGTAGCGCATCGCGTACTCCAGCGCCTCGTCCACGTGGGCGTACGCGTAGTCGATGGAGTCGCGCAAAGCCTGGGAGAGCCGGCGATGCACGTCCTCGCCGAGGTCCCGCCGCATCACGTTGATCCCCAGCGGCAGCGGCAGGTCCGAGTCCTTCTGCCACACCTCGCCGAGGTCGAGCACCTTGTGGAGCCCCATCTGCCGATGCGTGATCTGCCCCTCGTGGATCAGCAGACCCAGATCGGCCTGCCCCTCGAGGACCACCTGCGGGATCTTGTCGAAGGCCACCTCGATGATCGCCGGATCGCCCACGAAGATGCGAAGGAGCAGTGCGGCGGTGGTATGGCTGCCCGGAATCGCCACCACCTTGTCCACGATGGTCCCGGGATCCATGGGCCCCTTGGCAACGAGGATGGGACCATAGCCCTTTCCCATCGACGCGCCGGGATCCATCATCCGGTACTGCTCGTGAACCAGCACATAGGTGGCCGCGGACACCGCGGTCACCTCCAGCTCGCCGGTTCGCGCCCGTCGGTTCAGGGACTCGATGTCCTCCAGTACGTGCTCGACCTCGATGCCCGCGGCACGGACCTTCCCGGCGGTGAGCGCGTAGAACATGAACGCATCGTCGGGATCGGGGCTGTGGCCGATGCGAACGAGGGTCATGACGGCGCGTAGGGTATCACAGAGCGCCCGGGCTCAGCCCGCGCGCCCGAGGAAATCGTAGCCACGGCCATCCGGCTCCGGCGGCTCCGCGGCGAAGCCGAGACGGAACTCGCCGGCCTTGATGGCGCGGAGGATGGCATCCGCGTTCCGTGACGCGTCCACCTCGATCCAGGCTCGGCCGCATTCCGAGTCCCGGTGCGAGTCGTCCGTCGCCACCTTGGGAACGGCGATGGCGCCGACGTCGTGCTGCGGCTGGTAGACGCCGGTATTGGTCACCTCCATGGCCTCGATGGGCCAGCCCGCCGCACGGATCAACCGGATGCGTTGCACGATCTCATCCACGTCGAGCCCGTAACGGGCGGGGTGGTTGAGGACATAGAGCGTCTCGCGATCACCGGTGATACGTCCTACGTGCTGGCCGAGTGGACGGTAGTCGAGCTCGATTCCCGACAGCACGATGAGCGGCCCGTCGCCGGCGGGGAGCCTGAACCAGTAGTCCTCGTTCACCCGGTCGTCGTGGTCGGTGATGGCGAGAAAGTCGTAGCCGAGGTCACGATAGCGCGCGACGACCTCGTCGACGGGATGCCGCCCGTCGGAAAAGGTCGTGTGGGCGTGGAGATTACCCCTCAGGATGGGCACTGATGGGCGAGACTACTCCCAGACGAGGCTGAAGCCGAACGAGAACCAGCCGTTCTCCTGCACCCCCTGGCTGTCTCCGCGTCCGGGCGGCGATGTCCACCCGGACAGGCCATAGCGCCTGATCGGCCCCTTGGCGGGGGCCGTGCTCAGTCCCTGGATGAACGCGGGCTCGTGACGCACCCGGAAGTTGTGGTCCTCGCCCGGATAGAACTCGGATTCCCGCACGCGGGTCGATTCTCGAACAGACGGTGCAGGAGCGATGATGGCGAGGCCTTCCTCCGCCGGTTGCTGAGGAGGCGTCTGGGAGGGCGCCGTCGGAGTCGGCGGAGCCTGGGCGAGAGCCGCACCGCCCCACCCAAGCACGACCACCAGCGCCACAGCGGTCACGAAGGGCTTCATGACGAGATGATCTCAGATCCACCCTTGCGCCGCAAGCCAAAGGCCGGCGCGCAAAACGTGATGAGCGCGCCGTCGTCGTGACTCTCGAGATCCAGCGCGGCCGCCCGTTGGCGCGGAGCTGGAGGAGGGAATGGGTGATCGAGGGCGCATGTGTGTCGTCGAATTCATGCCCGTGCGCGAGCGCGCCATCGCTCGCGGTGACTACAGCGAAAAGCCCGTCCATCCAGAAAGTCGCTAATGATCTGCGGCCTGAGCCAGGGGCAGATAGCATTAAGCCTCGAATTCCCGAGATCTTTCGGTGCAGAGCCCGATTTCAGGTACTTGTTCGGGGAAATTGGGCATTGCTTTTCCCATCCTGCCTCAATTAGCCTAGAACAATGTCGCCCTTGAACCGCCGCTCAGGCTGGTCAGTCGCGCTTGAGGCGGGCGAGAGCGTCGCTGAGGTGGGTGAGGGCGGCCGGCTTCTTGACCACGTCAACCGCGCCCAGAGAAAGGGCTTCACGAGCTTGCTCCTCATCGGCATGGCCGGAGAGAATCACGACCTGGAGCGCGGGATGCCGGGTCCGGATGCGAGCCAGCGTTGCGATGCCGCCCAGGCCGGGCATCACGAGGTCGAGAAATACGCCATCCACCGGGGTCGTTTCGAGGATGTCGAGGGCTTCGGCACCGTCGAGCGCCACCAGCGCCGCGTCTCCGCGGGCCCGGATCGCTTCGGCGATGACCTCCGCCACCGAGGGATCGTCGTCGACAACAAGGATTCGCATGGGAGTCTCCGCCCCGAGTATCCGGGCCACTCTCGGGCCCGTCAAGTAGCGATCTGAAGCCTCAATGGCGACTGCCTCCACGCTGATCGTCGACGCCAATCCGGAAAGCCGCGATGGGCTCGTCCGCATCCTCAAGGAGGCGGGCTTTCCCGTCCTCACCGCGGGGAGCAGCTCGGAAGGGCTCGCCATGCTCTCCACCCTTCGCCCCCAGCTGGTGCTGGTGGATATGAGCCTGCCGGGCATCGACGCCTGCGATCTCATCCACCAGATGCGGCTCGAAGTGACAGATGTGGTTCTCCTCGCGCTGTCCGACTATCAGGACACCGCTCACGTGGTCCGCACCATGCGCGCGGGCGCATCGGACTTCATCGTCAAGCCCGCGTCGGCCACGGTGATCCAGACTGCCGTGCGAACCGCCCTCGCGCGGAGCGATGCCATCGCCCCCGGTGAGATGGTGGCGCCGGGTTCGGCAGATCCCGAGCGTTTCTGGCCTGATCTGGACCTCCTCTTCCGGAACAGCGACCGCATGCGCGCGGTCGAGGACATCGTCCGGCGCGCCGCGGACACCAATGCCACCATCCTGCTCCAGGGCGAGAGCGGGACCGGCAAGGAGATGGTCGCCAAGGCCATCCACTACATCTCCCAGCGCCGCGAGAAGCCCTTTCTCAAGGTGAACTGCGCGTCGCTGCCCGGCGACCTGCTGGAGTCCGAGCTGTTCGGGCACGAGAAGGGCGCCTTCACCGGGGCGCACCGGCGCAAGCCGGGAAATTCGAGCTCGCGCACCGGGGCACCTTCCTCCTCGACGAGATCGGCGAGATGCCGCTGGGCCTGCAGGCCAAGCTGCTCCACGTCCTCCAGGACGGGCGCTTCTTCCGGGTGGGAGGCAGCGAGATGATCGACACGGACGTGCGGCTGGTGGCCGCGACCAACCGCGACCTCGCGTCGATCATGGCCACGGGGCACTTCCGCGAGGACCTGTACTACCGCCTCAATGTGGTGACGATCTCGGTGCCGCCTCTGCGTGAGCGCCGCGAGGAGATTCCGGGGCTCGTGGAGCACTTCCTCCGGAAGTTCTGCCGCCAGTACGACCGAGAGGCGCCCCGGATCTCGCCCGAGACGTTGCGCTTGCTTCAGGAGTATGCTTGGCCCGGCAATGTCCGGGAGCTTGAGAACATGATCAAGCGCCTCGTGGTCCTGCAGAACGAAACCCTCCTCCAGGAGGAGATCGCCATGCGCCGCAACCGGCCCTGGTCAGGCCGGGAGACCAATCCCGTCACCTCGCCGGTCCCCCGCCCTCCCCCGCTCCCCAAATTCAGGGCGCACCAACAAATCGAGAGGCCGGCCTGGGTCTGAAGGAGATAGCCAAGCGGGCAGCCATGGAAGCTGAGAAGGCCGTGCTCAAGGAAGTGCTGGACCGCGTTCGATGGAACCGCGCCGAGGCGGCCAGGCTCCTCAAAATCAGTTACAAAGCATTGCTTTACAAGATCACGGCGGCCGGCCTGGATGGCAAGGCCGATCGGAGAAATGCCAAGAAATAGTTTCCCATTCTTACCGAGGTCATACTGGGAAGTGACTTGCGCAGTTCTTTCACGATTCGGCCGACGCGACGGAATCTTGGGGATGGTCGCGAGAGGTGGCGACCGCTCGGAATGTAACGCAAGTCACCGGCGACACAAGTAATTCTGCTTCTCAATGGGCGCTGGTGGCCTCATACGGCGGGTGGGCAATTTTGGCATACCGCTTGCTCTCCCTACGAAGCGGCCGTGACGTGTCGCACAAATTTTTCACGGCGCAGAAGAGAATGTAATGGTGCAGTGGCAAGCTCGAGGATGCAAAGGAGCGTCGATCGTGGCCGACTTCATCGAGCAGCTTCGGGAGTCTTCGTCGAGGACGCCTTCCGGCACCTCCTCTCAAGGGAGGCGCTTGCGGGCGACCCGGTACCAGGACTTCTTCTCCGTCTGCCTGGTGAAGCCGGACCCAGGCGAGGCAGGCGGCGGTGAAGACGTCCAGCAGGCGATCTCCCGGAAGATCACCCATTTCCTCCGCTCCACCGACGTGGTCGGTCGCGTCCAGGACGGTATCGCGATCCTGTTGCTGCACACGGAAGGAAGCGATGCCCTCAAGGTGGCCGAGCGGCTTCGGGCCCACATCGAGCAAGTCGTCTTCCTCGGAGACGCCGGCAACCCCCGCCAAATTACCCTGAGCGTCGGAGGCGTCTCGTTTCCTCGCGACGGATACAATGACACGATCCTGCTCTCTCGGGCCCAGGCGCACGTGAACGAAGCGGCGCGCCGGGGTGGAAACCGCGTGGTCCACGCGGCGGCCGAAAGCAGAGGATGAGGATCCGATGAAAACTCTAGTGCTCGACGAATCCCTGGACATCTCACCCAGCATCCACCGCTTCCTCGCTGCCCGCGGCGCCGAGGGCGTTTTCGTCTGCTCGGCGCAGGAGCTCGTGATGGCCGAGGCCAGTCAAGGCCCGGTGGGATTCCGCGTGGTCAATCTCTCGTCCGCGATCACCGCGTGGGAGGTCGCGCGGCATCTGAAGGCATCGGCGGCCGCGTGTCCCACCCTCGTGTTCTTCGACTCCACCGCGCAGGGCATCGAGCACCTCACGGCGTTGCCGGGAGTGGAATGCCTCGAGCGGCCCCGCAGCGCCGGGGAGCTGGATTCCCGGCTGGAGCGAGTGCTCGGCCGCGCCACCAGCGGGGCGGCCGCGGTCGCCGGCACCCCGGGGAGCGCGGTGGTGTCGGACATCGTCGGCCAGTCTTCCGAGATCCGTGACGTGTTCGCGAAGATCGAGAAGGTGGCGGCGGGCAGCGCCAACGTCTGTATCGTGGGCGAGAGCGGCACCGGCAAGGAGCTCATCGCCCGCGCCATCCACTACAATAGTGACCGCCGCGACCGGCCTCTCATCACCCTGGATTGCACCGCCATTCCCGACGGGCTGATGGAGAGCCACCTCTTCGGACATGTCCGCGGCTCCTTCACCGGCGCGGTGGAAAACCGCGACGGCGTCTTCTCCCTCGCCCATACCGGCACCCTCTTCATCGACGAGATCAGCGAGCTGTCGCTCGCCGCTCCAGGCCAAGCTCCTCCGTGTGATCCAGACGCGCGAGTTCGCAAAGTGGGCGGGAGCAAGCCGATTCGCACCGACATCCGCCTCATCACCGCCAGCAACAAGGACCTCCGGCGCGCGGTGGCAGATGGGAACTTCCGGGAGGATCTCTACTACCGGATCGCGGTGGTCATGATCGCAGACTCCTCCCCTGCGCGATCGCAAGGGCGACGTGCCCGTGCTCGTGGATCACTTCCTCAGGAAGTTCAGCACCGCCCACCGCAAGCGCATCCGCTCGGTGACCCCGCAGGCGATGGAGCTCCTCACGAGCTATCAATGGCCGGGGAACATTCGCCAGCTCGAGAATTGCATCGAGCAGGCAGTGGTCCTGTGTGAGAGCGACGTGGTGGACGTGGGGGCCCTTTGGCTGGGCGACACCACGACGCCGCGTCAGGCGGATTCGTCCATCCGCATCCGCTCCGGGTTGACGCTTCGTGACGTGGAGCAGCAATACATTCTCCGCACCCTGCAGGAGACCGGCGGGAATCGGACCCGGGCGGCCCGGGTTCTCGGCATCAGCCTGCGGTGCCTCCAGTACAAGCTGAAGGCTTACGCGGAGGCCGGCATCGAAGCGCCCACCCAACCGAATCGGGCCAGCGAGCCCGAGCATCTCCTAGGAGTCTGACCATGAAGAGCTGTTTCCACTGGACGTCGCTCGGGCTGCTGATGGCCCTCGCGGTCCTGATCGTCCCTGTCGCGCCGGCCGCCGCCGCCGACCAATCTTATGTCATCGGCCCCGAGGATGTCCTCGAGGTGCAAGTGTGGGACAACAAGGACCTGAACCAGACGGTCTTCGTCCGGCCCGACGGCAAGACCTCGCTCCCCCTCATCGGGGAGATCCAGGCGGGAGGCCGTACCGTCCAGCAGCTGCAGGACGAGCTCGTCAAGCACTACAGCAAGACCGTGAAGGTGCCCTCGGTGACGGTGATCATCCGGGAGATCAAGAGCCGGCCGGTGTACTTCGTGGGGGGGTTCACCAAGCCTGGTCCCTTCCAGCTCACCCGGAATGACATGACGCTCCTTGAGGCCACCGCGATCAATGGCGGGATGGCCCCGACCGCGGACGCCGAGAAGGGCTTTCTCCTTCGCGGGGGTAAGAAGATACCCGTGGACTTCCAGAAGCTCCAGAAGGGCGACGTCAGCCAGAACCTCAAGCTGGAACCCTTCGACTCCATCGTCATCCCCATCGCCGAGCTGGTCTACGTTCAGGGGGAGGTCCGGTCTCCCGGCGCCCTCAAGTACACCAGCGACCTGACCCTGTCCAAGGCGATGGCCCTGGTGGGGGGGACCACCCCCATGGCCGCCCCAGGGAGGGTCGAACTTCTGAGATCCGAAGGCGAAAAAAAGGTGCGTATGAAGCTCGACCTTGATAAGATTTTGCGGGCCCCAGAGGACAATCCAGACGTGAAACTGAGGCCGGACGACATCGTCTTTGTACCCCAGAGACTCTTCTAGCACCGGATCGAAGTTGCAGGGGGAGTCGCGGGCAACGCGACTCCCCCTGAAGCAGTCGTGTCTGTTCCTGGCTGTTCTCCTCGCCATTCCAGTCCTCACCGTCGCGCCGGCTCGCGCTCAGGATACCTCGACGCCGCAGGGCAGCCGGCCGCGCCCGCGAGCACGCCGGCCACCCCGCTCGGGCCCGACGGACGGCCCTACGTGGCTCCGAGCCCGCCGAACCCGTCCCAGACCCGGATACCGGGCGCATTCGACATGTCGGTCATTCCTTTGAACGCGCCCCGACTCACCGTCAGCCCGGGAGTCACCCTCAGCGAGGAGTACACCGACAACTTCTTCCTCACCGAGCGCAACAAGGTCGAAAACTTCCGCACCAGGCTGACCGGGAGCCTGAGCGTGCTCCTGAACTATCCGAATACCCAAGGCTCCCTCTCCGGAGGCGTTCAGCGGAGTCTCACGACACCGCGGCCCGACGAAGAGCACTACTCGTTCTTCCCCTCGTTCACGGGCACGCTGACACACTCGTTCAACCCTCGCATGAAGTTGACGGTGTCCGACACGTACATACGGGACGACGACCCCTCTCTGAGTAACCCGAGTAACCCTAACGAGGCCAGCCTGCGGGGCGAACGCGACAAGTTCAGCGTGAACACCTTCAGCATTTCGCTGAGCTGGTTGATCGACATCGTCCAGACCCAGGTCTACTACCGCAACTCGCTCTTCTTCGACGACGAGAAGACGATGAGTCATATCTTCGGCGCCAACGCCAGCATGCCGGTAGGCGCGCGGAACACGGTGAGCGTGGGCTACGAGTTCACCACCCGGGACACCACCGACGACACCACCGTTAACACCACCGGGCAGACCTTCGGGCCACCGGATATACGGCTCGTTCTCGCGGCAGCTGGACACGTTCACCTCCGCCGGCATCTCGACCTCGCTCTCGCTGATCGACTCCGACACGGACTCCTCGCGGATCGCGAACGCCTCCCTCTTCGCCGCTCACGGGGTGCCCGGCGGGTTCTCCGTCTCGGGCAGCGTGGGCGTCAGCATCTTCGACTCCGATGATTCGTCGGACAGCCTGCGCCCCGCGTTTTCCGCCAGTATCAACGCGAGCTATCGCTTTGCATACGCCACGATCTCGGCGGGGTTCTTCCAGGACTTCCGGCAGACCGCCGACGAGGGCGAGGACTTCGGAATCGTTTTCACCCGAAGCGCCTACGCGAGCTTCAGTTACGCCATCACCCCCTTCGTGAACGCGTCGGTGCGCGCACGGTACTCGTACAGCGAGGCGGTCGATGGCGGGGGCTCCGGAATCGCGCCGCAGACGTCGTATACCGCCGGAGCGAATGTGAGCTGGCGCATGCTCACCTGGTTGTCCCTTTCCGGTTCGTACAGCTGGATCAAACGGGATGTGGACAACAACGGGAACATAAACACGAGCGGTGCCGCCGGCAACAATCCTTTCGCGACGAATCAGAGCTACATCGAAAACCGCGCGACCGTCACCCTCAGCGCCCAGTTCTAACCTCGTAGTTCGAAGTTAAACTACGAATTACCCGTTCCAATTGACCCGTACCATGCAAGTTTTTCGCAGTAGCGACCGCTTCGTAAGTTCGCGATTTATCGGCCTCAGGAAGATCCGTCCTACCACGGTGCGCAGAATCAGCAGGAAGTGGAAGCTCGATTCCCTATCGGGGCACTCTCGTACTCTCCTGAAACGTCGTGAGTATCAAGGAATTCCAATGACTTAGATGGCACGCGAAGCAATGCGCGTTGGCACTGAGATTGCTCCTTACTGCCCCCGGATAGCGAATGCTCAGAGTATTCCGGCACTATATTCCACAGATCCCGCTGATCCTCTTCGCGGGGGATCTGGCCGTCCTCCTTCTCGCATTTCAGACTCCCAAGCTGATGGGCACCTGGATCGCGGAAGGCGCCGTGGTCACCCGCCTCGTCCTGGTGGTCGGTTTGGTGGCCTTCGTTCTCAACCTCGGGGGCCTCTACGACGTGCGGCTGCCCCTGGGCCGCCGAGAGCTGCTCGCCCGGCTGCTCACCTGCCAAGCCGTGGCGGGCCTCCTGATCGCGGCAGTGGGATTCGCGATCCCCAACCTTCGACTCGGCCGCGCCGCCTTCCTCCAGATCGGTGCGGCGGCCACTTTGGGCCTTATCGCGTGGCGGGCCGCCTGGCTGGGGCGTTGGTCCCATCGGCGCATGCGTATTCGCGCGCTGGTCCTGGGCACCGGCGCGATCGGCAAGGTGATCGCGGGCCTGGAGGAGACCGGAGCCCGTCCCTTCACCATCCTCGGCTTTCTGGACGACAATCCCAATGCCCCGGAGACGGTGCCCGCCGGACATGTGCTGCTCGGCAAGACGCAGGACCTGTCCGCCCTCGTCGAGGACACCAAGCCGGATCTCATCGTCGTGGCGCAGATGAACCGTCGGGGTAACTTCCCCGCCAAGGCCCTCATCGATTGCCGCATGCGCGGCATCCAGGTCGAGGACTGGCCGACCTTCTACGAGAAGGAGACGGGCAAGATCCTGGTCACCGACCTCCGTCCGAGCTGGCTCATCTTCTCTGACGGGTTCGTGAAGACCTATCGCACGGAGATCATCAAGCGCCTGCTCGACCTGAGTCTCTCGCTCGTCGGTCTCCTCGTCGCGCTGCCCATAATGGCGGTGGTCGCCCTCACCATCAAGCTGGAGTCGCGGGGTCCGGTGCTTTTTCGCCAGGCGCGCCTCGGGCAGAACGGACGCATCTTCATACTCAACAAGTTCCGCTCCATGAGGGAGGATGCGGAGAAGGACACCGGTCCGGTGTGGGCCCAGGACCAGGACCCGCGCGTAACCCGCGTGGGCGGCCTCCTCCGAAAGACACGGCTGGACGAGCTACCGCAGCTCATCAATGTCCTCCTCGGCGACATGAGCTTCATCGGACCCCGACCGGAACGTCCCGAATTCGTCTATACCCTGCAGAAGCAGATTCCCTTCTACATGGAGCGCCTGTCGGTCAAGCCGGGCATCACCGGCTGGGCGCAGGTGCGGTATCGCTACGGCGCCACGGTGGAAGACGCCATCGAGAAGCTCCAGTACGACCTCTACTACATCAAGAACCTCTCGCTATTCCTGGATCTCGTGATTCTCATTACCACTATCCAGGTGGTTCTTTTCGCCCGTGGACGCTGAGCCGCGACCCTGAGCGGGTCGCCGCACGAGGAGATTGACGCCGATGGACATCTTGAAGGTTTTGAAACAGGTTGCTCTTTCCGTCTTCGCCCGGCGGAAGAAATGGGTGCTGATCGCGTTTCTCGCCGCGCTGGGCCTGTTCGTGCCCGTCGCGTACCGGATGTCGCATGAGCCGCCGCGTTACCGCACGAGCGCGACCATCCTCATGGAGACCCGGCCGGAGGGCGTCGCGCTCTTCCGGGAGTTCGCGCCTTTCCGTCCCCTCGAAGTCCAGCTCGCCATCCTGAAGAGCCGGGGGCTCTCGGAGGCGGTGGTCGAGTCTCTGCCGCGGAACTCGGTGGATGACTTGGTCGAGAATCCCTACACCGTCGACTACTCGAGCATGATGCAGAACTGGCTGCGTCGCCTCCGCGGCGAGGAGATCGTCGTGGAGAGTCCTCAGCGACGGGCCCTCAACGAGCTCCGGGCCTCGCGCCTCGCGTTCCGTCCACTGGGGACCACCGGCATCGTGGAGGTCTCCGCCGAGGCCTCCCAGCCGCGCGTGGCCATGGACATCGCGAATACCTTCGTGGAGGTGCTCGTCTCGCGCACGCGATCCTTCAACGTGGAGGACAGCAAGACCAGCCGCGAGTTCCTCGAGCAGCAGCACGTCCAGATCGGGAAGCAGCTCAACAACGCCGAGGAGGCAATGCGACAGTTCACGAGCGCCCGCGGCGGCGTGCGAGTTCCCGCCCGCCACGCCGAGGCGGTGAGCCGGCTGACCCAGATGGAGAACACCTACGCTGAGGTAGTCGCCAACAAAGGCATGGCGCAGAATCGGCTGGCCGCGCTCAAGACCAAGGTCGATGCACTGCCGCCGTCCTCGGTGGCCATGGCCCGGCCGGGCGGCGCGCCCGCGTCCGCCGTTGCGCCGCGCATCCAGCGGCTCCGCGCCAAGCTGCAAACGCTCGAGACCCAGCTCATCGAGTATCAGGTCCAGTACACCGACGAGCACCCGCGGGTAATGTCCGCCAAGCGGCAGATCGCCGACGTGCAAAAGGAGCTCGGGGACGCGGTCAAGGAGACGACACCCGTTCCCACCGCCGGAAGCACCGTTCCGGCGGCGGATCGCTCGGCCTTCGCCGAGACCATGGCCGCGCTGGAGACGTCCGCGTTGTCGCTGAACGCCCAGGAAGAAGCCCTCCGCGAACAGATCGCCACTCAGAAGAAAAGCCTGACCGGTCTATCGCGTGACGAGCTCGAATACACTCGACTCGCCACCGAGATGGAATCAAACCGCCGTCTGCACGGCATGCTGTCCGAGAGACTGTCCGCGGCCCGGATACGCGAGCAGGGCGAAATGAAGGTCGTCAAGGTCATCGATGCCCCTAGCGTTCCCCTGCCCGCCAGCAACCAGAAGCGACTGCGCTTCCTCGGTGTGGCGCTGGCCCTGGCGCTCGTCATCGGTCTCGGAGTCCCCGCCACCATCGAGTACTTCAACCGTCCCGTCGAGACCGACGACGACGTCCGTAGCCTGACTGAACTGCCGGTGCTCACGAGCATTCCGAGGGTCCGGTCGCGCCGCTCGATGTTCATGATCGGCGGGGGACAGCCCGACGACGTGAGCCAGGAGGAATACTTCCTCTTCGTGGAGGCCTTCCGGCGGCTGCGGGTCGAGATTCAGCTCCTGGGCCGCGACATCCCGATGCGGCGCATCATGATCGCGAGCGCGCTGCCCGGCGAGGGGAAGTCCACCGTGGTGGTGAACCTCGGACTCGTCTTCGGCGAGGTAGGCAAGCACGTCATCATCGCGGACGCGGACTTCCACCGCCCCACCCTGCATCGAACGCTCAAGACCCCAAATTCTAAGGGTTTCTCCGATCTGCTCGCCGGCACCGGCGAGCTTCGAGAGGCGATGAGCCCAGTGGCGGAGGGCGTCTGGCTCACTCCGCGCGGGGCGTCCTCGACCGCGCTCACCCGCACCGGACTGGGCTCCTCGCGCCTGCCCGAGGTCCTGGACAGCATGTCGGTGGAAGCCGAGTTCGTGCTCCTCGATTCCTCGCCGATCCTGCTCATCCCCGATAACCTGTACATGGCCGCCGCCACCGACGGCGTGATTCTCGTTTGCCAGTCCGGTACCACTCGTCCGCGAGATTTGTTGCGGGCTAAGAGCATCCTCGAGAAGTCGGGCACACCCATCCTGGGTGTCGTCCTCAATCAGGTGCCCGTCCGGAAGGTCAACCAGTACTACAGCTACTACCGCGCCTACGCCAAGGCCGATAACAAGGCTTGAGGGGAGATCGCTCGTGAACCATTGGGGCAATGTGCTGAAGGAGAAACTCGACACGCGAACGGCGCGCGTGTGCATCGTCGGGATGGGATATGTGGGGCTCTCGCTCGCCGTCGAGCTCGCCAAGGCCGGCCTCGCGGTCCGCGGGATCGATCTGGATCTCGAACGGGTGAGCCTGCTCAATCGCGGGGAGTCCTATCTCGTGGACGTGGCCGCCGACACCCTGGCGCCGCTCGTCGCCGCGGGCACCCTGTCCGCCACCACCAGCTTCGAGGACGCCGGCTCCGCGGACGCCATCGTCATCTGCGTGCCCACTCCGCTTCGCAAGAGCAAGGAGCCGGACATCTCGTTCATCCTCTCCGCGGTGGAGAATCTGCTCCCCCGCCTCCGGCAAGGCCAGCTGATGGTGCTGGAGAGCACGACCTTTCCCGGCACCACCGAAGAGGTGGTCCAGCCGCGGATCGAGTCGCTGGGCCGCGTGATCGGCGATGACTATTTCCTGGCCTTTTCCCCCGAGCGGGTGGATCCTGGGAACAAGCGCTACACCACTGCGAATATCCCCAAGGTGGTCGGCGGGGTGACGCCGACCTGCACCGATTTGGCGGCCAGCCTTTACCGCCACGTGACCTCGAGCGTCTTTCGTGCCTCGAGCCCGCGGGTGGCGGAGACGGCCAAGCTCCTCGAGAACACCTTCCGCAGCGTGAACATCGCGCTCGCCAATGAGCTTGCCTTCGCCTGCCGCAAGATCGGGGTGGATCCCTGGGAGGTCATCGACGCCGCCGCCACCAAGCCCTTCGGCTTCATGCCCTTCTATCCGGGGCCGGGCATCGGAGGCCACTGCATCCCGGTGGACCCCCTCTACCTCTCGTGGAAGATTCGACTCACCGGATACGAGGCGCAGTTCATCGCCCTCGCCGACCAGATCAACCGCAACATGCCGGAGCACGTGGTGACCTTGGTGACCGACGCCCTCAACGATCGCGGCAAGGCGATGCGGGGCTCCTCGGTGCTTGTCATGGGTGTGACCTACAAGCCGGACGTCAACGACATCCGCGAGTCGCCCTCGCTGGAGATCATCGAGATGCTCTCCCACAAGGGCGCCCGGGTGTCGTACGCCGACCCCTTCACGCCCCAGCTCGCCATCGAGGGCGGCAAGCTCACCGCGGTCAGCCCCACTCCCGACGTGCTTGCCGCCGCCGACTGCGTGCTCATTCTCACCAATCACTCGAGCTTCGACTACGCGACGATTGCCGACCGGGCGTCCCTGGTGGTGGACACTCGCAACGCGCTCAAGGCGTATCGCGGCTCGAGGACACTCAATCGTCACGCTCTGAGAGGTTGCCATGGGTATCGCACTCGTTACCGGCGGCGCGGGGTTCATCGGCTCTCATCTCGTCGACGTACTGCTCGAGCAGGGCGTCGACGTGCGGGTGCTCGACAACCTCTCCACGGGTTCATTGCGTAATCTTCAGGCCGGCCCCGAACGCGGGCCGATCGCGGGACGGCTCGGCCGCCGGATCGAGCTCGTGATCGGGGACGTCCGGGACGACCGACTCGTACGGAAGGCCATGCGGCGCGTCGACTGCGTCTATCATCTCGCCGGGCTGCCGTCGGGCTCGATGGCGAACGGAGCCGCCGAGGTCCACACGGTGAATGTCCAGGCCACCCTCAACGTGCTCGAGGGCGCCGCCACCGAAGGCGTGCGGCGGGTGGTCTTCGCATCCTGCGCGTCCGTGTACGGTACCGCCAACGGCGCTCCGTTTCGCCGAGGACCACCTCGCGAGCCCGGTGACCGTTTTCGCCGCTTCCAAGCTGGCGGGGGAGATCTACTGCCGGGCCTACCACGTATCCCGCCACCTGGAGACCGTCCTCCTCCGGTACTTCAACGTCTACGGGCCCCGTCAGAACGCGGTCCTCCACGGCGCCTTTGTTCCCGCCCTCATCGACACGCTACGGCGTGGGCGTCGTCCGGCGTTCGCCGGGGACGGGCGCGGGGGCCAGGACTTCATCTACATCGATGACGCGGTGGCGGCCACGGTGGCCGCGGGAAGCGCGGCGGGCGCGAGCGGCCGCGCGATCAACGTGGGCTCCGGCCAGCTGACGTCCCCGGTGGAGATCCTGGGCATCCTCAACCGACTGCTGCGTACCGATGCCGTCCCCCGGCAGACGCGGGCGCGCGCGGAGCCGCCATCACTCGCGCGCGCCGATCGGGGTTTGGCGGCCGAGGTGCTGGGGTGGGCCCCGCGCGTTTCCCTCGTGACCGGCCTGGCGCATGCGGTCCAGTTCTTCTCTGAGGCGGACCAGCAGGATGAGCCGCTGCTCGCCGAGGTCGGGTCTCATGAAGAACGCTCTGACTTTTGACGTCGAGGAGTATTTCCACGCGGAAGCGTTCGCTCGGTGTCCTCCGGCCCGAGGAATGGCCCTCGCTGGAGAGCCGGGTCGTGGCCACCACGCAGCGTATCCTCGACATCCTGGACCGCGAGCGCGTCCGGGCGACCTTCTTCATTCTGGGCTGGGTCGCGGAGCGCGCACCCGGCCCTGGTCCGCGAGATTGCCTCCCTGGGTCACGAGATCGGGTGCCACGGCTACGGACATCGCATGATCCAGCACCTCACCCGCTCGGAGTTCGAGCGGGACGTCACGCGCGCCAAGAGCGCGCTCGAGGACGCGGTCGGACACGCGGTACTCGGTTATCGTGCCCCCACCTTTTCGATCATGCGGGAAACGCTGTGGAGCCTCGAGGTGCTGTGCGAGGCCGGATTCCGGTACGACTCGAGCATCTTCCCCATCGTTCACGATCGCTACGGTATCCCCGACGCCCCGCGGTTCCCGCACCGGCTCAAGGCGCCCAATGGCTGCGAGCTCGCCGAGTTCCCCATGTCCACCGTGACGCTGCTCGGGCGGCGAGCTGCCGGTGGCGGGCGGCGGCTACTTCCGGCTCATGCCCTATTCCCTCACCCGGCGCGCGCTCCGCCGGATCAACCGGCACGAGGGACAGCCGGCCATGGTCTATCTCCATCCGTGGGAGCTGGACCCCGGATCAGCCACGACTACCGGTGGGCCCGTTGACCCGCTTCCGGCATCTCGTCAATGTCGGCAAGACAGAAGCCCGGCTGCCCGCTTGCTGGCGGACTTCGCCTTCGCTCCCGCCGCGGAGGTGCTCGCGGGAATCGGCCTCCTGGCCATCGGAGACCCGAAATGAGGCTGGCGGTCGTGGTCGGCGCCCGGCCGAACTTCGTCAAGATCGCCCCCATTCTCGCGGAGCTCCGCCAGTACCACGAGGCCGACGTCACCCTCATCCACACCGGTCAGCACTACGACCTCCAGATGTCGGAGAGCTTCTTCGCGAACCTCGAGATCCCCGCTCCGGACGTCAACCTGGAGGCCCGCGCCGACACCGCCATCGGTCAGACCGCCGAGATCATGCGGCGGCTGGAGCCCGTGCTCCTCGAGCGCCGGCCGGACTGGGTAGTGGTGGTGGGTGACGTCAACTCCACGCTCGCGGCCGCCATCACCGCGGTCAAGCTCGGGATCCCGCTGGCGCACGTGGAGGCGGGACTCCGCAGCGGCGACCGCACCATGCCCGAGGAAATCAACCGGATCCTCACCGACTCGATCTCGGACCTCCTCTTCACCACCGAGCCGGTCGCCGCGCGACAATCTCGCGCGGGAGGGCGTCGATCCCGCGCGGGTGCACTTCGTGGGCAACGTGATGATCGACACGCTGTTCCGCTACCGCGAGCGCGCGCGCGAATCCAGCATCCTCCGCGACCTTGGGCTGGCGCCGGGCGAGTACGCGGCGTTGACGCTCCACCGCCCGAGCAACGTGGACACCCCCGAGGCGCTCGAGCGGATGATGGACGCGATCGCGCGGATCCAGGCGGAGATTCCGGTGGTGTTCCCGGTGCATCCGCGGACGCGCGCGCGCCTGGCCGGCTCTGGACGGCCGGACTCGGCGCCTTGCGCGGCCTCCGGCTGATCGAGCCGCAGCCCTATCTCGATTTCCTCCAGCTCATGGCAAACGCCCGCTGCGTCCTCACCGACTCCGGCGGCATCCAGGAGGAGACCACGGCGTTGCGGGTTCCCTGCCTCACCCTGCGCGAGAACACGGAACGTCCCATCACCGCCACCCGGGGCACCAATCGCATCGTGGGGGTGGACCCCGCCGCGATTTTCGAGGCGTGGCGGGAAGTCGCGACGGGCCGTTGGCCCGCGGGCGAGCTTCCCGAGCTACTGGGATGGCAAGGCGGCCGAGCGTATCGTGCGCGTGCTCCTTCATGGGGCGGCGCACTGAGCCGCGAGAGCGCCCGCATGGAGATCCGCGAGCTGGGAAGTCAGACCGCCGATTGGGACGCCTTCGTGCGTTCGAGTCGCACCGGGAGTCCCTTCCATCTGCTGGCGTGGAAGCGCGCGGTGGAGTCCACCTTCGGACACCGGCCCCACTATCTGATGGCGGTCCGCGGCGGAAGTGTCGAGGGCGTATTGCCGCTGTTCGAGGTCCGCGGCCTCCTGGGCGGACGCGCGCTGGTCTCCGTGCCCTACGCGGTGTACGGAGGGATCTGCGCGGAGATGCCGGCCGCCCGAGACGGCCTGCTCGCCGAAGCTACCGCTCTGGCACGGCGGCTCGGCGCCCACTACGTGGAGCTTCGACACCGGGCCGGTCAGGAGATGAACCTGCCCACGAAGTCGCTCTATGTGAGGTTCGTCCGGCCTATCTCGGCGTCGGAAGATGAGAACCTCGAGGCCATCCCCCGGAAGCAGCGCCGGATGACACGGCAGGGGGTGAAGTTCGGGCTCCGCGCCGAGGTGGGCATGCAGCATCTCGACGCCTTTTACGAGATCTACGCGTCGAGCGTACACAATCTCGGCTCGCCGGTCTTCCCGCGGCGGCTCTTCCATGCCCTCGCGGCGGAGTTCGGCAAGGAGTGCGAGCTGCTGACGGTGTGGCGCAACGAGCGCATGATCTCCGGCGTCCTGACCCTGCTCTACGAGGACCAGGCGCTGCCCTACTACGGGGGCGCGCTCCGGGAGGGGCTGCAGTACGCGGTCAACGACTTCATGTACTGGTCGCTCATGTGCCACGTCGCCGCCGCCGGCTACCGCGTCTTCGACTTCGGCCGCAGCCGTGAGGGCACCGGGCGCCTACAACTTCAAGCGGCACTGGGGATTCGAGCCGGAGCCGCTGCCGTATCAGTACGCTTTGCGCGAGGGCGCGAAGATGCCGAACCTGAGCCCGTCCAACCCCAAGATGCGGCTCGCCGTCGAGGCCTGGAAGCGCCTGCCGCTCGGGGTCACCAAGCTCGCGGGACCGTTGCTGACGCGGTACTTGCCCTGAGATCAGTGGCACAGAACGTGCAGTTCTTGCTCGTGAAGACTGCCGTTCTAGACACCGAATCCCTCCGCGTATCGGGGGGACGAGATAGGATACGTCAGCGAAATATGAAGATCCTGATGCTTGGCCGCTCGTTGCCGCTTGCGCGGTCGCGGCGGCAAAGTGACTCGCGAGCAGCAATTCGCGCGTCATCTGGCCCGAAGCCATCGTTGACTCTGGGCTTCGTGACCGACGATCCGAACCCCGTGGGCGTGGTCTCCGCGCTCCGCGAGGAGTTCGGCGATCTCGAGTTCGCGGTGGTGCCGCGCGGCTGGAAGACGCTCGCCAGCGCGGTGAGCCTCGCCACCGGCGACTCCTGCACGCTCGCCTACGCGCGCTCCAGCGCGCTCGCCACGCGGCTGCGCGATCGGCTCCGGGCCGAGTCGTACGACCTCATCTACGTGTCTTCCTCGAGCATGATCCAGTACGCGCTGGAAGCCGACCCCGCGGTGCCGCTGGTGGTCGACCTGGGCGACGTGGACTCATGCTGGTGGTCCCGGCAGGCGGAAGCGCGCTCGTTTCCCGGCGCGAACTTCTACCGGACCGAGGCCGCCCGTCTCCGCCTCGCCGAGGCAGCCGATCTCCCGGCGGGCCGCGCTCCGCATCGTGTCCAGCCCGCATGCCGCCCGCGCGGTGAACCTTATCGACGGCACCGCTGCCGGTGATCATCCCCAACGGGGTGGACGTGGACTACTTCATTCCGGCTCTGCGCCTGCCCGCCGCGCCCGCGGTGCTGTTCCTCAGCCCGCTCAGTCGGATCGGCAGGTCGCCGCCGCCGCCGACTTCTTCCGGACCGTCGTCCCCGCCGTTCGCCGGCGGCTTCCCGCCGCCCGCTTCCTCGTGGTCGGCAGCGAGCTCGTGCCCTCGGCCCAGGGGCTCGCGCGCATGGAGGGCGTGGAGGTCGCGAGCTCCATCGACGACATCCGTCCCTTCCTCCACCGGGCCACGCTCGGCGTGGCGCCGCTCGCCGCGGAGGGTGAGCTGCAGACGAGCATTCTCGAGGCGATGTGCTCGGGACTGCCTGTGATCAGCACGACCGACGCCACCGAAGGGCTCGGCGTCCGCGCGGGCCGCGACCTTCTCGTGGAGGACGCGCCCACCGGTTGTGCCGCGCGGGTGTCGGAGCTGCTCGCCAGCGCGTCCCTGCGCGCCGAGCTGGGAGGCCGAGGCCGCCGCCTTCGTGCGGACCAACTATTCCTGGGACGTGGTCGTCGACCAGCTCGCGCAGACGCTCGACTCCGCGGTACTCGGCCGCCGCGCTCGCGCCGCCTGGCCGGCGCCGTTCGCGGGTCGCGCGCGCGAACCTTGCCTGAGTCGATGCGCATCCTGATGCTGGCCCACCGCATACCGTATCCCCCGCATACGGGGGACAAGATCCGCGCGTACCAGATCGCCCGCCATCTCGCCCGAAGTCTCACGAGCTCACGCTCGGCTTCGTCATCGACGATGCTGCGGACCGCCCGGGCCTCGACCCGCTGAGGCCGAGACATTCCCGACCTCGAGTGGGGCGGGCTCTGGAAGCCGGCCGCGCTCGCCCGCGGCCTGGCCGGGCTCGGCCTGGGCCGCTCGCTGAGCATCGCCTATTTCCGCTCGGGCCGGCTCGCCCGCCGGGTCATCCCGGCGCCTGCGGGACAACTCCTACGACGCGGTGTACGTCTCTTCTTCGCCCATGGTCGAGTATGTACGCGGAACCGCTCTACCAGTGGTGATGGACTTCGTCGACGTGGACTCCGACAAGTGGACGCAGTACGCCACCAAGCAGCGACGGCCGCATCTCGTGGGCCTATCGCCTGGAGGGCCGGCGCCTGCGCCGCTTCGAGGCCGAGGCGGTGCGCTGGGGCCGTCGCTGCATCCTCGCCACCGCCGCCGAGGAGGCGCTGCTCAAGAGCTTCGCGCCCTGGGCTCGCACCGCGGTGATCCCGAACGGAGTCGATCTGTCCGGCTACGGCCCGCCCGCCGATGTGCCGACGGTCATCTTCACCGGCGCGATGGACTACTTCCCCAACGTGGATGCGGTCCAGCACTTCTGCGCGGAGATCTTCCCGGCGGTGGCCCGCGCCGTCCCCGGCGCCCGCTTCCTCATCGTGGGATTGAACCCCGGCGCCCGCGGTACGCAGGCTCGGCGAGATTCCCGGGTGTCACCGTCACCGGCGCCGTGCCGGACGTGCGGCCGTACTACCGGCAGGCGTCGGTGTGCGTGGCGCCGCTTCGCATCGCCGCGGGGCATTCAGAACAAGGTGCTCCAGTCGATGGCGCTCGGCGTGCCGGTGGTGGCCACCGGCGCGGCGGCGCGCGGCCTCGAGTGCCGTCCGGGCGAGCACTTCCTCGTGGAGGACGATCCGGCTTGTTTCGCGGAGCGCGTCATCGGGCTGCTCCGCGATCGCGAGGCGCGCACCGTGCTGGCGTCCCGCGCCCGCGCCTTCGTGGAGGAACATCATTCCTGGTCCGCCGTCCTCGACCGCATCGAGTCGACGCTGGTGGAGGCCGCGGGAGCCCGCAATGCTCGCTCCGCCTCCTCGCGTGCCGGCGCCTCTCCCGCGACACCGAAGGCCGAGGTCACCCGGCCATGAGCCTGCGGGTGCGCCGCGTCGAGACGGACGCCGACTTCCGGGCCCTGGCCGCCACCTGGAACGACCTCGCCGCCCGCAGCGGGCAGACCTCTCCGTTCCTCAGCCATGACTGGTTCGCCTGCTGCTGGCCCGCGGTGGCGACCCTCCCGGCGACCGGAGGTGCTCGTCGTCGAGGACGCCGGCCATCCGGTGGCGCTGGTCCCGCTGATGCGCTGGCGGGAGAGCCGGCGCGGTCTCCCCACCCGGCGGCTGGCCCTGCTCGAATGCCCCGACACGCCCTTCATCGATGTGCTGGTGGCGGGGGACGCCCGCCCTGTCATGGCCGCCCTTCTCGATCATCTTGCCGAGCGCGGCGATTGGGATGTGGCGAGCCTGCAGAAGCTACCCGCGGCCGCCCCCACCCTCAAGGCGCTCGAGGCAAGCCTGGCCGGGCCGCTTCTCCTGGCGCCGCGCGGAGGCGTCGCTGTCGCCGTACCTGGCCATCGAGGGCGGCTGGGAGGCCTTCTGGAAGAGACACCAGCCAGCGCTTCAAGAAGACGTCCCGGAATATCCAGAACCGGCTCGAGCGGGCCGGGCGGGTGCGCGTCGAAGAGCATACGCAGGTGGACCCCGAGGGAGCGCTGTTCGCCGAGCTGGTGGAGCTGACCCGGCGGAGCTGGAAGGCCGATCGCGGCGTCGCCATCGCGACCATGCCCAACATGCACGGGTTCTTCGCCGAGCTCACCCGCCGCGCGTCGGCCCGGGGTTGGCTGTCCCTCTGGACGCTGCGTCTCGACGATCGGCTCGTGGCCATGGAGTATCAGCTCCGCGACGAGAGGCCGCGTCAACGCCCTGCGGGCCGACTTCGACCTCGCCCATCGCGAAGTCTCACCGGGGAGCGCGCTGAACTTCGCGATCGCGCGCGCGCTCTTCGAGCGGGGGGGTCTCCACGAGTACGACATGGGGCCCGGGCTGAACGAGTACAAGCTTCGCTGGGCGACGGGCAATCACGAGGCGGTGCATCTCATGATCTACCGGCCCACCGCCTACGGTCGCCTGCTCCACCTCCTCGACTCGCGGTGTTTGGCCCGCCGGCCGGCGCGCTCCGGGAGCGGTTCGGATGAGCCTCCTCGGCGGCATCGTCCACCGCGACCGGCCGATCGGCCGGTCGCCGCCGAGCTTCTCCAGGCGATGGCCGCCCGGGTGCCCGGGGCCGGGGACCCGCTCACCCTCACCTCGGGGATGTCGGGCTTCTTCACCGGCGCGAGCGGCAAGGCTCCCAAGCGCACGAGGCCGCCATCGTCGCCGCCGATCTCGACCTCGTCAATCTCGCCGAGCTCCGCGCCCTTACCGGCCTCACCGGCGGCTGCGAGGTGCTGGCGCGCCTGTACGAGCTGGAGGGTTGGCAGGGCCTTCTGCCGCATCTCCGCGGCGCGTTCGCGGTCGCGCTCTGGGATCCCGCGGCAGGACACGCTCTGGCTCGCGGCGCAGACCATTTCGGGATGCAAGCAGCTCTTCTACGCGTCGACGCCGGACGGGCTGGCCTTCGCCTCGCGGCCCAGCGCGCTCCTCGCGGTGCCGGGCGTGGCGAGCGGCGTGGACCCGCAGGTGGTCTACGACTATCTCAATCTCCGCTCGGTGCCCGCGCCCGCCTCGGTCTGGAAGGGGGTCCGGCGACTTCCCCCCGGCCACGTCCTCACGGTCCGGCGGCTGGCTCCCTCACCGAAGAACCCTACTGGGACCTCGAGTATCCCGAGCGCCGTATCGGGCTGCGTGAGGCGATGGCTGCCACCAGCCGGCACGTGGAGGAGGCGGTGGCAGCGGCGCTCGGCCGGCGGGCCCGCGAAGGAGACCGGCGCGTTCCTGTCCGGCGGCACCGACAGCAGCACCGTGCTCGGGTACATGTCGCGGCTCACCGGCGAGCGGGTTCCCGCCTTCTCCATCGGCTTCCACGAGGAGCGCTTCGACGAGCTGCACTATGCGGACGTGGCCGCGCAGCACTTCAACGCCAGCCACGAGAAGCACATCGTGACCCCGGACGAAGCCCTCGAGGCGCTGCCCGCTCTCGTCGAGATCTACGACGAGCCCTTCGGCAACAACTCCGCCATCGGCACCTACCTCTGCGCGCGAGCTCGCCCAGCGACGCCGGCGTTTCGCCGGCTGCTCGCCGGCGACGGCGGTGACGAGATCTTCGGCGGCAACGAGCGCTATGCGAGTGACCGCGATCTTCGCGCGCTATCAGCGGCTCCCCGCCCTCGTCCGCCGTCGCCTCCTCGAGCCCGTCCTCCGCGCCCTGCCCGGACGGAGTCCAGGCTCGCTGGTGGAAAGGCGCAGCGCTATGTGCAGCGCGCGGGCCATGCCCGAACCGCGCGGCGGCTGTACTCCTATCGCGTTCTTCCTCGCCCGGCGCGGGCGCGAGCTCCTCGCCCCCGGCTCCTCCGCGCCTCGCGATCCCGGAGGCGCCCTGGCGCATCGTGGAGGAGCACTTCGGCCGCGCCCGGGCCACGAGCGAGCTGAACCGCATGATGTACATGGACATGCAAGCTCACCTTGGGCGACAACGACCTCGCTCAAGGTGACCCGCACCGCCGAGCGGGCGGGAGTGGGCGTCCGCTTTCCCTTCCTCGACCGCCCGCTGGTCGAGTTCACCGCCACGCTACCGGCCGACTTCAAGGTGCGCGGGTGGAGAAGCGCTACCTCTTCAAGCGCGCCTTCCGCTCGCTCCTGCCCGCCGAGATCCTCGCCAAGCGGAAGCACGGCTTCGGAATCCCCACCAGCGACTGGTTGCGCCGGCACCGGGGCTTCCGCGACCTCGCCCATGATACCCTCCTGTCTCCGTGGGCCCGCGGGCTCGGATACTTCCGGCCGGGAGCACTGGAGCGCCTCTTCGCGCTGCATGCGTCGGATTCCACGCCGTACTACGGCGACCAGCTGTGGACGGTGCTGATGCTGCACCTCTGGCATCGGCGCCACCTCGGAGGGCCGCGCGGCATGAGCGCCACGCAGCGCCCCTCTCTCGTGCGGCTCGTGGCGGGGGGCTTGCACCACTCCGGGCTGCTTTCGCCGCTGGCTCGTGCGGTGGGGTATGCGCGACGCGCCCCTGCCTTCCCGATCCTGACTTACCACCGCGTCAACGACGACGGCGATCCTTTCTTCAGCGCCCTGCCCAGCGCGGTCTTCGAGCGGCAGATGCGCCACGTCGCCCGGAACTATCGCGTCCTTCCCCTGAGGACCTCGTCGAGCGTCTGCAGCGCGGCGGGTTGCCGCGCAATAGCCTCGCGATCACCTTCGACGACGGATACCGCGACAACCTGACCCATGCCGCTCCCATCCTGTCGCGGCTGGGACTGCCCGCCACCATCTTTCTGGCCACCGGGTTCATCGGGACGGCGGAAGTGCCGTGGTTCGACCGACTCGCCCACGGACTCAAGAAGAGTGCCATGAACGCGGTACGGACCCCCTGGGGCGACGAACTCGACCTGAACGGTGTGCCCGCGCGCCTGCGCACCATGGCCCGCACTCTCGAGCATTTCAAGCGGGTTCCGGACGAGGAGCGGCACCGCGGGCTGGATGCGCTCCTCGCTGCGCTGGGCGTCACCGATCAGCGTACGTTCAAGAACCTTATGCTCTCTTGGGACGACGTGCACGCGCTCCGAGGCCTGGGCTTCACCATCGGTGCGCATACGGTCAACCACCCGATTCTCTCTCGCGTGACGCCTCAGCGCGCCTGGACCGAGATTCTCGGCTCCCGGACGATGATCGAATCCGCGTGCGGGAGCGCCCCCCGCGCGTTTGCGTATCCCAACGGGGGCACCGAGGACTACACGGAGACGGTCAAGCGGCTCGTGCGCGAGGCGGGTTTCATCTGCGCTGTGACCACCCGCTTTGGCCTCAATTCTTCGAAGGTCAATCCCTGGGAGCTACGCCGGGGCGGGCCGTGGGAGCACCACTTACCCACCTTCGCTCTGAAGCTCGCCTGGTACCGGCTGGCGACGCGCGCCTAGGATTCGGAGACCCCCATGTGCGGAATCGTCGGGTATGTCGGAGAGAGGGATGCCACCGCGGTCATCCTGGACGGGCTCGAGCGGCTCGAGTACCGCGGGTATGATTCCGCGGGACTCGCCGTCCTGGACGGCTCCCACCTCGCGATTCGACGGAGCCTCGGGAAGATCGGAAACCTCGAGGCGCATCTGGAGCGCGAACCCGTGGCGGGATCCACCGGGCTCGGCCACACACGCTGGGCCACTCACGGACGGCCCTCCGAGGCCAATTCCCACCCGCATGCCGACTGCACGGGAGGGCTGGTGGTCGTCCACAACGGGATCATCGAGAACTATGCCGCGCTCAAGGAGCGACTCCTCGCCGACGGCCACTGCTTTCGCTCCGAGACGGACACCGAGGTCATAGCGCATCTCCTCGAGGAGCGTCTCCGCGAGGGGCTCGACTTGCGGGACGCGTGTCGCGGCGCGCTGGCCGAGCTGCGCGGCGCCTACGCCATTGCCGCGCTTTCGCGCGCGCATCCTCACGAGCGTGGTCGCGGCCAAGCTCGGCGGGGGCAGCGTGGTGGTGGGACTGGGCCGCGGCGAGACCTACCTGGCCTCCGACATCCCCGCGCTCCTACCCTATACTCGGAACGTGGTGATGCTCGAGGATGGTGAAGTCGCGCGCATCACCCGGGACGGTGCCGAGCTCATCACCCTCGACGGACGCCGCGTCGAGCGGGCTCCTTCGCGGATCGACTGGGACCCGGCCATGGCGCAGAAGGGCGGCTATCGCCATTTCATGCTCAAGGAGATCTACGAGCAGCCGCGCGCGGTGGCCGACACGTTGCTCGGCCGCCTCCTGGTAGACGGCGCGGCGGTGTCGCTGCCCGAGGCCCACCTCGACGCCGGACTCGCCAACCGGCTCGAGCGCGTCGTGATCGTCGCCTGCGGGACCTCGTATCATGCCGCTCTGGTGGGCCGGTTCATGGTCGAGCGGCTGGCCGGACTCTCCGCCGAGGTGGACATCGCCTCCGAGTTCCGCTACCGGGACCTCGTCCTCGACCACCGGACCCTCGTGGTGGCCATCTCGCAGTCCGGCGAGACCGTGGACACCCTTGGCGCGGTGAAGGCGGCGCGCGCGCGGCAGGCCCCCGTGCTCGGAATCACCAATGTGGTAGGCTCCGCGATTGCGCGCGAGGCGAACGGGGTCGTTTACACCCATGCCGGACCCGAGATCGGGGTGGCGTCCACCAAAACCTTCACCGCCACCATCGCCGCCTGCTATCTCGTGGCCCTGTGCCTGGGCGAGCGTCGGGGTTACCTGTCCGATGCGGACGCGCGCAAGCGGGCGGAGGAGATCCTGGAGGCCCCCCGCTTCATGGAGGAGGCGCTGGCAGTCGACCAGAGCGTGGCCGCGCTCGCTCACGACCTCGCGCGCTATCCGAATTTCCTCTTCCTGGGGCGTGGGCTCCACTTCCCCCTCGCCCTCGAGGGCGCCCTCAAGCTCAAGGAGATCTCCTACATCCACGCGGAGGGTTACGCCGCCGGCGAGATGAAGCACGGGCCCATCGCGCTCATCGACGAGAAGATGCCCGTGGTGGCCCTGGTGCCCCGGGACGCGACGTACGAGCGGATGATGGGGAACCTTCAGGAGGTCCGTGCGCGCGATGGACGCGTGATCGCCATCTGCCATCCCCGGGGATCACGAGGCGAGCCGGATCGCCAGCGCCACCATCACCGTCCCGGCCGCGCCCGACCTCATCGCCCCTCTGGTCTCGGCAGTGCCGCTCCAGCTCTTTGCCTACCATGTAGCGGCCTTTCTCGGCCTGGACGTGGACCAGCCCCGCAATCTCGCCAAGAGCGTGACCGTGGAATGATGCCTGGCGTCGAGACCGGCCCCCTGGTTAGCGCTGTCGTGACGTTGTACAACCAGGGTCACTTCGCGCGCGTCACCATCGAGAGTGTCCTCGCCCAGGACTACCGGCCGATGGAGGTAATCGTCGTCGACGATGGATCTACCGATGACACGCCTGAGGTTTGCGCGGCATTCGGCGCCCGCCTGCCGTCGCGCGTCGCCGATGGGGCATCCCGGCTGCTCGGACAGTCGAGCGGCGGGCGCGCATCCACTCGTGACCTGGGAGGAGAACGGTGATGCGTGTGAGTGTCTGCATCCCCACGCACCAGCGCGCTTCGTTGATCGGCCGCACGCTGGAGTCCCTCATTCACCAGCGGGTGGCGCCCGCTCTGGAGTGGGAGATCGTCGTCGCGAACAACAATTGCACCGACGACACCTCCAACGTGGTGAGCCGGTATGCCGCACGCGCGACCGTCCCGGTGGCGCAGGTCTTTGAGTCCCGCCCGGGCGTGAGCTACGCTCGGAACGCGGCCTTCGCCGCCGCGACGGGGGAGATCCTCGCCTTCGTGGACGACGACATCCGGCCGGAGGACACGTGGCTCGGCGCCGCTCTTGCCACGATCGAGGGGGAGGGCGCGGACCTCGTGGGGGGGCGCATCCTCCCCGAATGGGAGGCGCCGCCCCCGGGATGGCTGGAGGACAACGACGAGCTATACAACTACCTCGGGCTCATGACGGCGAATGAGCGCGTGCGTCTGGCCTACCCCTTCCCGGCTCGCCCGAGAATCTGGGGCGGGAGCATAATGGTCCGGCGGACGACCCTTGACCGAGTGGGTGCATTCAATGTCGGTCTTGGACGCACCGCCACGCGACTCTTCCAAGGCGAAGGGGGGGGCGAAGAGTCCGATCTCATCCGGCGTGTCATCGAGGCCGGCCTGGTCGTTGTCTATGCCCCAACCATCCTCGTCCATCACTGGGTGCCGAGGGAACGCATGCGGCGGCGGTACTTCTGGCGCTGGGTGTTCGGGTACGCGGAAGGGAGGGCCAACGTCCTGCCCAAGGGGCCCGGCCGTTCCTTCCTTGGGGCGCCGCGGTGGATGTATCCGCGCCTCTTCGGGCACGCGGTTCGGCTCGCCGCCACCCCCGCCTCCCTCCGGCGCCAGATCGACCTCTCTTGGGAGCTGGGTCTCTTTGTGGGATGGTACAAGCGGGCCAGGGCGGCACGGAGGCTAGGGCGATGATCTCCGTTCTGATGGCGACCCGGAACCGCGGGCCCGAGCTGGAGAGCCAGCTTCGGTCCCTCGAGGCGATCCAGGCGCCGGCGGGGGGATGGGAGCTCCTCGTGGTCGACAACGGCTCGTCGGATAGTACCGCTCTCTTGCTCCGGAACCTCGCCGCGGAAGGGCGGCTGCCGCTGCGTGCCCTCTCCGAGCCCAGGCGCGGAAAGTCACGGGCCCTGAACCTCGCCGTGCCGGTCGCTCGGGGCGAGCTTCTCGCGTTCACCGACGATGACGCCGAGGTTGGACCGCAGTGGCTCCGCGCGTTTGAGCGCGCGGCCGCCCAACACCCGGAGGCGATCGGTTTCGGAGGGCGCACCCCCGCGCTGGGTGGTCCCGCCCCCATCGGCCATGGAATCGTCAACTACGAGCACGGTGATCGGGACTTCGAGATCAAGCCTTTCAATACGCCCCCGCTCGGCGTCAATTTCGCGTTTCGGCGCCTGGCGTTCGAGCGCTATGGTCTCTTCCGTGAGGATCTGGGGCCGGACAGCCCGGTCCAGCGCGCCGAGGATACCGAGTTCGTCCGGCGGCTATGGCTGGGCGGCGAGCGCCTCCGCTACGTCGCCGACGCCCTGGTGCAGCACCCCGTCCACCAGGAGCGGCTCGCCCGCGGATTCTCGCTTCGGTGGACCTTCTGGGTCGGCCGGAGCAATGCACGGATGACTGGACGTCCCGCCGACGCTCCCACCATGGGCGGGGTGCCGCGCTATCTCGTTGGGTCTATCACCCGCGGGGCAATGCACGTCATCCTGTCGACGATCCTCTTGCGCTGGAGACGGGATTTCGCGCGCGTGCAGCGGCTGGCCCACGAACTGGGCCTCGCCTACGAGTTCTGGAGCCTCCCCCGAGACTTCGACCCCGGAGCGCTGGTGCCCGCCTGGCGTCCCGTTCGGGACCAGCGAGATCCCATCGCGCGCGCGCGCGCATGAACACTACCCCGGGCCCCTTCTTGGCCCCTACCCTGGAGCACGATCGATCATGAACCCGCTTCGCGAGCTCATCCAGTATTCGTACCTGATCCTGAGCTTCGCCCGGCGCGATATCCGCGCCCGCTACAAGCAGACCGCGCTGGGGGCCGCCTGGGCGGTGCTCCAGCCGCTGTCCCTCATGATCGTCTTCACCCTGGTCTTCGACAAGGTCGCGCGCATCCCCACCGACGGCACGCCCTATCCCCTCTTTTCCTTCTCCGCGCTCATCTTCTGGTCCTTTTTCTCCACGTCGATGTCACAGGGCACCCTCGCGATGACCTCCAATTCGAATCTCGTGCCGGAAGATCTACTTCCCGCGCGAGACCCTGCTCTTCGCGGTGATACTGTCGGCGAGCCTCGACCTCGCCATCGCGGGCGCCATGCTCGGTATACTCTTGGTCTTCTACGGAACCACCCCCTCGTGGACGGTGCTCTGGGTGCCCGCCCTCCTGGCCCTGCAGGTGCTCTTCACGCTGGCCCTCATCTGCTTCACCTCCGCCGTCCACGTCTACTTCCGGGACATCGGACATGGCCTGACCCTCGGCTTGCAGCTCTGGATGTTCGCGACCCCGGTGGCCTATCCGATGTCAGTGGTTCCGGAGAGTGTGCGCTCGTTCTATCTCCTGAACCCCATGGCGCCCATCATCGACGGGTATCGGAGGACAATCCTCTACGGGCAGGCCCCGGACCTGGCGCGCCTCGGGACCGTCCTGGTCTTCGTGGTGGCGTTGCTCGCCCTGACGTACTTCGGATTCAAGCGCGCGGAACGAACCTTTGCGGACGTGATCTAAGGATGGCCCCGTGAGCGATATCGTCATCGGCTTCGATCAGGTCTCCAAGCGCTACCGGCTCCGTCGGGGGTGGCACTTCTCCTCGATCGGTGAGGCCATCGGCCGGATCCGCCGGCGCGGTCGCCCCGCCGAAGGGACCTCCCCTGACTTCTTTTGGGCTCTCCGCGACGTGAACTTTCAGATCCGAAAAGGCACGTCGGTGGGCCTGATCGGCTCCGAATGGCGCAGGCAAGAGCACCGCGCTGAAGATTCTGTCGCGGGTGACGGTGCCGACCAAGGGGACGTTCTCCGCGGTGGGCAAGATCGGCGCGCTCATCGAGGTGGGAGCGGGCTTCCACTTCGACCTCACCGGCCGGGAGAACGTGTTTCTCAACGGGGCCATCATGGGGATGAGCCGCTCCGAGGTGGAGGCGAAATTCGACAGTATCGTCTCCTTCGCCGAGATCGAGCGGTTCATCGACACCCCCATCAAGTACTACTCCTCAGGGATGGCGGTCCGGCTCGGCTTCGCCGTCGCCGCGCACATCGATCCCGACATCCTGGTCGTCGACGAAGTGCTCGCAGTGGGCGACGCCGCCTTCCAGGCCAAGTGCCTGAACAAGCTCGCCGAGCTCCGCAATCAGGACAAGACCATCATCCTGGTCTCCCACAACATGAGCAATATCGTGCAGCACTGCGACCGGGTCATCTGGCTCGATCGCGGAATCGTGCGAGCCCAGGGCGAGCCGGAGGAGATCGTCGAGCAGTACCTGCAGGCGGTCCAGCCGCGCACCGCGCCGACCAGCGGCAAGCCCGCGCTGGATGCGGATGCGCCCATCCGCATCTTGTCGGTGACCGTCCGCAACCATCACGATGAGGTGGGGCAGCCGATCGTGTACGGTACCCGGGCGTGCGTTGAGGTCGAGTACGCGGTCGAGGGCACGATCTCCGATCCGGTGCTCGGCGTGACCTTCGAGAACGTCAACGGGCATGCACTCGGTGGGCTGACCACGCGCCTGGCCGGATTCAAGCTGGAGGTGACGCAGCCCCGTGGGGTAGCGCGGCTTGTGCTCGATCCCGTCATCTTCACCCGGGGAATATACAAGGTCAGTGTCGCCGCGCTGGACGAGCGGATCCAGCGTTTCTTCGACTTCCGGTCGCAGGCGGCGACCTTCAACGTGGATGGTCCCAGCCTGGCGAACCGGGAGGTGAGCGGGCATGTCGTCTACCCCCACCACTGGGAGCCCGACGGAGGCCGCAGGGCGTGAGTCCGGCGTCGCGACTCGTCAGCGTCATCCCGACCTCTCACCGACCGCCATCCACCCTCGCCGAGGCGGCGCGGGCCCGGGGTCTCGGCGGGAGCGTCTGATGGCGGGCATCCTGGGCATCTTCCGGTCTCGTGGGCTCACGACGGACGATCTTGCGGCCGTGAAATTCGGGGTGCGCGGGCTCGACTACTCAGGATCGTCCGCGGTGGACCTGTGGAGTGACGACTACCTGTGCGTGGCGCGTGTTCGCCATGCCTTCGAGCTGCCCCGTCCACTCGCGGCCCACGGGCGGGACGGTACCGCCGTCATCGTCCATGGGCGGATCTATGACGCGCCCGCCCGCGACAGCGCCGAGGACGCGGAGGCGGCGCTCTGCCGCGCCGTGTACGACCGATCGGACGTGGCTGGATGCGCCCAACTTAATGGCCAGTTCAATCTCATCGTGTCCGATCCGGGAGGTCGGGCGCTCGTCCTCGTCAACGACCGACTGGCCTCGCAGCCCCTCTTCTACCGGTCGGTCCGGGAGCGTCTGCTCTTCGGCAGTCAGGCGCGGAGCGTCCGCGAGCTCATGGACGAGCCCGCGCGCCTCGACGTGTCGTCTCTCCGGCAATTCCTGGTGTTCCAGACCATTCTCAGCGAGAGCACGCTCGTCGAAGGCGTGCGCACGCTGCCCCCGGCGGCAGTACTCCGATACACAGATGGGTCGGCCACCGTCTCACGATACTGGAATCTCCAATACCGTGAGGAGGGTGGCCTGTCCGAGATGGACCACGCCGAGAATCTCGCCGCCGTCCTGCGGCGAGCCATTCGACGCGGGATAGGCTCCGGCGACGGCGCCGCGTTGCTCCTGAGCGGGGGCCTGGACTCCCGCGCGCTTGTCGCGGTAGCCCCGCCCATGCCCGCCGTGACCCTCGGGGACTGGGAGAACGACGAGGCTCCCGGGTCGCCCGCACGATCGCGAACCGCCGCGAGCTCCCGCTGACCTTCGTGCGGCGTTCGCCGGACTTTTATCCCGACCTCGTGGACCTGGGAACAGCTCTGGGCGACGGCGCCTACCGCTTCGACAATGCGCACTTCGCCCGGCTCCGCGAGGTCCTCCCCGCGAGGATCACCGGCCTACTGAGCGGGTACGGCTTCGACCTGCTCCTCAAGGGCGACACGGTCCCTCGTCGCCGGCTGTATTTCCGGGGCGCGGCGCTCAACCGCCACGCGATCCTGGAGATCCCGGAGCGGATCGACCGCGACGCGCTCGTTGACATCGTGCTCAACACCATGGGTGGATGCCTCTGGAAACACCCCGCCACTCTCCGGCTGTTCGCGGCCTCCACGCGGCCCGCCGTCGAGGACGAGATCCGCGCACTCGTCGGAGACCTGCTCGATCGCGCCCGCGACCTGGCGCCCTCCCCCCAGCAGCGCTGCGAGTACGTCCGGATGAACATGCTGGCCACGCGGTTCGCAGCGTACCTGAACGTCCTTTGCATTCGCCACTACTTCCGGGACCTCACGATCTCGCTCGACAACGAGATACTCGACCAGTATCTCACCATCCCGCCTCGGCTCCGCATGGACGGTCGGATCTACCGGGGGGCCCTCGCCCTGCTCGCCCCGGACCTCTATCGCATCCCCGACGCGAACACGGGCTTCCCGCCCGGTACCCATCACCTCGTCGAGCACGTGCTCGGGGCGGTCCGTCGACTGGCCGGACGCCTCGGGGTGGGGCAGAGGGCGGTGCCCCCCGAACCCGCCTACACGCACGGCTCGTGGCCCAACATGGGCGAGCTGATCCGACGCCGGCCAGCCCTCCTCGGCCGAATCGCCGACACCATTGCGGACGACGCCGCGGTGCCGGGCGACGTGTTCGACGTTCCCTACCTCAAGACGCTGCTTGGGGATCACCTGGAGCGGCGCGTAGACGCGACCTGGCCCCTGCTGCTCGTCCTCACCGTTGGAACCTGGCACCGCGCCAACGTGGCCGGCCGTGGGACGCGCCCGTGAAGATCGCGGCCATCCTCGGCGGGTTTCCCAAGCTGTCGGAAACCTTTATCCTCCGCCAGCTGACCGGCCTTGTGGACCTGGGCCACGAGATCGACATCTTCTCGCGCGTGAATCCCCAAGAGGGTTCGGTGCAGCCGGACGTGCTGCGCTATGGCTTCCTCGACCGAACCCACTACTTCAATCTCCCCCGTGGGCGGGGAGGCCGGATTGCCCGCGCGCTGCGCACCTTCCTCGCCGCCTTCCCCCACCATCCCGTGGCGATGATGCGCTGCCTGAATCTCGCTCGCTACCGGAGCCTCTACGCCGTCCTGAACAATGTCATGCTGCTGGCGCCCTTCCTCGGCCGGCGTTACGACGTCATCTACTGCTTCTGGGGCGGCAACGGGATGGACTTCATCATCCTGAAGGACGTCTTCCCCACGACCCGCTTCGTGAACCGGTTCGGGGGGGACGACTATGCCCTCGGCGACGAGCTGGGGCCGGACGCCCTCGCCCTCCTGCGGGAGACGGCCGATGCCTTCATCGTACAGACGGACTGCTACGGGCGCGCCACCCTGCGCCGGTACGGCTTCGACGACGCCAAGATCGCCACCTATCGGCACGTCATCGCGGTTGGCGACATCCCCTTCCACGAGCGCCGTTTCGACGGGGAGCGGCTGCGCATCGTGACCGTCGCCCGCCTCGTCGACAAGAAGGGCCTCGGCCACGGGATCCGGGCGGTCGCGGCGCTCCAAGCCCGGAACCCCCACCTGCGCGTGGAATATCGGATCATTGGGGACGGACCCCTCGCCGGGCGCCTCGCCGACCTCATCCATGAGCTCAAGATCGGCGAGACGGTCGAGCTGCTGGGACCGAAGACCACACCCGAGGTCATGCGCTGGATCGGCGAGTCCGACGTCTTCCTCCTCCCGAGCCTCATGGAGCAGGCGGGCTACGTCCTCCTAGAGGCGCAGGCCACCGGCATCCCCGTGGTAGCGACTCGGGTCGGCGGCGTGCCCGAGATGGTACGGGACGGCCGCTCCGCCCTTCTCGTGAAGGCGGGCGATCCCGCCGCCCTTTCCACCGCGCTGCAGCGGCTGGTTGACCATCCCGAGGACTGGTCGGCCATGGGGCGGGAGGGGCACGCCCACGTCGAGGCCAACCACGACGTCGAGCGGCTCAAGCCACGGCTGGCCGAGATCCTGCGAGGTCGACCATGACGGGAACGCGCCCGGTGCCGCTGGCCCTCATCGAGAACAGCATCGGCCTGTCCGGCTCCACGCTCAGCCTCTGCACTCTCGTCAAGCGGCTCGACCGGTCCCGGTTCGCGCCGCACGTGGTGGTGGCCCGCCCCGAGCAGGAGGCCTATCTGCGCGCGCGACTCGACCCGGCCATCCCGATCGCCCGGATCGCTCAGCGAACGGGGTTCAAGGCCTCGCGCTGGGCGCGTCGGGGCCGCGTCCTTCCGCGCCTCGCCGCGCTCCTCGACCTCGCCTTCGTGACCTTGCCGTATGCTGCGGCGCTCCGCCGCTTCATCCGCCGAAATCGCATCCGGCTCGTCCACCACAATAACGGATTCGACGTGGCGGCGGTCCCGCTATGCCGGGTGATGGGTCTGCCGCTGGTCGCCTACCAGCGCGGGAACGAATGGCACTCCTGGATCGTGCGCCGCCTCGCCCCTCTGGTGCCGCGCTACGTCGCCAACTCCGAGGCGACCCGCGACGACCTCGTCGCGCTTGGGATCGCTCCGGAGCGCATCAGCGTCGTCTACCCCCCGGTCGACCTCGACGACTTCGGGACCGCGGCGAGGTCCGAGTCGGCACCGAGCCGGGCCGCGTACGGAGTGCCGGCGGACGCCCCCTGCTTCGGCATTGTCGGCCAGCTCCAGGAATGGAAGGGGCAGAAGGTGTTCCTCCGCGCCGCCCGCCGCGTGCTCGAGACCCGGCCGGAGGCCCACGCCTGGGTGATCGGCGATACGCCCGCGGGCGGGGAAGCTTACGGCGCGGAGCTCCGTGAGCTCGCGCGAACCCTGGGCATCGCCGACCGCGTGGTCTTCACCGGCTTCGTGGCCGACGTGCCGGGCGCCCTCCGGCTCCTCGACGTCGTCGTGCACGCGAGCGTGCATCCGGAACCGTTCGGCCGTGTCATCGTCGAGGCCATGCTCGTCGGACGGCCCGTCGTCGCCGCCGACGCGGGCGGCCCGCGCGAGATCATCGAGCCCGGGCGCACCGGCCTCCTCGCGCCGCCCGCCGACGATGCCGCGCTGGCGGCGGCCATTGGGCGGCTCCTCGCGGACCGGCGGCTCGCCGCGGACATCGCGGAGGCGGGCCGGCGCGATGCGACCCGTCGGTTCTCGGCGGAGGAGCACGCGCGGATCATCCAGTCCATATACGACTGCGTGCTCGCGGCCGGGGCCGGCGCGGCCGCCGAAGGCGAGCCGAGCGCCTCGGGCGCGGCTCGCGAAAGAGGTCGCTGATGCCTGCACTCCGCACACTCGTCGCCACCGCCACGGTGGTTGTCGGCGTGCTCTGCCTCGGGGCCGAGCCGGCGATGGCTCAGAAGACGAACCTGCCCCCGGCCATGACCAAGGGGACCCCGGAGCCCAAGATCATCGTCATGCAGATCGAGACCGCCATCGCGCAGGAGAGGAAGGCCATCGCGATCTACGAGACCCTCGGCCCGACCGACGACATCTCCGAGGGTCATCTGGCGGCAAGCAATGCCTATGTCGCCATCCGAGCGGCCCGTTCCGGCATGGCGGGGTTACGGGTCAAGAGGAAGTACTCCGCGGCCGCCGGGGATCCCATCATGGATCTTGCCTATGACAAGGTCAACAAGGCGTGGAACCGCTCGCGTGGCCCGGTCGATCACGTGGCGCCCCTGGGCGCGGGTCGGGCGGGGTATCTGGAGAATTCCGTGCGCCAGATGAACGAGGTCATCACCTGGTTGGAGCAAGTTCTGCTGATGTGGCCCTAAGGTGGCACACGATTTGCTATTTATCATCTATGCTTGATCTGCAGACCAGGGGGTAGCAGAACAGCGTGAGCATCAGGGATCTCGTCGTTGCCATTAGCATCATCAGTTCGCTGCCCTTCTGCTTCGCGCGGCCGTGGATCGGCGTCCTCGTCTGGTCGTGGATCGGATACATGAACCCACACCGGCTGACCTGGGACTTCGCCTACCACCAGCCCTGGGCTATGATGGTTGCGCTCGCGACGCTCTCCGGGCTCCTCTTCGCCGGCCGCGACCGTACCCCGCTGCCCCGTACCCCGGCGGTGTATTTCCTCATCGTCCTCTGGGGCATCTTCATCATGACTACCTTCGGCGCCTTCCAGCCCGTCGACGCCTGGGGTCAGCTCGACAAGGTGTCGAAGATCCTCCTCATCACCTTCCTGACCATGGTGCTCTTCCGCGATCCGGTGAAAATCCGATACCTCCTCTACGTCATCGCGCTGTCCATCGGTTTCTATGGCCTCAAGGGTGGCATCTGGGCGCTCAGCACGGGCGGGGCCAACATGGTCCTGGGGCCGCCCGAAAGCTTCATCGCCGGGAACACCGAGATCGGGCTGGCCCTCATCATGATCATTCCGTTCCTTCTCCTTCTGGGCCGCGACGAGCCTCGGCGCTGGCTCCGGGTTCTGCTGCGCACGATCATGGTCTTCTCGATCGTCGCCGTGCTCTTCACCTACTCTCGCGGCGCCGTACTGGGCCTGGGTGTGATCCTGCCGCTCATGTTCCTGAAGAGCCGGCTGCGCCTCCTGGTCCTGCCGCTCGCGCTCGTGGCCGCCCTCTTCGGCCAGTCGCTCGTCGAGTCCATATTCCCCGAGCGATGGGTGGCTAGGATGGGGACGGTGCAGACCTACGAACAGGATCGCTCGGCCAGTATGCGGCTGAACTCGTGGATCGTGTCCTACCGCATCGCCCGGGACTATCCCTTCTTCGGCGCCGGCTTCCGACCCTTCTCGCCCGCTGTCTACCTCGCGTACTCGCCCGACGAGAAGTGGAACACGCAGCAGGATGCCCACAGCATCTACTTCCAGGTCATGGCCGAGCACGGCTTCTTCGGGTTCGGCCTCTACGCGGCGGTGATTGCGGCAACCCTCTTGAGCCTGCGGGGCATCATGCGGCGGACCCGCCGCAAGCCCGCGCTGAAGTTCTACTTCGACACCGCGCAGATGCTCGAGGTGAGCCTGCTCGGCTTCCTCACCGTCGGGACGTTCCTGAGCATGTCGTACTTTGACCTCTTCTTCCATCTGGTGGCGGTGACCGCACTCCTCCAGGTCCTTGTCGCCCAGAAGCTGGCGGAGGAGGAGCCCGCGCCCGCACGCGTGCGGGTGCCCGCGCGCGTGACGCCGCGGGGACCCGCGCCGATCCCGGCGCCCAGCCGCGCGCTGGCGTTTCCGCGCCCGCGCCCCGCGCCGAGGCCCTGAGCCATGTGTGGCATTGCCGGGATCCTTCGTGCGGATGAGGCGCCGGTCAACGAGTCGCTCCTCGCATCCATGACGAGCGTGCTGGCGCATCGCGGGCCCGATGGCCAGGGCGTCTGCGTGCGGGGCCCGGTGGGGCTCGGCCACCGGCGGCTCGCCATCATCGACCTCGCCACCGGCGATCAGCCGATGTCCAGCTCGGACGGCCGCATCGTGGTCGTATTCAACGGCGAGATCTACAACTTCCGTGAGCTGCGGCGGGAGCTGGAGGCCCGTGGACTCGAGTTCCGGACGACGTCCGACACCGAGGTTCTGCTCCGTTCCTACGAGGCGTATGGCGTCGACTGCCTCCGGCACCTGCGAGGCATGTTCGCCTTCGCGCTGTGGGACGGAGGCCGGCAGCGGCTCTTCCTCGCGCGCGACCGGGTCGGGATCAAGCCGCTAGTCTATGCCTGGGATGGACGCCGCCTGCTCTTCGCCTCCGAGATCAAGGGCCTGCTCCAGGATCCCTCCGTCCCGCGTGACCTCGACTGGGAGGCGTTCGGCGACTACCTCACGTATCACTACGTACCGAGCCCCCACACCATCTTTCGCGCCATCCGGAAGCTGCCCCCCGCGTCCTACCTGGTCCTCGACCTCGGGAAGGGCGAGCCGGAGGTGCGGCGCTACTGGGACCTGCGCTTCGAGCCCGATGAGCGGAGGACCGAGGCCGACTGGGGGGCGGAGCTCCGCGTCCAGCTTCAGGACGCGGTGCGGAGCCATCTCGTCAGCGACGTGCCCATCGGGGCATTCCTCTCGGGCGGGCTCGACTCGAGCACGGTGGTGGCCATGATGGCGCAGGCCGGCGCCTCGCCCGTGCGGACCTTCTCCATCGGCTTCGGCGAGACCGACTACGACGAGCTCGCGTGGGCCCGCCTGGTGGCTCGACGCTACGGCACCGATCACTACGAGTTCGTGGTCAAGCCCGAGGCCCTCGACATCCTGCCCCGCCTGGCCTGGCAGTTCGACGAGCCCTTCGCGGACTCCTCGGCGCTACCTACCTACTATGTAGCCAAGATTACCCGTGAGCACGTCACCGTCGCCCTGTCGGGCGACGGCGGCGACGAGAACTTCGCGGGGTACCGGCGCTATGCCCAGGCCCAGGCCCTCCACGAACGGCTGGACAGCATGCCCGGCCGGCTCGCTCGCTCGCTCTACCGCGTGGCGGGCCGCCTGCTGCCGCCGGGCGCGCGCGGACAGCGCTACGCCGAGCTGCGGGGCGAGGCACCGGTGGACCGCTACTTCCGGATGATGACCGCGCACCGCAGCCGGTCGGTGGGACGCCTGCTCACGGCGGAGACGCGGGCCCGGCTGGGCGAGGATCACCGAATGGCCGCCTTCCGCGGCATCGGCGTCGAGGGCAGCGCGCCCGACTATGTCTCGACCCTCCAATACCTCGACGTCCGGACCTACCTCCCCGAGGACATCCTCACAAAGGTGGACCGGACGAGCATGCTCGTCTCGCTCGAGGCCCGCGTCCCGTTCCTCGACCACCGGCTGATGGAGTTTGTGGCGACCATGCCCACGCGCTTCAAGCTCCGCGATGGCCTCGGGAAGCGGATCTTGCGCGATACCGTCGCGCCGACCTGCCCCCCGAGCTCCTCACGCGCGGCAAGATGGGGTTCGGGGTGCCGCTCGGGTCCTGGTTCCGCGGCGAGCTGCAAGGGTATTCCCGCGACGTCCTCCTCGGCGCGCGGGCCCGGCAGCGCGGCTGGCTCGAGCCGGCCGCGGTGGCGCGATTCCTCGACGCGCATACCTCCGCCGCCCGCGACCACTCGTCCCAGATCTGGGCGCTCCTCTGCCTCGAGGAATGGGCGCGTCGGTGGCTCGACGCCGCATGAGCCTGGCTCCCGGCATCCTGCTCGACGCGGACATCCGCGCGACCGAGGGCATCATCGCACCTCTGGGCCGCCGCGGCATCCCGCTGGTCGCGCTGAGCACCCAGCGCGACAGCCCCGCGGTCCACTCCCGCTCCGTCACGCGCCGGGTCACCGTGCCGTCCTCCGCCGACGAGGGCGCCCTGATCGCGACCTTCCTGGATCTGCCCGAGCGCGGGGTTATCTTCCCGTCTGACGACGTGTCGGCCCGAGTGCTGGTGCGCCACCGCGACGGGCGCGCGCCCCGATCCGGTCCGATGAGGACGCGTGAAGGGACCCATCCGCGTCATGCACGTGGTCAACATGCTCTCCCTCTCCGGGATGGAGCACGGGGTGATCAAGCAGGTCAACCGGCTCGACCCGGCGCGCTTCGCCCCCTCCATCTGCTGTCTGGGTTTCCAGCGCGAGGAAACCCTGCCCGTGCTCGACGCCCGGATCCGCGTCCACGAGCTTCGGAAGGCGGCGGGACGCGACCTCGGCCTCGTCCCACGGCTCGCCGCCCTCATGCGGCGCGAGCGTGTAGATGTCGTGCACTCGCACAACTGGCAGACCTTCTTCTACTCGGTCGCCGCGGCGGCGCTGGCCGGCATCCCGCTCCGTGTGCACGGCCACCACGGCCGCGAGGCCCCGGCGGCACCGGCGCGTCAAGCCCGGTTCGTCGATGGCTGGCCGGGCGCGTGTCGCGGCTCGTGGCGGTGTCGGACGACCTCGGCCGCGAGCTGATCGAGGAGTGGGGCGTTCCCGCGGAGCGTGTCACCGTGATCCCGAATGGCGTGGACCTCGACGCGTTCGCGTATCCCGGCCCGGTGGAAGGCGCGCGGGAGGAGCTGGGGCTGGCGCCCGAGCACCGCGTGATCATCACGGTGGGGGGGCTCCGTCCCGTCAAGGACTACCCGACCCTGATCCGCGCCTTCGCGCGCGTCCATGCCCAGTGGTCCGACTCCCGACTCGTCATCGTGGGCGGCGAGCGGGGCGGCGGCAGCCAGGCCGAGCTCGAGGCGCTGGCCGGCTCGCTCGCCGTGGGGAGCGCGGTCCTCTTCCCCGGCGTCCGCCAGGATATTGCGCGCCTCCTCCCACTCGCCGACGTCTACGTCAACAGCTCTGTCTTCGAGGGCATGTCGAATACCATCCTCGAGGCCATGGCGGCCTCGCGTCCGGTGGTGGCGACCGGCGTCGGCGGCAATCCCGAGCTGGTCCGTGACGGCGTGACCGGCTATCTCGTGCCTCCGGGCGACCCGGCGGCGCTGGCCGCCAGGCTTGTCGACGTGCTCTCCGATCCGGGCCTGGCCAAGGCCCTCGGCGCCGCAGGTCGTGCAGTGGGCGAGTCCGAGCACGCTATGGCGCGGATGGTGACGGCCTACGAGGACTGCTACGAGGACCTCGTCTGGCGCCGTGATCTCCGCCGGAGCGGCCGCGCGAGGGAACGGGCGAAAGCGGCGGTGGCGCGCGTGGTGCCGGCGCTCGGCCGCGCGCGCCCCACGCCAGCCGGCAACCGTCTCGTCGTGCTCACCTATCATCGCGTGCTCCCGGTACGCGGGGCGCTCGACTACGCGCTCCCGCCCATGGCCATGCCGCGGGACGAGTTCGACGCGCAGATGGCTCACCTCGCGCGGCGCTACGATCCGCTCCCGCTCGGGGAGGCCGCCGAACGCCTGGCGCGGGGCACCCTGCCCGCGCACGCGGTGGCGGTAACCTTCGACGACGGCTACGGGGACAACTACCGATACGCCTTCCCCATACTCCGGAAGCACCAGATCCCGGCCAGCATCTTCGTCGTGACGGGGGCGCTCGACCGGCGGACGCCGTTCTGGTGGGATTCGGTCGCGCAGGCGGTGGAGTGCATCGCCTTCCGCGGCCACGCGGGTGCGGGCGCGCTCCCAGCCTGGCTCGCTGCGCGGCTCGCTCCGCTCCAGAGGGGCGACCGGCCCCGCGAGGTCGCCCGCGGCATCGTGCAGGAGCTCAACCGCCTGGACCGGACGGCGCGCGAGGGCGCGGTGACCGCGCTCCTCGCCGCCGCGCCCAGCGGGGCCGCCGCCGGCGATGGTCTCCTCACCTGGGCCGAGGTGCGCGAGATGCGCCGCGGCGGCATCGAGTTCGGCTCCCACACCGTCTCGCATGCCTTCCTCGACGAGCTGCCGTTCGCCGAGGCCCGCCGGGAGATCGAGGAGAGTCTCGATCGCCTCGCCGCCGAGCTGGGGGAGCCCCCCCAGCTCTTCGCCTATCCGCGGGGGCGGGTCGCGGAGCCCGTCCGGGCCGTGCTGCGCGGCGCGGGCGTGACCGTGGCCGTGACCACCGAGCTCGGTGACAATCGGGCGGGCGACGATCTCCTGGCCCTGCGTCGGCTCGACGCGGGATACCTCCGCCGGGCGGGAGGCTTCGACCCGCATGTCTTCGACGCCGAGCTGGCGGGGCGCTTCGAGCGCTTGCACGCCGCCGGCCGCCGCGGGAGCCGCTGAGCATGTGCGGCATCGCGGGCATCGTGTACGGCGACCCGGGCCACCCAGTCTCGCGCGAGCTGCTCCAGCGCATGACCACCGCCATGGCCCATCGCGGGCCCGACGCCGACGGCTTCCACATCGGCCGCGGCGTGGGGCTCGGCCACCGACGCCTGTCCATCATCGATCTCTCCACCGGCGACCAGCCCATGTTCAACGAGGATCGGACCATTGCCGTCGTGTTTAACGGTGAGATCTACAACTTCCACGAGCTGCGCGAGGAGCTGGTCGCGCGGGGCCACCGCTTCGCCACCCGCTCCGACACCGAGGTGATCGTGCACGGCTACGAGGAGTACGGACCCGACTGGGCGGCCCGGCTCCGCGGCATGTTCGCCATCGCCCTCTGGGACGATCGGAACCGGCGCCTGCTCCTCGCCCGCGACCGGGCCGGCAAGAAGCCGCTCTACTACACGCACGACACGGAGCATCTGGCCTTTGCCTCCGAGATGAAAGGGCTGCTCCAGGACGGCGGGCTCAAGCGGGAGATCTCGCCGGAGGCACTCGACGACTACCTTTCCTTTGGCTGCGTCCCCGCGCCCGCGACCATCCTCCAGGGCGTGGCTCAGGTCCCGCCCGCGCACTACCTCGTGTGGGAGCGCGGCCAGGTTCGCCTCACCGAGTACTGGGACGTGCCGCGCGGCCCCCACGTCGAGCGCACGGAAGCGCAGGCCCTGGAGGAGTTCTCGGCGGTGTTCACCGAGGCGGTTCGCGTCCGGCTCATCAGTGACGTCCCGCTCGGTGCCTTTCTCTCCGGAGGTGTGGACTCGACGGCGGTGGTGGAGGCAATGACGCGGCTGTCCGACCGCCCGGTGCGCACGACCGCGGTGGGGTTCACCGAGAAGCGCTGGAACGAGCTGCCCCATGCCCGCGCGGTCGCCGACGCGCTGCGGACGGACCACCACGAAGTGCTCGTCGAGCCCCACGCCGCCGAGATCCTGCCGCGGCTGGCCTGGCACCTCGATGAGCCCTTCGCCGACTCCTCCGCGCTGCCGACCTACTATGTCTCGAAGGCGGCGCGGGAACGCGTGACGGTGGCCCTCTCGGGGGACGGCGGGGACGAGATCTTCGCCGGCTACCAGCGGCGCTATGGTCTCAACCGCTGGGAGTCCCGGCTGCGGCGCCTTCTGCCTGAGTGGGCGCGCGCGGGAGTGCTGGGACCGCTGGGCCGGATCTATCCCAAGGCGGACTGGCTGCCGCGCCCATTGCGCGCCCGCTACTTCCTGCAGAATCTCGGGACCACCTTCGAGCGGGCCTACTTCGGCGATCTCTCCCTCATGCGAGCCGCCGAGAAGGGGAAGCTCCTGCACCCGGAATTCCGCTTCGCCCTCGGGGGACACGACTCCTTCACCGGCTTCGCGCGCCACTTCGACCGGGTGCGCCATCTCGACCCGCTGAGCCAGCTTCTCTACGTGGACTTCAAGACCTGGCTCGCCAATGACATTCTGGTCAAGGTAGATCGGATGAGCATGGCGTCCTCGCTGGAGGTGCGCGCGCCGCTCCTCGACCACAAGGTGGTGGAGTTCGCCGCTTCGGTCTCGCCCGAGTGGAAGTACCGAGGCCGCACCTCGAAATACCTCCTCAAGCGCCACCTCGAGGCGCGGGTTCCCGCGTCCGCCGTCCACCGGCCCAAGCAGGGGTTCGAGATCCCGCTGGCTTCCTGGCTTCGCGGCGAGCTGCGCGAGATGGCCTGGGACCTCCTGCTCTCGCCCCGCGCGCTGGGCCGGGGCTATGTCCGTGCCACCCGGGTGCGCACCCTGTGGGAGGAGCATCAGCGCGGGGCGCGGAATCACGCCTCTCCGCTCTGGGCACTGCTCATGCTCGAGCTCTGGCACCGGATCTTCATCGATGGGGCACCGGCCCAATGACCCAATCCGATCCCAAGCCCGGCTTCGAAACGGAGTGGCGGGCGCGCTTCGAGCGCTTCGCCCGCGCCTTCGACGACGAGCCGCGCATCTCGGGCTGGTCGGACACGGGCCTCCGTCGGCGCGTGGCGGCGTTCTCGGCCCTGCTACCGGGTCTCGGGCTCCCCGAGCGCGCCCGCGTGCTCGAGCTGGGCTGTGGCGCCGGGACCTATGTGCGCCTGCTCGGAGGGCTGGGGTATCGTACGGTTGGTCTCGACTACTCCGTACCGAGCCTCCAGCGTGCGGTCACTGCCGACCCCGGCCGCAAGGGGCTCTACCTCGCTGGCGAGGCGTATCGGCTACCCTTCGCGCCCGGATCCTTCGATCTCGTCGTCTCCATCGGCGTCCTCCAGGCGCTGTCCGCCCCTGCTCACGCGCTGGCGGAGATGAACCGGGTGATGAGGCCCGGCGCCGTGCTCGTGGTGGAAGCTCTCAATGGCCAGGGCGCGGTCACGCTCGCGCGGCACCTCATCCAGAGGCTTCGCGGCTGGCCGACCAAGGTGCGCGCGTACCGGCCCGCCGAGGTTCGGAGCTGGCTGGCCGCGGAGGGCCTCCGTCTGGAGCGTCAGCCGGCCCTGCGGCTGCCTCCGCGTCAGGCGCCGTGGCTCGGCGGAATCCTGGAGGCGCGCCCGGTGCGGGCGGTGCTCGACGCGGTGCCCCCGCTGGGCAGTGCCGCCACCCACTCCTTCCTCTTCGTCGCTCGGAGCCAGGGTGTCCCGAGAGGGGCTGGCCGGTGACCGTCCTCCACGTCCTCGACCACTCGCTGCCGGTGATGAGCGGCTACAGCACGCGGAGCCGCAATATCGTCGTTTTCCAGAAGGCGGCGGGGCTCCGGCCGGTGGTGGTCACCTCGCCCAAGCACGGCCCCTCCCCCTCCCTGCGCGAAGAGCGGGATGGGATCCCGCACTACCGCACGCCGGGCCGCCAGGTGGGTCGCGTGCCCATCGCACGGGAGATCGGGCTCATGTGGCGGCTCGCCCGCCGGGTCCGCGACGTGGCCCAGGCCGAGGGCGCGCGCCTCATTCACGCGCATTCTCCCGTCCTCAACGGGCTCCCCGCGCTCTGGGTGGGCCGGCGGCTGGGCATCCCCGTCGTGTACGAGGCCCGGGCCTTCTGGGAGGACGCCGCGGTGGATCACGGCACCACCCGCGAGGGATCGCTGCGTTACCGCGTGAGCCGCGCGCTCGAGGGTTTCGTGTTCAGACGGGCCGACGCGGTGGTGACCATCGCCCAGGCCATGCGAAGCGAGCTGATAGAGCGCGGCGTCGCCGCCGAACGCATCCAGGTGGCGCCCAACGGCGTCGATACCGACTGGTTCCGGCCGATGGAGCGGTCGCGGTTGCTCGCCGACCGGCTGGGCCTCAATGGCGGCCCCGTGGTGGGCTTCATCGGGTCCTTCTACCACTACGAAGGGCTCCGATTCCTCCTCGGCGCGGTGCCGGCGCTGCGCGCGCGTGTGCCGGGCGCGCGCCTCCTGCTGGTCGGCGGCGGCGAGGAGGACGGCGAGCTCCGATCCGCCGCGGTTCCCCTGGGCGACGCCGTGATCTTCACCGGGCAGGTCCCGTTCGCCGAGGTCCGGGACTTCTACTCGGTCACCGACGTCTTCGTCTGCCCGCGCCGCCGGATGCGACTGACCGAGCTAGTCACGCCGCTCAAGCCGCTGGAGGCCATGTCCATGGCCCGCCCCGTGGTGGCGAGTGATGTCGGCGGCCTCGCCGAGCTGATCGAGCACGACGTCACCGGAATCCTCGTCCCCGCCGAGTCCCGTGAGGACCTTGTGGATGCGCTCGCGCGGCTGGCCGGCGACGCGGGCGCGCGGGATCGTCTGGGCGCCCGCGCGCGCGAGGCCATGGTCCGGGAGCGGAGCTGGCCGCGTATCATCCAGCGGTACGTGGACCTGTACGCGAGCCTCCGGGTGGGTCGCTGAGATGCGAATTCTCACCCTCAGCACCGTTTTCCCCAATCTCCGGCAGCCCGCTTTCGGCGTCTTCGTGGCGGAGCGCATGCGTCGGGTGGCGCGGCATTGCGACGTCTCGGTGGTCGCGCCGGTGCCCTGGTTCCCGGGCAATGGCTGGATCCGCCCTCACTGGACGGGGGTGCCCGCCACCGAGGGCGAGGAGGGATTCCGCGTCTATCATCCGCGCGTCCTCTGTCTGCCGCGGTACGCCAAGTGGAGCGATGGGCTGCTCTACGCGACGTCCCTGTTGCCCGTCCTGGCCCGGCTCCGGCGCCGCTTCCCGTTCGATCTCATCGACGCGCACTTCGCGTATCCGGACGGGCTGGCCGCCACGCTACTGGGCGGTATCTTCCGGGTGCCCGTGGTGGTCACCCTGCGGGGAAGCATTGTCCGACTGCGGCACTACCCCCTGCACCGCCCGCAGATCCGATGGGCACTCCGCCGGGCCGCCCGGGTCCTCGCGGTGAGCCAGTCACTCAAGGCGGTGGCGGCGGGACTGGGGGTGCCCACCGAGCATATCCGGGTCATCCCCAACGGCGTGGACGCCGACGTCTTCGTCCCGCGCGAGCCCGCGGAGGCGCGCCGAGCGCTGGGCCTTCCCCTCGATGCGACCATCATCCTCTCGGTGGGCGGGCTCAACGAGGGCAAAGGGCATCATCGGGTCGTCGCGCAGCTTCCCGAGCTGGCGCGCCGCTTTCCCGATCTCCTCTACGTCATTGTCGGCGGCGAGCGTTCCGGCGAGTCCTCCCGACCGTTGATCGAGAACGTTGCGGCGCGGCTCGGGGTTTCGGATCGGGTGCGCCTGATCGGCGAGCGCCCGCACGAGGAGGTAGCGACCTGGCTGGCCGCCGCGGACCTCTTCTGTCTGGCCACGCGCTCGGAGGGCTGGGCGAATGTCCTGCTCGAGTCCCTGGCCTGCGGGACGCCGGTGGTGAGCACGCGGGTGGGCGGCAATGCCGAGATCGTGAGCCATGACGGGCTCGGCATCCTCGTCCCCGCCCAGGACGACCGCGCTCTCGCCGCGGCCATCCGCGAGGGGCTCGAGCGCCGCTGGGACCCGCAGCTCCTTGTTGCCCACGCGCAAGCCCATTCCTGGGACCGCGCGGTGCGCGGGGTGCTCGACGAGTTCGAGGGCGTGCTGGGGCGCGGCTGCCAGGCGGGGGCGCCAGTGTCCGGCCTGACGAAGCCTGGGGCGCGGGGGCCTCGCTGATGCATGCCACCCTCGTCAACCGGGTCATCTTCCCGCTCCACGAGTGGGCCAAGAGCAAGGCGACCCACGCCAAGCTCGCGCAGCTCGAGCGCACTCAGTGGCTGACCCCCACCGCGCTGCGCGCGCTCCAGTTCGAGCGTCTTCGCCACCATCTCGATTGGGCGTACCGCGAGGTGCCCTACTACCGCCGGCTCCTCGACGACCACGAGCTGCCGCCCCGGCGGATCCAGTCCTTCGAGGATTTCGCGCGCATCCCGCACCTGACCAAGGACATCCTCCGGGAGCGCCTCGGCGATCTCCAGCCGCGCACGCCGCTCCGGGGCGTTCAGCGGCTCAGCACGGGCGGGTCGACCGGCGCTCCCGTCACGGTGCTGGTGGATCGCGAGCGCTCCGCGTTCACCGACGCCGCTCGGCTGCGCGCGCACCGCTGGTTCGGCGCCGACATGGGCGCCCGCGAGATCGTGCTCTGGGGCTCTCCCATCGAGCTCGGGCGCCAGGATCGGGTGCGCACCGCCCGCGACTGGCTGCTCAACTCGCGGCTGCTCACCGCCTTCGACCTCGGTGAGCCTGCCCTGGCCCGCTATGCCGCCGTGGTCCGCGCCTACCGGCCGCAGAAGCTCTATGGCTACGCGAGCGCGCTCGCGCTGCTCGCCGGTTATCTCGATCGCACCGGCGGACTGCCCGCCGGGGACGCCCCGCGGGCGGTCTTCACCACCGCCGAGCCGCTCTACGACTTCCAGCGGGCGGCCATCACCGCGGCGTTCCACTGCCCGGTGGCGGTGGAGTACGGCTGCCGGGACGGCGGGCTGGTGGCGCTGGAATGTCCGGCGGGTGCGCTGCACATCGCCGCCGAGGGCATGCACGTGGAGGTGCTGGCCCGAGCGCCGGGCGAGGATGGCGGCGAGCTGGTGCTCACCAACCTCGAGTCCTATGCGCTGCCCATCATCCGCTACCGGAGCGGCGATATCGGCGCGCTCGACCCCGCTCCCTGCGCGTGCGGACGCGGGCTTCCCCGCCTCGCCCGGGTGGAGGGACGGCGGACCGACTTCCTCGTCACGCCTTCCGGAAAGCTCATGCACGCCCTCGCGGCGATCTACATCCTGCGCGAGGTCCCGGGCCTGCGCGAGTTCCAGGTGATCCAGGAGGCGCTCGACCACGTGCGCGTGCGCGTGGTGCCTGCGAGCGAGCTGTCTCCGGCCGCGCGCGAATCCATCGTCACGCGCATGAGCCGCCTCTTCGAGGGCGGGGCACGGATCGAGGTGGAGGTCGCCGCGTCGGTGGCGAGCGCATCGGGCAAGCACCGCTACGTCATCTCACGCGTGGCCGACGCGCATCTGAGCGCGCTCGCGGGTGCGGCCTGATGGACACTCTCGGATCCTCCGTGCACGGAGTCCTGCTCGCGCTAGCCACGATCTCGTCCCTGGCGCTGGCCGCGGGCGTGGCGGTGGGAGGGTCGCGTCCCATCACCAAGTGGAGCTTCGTCTTGGGCATGGTGGGCCTCGCGGTGGAGTCGGCGGCGGGCTTCGCGCTCGTCACCCTCACCGAGCAGGTGGGAGATCGGCTCTTCTGGCTCCATTGCCGCGAGATGGCGACGCTGGGGCTCCTGATCCCGTGGGGCGCCTTCGTGGCGAGCCTCTTCGCGCCCGCCGCGGGCCGCTGGTCGCTCCGGCTGCGCCTGGGGCTGGGCGGGATCAGCCTGGTCATCGTGGGCGCCGCGGTCGCGGTGGCCACCCGCCCCGCGTTCAAGGTTCCCGACATCGCGGCGCCCTTCTACGCGGCCCAGCTCGACCAGGTCGGGCAGCTCTCCACCATCATCCAGATCCTCGTCACCGTTGCCTTCCTCGGCGGGCTGGACACTTATCTCCGAGGCTCACGGCACGAGGACCGCTGGCGGATGAAGTACCTGGTGGTGGGCCTGGGCGGCAT
>CAVTFC010000004.1:0-40851 GCA_963733725.1 uncultured Candidatus Rokubacteria bacterium | reverse complement strand
GCATCCTCACCGCTCTCACCGACATCACCGACCGCGCGCGCGCCGAGGAAGCGCTGCGCGAGAGCGAGCGGCGCTTCACTTCCGCCTTTCACGCCAACCCCTTGCCGATGACGATCATCGCGCTCGACCACCGCCACCTCGAGGTCAACGAGGCGGCGCTCCGCCACAGTGGGTACTCACGGGAGGAGATGCTCGGGCGCACCAAGCAGGAGCTGGGCGTCTGGGTGGCGCCGGAGCAGAAGGAACGGATGCTCCGCCTCCTCCTCGAGCGCGGCCAGGTGCGCGATTTCGAGGTGGCGTTCCGGACCCGGGCGGGTGACCTGCGGCAGCTCCTCGTCAACTCGCAGGTCATCACCTACGACGGCGCGCCGCGGCGCTCAGCGTGTCCCACGACATCACCGAGCGCAAGCAGCTCGAGGCGGAGAACCGCGTCCGGCGCGACGAGGCGGAGGCGCTCGCCGAATCCCTCCGCCAGGCCAACCGCGCCAAGGACGAGTTCCTCGCGATGCTGGGCCACGAGCTGCGCAATCCGCTCGGTACCCTCGACCAACGCGGTGGCGTGCTCGCACGGTCGGCGCGAGACGACGCGCCACCTGATCGCGATCGTCATCGCGCCAGACCGGCCACCTCGCCCGCCTGGTCGACGATCTCCTCGACGTGGGGCGGGTGACCACGGGCAAGATCGGGCTCAACATCGGCCGGTGGACCTCCACGCGCTGGTCTGACGCTGCCTGGACGCGCTCGCCAAGCGGCGCGCACCAGCGGCACCGGTGACGCTCGAGGGCGGTGCTACACGTCGACGCCGACGTCACGCGGCTGGAGCAGATCGTCAACAACCTCCTCGACAACGCGCTTAAGTACACGCCGGGGTCGGCTCCATCCTGTGGAGACCGCGCGAGACGGCGCCAGGCGGTGCTCCGCGTCCGCGACACCGGCAACGGCATCGCGTCCGAGCTCCTCCCCCGCGTGTTCGACCTCTTCGTCCAGGAGCCGCAGGGGCTGGACCGCGTCGCAGGGGGGGCTCGGCATCGGGCTTGCCCTGGTGAAACGGCTCGTCGATCTGCACGGCGGCACGGTCTCGGTGCGGAGCGCGGGCCGGGACAGGGCAGCGAGTTCACGGTCCGGCTGCCCCTGCGGGAGCACCGGAGGCGGCACGGGACGCCGGAGCCGCGCGGCCGCGCCGGTGCCGCCGCCGCGGCGCCGTGTGCTCGTGGTCGAGGACAGCGTCGACGCGCGGCAGAGCTGCAGATGCTGCTCGAGATGGCCGGCCACGTGGTGGAGACCTCGGAGCGACGGGCCCAGCGGGCTCGCGAAGCTCGATCATTTCCGCCCGAGGTCGCCCTCATCGACCTCGGCCTGCCCGGCATCGACGGCTACACGCTGGCCCGCATGGCACGCGACAAGCCGCGACCCGCGCCATCCGCCTGGTCGCGGTCACGGGCTATGGCCAGGCGGAGGACCGTAGCGCGCGCACTCGCCGCCGGTTCGACCTCCACGTGACGAAGCCGGTGGACGCCTCCATGCTGGAGGAGATGCTCGGCCGTCGCCGCTGGCCCGTCAGCCCATCAGGAGGCTGCCGGGCACCTCGCGGCCCATGGTCTGGATCTCGGCCGCGCTGATCCCGTGGGCCATGAGCGCCGCCACGAACATCTGCAGCCCGTCCACCGGCGTGGGATTGCCGGTTTGCCCGAGATCGGTTCCGAGCACGAAGTGCCGCGCGCCCACCGCGCGGATGCAGGCGGCCGTGTCCGCGAGCTCGACGCGGGCGGCGTGCCGCATGAACGGGAGCGGCGAGTCGGGCCCGGTGAGCATGCCCAGCGCGCAGAGCTCCATCTGGCCGCCCAGCGCCGCCGCCTTCTTCATGTGCGGCGACGGTCATGCCCACCACGTCGAACTGGGCATGGGTGACCACGATGCGGTCGCAGCCGGCCTCGCGGGCGGCGGCGATGAGGACGAGGGCCTCCTCCGCGGAGGCATGCCCGGTATGGACGACCAGCCGTTGCTCGGCGCATACCGCGAGCACCTCGCGCACCGCGGGCAGCACCGCGCCCCGCTCGTCCACCACGCGGATGCCCGAGGGCGCGGTGCCGCCGCGGCGCACGTGGTTGTCGGCGTCGAAGGTGGGGAACCAGACCACGCGCCCGTGGCCGCCCTGCATGCGCCACATCCACTCCACCGCCTGGGGATTGATGCCGCCCACCGCGCGGTTCAGCACGATGCCGCCGAAGACCTTGATGCCGGGCACGTGCTTGCGCGCCAGCCACGCGCGGTCGGCGGTGAGGGTGACGTGGTTCTTGAACACGAGGGCTTCCATCTGCCGCGAGGCGGCGAGCTGGGCCAGCTCGTCGTCGTCCACCGCGCGGCCGAAGATGTCCGGCGCGGCATGGGTGTGGAAGTCGATGAGGCCGCGGATCGGGCTCACGGGCGGCGGCGGCGGGGAATAGCCCTGCACGCCCCCGGCGGGAGCGGCCGCCCGCGAAGGGGCACCGGCGGCGCGTCCGGTGGCGGCGGGGGTACCGCGCCGGCGGCCCGCATGGGTCGCGCGCGTGACCTGCTGGTGCACGAGGGAGCAGCCGCACAACAGCGGACGCGGGGTGGTGGCGATCATACCCGGAAGCTCGCGTGCTCCACCGTCCACCGCTCGAGAAGCGCGGGGTCCGGCTCCTGCGCGATGCCGGGCACGCGCGAGACGGCCACTTCCCCCGGTCCGCTCAGCATGATCTCGGGCTTGCCGAGATCGTCGTTGTAGAAGTAGGACGAGGGGAAAATGTCGCCCGGATAGGTGAAGTTGGGCAAGGTCGCGAGCTCGGCGCAGATGGCGCCGCCCACCGCGCTCTCCAGCATGCCGCCCACCCAGCAGGGAATGCCGTGCTCGGCGCAGAGGGCCTGGATGTCGCGCGAGGCGGTAAGCCCGCCCACGCGCGCCATCTTGATATTGATCACCTGGCAGCTCTTCAGGCGGATGGCGGCCCGGACGTGGGACAGGCTCTGCGCGCTCTCGTCGAGACAGACCGGGGTCTCGATCTGGCGCTGGAGATCGGCGTGATTCAGCAGGCTCATGCCGTCGTCCGCGAGCGGCTGCTCGATCATGGCGAGACCGAAGCGGTCCAGCGCGCGGAAGAGATCGAGGTCGGCGAGCGTATAGCCGGCATTGCAGTCCACGTGGAAGGTGAAGCGCGGAAAGGTGGCGCGCACCGCCTCCACGATCTTGAGATCCCAGCCCGGGCGGATCTTGAGCTTGATCCGCGGGAACCCCGCGTCGATGGCGCGCCTGGATCTTGCCGAGCAGGATGTCGAAGGAGTCCTGCACCCCGAAGTCCGCTCCCACCTTCACGCGGTCGCCTTTCCCGCCCAGCGCCGCGTGCAGCGGCAATCCCCGGCGCTTCGCGTCCAGCACCCACCAGGCGATGTCCAGGGACGCCCGCGCGAACTCATTGCCCTTGATGAAGGCGATGCGGTCGAGGAGATCGCGCGAGGTCTCGATGTCCTCGCCGATGATGCGCGGGGCCATGTGCTCGCGGACGGTGTGAAAGGCGGCGAGGGTGTGCTCCGCAGAGTAGTTGGGGATGAACACCGGGCAGCTCTCGCCCCATGCATACTGCCCGCCGCCCTCCATGCGCACGAGGATGGTGTCGCTATGCCGATGATCCCCGTAGGAGGTCGTCCAGACGAACGCCAGCGGCAGCCGCGCCCAGTACACGTCGATGCGCTCGATCTTCATGGGTTCCCTCGCATGCCGCGGATGATACCGCGGCGCCGCGCGCGGTGGTAGACTGCCGCGCCGATGTGGAGGCCGCTGCCCGCCTACCCGCTCTACTGCGCGTACTGCCTGATCGTACGGGCGCTCCGGGCCGTGTACTGGACGGCCGCGGTGTACTTCTACATCAGCGTGGTGGGCCTGGACCCTTTCCGGCTGGTCCTCGTGGGCACCGCGCTCGAGGTGGTGATCCTGCTCGGCGAGGTGCCCACCGGTATCGTCGCCGACGTCTACAGCCGCCGACTCTCGGTGATCCTGGGCGTCGCCCTCATGGGCGCCGGCTTCGCCTTCGACGGGGCGGTGGGCGCCTTCTGGGCCACCCTCGTGGCGCAGCTCGTCTGGGGACTGGGCGCGACCTTCACCAGCGGCGCGCTCGGCGCGTGGATCGCCGACGATCTGGGCGGCCGCGACCTCGAGCGCGTCTACCTGCGCGGCGCGCAGTGCGGGAGCGCGGGCGGCCTGCTGGGCATCGGGGTAGGGATCGGTCTCTCGTATGCCGGCCTCGCGCTCACCATGATCCTCGCGGGGGCCGCGCTCCTGGCGTTCGCGGGCTTCCTGCTGGCGGTGATGCCCGAGCATGGCTTCACGCCCACCGCGCGGGGGCGGCGGGGGGCGTGGTCGCATTTCGGCGCGACGCTTCGTAGCGGCGGCGCGGTGGTTCGCGGGAGCGGGTCGCTCCGGGCCTGCGTGGGACTGGTGCTGCTCCTGGGCATGGGTAGCGAGAGCTTCGACCGGCTGTGGGAAGTGCACCTGCTCGGCATCGGACTGCCCGCGGTGTCCGGCTTCACTCCGGTCGCCTGGTTCGGGCTGGTCGATGCGGGCGGCGCGCTGCTGAGCATCACCGCCGCCGAGGTGATGCGCCGCCGCATGGCCCTGGGTGCCCCGCGTACCGTGCTGAGGCTGTTGCTCCTCTTCATCGCGCTCATCAGCGTCGGCATGCTCGCCTTCGGCTCGGCGCGGACCTTCGCGGCGGGCGTGGCCGCGTACTGGCTCACGCTCCTGTCGCGCCAGCTCGCGTCCCCCCTCATCGACGCCTGGCTCGCGCGCCGGACGCCGTCGGCGGTTCGCGCCACGGTGCTGTCGTTCGTGGGCCAGGCGGACGCGGCGGGGCAGATCGCGGGCGGTCCCATCTTCGGCTGGATGGCGAGCGTGTATTCCACCGGTCTGGCGCTGGCGACGGCGGGGCTGTGCCTGCTTCCGGGCATCCCGCTGCTACTCCGCGCCCTCCGGGCGAACCCGCGCGAAGTGTGAGACCATCCGCCCCGGCGGCGAATCGATCCACTCGTCACGAAGGGAGACGGCCATGCGCGCAGAGGCGGCGGTGCTCTACGAGGTCCGGAAGCCCCTGGTGGTCGAGGACGTCGAGCTCATGGACCCGGGCCCGGGCGAGGTGCGGGTGAAGTGGACGGCCAATGGTGTCTGCCACAGCGACCTCCACGTGATGACGGGCGACTATCCGCATCCGCTGCCGGTGGTGCTGGGGCACGAGGCCGCCGGCGTGGTCGAGCAGATCGGGGCGGCCGTCCAGACGGTAAAGGCCGGCGACCACGTCTGCTCGAGCTATATCCCGTCCTGCGGGCGTTGCGGTTACTGCATCGGCGGCCAGCCCACCATGTGCGCGCTGCGCGACAAGCCGCGCTGGTTCATGCTGGACGGCACCGCGCGCTTCCGCCGCGGCGGGCAGTCGCTGCATCACTTCCTCCAAGTCTCGGGCTATGCCACCCACTCGGTATTGCCCGAAGAGAGTGTCATTCCTATTCGAAAAGACGCACCCCTGGACGTGGTCTGCCTGGTGAGCTGTGGCGTGCTCGCGGGCGCGGGGCCGGTCTTCAACCGCGCCAAGGTGCCGCCGGGGGCGAGCGTGGCCGTCTGGGGCTGCGGCGGGGTGGGACTCAATACCATTCAGGCCGCGCGGCTGGTGGGGGCGGGGAAGATCATCGCGGTGGACGTGATGCCGCGGAAGCTCGCCTGGGCGGAGGAGTTCGGCGCCACCCATATCGTGGACGCCTCGAAGGAGGATCCGGTGGCGCGCGTCCACGCCATCAGCGGCATGGGCGGGGTGGACTACGCGTTCGAGGTGGTGGGCACGCAGAAGACCATCGAGCAGGCACTCCTCGCCACGCACCGGGGCGGCACCTGCGTGGTGGTCGGGGTGAGCCCGGCCGGCACGCGCATCTCGGTGGACCCGGGGCTCCTTCTCCAGCAGCGGGTGCTCACCGGGTCGTCCTTCGGCGCCGGCCATCAGCGCACCGACGTGCCGATGCTGATCGACCTCTACATGAGCGGGAAGTACAAGCTCGACGAGCTGATCACCCGGCGCGTGCCGCTCCGCGAGCTCAACGAGGCCTTCGACCTCATGGTGCAGGGCGAGGTCAAGCGGAGCGTGGTCGTCTACTGAGGACTTCTACCGAGTACTGCTACTGAATCACCGAGTGGGGCGTCGCCACCAGGCGCGTCACCTTGATCTTCTCGCGGTCGATCATCTTGGGCACGCGCGGGGAGATCTCGTTCTTCCAGTACTCGCTCTGGTAGACGGCGTCGTAGAGGCGCTTCCGCTCCGCCTCGCTCTCGAAGCGCCGGATCCAGACATAGACGCTGTCGTCGTCCTCGCCCACGAAGCTGCCCAGGATGACCATGCCCATCTTGACCTGGAAGGGGATGATCTCCTCCTCCATGCACTTCACCCAGTTGTCCCGCTGGCCGGGGTGCAGGTGGTACTGGCGAAGCTCGAAGATCACGGAGGGGTCTCCTCTCGGCGGGAGTGAGCTAGACGGTGGCGGGGACGGGCGCTTCCACGTCCAGGGTGGTGACGCGCCGGAGCTCGCGGCGGTACTTGGCGTCGTCGAAGGCGCGGGCGCGGTGCATGGTGGCGCGGTTGTCCCAGATCACGAGGTCGCCCACCCGCCACTGGTGGCGATAGACGAACTGGGGCTGGGTGGCATGCTCGATGAGGTCGCGGAGCAGGAGGCGACCCTCGGGCACCGGCCAGTCGATGATGCGCGCGGCATGCGACGCGACGTAGAGTGACCGCCGCCCCGAGCGCGGAATGGTCCGGATGAGGGGATGGATGGCGCCCTTGAGCGCTTCCGCCTCGTTCTCCGAGAACTCGAAGCCCAGCGTTTGCCGCGAGTGGGCGATGGAGTGATGGACCCGGAGGCCCTCCAGGCGTTCCTTCATCTCCGCGGGCAGCGCGTCGTAGGCAGCCCGCATGTCCGCGTACTCGGTGTCCGCGTCCACCGGGGGGACCACCTTGGCCGAGAGCATGGAGTAGCGTCCCGGCGGGTCCTGGAAGGACGCGTCGGTGTGCCAGAGCCGGTTGCCGAGCCCGTACATGCGGCGCCGGTGGTCCGAGCGCATGATCTCGCCGTTCTCGTCCAGGTTCGAGATGTCGCCCAGGGCCTCGTTGCCGAGCCGGTTCTTCTGCAGCGCGCTGATGCCGAGCTTGGTATGGAGCACGCCGTCCAGGCGCTGGGCGAAGTCGAGGTGCTCGGGGTCGGTGAAGGGCTGGTCGTGGAAGACGAGCACCGCGTACCGGTCCATTCCCCCGCGGATCTCGGCGAGGGTGGCGGTGTCGTGGACTTGCCGCAGATCGACCGGGCCCACCTCGGCGGCGAAATGCGTCGACAGCTGGCGGAAGCTCAGGGCCATGGTTGCCCTCCCATCCCGAGCGTAGGACGGGCGGGGGGGCCCGGTCAAGTCGCGGGCGCGGGCGGCTAGCGGAGGCGCGCGCTGGCCAGGGCGGCGCCGTCCTTCAGCGCGCGGAGCTTGGCCCAGACCACACTCTCCGCGCACATCTCGGAGCCGGCGAAGGTGCCGAAGCCGCAGTCGGTGGACGCGATGACGCGGGTCCGGTCCCCCACCGCCTCTACCGCCTGGGTGATGCGGTCCGCCACCACCTCGGGATGCTCCACGTAGTTGGTGGTGGTGTCGATGACACCGGGGAGGAAGAGCATCGATCCCGGGAGCCCGCGCCGCGCGAGCACCTTGTACTCGTGCTGATGGCGAGGATTGGCCAGCGGGAGAGACAGCGCGCCCACCCGGGCGCGGAGCAGCACGGGGAGGACATCCTCCAGTGGCACGTCGTGAACATGAGGGCCGTCATAGTTGCCCCAGCACACGTGCAGGCGAATGCGGTCGGGCGGGATGCCTTCGGTGGCGCGGTTGATGGCGTCCACGTGGAGATTGATGGCGCGGAGGAAGCCGTCGAGCGACTCGCCCTGGAAGAAGCGCCCCCGCTCCATGGCCAGATCGGGGCAGTCGAGCTGGAGCAGGAGGCCGCGCGCGTGAATGAGCGCGTACTCCTTGCGCATCTCGTCCGCCAGGGCGAGCACATAGCGCTCGTGGGAGTCGTAATGCGCGTTGAGGAGGATAGTGGCGATGGTGCCGGGCGAGACCGCGGTCATGAAGCGCTCGACGAAGCGGCCGGGGGCGGCGTCGGCCACGCGCTGGAAGAGGTCGCACTCGCGCTCGGCCTCGCCGAGATCCTCGTAGCGAACCTCAGCGATGGCCTGCGGCGCGTCGCCGATCCGCGCCGCCCCCTGGCGCCGCCGGGCCAGCATCTCGCCGTAGTCGGGGAAATCCACCATGTCGCGCGCCGGCAGGCGGGCGCTGGCGCCGCCGAAGCCGCGCATGCGCCGCGCCACATAGGTGGAGAAGCCCGCCCGCGGCTGCTCGCCGTCATTGCCGATGTCGATGCCGACTTCCATTTGCCGGGTCACCACGCTGCGCACCGCCGCTTCCGCCTCCCGGGCCAGCGCGGCGGCGTCCACCGTCTCGCCGCGATCCTGGCGGACGAGCAGGTCACGCAGGACGGGATTGCGCGGAATGCTGCCCACGTGGGTGGTGAGGATGCGGTCGTCACTCTTGCGCATGAGGGCCCGCGACAGGGTACCATCGCCGGGCGGAGTCGACATCCTGAGTTCAGGGGGAGCGAGCCATGGTGACGCTGGTGACGGAGGGCGGAGAACGAACGGTGGCCGGAGCGCGCGTGGAGGGCGAGCGTCTGTGGCTCACGCCCGCCGACCTGGAGGGCGGCGACGGGCTGGGAGCTGCAGCCGGAAGGGTTCTGCCATGGCGGTGCCTGCGTGCCGCTGCCCGCGGGGCGCGAAGCGGAGCTCGTCCGCGACGGCCGCGTGGAGGTGGGCGCGCTCTGGCGTCACCTGGGCAAGGCCGCTCGCGCACAGTGAGGCCGGCGACGTCTGGGTGCTGGGTGAGGGGGCGGACGACCGCGCGGCCGCGCTGCGCTCGCTTCAGGCGCCGGAGTTCAGCCTGCCCGATCCGACCGGCGCCATGCATTCGCTGTCCGAGCTACGCGGCAAGAAGGTGCTGCTGGTTTCCTGGGCCTCCTGGTGAGGGTGCCGTCGCGACCTGCCCGTGTGGCAGGCGCTCTACGAGGAGCTCCGCGGTCTGAACTTCACGCGTGGTCGCGGTGGCCATGGACAGCCGTCCCGCCGACCCACTGCCGTGGATCGAGGCCGCCAAGCCGACCTACCTGACGCTGATCGACCGTGACCATCGCCTGGCCGAGCTCTACAACATGGTCAACGTCCCCGAGGCGGTGTGGATAGACGAGGACGGGCGCATCGTGCGGCCCCCGGAGCCCGCCGGCTCCTACGAGGGCTTCCGCCGGATGAATCGCGAGACCAAGGAGCTGCCGGAGGAGGTGGCCCGCCTCACCGCCCAGACCAAGGCGGCGTATCTCGACGCCATCCGCGACTGGGCGCGGAACGGCCCGCGCAGCGAATACGCGCTCGACGCCCGGCGGGCCTCGGCGCGCGTGAAGGCGCCCGGTGAGCAGGTCGCGCAGGCGCATGTCGCCTTCCGGCTCGGGCAGTATCTGATCCGCGGCGGGCGAACGGACGAAGGTCGGCGCTGGCTGGCGGAGGCGAGCCGCCTGCACCCGGAGTCCTGGTGCATGTGGCGCCAGCAGGCGGGCGTCAACGAGACGGGGCTGGCGTCGCTGCCCGACTTCTGGGAGCGGGTGGACGCGCTCGGGGACAAGCGCTACTACCCCGCCATCGACATGAAGGGCATGCCATGAAGACCGTTCTCATCACCGGCGCCGCCGGGCGGCGTGGGGTCGGCGCTCCGCCGCGCGCTTGGCCGGCAAGTACGCGCTGCGCCTGTCCGACCTGCGGCCGGTGAAGAATCTCGCGCCCGGCGAGAAGTTCATGCGCGCGGACATCACCAGCTCGCCGACTTCCTCCGGATCAGCAGTGGAGTCGATGCCATCGTGCATCTGGGCGGGTACTCGGTGGAGGGGCCGTGGCCGCTCATCCTCAAGGCCAATATCGTGGGATGCCACAACGCCTACGAGGCCGCGCGGCGGAATGGCGTGCCGCGCTTCATCTTCCCCACCAGCAATCACGCGGTCGGGTTCTATCGCCGCGACGAGACCATCGACCATCGCGTGTATCCGAAGCCGGACGGCCGCTACGGCGTGTCCAAGGTCTTCGGCGAGGCGCTCGGCAGCCTCTATGCCGACAAGTACGGGCTGCGCGTGCTCTGCATCCGCATCGGCAACGTGAACGAGCGCCCCATCGACAAGCGCCGGCTCGCCATCTGGGTCTCGGGGCGCGACCTCGGGCAGCTCGTGTCCATCGGCGTGGAGCATCCGGACCTGCGCTTCGAGATCGTCTATGGCGTGTCGGACAATCGTCGCGCCTGGTACGACAATGCCAATGCGCAGCGTCTCGGCTACCGGCCGCAGGATCGCGCGGAGGACTATGCCGCCGAGGTGCTGGCGAAGGAGCCGCCGGTGACGGACGAGCGCGCGGAGACTTTCCAGGGCGGCACCTTCGTCACCGCGGAGGCGGTCGAGGACCCGAGCGGGCTGACGAGGAGGAAGCCCCGGCGCGGCCGGCGTCGGGGCAAGTAGGTCGCCATGGCGGACGCGCGTCGCCTCGCCATCAAGGCGCCCTTTGTGCTCGCCCATGACGGCCGCGGCCATGGCCTGCTCCGCGACGGGGTCGTGGTGGTGGAGGGGGACCGCATCCTCTCCGTGGGCCCGCGCTTCGAGGGCCGGGTGGACGAGACGGTGGACGCCGTCGATCGCATCCTGACGCCGGGCCTCATCTCCACCCACGCGCATATCGCGGGCTCGCCGCTGGACCGCTCCTTCATCGAGGATCGTGGGAATCCGCAGTTCTTCTACTCGGGGCTCTTCGAGATGCTGCCCGTGCGCGCGGAGGCCCAGGACGAGGAGGCCAGCCGGGCGTGCATCGATTTCTCCATGGCCGAGATGCTCCGCGGCGGCGTCACGACCGTCATGGAGATCGGTCCCATCGCGGACCATGTGGTGGAGCGCGCCGGCCACTATGGCATGCGCGTGTACCTGGGGCTCGGCTTTCGCTCCGGGCGCTGGTTCACACGAGACGGCAAGCGTGTCGAATGGGAGTGGAACGAGGAGGCGGGACGCCAGGGGCTGCGCCGCGCGGTGGAGGCCTTCACGGCGCACGACGGCGCCCATGGCGACCTCGTCCGCTGCTTCTTCGCGCCGTCCCAGATCGATACCTGCACCGCCGAGCTCCTGAAGGAAGGGAAACGCTGGGCGGACGAGACGAAGCGCCCCTATCAGGTGCACACCGCGCAGTCGGTGGTCGAGTTCAACGAGATGCTGAGCCGACACGGCAAGACCCCCATTGCCTGGATGCAGGAGCTGGGGGTGCTGGGCCCCAATACCATCCTGGGTCACGCCATCATCGTGGGCGGCTCCTCGTGGACCAACTACCCGGAGGGCGACGTGCGCATCATGGCCGATTCCGGCTGCTCGGTGGCGCATGCCGCCTGGGTATTCGCGCGGCGCGGGGTGGCCATGGAGTCCTATGCGAAGTATCGCGCGGCCGGCATCAATCTGTCGCTCGGCACCGACACCAATCCCCAGAGCGTGATCGAGGCCATGCGCTGGGCCGCGGTGGTCTCCAAGATGATGGAGCGGAACACCGAGTCCACCACCGCCGCCCATGTCTTCGACGCCGCCACCCTCGGCGGCGCCCGCGCGCTGGGCCGGGAGGATCTGGGGCGCATCGCGCCCGGGGCCAAGGCGGATCTCGTGCTGTGGAAGGCGCGGTCCTGGCGCATGACGCCCCTGCGCGACCCGGTCAAGAACATCGTCTACAACGCGAGCGACGAGGACGTCGCCTCCGTCTATGTGAATGGCCGCTTGGTCGTTGACGGAGGCCGGGTGCTGGCCGCCGACGAGCGCGCCATCCTCTCTGCGCTCCAGGCGGGCGGCGAGCGCATGTGGCCGCGCATGGCCAAATCCGACTGGGCGGGGCGAGGCGCCGACGCGCTCTCGCCCCCCAGCTATCCCGACTGGAAGCCCTAGCCGCTACCTGGTCGCGTTCACCGCGAACTTCTGGAAGGTGTGGCAACCCGCGGGCGCCAGCCCCCGGCTCACCGCGAAGGTCCAGGACACCTCGCCCACGTAGACGTCCCCCTTGGAGTCCACCGCCAGACCATGCGGCGCGACGAAGCTGCCCGGTGCCACCGCATCCGGCGTGCCCCAGCGCGCGAGGAGCTTGCCGTCCTTGTCGAAGACGCTGGTGCGGCCGTGGCGCGGCACCGTGATGGGCCCATGGCGCTGGGAAGTATTCCCCTGGTGCCACCAGAGCTCGGAGACATAGGCGCGGCCCTGCCGGTCGAAGACGAGATGGGTGGGTCGCTGGGTGTCCGCCCACTCGGCGAGATACTCGCCGTCCGGATCGAAGATCTGGATGCGGTCGTTCTCGCGATCGCAGACGAAGACGCGCCCATCGGCGGCGGTCGCGATGCCATGGGGGAGATGGAACTGGCCGGGCCCCTTGCCGGACACGCCCCATGAGCGCAGCAGCTCGCCGGTGGGAGAGAACACGTGGACGCGGCAATTCCCGTAGCCGTCCGAAATGTAGAGGCGCCCCTTGAGCCCTACCGCCACATTGGTGGGCCGGTTGAAGGGGCCCGCCGGGCGCGGGATATTGATGGAGTCCTTGCCGTCATAGCCGGTGTCCGACGGCGTGTCGAGCGTGCCGAGCGTGAGGAGCAGCTTGCCCTCCGGCGTGAACTGCCGGACGGTGTGGTTGCCGTCGTCGGTGCAGAAGAGCGTCCCGTCCGGCGCCACCGTGATGCCGTGCGTCCGATAGGTGAACTCGCCCTGGCCCCACGAGCGCAGGAAGCTCCCCCTGCGGTCGTACACGATGATGGGGTGGTCGCCGCGGCAGATGAGGAAGACCCGATCCTCTCCGTCCACCGCCACGCCCGCGACGTCGCGGTGCTCGTAGCCCGCGGGGAGCTGCTCCCAGCCCTCGACCACATTGAACTTCAGTCCGCTGCCTTCAGCCATGATGGACCTCCGCGGGTCTCGCCGCGCTGCGTTCACCCCTCGTACCCCCGACAGACTAGGATAGAATCGCGGCCGGGAGCAAGGAGGCCCAGCCATGACCACCGAGAGCTGGTACGACGGATTGACGGCCGAGCTGCTGGCGCGGAGCCCCTTCCGCCAGTCGGGCTACTTCAAGCGCTTCGCCGCCGGCACGCTGACCCGGGAGCAGGTCTGGGGCCATATCGGCCAGCACTACCTGCTCATCGCGGCCTTCCCGCGCATCTTCAGCGCCATCCACGCGCGGTGTGATGATCTCGAGGTCCGGAAGGACTGCGCGCGCCACCTCCTCGTGGAAGACCTCGGCTATTTCGAGGGCCAGGTGGGCGGCACGCCGGATCACGACGAGATGTTCCGGCGCATCGGCGACGACCTCGGCTACCCGCGCGAGGCGTATGCCGCCATCAAGCCCGTGCCCGAGATGGCGGCCATCCTCGCCTTCTTCCGCCGCCTCGGCGGAGAGACCCCGTGGCACGCCTCGCTCTGCGCCACCGCGCTGCTCGAGGAGGAAGTGGTGGAGATCGCCCAGACGGTGGGCAAGGCCCTGCTGGCGCACTACGGTGTCCGGCCGGAGTGGGGCGGGCTGAACTACGCGGCCCACGAGGCCATCGAGAAGGAAGAGTCGGGGGAGACCAAGAAGACCATTCTCAAGCACGTGGCCACGGACGCCGCAGCGGCGGGAGGCGGAGTCGGCGATGCGGGAGATGCACCAGCTGCTGGAGGACTACGCGGCCGGCCTGGCGCGGCGCTACCCCGACTGAGGCGGGCGCGCCCGCGGCCCCCTCAGCGGCGGCAGAGTTTGCGGAGGGCCGCCACGTCGGAGGCGGCGAGGCCGAGCGGCTCCATGGTCTGGCCGCCGCCGATCGGGTTCATGATGGCGGCGGTGTCCTCGACGTGCCCCAGGCCCAGGGCATGCCCCAGCTCGTGGACCAGCACGAGAAGTAGATCGCGCTCGTCGTGGAACTCGAAGATGGTGATGGTGCGCCCGTCGTACTCGCCCTTGTGGAACTGGCGCGGCTCGCCGTAGAGCCCATTGAAGGTGGCCACGCTCTGATTGTGGGCCTGGGCGATGGCATTGCCCTTCTCGGCCAGCCCGTTCACGGTGGTGGCCAGCTCGCCCAGCGCCGCCCGATCCGACTCGATCTGACGGCGGGCGCCGTCCAGCCGCACGCGCTCCGCCTCGAGCTCGGCCTGGGCGTCGCGGGGGACGCCCCCGCGCGCGTTCCACTCCTGCACCCGCGCATTGAAGGCCTGCGCGCGCTCCGTGTACGACGCCTGCGCGACCTCGATGTCCCGGACGCGACCTTCGTAGGTGCGGCGCCACTGCTCGTAGGTCTGCCCGGCGGAGGCGTGGGACGCGCGCGTCTCGCGCATGGCGTTCCGCAAGCGGCCCCCGGTCTGGGTCCGCTGCTGGCGCTCGTCAAAGACGAACTCGACGGAGAGCTTCGCGGTGGGGGTATTGGCGAAGAGCGTGCGGCCCAGCGCGCGCTCCCACATCCCCTCCGCGCGGCGTAGCGCCTCGCGCACCTCGTCCGGGCGGAGGCCGAAGCGCTCGTCGACGGCGCCGACGCGATACGCCACCGGGCGAGCACAGGCGCCATACCGGTGGTTCCACAGTAGCGCGGCGACCACCGCCACCCCCGCAACCAGCCCCAGCCACAAGATCTTCCGGCCCATGCCGCCGCGTGGTGCGAGAGCCGTGCCACGCGCCGTGTCCCGCAAACCCTTGTTGGACCGGGCGTCACCCGGGCCCGGCGGCGCGGGCGGGGGCCGTTCCTACCGTCCGATTGCCGATTCCTGTCCGAGCCCTGCCGTACCGGGTCAGGCCGCTAGTCGCTAGCGGCTCGGCGTCGCCGGGGGCGGGGGTGGAGGTGGAGGTGGCGGGGGAGGTGGCGGCACCCGGGCGGCCGGGCAGCGGAACACCTCCCCCTGGATCACCTTGAGGTCGTCCGAGCGGAACGAGAGCACCACGGTGTCGCCGCCCAGCCGCACCACCTTCCGGCGCAGGTCCCTGAGGTTGTCGTCCGTCACATAGCCGATCCGCGTGCAATTCCGGGCCACCGCCGCATCGGTGCTGAGCCGCAGCCCCGCCATGGCCAGCCGCTCGGCGTCCTGCGCCGCCGCCGGCAGTACGGCGGCAAGCGCGATGATGGGCGTGACGATCCAGAGGGGCCGGGCACGCATGGCGGTCCTTTCCTAGAGCGGGATGGCGAGCAAGGTGTCGATGCGGGCGCTGTCGCAGACCGCCACCCGCGCGCGGAAGCGGAGCGTGACTCCTTGGTCCACGATCACGTCGAGGTAGCGGCCGGTGGCGAAGAGGTCCATGCGGCCGTCGCGCATGATGCGCACGACCAGGAAGGGCGTCTCGGCGCGCAGCTCGCCGTCGGACTCGCCGATCAGGGCCGGGAGCCCCACCAGGTGACGATAGGCCTGCCGCTCGAAGATATTGGCCTCCCGGAGCGCGGCCACGCGGTCCTCGAGCATGCCCTTGGAGTCCGCGTAGATGATCCCGGCGGGGAGCCCGAGGCGATGGTTCTCGGCGCTGGTGATGGTGTAGAGGCAGGGCTCGGTGAAGAATCCCGGCCAGTCTTCGAGCCGGTCGTCATCGATGGCGCGCGCGTACTCGGCATTGAGCTGGGCGACGCGCTCGAGCATGGGCTCAGTAGCCCATGTAACCGCGATACGCCTTCCAGAAGCCGCGCACCGCGGCCTCGGTGGCCCGCGTATCCTGGGACTCGGCGCCCTCGCCGCCCATATTGATCACCGAGAGCGTGTCGCCCGCGGCGGCCACGCCGCGCTGGACGAAGCCCCCCACGCAGCCGTCCTCCATGGAGACATAGCCCGCCGGCCCCACCAGATTGGCCTGCCGCAGCCGGCGCCGGCGCATCTCCGGCGTGTCGTCGGTGAAGCCCAGATAGGTCCAGTGCAGCTCCATGGCGTTTGGGCCCTTGGGGATTACCTGGCGCACCGCGAGGGCGTTGTAGACCTGCTGGACCACGAGGCTCGGGAACACGGTGAGGATCTGGAGCTGGATATCGTCGCCGAATTCCTTGACGGTATCCAGCAGGCTCGGATCGTGGAGGCGATAGCGGTCCTTCTCGGAGCGGATGTCCTGGTCTCGGTAGGCGCGGCTGTCCCGGTCGTCGCCGCGGTCGATGGTCGAGCTGGCATGGTGGGCGCCGTCAGGGCTGACGAGCACGCCGCCGCCCTGGGTGAGGCGCGAGATGTGGAAGGTGCTGAAGAAGGTGTGGAGCAGGCTCGCGTGATAGGTGTCCTTCACGTTCTCGACGTAGAGCTTCCAGTTGTTGGGCAGGGCCTGGACGAAGCGGCCCAGCACCTGGACGGGCTTGCCGAGCACGCGGGTGAGCCGCGCCCGCACCGCGTCGCCCAGGTAGTCCTCCAATGGCGGGGCCTCCGCCGACAGGCTCGCAAAGACGAGGCCGCCCAGGGTGGCGGTGCGCAGCTTTCGCGGCCCGTGCTCGGCCTTGCAGAAGGAGGCCGGCATGCCGCCCCGGCCATGCGCGCCCTTCTCGAACGCGATGCTCACCAGGCTGCCCTCGAGGTCATAGCTCCACGCGTGGTACACGCACTGGAAGCGCTTCCCCGTATTGCCGGTGTCGTCGAGCGCGATGAGCGCGCCGCGATGGGCGCAGCGGTTCTCCCAGGCGTGGAGATGGCCCTCCGCGCCGCGCACCACCACCACCGGCATCTCGCCCACGAAGGTGGTGCGGTAGTCGCCCGCCCGCGGGAGATCGGACTCGAGGGCGACATAGTTCCACACCGGACCCTCGAAGATGCGGCGGAGCTCCTCGCGATAGTTGGCGTCGTCCTGATAGACCCAGTAGGGAACGCGCGCGAGGGTCTCGCGGGGCCATTCGCGTCGGGGTTGAGCGGTCGTCATGCCGGGAGGATAGCACGTGCCCCGGTGTCAGAGGCGCTGGCCCGGCCGCCATGCCGCCACCATGCCGGCCACTCCGCCCGGCATGAACCGCATCGAGAGCACGAGGAGCGCCCCGAACACCGGGTGCACCAGATCGCGGGAAACCGTGCCGGCGATGTCGGGCCAGAACTGCAGGAAGAGTCCCCCCACCACGGCGCCCCAGACCGAGGTCATGCCGCCGAACACCGAGCCCACCAGCAGGAGAATCGACAGCCAGTAGGTGAACGTCTCGGGCGCGATGAAGTCGAGGAGCAGCGCGGCGAGCGCGCCGGCGATGCCGGCGTAGGCGGCCCCCACCGCGAAGGCGACGGCGGTGTAGTGGGCGAGGTCGATCCCCGCAACCTGGGCGGCGACGGGGTCGTCGCGCAGGGCGCGGATGGCGCGGCCGGTGGGGCTTGCAATCAGATTGCGCGCCATCCAGAGCAGCAGGGCGAGGATCCCGAGGGTGACGAAGTACCACCATTGATCGTGATCCAGGGGCAGGCCCAGCGGCGCGCTCGGCCGATCCAGGTAGAGACCCTGCACGCCGCCCGTCCAGGGGCCCAGATGGCTGGACTTGAGCGTCTGCGGCACCGCGAGGGCAAGGGCGAACGTGGCCAGGGCGAGGTAGAAGCGGGCGAGCCGCGCCACCACGCGCCCGAAGAGATACCCGGCGGCCAGGCACACCAGCGCGGCGGCGAGGAGTCCCGCGTAGGCGGACACCCCCCCGTGGCGCATCAGCACCGCCGTGGTGTAGGCGCCCAGCCCATAGAACGCGCCGTGCCCGAGCGAGATCAGCCCCGCCTGACCCGTGATCAGGTTGAGGCCGAGGATGGCAATCGCATGCGTCGCCGCGAAGGCCAGCTGGTAGGTCCGGAACCCCCACAGCAGGAAGGGGAGCGCGATCGCGCACGCGACGAGCGACACGAAGGCGAGGCGGCGTGGATGCAAGGCGCGGCTGCCGGGTCCGCTCGCCGGCACGGTCGTCATGTCGTCTTGCCGGGAGGATAGCACGTCTGCTACGGTGGCGCGGCGGGGCAGCGACGCGGCTCACCTCGAGCAGGAGGAATCGACATGACGCCCGACACGTGTGAACGGGACGAGAAGGGGAAGATCTCGCGGCGGGGGCTCATCACGGCGATGGGGGTGGCGGGCGCGGCGATTCTGGCGCCCGGGCGCGCGCGCGGACAGACCCCGCCCGCCGGTCCGATGGCGCCGCCGAGCACGGTGACCACGCCACCGCGCGACTTCGGTCCCCACGGCGCGCCGAACGTCTACTTCACCGACCCCGACGTCCTCACCATCGAGCCCGCGTTCAACGGACTGCGCCAGCCGAATGCGCCGATCCAGCGGCTGTGGACGGGCGCGCTGTGGTCGGAGGGACCGGCGTGGTCCGGCCAGGGGCGCTATCTGGTGTGGAGCGACATCCCGAACAACCGGCAGCTCCGCTGGCTCGAAGACAACGGTCGAGTGACGGTGTTTCGCAGCCCGTCGAACAACAGCAACGGCAATACCTTCGACTTCCAGGGCCGCCAGCTCTCCTGCGAGCATCTCACCCGGCGCGTGGTCCGCTACGAGCTCGACGGCTCGGTGACCGTGCTCGCGGACGCGTACAACGGCAAACGGCTCAACTCGCCCAATGACGTCGTGCCCCATCCCGACGGCAGCTACTGGTTCACCGACCCGCCCTATGGCGGCCAGCTCTACGAGGGCACGCCGGACGCCGCCGGCGGGCCGAGCAACCGGTCGGGCCGCATCAACCCGCGGCTGGGCCAGCCGCCCGAGATCGGCCGCATGAATCGGGAGCTCCCCACCGCCACCTATCGGCTCGATCCGAGTGGGCGCGTGGATCAGGTGGTGGGCGAGGATCAGGTACCGGATCCCAACGGGCTCTGCTTCTCGCCGGACTACAAGCGGCTCTATGTGGTGAGCACCGGAAGGGGCCCCGGCGATACCGGGCCGGGCGGCAAGGGCGAGATGTACGTCTTCGACGTGGGCGGCGACGGCAAGGCCACGAACGGCAAGCTCTTCAGCAATTTCATGGTCGACGGCGTCAAGTGCGGGCCGGACGGCGTGCGGGCGGATGTGGAAGGCAATCTCTGGTGCTCCAGCAATGCCGGCCGCAACGTGGGCTATAGCGGGGTGACGGTATGGACGCCGCAGGGCCAGCTCATCGGGCGCATCCGCCTCCCCGAGATCTGCGGCAATGTGTGTTTCGGCGGGCCCAAGCGTAATCGCCTCTTCATGGCGGCCAGCCAGTCGCTCTATGCGGTGTACACCGGGACCCAAGGCGCGGCGCCGGGATAGACGGGGACGGCGCGTCAGCGGACAACATGCGGGATCACCCACACACGCGGAGGGCTCCATGAAGCGGCTCGTCATCGTCCTGCTGGCTATCGGCTTTGTCGGAGCGCACGCGGGATCGGTCGCCGCCCAGGCGCTCGACGGCACGCTCAAGAAGATCAAGAGCACCGGCGTCATCCGCGTCGGCTACCGCGACAGCTCCGCCCCGTTCTCGTTCATGGGCCCCGAGGGAAAGCCCGTCGGCTATTCGATCGACCTCTGCGAGCGGGTGGCGCGCGCGGTTCAGGCGGAGCTGAAGCTGGCCAGCCTCAAGATCCAGTACGTACCGGTGACGGTGTCGAATCGCATGGACCTAGTCAACAGCGGGGCGGTGGACATCGAGTGCGGCTCCAGCACCGCGTCCCTGTCCCGCCAGGAGCGGGTGGACTTCACCAGCCTGATCTTCATTGACGGGGGCGCCTATCTGGTGGGCCGCGGCTCCGGCATCCAGGGCATCACGGATTTTGCCGGCAAGAAGATCGGGGTGATCCCGGGCACCACCACCGAGCCCGCGGTCCAGGAGGACCTGCAGCGGAACGGCGTCACCGCCACCATCGTTCCCATCACGGACCACGACAAGGGCTTTCTCGCCTTGCAGGCGGGCGAGATCGACGCCTATGCCTCCGACCGGACCATCCTCGTCGGCCTGCTCGTCCGGGAGAACGCGGCGGACAAGTTCGGTGTCACCGACCAGCAGTTCTCCTACGAGCCCTATGCGCTCATGCTACGGCGGAACGACTCCGCCTTCCGCCTGGTGGCCAACCGGGCCCTGGCGCGAGTCTACCGCTCGGGAGATATCGTGCCCATCTACTCCAAGTGGTTCGCCGTGATGGGGCGGCCGTCGGGCGCGCTCCTCCTCATGTACCGGCTCTTCGCGCTTCCCGAGTAGTCGGCCCGGACTGAGGGGCGAGGCGCCCGGCGGTGCCGAACGTGCTGGTGACCATGCCCTTCGACGAAGGGCTGCTCGACCGGCTGCGGACGGTGTCGCCGGACCTCGTGGTCACGCGAGGCGACCCCGCCACCGCCGACTACTCGCGCGTGGACGTGCTCTACGCGGGCAGCCCGCCGCGGGATCTCGCGCGCGCGCCGCAGCTCCGGTGGGCGCAGCTTCACATGGCGGGGGTGAACGCGCTGCACGACCACCCCATCTTCGCCGCGCAACAGGTCGCGCTGACGACCTCCAGCGGCGTGCATGCGGCGGCCATCGCGGAGTACGCCGTCACCATGCTGCTGGCGCTGGCGCACCGCGTGCCCCGCATGGTCGAGTGGCAGGGGCGGGGCGGCTGGCCGCCCGACGAGCGGCGCTGGCCGCTGTTCGTGCCCACCGAGGTGCGGGGCGCCACGCTGGGCATCATCGGCTACGGGAGCATCGGGCGCGAGCTGGCGCGGATCGCCAAGACCGCGTTCGGCATGACCGTGCTCGCGTGCAAGCGCGACCCCGCGCGGCGGGCGGACGACGGCTTCTGCCTGCCCGGCACCGGTGATCCGGAGGGCCGGTGGCCCGATGAGTGGCTGCCGCCCTCGGGACTGCCCGGGCTGCTCGCGCGGTCCGACGTGGTGGTCATGTGCGCGCCGCTGACGCGCGAGACACGCGGGTTGATCGGCGCGCGGGAGCTCGCCGCCATGAAGCCTACCGCCTACTTCATCAATGTCGGGCGTGGGGATACGGTGGACGAGGCGGCGCTGGCGGCCGCCCTCGCGGCCGGACGACTGGCGGGGGCGGCGGTGGACGTCTTCTCCCAGGAGCCGCCTCCCGCCGGCCACCCGCTCTACGCTCTCGACAATGTCATGCTCTCGCCGCACGTGTCCGGGTTCCTGCCGAGCTACGACGAGAAATGCGTGGAGCTCTTCGCGGAGAACCTGCGCCGATACCTGGCCGGCGCTCCGCTCCTCAACCTGGTCGATCGCGCCCGCGGCTACTAGGACGCGCGCGGAGCCCGGGCCCGCGCCGCGTCGACGTGCCGAGCGCGAAGAGCACGGCGCTCGCGACCACGGCGCAGCGGCGCCGCCCCGAAGGAGATGGCGTAGGAGCCGGTGAGGTCGTGGAGGAAGCCCGCCGCCGCCGGACCCACCGCCGCCCCGCAGCGCCAGCCCAAAGTGAGGATGCCCATGATGGCGCCGATCGCGCGCATGCCGAACAGATCGGGCACCACCTTCACCACCATGGTGTCGGTGGCGGCGAAGCCCGCGCCGAAGAGCGCCACCGACGTGAGCAAGACCTCGCGCGACGGGATCCAGCGTAGCGACAGGAGAGCGAGCGCGGTGAGGCCGTAGGCCACGTAAATCGTGGCGCGCGGCCCGAGCCGATCGGACAGCGCGCCGGCGGCGAGCCGGCCCAGCGCCGCGCCGATTCCGTAGCTGGTGAGGGCGAGGGAAGCCTCGGCCAGCCCGATGCCCTGGTCCCGCGCGAAGGGCACGATGTGGACGGAGACCATGAGAGCCAGCGCGCCCTGGAGCAGCCAGGAGGCATTCAGATACCAGTGGCGCGCATCCGCCAGCGCCTCGCGGAGCGTGGAGCCGGGCCTGACGCCCTCCACCGAGCCGTCGAAGGAAGCCGGCGAGCTCGCGTAGCTCGGCCGTCTCAGTCCGCGCGGGAGCCGCACCGAGAGCGCGGCCGCGAGCGTGACGATGCCGCGCCTCCGGCGAGCCAGGCATAAGCCTGCCGCCAGCCCACCGCGTCGATGAGCCAGGCGGCGAGGGGGCCGCCGGTGATATAGCCGAGGTTGAATCCCGACCAGGACGATGGCGAGGGCCAGGCCACGGTCGCGACGAACCAGTGGGCGACGGTGGAGGCGCCCAGGAGATAGAAGCCCGACATCCCGACTCCGCCCAGCACGCCCACGAAGAGATAGAGCTGCCAGAGCTGTGTCGATCGTGGCCACCAGGATGAATCCCGCCGAGGCCAGGATGACGGTGACGACGAGCAGGAGTCGGGGGCCGTGACGATCCGCCAGCGCGCCCACCACGAACCCGGCCACGCCGCCCAGGACCAGATTCAGCGAGAGCGCGGCGGAGATGGCGCCCCGGCTCCAGCCGAAGGCCTCGGCGAACACGGGCAGGAAGACGCCGTAGGCCGCGAGCGGGGTCGAGATCCCGTAGGTGACCGCGAACAGCGCGGCCACCACGAGCCAGCGTCGGGTATGCGGGCGCAGAGGGCGCTAGCCGAGATCCCGCTCGGTCGGCTCGCGCCGCGCGCGCGTCACCGCGTCCCGTGCCCAGCATCAGCGGCTATGTTAGCCCAAGCCCATGTACAATGCCGATGACGCAGGGACGGAGTGACGCGGGGCCAACGGTTCTCAGGAGAGTGGACATGGCTGACGCCCGTACGATCGAGAATCTGTGGACGCACAAGACGCAGGATCACCCCTGGCTGGCCGACGAGGATCTGGTCATCGATCACGCCGAGGGGGTGTGGGTGTGGACGGAGAAGGGCAAGAAGCTCCTGGACGGCTTCGCCGGCCTCGCGGTGGTGAACGTGGGCCATGGCCGCCGCGAGATCGCGGAAGCCATCGCGGAGCAGACGGTGCGGCTCGCCTATTACCCCACCACGCGCCAGTTCTCCAACCGCCCGCGGCGGACCTTGCGCCCGAAGCTGGCCAGCCTGACGCCGGGCGACCTCCGCTACTCCTTCTTCGCGGTGAGCGGCTCCGAGGCCAATGAGCGGTCCATGCAGATCGCCCGGCATTACTGGCTGGCCAAGGGCAAGACCGCCAAGCACAAGGTCATCTCGTTCGAGGGCGGCTATCACGGCGCCACCATGGGCACCTTCGCGGTGTGCGGGCTGCCGCAGCTCGCGGCGGCGTATGCCCCGCTGCAGGTGCCGGGCTTCGCCAAGGTCAAGCCGCCGCATCCTTTTCGCGACCGCGGCACCGGCAGAGACGCGGAGCTGATCGCGCGCCGGGCGGCCGAGCTGCGCGAGGCCATCCTCCGCGAGGGCCCGGACACGGTGTCGGCGGTGATCCTCGAGCCCGTGCTCTCGTCGGGCGGCTTCATCATGCCGCCCATCGGCTGGCTGCGCGCGGTGCGCGCGATCTGCGACGAGCTGGAAGTGCTCATGATCGCGGATGAGGTCATCACCGGCTTCGGGCGCACCGGGCGCTGGTTCGCCTGCGAGCACGACGGGGTGGTGCCCGACCTCATGTCGGTGGCCAAGGGCATCACCTCGGGCTATATCCCGCTGTCCGCCAGCATCGCCCGCCCGCATCTGGCCGACGCCTTCCCCGCCGGCTCCACCCAGGAGAACGTGCACCCGAACACCTATGCCGCCCATCCTGTCGCCTGCGCGGCGGCGCTGGCCACGCATTCGCATCATGGAGCAGGACAAGCTGGTGGACAACGCGGAGGCCATGGGACAGCGCCTGCTCGCCGGGCTTGCAGGGAGCGCTGGGGCGGTCGCCCATCGTGGGTGAGGTGAGGGGCCGCGGCCTCCTGGTCTGCGTGGACCTGGTGGAGCCGGACGGTTCCGGGAAGTCCCTGGATCCGAAGACGGTGGCCCAGCTGGACCGGAAGGCGTGGGACCGTGGCGCCATCGTCTATGCGCGCGGCAACGTGCTGCGGCTGGCGCCGCCGCTGTGCATCACGGCCGCCGAGGTGGACGAGCTGGTCGGGCGTGGTGGCGGACAGCGTGAACGATCTGGTCCGCGACCTCAGCAGCGGAGGGGGTCGGTGACGGTCAGCGACACCGCGCCCGTCGCCGGGTCGTAGGCGAAGTCTCCGCCGGCGCACTGGAATCGTGGCGGCCCGGCCATGAGCGCCGCCGCCGCGCTCTTGTCGGGCGGCCACTTTCCGTCGTGCGTCGCCTGATAGGTCCGGAGGGCGCCGACCATGGCGGCGAGGGTCGCCTGGTCGGCGGCCAGCCGCGCATGTCCCAGCGGGCGCTCCTCCTGGAATTTCTCCATGGTCTTGGCGGTGGAGCCCATGTACTTGTAGAGGAAGGCTCCCGCCACCGCCACCACCACCAGCACCACCGCGATCTCGATGAGCCCGAGCCCGCGCTGATTCCCCACGAGATTCCGGAGACGCATGGCGTGTCCTCCCTGCGCGCCAGTGTATCGCGCCCCCCGCCGGCTCACTCAGGCCGTGATGGCGGTATGATCGGGGCATGAAGGATTCCCTGGGGCGCGCCCTCGACTTCCTCGCCGCCGGTGCCTGGCAGGACGCTCACGGCATCGTGCAGGCCGAGGACTCCCCGCTGGCGGCCTGGCTCCACGGCATCGTGCATACGCTGGAGGGCGACCTCGACAATGCGCGGTACTGGTACCGCAAGGCTGAGCGCGAGTTTCCCGCCGCCCCGGCGGTGCAGGCCGAGATCGCGGCCGCGCGGGAGGCCTTGGCGCGCCGTTGACGTGGGCAGGGCATCGGTGCCATCCTGCGGGCGCCGTTTTCGCACCGACCCTCGCTAGCGGGGGAGAGCACGCCCATGGCCATCGCATCCGCCCAGCCCATCGCCGGGCCCGTCGCCTGGATCGGAGCCGATCTGGCCCGCACCACCGACTGGATCTGGCCCATCACCGCCGCCGCCGCCGCGGAGCTCGACGCCGCGCTGGCCGCCGTCAAGCAGCGCGGCATCGCCTGGCCGGATATCCGCCGTGAGGATTTCCCCATCCCCGGGTTCGCGCGGACGCTGGCCGAGATCCGCCGCGAGCTGGAGGACGGCCGCGGGGTGGTCCTCCTCCGCGGGCTGCCGGTGGAGCGTTACTCCGAGGACGAGCTGCGGCAGCTCTACTTCGGCATCGGCGCCCACCTGGGCTCGGCCCGTTATCAGAACTCCCGCGGCGAGCTCATCGGCGAGGTGCGCGACGAGATGCGCGTGTATGGGCAGGTCAGCCAGCCCGTCATGCCCGGCCGGGACGCCAGCCGCGCCGCCCACGTCGCGCTACAAGGCGCGCTCGAGCGGGCCCCTGCGCTTCCACACCGACCGCACCGACGTGGTGGCGCTGCTCTGCGTGCGCCAGGCGCAGGAGGGCGGGCAGAGCAAGGTGGTCAGCTCGGTGGCGGTCCACAATGCCATCCTCGACCGCCGCCCCGATCTCCATGCGCTGCTCTTCCAGGACTATGTCCGCAGCCGCGAGGGGGAGGAGGCGGGCGGCGAGCGGAAGCACTATGCCCTGCCGGTCTGGGGCCTGCGGGACGGCCGCTTCACGAGCCAGTACTCGCGCACCTTCGTGGAGGCGGCCCAGCGGCTGCCCGGGGTGCCGCCGCTCAGCGCCGCCCAGGACGAGGCGCTGGATCTCCTCGCCGACGTGGCGGAGGAGCTCTGCTACGAGATGACGCTCGTGCCCGGCGATATCCAGCTCCTCAACAGCCATGTGACCTACCACGCGCGCGCCGCCTATGTGGACGACGCCCCGAGCCGGCGTGATCGCTTGCTCTTCCGCCTGTGGCTGTCCATGCCGAATAGCCGGGCGCTCCCGCCCGGCTTCGAGGTGCTGTGGGGCCGCGATCGAGGCCGGCGCGCTCCGCGGCGGGATCGACCAGGTATGAGGCGCGGCGGACGGCGCCTCGCGCTGGGCGTCGCGCTCCTGGCGACGGTGGTGCTGGCGCTCGGGCCCGCGCCCGCGCGGGCGCAGGCCAAGCCCGAAGGCGAGATGCGGTGGGCGGTCTACGTCACGATGCCACCCGTGTGGCTCGATCCCGCCGAGGTGGTGGGCGTGATCACACCCTTCTGGGTGCTCTACGCGCTACACGACGCCGTGGTCAAGCCCATGCCCGGCAATCACCTGACACCGAGCCTTGCCGAGTCCTGGACGGTGAGCCCGGACCAGAAGGTCTACGAGTTCAAGCTGCGTCAGGGCGTGAAGTTCCACAACGGCGACCCGTTCACTGCCGAGGACGTGAAGTTCAGCTTCCAGCGCGCCAAGGCCAAGCTCCTCCACGAGAAGGTCAAGGAGGTGGTGGTCGCCGATCCCTACCGGGTGCGCTTCGTGCTCCACGAGCCGTGGCCGGACTTCATGACCTTCTACGGCACCTTCGTGTCGGGCGCCGGCTGGGTGGTACCCAAGAAGTACATCGAGCAGGTGGGCGTGGAGGGCTTTCGGAAGCACCCGATCGGGCTCGGCCCCTACAAGTTCGTGAGTACCAACCCGGGCATCGAGCTGGTCATGGAGGCCTACGAGGGCTACTGGCGCAAGATGCCGTCGGTGAAGCGGCTCGTGTTCAAGATGGTGCCCGAGCGCCACCACGCGGATGGCCATGCTCAAGCGGGGTGAGGTGGACATCGCCTACCTCATCGACGCCCCGATGGCCGAGGACGTGAAGCGCGATCCCACCCTCAAGCTGGCCTTCTCCGGCGGCATCGGGACCACCTATCTCGACTTCTTCGACATGTGGGATCCCAAGTCGCCCTGGGCCGACAAGCGCGTGCGGCAGGCCGCTAGCTACGCCATCGACCGCCGGGCCATCAGCGAGGCGGAGACGGTGGGCGCCTCCATCCCCACCGGCAACGTGGTGCCCAAGGGCTTCGAGTTCGCGGTGCCCATGGAGGCGGATCCCTACAATCCCGCGCGGGCTCGGCAGTTGCTCGCGGAAGCTGGCTACCCGAAGGGGTTCGACGCGGGCGACCTTTACCCGTGGCCGCCCTACTTCTCGACGGGGGAGGCGGTCACCAACTACCTCGCCGCCATCGGCATCAAGACGCGGGTGCGGACCATGGAGCGCGCGGCCTTCTACTCGGCGCTGGCCTCGAAGAAGCTCAAGGGGCTCTGCGTGTGCGTCAATGCCGTGTACGGCAACGCCGCCTCGCGCCTCTCCGAGACCGTGGCCGCCGATGGGGCCTACACCTACGGCGCCTGGCCGGACATCGAGGCACTTTACGCGCAGCAGGGGCGCGAGCCGGATCGGAAGAAGCGGGAGGCCATCCTGCGTCAGATCCAGCAGCAGCTCAGCGAGCGCGTGCGCTTCGCGCCCATCTACGACTATATCTGGCCGAGCGCGGTGGGGCCGCGGGTGGCGGACCCGGCGCTCATGCTGATCAACCCGTACCCCTGGTCGGCGCCCCTCGAAGAGGTGCGCCTCAAGAAGTAGACCCGACGACAAGGAGCCCGCCATGCTCGCGATGTGGGTGAAGGTGCGGATCAAGCCGGATCAGCGGAAGCGCTTTCTCGAGGGCATCGAGGTGGACGCGCTGGGCTCGGAGCGGGACGAGCCGGGGTGCTTGCGCTTCAACGTGCTGCAGGACGAGAAGGACCCGAACGTCTACTACTTCTTCGAGGTCTACAAGGACCAGGCGGCGCTGGAGGCGCATCGCCTCACCCCGCACTACGCGACGTGGCGCGCGGTGGCCGATACCCTGGACGGGCCCACCGAGCCCACCCGCTGCGCGACGGTGTTCCCCGCCGCGCGGCCTTACTGGGGCAAGGCCTAGGCCCCGCTCAGCGCTGGCCCTTCGCCCGGTTCGCGACCTCGACGGTCTTCTTCGCCACGTCGAAGCGATTGGTCTCCTTCGTCTCGACGTCGCCCCCGGTCACCCGGATGAAGAAGGTGTCGTCGCCGAACTCGATGGAGTGGATGTCGCCCTTCGCGAACACGGCGGCCTTGCCCGGCTCGTTCAGGAACTCCCGCTGGAGCTCGAGCTCCGCATGCCCGGGACGGCTCCCGTCGTCGAGGCGGCGCCACCGGCGCATCCGGGTGGGGTTCTTGTAGTTGCCGTAGATCACCCAGCACGGCCCGTGATCGTGCACCGAGGAGGTCGCCCCCTTCGCCCGACCGTGCACCAGCACGTGGACATCCGTCTCCAGGTCGTGGCCGATGGTGGTGCGCTCGGCGTGGGGGACGGGGTCGCCCAGGTGCTTGGTGAGGAGCTCCGGATTGGCGAGGAGCCGCTCCAGGTGGTCACGGATCTCGGCCAGCCCCGATGGAATACCCTTGGTCTTGATGGTGGCGCGCGTGTCGGCGAGGAACTGGTCGAGCGAGTAGAGCGCGGTCACGGCCATGGGGGTCTCCTTCACGCAGTGGGCACCGCGATCCCGCGACGCGTGAGCTCGCCCATGAGATCGAGCGCGCGGGTGGGGACAGGCCGGCCTTCGGGCACCGTCCAGAAAATCTCGAACTCGAGCCCGTCCGGATCCTTGGCATAGAGCGAGAGGCTGACGCCATGATCGGACTGGCCCACCAGGGCGCCCGCCTCGACGAGGCGGCGCTGGGCGCGCGCCAGATCCGTCAGCTCGCCCACCTCCCAGGCGGAGTGGTACATGCGAGCCACCCCCTCGTGTGGCGGCGCGACGCCGCCCTGCTCGAAGAGGCCCAGGTGATGGTCGTCGGGACTGCCCGCGATACGGAGGAACGCCGCGCGCGGATAGCGCGTCTTCACCTCGAAGCCCAGGATGTCCACGTAGAACCGGACGCTGCGCTCCACGTCCGAGATCCAGAGGACCAGGTGCTGGAGCCGCTTGAGCCCGATGCCGCCGTCGGTCACCGTGAAGCCTCCGGATGTCCGGCCGGATACTCGGCCCGCACCGTGATGACCACACAGGCGAGGAGCGCATCGCCGGTGGGCGCGCGCAGGCCGCCGGACACCGCGCGCACCGTGACCTCGCCGTGCGGCAGCTCTTTGCGGACGCGCTCGACATCCACCGACCCGGGCTCAGGGACGCCGACGGTGACATCGACCAACATACGGCCGCCGCGGGCGCGAATGTCCTGAAGGAGCGGCAGACTGGAATGGCGGATGGCGTCCGACACCGCGCGACACGCGGCCTTGGTACCATCGCCGCCATGCACGTCCACGCCCATGCCGAACTCGAAGACCAGGGGATTCGCGCTCATGTGAATGCATGGTTCCCGATGCGCCCGCCGCTGTCAAGCCGCCCGTTGTATAGTGTGGCCATGAAACTTCTCTTCTTCGACGAGTTCCGGCTGGGCGTGCTCGAGGGGGATACCGTGCACGACGTCACCGCGGCGGTGCAGGACCTGCCGCATACCGGGCCCCACGATCTCATCAACGCGCTCATCGGGCGGTTCGCCGAGCGGCGCGGGGCGCTCGCCGACGCGGTCCGCCGTGGCAAGGGCGTTCCGCTCAAGCAGGTCCGGATCCGGCCGCCGGTGCCGCGTCCCATCACCATCGTCTGCATGGCGGTGAACTACATGGAGGACGGCACGCGGAAGGAGCCGGCGCCCATCAATGCCTTCCAGAAGTCGCCGCTCTGCGTGATCGGGGACGGCGACACCATGGTGCTGCCCGACGTCCCCGCCACCATCTTCGAGGGCGAGGCGGAGGTGGCGGTGATCATCGGCAAGCGCGCGTCCAATGTCCGGGCCGCCGACGCCATGAGCTATGTCTTCGGCTATACGAACTTCATCGACGGCTCCGCGCGGGGGCTGCTGCCCCCGGGCAATACCTTCTACCAGATGAAGTCGCGCGACACCTTCGCGCCCATGGGGCCCTACCTCGTCACCGCCGACGAGGTGCCCGATCCCGCCAAGCTCGCGGTGAAGCTCTGGGTGAACGGGACCCTCATGCAGAACTTCAATACCAGCGACATGGCCCACAATATCCCGCGCTGCATCGAGTGGGTGACGTCCATTCATCCGCTGGAGATCGGCGATGTCCTGGCCACCGGGACCAATCACCGGGGGCTGTCCGGCTTCCAGAACGGCGACCGCGTCGAGCTGGAGACGGAGGGGATGGGGCGGCTCCACTTCGGGATACGCGACGATCTCAAGCGCACCTGGTCGCGCGAGACGCGGCTGAACCGGCAGGAGAAGGGGCTCGAGGGCACCACGCCCCAGCTCACGGGGAAGCACGCGCCCCCCGCGCGCTAAGGCGCTGCGCGCGGCTAGGGCGTCTCGACGAAGCCGCCGCGCGCCAGCTCGTCGACGCGCGCGGGGGGATAGCCGAGCAGGCCCTCGAGGACGGGCCGGGTATGCTCGCCCACGCGATAGGGGGCGGGGCCGCGCGGGCCGATCGGCGCGCCCGTCGAGGTGATACGGGCTCGCGGTGACGCGCACGTCGCCCCGCGCGGGATGGGGCAGCGCGGGAAAGAAGCGCCGCTCGGCCAGGTGCGGCTCCGCGATCACCTCGGCCGGGCGCAGCACCGGGGCGCAGGGAATGCGCGCCTCGGCCAGCGCGGCGAGCGCGGCGTCCACGCTGGGGAAAGTCTCGAGCCACGCGGTCACGATCTCGCGCAGCGCCCGCCAGTTCACGCCGCCGCTTCTCCGTGCCTGTCGAACCGCGGATCGCGATCCAGCTCGGGCCGGCCCATGAGGGCGAGCATGCGGGGCCAGAGCTCGGCGGAGCCCACGAACTGCATGGCGAGGCTCCGGTCGCCGATGGCGGCCACCACCATGCCCGGGCGCGGGTTGCCGTGCTCCTGGCCGCCGTTGAGCACCGCGGCATAGGTGACGCTGTCGGCGGCGACGAGCGCCTCCAGCATGGACACGTCCAGATGCGCGCCGCGTCCGGTGCGTCCGCGGCGAATGAGGGCGCCCATGATGGCGCCCGCGGCATGGGTGCCGGCGAGGACGTCGGCGGCCTGGAGGTTCGAGGCGCGCGGCGCCGCCTCGTCACCCTGCTCGAGGTGCATGAGGCCGGACTGCGCATTGATGATGTGGGCGAAGGCCGGGCGCGCGCGCCAGGGCCCGGTCTGGCCGAAGCCCGAGATGGAGCAGTAGACGAGGTCGGGCTTGAGCGCGCGCAGAGTCTTCTCGTCGCAGCCCAGCCGGCCCGCCACTCCCGGCATGAAGTTCTCCACGAAGACGTCGGCGTGCCGCGCGAGATCGTGGATGACCGCCCGCCCGTCGGGGCGCGACATGTCCACCGACACGCTCTCCTTGCCCGCATTGACGCGGTGGAAGTAGCTGCTCTGGTCGGCGCGGCCCGGCTCGAGCTGAAGATAGTTGCGGCGGGTCTCGTCGCCGTCGCCCGGCCGCTCGATCTTGATGACGCGCGCGCCCAGGTCGCAGAGGAGACGGGTGCAGTAGGGTCCGGCGAGCACCCGGGTGAGGTCGAGGATGGTGTAGCCGGCGAGCGGCAGCTCGTCGGCGGCGGAGGGCGTGGGCGACAACTCAGGCGACGAGGGCGGCGGACTCCGCGCGCGGGAGTCCCAGCGTCTCACCCGCCGCGAGCAGCTCCTCCCAGGTGGTGGCGTCCACGTCGATGCCGTCGCGCAGGCGCTCGGCGCGCGCGATCCGCTCGGGATCGCCCGGCACCAGCACCGGCGCCGCGGGGTCGGCGGCCGGCGATCCCTTCACGTACTCCACGAAGCCGTCGATCTCGCGCCGGAGCCAGTCGACGCCGGCCAGGCGCGCGGGATCGACGAGCACCGCGAACATGTTGTTGATGATGCCGCCCATGCGCGCATTGCCGGGCTGGATGGTGGGACCGCCCGACAGCGCGCCGGCGAGGAGCTCCGCCACCACCGCCAGCGCGTATCCCTTGTGCCCGCCGAAGGGCAGCATGGCGCCCTGCGGCTCGTCATACATCACGTTGGGATCGCGCGTGGGCTGGCCCGTCGAATCGATGAGGGTGCCTTCGGGAGCGGGCTTGCCCTCGTTCTTCGCCACGCGCACCTTGCCCATGGCCACCGCGCTGGTGGCCATGTCGAGGAGCACGGCGGGCTGGCGCTCGGTCGGGGGCAGGCCGATGCAGACGGGATTGGTGGAGAAGCGCGCGTCGCCGCCGCGGAAGGGCGCCACCAGCGCCCGGTGATCGGTGACGTTCACGAAGTGCAGGGAGACGAGCCCGGCGGCGGTGGCCATCTCGCCGTAGACGCCCACGCGCCCGATGTGGTGCGCGTTGGCGAGGGTGGCCACCGTGACGCCGGTCTGGCGACAGCGGGCGATGGCGGCGGACATCATCTCGCCCGCCACCGCGCGCCCGTAGCCGCGGTTACCGTCGAACATCAGGATGGGGCCATCGTCCTTGATCACCTTGGCCGGTGTATTGGGGACGACGAGACCCGCGCGCAGGTGACGGACATAGGTCGGGATCATCCCGATCCCATGGCTGTCGTGGCCCTTGAGATTGGCCTCGACCAGGTGATCCGCGACGAGATTCGCCTCGCCGGCATTGCTGCCGCCGGCCCGCAGAATGGCGTCTCCGAAGCGTCGCAGCCCCTCCGCCGTCGAGCGCACGGGTTGGCCCCGCCCCGCGTTACTTCTTCGCCTCGGCGGGAAGCAGACCCAGCCGGGTGGCCAGCACCGTCTGCACTTCCTTGGCCGCCTCGCGCCACAGGCTATTGGGGCCGTCGTGGAGGGCCTGGTACTGCTTCCGGAACTCGGCCAGGGCCGCGTCCTGCTGGTCGGCGGGGGCCACGTCCACGGTCTTCGCGCGCAGGCCGATCATCTTCTGGGTGGCGGGGCCGGAACGCTCGATCCAGCGGCCGATCTCGTTCCAGTTCGCGTCGAAGAAGACGATGACCGGGATGGAGCGATAACCGTTGTTGAGATAGAGATCGGTGATGTCGAGGTTCTGGTCGCGGAAGAAGACGCGCAGCTCGCAGTTCGGCATGGCCTCGCAGATATGGGCCAGGAGCGGCGAGTTGCGGTGCACGTCGCCGCACCAGTTCTCGGCCAGCATGAGCGCGTACTTGACCTTGCCGAGCGCGCTCCCGCTGAAGAACGCGCGCTCTCCGTCGGTGAGCTTGGTCTTGGTGTAGTTGTCCTCGGTGCGGGCCTGGGTGTCGCCCATCTGGGCCATGTAGTCCTTCCAGCTGAGACCCTTGGCGAAGCGCGCGGCGTCGAGCGGAACGGTGAGCTGGGCCATGTCTGAATCTCCTTGACTCGAGGTGAGGGTTGACGATCCGGGGATGACGAAGTCGTCGCCTAGCATACCTGAATCGAGGGGCGAAGGGGAGCCGCCAGCGAGCACCCCCATCATCAGCAACCTCACGCGCGCGGAGATGGTGTCGCGCTGCGCCACCTCGCCGCGTCAGGCTGCCAATCGGATGCGGCAGCACCGCGTACGGGTAGCCGGGCATGCCGGCCAGGCGGGCCATGGTCTCGGCGGTCGGCACGAAGGGCTCGGCGACGACGACCGCGGCGGCATTCCACGCTTCTCGAGGTGATGGCGTTGAGGACACCGCCCGACGAGCAGGACCCTCAGTCGCCGATGGCGGTGACGACGACGGCGCAGCGCTTGGCGAGGCGCTCGGCGTCCTCGTCGGAGACGGGCGCGCTCGTGTTGCTCTTGGCCGCGCGCACCACCTCGCCGATGCCGTGGCGCTCGCGCAGCCGCTTGGCGACGCCGCTCAGCAGCGCCATGCCGTTGGACTTGCCGTTGGCAAGGAGGCCCACGGTGAGGCCGCGCAGGCGCGGGGCCTTGGGGTGCGAGTTAGACGGCGGGAGCGGCCGCGTCGGTAAGCGTGGGATCGAGGATAGGGTCATGCCGGCACCTCCTTGGTGACAAAGGGACCGAGCGGCCGCGGCTCCACGAGGGAAGAAGGCCGAGTGGCCGCCGGCGGCACCGCCGCCCACCACGAGCAGGATGTCCTCCGGCCGAGGCCCCGGTGCACGCGCGCTGGCCTCTCTCCGGCGGCGACGCGTGCAGCGTCCTCCGGCTCGGCGGGGGATCGGCCCGCCGCCGGCGCGTCGCGGTAAAGCCAGTCCAGGTCAGGTTGGTGAAGAAGGCGGCTCGACCTTGCCTCCGCGCTTGAGGTCGGCCAGCGAGCGCCAGGCATGCTCGTAGAGCCACTGCTGCGCCCGGCCGCGTCCAGCCGCGCGGCGGAGGTGCTGCGCGTGCTCGGCGCGAAACATCACACCGCCCGGCTCAGGCTGCCGAGCCCGCCAGGCGTCGGCGAAGCAGGTGAGGAGGCGCTCGGATCTCCCGTGCCGTGCTGAGCACGTTGTGCCGACTCGGCGCGTAGACGTCACGCAGCGCCCGCGACGCCGCGCGAGACATACCGCTCCCACACTCTTCTCGTCCTCGCAAGCAGAGCGAGAACTTGCCTGCCAGCCCTGCGTCGAGATGCCAGCACACGCTCCACTCCAGGCGTTAGCAGACCAGCCTCAATGTTCGCCCGATGGTCGCATTGGCACGCGCGCCGGGGCCCAGAGGTTGGCGCCCCCGTTCAACTCGAGCCCCCGGGCGCTCGGCCCGTTGACGCTGACCATCAGCGCGGATCCGCCCACGCTGGTGGCAGGCCCGTAGCATGAAGCGGGATCGCCGATGGCCTGGAGCGCGGCACACCCCACGGCGGCGCACTCCGGCCGCAGCTCGCCATCACCTCTGATCGCCGCCTTCTCCGCCGTCACCGCGCGTCGCGCACGGCTCGTACAGCAGCGCGTCCCCGCCGTCCAGACCGGCGCGAGCATGCCGTCCACCAGCACATCGGTGGGCACCACGCAAGCCGTCGTCCACCCGCGCGCATAGCAAGCCTCGATGCCTCCCATGTTGCCACGTTGATCCCACGCCGCTCGATGCATGATACTGCCGCGCCGAAGTGGAGCGTCAGCGTGCTGCATTCCTCTCCCCGCCCATGCCAGCGCCGTCGCCCGCCCTTACAAGTCTGCTCCGAGAGCAGAAGCTCACGACTCCGGGGCGCGCCGCTGCGCCGCCCGGAGAGGAGATCGTGTGCACATGCGTATCGCCCTCACGCGCAAGCACCGGGAGCCACTCGCCTTCGCCTCCCCCTCCCTGTTCCTCATCGGCTCGCGATCTTGTTCCCCCTTGCCTATTCCTTCTACCTCTCGTTCCGAACTTCGACCTCTCGGTGGGGCCCGAGCACGAGTACGTCGGCTACGGAATTACACGGAGGCCCTGTTCGAGGACCGCCGCTTCCTAGTGTCCGTCTTGAACACCATCGTCATCATCTCCCCTCGCTGTCCGCCAAGCTGCTGCTCGGACTCGGGATCGCGCTGCTGCTCAATCGCGTGTTCCAGGGCCGCCCCATCATCACCGCGCTCCTGGCCATCCCCGCCATGGTCTCACCCGTCATGGCAGCCATGGCGTGGCGAATGCTGTTCGGCGTCAAGTACGGCGCCATCAACAACCTCGGTCGTCAGGTCGGCCTCCTCGACGTCTACTTCGACTGGTCCTCGTCCCCGCTCATCTCCATCCTGACCATCGTGCTCGTCGAGCTCTTGCACAACACCTCGTTCATGATGCTCGTGCTGCTCGCCGGGCCTCCAGCCATCCCCCAGGAGCTGTACTAGGCGCCGCGTGGACGGAGCGTCCCCCTGGCAGAGCTTCTGGTCCATCACCCTGCCTCTGCTCAAGTTCACCATGGCCGTCGGCATCATGATCCGCCTCATCGACCTCACCAAGCTCTTCGGCCTCATCTTCGTGCTCACCTTCTGGGGCCCGGGGGGCCACCGAGACGGTGGCCTTCACCACGTACCTGGTCGGCTTCAACGACTTCCGGATGAGCTACGCCTCCGCGCTCTCCTACTTGATCGTCCTCGGCGTGCTTGTGCTCACCCTCGTCTTCATGTGGTCCAGCGCTACCGGGAGGCGAGGGCCGCCTGATGGCGTCGCGCTCGTGCGCCCCCCGGCGGCCAGCGGGCGGGTCAGCCGCTACCGGCTCCGGCGCGTGTCGGGCACGTCCTCACCTACGTCGGCCTCGCGGTCGCCCTCTTGTTCTTTCTCGGGCCGTTCTTCTGGATCCTCACGACGTCCTTAAGGGCAACCAGGACTTCTTCGCCTTCCCGCCCGTGTGGATCCCCCACCAGCCCTCGCTCGCTCACTACGTCCGGCTCTTCACGCCGCGAGCGGCTTCCGCTACTTCATGAACAGTCTGGTCATCTCCACGCTCAGCATGGTCGCGGCGCTCCTCGTCAGCCTTCCCACCGCGTACGCGATCGCGCGCTTGCGCTTCGGGGGCGGCGTCCTGAGCACTCTGCTCCTCGTGCTCCGCATGCTGCCCGCCATCGCGCTCATCATCCCGCTCTACATCATCTACAAAGCTCTGGGGCTGACCAACAGCTACCTGGGCCTTGTCATCGTCTACACCGTCCTCTACATCCCGTTCGCGGTATGGCTTCTCGTCGGCTTCCTGCGCGACTTCCCGGTCGAGATCGAAGAGGCCGCGATGATCGACGGCTGCTCGCGCCTTCGGGCGCTGGTCACCGTCGTCATGCCCATCATCGCCCCCGGGCTGGCCGTGGTGGCGCTGTTCGCCTTCATCGCCACCTGGAACGAGTTCCTGTTCGCGGTCATCCTCACCGGCATCGAGACCAAGACGATGATGGTTCTGGTTACGTCGTTCACCAGCGGCGGCACCGACATGTTCTACGGTGAGGCCTCGGCCTCCGTCGTGCTCGGGTGCTGCCCGCTTTCGCGGTGGCCTTCCTGCTCCAGCGCTACCTCGTCAAGGGCCTCGCGCTCGGCGGCACCAAGGGTTGACCGCTAAGGAGACGCGTCATGAGACGGATCGTCCTGATCGCCTTCGCCCTCGTCGCCTTCCTCGCCGTCGGCATGCTCCCGGAGCGCATGCGCCGGCCGGGCGCCAAGCCCTACGCGGGCACCACCATCCGGGCCGTCGTCAACGCCGTATACGTCAAGTACTCGCTCTCGCTGGTCGAGAAGGATCTTCTCGACACGCTCTGCATCAAGATCGAAACCGAGGTCATCCCGCTCGATGCCTTCGTGGCCAAGACGCTGCTGGAGTTCAACAGCGGTCAAAGCCCGTGGGACCTCGTCATGTTCGGCCCGCTCCAACATGCCGATCTACGGGCGGCACTTCGAGCCTCTCGATCCGTGGATCCAGAAGCTGAAGCTCGACTTCTTCATGGACGACATCCCCTACGTGTACAAGAAGCTCATGCTGCGCCACAACGGCAAGATCGTCAGCATGCCGTACGACGGCGACATCCACATCATGTTCTGGAACAAGATCGCCTTCGAGCGGCTCACAACAAGAGGAAGTTCAAGGCCAAGTACGGCTACGACCTGGCGCCGCCCAAGACCTTCAAGCAGTGGGACGACAGGCCGAGTTCTTCCACGGCTGGGGCTGGGATGGCTCCTACCAGAAGCTCTTCGCGCCGGGCTTCGTACAACCCAACGTGCAGCGGCTTTTCGTATCACTGGTGGCGTGCCCGGTTTCTTCTCCTACGGCGGCAACGTACTTCGACGTCAACATGAAGCCGCTCATCAACTCCCCGGCCGGCCTCCGCGCCCTCGAAGAGATGGTCCGCACGATGCCGTACTACCCGCCCGGCCTGCTCCTCTTCGAGTCCGAAGAGCCCAAGACCATGCTCATCAAGGGCGAGGTGCCGCTGCTTTTCTCCTGGACCTCCACGGCAAGCGCGTCAGCCCTCCAACGAGTCGCTCATCATCGGCAAGGCCGGCTTCCGCATCGTCCCCGGCCCGAGATCCACGGCAAGGTCATCCACCGGCCTCCGTTCATGCCCGGCCGCGCTCATGGCCGTGTCCGTTTACTTGCAGAAGAAGGAAGCGACCATGAAGGTCCTCGAGTCCATCTCGACAGCCCGGATCAGAGCCTGAAGATCGTGATGGATCCGAAGACCATCATGGATCCCTGGCGCATCTCGCACTTCCGCTCCGACAATGTTCTGGAAGGCCTTCCCGGCTGCCGACCAGTATCTGGAGGTCATCTAGGACAGCTTCCCGCACGTAGTGCCCGATCCCGTCATTCCGGTGCCAACGAGTACCAGCGCAAGCTCTCCTTCGAGATCACCGAAGTGCTCGCCAAGTGTAAGTCCCCCAAGGAGGCGCTCGAAAGCGCGGCGAAGGAATGGGACAAGATCACCGAGCGGCGCGGCCTCGACAAGCAGAAGGCGGCCTGGGGCGAGAAGCTGCACGAGATGAAGAGGTCGGCATCGAGTACCACGCCACTGGCCGCCAAGGCCAAGTAGCCACGCGTCAGCCGCCGAGGAAGTCCCCCACCACGCGGAGAAACTCGTCGAGCCGGTCGTGGTGCAGCCAGTGGCCGGCGCGGTCGAAGCCGACCACGCGGACGCGCGGGAAGAAGCGGGCGCGGCCATCCTCTTCCGGGTTCCCGGAGCGGCTCTCCTTGCCGTAGAGGAGCAGAGTGGGGCACGTCACGCGCGACCAGAGATGCGCGATGTCTCGCCCGCGCATGTCGTAGGGGAACCATGCGCGCACGTAATTGTCGAACTTCCAGCTATAGGTCCCGTCCTCGTTCTGGTTCACCCCGTGCACGGTGAGGTGGCGCGCCTGGTCGGCGGAGAGGTGGGGATTCTCCTCTTGCATGCGCCGGAAGGCGTCCTCGATGGTGGCATAGCGGCGGGGCAGGCGGCCGGCGAGCATGCGCTGCTCGCCGATCCACTCGATCATGCGCCGGTCCATGGTCTTCTCGCCGCGCTCGGCGCGGACCTGCGGCGATGGGCCCAGGCCCTCGATGGCGACCAGGCGCGCCACCGTCTCCGGATAGATGCCGGCATAGCGGAGCGCGATATTGCCGCCCAGCGAATGCGCGACGATGGTGACGGGCGCCAGCCGCTGCTGGTGGATGAGCTGGGCGAGGTCGTAGAGGTGACCCGCCAGGGTATAGCTGCCGTCCGCCGACCACTGGCTGTCGCCGTGGCCACGGAGATCCGGCGCGATGACGTGCCAGCGGTCGCGGAAGGCGGCGGCGGTCCAGTCCCAGTTCCGGCAGTGGTCGCGCCCGCCGTGAACGAGGAGCAAGGGCGGGGCCTCGGGATTCCCCCAGTCCACGTAGTGCAGCCGTAGGCGCTGGGAGAAGTACGTGTGGGAGGCGGGGCCCGGCGCGCGGTCGCTGGCCACGGGGGCGGCGTCAGAAGCCGAGGAAGTCCCGCAGCGTGGCCAGCACCGCGTCGGGATTGTCCTCGTGCAGCGTGTGGACGGCCCGCGGGATCTCCACGAAGCGACCCCGAGGCAAGGTCGTCGCCATCCGCTCCGCCACGTCGCGGTCGAGCACCGTGCTCTCGGCGCCGCGCAGCACCAGAGCGGGCGGCGTCACCTTCTTGAGCAGCCCCCACCAGTCGATCTCACCGGTGAAGCGTCGCTCCTTGATGCTGGGATGCCAGGCCCAGATGAGCCGGCCGTCGGGGCGCGTCTTGAGGCTGGTGGTCGCGACCCAGCGGTAGTAGTGGATGCCGGGGTAGGGGTTGCCCCGATAGAGGTGCTGGGCGGCCTGCTCCACGCTCTCCCAGGTCTCGGGCTCGGGAGGTCCGGATGAAGGCTGATTGGCCCGCTTGCTGATCTCGGGGCCGATGTCCACGATCACCAGCTTTTGCACCGCCTCCGGCCGCTTCGCCGTGAAGTAGATGGCGTTGCGTCCACCCATCGAGAGCCCCACCAGCACGAACGACGTGAGGCCGAGCTGCGCGGTCACCCCGGTGAGATCGTCGAAGGCGGTGATGGGACCATAGGTCTCGGCGGGATCGCTCTCGCCGTGGCCGCGCTGGTCCAGCGCGTAGACGTGGAAGTGCGGCTGGAGCGCGATGCTCAGCGTGTCCCAGGCATGGGCATGCCCGGTGAAGCCGTGCAGAAGGAGCAGCGGCGTGCGACCCTCGCCGCCCCAGTCCAGGCAGTGCAGGCGCAGGCCGTTGACGGTCAGGGAGCGGTCGGCCGGTGGATGAGATTCATGGGCTGGGCCAAGAGTAGCGAGCCGGAGAGGACGAATCAAGGGCGGTGTGTCCCCCTTCGGCGGCGCGTGCTAGACTCGCGCGCGTCACTGCCGCGGCGCACGCCGCGAGGGGAGGACGCCATGAGGCTCTTGAGCGACGACGAGCTACGGGCTCTCGAACCGGCCGAGACGGCGGCCTTCCCGGGGCCGGTGCCCACCCAGATCGTCTCGAGCGACGAGTATTTTCCCTCGCCGCAGAGCGCCGAGCAGCGGCGCGTCGAGGCCCGCGTGAAGGCGCTCGGCGACGAGCTCGGCCGCAAGCGGGGGCTCTCGCGCCGCGCCTTCTTCCGCACCGCCAGCGGCATGGCGGCGGCCTACGTGGCGATGAACGAGGTGTTCGGCCGCTACTTCGACGCGAGCCTGGCCGAGGCCGCCGACAAGGACATGGCGGCGGACCGGGCCAAGGGGCTGGCCGGGCAGTTCGTGATGGACACCCACACGCATTTCCTCCGCGACGATACGCGCCTGGAGGGCTTCGTGCGCCAGCGCGAGGCGGTGGGACGGGCGGGCTGGAACCCAGGGCTTGTTGGGAAGCCACAAACACTTGAGGACCTCAAGTTCGAGAATTACTTCAAGGAAGTCTTCCTCGACTCGGACACCAAGGTGGCGCTCATCTCCGGCGCGCCGTCCGAGGTGCCCCAGGACTGGTTCCTCACCAATGACATGGCGGTGGAAGCCCGCGTCAAGGTGAACGCGCGGCTCGGGGCGCGGCGACTCCTGGCGCACGCGATCTTCACGCCCGGCTATCCCGGCTGGCTCGAGGAAGTGGACCGCGCCATCGCCCAGCTCAAGCCCGACTCCTTCAAGGGCTATACGATCGGCGACAACACGCACAAGGACAAGAGCCAGCACCCTTGGCGGATGGACGACGAGAAGCTCGTCTACCCGGCCTATGAGAAGATGCAGAAGGCCGGCCTGGTCAATGTCTGCGTGCACAAGGGATTGTTCCCGCCCTCGCTGGACCAGCGCTTCC
>CAVTFC010000003.1:0-133459 GCA_963733725.1 uncultured Candidatus Rokubacteria bacterium | reverse complement strand
TCGAGTCCGTGGTGATTGCGCCCAAGCGGGAGACGCAAGTGACCCAGCGTCCGCCGGCCTGAAGGCGGGGCCGCGCTCGGTGCCTCACGACGTCACGCTCCTCCGGGACATCGCGCTGGGGATCGTCTTCGCCGCGCTCGCCGCCCACGTCGCCCGGCTCTTCCGCCAGCCCCTGCTCCTCGGCTACATCGCCGGCGGCGTGCTCCTGGGTCCCCGGCTCGGCTTCGGCCTCGTCTCGAGCGAGGCGAGCATCGAGCTGATCTCCGAGATCGGCCTCATCCTGCTCCTCTTCATCATCGGCCTCGAGATCGACCTGCGCGAGGTTCGCCGCCTCGGCCGCTCCGTGCTGATCCTGGGCGGGAGCCAGTTCGCCATCAACGTCCTCCTCGGCCTCGTCTTCTTCGCGCGGCTCGGCTACCGGTGGGCGGCGGACGCTTCGACCTGATCTACCTCGCCATCGTGATCTCGCTCAGCTCGACGCTGATCGTGGTCAAGCTCCTCCGCGACAAGTTCGAGCTGAAGGTCGCTCTCCGGCCGCCTCACCCTCGGCGTCCTCGTCGTTCAGGACATCTTCGCCATCCTTTTCATGGCCGTCCAGCCCAACCTCGCCGACCCCGGCGTCCTCCGCATCGCGCAGTCGATCGCGGGAGGCGCCGTGCTCGTGGGCGCCGCCTTCGTGACCAGCCGCTACCTCCTCGCCCGCCTCTTCGAGGTCTCGGCGAGCCGGCCGGAGCTGGTCCTGATCTCCTCGGTCGCGTGGTGCTTCATGGTGAGCGGCGTCGCCGAGCGGCTCGGCCTCTCCCGGGAGATGGGCGCCCTCATCGCCGGCCTCTCCATCGCCGCCTTCCCGTACGGCGCCGACGTGATCTCCAAGGTCACCGGGGTCCGCGACTTCTTCGTGACCCTCTTCTTCGTTGCGCTCGGCATGAAAATCCCGCTGCCTAGCCCCGAGCATCCTCGGCCAGGCCCTCCTGATCGTGGCCTTCGTCTTCGCGAGCCGCTGCTGGCGGTGGTGCCGGCGGCATGCTCCTCGGCGACGGGCTCTACGCGGGCATGGTGACCGCGCTCAACCTCGCCCAGATCAGCGAGTTCTCCCTCGTGATCCTCACCCTCGGTGCGGGGTACGGGCACATCTCGGCCGGGCTTGAGGCGGTCGTTCTCACCGCGATGATCCTCACCTCGCTCGTCTCCACCTACGTGATCGGGGCCAACGACCGGATCGCCCGCGCCGTGCTCCGCCCCTTCGCGCGTCCCGCGGGGGCGGCGGCGACCCCGGGATCGGCGACGGATGTGCACCCGGAGCGCGACATCGTGCTCCTCGGCCACTTCCGCATCGCCCAGGCCGTGCTCGATCTCGTGGAGCAGCGTGCTCCGCATCTCAAGCCGCGCATCACCCTCGTGGACTACGACGCGAACCGGGCCCGGGCCGTCCGCGCCCGCGGCTTCCACTGGGCGTACGGCGACCTCGCCAACCCCGACGGCCTCGAGCACCTCGGCATCGAGCACGCGCGCGTGATCGTCACCACCATCTCCGATACCTTCCTGAAGGGCATCAGCACACGCCGGCTCGTCACGAACCTTCGCCGCCTCGCTCCCCGCGCCACCATCGTGATGACGGGGGAGGAGAAGCTGGACGCGGAGGAGCTCGGGCAGGCAGGGGCCGACCAGGTCCTGATCCCTGGTGAGATCACCGGCGAGCGGATCCTCGACCTCCTCCGGAGCGCCGAGGCGGCGGGCTGAGCTAACCTGAGCTAGTCGTCTCTCGACACGTTAACGGTGCCCGCGAGGGGCCGGCCGTCGACGCGCAGCGCGTAGGGCCCGACCAGATCCAGACCCTTGCCCAGCGAGAAGCTTCGGCCACGGAAGGGCCGGCGGCGTGACGTCTGACCTCAAGCTCGCGCCCGCGAGTTTACGGGAACAGCCGCTCCGCGTTCTTGTAGGCGATCTTCTCGGCGACGTCGCGCGGCAGCTGATTGAGATACGTCCGCACCTCGCTCACCGATCCCGGCAGCGCCTCCCACCGTGACGTGACCCAGGTGTCGGTGCCGGCGAGGAAGCGATCCGGGTGGCGCAGGAACACCGCGCGCCAGCCCGGGTCGAGCACGCCGCCCGGGGCCACGTCGCCGTTGCGGATGGCGAGATCCACCGAGAGGTTCGGGTAGCGGTCGAGGAGCGCGCCCACCGCCTGCGGGCCCGAGGACATCCCCGCGTGCGCCCAGATCACCTTGAGCCGCGGCTCGATGGTGAAGAGCTCCACGATGGCCACCTCGTCGGAGTGGGCGTGGAGGTAGATGTTCTCGCGGAGCACGATCTCGATCAGCCGCTTGATCACCGGCGTGCCGGTCTGGCCGCCGAAGAGGTGGAACTCGCCGATGCCCTTGTGCACCTTGAGCGCCAGGCGCGACTCGAGGTAGGGGATCACGGACGGATCCTGCCACCAGTGGCCGATGTCCTCGCGCGTGCGATAGGGGCGCAGGATGGGCACGATGCGCTTGGGGTCTCTCTGGTAGAGCTTGATGGTTCCGTCGTCGGGCGTGCTGGAGACGAGCGCGCGCTTGATGCCGGCCTGCTGGAGAATGCCGAGGATGCGCTCCTCGGGATACTCCGCCCAGTCGGGCGCGCTGTAGTGGATATGGGTGTCGAAGATCGGAAGGTCGGGCGTCTGAGCGCGGGATGGCCCGCTCAGCGCGAGGAACGCGGCCGCAAAGGCCAGGAACGAGAGCCGGAGGTAGCGGGGGCGCATCGTCATCGGTTCTCGGGCGTCACCTTACCACGGGGCCTTCAGTTGCGAAGCTCCCATTCGTCCCATACCATTGGATGTATGAAGCGCATGCTATTCGTCATGGTGGTCGCAGCGGCGCTCGCCGCGGCCGTGCCGGCGCGCGGCCCAGATCGGCGCCGGCGGCGGGCGCGCGCTACCCGTACCAGCAGAATCCCATCGACCAGGCACTAAGGGACGCCCAGCGGCCCTTGCCGCGGCTGCCCGCCGCGCCGCCCCCGGAGACGCGGTATGTTCCCGAGCAGCGGTACGTCGATCCGGGCACGCGCAAGGAGATCGTCATCCCCGGCCACGAGGAGCGGCGGCTCTCCGATACCCAGGTCACGGTGCCGCCGCTCACCGGCTATGGCCCGGGTGGTCCGGTGGCAATCCCCGGCGGCGACCGGCCCCCGGCCGAGCTGCGCACGACGCCCTGACGCGCGCCATGCTCGACGCGGTCGGGATGGCCGAGATCAACAAGATCTTCACGGTGCTCGACGCCATCGGCGTCCACCGCGAGCACGTGGTGATCCCGCTCGGCACCGGCAAGGGCCGCGTGCGGCGCATGCCCTCCGGCAAGCTCGAGATCATCGTCGACGCGGAGGTGCCGATCGACGAGTGGCTCAAGGGATTGCCCGCCCTCATCCAGCAAGCCCAGGCGTCGTGAGCCCGGCCGGGCTCCGCCGGGAGCTCGGCTGGGTCGCCCTCCTCGCCGTCGTCTTCTTCAATGTCAGCGGCGGCCCCTATGGCATCGAGGACGCCGTCGCGTCGTTCGGGCCCGGCCTCACGCTGATCCTCCTGATCCTCACGCCGCTGATCTGGAGCCTGCCGGTGTCTCTCGCCATGGCCGAGCTGGCGGGGGCGATTCCCGACGAGGGCGGCTATGTCGCCTGGGTGCGCCGCGCCTTCGGCCCCTTCTGGGGCTTTCAAGTCGGCTGGTGGAGCTGGATCAACTCCTTCGTGGACGTGGCCATCTATCCGGCGCTCTTCGCGGACTACGCCATGTACTGGTGGCCGGGCATGTCGCCGGCGGCGCGCTGGGCGCTCGCGCTGACCTTCATCTGGGCGCTCACCGCGCTCAACGTGGCCGGGGTGCGCGTGACGGGCTGGACCGCGGTGGCGCTGGGCGTGGGCGCGCTGGCGCCGGTGGTCATCTTCACCGTGATGGCCGGCGTCCGCGCGCGAGCACGTGCCGTGGATCCCGTTCTCCACGGACGAGGGGAGCCTCGTCGCCGGACTCGGGCTCGGGCTCGCGGTGATGATGTGGAACTACTCGGGCTGGGATAATCCCAGCACCATGCTCGGCGAGACGCGCGCCGCCGCCACCGCGTATCGCCGCGCGCTCTTCGTGGCGCTGCCCATCATCGTGCTGGCCTATCTGCTGCCCGTGGCGGCGGGGCTGTCCGTCTCCGAAGACTGGGGGGAGTGGGAGAGTGGTCACCTGCCCATTCTTGCGGAGGCGGTGGGCGGGCCCGCGCTCGGCCACCTCATGACCGCGGGCGCGCTGCTCGCCACCGCGGGGCTCTTTCTCTCGGGCGTGCTCACCAACTCGCGGCTGCCCTACGTGCTGGCGACGCTGGGGCAATTGCCCTCGATCCTCGCGCGCGTGAGCGCGCAAACCGGCGCGCCGTGGGTGGCGGTGGTGCTCTCGAGCGTCTGCTACAGCGCCTTCGCCGTCTTCTCCTTCAAGGAGCTGATCGTTCTCAATATCTGGCTCTACTCCATCGCGCTCATCCTGGAGCTGGCGGCCTTCGTGGCGCTGCGCTATCGCGAGCCGACTTTGCTCCGGCCCTGGCGCGTGGGCGGCGGCAAGGTGGGGATGTGGGTGGTGGCGGGATTGCCGGCGGCGCTGAGCCTGCTCGCCATGGCGACGGCGGGCTGGACCGAACACCGTGGCCGGCGTGATCGCCGCGCTCACTGGGCCGCTCGTGTATCTAGCGACGAGCAGACGGGGGTCTGCGGCGAACACTTGATATCTACTTGTGGGGGAGCGAGCGCCGAACTCGTTGACCGAGGGGCTACCGCCCCCTCGCGCTCCCCCGGCCCCACGCCCCCCCACTGCGAGGATCATCGCCAGCGCGAGTGTCGCGTCCAGCGCCGTGCCGCGCGGGGGGATCGACGCCAGGCGCAGCCCCGCATTGCGCGCGGCGAGCCAGACGCCGGCGCGGAAGCGCGGATCCTCGAGGAGGCCGCCGGCCCAGCTCACGGGGATGGGCGGGCGCAACCGGAGGCGCCCCGCGAGCTCCGCCACCAGCTCCGCCAGCGCGACGTGGGCGCCCACGACGATGGCCTGGGCGATGGGATGCCCGCGGCGCGCCGCGCGTAAGGCCGCCGGAGCGAGCGCGGCGACGCGCGCCACCACGTCGGGCCTCAGCGCCAGCCGCCGCAGCGCGAGGGCGCCGGCCTTGCGCCGCGCGATGGGCAGCCACGCGCGGCCAATCCAGAAGGCCGAGCCCTCGTCGCCCAGGAGCGGGCCGAGGCCACCCGCGCGGCCGAGCTGGCCGCGGCGGCCGCGGCCGAGCGCGATGGAGCCGGTGCCGGCCAGGAGCAGGATGCCGGGGCGCTCGCCGAACGCGCCGTCGCGCGCGGCCTCGACGTCGGAGATCACGCGCACCCGCCGCGCCAGGCCGCGCAGCCGTGCGGTCGCGGCGCGCCGCTCCGCGGGGTCCAGACGCCCCGCGAGGCCACCACGAGCGCGCCCACCTGATCGGGACGGATGGCCCAGGCGCGCAAGGCGGCGCGCAGGCGCGCGGGCAGGGCGGCGAGGGGCACCGCGGGCGCGCGCAGGCGCCGCATGCGCCCAGCGCCGTCGCGCGCGAGGACGCGGAGCGTGGTCCCGCCCAGGTCGCAGCCGACGGCCCAGACCGCCCGCGCCTTCATCGGTCGCATGCACCCAATATGCACGGCCTGCCGTTTCCGGCGCGCATAATGACGGGAGGCCATGGCCCCCTCCGTCTCCAGCGCCGGCCTTACCTGGCCCGACTACGCGGTGCTGTTCGTCTCCCTGGCGGGCCTCGTGGCCATCGGCGGCGCCTTCACGCGCCGGCAGCGCGAGACCGCGGACTTCTTCCTCGCCCGCCGCCATATCCCGTGGTGGGCGGCGTGTCTCTCCTTCCTCGCCACCGAGATCAGCGCGGTCACCATCATCTCGGTGCCCGCCACCGCGTACAGCGAGAACTGGCAGTACGTGCAGTTCTTCATCGGGTCGAGCCTGGCCAAGCTGGTGGTGGCCTTTCTCTTCATCCCCGCCTTCTACCGCCACAACGTGACGACCATCTACGAGTTCCTGCGGCACCGCTTCGGCGCCGCCAGCCAGGTGACCGGCTCCCTCTTCTTCTTCGTGACCCGGCTGCTGGGCTCGGGCGTGCGGCTCATGGCGGCGGCGCTGGCGGTGTCCATCCTCATGGGCTGGCCGCTCTGGGCGACGATCGCGCTCTTCACCGTGATATCCATCATCTATATAGGGCTGGGCGGCGTGAGCGCGGTGGTGTGGACCAATGTCTTCCAGGCCACCCTCTTCCTGGTGGGTGGGCTCGCCACCGTGATCTATCTCGCCTCGCAGATCGAGGGCGGGCTGGGCGCGATGTACGGCATCGCCGCGGAGGCCGGGCGGCTGGGCGTGATCAACTGGGGGCCCGCGCCGGGCCATCCCGACTTCTGGCGGCGGGTCCTCACCGATCCCAATATCTTCTGGCTCGCGGTGCTCAACGGGCTCGTGGGCTCGATGGCCGCCTTTGGCACCGATCACGACCTCATGCAGCGGCTCCTCACCGTCGAGACGCGGAAGCAGAGCCAGCGGACCCTCATCCTCACCCCGCTGGGCACCCTGGCGACGCTGGCCATCTATCTCAGCATCGGCGCGGGGCTCTTCGCCTACTACGCGCAGCATCCCGCGACGGGGCTGCCGCGGCCGGACGAAATCTTCCCGTACTTCATCCGCACCGCCATGCCGGAGGTGCTGCGCGGCCTCATGCTCACCGCCATCGTGCTCGCGTCCATCGACTCGCCGCTGGGCTCGCTCTCGGCCTCCTTCGTCACCGACATCTATCGGCCGCTGCTGGTTCGGGGCCGGAGCGAGCGCCACTACTTGCTCGTCTCGCGCCTCGCGGTGGTGGCTTTCGGGCTGGTCCTCGCCGCGCTGGCGTGGTGGCTCTCCTCGCGCAACCAGATCCTGTGGCTGGCGTTCAAGATCGCGGGAGTCACCTTCGGCTCACTGCTCGGGGTCTTTCTTCTCGGGCTTCTGACCGGCCTCCGCTCCAACCGCGCCAACGTGGTGGCGATGGTGACCATGGCGCTCGTAAATCTCGTTCTTCTCGTTCTGGGGGAGAGCGGGGTGATCGCCCTCGGCTGGTCCTGGTTGGTGATCCTCGGCACCGCGGGGACCATGCTCCTCGCCGCGCTCCTGGCGCCCGTGCTCGACCGCGCCCGCTCGCCCGCTCCCCGTAGCCCGCCCCCGTCAGGCGCGCTATCATGCGGGAGATGGTGATGCCGGCCGTGGGTCCCGATGCCGTGCTCGCCGACTCGCGAGTGCGCGTGCGGGCGGGGCTGATCTCTCTCGTGGTCGCGATCGTCCTCCTCGCGGCCAAGTACCAGGCGTACCGGATGACCGGGTCCACCGCCATCCTGTCCGACGCGCTGGAGTCCATCGTCAATGTGGTGGCCGCCGTCTTCGCGCTCGGCGGCATCGCCTTCGCGGCCCAGCCCGCCGACCGGAACCACCCGTACGGCCACGGAAAGATCGAGTTCTTCTCCGCCGCCTTCGAGGGCGGGTTCATCGCCTTTGCCGCCGTCCTCATCATTTACGAAGTGATCCAGGCCCTCCTGCGCGGCGCCGAGGTGCGCTCGCTCGATGCGGGGCTGGCCATCGTGCTCGGCGCCGGACTCGTCAACCTCGGCCTGGGCCTGTATCTCCTGCGGGTCGGGCGCGCGTATCAGTCCCTCACCCTGGTCGCCGACGGCAAGCACGTGCTGTCCGACTTCTGGACCAGTGTCGGGATCGTGGTGGGCCTGCTCCTCGTTCGGGTCACCGGCATCTGGTGGCTCGATCCCGCTGACGGCGGCGGTGGTGGCGCTCAACCTCATGTGGACGGGCTTCCGCCTCGTGCGCCACGCCGCCGGCGGCCTCCTGGACGAGGAAGACACCGCTCTCCTGTCCGGCCTGCTCGCGGCGCTGGATTCACGCCTGGGGCAGGGGGTCATTCGCGTCCACCACCTCCGCGCCATCCGCGCCGGCCGCTTTCACCACGTGGAGGCGCACCTCGTGGTGCCGGAGTTCTGGTCGGTGGAGCAGGCGCACGAGCTGTCCGAGGATCTTGCCGCGCGGGTGATCATCGAGCTGGGGGTGGAAGGCGAGCTGGTCTTCCACACCGACCCCTGCCACCGCATCTACTGCGCGATGTGCGATCTCGACGATTGCATCGTTCGGCGCGAGCCCTTCCGGGACCGACCGCCCCTGAGCCTCGAGGAGGCGGTGCGGCCCGACATGCCCCACGCCTGAGCGCCCCGCGGCGGACTTGACTCCGGGCCGTGAAGTGGCGAAAATTACGCCATGATACGGCGAAATATCACAGACTCTCTCTTGGAGGCCTTGCGGGACCGGCCGGTGGTCCTCCTGAACGGGGCTCGCCAGACCGGAAAGACCACGCTCGTCCGGTCGCTCGGAAGTGGCTACCGCGCCGCGTACTACACGCTCGATGAAGCCCCCGTACTGACCGCGGTCAGTTCCGATCCGGCGGGATTCCTGAGCGGAGTCGAGGGGCCCGTGATCATCGATGAGATCCAGCGCGCCCCCGCCCTTCTCTTGGCCATCAAGGCAGCGGTCGATCGCGAGCGACGTCCCGGGCGCTTCCTGCTCACGGGATCGGCGGACGTCCTCTCCCTCCCCAAGGTTGCAGATGCCTTGCCGGGCCGGATGGAGATCTTCACACTCTGGCCACTATCGCAAGGCGAGATCGAAGGTGTGCGGGAGCCGTTCCTCGAGTGGCTATTCTCGGCTGCCCTTCCGACCACGACTCGGCTGGCCGTTCCCTTTCGAGACCTCGCCGGGCGAATGGTTCGGGGTGGCTATCCGGAGATTCAAATTCTCGCGTCCGATGCACGTCGCGACGCGTGGTTCGCATCCTACGTGACGGCGGTCTTGCAGCGTGATGTTCGGGATCAATCGGCCATTGCGAGTCTCTCCGAGCTCCCGCGGCTCCTGTCACTGCTCGCCGCTCGGGGGGCCTCCGTGCTCAACACCGCCGAGTTGTCACGCAGCAGCGGGGTTCCCTGGCAGACGCTCAAGAGATATCTGGCGCTGCTCGAGCGAAGCTACCTGATCCAGAAGCTGCCCGCGTGGCTCAGCAATCGGGGTCAAAGGCTGGTGAAGGCCGAGAAACTGATCATGGTGGATACCGGACTGATGACACACCTGCTGGGTGTTGATGCCGATCGCCTCGTCGCCGACCAGGGTCCGCTGGGAGGCGTCCTCGAGAACTTCGTCATCATGGAAGTCATCAGGCAGGTCTCGTGGAGCACGGTGCGCCCGCGGGCATTCCACTTCCGCACCCATGTGGGCAGGGAAGTGGATCTCGTTCTCGAGGATCGACGGGGGCGCGTCGTCGGCATCGAGGTCAAGCGCGCCTCCTCAGTCGACAAGGCGGACTTCAAGGGTCTGGAGGCCCTCCGCGAGGAGGCCGGGCGCCACTTCTGGAGGGGAGTGCTCCTCTATGGAGGCGACCAGGCGGTGCCGTTCGGCGAGCGTCTGCACGCGCTTCCCATCCCCGCCCTCTGGCATTCCGTACGACGTCGGCGCTGAGAGACAACGACGAACGCCTCCCTAACCCTGGCGCCGCGGGATCTCCATGTGGCGCTCGGGGTGCAGGAGCTCCTGGAAGCCGAATTTCCGGTAGAGCGCGTGGGCATCGCGCGTGGCCAGGCTCCAGCGCTCGAGGCCCTGGAGCGCCGGGTGGTCCTTGACGCACTCCATGAGGAACGCGCCCACGCCCGCCCCGCGCTGCGACTCGTCCACGAAGACGTCGCAGACATAGGCATAGGTCGCGCGATCCGAAATCACACGGGCGAAGCCGATCGGCCTGGCGCCCGCGAAGACACCGAAGCCGATCGAGTGCTGGAGCGAGCGCTCGATCACGTCACGGCGGCGTTTCGGCGCCCAGTAGGACCGGCCGATGAAGTCGCAGACCGCGTCGAGATCGAGTCGCGCGGGATCCGCGGTCACCAACAAGTCTCCCCGCCGCCACGCCGGATGCTCAGCGGGCATCCATCTGCTCCAGCACGTACGGATTGAGCCCCATCGTCGTATCCTCCTCCGCCCCATGATGCCGCGAAGGGCAATCATCAGGGGAATCAATTGTCGTGATGTGAACCATCAGATATCGTTTGGGGCGTGCACATCCACATGGCGCAGCGCGCGGCCCGTGAGCTGCACATCACCCAGCCGGCGGTGAGCATGCAGATCCGCGCGCGGGAGAAGGAGCTGGGCACCGCGCTCCTGGAGCGCGTGGGCAAGCGCGCCTTTCCCACCGCGGCGGGCGAGCTGCTCCTCGCCCACGGCGTCCGCGCCCGCCGGGAGCTGGAGACCGCGGTGGACGCATCCAGGGCCTCAAGGGCATGGTGGCGGGCCGGCAGGCCAGCTCGCCGCGCTGCCGCTGGAGCCGCCGCTGATCCGCCGCATCGGCATCATCCGGCGGCGCGGCCGCTCGATGGCCGGTCCCCTCGAAGCGTTCCTGGGCGGCCTCGAGACGCTCCGCCGCGACCTCGGGCGCGGCCGGCGGGCGCCGGCGCCGCGCGGGGCTACGCGAGCAGGGACGCGAGCACGGCCTCGAGCTGGCAGCGGCGCCAGCCGTAAGCGGTGAGGCCCAGCACGCCGGGCCCGAGCAGCGCGGCGTCGTAGGGATCGCGCATCAGGATCACCGCGAGGGCCGGGGCCGCGGCCTGGAGCGCGTCCAGCAGGGCGCGGTTCGACTGGTACAGATGGGCGTCGTAGAGGAAGAGCACGGTGGCGTCAGCCCCGCGCGCTCGCTCGGCGGCGGCGGCGATCTCCGCCTCGGTCGGCTCCACGCCCACCACGAGGACGTCCGGTGACACGCCGAGCGGCGCCATCGCGCCCCGCACGTACTCGGCCTCGCGCTGCATCGCGGGCTCCACCGTGATCCGGTCGGCGAGGGCGGACAGCCGCGGAAATATCGCCACCACCTTGCCGTTCAGCCGCTTGCGGAGCTCGGGCGCGGGCGGCGTCACGCGCGTCACTGCCCGCGTGGCCATGGCGCGGGCCAGCGGCTCGCCCTCCTGCTCCACGTGCGGAGCGCCGCCCGCGTACCGCTCGGGCCGTCGCGAGGCCAGGTGATCGAGCCGGCTCGCCGCCAGCTCGAAGTCCCGCCGCGGGATGGCGCCCGACTTCGCGGCATCGAGGAGCGCGGCATGCGCACCGCGCTGCTTGGGCTCGGTGTGGCAGACGAGGAGGAGATCGTGACCCGCCGCCGCCGTCCGCACCGTGGCCTCGCCGATGGGACAGAGCTCGCCGATCGCGCCCATCTCGAGGTCGTCGGAGATGATGACCCCGCGGTAGCCGACCTCGCCGCGCAGATAGTCGGTGACGATGAGCCGCGAGAACGACGCGGGCATCCGCTCGGCGGGATCGAGGCGGGGATAGAGCGGATGCGAGGTCATGATGCAATCCACGCCCGCCTCCATGGCGGCGAGGAAGGGCGGCAGGTGCCCCGCGTGCATCTCCGCCCAGTCGGAGTCGATGACGGGCAGCCCCAGGTGCGCGTCCACCGGCGCATGGCCCTTGCCGGGGAAGTGCTTGGCGCAGGCGGAAAGCCCCGCCGCCTGCATGCCGCGAATGCGCGCGGCGCCCAGGCGCCCGACCAGCTCGGGGTCCTTGCCATAGGAGCGGATGCCGATGTTCGGGCTATAGCGCTCGGTGAGGACGTCCAGCACCGGCGCGAAGTTCACGTCCACGCCGAGCCGCCGGAGCTCGCGCCCCTCGATGAGGCCCTGCCGCTCCACGAAGCGCGCGTCGGCCGAGGTGCCGGCGGCGAGCCCGTCGGGGAAGATGGTCACCCCGCGGTTGAGCATGATGATGCGCCCGCCCTCGTGGTCGGTGGTGATGAGGAGCCGCCGGCCCACCGCGGCCTCCAGCCCGTCGATGAGGGCACGGAAGCGCTCGGGCGTCTCGAAGTTGCGGCGGTAGAGCATGATGCCGCCCGCCTGCGTCTCGCGGAAGAGGCGCACGTCCGCGTCGGTGAGGTCCGGGCCCACCAGTCCGAAGACGCAGGCGCCGGCCGACCAGCTCCTCGAGCGTCATGATCAGGGCCTCACGAGTAGAGGAGATAGGACCGGCGCGCGCGGGCGAAGCGCGCGAGGCCGTCCGTCCAGCTCGCGGTGAGTCGCGACAGCGGCCGGCCGCTCTCGATGTGCCGGCGGATCTCCGCCCCGCCGCAGAGGAGATCGATGGCCAGGCGCTTCCACTCGAACTCGTAAGGCGGGCGCCGCCAGCGGAATCGCCGCCCGCCCTGGCGCCGGGCCTCGGCGATGAGCGCGATATAGGTGAGATAGGGCCGGAAGCGCGCGCGATCCGTCACGTGCACCTGCACGCCCTCGCAGCGGCGGCCGCGCCACTTGTGAAACGCGGGCTCGAAGGCGGTGGCCCGGAAGCGCACGCCGGGCAGCGCGCGGCGCTCCAATGCCACCGCCAGGCGCGCGCCGTCGAGATAGGGCGCGCCCACCCACTCGAAGGGCCGCGTGGTGCCGCGCCCCTCGGACATATTGGTGCCCTCGATCAGGCAGCCGCCCGGATAGACGCGCGCGGTGTCGAGCGTCGGCATATTGGGCGACGGCGCCACCCAGGGCAAACCCGTATCTTCCCAGAGCATGTGGCGCCGCCAGCCCTGCATGGGCACCACGGTGAGATCGCAGCCGAGCCCATGGGTCTCGTTGAGATAGCCGGCCAGCTCGGCGATGGTCATGCCGTGGCGGGTCGGCAGCGGATAGAGCCCCACGAACGAGGAATAGCCCGGCGCGGCGATATTGCCCTCGAGGCGCTCGCCGCCGAGCGGGTTCGGCCGGTCCAGCACCACTACCGGCACGCCCGCGCGGGCGCACTCCTGCATGGCGAGTGTCATGGTCCACACATAGGTGTAGTAGCGCGAGCCCACGTCCTGAAGATCCACCACGAGCGCGCCGAGGCCGCGCAGCGACTCCTGCGTCGGCGCGAGCCGACGGCCATAGAGGCTCCATATGGGTAGCCCGGTGGCGCGGTGGCGCTCGCCGCCGATCCCGATCTGATCCTGGGCGGATCCGGTGATGCCGTGCTCCGGCGCGAAGAGCGCGGCCAGACGCGTGCCGGGCAGCGCGCGGACCACGTCCACCGCGTGGCGGAGCTCGCGCGTGACGGACGGCTGATGCGAGAGGAGCCCGACGCGCCGGCCGCGGAGGAGACGGGGCAGGCGGCGGGCAAGCACGTCGAGGCCGGCGAGAACGGTGGTCACCGGCTTCTATAGTAGTAGGATAGGCGCGCCGCCCATGCGGAAGATTCGCTACGCGCGCCTGCCCACCGAGCGGTCCAACCCCGCGAGCCGGCATCTCGATCGACTGTCCCCGCTCGCCATCGCCCGGCTCATGAACCGCGCCGACGGGGCGGCGGTGCGCGCGGTGAGCCGAGCCGCGGTGCCGCTGGCGCGAGCGGTGGAGCTGGTCGCCCGCGCGCTCGCGCGAGGCGGCCGGCTCGTCTTCGTGGGCGCCGGCACGAGCGGCCGGCTCGGCGTGCTCGAGGCGGCCGAGTGCCCGCCGACCTTCGGCACGCCGTCCCGCCTGGTCCAGGCGGTGATGGCGGGTGGGCGGTCCTCGGTATTCCGGGCCAAGGAAGGCGCCGAGGACGACGCCGCGGACGGCGCGCGCCAGGTGCGCCGCCGGGCGCGGCGCGGCGACGTGGTGGTGGGTGTGGCGGCGAGTGGCGTCACTGCATTCGTGCGCGCGGCGCTCGCGGAAGCCCGCCGGCGCGGCGTCGCCACCGTGCTCGTCACCTGCAATCCCACGGTGCCGCGCTCCGCCGCGCGCGTGGTGGTGGCCCTGGCGGTCGGCCCGGAAATCCTCGCCGGCTCCACCCGCCTCAAGGCCGGTACCGCCACCAAGCTCGCGCTGAACACGCTCACCACCGCGACCTTCGTGCGGCTCGGCAAGGTCCACGGCAATCGCATGGTGGATCTGCTGCCGCGCTCGGCCAAGCTCCGCGCTCGCGCGGCGGCCCTGGTGGCCGAGCTGGGGCGCGTGACGCCGCGGGAGGCCCAGCGCGTGCTCGCCGCCGCCGGCGGTCGCGCCAAGCTCGCCATCGTCATGGCCCGCCTCGGTATGGGTCCCCGCGAGGCCGGCCGGCGGCTCGCCGCGGCGCGTGGATTCCTGGGCCGCGCGCTCGAGAGCTAGCGCAGGAAGCGGAGCCGGCGCAGGCCCCTGAGGCATTCGCCCCCGGGGCCCCGCCGTCATCAGCCCGTGGTCATCGACGGAACGGGGGCGGCGGAAGGGGCGGGACGGGCGGCGCCGCGTGCCGCCCGCTCGGGATCCAGACCCAGCGATCGCCACTGTGATGGCCGTCGCCGCGGAGCTCGTACCGCCCGTGCGGATAGGGCACGACCTTCTTGTATCCGTGCGGGTATCCGTTCGGATAGGCGTGCACCTTCTTGTATCCGTGCCCCTTTCGATACACGGGAACTTCCCGATACACGGGGACCTCCCGATACACGGGCACCTCCCGATACACCGGCACCGGGCGGTACACCACGCGCACCGGGGGCGGGGCGACGTACGGACCCACGAGCTGGTTGAAGACCGCGAAGGCGGCCAGCCCCAGGGCCACGTTGGTGGCGGTGTCGTTGTCGGCCCGCGCGGGCGTGGGGCCGAACCCGATGATGAGCGGCAGGGCGAGCGCGACGGCTGCGGTGAGGGCGATGAGTCGACGCATATGCTTGCCTCCTTTCCCTGCCCGATTGGACGGGGCGCCCCCCGTTCTGTTTACGCGTGGCTCGGTCCCGCGCTGTCCTCGAACCGCACCGGCGTCTTTCCGACGAGGAAGTCAAAGTCGACGCCCTGATGCGCCTGGAGGACGTGGTCCAGGAACAGGCGGCCGTAGCCGCGCTCGAAGTGCGGCGGCGCGCGGCGTCCATGCGGCGCGCCGGCGCCCCAGCTCCTCGTCGGGAACCCGGAGGCGTGAGCCGGCGGTTAGGGACGTCGAGCTCGATCTCGTCGCCGTCGCGGACGAGGGCGAGCGGCCCCCCCACCGCCGCTTCCGGCGACACGTGCAGCACCACCGTCCCGTAGGACGTCCCGCTCATCCGCGCGTCCGAGATGCGCACCATGTCCTTCACGCCCTTCTGGAGCAGGCGCGCGGGAATGGGCGCGGCCCCCCACTCGGGCATGCCCGGCGCGCCCTTGGGCCCCACGCGCTTGAGCACCAGCACCGAGGTCTCGTCCACGACGAGGGCCGGGTCGTCGATGCGCGCGTGCAAGTCGGCGTGGTCCTCGAACACCACCGCGCGCCCGCGATGCGTGAGGAGATGCGCGGACGCGGCCGATTGCTTGAGCACGGCGCCGTCGGGGCAGAGATTGCCCCTGAGGATCACGGTGCCGCCCTCGGGCGCGATGGGCAGCCCGAGCGACCGGATGACGTCGGCGTTCCAGTTCTCCGCGCCGGCCACGTTCTCGGCGAGCGTCTTGCCGGTCACGGTGAGCGCGTCGCCGTGGAGCAGCGGCAGGAGCTCGCGGAGCACGGCGGGCAGCCCGCCCGCGTAGAAGAAGTCCTCCATCAGGTACTTGCCGGAGGGCTTCAGGTTCACCAGGAAGGGCGTGCTGCGCGAGAGCTCGTCGAAGCGCGTCAGCGGCAGCGGCACCCCGGCGCGGCCGGCGATGGCCACCAGGTGGATGATGGCGTTGGTGGATCCGCCGATGGCCATGTCGGCGCGGATGGCGTTGTCGAAGGCCTTGGCGGTGAGGATCCGGGACGGCTTCAGGCCCTCGCGCGCCATCTCGACGATGCGGCGGCCGGCCATCTCGGCCAGCGCGAGGCGCCGCGAGTCGGCGGCGGGGATGGCGGCATTGCCGGGCAGGGCCATGCCGAGGGCCTCGCCCATGGAGGCCATGGTAGACGCGGTGCCCATCACCATGCAGTGGCCGGCCGAGCGCGACATGCACGACTCCAGCTCGCAGAACTCCTCCTCGGTGAGCCGCCCCGCGCGCCGCTCCGCCCAGAGCCGCCAGGTGTCGGTGCCGGAGCCGAGCTGCTCCTGGCCGCGGATGCCGTTGAGCATGGGGCCGCCGGTGAGAAGAATGGCGGGCACGTCGGCGGAAGCCGCCCCCATGAGCATGGCGGGCGTGGTCTTGTCACAGCCCGAGAGCAGGATGACGCCGTCGAGCGGGTAGGCGCGGATGCACTCCTCCACGTCCATGGCCATGAGGTTGCGGAACATCATGGTGGTGGGCTTCATGAGCACTTCGCCCAGCGAGATGGTGGGGAACTCGAGGGGGAAGCCGCCCGCGGAAAGCACGCCGCGCTTCACCGCCTCCGCGACGGTGCGGAGATGCGCGTTGCAGTTCGTGAGCTCGGACCACGAGTTCGCGATGCCGATGACGGGGCGACCGTCGAACATGAGGTCGGAGAAACCCTCCGCCTTGATCCACGAGCGGTGGGCGAACCCGTCCAGATCCTTCCTGCCGAACCAGTTGCGGCTGCGCAGCGGGACATCGGCCATGGCGAGCGGCCTCCTTGAGTGGGGTAGGGCGACATTATATAGTCGCCCGCATATGAGACTCGACGGCAAGGTGGCGGTGGTGACGGGCGGCGGGGCGGGCATCGGCGAAGGCATCGTCATGTGCATGGCGAAGGAAGGCGCGGACATCGCCATCCCCGATATTCAAGAGGGGAACGCGGCGCATGTCGCGCGGCAGGTTCAGGCGCTCGGGCGCAAGGCCATCAGCATGCGCTGCGACGTGACGAAGAGCTCCGAGATCGGGGCGGCCTTCGATCGCGTCAAGAAGGAGCTGGGGCGCATCGACATCCTCGTGAACAACGCCGGGCATGGCGTCGCCTCCGGGCATGCCCTTCACCGTGAACACCGAGGAGGACTGGGACCGCACCTACCAGGTGAACCTCAAGTCCGTCTTCCTCACCTCCAAGGCCATCGCGCCCTACTTCATCGAGCGCAAGGCCGGGCGCATCATCAATATCGCCTCCATCGCGGGGCCGCTGGCCGCGCAGACCATGCCGCCCTACTCGGTGGCCAAGGGTGGCGTCATCACCTTCACGCGCGTGGTGGCGAAGGACCTGGCGGCGCACGGCATCACCGTCAACGCGATTTGCCCGGGCGTGCTCTGGACCGCCTTCTGGGAGGGGCTGGCCAAGTACATTGCCGACACGAATCCCGCCTTTGCCGGCATGACCGCTCGCCAGGTCTTCGACAAGCGCGTGGCCGACGTCATCCCGATGAAGCGCGAGCAGACCCCGGAGGACATCGGCTGGGCGGCCGTCTTCCTCGCCTCGGAGCAGGCGCGGAACATCACGGGTCAGGCCCTGATGGTGGACGGCGGCAGCGTGATGCATTGAGGAACAACCGCCATGGACTTTGACTTCACAGAAACCCAGCAAGCCTTCCGCCTGGAAGTCCGCGCCTGGCTCGAGGCCAATGTGCCCGCGGAGCTGCGCGGCCGCGGCTTCGCCTCCTCGCGCGCCGATCTCGAAGCGGTGCGGCGGCTACGCAACTGGCAGCGCACGCTGTACAAGGCCGGCTATGTGGGCATGGACTGGCCGATCGAGTACGGCGGGCGGGGCGCCTCGCTGGTGGAGCAGGTGATGTTCTACGAGGAGATGTCGCGGGCGCAGGCGCCGCAGCCGCTCAACCGGAGCGGGCTCTCCATGCTCGGCCCCACCCTCATGAAGCACGGGTCGGCGGCGCAGAAGGGGCGCCACCTGGACCGGATCCTCACCGCCGAGGAGATCTGGTGCCAGGGATTCTCCGAGCCGAACGCGGGCAGCGATCTCGCCAATCTCCAGACCCGCGCGGTGCTCGACGGCGACTGGTACGTGCTCAATGGCCAGAAGGTGTGGACGAGCATGGCGCATGTCTCCGACTGGGGCTTCTTCCTGGTGCGGACCGATCCCGCCGCCGCCAAGCACAAGGGCATCACCTTCCTGCTGCTGGACATGAAGTCGCCGGGGGTCACCATCCGGCCGCTGCGCCAGATCACCGGCGAGGCGGAGTTCAACGAGGTGTTCCTCGAGAACGTGCGCGTGCCCGCCTCCAACGTGGTGGGCAAGGTCAACGAGGGCTGGGGCGTGGCCATCACCACGCTGTCCTATGAGCGCGACGTGCTCACCATGATCCGCCATATCAGCCTGCGCACCGCGCTGGAGCGGCTCATCGCGCTGGCCAAGCGCACGCCAGCGCAACGGCCACGCCGCGTCCGCGGAGCCCGTGATCCGCCAGAAGCTCGCGGGCCTGATGGTGGCGGAGCGATGCCTCCAGCTCAACGGCTACCGGAGCCTCACCAAGATCCTCAAGGGCGGCGCCCCGGGCCCCGAGGGCTCGACCTCCAAGCTCTTCTGGAGCCAGGTGGATCAGGACCTCGCGGAGATCGCCACCGAGGTCATCGGCCCCTACTCGCAGATCGCGGCGCCGAGCCCGCTGGGCGGTGGACGAGGGCCAGTGGGAGTTCTACTGCTGCCTCGCCCGCGGCAGCGGCATCCGCGCCGGCACCACCGAGATTCTCCGCAATATCCTCGGCGAGCGCGTGCTGGGGCTGCCCAAGGACTGAAGCGCCCGCGTCGCGGGCCAGCGACCGTATACTATCCGCCCGGAGGATCCTATCCCATGCCGACGCAAGACCGACGAGCTCGTGTACGAGGTGAAGGACAAGATCGCCACCATCACGCTCAACCGCCCCGACAAGATGAACGCCTTCACGGGGCCCATGATCGACGCCTGGGCCGGCTCGCTGCAGGAGGCGCAGCGCGATCCCGACGTGAACGTGGTCATCGTCACCGGATCGGGCAAGGCCTTCTGCTCGGGCGGCGACGTGGCGCGCATGGGCGATGGGCGCCCGAGCCCGCTCGACCACAAGAACGGGCTGTGGGAGAACATCCACCGCGTGCCCAAGGCGCTCGAGGCCATGGACAAGCCGGTGATCGCCATGGTGAACGGCGTGGCGGTGGGCGCGGGCATGGGCATGTGCGTGATGTGCGATATGCGGGTGGCCGCGGACACCGCGCGCTTCTCCACCGGCTACGTGCGCGTGGGGCTGGTGCCCGGCGACGGCGACACCTATTTCCTGCCGCGCCTCACCGGCACCGCGAAAGCGCTGGAGCTCCTGTGGACGGCGGACTTCATCGAGGCGCCGGAGGCGCTCACGCTCGGCATCGTCAACCGCGTGGTGCCCGCCGCCGAGCTGCGCGACGCCACCTATGCGCTGGCCGCTCAGATCGCGAGCGGGCCGCAGGTGCCGATCAGAATGATCAAGCGGTTGGTCTACCAGTCCATGAAGCTGGATCTCCGCACCCACCTCGACCTCGTGTCCTCGCACATGGCGGTGGTGCGCGAGACCTCCGACCACAAGGAAGGCGTCCAGGCCTTCAAGGACAAGCGGAAGCCCAATTTCACCGGGCGGTGAGCCGATGACGACGCCGGCGCAGAACGCCATGCCGAGCACGCGGGGGACCAACTTCTACCTCGCCGACGGCAACCTCGAGCGGCTCTGCGCGGCGGTGATGGACCGCGAGACCTTCGCCCGGGCCCGCCCGCACCTGGTCGCCATGGGCGAGGTGGCGGGCGGGGAGCTGGACGCCCTCGCGCACGACGCCGACAAGAGCCCGCCCATCCTGCGCCAGTGGGACGAGCGCGGCGAGCGCGTGGACGAGGTGCTCTTCCACCCGTCGTATCGGCGGATGGAGGCGCTGGCCTTCGGGCGCTTCGGGCTGGCCGCCATGTCCCATCGGCCGGGCGTGCTGGAGTGGCCGGGCCCGGTGCCCCATGTGGTGAAGTACGCGCTGTCCTATCTCTTCGCCCAGTCCGAGTTCGGGCTCCTCTGCCCGGTGAATATGACGGACTCCGGGGCGCGCATGCTCCGGCACTACGGCGGCGCGGATCTCCGGGCGCGCTATCTGGAGAAACTCACCGCCACGGACATGGCGACCCTGTGCCAGGGCACGCAGTGGATGACGGAGAAGACCGGCGGCTCCGACGTGGGCGCGGCCACCACGGTGGCGCGCCGGGACGCCGACGGCACCTGGCGGCTCTGGGGCGACAAGTGGTTCTGCTCCAATGCCAATGCCGACATCGCCTTCACCCTCGCGCGCCCCGAAGGCGCGCCACCGGGCACCGCGGGCCTCGCCATGTTCCTCGTGCCCAAGGTCCTGCCCGACGGGACCCGCAACGCGCTGACGATCAATCGTTTGAAGGACAAGTTCGGCTCGCGCTCCATGGCCAGCGCGGAAGTGACCTATGCCGGCGCGGTGGCGTATCCGGTGGGCGACCTCGGTCGCGGCTTCAAGCAGATGATGGAGATGGTCAATGTCTCCCGGCTCTCGAATGCCATGCGCTCCGCCGCCCTCATGCGCCGCGCGCTCCACGAGTCGCTCACGCATGCGCGCGCCCGCGTGGCCTTCGGACGCCCGCTCGCCGAGCTGCCGCTGCTCCGCGCCCAGCTGCTCCAGATGGTGGTGGACACGGAAGCGGCGGCCTCGGTGGTGCTGCACGGAGCGAGCACGCTCGACCGGTGGGACGCGGGTGCGGCGGAGGCGCGGGCGCTCTTCCGCATCACCACGCCGCTGGCCAAGTACTGGATCACCCAGCATGCGCGGCTCGTCACCGCCGAGGCCATGAACGTGCGCGGCGGCAACGGCTATATCGAGGAGTGGGTGAACGCGCGGCTGGTGCGCGACAGCTATCTCGGCGCCATCTGGGAGGGCGCCAGCAATGTGGTGGCGCTCGACGTGCAGCGCGCCGTCCTGCGCGAGGCCGCCCACGAGCCGCTGCTGGCCTTCGGGGCGGATCGCCTGCGCCGCGTGACCGAGCCGGCCGCCAAGCCCTGGGTGGACGTGACGCTCGACGGGCTGGAGGCGGTGCGCCGGCGCGTGGCGGGCTGGCCCGCGCTGCCCGCCGCCGAGCGCGAGCTGGAGGCGCGCCCCCTCGCGGATACCTTCTACCATCTGCTCGCCGCGAGCCTGCTCCTCTCCGAGGGCCAAGCGCTCTTCGAGGCGCGCGGCGATGCCCACACGCTGTTCACGGGCGCGCTCTATCTGCGGCGCTGGCTGGTGCCCCGCGATCCCACCACGCCCGCCTACGGCGCGCGCGAGCTCGAGTGGCTCGACGCGCTCGCCGACTGGACGCCGGTGCCGCTGGCCGCGCTCGAAGCGATGTCGGGCGCGCGCTAGGCCTGGACGGCGAGCGCGCGCCCCAGCGCGATCTCCGCCGCGCGGACGATCAGGGGCAAGTCCAGGCTCGGCTCCTCCAGCCCGTGCGAGGCCACCATGGACGGCAGATAGGGGAGATGGATGAAGCCGGCGGGAATGCGCCGGCCGGCGGCGGCGAGGGCGTGCAGCGCGGTGTAGAGCGTGTAGTTACAGAGGAAGGTCCCCGCGGTGTTCGACACATAGGCGGGAATACCCTCCGCGGTGAGCGTCTCCAGGATGGTGTCGAGCGGCAGGGTGCTCCAGTACGCGGCCGGCCCGCCCGCGACGCAGGGCGTGTCGCGCACCACGTCCCCGCGATTGTCCGGCTGGCGATAGTCCATCACGTTCAGCCCCACGCGCTCGAGGGCCAGGCGCGCGCGCCCGCCCGCCAGCCCCAGGAGCACCGCCGCGCGCAGCCCGGGCGCGGCCAGCGCGGGCGCCAGCGCCGCGCGCGCCTCCTCGTGCTGCACGGGGAGGACGAGCCCGCGCACGGGGAGGCCGCCCACGCGCCGGCCGTCCAGCGCCTTCACCGCCTCCTGCGAGGGATTCGCGGTGTCGCCGCCGAACGGCTCGAACCCGGTGACGAGGAGATGCTCGCCGGCCATCGCGCTCATGCGGGCGTCACGCCCACCCGATGCCGCTGGGCGAGGGCCTGATAGCCGGCGGGATTCATCTGCACCCAGCGCTCCGCGGGCGTGCCCGCGATGGGCCCGCGCACCTTGCAGGGCGCGCCCATGGCCAGCACGCCCTCGGGAATGTCCGTGCCCGGAGTGACCAGCGAGCCGGCCGCGATCATGGAGCGCGCGCCGATCCGGGCCCCGTCGAGCACGGTGGACGCGTTGCCGACCAGGGCCTCCTCGCCGATGGTGGCCGCGTGCACCATGCAGAGGTGGCCGATGGTGGCGCCGGGGCCCACGTCGGCCCCGCCCGCCGGTGTCACGTGGATCACCGAGCCATCCTGCACGTTGGCGCCGCGCCGGATCACGATGGGGGAGAAGTCGGCGCGGAGCACGGTGTTGTACCAGACCGACGCGTTCTCCTCCACCGTCACGTCGCCGATGATGCTGGCGGTGGGCGCGATGAAGGCGGTGGGGTGGATCTTCGGCGACTTTCCTTCGAAGGCGAAGAGGGGCATGGCGGGCTCCTTTCGGTCACGCTAGCATCCGGCTCCTGGACATGACAATAGCCCGGGCGTACGCTGCGCCCATGACCACGCCCAAGATCGCGGGCGTCGCGACCGCTACCCCCCGCCATCGCTTCGACCAGCGCACCGTCCTGGGCATGGCCGGCTATGCCGACGCCCAGCGCGCGGGCTTCTTCGCCAATAGCCAGATCGAGGGCCGCTACCTCTACTTCGACCCGGAAACCTTCAAGCCGGGCGTGACCCCGAGCGAGACGGTGGACGAGCTCAACGCCCGCTTCCAGCGCGGCGCCGTCGAGCTGGCCACCGAGGCGGTGGCCCGGGCGATCGAGCGCGCCGGCTGGCGGCCGGAGGACGTCGACTTCATCGCCACCACCACCTGCACGGGCCGGCTCTGTCCCAGCCTCGATGCGCACCTCGTGCGGGGCGCTGGGGCTGCGGCCCCAGGTGCAGCGCGTGCACGTGGGCGATACCGGCTGCGCGGCGGCGCTGGTGGCGCTGCAGCAGGCGTGGAATCACCTGCGCGCGTTTCCCCGCCATCGAGCGGTGATGGTGGCGGTCGAGCTGTGCTCCGCCGCCTACTACATCGACGACCGGCTGGAGAGCGCGGTGGCGCATGCGATCTTCGCCGACGGCGCGGGCGCCATCGCGCTGTCCGGCGACGCCGACGGCCCCGCCATCGTGGAGCACCGCACGCTCTTCCGCTCCGAGCACCTGCCCGCCATGGGCTTCGAGTACCCGGGCGGGCGGCCCCGGGTGGTGCTCTCCAAGGAGGTGCGGCGCATCGGCGCCGGCATGATGAAGGAGATGGCCGATCTCCTGATGGAGAGCCAGGGGCTCAAGAAGGACGACGTGCGCCACTTCGTGCTGCACTCCGCCGGCCGCCGCGTCATCGAGCAGGCGAAGAAGCTCCTCGACCTCACCGACGATCAGCTCGCCCACTCCCGCCACGTGCTCCGGACCTTCGGCAACATGTCCTCCGCCACCGTGGTCTTCGTGCTGGAGGAAGCCCTGCGTGCCGGCGCGCCGCGACCCGGCGACTGGGGGCTCATGATCGCGCTCGGCCCCGGCTTCGCCGCCGAGGGCGCGCTCCTGCGCTGGTAGCATGCCGCTCTTCGTGCCGCTGGCGCGGGCGGCCGGGGCCCGCGAGCTGCTTGACGGCCCGGTGCCGTTCCGCGATCTCGTGCGCAGCCTCGGCGACGTGGCGCGGCTCAACGGGATCTTCGGCGGGCGCCTCGTCACCCTTCGCCACGTGCGGCGTCTCCTCGCGCGGTACCCGCCGGATCGGCCGGTCACCGTGCTCGACCTCGGCACCGGCAGCGCCGACATTCCGCGGGCGCTCGTGCGCTGGGCCCGCCGCGCGGGGCGATCCCTCCGGGTGATCGCCCTCGATCTGGACGCGGCCACCCTGTCGGTGGCGCGCCGGACCACCGCCGGCTATCCCGAGATCACTCTGGTGCGGGCCGATGCCCTCGCGCTCCCCTTCCGGCCCGGAGCGGTGGACGTCGCCATCTCCGCGCTCACCTTGCATCACCTCGAGCCCGCCGCGGCGGCGGCCTGTCTGGCCGCCATGGACGAGGTGGCGCGCGCGGGGCTGGTGGTGAACGATCTCGCGCGGAGCCGCGCGGCCCTGGTCCTGGTCTGGCTGGCCACCCGGGCGCTCGCCTGCGGCCCGCTGTCGCGTCACGACGGGCCGCTGTCCGTGAAACGCGCCTATACGCCCGACGAGGTGCGCGGCCTCTGCGCGCGCGCGGGGCTTCGGGACGTGGTGATTCGCCGCTACGCGCCCCTGCTGCGGTACTGCCTCGTCGGCGGCCGCGGGCTCGCGCCGTGAGCGCCTATGACGTGATCGTGGTGGGCGCCGGCCCCGCCGGCAGCGCTACCGCCATCCTGCTCGCCGAGCGAGGCTGGTCGGTGCTGCTCCTCGACAAGGCCGCCTTTCCCCGGCCGAAGATCTGCGGGGAGTATCTCTCCCCGGAGGCGGCGCGCATCCTGGACCGACTGGGCGCCCTCAAGGAGGTCGACGCGGCGGGCGCGCGGCCTTTGCGCGGCATGCGCATCGTGGCGCCCGACGGCACCCGGCTGGAGGGCCGCTATCCTACCGCCGGCCCCTGGCGCGGTTATCGGGATCACGCCCTCGCGGTGCCCCGCGAGATCCTCGACCGCATCTTGCTCGAGCGCGCGCGCGGGCTGACCGCGGACGCGCGCGAGCGCCACCGCGTCACCGGGCTGCGGATGGACGGGGACCGGGCCGCGGGCGTGCAGGCGGAGGACGCCGCCGGCCGGCCCTTCGAGGTGCGCGCCCGTCTCGTGGTGGGCGCGGACGGCCGCGCCTCCGTGGTCGCGCGCGCGCTGGGGCTGGTGCGCCCGCATCGTCTGCAGCGGATGGCGCTGGTCCAGGATGTCGAAGGGCTCGACGGCCTCGACGACATGGGCGAGATTTACGTGGACCCGCCCGACTACTCCATCATCAATCCGGTCGCGGCGGGGGTCGCGAATCTGAGCCTGGTGGTGCCGCTGGCGCATGTCCAGCCCTATCGTGGGCGGCTCGACACCTTCTTCGCGGCGCGGCTCAAGCAGTTGCGCCACCTGGCCCCGCGTCTCGGCGGGTGGCGTCCGGCGGGACCGCTCATGGCCATGGGCCCGCTGGCCTATCGCGTGGCCGAGCCGCGCGCGGGTGGCGTGGCCCTCGTGGGGGACGCGGCCGGCTTCTACGATCCCTTCACCGGCGAGGGCCTCTACACGGCGCTGCGCGGCGCCGAGCTCCTCGCGGAAGTGGCCCACGGGGCGCTCCAGGGGGGCGAGTGCTCGCGCGCCGCGCTGGCCCCGTACGCGCGAGCGCGCCGCGCGGCGTTTCGCGGCAAGGCGCGGCTCACGCGCGCGCTCCAGGCGCTGATCGCCCACCGACTCCTCGCCGATCTCGCCGCGCATGCGCTCGCGCGCCGTCCCGCGCGGCTCGACCAGATGCTGGGCGTGCTCGGCGATTTCGTGCCCGCCGGCGCCCTCCTTCGGCCGGAAGCCTGGCGCCCCAGGGTTTGACAGGCGCCCGCGGCCTGCGTACTGTGCATTTCGGTCTTCCGACCACCATTCACTTATGCGAACCGAGACCCAGCCCGAAGGCAGCGCCCAGCGTCCCCGCGACGGGGGACCGCGCGCCATCGGCCGGGTGCTGCAAACGCTCGAGGTGCTCGCGCGCCACCGGGAGGGGGAGACCCTCAGCGAGCTGAGCCACCGGCTCGGCTCGCCCAAGTCGAGCCTCTTCTATCTCCTGCGCTCGCTCACCCGGCTCGGCTATCTCGTCCGCGGCGCCGACAGCCGCTACCGGCTGGGTCCGGGCGCCTTCACCTTCGCCATGGCGGCGCTGTCGAGCCGCGAGCTCCCGGAGCTGGCGCGACCCTTCCTGGAGGATCTGGTGGAGCGCTGCGGCGAGACCGCGCTCATCAGCACCCTGGCCACCGACGCGCCGGTGGCGGTCTACATCGACAAGGTGGACAGCCAGAATCCGCTCCGCTACACGGTATCGCTCGGCGAGCGCCGGCCGCTGTACTGCACGGCGGTCGGCAAGCTCTTCCTCGCCTACATGGCGCCGGAGGCTCAGGACGAGTACCTCCACAACACGCGGCTCAAGCCGGTGGCCCGGCACACCATCACCGATCGCGCCGCGCTGAAGCGGAATCTGGCCGAGATCCGGCGCACCGGGCTCTCGGTGACGCGCGAGGAAGTGGTGGAGGGCGCGGGCGGCATCGCCGCGCCCATCTTCGATCGCGAGGGCCATCTCACCGCGGCGCTCGTGGTGGCCGGACCCAGCCCGCGGATGATCGCGAACTTCGCGCGGCTGGCCAAGCAGGTCAAGGACACCGCGCGGTCGCTGTCCCGGGTGCTGGGCGCCGCCGACCGGCCGGTCGAGGCGCGTTGAGATGCCGGCGGGCGCGCCGCGCGTCCGCTTCGGTATCGTCCTCCTCCCGGAGGTCCTGAGCGAGCTCGGCCCCACCTGCCGCGAGGCGGAGGACGCCGGCTTCGACCTGATCGGGGTCGCCGACTCGCAGTCCGTGTTCCGCGAGGCCTACGTGAGCCTCACCCTGGCCGCGCTGGCCACCCGGCGCGCGCTCCTGGGGCCGCTGGTGACCAACCCAGTGACGCGGCATCCCGTGGTGACGGCCAGCGCCATCTCGAGTCTCGACGAGCTGTCCGGCGGCCGCGCCGTCCTCGGGCTGGGATCGGGGGACAGCGCGCTCTACACGGTGGGCGCGCCGCCCGCCACCCGCGCCTCCCTCGAAGAGGCGGTGGCCATCGCCAACCGGCTCACCGCGGGAGAGTCGGTGCCGCGCGGTGAGCATGTCTGGCGCGTCCGCCACGCCAAGCGCCGCGTGCCCGTCTATCTCGCCGCGGAGGGGCCGCAGACGCTCCGGCTCGCCGCCCGCGTGGCGGATGGCATCATCGTGGGGCTGGGGCTCACCCCGGACGTGGTGCGGCTCTGCTGGGAGCACATCGAGGCGGGCGCGCGCGAGGCGGGTCGCCGGGTCCAGGACATCGATGTGTGGTGGCTGGTCAAGTCCAACGTGGCGGAGAGCCGCGCGGCCGCGGTGGAGCCCATCAAGATGGCGCTGGCGGCGAGCGCCAACCATGCCTTCCGCTTCACCCTGGAGGGCAAGGCGCTCGCCGTCGATCTCCACGAGCAGGTGCGCGGGCTGCGCAAGGAGTACGAGCCCCACCATCACGAGGTGCTGGGCGCCACGCCGAACGCGGGCCTCACCGATCGCTGGGGCCTCACCGATTATCTCGCCGACCGTTTCGCCATCGCGGGCCCGCCGGAGGAATGCGCGGCGGCGGTCCGGTGCGCGGCGGCGGCGGGGGCGCCCCAGCTCCTGCTCGCGGGCTTCGTCCGCGATACGCGGCGGTTCATCGAGCGCTGGGGGCGGGAGGTCGTGCCGCGGGTCGGCGGCGAGGGAGGGCGGCCATGAACTTGATCTCGGAGCGCCTGAACGTCGAGGACTACGAGGAGGCCATCGAGCTCTTCTACACGCGGGGCTGGACGGACGGGTTGCCGGTGGTGCTGCCCACGCGCGCGCCGCGTGGAGGCGCTCATCGCCCATGTCGGGCGGGATCCCCAGGAGAACCTGGGCGGGGTGCCGCCGAAGGGCGGGGCCGCCACCGTCGAGAAGCTCGCCATCAACGCGGTGATGGGGGGTTGCCGGCCGGAGCACTTTCCCGTCGTCCTCGCCGCCATGGAAGCGCTCCTGGACCCCGCCCACAATCTCAACGGGGTGAGCCAGACCACCCACATGTGCGTCTCCCTGGTCATCGTCAACGGGCCCATCGCCCGCGCGCTCAACTTCAACTCGCGCGACGGCGTGTTCGGCAACGGCTACCGAGCCAATGCCGCGGTGGGGCGCGCGGTGCGCCTGGCGCTGTGGAACCTGGGGGGGCGCGACGCCGTGGGATACCGACAAGGCCACCCTCTCGCACCCGGGGGAGTACGCCTTCTGCATCGCGGAAGAGGAAGAGGACAATCCCTGGGCGCCGCTGCACGTGGAGCGCGGCTGCCCCCCGGGCTCGGACGCCGTCACCGTCTTTGCCTGCGAGGGACCGCATAGCGTATTCTGCTACGGCACCCCCGAGGAGATGCTGCACGTGCTGACGGACTCCATGTGTTCCCTCGGGAACAACAATATGCACGTGATGGGGCAGATGCTGGTGACGCTGAACCCGCTGAATGTGGAGGAGTTCCACCGGCGTGGCTGGAGCAAGGACGACGTGCGGCAATACCTGTGGGAGCACGCGCGCCGGCCCATCGGCGACGTCCGCGCCTGCGGGGTCGTCCACGAGCAGTTCCGGAAGATGGAGCAGGACGCCGGCCGCTACCCGCTGCGCTATGACCTGGCCAATCCGACCACCCGCGTGCCGGTGAGCCGGGATCCGAAGGACATCCACATCGTGGTGGCGGGCGGGCGGAGCTACTTCGCCTCGGTCCTGCCGGGCTGGGGCGGCTTCGGCGGCTTCGCGGTCACGCGCCCGATCCGCCGGCCGGCCGGCCGCTGAAGGAGAACGAGGGCATGGAGATCCTGAGTCCGGTATGGTCGAGCGCGGCGGCGGGATCCACCGCCCGCCGCCGCCTTCGCGGGCTGGCGGGGGCGACGGTGGCCATCGTGGACGATAACCTCGACATCCCGTTCACCACGCGGCTGGAAGTGCTCCTGGCCGAGCGCGCGGGCGCCACCGTGAAGCGGCTGGTGAAGCCGTCGGGCACGGCGCCGTCGCCGCCCGCCCTCATCGACGAGGCCGCGCGCGCCGACGTCGCCGTCGTCGGCATCGGCCTCTGAGGGTCGTGCACGTCGGGCAGTGTGCTCGACGCGGCCTCGCTGGAGAAGCGAGGGAGTACATACGGTGACGGTGGTGTGGGACAATTTCGAGAAGGCCGCCCGGATGCAGGCGCGATTGCAGGCGGTGCCCGACCTCGTGCTGGTGGTGATTCCGCACCGCAAGGGCGGGGAGACCGCGGACGATCAGCGGAGGAAGGCGGAGGCGGCGCTCGGCGAGATGCTCATCAAGCTGGTCGAACCGGTCTGACGCGAAAGGGGCATTCGATGAAGAAGCTCGCGTGTCTGAGCGTGGTCGTTGCCGTGATGACCCTGGGGGCGGGCGGGGCGGCGCTGGCGCCGGCCCCCGCGGGAGCCCAGGCCAAGCCCATCGTCTGGAACCTCCCTCACGTGGCGGCCCCCAGCTACTACCACATCGTCAACCTCAATGCCTTCGCGGCCAAGGTGAAGGAGAAGTCGGGCGGGCGCATGGAGATTCGCGTCCACCCCGCCTCCTCGCTCTACCCGCAGCAGGAGATCCTGCCCTCGCTGCTCGACGGGCGGTCCGAGATCGGGCCGGTCCTCTCCGGCTACCTCACCGACGTGCTGCTCGAGCTGGGCGTGCTCGAGCTGCCCTTCATGACCGCGAGCCTGGAGGAGCACCGGAAGGCCCAGCAGACGCTCAAGCCCTTCTTCACCGAGCAGCTCGCCAAGAAGGGGCTCAAGCTGCTGACGGCGCATGCCTGGCCCTCGCAGCAGGTCTTCTCGCACCAGCCCATCCGCACCATCGCCGACTGGAAGGGCAAGAAGATCCGGGTGTACGGGGCCGATTCCTCGAACATCACGCGGGCGCTGGGCGGCGTGCCCGTGAACATCCCGTTCGGCGAGCTCTACACCGCGCTCGAGAAGAAGACGGTGGACGGGGCCATCACCTCCGCCACCAACGCGGAGCCGATGAAATTCTTCGAGGTCGCCAAGATTCATCAACTACTGGTTTCTCGCCGGCGCCTCCAGCGAGTGGCTCGTCACCAACCAGAAGTCCTGGGACGGCCTGCCCAAGGACCTCCAGCAGGTCGTGCTCGACGCCCTCAAGGAGTGCGCTTCGAGGACAAGGAGTGGGAGGACGCCAAGGCCTTCGAGGAACGGGCGCTCAAGCGGTTCCCCGAGATCGGCATGACGGTGGTGAATCCGTCCAAGGAGGAGATCGACGAAGGCGCGCGCGCTGTCGCGCGCGGCGTGGGACACCTGGCTCAGCCGCAGCGGCGCCGACGGCAAGCGCGGCATGGAGCTGGCCCTCAAGGCCCTCGGTCGGTGATCGGTAGGGCGTCGAAGGCGGCGTCCTTCCTCGGCGGGCTCGCCACCCTCGTCCTCGCGGGGGCGATCACCTCCGACGTCCTGCTCCGGTACTTCCTCAATCGCCCGCTGCTCGGCGTGGACGAGATCGCCGGGTTCCTGCAGGTGCTCGTCGTGTTCTGGGGGCGCGCCTACACCTTCCAGCAAGGTGGGCACATCCGCGTGGACCTCGTCACCTCCCACCTCCCGGGGCCCCTGCGGGCCTGGCTCCGGGTGGTCACCCTCGCGCTTGGCCTCCTCCTCCTCGGAGTCGTCTGCTGGGTGACCACGCAGTCGGCGCTCACCGCGTATCAGCTACCAGCGCGTCTCCGCGGTGATGCTCTACCCGTTGTGGCCGGCCATGCTGCTGATTCCCGACGGGCCTCGCCCTGATGGCGGTGGCGATGCTCGCGACCCTCCGCCGTCAGCTTCGCGCCGCGCTCGGTCCCCGGGCGGGGCGCGACGAGGTCGCCCCCGCGCGGCGACGCGAGGTGAGCGAAGCCCTCGTCGGGACCGTACTGCTCGCGCTGCTCTTCTTCTTCTTCGCCCTGGGCCTCGAGATCGCGTTCACGCTCGGCCTGGTGGGGCTCCTCGGCCTCCTCTGGCTCAAGGGATGGACGGTCGGGCTGGGGGTGGTGGGATCGGTGGCGTGGTCGAACGCGATCGAGCTTCTCCTTCGTCGCGGTGCCGCTGTTCGTGTTCATGAGCGCGATCCTCCTTCACTCGGGGATCGGCCAGTCGCTCTACGCGGCGGTGGCGCGGTGGGTCGGATTCCTCCCCGGGGGTCTCGCGGTGGCGAGCGTGGGAGCCTGCGCGATCTTTGCGGCGGTGTCCGGGTCCAGCGTCGCCACCGCCGCCACCATCGGGATGATCGCGATTCCCGAGATGGAGCGCCGGGGTTACCACAAGCCGCTGATCTACGGCTCCCTCGCCGCCGGCGGGACCCTCGGCATCCTGATCCCGCCGTCCATCCCCATGATCATTTTCGGCGTGATGACGGAGACCTCGGTGGGGCGGCTCTACATGGCGGGAATCCTGCCCGGCATCCTCCTCGGCCTCCTCTTCGCCGGCTACATCATCGGCTACGCGATGATCTTCCCGGAGCGCGCGCCGCGGGGCCACGAGGGGCGCGCCCCCCTGCGGGAGAAGCTCCGCTCACTGGTCGAGGTCGCGCCCATCATCCTCCTCATCGCGGTGGTGCTCGGCTCGATGTACCTCGGCATCGTCACGCCCACCGAGGCGGCCGCGCTCGGGGTGTCGGTGAGCCTGGTCCTCGCGGTGACGGTGGGCCACCTGACCCGGGCGGGGCTGGTGCGGGCCTTCCATGAGACCGTCCGGACCACCGCGATGATCATGCTCATCATCATCTTCGCCTCGATCTTCTCCCACGTGATCGCGCTGCTCGGCACCCCCAAGGCGCTGCTCGGGCTGGTGACCGGGCTGAACCTCGCCCCCTGGATGGTCTTCGCCCTGATCTTCGCGCTGCTCATCGCCGTCGCCTACGCGCTCGAGGAGCTGTCGGTGATGATCATCATGCTGCCGATCCTGTTCCCCCTCGTCACCGGGCTCGGCTTCGACCCCATCTGGTTCGGGATCGTCATGATCGTATGGCTGGAGATGGGCTTCATCACGCCGCCCGTCGGCATCAACCTCTTCGTCATCCAGGGCATCGCCCGCGGAAGCAGCATGCGCGACATCGCCGTCGGCTCCACGCCATTCGTCGTGATCATGATCCTGCTCGTGGTGATTCTCTTCCTGGTCCCCGATCTCGCGCTCTGGCTGCCGCGGCGCATGATGGGCGCCGGCTAGCGGGGGCTTCGGCGCCTCCGGACGGACACCTGCTCGTCCTCCGCGGTCGGCGCGGCGCCGGTCAGCACCGCGGACAGGCTCGCTTCCCGCAGCGGGCGGCCGATGTGGTCGCGGATCCAGCGGGCGTCCCACCACTCGAGCGGCGTCACCGGGATGCCGTGGATCAGGACTTCGTAGTGGAGGTGATCGCCCACCGCGAGCCCGGTGGTGCCGGTGCGGCCCAGCTCCTGCCCCTTCTCCACCTTGTCGCCTTCCTTGACCGTGAGGGAGGACAGGTGGGCGTAGAGCGTCTGCAGCCCCCAGCCGTGGTCCACCACCACCGTGGTGCCGTAGATGGTGAGCGGTGCCGCGAAGACCACCATGCCGGAATTGGCGGCGGGCACCAGGCTGTGCCGGCTGGAGGCGAGGTCGAAACCCAGGTGCACCTGGACGTCCACCTCGCGCCCCTCGTAGCGGTAGGAGCGCGTCTCCGCGAAGTTCGAGAACACCTTGGTATTGCGCGGCTGCACGAAGGCCCCCTCCCACAGCGGGCGGGGCTGACTTTTCGCGGCCAGCTCGCGCTTGGTCTGCTCCGCGGCCTTGCGCTGGTCGCGGTTGATCCGGAGGAAGGCGGGAATGAGCTCGGCGGGGCTCGCGTTCGCCTTCTCGGGAAGGAGCTCCGCCACCTTCTGCTTGAGGAACTCTTCCTTCAGCTCGATGGTGTCGGTGGGGAAGCGCTTGGCCTTGATGTCCGCCGGCACGCCCCGCGTCACGGTATTGCCGGCTTCGTCCTGGGCCAGCACGCTGACGGTCGCGCCGGCGGGCAGGTCCCACGGGCAGCGCGAGCATGGCCACCATGACGCCGGTGCCCTCGGCGCCGGCGGGCACGGCGGGGAAGAAGACGCCGCCGGCATTGACGCCCACGCGCGCGGCGCCCTTCGCGCGCATCGCCACCAGCCCGCCGCCGCCCCGGGCCAGATAGCGCGTGCTCCCCAGCACCTCCAGCGTGGGCGGCGTGAAGTCGAGCGTGACGGGCAGGGTGAGCACCGGCCGATCGTCGACGCGGAGGAGCCGCCAGAAGTTGTCGCGCGCGCGGACCTCCAGCACCGCCTGCCCCTCACGCAGCCCGGTGGCGCGCCCCTCCACCGTGAGATCGAGGCGTTGCTCCGCGGGCGCGCCGGTGAAGGCGGGACTGGCCAGGATCGCGCGGCCCTGGCCCTGCACCAGCCGCAGCTCCGCGCTCACCAGGCCGCCCTTCGCCGCGCGCAGCACCACGGTGAGGGGTGTCTTCACCCCGAGGAAGCGCGGGACGGGCACGAGCTCGGCCTTGACGCGCGGGCACGGTTTGCCGCCAGGCGACCACGGACACGCCTCCCACGATCGCGAGCGCGGGGACGAGCACGATGAACAGCCAGAACTTCGCGCCGAGGCGTGCCACCGAGCGATCATACCGACCGCCCCGGGAGGCGTCAATTTCCGTGATAGAAGAGGCCATGCTCGGGCGCGCGCTCCATGCGGCGGCGGCGGTGGGCTTCGCCGCCGCCGCGCTCATGCACCTCGCGAGCTTCACGCCGCTGGGAGAGCGGATCGCCGACGGGTGGGTGCTGGCGCTCTTCGTCGGCGCCTTCGCGCTGCTCGGCGCCATGCTGATCCGGCTCCGCCGCGGCGACACGCCGGCGCGGGGGTGGAAGCACCTCCGCGTCTACGACTGGCGCGCGCTGGCCGGCCGCGTGCCGCTGCCGCTCCGCGGGCTGGTGGCCGCCACCGCCGCCTACTCGGTGCTCAACTTCGGCCTGTCGCTCCTGTCCGAGGCCGGCTCCCTGCGCATCGCCTCGGGCCAGCTGCTCCTCTTCTACCTGATCCCGCTGGTCTATTTCCGCTTCGTGGATCCCGCGCGGCCGGGCATTTGACGCCGGAGGGCGGGACAGAACCCGCTCGCGCCGCTATCTCGACGACTTCGAGCAGGCGCTGGCGGCCTGGACTTTCCGGTCGAGCCCGCGGATAGGCTGGCCCCCGCGCTGCCCTCTACGGTGCGCTAGGGGAGAAGTAGTCCCCCGCCACCCTTGCCCGAAACCCTGCCTGTCGGGTCTACCCGGACGGCGCACGTGCGCCCGCTGGAGGGGGCGTGCTACCGTCCCCGCTATGCCCCGTGTGCCGCACGGCCCCGATCCATCCCGACCAGGAGGTATGCAGCGGCCGGTGTCGGGCCGCCCGGAGCCAGCAGCGGAAGGCCGAAGCCCGGCGGGAACGGGACGCGGAGATCCGAGGGCTGCTCGAGACGGCACTCAAGAAGCTGACGGAGGACCCGTGATGGACCGACGCACCTTCCTAACGCTGGTCCCAGGTGGTCTCCTCGCCGCGCCGCTCGCCGCCGCGGCGCAGCCTGCCGCCAGAGTCGCGCGGCTCGGCGTGCTTCTCTTCAGTACGCCGGCCGCCGAGCCCAACCTGCCTGCCTTGCTTGCAGGCCTGCGCGATCTTGGCTATGTCGAGGGCCGGAACATCGCGCTCGAGTATCGCGGCGCCGAGGGCCGCCCGGAGCGAGTCAGCGAACTAGCGCACCAGATTGTGGCGTTGAAGCCCGATCTAATCGTGGTTCTCGGCGGAGACTTGGTGCCGTTCGTTAAGGGCGCGACGAGCACGATCCCGGTCGTGATGCTCACCAGTCAAGACCCCGTCGAGGCGGGGGTGGTGGCCAGCTTCGCCCGGCCCGGCGGCAACCTGACCGGCGTAGCGTTCCTTTCATCAGAGACGGCGGGCAAGCGACTGCAGTTCCTCAAAGAGGCAGTGCCGTCACTCACCCGCGTCGCAGTGTTCTGGAACCCCGATCATCCCGACGGCGAGTATCGCGACACCGAGGCGGCCGCGCGTCGGCTGGGCATCCACCTCCAATCCCTCGAAGTCAGGCGGCCCGAGGAGTTCGACGGGGCCTTCGAAGCGGCCACGCGAGCGCGTGCCGAGGCGCTGATGGTGGTCTCCTCGCGATTCATGAACCTCAACCGCTCCCGCGTCCTCGAGTTTGCGGGCAAGCAGCGGGTGCCCCTCGTGACTGGCTGGGGGCCGTGGGCACGTGCGGGCAGCTTCATGAGCTACGGGCCTGACCTCGACGCCCTCGTGAGACGTGCGGCCACTCACGTCGACAAGATCCTCAGGGGTGCGAAGCCCGCCGACCTCCCCATCGAACAGCCCACCAAGTTCGAGCTGGTCATCAACCTCAAGACCGCCAAGACCCTCGGCCTGACGATCCCGCGGTCGCTGCTCCTGCAGGCGGATCAGGTGATCGAGTGATGGATCGGCGGGTATTCCTTGCTGGTTCTGCCGCGTTCCTCGCCGCGCCGCTCGCCGCCGAGGCGCAGCAAGCAGGGAAGGTGTACCGGGTGGGCTTCCTCGGGAACTCCACCCCAGTCCTCGAGGCCAATCTCGTCGGACCGTTCCGCGAAGGCTTGCGCGCCCTGGGCTACGTCGAGGGGCAAAATATCTTGATCGAGTATCGCTGGGCGGAGGGCCAGTACGAACGGTTTCCCGCCCTCATCGCGGAGTTGCTCGCCTGGGAAGGTGGACGTGATCGTCACCGCCGGGACCCCCGCCTCCCTCGCGGTCAAGAAGGCGACGACATCAGCCCCCCTCGTCATGGTGGCCGTCGGCGATCCCGTCGCGACAGGACTCGTCCCGAACCTCGCGCAGCCGGGGGGCAACATCACCGGACTGACCTCGATCGCGGAGGAGATTGAGGGTAAACGGCTGGAGCTTCTCCGGGAGGTGGTGCCCACCATCTCCCACGTCGCGCTCTTAGGAAACTTAGGCAATGCGAGTCAGAGGCGAGCTCTCGAGGAGACGAAGGCCGCGGCCGCCGCTTTGCAGATGAAGATCCTGTTCCTGGACGTGCGGGCCGCGAATCAACTCGATGGCGGATTTGCTGCCATCGTCAGGGAACGGCCCGGGGCTCTGATGGTGTTCGCGGATCGACTCTTCCTACACGAGCGGGGGCGGATCATGGATTTCGCGACCCGGCATCGGTTACCGGGAGTGCACGCGTACCGGGAACTCGTCGAGGCGGGCGGTCTCATGTCCTACGGGCCAAGCTACGCGGGCATGCATCGGCGCGCGGCCTACTATGTGGACAGGATTCTGAAGGGGGCCAAGCCCGGGAACCTGCCTGTGGAGCGACCGGCAACGTTCGAGCTGGTCATCAACCTCAAGACCGCCAGGGCCCTCGGGCTCACGATCCCGCCATCGCTGCTGGCGCGGGCGGATCAGGTGATCGAGTGATGGATCGGCGGGCGTTCTTCTCTGGCATCACGGGTGGCCTCCTCGCCGGGCCGTTCGCCGCTGCGGCGCAGCCGGCGGGAAAGTTCCCCGGGTCGGGTTCCTGCATTTCAGCTCTCCCGGACCCTCGGTAGAGCTCGATGCCTTCCGGCAAGGGTTGCGCGAGCTCGGGTACATCGAGGGGCAGAACATTGCCATCTCGGTCCGATTTGCAAGCGGGCGGGTTGAGCGACTGCCCGAGCTTGCGGCCGAGCTGGTTCGTCTCAAGCCGGACGTTATCGTCACGCCAACTACCCCGTCATCTCTTTCCGCGAAGGAGGCGACCAGTTACGATCCCCATCGTCTTCGCGGGCATAGCCGATCCGGTTGCGCGCTGGGCTCATTGCCAGCTTCGCGCGCCCGGGTGGGAACATCACGGGGGTGGCAAGCCGAGTGAGAGCCGCGCCCCGTACAAAGTCAGGAAGTTAGCGCCCGCTATTTCCTCTCTGCGCCCGGGCATTTGACACCCGCACGCCCCTTCTTATAGAGTGATGCGGGTTTGTACCCGAAAGCACAACCATGTCCCGACTCGTCTGGCTGATTCCGCTCTTCCCGCTCGTCGGTAGCGCGGTCAACGCGCTCTTCGGGCGGTCGTCGGGCGTCGGGCGCACTGGATCGCCGTCCCCGCGCTGGCCGCCTCCTTCCTCGCCTCCTGCGCCGTCTTCGCGCGCGTCTGGTCGGGCGAGACGTTCGTGGGCGAGCTGTTTCCGTGGATCGCGGCGGGGACGTTCAAGGCCGCGCTCGCGGCGCAGGTGGATCAGCTCACCGCGGTGATGCTGCTGGTCGTGACCGGGGTGGGGTTCCTCATCCATCTCTACTCCGCCGGCTACATGCACGGCGATCCGGGCTACGCCCGCTTCTTCACCTATCTGAACCTCTTCGTGTTCTCGATGGTGATGCTGGTGCTGGCGGGCAACTTCCTCGTGCTCTACGTCTTCTGGGAAGCGGTCGGCCTCTGCTCGTACCTCCTCATCGGGTTCTGGTACGAGAAGAAGTCCGCCGCCGACGCGGGCAAGAAGGCCTTCATCGTGAACCGGGTGGGGGACTTCGGCTTCGGGCTGGGCATCATGCTGATCTGGGTCACCTTCGGCACGCTGGACTACGGCGCCGTCTTCGGCAAGGCCGACGCCTCGGTGGGCGTGGGGACCTATACCGCCATCGCGCTCCTCCTCTTCATGGGCGCCTGCGGCAAGTCCGCCCAGCTCCCGCTCCACACCTGGCTGCCCGACGCCATGGAAGGCCCCACGCCGGTCTCCGCGCTCATCCACGCCGCCACCATGGTGACGGCGGGCGTGTACATGGTGGCGCGCTGCCACAAGCTCTTCGAGATGGCGCCCCTGCTCGCTGGAGGTGGTGGCCTGGGTGGGCGGGATCACCGCGCTCTTCGCCGCCACCATCGGCCTCGTGCAGACCGACATCAAGCGCGTGCTCGCCTACTCCACCATCAGCCAGCTCGGCTACATGTTCGTGGGCGTCGGGGTGGGGGCGTACGCGGCGGGCATCTTCCACCTGGTCACCCACGCCTTCTTCAAGGCGCTGCTCTTCCTCGGCGCCGGCAGCGTGATCCACGGCCTCCACGGGGAGCAGGACCTGCGCAAGATGGGCGGGCTCAAGTCGAAGATGCTCACCACCACCATCACCTTCCTGGTGGGGGCCCTCGGGCCTGGCGGGAGTGCCGCCGCTGGCGGGCTTCTTCTCCAAGGACGAGATCCTGGCCGCCACCTTCTTCGAGGGCCACCGCCTGCTCTTCCTCATCCTGCTCGCGGGCGCCTTCATGACCGCCTTCTACACCTTCCGCCTCGTCATCCTCGCCTTCTTCGGGGCGCCGCGGATGAGCCAGGAGGCGCGCCGGCACGTGCACGAGTCGCCCGCGGTGATGACCCTGCCGCTGGTGGTGCTCGCCGTGCTCACCGTGGTGGCGGGGGTGGCGCTGGGCGCGCCCTCGTCGCACGGCACCGCCTTCGCCCGCTTCCTGGCGCCCGTCCTGCCGCTCGCCGCGGAGGACCATGGCGCCACCGGCAAGGTGCTCCTCCTCGTCTCGATGGTGGTGGCGGTGGCGGGCGTGTTCTTCGCCTGGGTGATGTACGGGCGCCGGCCGGTCAAGGCGGAGGAGATCGGGGTGCCGCGCCACGCGGTCCACGCGCTCCTGCTGAACAAGTACTACGTGGACGAGATCTACGACGCCGCTCATCGTGCACCCCGCTCTACCGGCGTCTTCCGCTGGTCCGCGCGGGTATTCGACCTCCGCGTGATCGACGGGATCGTCAACGGGATGGGGAGCATGGTGGTGGGCTGGGCCCGGTCGCTCCGCCGCGTGCAGACCGGCTTCGTGATGAACTACGCGCTCACCATGCTGCTGGGCGCCCTCGCGGTGGTGGCCTTCCTCCTCGCGCGCGGCCCCCGATGAGGGGCATGCTGCTCTCCCTGGTGGTGTTCCTGCCCGCTCTGGGCGGGCTGCTGATCGCCTTGCTGCCGCGCGACCGCGAGGGCCTGGTCAAGCAGGCGACCTTGCTGGTGGCGCTCGTCACCTTCGCGGTCTCGCTGCCGGTCTACTTCGGCTTCGACGCGCGGGTGGCCGACTACCAGTTCCAGGAGCGCCGGCCGTGGATGCCCACGCTGGGCATCACGTATCACCTGGGCGTCGACGGCATCAGCCTCCTCCTCGTGCTCCTGACCACCTTCCTCACGCCACTCACGCTGCTCGCCTCCTGGCACTCCATCGAGAAGCGCTGGAAGGAGTTCGCCGTCACCATGCTGCTCCTGGAGACGGGGATGCTCGGGGTGTTCGTGGCCCTGGACCTCTTCCTCTTCTACGTGTTCTGGGAGGCCATGCTCATCCCGATGTACCTGATCATCGGGATCTGGGGCGGGACCAACCGCGTGTACGCGGCGGTGAAGTTCGTCCTCTACACCTTGGCCGGCTCGCTGCTGATGCTGGTCGCCATCCTGGCGCTGTTCTTCCAGCACGGCGCCGCCACCGGCAACTACACCTTCGACCTGCCCGTGCTCGCCCAGTACGTGCTGCCGGGCGGCCAGACCCAGAACCTCCTCTTCCTCGCCTTCGCGCTGGCCTTCGCCATCAAGGTGCCGATGTTTCCCTTCCACACCTGGCTCCCCGACGCGCACGTGGAGGCGCCCACCCCGGGCAGCGTGATCCTCGCCGGGGTGCTCCTGAAGATGGGGACCTACGGCTTCCTGCGCTTCTGCCTGCCGCTCTTCCCCCAGGCCAGCATCACCTTCGCGCCGTGGGTGATCGCGCTGGCCGTGATCGGCATCATCTACGGCGCCTGGGTGTCCACCGTGCAGGCCGACATCAAGAAGCTGGTGGCCTATTCCAGCGTGAGCCATCTGGGCTTCGTGATGCTGGGCGTGTTCGCGCTCAATCCCCAGGGCGTGGTGGGCGGGATCATCCAGATGGTGAACCACGGGCTCAGCACCGGCGCGCTCTTCCTCCTCGTGGGCATGATCTACGAGCGCCGCCACACCCGGCTCATCGCGGACTACGGCGGCCTGTGGAAGGTGATGCCCGCCTTCAGCGTGGTCTTCCTGGTGGTGACCTTCTCCTCCATCGGGCTGCCGGGCCTCAACGGGTTCGTGGGCGAGTTCCTCATCCTGGTGGGCGCCTTCCAGTGGAACCGCGGGGTGGCGGCGCTCGCCACCACCGGCATCATCTTCGCCGCGGTGTACATGCTGTGGATGTACCAGCGGGTGTTCTTCGGCGAGATCACGCGGGAGGAGAACCGCCACCTTCAGGATCTGAGCGTGCGCGAGTGGGTGGTGCTGGTGCCGGTGCTCGTGTTCATCGTGTGGATCGGCGTCTATCCCGCGCCCTTCACGGGGCCCACGGAGGCGAGCGTGCAGGCCCTCATCAGCCAGGTGCAGGCCAAGGCCGCCGCCACCGCCGCGCTGGCGGCGCGCTAGCCCATGAATCCGATCGCCGCCGCCCCCGCCCTCGTCGCCCCGGTGATCAGCATCCCCGCCATCGGGCCGGTGCTGGTCCTGGCCATTACCGCGCTGGTGCTCCTCGTCCTCGATCTCCTGCCTCCGCGCGACCGCAAGGAGCACCTCGGCGTGGTGGGCCTGGCGGGGATCGTGGGCTCCCTGGTGGTCTCGCTGTACCTCTGGGGCGCCGACGAGCGCGCCTTCAAGGGCATGGTGATCCTCGACGGCTTCGCCATCTTCTTCAACCTCGTCATCGGCTTCGGGGTGGGCCTGGTCCTCCTGCAGTCGCTCGACTACGCCCGCCGGCAGGGCGCGGAGTCCGGCGAGTTCTACATCCTCGTCCTCCTCGCCGCGGTGGGGATGACCCTGATGGCCAGCGCCGGCGACCTCATCATGGTGTTCCTCGGGCTGGAGACCATGTCGCTGGCCCTCTACGTGCTGGCGGGGACGTTCCGCGGGCGCATCGAGTCCGGCGAGGCCTCGATGAAGTACTTCCTGCTCGGGGCCTTCGCCTCCGGCTTCTTCCTCTACGGCATCGCCCTCGTGTACGGCGCCACCGGCATCCACCAATATCGACCGCATCGCCGCCGTGATCGGCTCGGGGAACGCGCGGGACCCGCTGCTGGTGGTGGGCTTCGGGCTCCTGGTGGTGGGCTTCGGCTTCAAGATCTCCACGGTGCCGTTCCACATGTGGGTGTCCGATGTGTATCAGGGCGCGCCCACCTCCATCACCATCCTCATCGCCACCGGCTCCAAGGCCGCCGCCTTCGCCGCGCTGATGCGCGTGCTGCTGGTGGCGCTGCGCCAGGGCCAGGCGGACTGGTCGCTGCTCATGTGGGGGCTGGCCGTGCTCAGCATGACGGTGGGCAATGTGGTGGCCATCGCCCAGCAGAACGTCAAGCGCATGCTGGCGTACTCGTCCATCGCGCACGTGGGCTATATCCTGGTCGGCGTGGTGGCGGGCGGGTCGCTGGGCAATTCCGGCGTGCTCTTCTATCTTCTCGTCTACACCTTCACCACCGCGGGAGCCTTCGGCGTGATCCTGCTCCTCGAGCGGGGCGGCCGCGAGGCGGTGGAGACGGGCGACTTCGCCGGGCTCGCCGCGCGGCATCCGGTGATCGCGCTTGGTGATGACGATCTTCCTCCTCTCCCTGATCGGCATCCCGCCCACCGCCGGCTTCGTGGGGAAGTTCTACCTCTTCGGCGCCGCGGTGCGCTGCGGGCTATACGTGGCTGGCGGTGATCGGCGTGCTCAACTCCGCCATCGCCGCCTACTACTACCTGCGCATCGTGGTGGTGATGTACATGCGGGAGCCGGAGGGCGCCCCCACCACCCTGGTGCCGTCGCTGGGGGGCTCGCTGGCCCTCCTCGTCGCGCTCTGCGGCGTGGTGTGGCTGGGCGTGATGCCGGCGCCGTACTTCGACCTCGCCCAGACCGCGCTCGCGCCGCTCCTCCGGTAGGGCGCCCGGCGGGTTCCGGCACCGCGCCATGGCGGTCAGGTTCCCGTATCGCGGCTGGCTCTTCGACCTCGACGGCACCATCTATCTGGGCGAGCGCCTCGTCCCCGGCGCCGCCGAGGTGGTGGCCGCGCTCCGCGCGGAGGGCCGGCGGCTCGCCTTCCTGACCAACAAGCCGCTGGAGACGCGCGCGGACTACGCGCGCAAGCTCGATCGCCTCGGCATCCCGGTGGATGTGGAGGAGGTGATCACCGCCTCGCTGGTGCTGGCCCGGCACCTGCGCGGCCTCGATCCCGGCGCGCCGGTCTACGTGATCGGCGAGCCGCCGCTGCTGGCGGAGCTGCGCGCGCACGGCTTCGAGGTGCGCGACGACGAGCGCGTGCGCTGGGTGGTCATCGCCTTCGACCGCACCTTCACCTATGCCAAGCTCAACACCGCGCTGCAGGCGGTGAGGGGAGGCGCGCGCCTCATCGCCACCAATCCCGATCGCACCTGCCCGGTGGAGGGCGGCGAGATCCCCGACTGCGCGGGCATGATCGCGGCGGTGGAGGCGGTGACGGACCGGAAAGTGGAGATCATCGTGGGCAAGCCCTCGCCGATCATCCTCGCGGTGGCCCTCGCCGCGCTCGGCGTGGACGCGGCGGACGCCGTGATGGTGGGCGACCGCATCGAGACCGACGTGGCGATGGGGAAGCGAGTGGGCTCGCCACCATGCTCGTGCTGAGCGGGATCACGCGGCCGGACGACCCGCGAATCCCCGGCCTCGCTCCCGACCACGTGATACGATCCGTCCGAGATATTCTGTCGTGAGCACATCATGATCCAGAGCCGGCTCGCGGGCATCGACCAGACGCCGTTCAATGTGGTCGTGATCGGGGGCGGCATGGCCGGGGCGGGCATCGCGCGCGACCTCGCCCTCCGCGGCGTTTCCGTGGCCCTCTTCGAGAAGGGCGACTTCGCCTCCGGCACCTCGTCGAAGTCCTCCAAGCTCATCCACGGCGGCCTGCGCTACCTCGAGCTGGGGGACTTCAAGCTCGTGCGGGAGTCGCTCCGCGAGCGGAAGACGCTGGAGCGCGTGGCCCCGCACCTCGTCCGGCCGCTGCCCTTCCTGGTCCCGGTGTTCAAGGGGAGCCGCCGCGGCCTCATCCTGGTGCGCCTCGGGATGTGGCTCTATGACCTCCTCACGCCCGGCAAGGCCACCGAGCGCTATCGCACCCTGCGGGCGGTGGACACGCTCGCCATGGAACCGAATATTCGCGCGGAGGACCTCAAGGGGGCGGGGTACTACTTCGACGACCTCCTCCTCTTCCCGGAACGAATGTGCCTGGAAAACATCCTGTCGGCGGCGCGCCACGGCGCGCGCGTCCACAACTACTGCCAGGTGGAAGAGATCGTGAAGGGCGCCCGCGGCCTCGACGGCGTGCGGGTGCGCGACCTCCTCACCGATCAGGTGTTCGCGGTGCGGTCCTCGGTGGTCATCAACGCGGCGGGGCCGTGGGCGGATCGCGTGCGCGAGATGGCGGACGTGAGCCGCACCACCCCCCGCGTGGTCCGCACCACCAAGGGCATCCACTGCCTGCTGCCCCGGCTCACCGAGCGCGCCGTCTATCTCTCCTCCGACTCCGACGAGCGGATGATCTTCGTGATCCCGTGGCGCGACTTCTCCCTGGTGGGGACCACCGACACCGATTTCGCCGGCGATCCCGACCGGATCTGGGCCACGCGCGAGGAGGTGGACTACCTCCTGGGCGCGGTGCGCCGCGTGCTGCCCGACCCGCGGGTGACGCTCGACCACGTCGCCTATACCTACGCGGGGGTGCGGCCGCTCTCGTTCGAGCCGGGCGCCGCCGCTTCCAAGGTCTCGCGGGACCACAAGGTGGTGCTCGAGGGCCCGGAGGGCCGCTTCCTCACCGTGACCGGCACCAAGCTCACCTGCTTCCGGAGCCTGGCCGAGGAGGTGGGCGATCTCGTGATGGCGCGGCTGGGCCGCCGCCAGCCGTCCACCTCCGCGCGGCTGAGCCTGGACGGGCTCGACGAGGACGTGGCCAAGCTGGAGGCGCGGGCCTGGCTCGACGTCTCCGCCGAGATGGCGGCCACCGGGCTGCCCCGGGAGACGCTCCAGGTGCTGGTGGACACCTATGGCGGTGGCTACGCGCGCGTGCTCGAGCTGGCCAAGAAGCTGCCAGACGGCGCCGAGCGCCTCTGCCCGTCCAATCCCGAGATCGTGGCCCAGCTCCACCAGGCCGTGCGCGAGGAGATGGCGGTGTCGCTGCAGGACGTGCTCATCCGCCGCACCGGCATCGGGCAAAGCCTCTGCCAGGGCCTCGACTGCGCGGAGAGCATCGGCCGGCGCATGGCCGAGGTGGCGGGCTGGTCCCCCCGGCGCCTGGATGCCGAGCTCGAGGCCTACCAGAAATACGTCGACCGCTCCCACCGTTTCCGGCAGCCGGCGTAAAGCTTGGCGAGCTGCAGCCGAAGGCGAGGCGAGCGGAAACGTAATTTGTCCCGAGCGGAGCGAGGGTGCACGATCGGTGGCATGATTGCCCCGTCACAATCCGTGATTTAGAATACGCGCCGGAGCCGGCCGGAACGTGCGATCACCGGTGCTCACACTGAACCTCGTGGCAAGGGGGGAACCCGGCATGACTCGTCGATATCTCGCTGTCCTCGTGGCGCTTGTCCTGGCCGTCACCATCTACACCGTCCCACCCACCGGGGCGCAGTCGCGCGTCCAGGTGGAGTTCTGGCATGGACTGGCGCAGCCGCTGGGCGGCCTGCTCGAGAAGATCGTGGCCGACTTCAACGCCTCGCAGAGCCAGTACCAGGTCAATCCCAGCTTCAAGGGCTCGTATCCGGAGACCATGGTGGCGGCCATCGCCGCCTTCCGGGCCGGCAACGCGCCGCATGTCGTGCAGATGTTCGAGGTGGGCACCGCCACCATGATGTCGGCGCGCGGCGCGGTGAAGCCGGTATACGAGCTGATGCGCGAGACCGGGGTGCCCTTCGATCCAAACGCCTATGTGCCGGCGGTGAAGGGCTACTACAGCCTGCCTGACGGCCGCATGATGTCCATGCCCTTCAACAGCTCGACGACCATCATGTTCTACAGCAAGGACGCCTTCAAGAAGGCGGGCCTCGATCCCAGCAAGCCGCCGCAGACCTGGCCCGAGCTGATGGACGCGGCGAAGAAGATCAAGGCCGCCAACGCGGCCCCCTGCGCCTTCACCACCGCCTGGCCCACCTGGGCCCAGTTCGAGCAGTTCAGCGCCATCCACGACGTGCCGCTGGCCACCAAGGCCAACGGCATGGGCGGGCTGGACACCGAGCTGAAGATCAATAGCCCGCTGCACGTCAAGCACGTCCAGGCCCTCATCGACATGCAGAAGGAGGGCACCTTCAAGTACGGCGGGCCGCGACGCGGCGGCGGACGCGCTCTTCCCCTCCGGGGAATGCGCCATGATCCACGCCTCCTCGGGGCTGCGCGCGCGCATCCTGCGCGAGGCCAAGTTCGAGTGGGGCGCCGCCATGCTGCCCTACTGGCCGGGCACGCCCAATGCGCCGAAGAACTCCATCATCGGCGGCGCCAGCTTCTGGGTGATGACCTCACCGAGCCGGAAGCCGGAGGAGTACAAGGCGGTGGCGGAGTTCTTCCGCCATATCAGCCAGCCGGAAGTGGTGGCCAAGTGGCATACCGACACCGGGTTCCTCCCCATCACCCTGGCCGGCTTCGACCGCGTGAAGACCTCCGGGTTCTACGCGCAGAACCCGGGGACGGACGTGCCGTATCTTCAGCTCACCCGGACCCAGCCCAGCGAGAACTCGCGGGGCCTGCGTTTGGGCAATATGCCGGAGATCCGCAACATCATCCAGGAAGAGCTGGAGAAGGCCTTCCAGGGCCAGCAAACCGCCCAGCAGGCGCTCGACAATGCGGTGCAGCGCGGGAACGTCGTGCTGAGAAACTTCGAGCGGGCGAACCGCTCCTAGATGAAGACGGGAGCACGCGCCGGGCGCATGGAGGCCCCATGCCCCGGCGCGTGATCTTCGACGGGAAGCTGCTGCCCTATCTGCTCCTGGCGCCCCAGGTTGCCATCACCCTCGTCTTCTTCTTCTGGCCCGCCGGCCAGGCGGTCTACTACTCCTTCTTCCTGCAAGACGCCTTCGGGCTCCGCCAGACCTTCGTCTGGTTCGAGAACTACAAGATCGTGCTCACCGACCCGCTCTACCTGGGATCGGCGTGGCGCACCGTGATCTTCAGCAGCGCGGTCACCGGGCTCTCCATGGGGAGTGCACTGGTTCTCGCGGTGATGGCGGACCGGCAGATCCGCGGCGCGGCCGTGTACAAGACGCTCCTCATGTGGCCCTATGCGGTGGCGCCCGCCGTGGCCGCGGTGCTCTGGCTCTTCGTGCTCCATCCCACCATCGGCATTCTCGGCCGGAGCCTCCGCGATCTCGGCTTCGCGTGGGACTACAAGCTCAACGGCGCGCAGGCCATGAGCCTGGTGATCGTGGCCGCATCGTGGAAGCAGGTGTCCTATAACTTCCTCTTCTTCCTCGCGGGGCTGCAGGCCATCCAGAAGCCCGTGATCGAGGCCGCCGCCATCGACGGCGCGGGGCCCATGCGCCGCTTCTGGAGCATCATCTTCCCGCTTCTGTCCCCCACCACCTTCTTCCTCTTGGTCGTCAACCTGGTCTATGCCTTCTTCGACACCTTCGGGACCATTCACGCGCTGACCAGCGGCGGGCCCGGCAAGTCCACCGAGACCTTGATCTACAAGGTGTACGTGGACGGGGTCATCAACCTCGACCTCGGCGGCTCCTCCGCGCAGTCGGTGATCCTCATGGTGATCGTGATTACGCTCACTGCCGTCCAGTTCCGCTATATCGAGCGCCGGGTGCACTACGGATGATCGAGTCCCGCTCTCGCGTCGCGTGGCTGCCCCACCTCGTGCTGGCCCTCGGCGTGGCCGTCTTCGTCTTTCCCATCTACATGGCCCTCGTCGGCTCCACCCACGATGCGGGCACCATCGGGCGGGGCAGCTTGCCGCTCACTCCGGGCGGGCTGGCCACGGAGAACTACGCGCAGGCCTGGTCCCAGGGTAGCGGGCTCCGGGTGAAGGCCCCGCCGGTCTCGCGTATGATGCTCAACAGCCTGGTGATGGCCCTCGTCATCGCCGTCGGGAAGATCGCGGTGTCGGTGCTCTCGGCCTACGCGGTGGTGTTCTTCCACTTTCCCGGGCGCATGTTCTTCTTCTGGATGATCTTCGTCACCCTCATGCTGCCGGTGGAGGTCCGGATCATCCCCACCTTCAAGGTGGTATCCGACCTCCACCTGATCGATACGATTGGCGGCCTCACCGTGCCGCTCATCGCCTCCGCCACCGCCACCTTGCTGTTCCGCCAGTTCTTCATGACCATTCCCGACAACCTGGTGGAGGCGGCCAAGATCGACGGCGCCGGCCCGCTTCGGTTCTTCAAGGACATCCTCATCCCGCTGTCGCGGACCAATATCGCGGCGCTCTTCGTCATCCTCTTCATCTACGGCTGGAACCAGTACCTCTGGCCGCTGCTCATCACCACCAGCCGCAGCATGGACACCATCGTGATCGGCATCACCAAGATGATCGGGACCGGTGACGCGCAGACCGACTGGAACCTCATCATGGCCACCGCGGTGCTGGCCATGCTGCCGCCGGTGGCGGTGGTCGTGCTCATGCAGCGCTGGTTCGTCAAGGGACTCGTGGAGACCGAGAAGTGAGGCTGCTGTTCCTGGCCAGCCTGGCCCTGGGCTGCCTGGCCGCGCTGGCCGGGCCCTCGCCCTCGGTGTCCGCCGGCCCGACCACGCTCTTCGCCGCCCACCGCGGCGGCGCCCTCCTCTGGCCGGAGAATAGCCTCCTCGCCTTCCGCAACGCCGCCGAGGTTCTCGGCGCCGACTTCCTCGAGTTCGATGTGCACCTGTCCAGGGACGGCGAGGTGGTGGTGATCCACGATCCCACCCTCGACCGCACCACCGACGGCCGCGGCCCGGTCAGGGAGCGCACGCTGGCCGAGCTCCGCGCGCTGCACTTGCGGGATCACGCGGGCACGCCCACGGCCGAGGCGGTGCCGTCACTGGACGAGGTGGCGGGGCTCGCCATGCGGCTCCGGCGAGAGATGCTGCTCGAGATCAAGCTGGACGATCGTGGCCGGGCCTATCCCGGCATCGAAGAAAAGGTGTTCGCGGTGCTCGATCGGCATCGCGCCACCACCGCCACCGTGGTGATGGCCTTCGAGCCGGAGACCTGGCGCCGGGTGCGGGCCCTGCGGCCCGACGCCCGGGTCGCCGCGCTCTATTCCCGGCGCACGCTGGCCAAGATGGGTAGCAGCCTCGAGCGCGAGCTGGACGAGACGCAGCGCGCCGGCGTGACCATGCTGGGGCTGGAGCAGGGGCTGGTGAACGCGGAGGCGCTGGCCCGCGTGCGCGCCGCGGGGATGACACTGGGCGTCTGGACGGTGAACGACGCGGACGCCATCCGCCGCTTCATCGACCTCGGCGTGGACGTGGTCATCACCGACCGGCCCGATCTGGCCAAGAGCGCGCTGGGCCGGTGAGCCCGCGGTGAGCGCCGCGCGCCGCTACGTGCTCGCCCTGGACCAGGGCACCACCGGCTCCACCGCGCTGCTGGTGGACGCGGACGGCGCCGTGCGCGCGCGGGGCTATGCCGAGCTGCCCCAGCACTTCCCGCGGCCGGGCTGGGTGGAGCACGAGCCCGAGGAGATCTGGGCCACCGTGGAGACCGCGGCGGCGGCGGCGCTGCGCGCGGCCGGAGTCGCCGGCAGCGAGATCGCCGCCATCGGCATCACCAATCAGCGCGAGACGACGATCGTGTGGGAGCGCGCGTCGGGCCGCCCCATCCATCGCGCCATTGTCTGGCAGTGCCGGCGCACCGCGGAGGCCTGTGACCGCCTGAAGGCGGACGGGCTCGAGGGCCTGTTCCGGCGGAAGACCGGTCTCGTGCTCGACGCCTACTTCTCCGGGACCAAGATCGCCTGGCTGCTCGACCACGTGCCCGGCGCCCGCGCGCGCGCGGAGCGCGGCGAGCTGGCCTTCGGCACCGTGGACACGTGGCTCCTGTGGCGGCTCACGCGCGGGGCCGTGCATGCCTCCGATCCCTCGAACGCCTCGCGCACGCTCTGCTTCGACATCGAGAAGCTGGCCTGGGACGGCGAGCTGGCGGGCGTGCTCGGCGTGCCGATGACGCTGTTCCCGGAAGTGCGCCCGTCCGCCGGGGTGTTCGGCGAGACGGCGGCCGGCGGCGCTCTGCCTGCCGGCATTCCCATCGCGGGCATTGCCGGCGATCAGCAGGCGGCATTGTTCGGCCAGAACTGCCTCGAGCCGGGGACGGCCAAGAACACCTACGGCACCGGGTGCTTCCTCCTCCTGAACACGGGCGAGCGCCCGGTGGCCTCCACCCACGGGCTCGTGACCACGGTGGCGTGGTCCCTGGGCGGGCGCGTGTCCTACGCGCTCGAGGGGAGCGTCTTCATCGCGGGCGCGGCCGTCCAGTGGCTGCGCGACGGCCTCGGCATCATCGCCCGCGCCGACGAGACGCAGGCTCTCGCGGAGTCGGTCCCCGACACGGGCGGGGTCTATCTGGTGCCCGCCTTCGTCGGGCTCGGCGCGCCCTACTGGGATCCCTATGCGCGCGGCACCCTCGTGGGGCTCACGCGCGGGACGAGCCGCGCGCACCTGGCCCGCGCGGCGCTGGAAGCCATCGCCTACCAGAGCCGCGACGTGCTGGACGCGATGGCGGCGGATGCCGGCACGCCCGTCCGAGCGCTCCGCGTGGACGGCGGCGCTGCCGCCAACGACTTCCTCTGTCAGTTCCAGGCCGACATGCTGGGCGTCGAGGTGCACCGCCCCGCGGTGACCGAGACCACCGGCCTCGGCGCCGCCTATCTCGCCGGCGTCGGGGTGGGGCTCTGGAAGCCCGCCGACCTCGGCACGCGCTGGCGCCTGGACCGGCGCTTCACGCCCACCGTGTCCGCGGACGCGCGCGACCGCGCCTACCGGGGCTGGCGCCGCGCCGTCGAGCGCGCGCGCGCCTGGGTGGAGCCCGACGCATGACTTCCTGGAAGCTGAATTCCCAAAGGAGACGACGCATGACCCGCATGACCATAGGCTGCTTGCTCGCCCTGCTCGCCCTCGTGGCGCCCGCCGGCCCCGCCGCCGCGCAGGCGCCGCCCATCGAGGGAGAGCTGAACCTCATCACCCCGGTGTCGAAGTTCATCCACGACGCCGCGCTCAAGGCCTTCGCGGACTATGCCAAGGAGAAGTGGAACGTCACCGTGAAGGTGAGCGCCATCCCCGCCGGCACGCCGGTGGCCTATGGCCGCATCACGGAGTGGAAGGGCCGGCCCGAGGTGGACATCTTCTGGGGCGGGGAGTCGGCGCTGTTCGAGAAGCTCGCCGAGCAGAAGCTGCTCCAGAAGGTGGAGATCTCCAAGGAGGCGTGGGACGCGATTCCCGCCGCCATCGGCAAGCCCAAGCCCATCCCGCTCAAGGACAAGGACGGCTACTGGGTGGGCACCGCGCTCGAGCCCTACGGCCTCGTCTATCACCCGCGGCGGCTGCAGCGCCTGGGCGTGCCCGAGCCGAAGGAGTGGGAGGATCTGCTCCACCCCAAGCTCAAGGGCGAGGTGGCGCAATGCGCGCCCACCCGCTCGTCGTCGTCGAACGCGACCTACGAGGTGATCCTGTCCATGTTCGGCGAGGACAAGGGCTGGGAGTGGCTGCGCAAGCTCGCCGCCAATACCGGACACTTCACCGCGCGGAGCCGTGACGTGCCGACGGTCGTGGCCAAGGGCGAGTTCGCCGCCGGCTTCGCGGTGCCGTCCTACATGGCCTTCGAGGAGAAGCTGGCCGGCTTCGACCTCAAGTTCGTGGCGCCCAAGAACTCCTTCGTGACACCCGAGCCCATGGCCATCCTGGCGGGGGCGCGCAATCCCAAGGCCGCGCGCGCCTTCATCGAGTTCCTCCTCACGGAGCGGGGCCAGCGCGTCTTCATGGAGCGCGGGCTCTTCCCCATCACTCCCAAGTACAAGGTCCAGGGCCCGCCCGGCTCCACCGCGGAGCTGGCCGTCCAGTTCACCGGCGGCGTGCGCTCGTACTTCGACCAGGAAGTGGCCAATGTCTACGACGAGGCGGTGGCCGCCAAGCGGTCGGAGGCGCTCAAGACCAAGTTCCGGTCGGATATCGAAGCCCGGTGGGACGAATTGAAGAAGTAGCGTGAAGATCGGCATCCACGGCGTCGTCAAGCGGTTCGGCGCGGTCACGGCGGTGGACCGCGCCGAGCTGGACGTCGCCGACGGCGAGCTCTTCACCCTGCTGGGCCCGTCGGGCTGCGGCAAGACCACCTTGCTCCGGCTCCTGGCCGGCTTCTATCAGCCCGACGGGGGCGAGATCCGCTTCGGCGAGCGCCTGGTGAACGGGCTCGCGCCCTACGAGCGCAATATCGGCATGGTGTTCCAGAACTACGCGCTGTGGCCGCACATGACGGTGGCGGGGAATGTCTCCTACGGGCTCCGCCTCCGGAAGCTCGGCGGCGCCGAGATCGCGCGGCGCGTGCGTGAGGGGCTGGCCAAGGTCAATCTCGGCGGGCTCGAAGGCCGCTATCCCGGGCAGCTCTCGGGCGGCCAGCAGCAGCGGGTGGCGCTGGCCCGCGCGCTGGTGCTCAACCCCGACATCCTCCTGCTGGACGAGCCGCTGTCGAACCTGGACGCCAAGATTCGCGTCCAGGTGCGCGCGGAGATCCGCAAATTGCAGCAGGAGCTGCGCATCACCACCATCTATGTCACCCATGACCAGGAGGAGGCGCTGTCGCTCTCGGACCGGGTGGCGGTGATGAAGGATGGACGCGTGCTCCAGGTGGGCGTGCCCAAGGAGCTCTACGAGCGGCCGCGCACGCGCTTCGTGGCCGACTTCGTGGGGACCAATAACCTTCTGGCCGGCCAGGTGCGCGAGCGGCGCGGCGAGCGCCTGTTCGTCGAGACCGGGGTGGGACGCCTCGAGGCCATCCCCAATGCCGCCGCCATCGGCGACCGCTGCGTGCTCGCGATCCGGCCCGAGAATGTCGCCATCGCCCGGGACGGCGCCGCGCCCGCGTTCGGGCGGACCCGACGGCAATTGCGTGAGTGGCCGTGTGGCTTTCGCGTCGTATCTCGGCAATACCCTACGCTACGACGTCGAGACGGGCGGGGGGCTCGTGCTCAAGGCCGATATTCGCGATCCGTGGCATCACGATCCCATGCGCCTGGGCCAGGCGGTGACCGTGTCCTTCCCGGCCTCGGTCACCCTGGCGCTACCGGAGGAGCCATGACGGAGAAGCCGACCCTGCCCCAGCTGGAGCTGGCCCATTCCCTGCTGGATGAACCTGCCGCGCTCGCCTTTCTCGCGGGACATCGCATCAGCCGGGGCGGCCGCACCATGGACCCCAAGGCCCAGATCGTGGGCGAGTTCGTGAAGTCCATCCGTGTGCCGGGCTATTACCCGCCGCTGCCCGAGCTGCGCCAGCAGCTCCGCACCATGGTGACCTTGATGGACGAGGCGGCGCCGGTCTTGCCGCGCATCGAGGAGATCAAGATTCCCGGCCCCGCGGGGAGCATTCCCGCGCGCGTGTATGACGCGTCGGGCACGGGAAGCCCGCGCCCGGCGCTCGCCTATTTCCACGGCGGCGGCTGGGTGCAGGGCGACCTCGAGACGCATCACGGCCTCTGCGCGCGCCTGGCGCAGCGGGCCGGCATCGTGGTGGTGGCGGTGGACTATCGCCTGGCCCCCGAGCACAAGTTCCCCGCCGCGGTGGAGGACTGCCTGGCCGCGTATCGCTGGCTGCGCGAGCATGGGCGCGGTATCGGCGTGGACCCCGCGCGCGTGGGCGTGGGCGGCGACTCGGCGGGGGGCAATCTCTCCGCGGTGGTGTCCCAGCAGGCCCGCGCGGCCGGCGTGCCCGTTCCCACCTGCCAGGTGCTCATCTATCCGGCCACCGACTTCGCGCTCGACACGCCATCGCACGCCGAGCTCGAGGACGGGCATATCATCCCGCGCGAGCGCATCCTCTGGTACGCCGAGCAGTACCTCCGGGGCGAGGCCGACAAGACCGACCTTCGCGCTTCGCCCATTCGCGGCGACCTCCGCGGCCAGCCGCCCGCCCTGGTGATCACCGCGGGCTTCGACCCGCTCCGCGATGAGGGCCATGCCTACGCGGAGGCGCTCCGAAAGGCCGGCGCGGAGGTCGTGTACCGCGAGTACCCCGGGCAGATCCACGCGTTCGTGTCGCTGACGCGGGCCATCCCGCAGGGCATGGCTTGCACGCTAGAGGTCGGCGACTACCTGCGCCAGCGGCTCGGGCAGGGCTGACCGGCGGCGCCCCGCGTGCGCAAGCGGCTGCCGCTCTTCGTCGGAGTCGCGCTCATCTGGCTTTTCCTGGGCCTGTTCCTCATCTACCCGCTGACGCGCATCTTCTACGACGCGGTCACCAACGAGGCAGGGGCCTTCACCCTCGCCAACTTCTACGAGTTCTTCACCGACCGCTTCTACCTGCGCTCGCTGTGGAACTCCATGGTACTGGGCGTGGCCACCGTGATCGCCAGCAGCGTGCTGGGCATCGCGGTGGCCTTTCTCCTCGTGCGCTACGACTTCCGGGGCCGCGATCTCTTCAGCTACCTCACCATCATTCCCATCATCTCGCCGCCGCTGGTGGGCGTGCTGGGCTTTACCTTCATCCTCGGCCGCGCCGGCACCGTGAACGTGCTGCTCATGGACTGGTTCGATTGGCTCAAGCCGGTGAACTTCCTCTACGGTGTCCATGGCGTCGTCCTGGTGGAGACGCTCCACCTCTTCCCCATGATCACGCTGAACGTGGTGGACGCCCTCGGCAAGATCGACCCCGCGCTGGAGGAAGCGGCGGAGAGCGTGGGGGCACGGGGCTGGCGCAAGTTCTGGACGGTGACGCTGCCCCTCACCACGCCCGGCTATATCGCGGGCGCGCTGCTGGTGTTCATCTGGACCTTCTCCGACTTCGCCACCCCGCTGGTGCTGGGGGTCCAGGATCTCCTCGCCCCGCAGGCCTACCTGAACATCGTGCAGTTCGTGGACAAGCGCATCTTCCGCATGGGCATCGTGATCTCCGCGCTGATGGTGCTGCTGGCGGTGTTCTTTCTCCTGGCCGCGCGGCACTACGTGGGTCTCAAGGACTATTCCTCGCTCTCCTACTCGCGCATCGCGCGGCGGCGTCTCTCCGCGGGCAAGCAGGTCCTGGTGGCCGCCTTCCTCAGCTTCGTGCTCCTGCTCTCGTTCATCCCGTACATCGGCGTGGGGCTGGCCTCGGTGGGGAAGGGCTGGTCGCTCACGCCGCTGCCGACCGCCTACACGTGGCAGTACTACGAGCGCGTGATCGTGGAGACGCCCAAGTACATCCTCAATAGCTTTCTCTACTCCGGCATCGCGGTGGCCATCTGCATCCTGGTGGGCGTGCCCATCGCGTGGCTGCTCGGCCGCTCGCAGGTGCCGGGACGGGGCGCGCTCGACGCGCTCAACACCTTGATTCTCGCCATTCCCGGCACCGCCATTGGCATCGCCTATATCCGCGCCTTCCACTGGGACTTGCCCGGCTTCGACCGCGGCCTCACCTCGTTCTGGATCGTGATGCCGCTGGTGCTGGCGGTGCGCCGCTTGCCGTACACGGTGCGCGGAGCGTACGCGTCCCTGCTGCTGGTGCATCCGGCGATGGAAGAGGCCGCCTCCAGCGTGGGCGCCACCGCGGGCCGCGCCTTCCGCGACATCACCCTGCCCATGATCTGGAAGGGCGTGCTGGTGGGCAGCCTCTTCTCCTTCATGACCTCGCTGCAGGAGGCCTCCGCCGTCCTCTTCCTTGCCCTGGGTGGCTGGGAGTCCATCACCAACGGCATCTTCGCCTTCTACATCGCCGGCAGCGCCAACGAGGCGGCCGCGCTGGGGGTGATCCTGATCATCGTGGCGGCCATCTCCACCGTGATCATCAACCGCATCGCCGGCACGCGGATGGGGGGCGTCTTCGGGTAGCGATTGTACCTAGCCCGCCCACGAGCGAGCCAATTTATCCCTTCTTAATCATTTAGTTGCGACCGCTTGTCAGGTCCGAGGGCGTGTGCTAGTGTTCCAGTTCACATGGCCCCCGGGATGGACCGGTCGGCATGGCGGGGTGTCGCGAGCTTTGCGCAGCTCGGGACGGTGCTCTTCGGATGTGTCGTCGTCGGGATGGCGCTGGGGTACTTCGCCGACCGGTGGCTGGGGACACAGCCGTGGCTCCTCCTGGTCGGGCTTGGGCTTCGGAATCGCGGCGGCCGCGGTCAACTTCACCCGCGCCCTCCGGGCGCTGAATCGCATGAATGACGGGAACAATGGCCACTGAGCTGGCGAAGCGCGTGATCGTGACCGGGCTGGTGGTGACGTTGCCGCTCGCCCTGGCGGCGGCCATCTTCTTCGGCCCCGGCGCGGGGGCGGGCGTGATCGGCGGCGCCCTCGTCGCGCTGCTCAACTTCGGCGGCCTTGCGCGCGAAGCCGTGCGGGCCACCGACAGTGGCCGGCGCCGGCTCCGCCTGGGCCTCCGCCAGCTCGCGGTGTTCGCCACCCTCGGCGGTCTCGTCGTCAGCGACTGGACCCACCCGGTGGCCGTGGCCGCCGGCCTGATGGTGCTGCCGCCCGTGCTCGTCGCCCAGGGCCTGCGCGCCGCGCGAGACTGAGGACCGAGCCTCTTGGACATCATCGAGCACCCGCCCATCCTGCATTTCGCGAGCATCCCGGACCACGTCACCTATACGTGGATCGCCATGCTCATCATCATCGCGGTCTCCTTCTTCGCCACGCGCCGGCTCGAGCTGGTGCCGCGCGGCGCCCAGAACTTCATGGAGATGGTGCTGGATCAGTTCCACCAGATCCTGGACGAGGTGATCGGCGCGGGGGGGCGGCGCTACCTGCCGCTCATCGGGACGCTGGGCCTCTTCATCCTGGTCTCGAACCTGATGGGGCTGGTGCCCGGGCTGGTGGCGCCGACCGCCAATCTCAATACCACCGCGGCGTGCGCGCTGGTCGTCTTCTTCACCTACCACGTGATCGGCGTCCGCAAGCAGGGGGCGCTCAACTACCTCAAACACTTCGCGGGGCCGGTGCCGGGCCCGCTCAAGCCGCTGATGTTCGTCATCGAGATCATCAGCCATCTGGCCCGCCCGCTCTCGCTCTCGCTGCGGCTCTTCGGCAACATGGCGGGCGGCCACATCCTCATCGCCATCTTCTTCTTCATGATGGGGTTCGACGGGCTGCTGGGCTGGGCGCTGACCGGCTCGCTGGGGGGACTGCTCATCGGCGCCCCCGGCGCCCTTGTCTCCGCCGCCTTCGTGATCGGGTTCCTCATGCCGCTGAAGATCCTGGTCGCGTTCCTGCAGGCCTTCATCTTCTGCATGCTCACCATGATCTACATCACGGGCGCCCTCGAGGAAACGGAGCACGAGGCGCACCACGCCCCCGCGGGGCATCACTAGTAGTCCACACACCAAGGAGGAAGTCCGTGCGACGTACAATGATGTTCGCGCTGATGGCGGTGTTCGCGGTGCCCGGAATCGCGATGGCCGCGGATGGGGGCGAGGGTTGGATCAAGCCGTTCGCCGCGATCGCGGCGGGAATCGGCTTCGGTCTGGCGGCGGGTCTATGCGGTCTCGGCCAGGGGCGGGCGGCCGGCTCGGCGGTGGACGCGATGGCGCGCCAGCCCGGCAATACCAACCGTATCCAGACCGCGATGATCCTGGGCCTCGCGTTCATCGAGTCCCTCGTGCTCTTCGTGTTCGTCATCGCCGTCATCCTGCTCTTTGTGAAGTCGTAGAGTCCCGGCCCGCGGGACGGGCGCCCGGTCGGCCGGGCGCTCGCGTCGAGGGCCGCTGCTGGCACGATAGCCATGACGCCGCGCTCGCACTTCAAGATCCCCAAGATCCCGGAGATGACTGTGCGCCGGCTCTCCGTGTACACGCGGTGCCTGCAGCAGCTCGAGGAGGACGGGGTCAAGACGGTGTCCTCCCAGGAGCTGGCGGAACGGTTCAACTTCAACTCGGCCCAGGTGCGGAAGGACCTCGCGTACTTCGGCGAGTTCGGCGTGCGCGGCATCGGCTACTACGTAGCGGGGCTCAAGGCGGAGCTGCAGAAGATCCTGGGGCTGGACCGCGAGTGGCCGGTGGCCCTGGTGGGGCTCGGCAACCTCGGCGCCGCCCTCTTCCACTACAAGGGCTTCTCCAAACAGGGGTTCCGCATCGTCGCCATCTTCGACGACGATCCCGCCAAGGCGGGCCACACGGAGGACGGCATCCCCATCATGCCCATGCGCGACCTGCTCAAGGAGACCAAGGCGCGCAATCTCCAGATCGCTATCGTGGCCGTCCCCGCCGAGTCCGCCCAGGCGGTGACGGAGAAGCTGACCGCCGCCGGCATCAAGGCCATCCTCAACTTCGCCCCCGGCCGCATCCGCGCCGTCAAGGACGTGCGGCTCAAGAACGTCGATCTCTCGATCGAGCTGGAGTCGCTGAGCTTCTACCTCGCCCAGGGCGGGCGGTGAGGGGCTAGCGAGTCTCTGCTAGCGCTTCACGCTGATCTCGGTTTTCACCGAGTTCGCGATGAAGCACTGCAAATGCGCGTCGTGATGAAGCTTCTCCTCCTCCGCATCGGTGGGTCGCTTCTCTCCGCCGTAGACGATCTTGGGATGTAGCGTCACCCGGCTCACCCAGGGCGTGGCCCCGCGCTCGCTCTTGGTCATCTCGCCCACCGCCTCGTCCTCGTAGCGGTCCACCACGAAGCCGGCCTTCTGCGCCACGTAGACGAAGGTGAGCATGTGGCAGCTCGAGATGGAGGCCACGTAGCCTTCCTCGGGATCCACCCCGGCTGGGTTCGACCAGGGCACCGGGATCACCGCGGGAGACGGGGAGGCGGGGACCGTCACGCCGCCGTCGAAGGTCCAGGTGTGCTCGCGGGAGTACTTGCCCTTGGCGAAGTCCTCGGGGGCGCCCTTGCGCGCCCACTTGATGATGGCCTTGTGCTCGGACATTGAACCTCCTTGTCTCGAGACTCTGCCCTTCCAATACCCGGGTCGCCGCCGTAGATGCATCACCGGAACGATGAAGATTGCGTCTCCCTCGACGCGGTGAGAAGGCCGTAGGCGAAACGACGAACAAGGAAGCGACGAAGGCGCTTGGAGAATCGTGGCCGATCCGGGGGTGAGCGGCTAGCGTCGCGCAGCGCGACGTGCCTCCGCTACGATATCGAAGCCGAGCCCGGCCGCGTGGGCCTCGTAGAACTCGCCGGCAGAATCAGCTCCGCTTCAGCGGCCGGGTGAAAACGGACGCCCTTCACCGTAGCGCTGTTCGAGCCTTCCGGAACGTTTCAGCGGGCCGCTCCTACCGCCCCGGACCGTAGCTCGTCGAGCCGGCGCTCTGCCTCCTCCGCCCAGAGCTTCTCGGCGTCAGGATCAGCTTGATCGTCGAGGCTCGAGATGAGTCGTTCCGCCAGGCGTGCGCGCGCGTCCACCGGCAATTTCAGGGCTCTCGATTCCAGTTGCCTTGCCATGCTCGCCATAGGTGTATTCCTCATACGTGCGACGGATTCCGCCCGTCTCTCCAAGCCGGCACGGCTCAGAGGCCGATATGCTCCAAGCGTACGCCATCCGGCCTTTGCCGGTTACCGGGGAGACCACGTCGTGGCCGAGGGGCCGTGGCCGACTACCTGGATGACCACCTCACCGTCCTTGGCCCAGGCGAAGTGCGCCTGCTTCGCCGGCTCGGTGAACATACTGCCGGCGGGCAACGCCTTCATCGTGCTTTCGTCGAATTGGTCCCCGTAGCCCACCAGCAGGGTACCCGAAAGGATGGTGACGATCCGCTCGTCCGGGTGGGAATGCGGCGGGTTCCGGAAGCCCGCGGGAAACCGCATACAAATGACGTAGACCCCGGCGCGCTGAAGATCACCGGCGAGTACCGCAAATTGGGCCCCGGTCCCGGTGGGCCTCCAGGTGAGCTCATCCGGCGTCACCCGAGCCGGCTGAAGCGGGTCGGCCTGCGCGGCCATGGTGATGCAGAGCGCGAGAGCGAACGCGCAGGCAAGGCGATTGAGGGTGATGATCGGCTCCTCCTTCCGAGCTGGGCGACGAGTCACTATCTCTCAGGACGCTGCAGGTGTTTCTCCAACCCATCGACGCCCGCGCCTATCCCCGCCCGAAGCCCTTCCGCCACCGCCGCACTGTCCTTGGGCTCTGACTCGAAGTCGATGGTCCAGACGACGATTGCCCTTGAATCGAACGATTCGAACACTTCCACCGTGCCCGTGTATGAGGACACCGGGAACGGTGACCGTACTCTCTGGTAGGTCAGACGCCTGCTCGCCTGATTGATATCCACGATGCGGTCGGTGATGTCGCCGCCACGTTTCAAGGTCATATACCGGTGAGCACCAACGCCGTCTCCGTCGACCCGGCAGGTGGCGATACTTGGAGGCACCAAGTCTCGATTCATATGGGCTTGCCCGACGCATGACTGGAGAAGAACGTGATGACATGACCGGCAGGCTCGCGGACGGTGAAAACCTCGTGATCGATGGAGGGACGAGCTTCAATCGGGGAAGGGGCAAGCCCCAGAGATGTGAATCGCTTATGGGTTTCGTGCAGGTCATCAACCATCAGGTCGAAGGGAGCATCTCCTGCAACGATCTTGTTTTTCAGCATAAGTATCAGATGCGTGCCGCCGCGCAGTTCATAGACGGACACCTGTGGTCCGTCAAATATGGACCGCATGCCAATTGTGCGCAGGAACCGGGCAGAGTCCTCCATGCGGTCCGTTTGTACAACGACGTGCGCTATTCCCACCGGAGGGCGCTGATCGTGCTCATTCATGTTCCGCTCTCATGCGTCTTACCCCCTGCAGCTCGATCAGCCGTGGGCGCGGGACGCGTTCAGCGTCACGGCCGCACGAATAAGAACCTTCACTGCCTCCTCGTCAATCTTCTCGCCCTCGTGGAAGTCGATGGCACGCCTGGTGTTGCCATCGAGGCTGGAGTTGAAGAGGCCTGATGGGTCCTCAAGTGCGGCCCCCTTGGAAAAGGTCATCTTCACGACGTTCTTGTACGTCTCGCCGGTGCAGATCAATCCGTCGTGAGACCACACCGGAACGCCTCTCCACTTCCACTCCTCGACCACCTCGGGGTCGGCTTGCTTGATCAATGTGCGGAGCTGGGAGAGCATCTTGCCCCGCCAGTCGCCCAGCTCCTTGATCCTCTCGTCTATCATCCGAGATGGAGACTGTCCTTTCTGAGACCCGCTCTTCCTCATGATGTGTCCTTCTTTCCGTTCCTTTTGTTTCTTGCGGCTCACGTTAGGCATCACAGGGCTCCGACAAATGGGGATCACAGCTCACGTGCTGATTCTGACGCGCCATGAGTGCAGTGCGCGACCCCTAGGATGACGTCCGTTCTGACGGACCGGCTGAGTGGCTGGCGCCTCGCCGGGCCGCTCAGCCGGGAGTTAGACCACCCGGTCGGCATAACACACGCGGCCAGCAAAAGTCCTCCGCAGCGCTGCTCGGAGTGCCACACGCTTCTCATCCGTAAGATCAAAGCTCACCTCGATGACGCCATCGTCATCGATTCTGTGCGCGGCCTCCGCATCGAGCTGAACCCTGATCCGGTTCTCGAAGAGCTCGAACGAGGCGATGTGGCCGTACCACGACCATCCCTGACCGCAAGTCTCGATGTACACGTCGTCCATTCCGAAGCGAACATCCTGCTCGGAAAACGTGTCCTTACGTTGCGTCATCAGGTAGCGTTCGGCCTCGAGCGTGTCGTCAACGCTCAAGATTACACGTATTCCCCAGTCTTCCTCGGAGACGTCCAGCATGTGGGCGTGGAAGGTGATGGCCATCGCCGTCAGCGGTTTAACGCCGCGGTGAGCGGCGCGCGGAGCGCGGCCGCTCTACTGCAGGGTTATGCGGCCCACGGTGTCGCACATCATACTGAGGCATGCAGACGGTTCGACTCCTCAAAGAGCGCCAACAACCTTTCGACGTCATATGGCTCTTCCCGAAGACGTTCAGGGTCCCATTGGCTATGTTGCGCCGCGAAGAAGTCACCCCCATACACGTGGATCGCCCCCGTCAGACGTCTGACAGGATTGATGACGGAGTGGATGATGTCGGGCCCCAGCAGCACCGCCTCGCGCTCGCTGAGCGCTCTGGCTCCGGCGGCCTCGATCCGGCCAGCGGGATTGCCCGCTGGCCGGCGCCAAAAGATGTTGTCCTCGCGGCCCGTATAGATACCGATGACAGCCCACATCCGATGGTCATGGGGTAGTTGGCACATCTGCGGTCCCCAGATGAGATTGAAAACGGTGAGCTCAGTCGATCGTTGGAGCACTTGGACCCCTGCACGCCGCGGCTCGCCCAAGGCATTAAGAATCTCTGCTGGAGCGCTGACGGCGCGCGAAACGACTTCAAGCACACCGGACGACCCACTCACCGCACCGGCGCCACGGCAGTCGGCAATAAAACGGTCCGTGTCGAACATCGCAAACCTCTCCTTCTCCAACCCCCCAAACTCAGTGCTCGTGGCTCAGGGTTTCAGTCGCTCTCTGTCTGTCGGCGTCCGCTGCACGCGCATGTTAGGCGGCCCGCGGTACAAACCGGGTACATAGGTAACACTTCTGACCGGGAACATGGGTGACACCACTAAGGTCGTCGGCCAACGGAGGTTGGCCGATGCCCTGGCTGGAGACGGCACCCATGGACCAGCGCGAACGCTTCATCCACGATCACCGGCTGGACCTGTACACGATGGCCGAGCTCTGCGCGCGCTACGGCGTCAGCCGCAAGACCGGCTACAAGTGGCTCGCCCGCTTCGAGGAGGGCGGCCGACAGGGCCTGCGCGATCGGAGCCGCGCGCCGCACCACTGTCCGCACCGCATTCGCGCGCGGACGTCGCGGAGCGTGATCTGCGCGGCGCGCCGGCAGCATCCGAGCTGGGGGCCCGGCAAGCTCCTGGACTGGCTGGCGCCGCGGCATCCGGCCATCGACTGGCCCGCCGTCGAGCACCGCCGGCGATCTGCTGGCCCGCCGCGGGCTCGTGAAGAAGCGGCGGCGCCGCCGGCCGCTACCAGCATCCCGGCGTGGTGCCGCCGACCACCACGCAGCCCAACGACCTCTGGACCGCGGACTTCAAGGGCCACTTCCGCACGCGCGACGGGGTCTACTGCTATCCGCTGACGATCGCCGACCAGCACACCCGCTACCTGCTCACGTGCCACGGCCTGCTCTCCACGAAGGGCCTCGGCGTGCGCCCCGTCTTCGACCGGCTGTTTCGCGAGCTATGGCCTGCCGCGCGCGATCCGCACCGACAACGGCGTGCCCTTCGCCACCACCGGCATTCACGGGCTCTCGCAGCTCAACGTCTGGTGGCTGCGCCTCGGCATTCAGCACCAGCGCATCCTCCCCGCTCAGCCCGCAGCAGAACGGCGCGCACGAGCGCATGCACAAGACGCTCAAGGCCGAGGCGCATCCGCCCGCCGCGCGCGACCCTGCGCGACCCAGCAGCGCGCCTTCAACGCCTTCCGCCGCCTCTACAACGACGAGCGGCCCCACGAGGCGCTGCAGCGGCCGCCCGCCGGCCGTCGCTCTATCGGCCCTCGCCGCGCCCGTACACCGGCGCGCCTGCCGCCCGTCGAGTACCCCGGGCACTTCCTCGTCAAGCGCGTCACCAACGCCGGCACCATCCGCTTCAAGAAGCGGCTGCTCTTCATCGCCAATGCGCTCAAGCAGCACCCCGTCGGCCTCGAGGAGATCGACGACGGCATCTGGTCGATTCACTTCTGCCACGTCCTCCTGGGCCGCGTCGACGAACGCGACTACATCATCCGGGCCTGAGCCAAAGTGTCACCCATGTTGCCGGTTTACTCTGTTACCTATCTTCCCGGTTGCTCATCGTCCGCATACTTCATGTGCTCGCCCCACTTGTAAAGCCAAGATTGGTATTCGGCGAGGCCATTGATGTCGGGAAACAATGAACCCCTGTGCACTCCGCATGCGTTCAGGTTCAGTTTGAGTGTCAACGGACTATGCCCGATTGTGATTCGGACAACGCTTTGCGGCTTGAAGGGTTTGTCGGGATTCTTGTGTACCGTGAACAAGCCCCGACCCGCTTGGCGGCGGCCTTCTTTGCGACCTTCGTCGACTTCTTGGACGTCTTGCCGGCCATTGTGTTCACTCCTCCGTTCAGACGCCCAACGCCCGCGCTCAGCGGCCGGGGCGAGCACCGCGAGCCCCGGTCCGTTGGAGCGTGATGTTGGGCAGCGATCAGACTCACTCGATCACCAGATCTGCTCGCGCCAGCAGCGACGGCGGAATCGTCAGCCCGAGGGCCTTGGCCGTCCTGAGATTGATCGCGAGCTCGAAGTTCGTCGGCTGCTCAATGGGCAGATCACCGGGCCTGGCGCCGCGAAGGATCTTGTCCACATAGATCGCGGCTCGTCGCCAGAGATCGGCCAATCTCGGCCCATAGGACATGAGGCCCCCAGCCTCCACATCTTCCCTTTGCGTGAAGATCGACGGCAGCCGCATCTTGACGGCGAGGTCGGTGAGCCGTGCTCGGTGGGCACTGAACGCGGGGTCTGTCACGACGAGCAATGCCCCCACGCGCTGCTTGGCCATCGCCGTGAAGGCGCTGTCGAACTCTCCGGGCCCGCTCGCGTCCACGAGCAGAAGCTGCAACCCCAACGAACGCGCCGCGCCCTCGATGTTGCTTATGGTGAGCGGTCGGGCCGGGCTGGCCGGATTCGAGAGGACGGCCACGCGCCGGACCTTGGGGGCGACTTCCTTGAGCAGGTCCAAGTCCTTGCCAAAAATGTCCGAGCCGACCCCGTAGGTCACTCCGGTGACGTTTCCGCCAGGGCGGGCGAGGCTCGCGATGAGCCCGAGCCCAACCGGATCAGTGAGACCCATTCCGACGATGGGAATCGTTCCCGTGGCATTCTTCGCTGCCAGGACTCCAGGCGTCGGCGACGCCGCGATGACGTCCACCTTGAGCCGGACCAGTTCGGCCGCGAGATCGGGCAGCCGGTCGAAACGGCCCTCAGCCCAGCGATACTCGAGGCCGATGTTCTGGCCCTCGACCCAGCCGAGCTCACGCAGCCCTTGCCGGAACGCCTCGGGGAGACGCGGGTTTCCGGCAGCCGAGCCGGCGGAGAGATACCCTACCCGATAGACCTTCCCCGCCGGCTGCGCCCGGACAGCGGACGGCGCGACGAGAATGAACGCAGCCAACACGAGGCCGAGTTTAGTGACCGTCGCTACCACCGCCCCACGCCGCGCGGTCGTCATGAACGGTGGCGCGCGCATTCCTTGTCTGCCCAACGCTCGCGTTGAGCGGCGCGCGTCAGCACGTTCGCCTCGAACGCGGAGTTAGATGACTTCGACAGAAAGTGTAGTAGCTCTTCGGCCCGTTGCTCCACCGCAGCGTTACTTGCCAGATCCACGTTTGACAATAGCGGCGACTTCCGCGATGCGTTTGCCGAGGTTGCGAGCTTCTCCCATTTCTTTCTCGTCGATGCCTGGCGAGTCAGGGCCGGTGGTCGCGCTCGCGCCGAATCCTCCTCCACCACTGACGACAATCATCTGGTTGATGAACATGGCCGCGAAGATGCCGAGTATCGTGACTTCTTTCCCGTTGGAGACCGACGCGCCGGTGGCAAACGCTCCTCCGACCTTGTTGCGCATCTTGAGGTCTCGGAACTGGAATCCAAACTTCAGGGCCCAATTGTCAAAGAACGTCTTGACCTCCCCGGCCATGCTCCCGAAATACACCGGCGAACCGACGATGAGCGCATCGGAGGACAGGAGGTCCTCCCCGGTCACGTCACCGACCCGCTTGAGAACAACGGTCGTACCGGAGACAGCCTTGGCTCCCTCGGCCACTCCCTGGGCCATCTTCTCGGTGTTGCCAGTGCCCGAGTGGTAGGTGACGAGCACCGTAACAGGCTGAGGATCTGCGGCGTAACCGGGGCTGCCACGGAGTGTAGAACCCACCACCGCCGCCAACACGACGCCAGCCTTCGTCAGTAGTTCTCTCCTATTCATGACTCCTCCTTATGGTCGGCGATGGTGCACCCCCAAGGAGCTTAATCTGCCGGGGCCGATAGTAGGGCTCTTTCGCCCCAGACGACCGGGCCATTGGAACCGGTGGAAGTCTGAGCCGTCTGTTTGTCATCTAACGTGCAGCTCAGCGGCCGGGGGCGAGCAACGCGAGCCCGTGGTCCGCTGCAGCGTGAAGTTCGGCGCCCGCGTGCAGCCCGCTGGTCTCGCGGTTGCGGCCTACTGTATGACGTCATCCGCTCGCGACAACAGCGAAGGTGGGATCGTGATGCCAAGCGCCTTGGCGGTCTTGGCGTTAATGACCAGCTCGAACTTCGTCGCTTGCTCGATGGGTAGGTCGCCCGGCCTCGCGCCTTTGAGGATCTTGTCCACGTAGGCGGCGGCGCGCCGGTACGAATCTCCCGGATGCGCCCCATAGGACAGAAGACCGCCGGCCTCCACTACCTCGCGAAGCCCGGACATCGTTGGCAGACGGTGCTTGAGCCCAAGCTCGGCAATCTGGGCCCGGTGTGCCGTGAAGAGGGCGTCCTCCGACTGGAGGAGCGCGCTCGCACCTCGTGCTGCGCCGAATGCCCCTTCAATGTCGCGGGGCTCACGAACGCTCAGGACTTGTAACGGCGTTCCCAAGGTCCGAGCAGCAAGCTCGGCTTCCTTCACGTACTGGGCGGTGGCTGGGCTGCCCTCGCGCACCAGGATCGCAATTCGGGAGAGCTTGGGAAACAGCTCCCTGAGTAGCCCCATCCGCTTCCCGGTAAGATCGGCGCTCATGGTGTTCAAGCCGGTGACGTTTCTCCCAGGCCGGGCGAGGCTCGCGACAACGCCCAGCGCGACCGGATCGAGGGCGGCCACGAACACGACGGGGATCGTACTGGTGGCGCTCTGGGCCGGCAGGACCGACGGTACTCCCGAGGCCACGATCACGTCCACCTTCAGACGGATCAGCTCAGCGGCCAGACCGGGGAGCTGCGCCGCACTTTGTGCCAGGCCGTACTCGATGACGATGTCCTGCCCCTCAACGTACCCGAGTTCGCGCAATCCTTGTCGAAAGGCATCGATCCACGTTGCGGGAGCTGGTCCGATGCGGAGGAAGCCTATGCGACTAACCTTCCCTGCCTGCTGCGCCTCGGCAACGACGAGCGGCGCGAGCAAAGCGAGTGCCAGGGCGACGATGCCGAGGTGCATCACGCGCCGCCTTGGCGTCCGATCAGTCAATGCCCCCCCCGGCCGATCAGCATCTGAGAGTCACTCTCGATTGGCCCGGCGGCCAGTGCGGCGAACTAGAAGTATCCAGGTCTGTGTAGCACGGGAGACCCTGAAGGGCGGTCGGTGTAGCGCGGAAAAGGCGCGAGCTCCGGATCCTGGCTTTTGCCTTTTGAATCTGCAGTCTGGCGCTTGCGGCGTAGGGGGCGGGTCGGGATAGGCGGATCGGTGTATCCGGCATCGTGGCGCCTCCCGTATCGTCCGGTCTTGAGACAAGCGGGACTCGGTACTCCGGATCCGATGTCGAGATGATAGTGGACCAATGATTTGGAGGCAACCGAAGCCCGGGTGGGCCAATTAGTCGCGCGGTTGGCGGCTGCGCCCGGAAGTCCCCCAATTCGCGCCTCGCCCCCCTTTGATGTATCCTCTGCAAGGCCGCACGTCGCATGACCGATCAACCCTCCGCACTCGCTCGCTGGGGGGCGTTCAAGGACCTCGCCGACGCCCTCGCCCAGGGAGAGCTGCGTCTGGCGGCCCGCGGGCTCTGGGGCGCCTCGCGCGGGTTGGTCATCGCGGGCCTCGCGCGCGCCGCCGAGCGGCCCATCCTCGTCGTCGCGCCCGGGCATGCGGAAGTCCACCACACCGCCCAGGACATCGCCTACTTCCTCGACGCGCTCGTCGGGCCGGGGGAGGGGACGCGCCGGGTGCTCGAGTTCCCGCCGCCGCAGGGCGGGGGCTGGCGCGGCAACCGGCACGGCGAGCAGGACGCGCTGCGCGCGCTGGTGGGCCATCGCCTCCTGCGCGCGGAGCCCGTGGTGGTGGTCGCCACGCCCGCCGCGCTCACCGCGGCGCTCCTCAAGCCCGCCGACTATCGCGCGCGCCTGCTGCGCCTGGAGCTGGGCGGCACGGTGGACCGCGAGCGCTCACCGCGGGGCTCGAGGCGGCGGGCTACGAGCGCGTGGAGGCGGTCATGGAGGTCGGGCAGTGGAGCCTCCGCGGCGGCATCGTGGATATCTTCTCGCCCTCGCGCGAGCGGCCGGTGCGCCTCGAGTTCTTCGGCGACGAGATCGAGTCGCTGCGGCTCTTCGACCCGACCACCCAGCGCTCGGTGGAGGATCTGCTCGACCTGGACGTGCTGCCGCTGGTGGGACCCGCGCAGCGCGACGACGATGAAACGGGCGCTCGCCGCACGCTCGCCGCCTATATGCCGGGCGATTCGCTCGCGGTGCTGCTGGACCCGGCCGTGCTCGACGCGCCGCCCGACGACGCGCCGTCCGCGGTGCCGCTGGGCGAGCTGCTCGCGGAATTCCAGCGCCTGGATCTCTCGCTGCTGGCCCCCGCCGGCCCCGAGGCGGGCGGCTTCGCCATGGGCACGCGCTCGGTGGGCGGCTACCGGGGCCACTTCAAGATGCTCGCGGCCGAGATCGAGAAGTGGCGGGCCGAGGGCTTCACGGTGCGCCTGGTCGTCAACGACGAGAGTCAGGCATCGCGCCTTCGCAAGATCCTGTCCGAGCATGGGCTCGAGGCCTGGCCGGAGGCCAAGCTCTGGAGCCCCGAAGGCCTGGGCGTCCTGGTGGGCGATGCCTCGACGGGCTTCCAGCTTCCCGCGCTGGGGCTCATCGTCCTCACCGAGGAGGAAATCTTCGGCGCGCGCCGGCGACGCCTCCAGCGCCCGCGCTTCCAGCGCGGCGCCGCCATTGCCTCCTTCACGGACCTGGCGGTCAACGATCTCGTGGTGCACGAGTCGCATGGCGTCGGGCGCTATCACGGCCTCAAGACCTTGTCCTCCAATGGGCGCGAGTCGGATTTCCTCCTCCTCGAGTACGGGGAGGGCGGGCGGCTCTATCTGCCGGTGGAGCGGCTCGACCTCATCTCGAAGTACATGGGGGCGCCGGATGGCGCCGCCAAGCTGGACCGGCTCGGGGGCGCCTCGTGGGGGAAGGTCAAGGAGTCGGTGCGCGCCGCGCTCCGCGAGATGGCGGAGGAGCTGCTCAAGCTCTACGCCCAGCGCGAGCTGGCGGCCCGGCCCGCCTTCGGGCCGGACGCGGCGTGGCAGCGCGAGTTCGAGGCGGCCTTTCGCTTCGAGGAGACGCCGGACCAGCAGAAGGCCATCGACGAGGTCAAGGCCGACATGGAGCGCGAGCGCCCCATGGACCGGCTGGTGGCGGGCGACGTGGGCTATGGCAAGACGGAAGTGGCGCTGCGCGCCGCCTTCAAGGCGGTGAGCGAGGGGCGCCAGGTGGCGGTGCTCGTTCCCACCACGGTGCTGGCGCAGCAGCACTTCAATACCTTTGCCGACCGCTTCGAGCCCTATCCCGCCAAGGTGGAGCTGCTCTCGCGCTACCGCACGCCCCGGGAGATGAAGGCGGTGGTGGCCGGGCTCAAGTCCGGAGCGGTGGACGTGGTGATCGGCACGCATCGCCTCCTCTCCAAGGACGTGGAGTTCAAGCGGCTCGGCCTCCTGGTGGTGGACGAGGAGCACCGGTTCGGCGTCACCCACAAGGAGCGCATCAAGCAGATGCGCCATGCGGTGGACGTGCTCACGCTGACCGCCACGCCCATTCCCCGCACGCTCTACATGGCGATGTCCGGGGTGCGCGATCTGTCCGTGATCGAGACGGCCCCGCTCAACCGCCTGCCGGTGGAGACGGTGGTGATGCCCTTCAGCCGCGGCGTGATCAAGGAGTCCATCGAGCGGGAGATCCAGCGCGGGGGGCAGGTGTTCTTCGTGCACAACCGGGTGCAGTCGCTCGTCTCCATGACCACCTTCATCAAGAGCCTGGTCCCGGAGGCGCGCGTGGTCATGGCGCATGGCCAGATGGGGGAGCGCGAGCTGGAGTCGGTGATGGTGAAGTTCGTGGACGGCCAGGCCGATGTCCTGGTCTCCACCGCCATCGTGGAGTCTGGGCTCGACATCCCCGCGTCGAACACCATCATCATCAACCGGGCGGACCGCTTCGGCCTGGCCCAGCTTTACCAGCTCCGGGGGCGGGTGGGGCGGGAGCGGATGCAGGCCCACGCCTATCTGATGGTCCCCGCGGACGGGCGCCTGGACGAGACCGCCCAGCGCCGGCTCCGGGTGATCGAGGAGCTCACCGAGCTGGGGGCCGGGTTCAAGCTGGCCCTCCGCGACCTCGAGATCCGGGGGGCCGGTAACCTCCTGGGGGCCCAGCAGCACGGGCATATTGCCGCGGTCGGGTTCGATCTGTATACGAAGCTCCTGGAGGAGGCTGTGAGAGAATTGCGCGGGGAGGCCGCCACCGCCGAGGTGGATCCCACCATCACGGTCGAGGTCGAGGCGCTCTTGCCCGAAGCCTACGTTCCAGAGGAGAATCAGCGCCTCGCGCTCTACAAGCGCCTCGCCGAGCTCGGCAGCTCCGCGGAAATTGCAGAAATGCGGGCCGAGCTGGCCGATCGATTCGGACCGCCACCGCCGGCGGTGGAAGCGCTCCTCGATGTGGTAGGGTTGCGCGTTGCCGCGCGCCCGGTGGGCGTGGAGCGAGTGGAGGCGCAGGGGGAGCGGGCGCTGTTGACTTTCGCGCCCTCGACTCCGGTGACGCCGGAGCGGCTACTGGCGGTGATCACGCGGAGCCGCGGAAGGATGAAAATGCTGAAGGAGTTCACGGTGGAAGCGCGGATCCCGAAGGGCCCCTGGCCGGACGTGCGCGCGGCGCTGGCCGGCCTCCTGGCGGAGCTCGCCCGATGACCGGTCGGTTGACGATCGCCTCGACGGCGCGGCGGCATGCGCGGGCTCCGCTCGGCCTGCTGCTCCTGGCCACCGTCGCGCTCGCCGGCTGCTCCATCCCGTCCTGGATGCCGCTCATCGGCAGCAGCAAGCCCATCCCGCCGGGCACGGCCGCCACCCCGCAGCCCAAGCAGGCCACCGCGCCTCTCATCGCCGCGACACCCGCCGCCGGCTCCACCGTCGACCCCGACAGCGTGATTGACCGGGTGATCTGCGTGGTCAACAACGACGCCATCACGCTGTTCGAGCTGGACGAGGCCGAGGCCTACTACCTCTACGAGTCGAAGGAGGCGGCGCCCACCGGCGAGGCCCGCACCGCGCTGCGCGATCGTCTCGTCCAGCGCATCATCGAGAACCGCCTCCAGCTCCAGCAGGCCGAGCGGGAGCGGATCACCGTCGAGGACTTCGAGATCGCCGAGCAGATGGCGGACATCATGAAGCGCTTGAACGCGAAGACGGAAGCCGAGCTGGAGCAGGCGCTGCGCTTGCAGGGCGTCACCGCGGAGTCGGTGAGGAAGCGGATCCGCGACCAGGCCATGGTGGATCGCGTCCGGCGCCGGCGGGTGAACCTGCGGGTGACCGTCACCGAGGGAGAGATCGACCGCTACGTCACGCAGAACCGCGAGAAGCTCGAGACGGGACTCACCTTCGAGGCGCGCCACATCCTCTTCATCCCCGATCCCAACCGGGGTGAGGACGGCTGGGACGAGGCGCGCCGCCGCGCCGCCGACACCTACGACCGCGTGCTGGGGGGCGGCGATTTCGCCGAGCTCGCCAAGGAGCTGTCCCAGGACGGCTCCGGCAAGGACGGCGGCTCGCTGGGCACGCTCAAGCGAGGCGAGCTGGCGCCGGATATCGAGGCCGCCATTCTCCGCCTCGCGTCGGGCGAGGTGTCGACGCCGTTCCGCTCGCAGGTCGGGTACCACCTCTTCCGCCTGGACTCGAAGGAATCGCTCTCCGGCGACGGTCTCACCCAGGCGCGCAACCAGATCCGCGACATCCTGCTCCGCGAGAAGCTGCAGGTGCGGCTCAAGGAATGGCTCGCGGAGATCCGGCAGCGAGCGATCATCGACATGCGGCTGTGACGCGCGCATTCACCCCGCGCGGCGGCGGTGAAGAATTCCATTGACAGTATTCCGAACCGTGTGGGACAGTGGCCGTGTCGAGCCGTCGTTTCCCCCGTTCACCGTGCAACCCCCCGGAGATCGCCATTTCGCAGCGCAATCCTAAGCGCAGCACGCCCCCACGCGACGAGCCCGACTCGTCTGCGGAGCCGGTGCCGACTTCGTCGGGAGCCGGAGGGGAGGGAGGCAAGAAGATGAATCTGTCCGAGCTCAAAGACAAGACCATCACCGAGCTGAACACCGTCGCCAAGGATCTCGGCGTGCAGGGGTTCAGCGGGCTGCGCAAGCAAGAGCTGATCTTCAAGATTCTCCAGGGCCAGGCCGAGAAGGACGGGCTCATCTTCGCCGAAGGCGTGCTCGAGGTCCTGCCCGACGGATTCGGGTTCCTCCGCGCCCCCGACTACAACTATCTTCCCGGGCCGGACGACATCTACGTCTCGCCGTCGCAGATCCGCCGCTTCGACCTCCGCACCGGCGACACCATCTCCGGCCAGGTGCGTCCGCCCAAGGACAGCGAGCGCTACTTCGCCCTCCTCAAGGTGGAGGCGATCAACTTCGAGAGCCCCGAGCAGTCGAAGGACAAGACCCTCTTCGACAACCTCACCCCGCTGTACCCGATGGAGCGGCTCCGGCTCGAGCACGACAGCGAGCAGCTCACCACGCGCGCCATCGATCTCCTGTGCCCCATCGGCAAGGGCCAGCGTGGCCTGATCGTGGCGGCTCCACGTACCGGTAAGACGGTGCTGCTCCAGAACGTGGCCAATGCCATCGCCAAGAACCACCCCGAGGTCTACCTCATCGTCCTCCTCATCGACGAGCGGCCGGAGGAGGTCACCGACATGCAGCGCTCGGTGAAGGGCGAGGTGATCTCCTCCACCTTCGACGAGCCCCCGCAGCGGCACGTCCAGGTGGCGGACATGGTGCTGGAGAAGGCCAAGCGGCTGGTGGAGCACAAGCGTGACGTGGTGATCCTGCTGGACTCCATCACGCGGTTCGCGCGTGCCCACAACGCGGTGATCCCGTCCTCCGGCAAGGTCCTTTCCGGCGGCCTCGACGCCAACGCGCTCCAGCGGCCGCGGCGCTTCTTCGCGGCGGCCCGGAACGTGGAGGAGGGGGGCTCGCTCACCATCATGGCGACCGCCCTCATCGACACCGGCTCTCGGATGGACGACGTGATCTTCGAGGAGTTCAAGGGCACCGGTAACATGGAAGTGCACCTCGACCGGCGCCTGATGGACAAGCGCATCTTCCCCACCATCAATATCGAGCAGAGCGGCACCCGGAAGGAGGAGCTCCTCCTCGAGAAGGACGAGCTCCAGAAGGTATGGCTCCTGCGGAAGGCGCTGTCCCAGCTCAACCCCGTGGAGGCCATGGAGCTGCTGCTCGACAAGCTCAAGCTGACCAAGACTAACAAGGACTTCCTCAGCCAGATGAACCAGCTCGCCTAGGCGCTCCGGACCCCGGTTTTTCGGGGTCCTCGGTTCAAGTTGGCCAGATTCTTGCCTTTTCCAGCCATCGCTGGTATTCTTTGACCTTCATTTAGGAGGTGCGCCGTGAAGGCTGGCATTCATCCCGAATACGTCGATACCACCATCACCTGCAACTGCGGTGAGGTCATCCACACCCGCTCCACGGTCCCGGCGATCCGCGTGGAGGTGTGCTCAAAGTGCCATCCGTTCTACACGGGCAAGCAGAAGTTCGTGGACACGGCGGGGCGCGTCGAGCGCTTCCAGCGGAAGTACAACAGGAAGCCGATCGCGGAGGCGTAGCGGCCCCGGCCGGCTTCCGCCGCCGCGGCCTGGGCTCCTCGTCCGCTTTCGCCCGTTCTCTCCCTCCCCACGCGCGGCGGTGCCGTGCCCTGCCCGCCGGCCTCTGAGGGGCCCGTATGTTTGACAAGCTACGCCAGCTGGAGGAGCGGTACGCCGAGCTCCACCGCCGGCTCTCCGACCCGCAGGTGATCGGCCAGACCACCGAGTACGCGCGGACGGCGAAGGCCGCCGCCGAGCTCTCGGAGGTGGTGGAGAAGTTCGGCGACTACAAGGGCGTGCTCCAGCGCCTCTCCGAGGCCCGCCACATCGTGGCCGAGGACGCCGATCGCGAGATGCGCGAGCTGGCCCAGGCCGAGGTCGACGAGCTGTCGGGGCAGCAAAACCGCTTGGAGGACGAGCTGCGCGCGCTCCTCCTCCCGCGCGATCCCAACGACGACCGCAACGTCTTCGTCGAGATCCGCGCCGGCGCCGGGGGCGACGAGGCCGCGAACTTCGCCGCCGATCTCGCCCGCATGTACACGAAGTACGCGGAGCGCCAGAAGTGGAAGGTGGAGGTGATGGATAGCCACCCCACCGGCGTCGGCGGCTTCAAGGAGATCATCCTCTTCATCCAGGGCAAGGGCGCCTGGAGCCGGCTCAAGTTCGAGCGCGGCGTGCACCGCGTCCAGCGCGTGCCCACCACCGAGTCCAGTGGCCGCATCCACACCTCCACCGTCACCGTGGCCGTCCTGCCCGAGGCGGACGACGTGGACATCAAGGTCGAGGAGAAGGACCTGCGGGTGGACGTCTATCGCTCGTCGGGCCCCGGCGGCCAGGGCGTCAACACCACCGACTCGGCGGTGCGCATCACCCATCTTCCCACCGGCCTCGTGGTGACCTGCCAGGACGAGCGCTCGCAGATCAAGAACCGCGCGAAGGCGCTGCGGGTACTCAAGGCCCGCCTGCTCGAGCGGGCGCAGGAGGAGCAGGCGGCCGCCATCGCCGCCGACCGCCGCAGCCAGGTGGGCACCGGCGAGCGCAGCGAGCGCATCCGCACGTATAACTTCCCCCAGGGGCGCGTGTCGGATCATCGGATCGGCCTCACGCTGCACAAGCTGCCGGCGGTGGTCGAGGGCGATCTCGATGAGGTCATCGCCGGCCTCACCGCCTGGGACCAGGGCCGGAAGCTGGCGGAGTCCACGGCGTGACCACCGCGCTCACCGCCGCGACTCCGCGCGGTCTCCTCGCCGAAGGCGCCCGGCGCCTCGCGGAGGCGGGGCTGCCCACCGCGAGGCAGGATGCCGAGTGGCTGCTCGCCTCCGTCCTTGGCGTGGAGCGCCTCGCCCTCTATCTGGAGCCCGAGCGGACGGTGGACGAGGCCGCCTCGGGCCGGTTCCGCGCGCTCGTCGCGCGGCGCGCCGACCACGAGCCCCTCCAGCACCTGCTCGGCTACGAGGATTTCCGCGGCCTGCGCCTCCGCGTCACCCCCGACGTCCTCATCCCGCGCCCCGAGACCGAAGGTCTGGTCGCTTGGGCCCTCGAACTTCTGAACGGCATGTCCGCGGACAGATCCTTGCTCCTGGCCGACATCGGGACCGGCACCGGCGCCATCGCCTGCGCGCTGGCCACCGAGCGCCCCGACGCTCGGGTGCTTGCGACGGAGCTGTCGCCCGCCGCCCTGGCGATCGCCGAGGGCAATGTCCGCGCGCTGGGGCTCGCCGACCGTGTCCGACTCCTTGCCGGCGATCTCCTGGAGCCCCTGGTCGCCGAGCGGGGCCGCCTCGACATGGTCGTGGCCAATGCGCCGTATCTCCCCACCGGGATTCTTGCCTCGCTGCCGCGTGAGGTTGTCGCCTTCGAGCCGCGCCAGGCGCTGGACGGCGGGCCCGACGGCATGGACGTGATCCGGCGCCTCCTGGCGGCCGCGCCCGCGGCGCTGCGCCCCGGTGGCTGGCTGGTGCTGGAGATCGGCGAGGAGCAGGCGGCACCGCTCGCCGCGCGGATGGCGGCGGGAGGCTTCGTGGAGGTCGCCTCTCGCAAGGACCTGCGTGGTGTCGCCCGCTACCTCGCGGGCCGAATTCCCGCGGGTCCGGTGGTGCCCTGATGCCCGTCAAGCTCGTGATCGAGGGCGGCCGGCCCCTCCGGGGCGAGGTGGCGGCCAGCGCGGCGAAGAACGCGGCGCTGCCGGCGCTGGCGGCCGCGCTGCTCACCGCCGAGCCCGTGATCCTCGAAAATGTCCCCGCGCTCGCGGACGTGCGGACGATGCGGGCGCTGCTCGAGAAGCTGGGGGCCGAGACGGCGGATGCCGCCGACGGCAGCACGCGGATCTGCGTGCGCCGGGTGACGAGCCCCGAGGCGCCTTACGAGCTCGTCTCCACCATGCGCGCCTCCGTGCTCGTGCTGGGACCGCTGGTGGCGCGCGCGGGCGTGGCGCGGGTGGCGCTGCCCGGCGGCTGCGCCATCGGCGTGCGGCCCATCGACCAGCACCTCAAGGGGCTGGCCCGGCTCGGCGCGGAGATCGCCATCGAGAACGGCTTCGTGGAGGCGCGGGCAAGCCGGCTCAAGGGTGCGCGCATCACCACCGACCTCGTCACCGTCACCGGCACCGAGAATCTCATGATGGCGGCGGCCCTGGCCGAGGGCACCACGGTGATCGAGAACGCGGCGCGCGAGCCCGAGGTGGCGGATCTCGCCCGCCTGCTCATCGCCATGGGCGCCCGCATCGAGGGGGCCGGGACCGAGCGGATCGAGATCGAGGGGGTGGCCGAGCTGGGCGGCGCGCGCCACCGCATCATCCCCGACCGCATCGAGGCGGGCACGCTTCTCGCGGCAGCGGCCATCACCGGCGGCGACATCACCCTGACCGGCGCCGACTCCCGGCATCTCGGCGCGACCCTGGCGAAGCTGGAAGAGTGCGGCGCCACCTTCGAGGTGGCCGGTGATCGCGTGCGGTGCCAGGGGCCGGCGCGGCCCCGCCCCGCCGAAATCGTCACGAGCCCGTATCCCGGCTTCCCCACCGACATGCAGGCGCAGCTCATGGCCCTGCTGGGGCTGGCCGACGGGCAGTCGCGGATCTCGGAGACCATCTTCGAGAATCGCTACATGCACGCGGCGGAGCTCGCCCGCATGGGCGCGCGCATCCGCACCGACGGCTCCATCGCGGTGATCCACGGCGTGCCCACCTATCAGGGCGCGCCGGTCATGGCCACCGATCTCCGCGCCTCCGCCTCCCTGGTGCTGGCGGGACTGGCCGCGCACGGCACCACCGAGATCGCGCGCGTGTATCACCTGGATCGTGGCTACGAGCGCATGGAAGCGAAGCTGTCCGCCCTCGGGGCCCGGATCACGCGGGTGCGCTCGTGAGCTCCGTGCTCACGCTCGCGCTCCCGAAGGGCCGGCTGCTGGAGCCGGCCCTGACTCTCCTGAGCTCGCTCGGCATCACCGGCGTGGACACCGACTCGCGCCGGCTCCTCGTCACCGACGAGGCGCGCGCGCTGCGCTTCATTTTCCTCAAGCCGGCGGACATCCCCACCTACGTGCAGTACGGGTCGGCGGATCTCGGCATCGTGGGCAAGGACATCCTGGCCGAGCAGGAGCCGGACGTCTACGAGCCGGTAGACCTCGGTTTTGGCTTTTGCCGGTTAGTCGTCGCGGAGCCCCGCGCCCTCTGGGAGCGTGACGATCCCGCCAAGTGGTCCTGGGTGCGCGTGGCCACCAAGTACCCGATGCTCACCGAGCGCTACTTCTCGGAGCGCGGGATCCAGGTGGAGATGATCCGGCTCGACGGCTCCATCGAGCTGGCCCCGCTGGTGGGCTTGGCCGAGCGCATCGTGGATCTCGTCCAGTCGGGCGAGACCCTGCGCGCCAATGGTCTGGTGGAAGTGGCCCAGATCATGACCTCCACCGCGCGCCTCATCGTGAACCGCGCCTCGCTGAAGACCGCGCACGCCCGCGTGAACGCGCTGGTGGACGCCATGCGCCAGGCGGTGGCGGCGAGGCCGTCGCGATGAAGCTGCGGCGGCTCGACACGGCGGCGCTGGGCGTGGCCGGGGTGGCGCGCGCGCTCGATCGGGCGCCCGAGTCCGTGGACCCGGCCATTCACCGGAGCGTGGAGGACATCCTCGCCGCCGTGCGTGCGCGCGGGGACGCCGCGCTGGTGGAGCTGACCGAGCGCTTCGATCGCGTCCGCCTCACCCCGGCGGGGCTGCGCGTGACGGCGGCCGAGTTCGACGCCGCCGAGCGTCAGGTGGGCGAGGTCACGCTCGCCGCGCTCCGTTACGCGGCGGCGCGCATCGAGGCCTTTCACCGCGAAGCCATGCCCCGGACCTGGTCCATGACCGATGCCTCCGGCTCGCGTCTGGGCCAGGAGGTGCGGGCGCTGGAGCGGGTCGGCATCTATGTGCCGGGCGGCCGCGCCGCCTATCCCTCCACGGTGCTGATGACGGCGGTGCCCGCGCGCGTGGCGGGCGTGGCCGAGATCGCCCTGGTCTCGCCGCCCGGGCCCGACGGCAAGCTCAATGCCGCGGTGCTGGCCGCCGCGCGCGTGGCGGGCGTGACGGAAGCCTATCGCGTCGGGGGCGCGCAGGCGGTGGCGGCGCTCGCCTATGGCACCGCGAGCATCCGCCGGGTGGACAAGATCGTGGGCCCGGGGAATATCTACGTGGCGCTGGCCAAGAGCCGGGTCTTCGGCGATGTCGGCATCGACATGCTGGCCGGGCCGAGCGAGGTGGTGGTGATCGCGGACGCCGCCGCCGATCCCGCCTTCGCCGCCGCCGATCTCCTCGCCCAAGCCGAGCACGATCCGATGGCGCGCGCCGTCCTGCTCTCGCCCTCGGCCGCGCTGCTCGACTACGTAGAAGTGGAGACGGTGCGCCGCCTCGAGACCTTGCCCCGGCGCGAGATCGCGGCCAGCGCGCTGGAGGCCAATGGCGCGCTCGTGCTGACGGCGAGCCTGGAAGAGGCGGTGGACGTGGCCAATCGCCTCGCCCCCGAGCACCTCGAGCTGCTCGTGGCCGAGCCCGATGCGCTGCTGGCCCGCGTGCGAAGCGCGGGGGCGGTGTTCCTCGGCGGCGCCACCCCGGAAGTGGTGGGCGACTACGTGGCCGGGCCGAATCACGTGCTGCCCACCGGCGGCACCGCGCGCTTCGCCTCCGCGCTCTCCACCGAGGACTTCATGAAGCGGCTCAGCGTGATCCGCTTTACCGCCCGCGGCCTCGCGGAGGCCTGGCCGCACCTGGCCGAGCTGGCCCGCGTGGAAGGACTCGCCGCCCACGGGGCGGCCGCTCAAGTGCGCATCGAGACGAGGGGAGGCACCGCATGACGGACAAGGCCCGGGGTACCGAGCCCGCGATTCCGCGGCAGGCTCGCGTGGAGCGCAAGACCAAGGAGACGCAGATCGTCCTCCAGCTCGGGCTGGACGGCACCGGCGCGTCCAAGGTCGAGACCACCATCCCGTTCTTCAACCACATGCTGGAGGCGTGGGCCAAGCATGGGCTGATGGACCTTTCGGTGGACGCGCGGGGCGACACCGAGGTGGACCTGCACCACACGGTAGAGGACGTGGGCATCTGCCTGGGCAAGGCGCTCAAGGAGGCGCTGGGCGACAAGCGCGGGATCGTCCGCTACGGGGCGTCCTTCCTCCCCATGGACGAGGCGTTGCTGCACGCCGCGGTGGACCTCTCCGGACGGCCGTATCTCGTGTTCAACGTGCCGCTGCAGCGGACGCGGATCTCGAACTTCGACCTGGACCTGCTGAAGGATTTCTTCCGCGCCGTCGCCTTCAATGCCGAGATCACGCTCCACGTCACCATGCACTACGGCGAGAACCTCCACCACATCGCGGAGGCCACGTTCAAGGCGGTGGGCCGTGCGCTGGCCGAGGCCACCCGGCTCAACCCGCGCGTCTCCGACGTGCCGTCCACCAAGGGCAGCCTCTAGGGCGGGCCATGATCGCGGTCATCGACTACGGCCGGGGCAATCTCGGAAGCGTCGAGAAGGCCTTCGGCCGCCTGGGCATGCGCGCGGTGGTGACGGAGGATCCGCGCGTGGTGGAGGACGCCGAGGCGGTGGTGCTGCCCGGCGACGGCGCCTTTCACGACGCGATGGCCAACCTCGGCCGGCGCGGGCTTCTGGATCCCGTGCGCGCGACCATCGACGGGAGCCGCCCCTTCCTCGGCATCTGCCTGGGCTATCAGCTCCTCTTCACGGAGAGCGAGGAGTTCGGCCAGGGCAAGGGCCTGGACATCATTCCGGGCGCGGTGCGGCGCTTTCCCCGCGGGCCCAAGGTGCCGCATATGGGCTGGAACAGCGTCGAGCATCGCGGCGACCTCGCGCTGTTCGAGGGCGTGCCGAGCGGCGCGCACTTCTACTTCGTGCACTCGTACTATCCGGAGACGGACGACCCGTCCGTCAAGGTGGCGTCGTGCACGTATGGCGTGACCTTCGCCGCCGCGGTGGAGCGGGGCCCGCTCTTTGCCACGCAGTTCCACCCCGAGAAGAGCCAGAAGTGGGGCCTGCGTCTCCTCGAGAACTTCGCCGCCTTCGTGCGCGACCGGCGCCGCTAGCCATGGCCTTCACGCTCATCCCGGCCATCGACCTTCGGGGCGGCCGCTGCGTGCGGCTCCGGCAGGGGCGGCTCGAGGACGAGACCGTCTTCTCCGAGGACCCGGTGGCCACCGCGCGCGGCTGGCAGGCGCAGGGCGCGCGGCGGCTCCACGTGGTGGATCTCGACGGCGCCTTCGGCGGCCGGCCCGCGCAGACCGAGATTGTTCACGCCATCATCGCCGCGCTGGGGATCCCGGTGCAGGTGGGCGGCGGCCTCCGCGACGCGGCCGCGGTGCAGCGGGTGCTCGATGCGGGCGCGCGCTGGGCGGTGGTGGGCACGCGCGCCGCGCTCGATCCCGCCTTTCTCGGCGAGATCTGCGACGCGTTTCCCAACCAGATCATCGTGGCGGTGGACGCCTCCGACGGCAAGGTGGCGGTGGACGGCTGGAAGCGCGTGCTCGAGCTCGAGGCCGCCAATCTGGCCCGCGATGCCGGCGCCGCGGGAGCCGCCGCCGTGCTCTATACCGACATCGCCCGCGACGGCACCGAGCGCGGGCCCAATATCTGGAGCACGGAGGCGGTGGCGCGCGCGGCCGGCCTGCCCATCCTCGCCTCCGGCGGCGTCGGCTCGCTCGACGATATCCGGCAGCTCGCCACCATTCCCGGCGTGGAGGGGGCGATCGTGGGCCGGGCGCTCTATAGCGGCGCGGTGGATCTCCGCCGGGCCATGGCCGAGGTGGGCTAGGCCATGCTGGGCAAGCGCCTCATTCCCTGCCTCGACGTGCACGGCGGCCGCGTGGTGAAAGGCGTGCGCTTCGTGGACCTGCGGGATGCCGGCGACCCGGTGGCGGCGGCGCAGGCCTATGACGCGCAGGGCGCCGACGAGCTCGTCTTCCTCGACATCGGCGCCTCGCACGAGGACCGCGCCATCATCCTGGAGGTGGTCCGCCGCACCGCGGAGGGCATCTACATGCCGCTCACCGTGGGCGGCGGCGTGCGCTCGCTGGAGGACATCCGCACCTTGCTGCGCGCGGGCGCCGACAAGGTCTCGCTCAATACCGCCGCGCTGGCGCGGCCCGCGCTGATCTCCGAGGCGGCCCGCGCCTTCGGCAGCCAGTGCATCGTGGTGGCCATCGATGCCAAGCGCGAGCCGTCCGCGAATGGCGCGCGCTGGGGCGTCCACACCCACGGCGGCCGCCGGCCCGACGGACGGGACGCGGTGGAGTGGGCGCGCGAGGTGGAGGCGCAGGGCGCGGGCGAGATTCTCCTCACCAGCATGGACCGCGACGGCACCGGCGAGGGCTATGACCTCGAGCTCACCCGCGCGGTATCCGAGGCGGTGTCGGTGCCGGTGATCGCCTCCGGAGGCGCGGGCACCCTCGAGCACCTCCACGAGGGCGTCACCGCCGGTGCCGCCGACGCCGTGCTCGTGGCCTCGATGTTCCACTTCGGCCGCTATCGGATCGGCGAGGCCAAGGCCTATCTGCGGGAGCGCGGCGTGCCCGTGCGGATCGAGGCATGAGCATCGGGGGCGAGCTCAAGTGGGATGCCGCCGGGCTCATCCCCGCCGTGGTCCAGGAGACCGAGACCGGCGAGGTGCTCATGGTGGCCTGGATGGACCGGGCCGCGCTCGACGCCACCCTCCGCACCGGCGCGGGACACTACTGGTCCCGGTCGCGCCAGGAGCAGTGGCGCAAGGGCGAGACGTCCGGCCACGTCCAGCATGTGGACGGGCTCTACGCCGACTGCGATCGCGACACGCTCCTGGTGCAGGTGCATCAGGAGGGCGTGGCCTGCCATACCGGCGCGCGCGCGTGCTTCTTCACGCGCGTGGCGGGCGAGGGAGCGGCGGCGCCGCGCGCGGGAGCGGGTAGCCCCGGCCTTTCTTGAAGTCCTCGAGCGCACGCTGACCTCGCGATTGGTCGAGCGGCCGGAGGGCTCCTACGTGGCGAGCCTCTTCGGCAAGGGCGAGGCCTTCATCTGCCGGAAGATCGGCGAGGAGGCCACCGAGGTGGTCACCGCCGCGCTGGGCGGCGAGAGCGAGGAGCGGGTGATCTCGGAGGTCGCCGATCTCTGGTTCCACGCCATGGTGTTGCTGACGAGCCGCGGCATCCCGCTGCGCCGCGTGGTCGCCGAGCTGGAGCGCCGCCACGCCGGCGGCTCGGCCCCCGCGGGAGGCGTGAAGTGAGGCTGGGTCTCCGGCTCGCGCGTCGGTGCTCGCCCTCACGGCGTGCACCGCCGATCGCATCGAGCGCGGCGTCTTCCACTCGAGCAAGGGCTATGCGGTGAGCCTGCCCGGCGGCGAGTGGCAGGTCGCCTCCGGCGCCGAAGCCGATCTCGAGCTTCGCCGCGCCGCTCCCGCTGCCGGCATGCTGGCCGACGCCACCTGCGGAGGGCGCGTCGCCGACCGCCCGGCGCTGCTGCTCGTCCGTCACCTCACCTTCGGCCTCAAGCACCGGACGGACGTGCGGACCGACGACGTGGTGGTGAAGGGGCGCCGGGGCGCCCGGACCACCCTGCGGGGTACGCTCGACGGCCGCGAGGTCGCGGTCGACGCGGTGACGCTCAAGGAAGACGGCTGCGTCTATGACTTCCTCTACGTGGCGCCCGTGGACCAGTTCGACGCGGGGCGGCTCGAGTTCCAGGTCTTCGTGGAGAGCCTGACGCTGGACTCGGAGGGACGTCGCTGATGGCCTGGGCCGAGACGATCAACCGGCACCTGCGCGAATCCGTCGTCTGGTACGGGGGGCTCGGGCTCCTGACGGCTCAGGTCGCGCGCAACCTCGCGCTGCCGCCGCACTATTTCAAGCTGGTCGCGCGCGAGGTTGACACCATCGGGGTGCGCTCGGTGACGGTGGCGCTCACCGCCGCGCTGTTCACGGGCATGGTGCTGGCGCTCCAGACCGCGGTGAACATGGCGCGCTTCGGGGCCGAGGGCTATGTGGGGCCGGTGGTGGCGCTGTCCATCCTGCGCGAGCTGGGACCGGTGCTCACCGCCATCCTGGTGGGCGGCAAGGTCGCCTCGGGCATCACTGCCGAGCTCGGATCCATGAAGGTGACCGAGCAGATCGACGCGCTCCGCGCGCTCGGCGTCAACTACGTGAAGCGGCTCATCGTGCCGCGGATGCTGGCGGCGGTGATCGTCTTCCCGCTGGTGACCGTCCTCGCCGACTTCATGGGGCTGGTCGGCGGCATGCTGGTGGCCGTGTTCGACCGCGAGGTCGATCCCTACCTCTACTGGAATACCATCGCCTACTGGGTGGTGATTCGCGACTTCCTCACCGGTCTCGTCAAGAGCCTGGTCTTCGGGGTCATCGTGACCCTCGTCGGATGCTACAACGGCCTTGCCACCGAGGGCGGGACGGAAGGGCTGGGGCGCTCCACCACCGCCACCGTGGTGCAGGTGGCGATGGGGGTGATCATCTCCGACTTCTTCCTCACCAAGCTCCTCCTGATCCTCTTCTGGTGATGGCGACGCGCGAGGGGGAGGCGCTGGTCGAGGTGCGGGAGGTGTGGAAGGCCTTCGACACCAAGCCGGTGCTGCGCGGGCTGAGCCTGACCCTCGGCAAGGGCACGACGCTGGCGGTGATGGGGGGGAGCGGCTCGGGCAAGACCGTGCTCCTCCGTATTTGCGACGGTCTCCTCGCGCCCGACGACGGCGAGGTCTACCTCTTCGGCACGCGCATCGACAATCTGCGCGAGGAGCAGATCCTGTCCGTGCGGCGCCGCGCCGGCTACGTGTTCCAGAACGCCGCCCTCTTCGACTCCCTCTCCGTGTTCGAGAACGTGGCCTTCCCGCTGCGGGAGCACACCCGGCTCAGCGAGGGGGAGATCACCGATCGCGTCCATCGCTTCCTCGCCCTGGTGGGGCTCCCCGGCGTCGACGAGCGCCTGCCCGCGGAGCTGTCCGGGGGCATGCGCAAGCGGGTGGGCATCGCGCGGACCCTGATCACCGAGCCCGAGGTGGTCTTCTTCGACGAGCCCACCGCGGGCCTCGACCCCACCAACGCGCGGCTGGTGGCGGAGCTGATCGCCGAGCTACGCCGGGGCGTGGCCGATACCGCCATCGTGGTGACCCACGACATCGAGTTCGCCGACATGGTGGCCGACCGGATGGCCATCCTCTACCAGGGCCGCTTCGTGGAGACGGGCACGCCGGCCGAGATTCACCGCTCCCACCAACCAGGTCGTCCGCGACTTCCTCGCGGGCGAGCTGCGCGAAGGCTAGGATGCCCGATCGCCGGTCGCTGGCGCTCCAGCTGCGGATCGGGACCTTCATCGTCATCGCGCTGCTGGTCTTTCTGGGCATCATCTATCTCCTGGGCGCCCAGTCGCGCATCTTCGAGCGGAAGTACGACCTCTACGCGGATTTCACCGAGGTGGGCGGGCTCATCGAGGGCGCCACCGTGCGGCTGGCCGGCGTGCAGATCGGGCGCGTCACCAGCGTGGTGCTCTCGCCCGAGGTGGGCGGCAAGGTGCGGGTGACGCTCAACGTGTCCCGCCGCTTCTCGGAGCGCATCCGCAGGGACTCCGAGGCCCAGATCGTGACCCAGGGCCTCCTGGGCGACAAGCTGGTCGAGATCACCCAGGGCAAGCTGGAGGCGCCCGCGCTGAAGCCGGGCGACGTGATCGCCACCAAGGAGTTCTTCGAGATGGGGCGGCTCTTCGCGTCCGGGGCGGGGACGCTCGCCACCATCAACAAGCTGGCGGTCACCCTGCAGGGAACGCTCGAGAAGGTGGACGCCAGCGGCGCGGTGGAGGACCTCCAGGCCACCGTCAAGTCCGCGCGTCGAGTCGTGGAGCAGGTGGAGAAGGGCAAGGGCTGGCTCCACGTGCTGCTCTACGAGGAGCCGGAGGCGTTGCGCCAGCTCAACGGCCTGCTCGCCGACGCGCGCGCGACGCTCGCGCGCACGCGGAACGAGGACAATGCGGTGTCGGTGCTCCTCTCCGCGGAGAGCGGGCGGTCGGCGCGCGCGCTGCTGGCGGCGGTGGACTCGCTGACGCGCGCGATTGACAAGGCCAAGGGCCCGGGGGGCGCCGACGAGCCGGGGCTCCTGCCCACTCTGCTCTTCGATCCCCAGTACAAGCCGGTGGCCGAGGACGTCCGCGCGGTGGCGCGCAACTTCCGCGAAGTATCGAATCGTTTGGTCCAGGGCCAGGGGTTCATCGGCGGCCTGCTCAGCGAGAAGGGTGACGGCCCCATGGGCGAGGCGGCCGCCGACTTCCGGGCCGCCATGGCCAATCTCCGCGTCATCACCGACCGGCTCAAAGCGGGGGAGGGGACCGTGGGCGGGCTGCTGGAGGATCCGTCGGTGTACGAGAATCTCGCCGCCTTCCTCGAGGGCGCCGAGCGGAGCTATCTCCTGCGGACCCTGATTCGCTCGTCCATCGGAACACAAGCCGTCAACCGTGGAGAAGAAGTGATGGCGCGCGAGCGGGCGGTGTATCGCTGCCAGACCTGTGGGTTCGCGGGGCCCAAGCCCGGCACCTGCCCGGATTGTGCGCGCGGGGGCGAGTACCTCGCCCTGGTCGAGGAGCGGCCGCAGCCGGCCCGGTCGTCGCGGCCCGCGCTGCAGCCGGGCTCGCGGCCCCAGCGCCTGTCCGAGATCCGCATCGAGGAGGGCGCGCGCGCGCGCACCGGCATCGGCGAGCTGGACCGGGTGCTGGGCGGCGGCGTGGTGCGGGGCTCCCTGGTGCTCGTCGGCGGCGAGCCCGGCGCGGGCAAGTCCACCCTTCTCATGCAGACCAGCCGCTCCCTGGCCGCGGGCGCGGGGTCCGTGCTCTATGTCTCCGGCGAGGAGTCCGCGGCCCAGGTCAAGATGCGCGCGGACCGCTTGGGGGTTGCCGCGGACTCGCTCTACTTCCTGGCCGAGACGGATCTCACTGCGATCGAGGCGCATGTGGCCCAGCTCGCGCCCAAGGTGCTGGTGGTGGACTCCATCCAGACCATGTTCTTGCCCGGGGTGGAGTCGGCGCCGGGCAGCGTGAGCCAGGTGCGTGAGTGCGGGGCGCGCCTCATGGTGCAGGCCAAGGCGCGCGGCATGGCCACCTTCCTGGTCGGCCACGTCACCAAGGAGGGCACGCTCGCGGGCCCGCGGGTGCTCGAGCACCTGGTGGACACGGTGCTGTACTTCGAGGGCGAGCGGCACCATGCCTATCGCGTGCTCCGCGCCGTCAAGAACCGCTTCGGATCCACCAATGAGATCGGGGTCTTCGAGATGGGAGAGGGCGGCCTCGCCGAGGTGAAGAACCCGTCCGCCTTCTTCCTCTCCGAGCGGCCGCGCGGCGCCCCGGGCTCGGTGATCGTCTCCAGCCTCGAGGGCACGCGCCCGCTCCTGCTCGAGCTCCAGGCCCTGGTGGCGCCCGCCAATTTCGGATCGCCCCGCCGCACCGTGATCGGCGCGGACTACAATCGGGTATGCCTGCTCCTCGCCGTGCTCGAGAAGCGGGTGGGCCTGCCGCTCATGACCCAGGACGCTTTCATCAACGTGGCGGGGGGCGCCACGGTGACCGAGCCCTCCGCCGATCTCGGCGTGGTCATCGCGGCGGCTTCCAGCTATCTCGACCGGCCGGTCCGCGGTGACGTGGTGGTGATCGGCGAGGTCGGTCTGACCGGCGAGGTGCGGGCGGTGGCGGGATTGCCCGCCCGGCTCCGGGAGGCGGCCGCCCTCGGCTTCGCCGCGGCAATCGTGCCAGGGAACAATCTCGCGACGCGCGAGGCCCAGCCGCTGGAGGTCCAGGGGGTGGGATCAGTCGAAGAGGCCGTGAAGGCCTTGCTCGGGGGATAGCGGATGACGCTCATCATCGCGCGGCTATGTATCCTGGCGGTGGCGACCGGAGCGGGCGTGGCGCTGGGCCCGGCCCTGGGTCTCAAGGCCCAGAGCCACTGGCTCGGTCTCGCCGGCTTCCTCTGCGGCGTGCTGGCGGTCGTGCTCGAGTGGCAGGGTCGCCGCGTGCCGGTGGACCGCCTATTCTGGGGCGCGGCGGGCGGTATCGCCGGCGTGGCGCTGGGGCTCGGCGTGGGCAGCGCGCTCGGCGCGGTGGTGCCCGAGGCGGGGGCGCTCGGCCGCGGGCTTTTCTCGCTCCTGCTGGGCTATCTGGGCTGCGCGGTCACCCTGGCCAAGGGCGACGAGCTCGAGGGCATGTCAGCGAAGCTCTTCCCCAAGACGGTGGGGCTCAAGCAGGCGTACAAGGTCCTCGACACCTCGGTGATCATCGATGGGCGCGTGGCCGAAGTATGCGAGTCGGGCTTCCTCGAGGGGACCATCATCGTGCCCCAGTTCGTCCTCCGCGAGCTGCAGCAGATCGCCGACTCGTCGGACGCGCTCAAGCGGAACCGCGGCAAGCGCGGCTTCGACGTGCTCCAGCGGCTGCAGCGCATGAGCAAGATCACCGTCCGCATCCATGATCAGGACTTTCCCCAGATCCGCGAGGTGGACCGGAAGCTCATCGAGCTGGCCAAGACGCTCTCGGGCAAGGTGGTCACCAACGACTACAACCTGAACAAGGTCGCCGAGCTGTCCGGGGTGCCCGTGCTCAACATCAACGAGCTCTCGAGTGCCATCAAGCCGGTGGTGCTGCCGGGCGAGCTGATGCACCTGCACGTGATGAAGGAAGGCAAGGAAGCCGGGCAGGGCGTGGCCTATCTCGACGACGGAACCATGGTCGTGGTAGACCACGGCAAGAAACATATCGGGCAGATGCTGGACGTCACGGTGACGAGCGTGCTGCAGACGACGGCGGGCCGGATGATCTTCGCGCGGCCCGCTCCGGCCGAGGAGCCCGTGCATTGAGGCAGGCCGTGGTCGTGGTTCCCGCCGGCGGGTCCGGCGCCCGCATGGGAGCGCGGCTGCCGAAGCAGTACCTCGGCCTCGCGGGGGCACCGCTCCTCGTCCACACCCTGCGCGCCCTGGCCCGGGCCGCCTGTGTGGCGGGCCTGGTGGTGGCGGTGCCCGCCGCGCGCGTGGCGACGACGCGGCGGTTGCTGGCCCGCCACCCCTTGCCGCGCCGCTGCGAGATCGTCGCGGGCGGGGCGGAGCGTCAGGAATCGGTGTGGCTCGGGCTCCAGGCGGCGGGCGACACGGAGTGGGTGCTCGTCCACGACGCGGTGCGGCCGTTCATCACGCCCGAGCTCGTCGCGCGGGTGCTCGCGGCGGCGGGGGCCACCGGCGCCGCCACGTGCGGGCTGCCGGTCCGCGAGACGGTGAAGCGGGTGGGCGAGGACGGCACCGCGGAGGCCACGCTGGACCGGAGGGGCCTCTGGTTGGTGCAGACGCCGCAGGCGTTCCGCCGTGACCTCCTCTGGGAGGCGCATGACAAGGCGCGCCGCGACGGCTTCGCGGGCACCGACGACGCCGTGCTGGTGGAACGGCTGGGCGGGCGGGTGACGCTCGTGCCCGGCCTCCCCCAGAACCTGAAGATCACGACGCGGGAGGATCTCACCATGGCGCGGCGCTGGATGGCGCGGAGCGAGACGATGACGGAAATCCGGTCCGGTCTCGGATTCGATCTCCACCCGCTGGTGGCGGGTCGGCCGCTAGTCCTCGGGGGCGTCACCATTCCGGGGCCGCGCGGGCTCGGGGGTCACTCGGACGCGGACGTGCTCACCCATGCGATCTGCGAGGCGCTGCTGGGAGCCCTGGCCCTGGGCGATCTCGGCCGGCTCTTCCCGGACACCGACCCGCGCTATGCCGGGATCTCGAGCCTCGAGCTGCTGCGCGGTGTGATAGAGGTGGTGGCGGCCACGGGTGGCAGCCCGCTGAACGTGGACGCGACCGTGATCTGCCAGGTGCCTCGGCTGGCCGCCTCTCTCGATCAGATGGCCGCGCGCCTGGCGGAGACGATGAAGCTCGCGCCGGGCCGCGTGAGCGTGAAGGCCAAGAGCCCCGAGGGCCTGGGGCTCCTCGGCCGCGAGGAAGGCATCGCGGCCATGGCAGTGGTGGCCGTCCAAGTGAAATCAACGAGCTAGGAGCGCCCGTGCCGATCCGGATCTACAACACGATGACGCGCAAGAAGGAGGACTTCGTCCCCGCGACCCGGGGCGAGGTCACCATATACGTCTGCGGGGTCACGGTCTACGACTACTCGCATATCGGGCACGCGCGCAGCGCCATCGTGTTCGACGTGATACGCCGCTACCTGCGCTTCCGCGGCCATCAGGTCCGTTTCGTCCGGAACTTCACCGACGTGGACGACAAGATCATCCGGCGCGCCAGCGCGGAGGGCGTCACCGCGCGCGAGATCTCCGAGCGCTTTATCGAGGCCGAGCGGGCGGACATGGCCTCGCTGGGCGTGCTGGCGCCCGACGTCGAGCCCAGGGCCACCGAGCACATTCCGCAGATGATCGAGATCATCCAGCGCCTCATCGCCAAGGGCCTGGCCTATGCGGTGGAAGGTGACGTCTACTTCGAGGTGCGGAAGTTTCCCCCCTATGGACGCCTGTCCGGCAAGAATCTGGACGATCTCCTGGCGGGGGCGCGCGTGGACGTGGACGAGCGCAAGCGCGACCCGCGCGACTTCGCGCTGTGGAAATCCGCCAAGCCGGGCGAGCCCCAGTGGCCGAGCCCCTGGGGGCCGGGCCGGCCCGGCTGGCACATCGAGTGCTCGGCCATGGCCAGCCAGCACCTCGGCGAGACCCTCGACATCCACGGCGGCGGCGACGACCTCATCTTCCCGCATCACGAGTGCGAGATCGCCCAGTCCGAGGGCGCCACCGGCAAGCCCTTCGCGCGCTACTGGGCGCATAACGGGCTGCTCAACCTGGGCGCGGAGAAGATGTCCAAGTCGCTGGGTAATTCGCTCGCCATCCGCGAGATGGTCAAGCGCCACGATCCCGAGGCCATCCGGCTCTATCTCCTCGGCGCGCACTACCGGCACCCCTTCGACTTCAGCGCCGACCGTATCGAGGAGTCGGGGCGCGGGCTGGCGCGGCTGCGCGGGCTCGTGACGGAAGCGGAGCGGCTCGCCGCGCGCGGCACGCCGCCGCCCGGACCGGACAATGGCCTCTTCGACGAGGTGGCCCGCGAGCGCGCGCGCTTCGAGGCGGCGATGGACGACGACTTCAATACCCCGCAGGCCTTGGGCGTGCTCTTCGATCTCGCCCGCACGCTCCAGGGCGCGCGCACCGCGGTGACCGAGGGCCGCGCGGGGGCCGGCGCCTTCCTCATGGGGGTGGGTGAGCTGGTGACCCTGGGCCGCACGCTCGGACTCCTCGAGGCCCGGGTGGAGCCCCCGCGCGAAGTCGATTCGAAGCTCAAGGCCAAGATCGACTCCCTGGTATGGCTGCGGCAGGAGGCGCGCAAGCGCCGCGATTTCGCGGAGGCGGATCGGCTGCGGACCGAGCTCGAGTCGCTGGACGTCGTCATCGAGGACACGCGGGACGGAACGAGCTGGAGGCTGCGCCGGTGACCGAGCGCGAGGGCGCCCCGCTGTTCGGCCGCAACCCGGTGCTCGAGGCGCTCCGCGCGGCGGGACGCAGCGTGGAGGAAGTGGCCATTCTCTCTGAAAGTCGCGGCCCGGCGCTCCAGGAGCTCTTGACCCTGGCGCGGAGCCGCCAGGTGAAAGTCTCCTACCGGACGCGCGACCAGCTCACCGCCATGGCGGGCACCACCCATCATCAGGGCGTGGTGGCGCGCGTGGCGGAGGCGGCCTACGCCTCGCTCGATGACCTGCTTCGCGTGCCGGCCCAGCGGGGGGAGCCGGCCTTCTTCCTGGCGCTGGACCGCATCCAGGACCCGCGAAACCTCGGGGCCGTGCTCCGCAGCGCCGAGGCTACCGGGGTGCACGGGGTCATCCTTCCCAAGCATCAGGCGGCCGGACTCACGCCGGGGGCGGCGAAGGCGGCCATGGGAGCCCTGGAGCACATTCCCGTCGCCCGCGAGACCAATATCGTACAAGTGCTTGAATTACTGAAGAAAGAATCGGTCTGGATCATGGGCGCTGCCCAGGAGGGGGGGCGGGATCCCTGGACGGTGGACTTGACCGGGCCGGTCTGTCTGGTGCTGGGTGGGGAGGGAGATGGGCTGCGGCCCCTGGTGACCCGGACCTGCGATATGCTCCTGACCCTGCCGATGCGGGGGAAGATCGGCTCGTTGAACGTCTCGGCCGCGGCGACCACCCTCTGCTACGAGGTGGTGCGGCAGCGGATGCTGGCCGCAGGATCAAAAAGGCCTTGACTTGTCAAGGCCGTATAAATAGAGTGAAGTTTTGCGACTGCTGGCGTAGCTCAGGGGCAGAGCAACTGCCTTGTAAGCAGTGGGTCGGGGGTTCAAATCCTCCCGCCAGCGCCAGTCTTTTCAACAGTAGGATCAAGGAGTTGCAGTCCTGGGGCGAACAGCGGGGAGATACCCAAGTGGCCAAAGGGGGCAGACTGTAAATCTGCTGGCGAACGCCTTCGGAGGTTCAAATCCTCCTCTCCCCACCACTTGCAGGGGTGCCGCGGGGCGCGCCGAGTCGGCAGGCGGGAATAGCTCAGCGGTAGAGCGCCAGCCTTCCAAGCTGGGGGTCGCGGGTTCGAATCCCGTTTCCCGCTCCAGCCCCAGGGCCGGGGGCAGCAGCACTGGATGGGTCGGCCGTGGAAAGGTCAGAACGAGCGCCCATGTAGCTCAGTTGGCAGAGCGCGTCCTTGGTAAGGACGAGGTCTCCGGTTCAACCCCGGACATGGGCTCCATCAATATAGTCGGCAGCGACAACACTGCGCGGTAGCGAGCGAGGAGGATCCCGGTATGGCCAAGGCGAAGTTTGATCGGACGAAGCCGCACGTGAACGTGGGGACGATTGGGCATATCGACCACGGCAAGACGACGTTGACGGCGGCGATCACGAAGGTGTTGCACACGAAGTTTGCGGGGGTGGCGGTGCGGGACTACGGGACGATCGACAATGCGCCGGAAGAGCGGGAGCGGGGGATCACGATCGCGGTGTCGCACGTGGAGTACGAGACGGCGAAGCGGCACTACGCGCACATTGATTGTCCGGGGCACGCGGACTACATCAAGAACATGATCACGGGGGCGGCGCAGATGGACGGCGCCATTCTGGTGGTGGCGGCGAACGACGGGCCGATGCCGCAGACGCGGGAGCACGTGTTGCTGGCGCGGCAGGTGAACGTGCCGAGCCTGGTGGTGTTCATGAACAAGGTGGACATGGTGGACGATCCGGAGATTTTGGATCTGGTGGAGCTGGAGGTGCGGGAGCTGTTGAAGAAGTACCAGTTTCCGGGGGACGACATCCCGGTGATTCGGGGGTCGGCGCTGGGGGCGATGGAGAAGCCGGAGGACGCGGCGGCGGCGAAGTGCATCTGGGAGCTGATGGACGCGGTGGACAACTATATTCCGACGCCGCCGCGGCCGGTGGACAAGCCGTTTTTGATGCCGATCGAGGACATTTTCACGATCACGGGGCGGGGGACGGTGGTGACGGGGCGGGTGGAGCGGGGGATCGTGAAGGTGGGGGAGGAAGTGGAGATCGTGGGGATGCAGGCGGAGACGAAGAAGTCGGTGGTGACGGGGGTGGAGATGTTTCGGAAGCTGCTGGACGAGGGGCGGGCGGGGGACAATATCGGGGCGTTGCTCCGAGGGATCGATAAGGACGAGGTGGAGCGGGGGCAGGTGTTGGCGAAGCCGGGGTCGATCAAGCCGCACAAGAAGTTCAAGGCGGAGGTGTACGTGCTGGGGAAGGACGAGGGGGGGCGGCACACGCCGTTCTTCAACGGGTACCGGCCGCAGTTTTATTTTCGGACGACGGACGTGACGGGGGTGTGCACGCTGCCGGCGGGGGTGGAGATGGTGATGCCGGGGGACAACGTGACGATGGCGATCGAGCTGATCCAGCCGATCGGGATGGAGAAGGAGTTGCGGTTCGCGATCCGGGAGGGTGGGCGGACGGTGGGGGCGGGCGTGGTGGCGGAGATCTCGGAGTAAGCGATGCGCGACATCGTCTCGCTCGCCTGCACGGACTGCCAGCGGCGGAACTACTCGACCACCAAGAACAAGCGGACGCATCCGGACCGCATGGAGCTGAAGAAGTACTGCAAGTGGTGCCGGAAGCACGTGGCTGCACAAGGAATCGAAGTAGGCGGAGCCACGGATCAACGGCTTGCAGGCGTGTAGCTCTAACGGCTAGAGCACTGGACTCCAAATCCAGGGGATGGGGGTTCGAATCCCTCCACGCCTGCCAGATTCGATAGCGGGATACGACGAGAGAGAGCATGGAGTTTCTGAGACGGGTACAGCAGTTCTTCCGCGAGGTGCTCGCGGAGTTCCGGCGGGTGTCGTGGCCCAGCCGGGCCGACGTGGCGAGCTCCACGGTGGTGGTGGTGGTGGTGGTGTTCGTCCTGGCCTTCTTCCTGGGAGCGGTGGACGTGGGCCTTTCGCGGATCGTGGAGACCATTCTTCGATGACTGACGCCGGGACCACGACCAAGCCGAAGCAGTGGTTTGTCGTCCACACCTACTCGGGGTTCGAGAACAAGGTGGCGCAGGCCATCGAGTCCCGGGCCAAGATCTTCGGCCTGTCCGAGCTGATCGGCCGGGTGGTGGTGCCGACGGAGAAGGTACGGGAGATCCGGAAGAGCAAGAAGATCGAGATCGAGCAGAAGTTCTTCCCGGGCTACCTCCTGGTGGAGATGGATCTGACCGACGACACCTGGCACCTCGTGCGCTCCACGCCGAAGGTGACGGGGTTCGTGGGCTCCGGCAACAAGCCGGTGGCGCTTCCGCCCGAAGAGGTGGAGGGGATCCTGCGCCAGATGGAAGAGGGCGCGGAGAAGCCGAAGCTGAAGTCCACGTTCCAGAAGGGCGACAAGGTGCGGGTGATCGAGGGTCCCTTCGTGAACTTCCAGGGGAGCATCGACGACCTCAACCCCGAGCGGGGCAAGCTCAAGGTGATGGTGGCGATTTTCGGGCGCATGACGCCCGTCGAACTCGAGTACTACCAGGTCGAAAGGCTCTGAGACATGGCAAAGAAAGTCCAGGCGATGGTGAAGCTCCAGATTACCGGCCGGGAAGGCGAATCCGTCGCCGCCGGTGGGCCCGGCGCTCGGCCAGCACGGCGTCAACATCATGGAGTTCTGCAAGGGCTTCAACGCCCAGACCAATAACCAGGAGGGGCTCATCCTTCCGGTGGTGGTGACGATCTACCAGGATCGGTCCTTCACCTTCGTGGTGAAGACGCCGCCGGCGGCCATCCTCCTCAAGCGGGCGGCGGGCATCGCCAAGGCCTCCGCGATTCCGCACAAGGACAAGATCGGCAAGGTCACCCGGGCCCAGGTCCGGGAGATCGCGCAGACCAAGCTGGTGGACCTCAATACCGACTCCATCGAGTCCGCGATGCGGACCGTCGAAGGCACCGCCCGCAGCATGGGGATTGACGTTGTCTAGTGCGCCGCCGGCGCGCGAGCGGGCAGCGCGGGCCACGGTCGTCCGCCGACGGGGAGAGCGGGGGCCATTTCGGGGCCCCCGCTGATGGAGATCACAGCGCGAGCGCACGTTCGCAGCGGACGCAGAGGAGTCTGACACGACATGCCAACCCTGACGAAGCGAGAGAAGGCGGCGGGGCGGTCTACGACCGCGAGAAGGCGCACGGCGTGGAGGAGGCCATCGGCATCCTCGAGAAGCTGCCGCGCGCGAAGTTCGACGAGACGGTGGATCTCTCCCTGCGGCTGGGCGTGGATCCCAAGCACGCCGATCAGATGGTGCGGGGCGCGGTAGTCCTACCCCACGGGATCGGCAAGACGGTGCGCGTGGTGGTGTTCGCCAAGGGCGAGAAGGACAAGGAGGCGCGCGAGGCCGGCGCCGACGTGGTGGGCGCGGAGGACCTCGTCGAGCGGGTGCAGGGCGGCTGGCTGGAGTTCGACTCCGCCATCGCCACTCCCGACCTCATGGGCCAGGTGGGCCGGCTCGGCAAGGTGCTGGGGCCCCGCGGCCTCATGCCCAACCCCAAGCTGGGCACGGTGACCTTCGACATCGGCCGCGCGGTGCGCGAGGCCAAGGCGGGCAAGGTGGAGTTCCGCGTGGACAAGGCCGGCAACGTGCACGTTCCGGTGGGGAAGCGCTCGTTCAACCAGATGCAGCTGTCGGCCAATGCGCTGGCCTTGCTGGAAGCCATCATCCGGGCGAAGCCGTCGGCGTCCAAGGGCCAGTACCTGCGCACGGTCACGGTGTCCTCCACCATGGGGCCCGCCATCAAGGTGGATGTCCAGAAGGTGGCCGCGCAGTTCAAGAAGCCGGTCTAGGAGGAGTTCCGTCGTGCCGAATGCCGAGAATACGGAAAGCGTGGCGGAGCTGAAGGAGCGGTTCGCGGGGGTGCAGACCGCGGTGCTCACCGAGTACCGGGGGCTCACCGTGCGGCAGCTCTCGGATCTCCGCAAGCAGCTGAAGGGCGCGTCGGCCGAGTACAAGGTGGTCAAGAACCGGCTCGCCCGGATCGCCATCAAGGACTCGGCGCTGGACGGCCTCGGGAAGCACCTGACCGGCCCCACCGGGGTGGCCTATACCCGCCACGATCCGGTATCGGTGGCCAAGGCGCTCCAGGCGTTCGTCAAGAACAACCCCGCGCTGACGATCAAGGTGGGCGTGGTCGAGGGCAAGGTCCTCGAGCCCGCCGCGCTCAAGTCGCTCGCGGATCTGCCGTCGAAGGAAGCGCTGCGGGCCCAGCTGGTGGGCGCGCTGCAGGGGCCGATGAGCAAGCTCGTGACCCTGCTCACCGCGGTGCAGGGCGAGCTCGTACGTGTGATCGAGGCGCGAAGCAAGCAGGGGGCCGCAGAGTAGCGCGGTCCGGCACCAGCCACTCTAATCAGACTCAACGGAGGCAGGGACATGGCGACGAATATCGACGAGATTGCCGAGAAGCTGGACGGACTGACGCTGCTCGAGGCGGCCCAGCTCTCGAAGCTCTTGCAGGAGAAGTGGGGCGTGTCGGCGGCGGCGGCGGTGGCGGTGGCCGCGCCCGCGGCGGGCGGCGGCGCGGCGGCGGCGGCGGCGGAGGAGAAGACCGAGTTCGACCTCATCCTCAACGCGGCCGGCGAAAAGAAGATCCAGGTCATCAAGGTGGTGCGCGAGCTCACCGGGCTCGGCCTCAAGGAGGCCAAGGATCTGGTGGACGGCGCCCCCAAGCCGGTGAAGGAAAAGGTCACCAAGGCGGAGGCGGCCGACATGAAGAAGAAGCTCGAGGAGGTCGGCGCCACCGTCGAGGTCAAGTAATCCTCCGCCCTGGAGAAAGCGACTAGACACGAACTTTCTGAAGGGGGCCCCGGTCCGACCGGCCGGGTAGAGCCCTCGGCCTGATCGGCCGAGGCGCGGAGGGAGCATGGCAGGAACGATTCAGTGCGGGCGCCGGGTGCGCAAGGATTTCGGCAAGATCCCGTCCACCGTTAAGATTCCGAACCTCATCGAGATTCAGCGTCAGTCCTACGAGCAGTTCCTCCAGAAGGACATCGCGCCGGACCGCCGTGAGGAAGTGGGGCTGCAGGCCGTCTTCAAGTCGGTGTTTCCCATCGCCGACTACAACGGCAATGCCGAGCTCGAGTTCGACAGCTATCACTTCGGCGATCCGAAGTACACGGTGGAGGAGTGCCACGACCGCGGCATGACCTTCGCCATCCCGCTCAAGGTGACGCTCCGCCTCGTGGTCTACGACCATGACAAGGAAGCGAAGACGCGCACCATGCGGGAGCAGCGCGGCCAGGAAGTGTACCTGGGCGAGCTGCCGCTGATGACCGAGAAGGGCACCTTCATCATCAACGGGACCGAGCGGGTGGTGGTGTCGCAGCTGCAGCGCTCCGCCGGCGTATTCTTCGACGACGACAAGGGCAAGACCGTCGCCTCCGGCAAGCTCCTGCACTCCGCGCGGATCATTCCCTATCGCGGCTCGTGGGTGGAGTTCGAGTTCGACGCCAACGACCTGCTCCACGTGCGGGTGGACCGGCGGCGGAAGATGTCCGCCACCGCCTTCCTGCGCGCCTTCTGGTTCCTCGAGCGCGGCTGCCACAAGCCCCAGGACATCCTCAGCGATGAGGAGATCCTGGCCATGTTCTACGAGCTCGAGGAAGTGCTGTCATTCGAGGACCGCATGGCGATGGTGAAGCTCACCCCGGAGGCACACGCGGGGGTCAAGGTAGCGGACGACATCAAGCCGCCGCGCCACAAGGAGCCCCTCGTCCAGGGCGGTAAGACGCTCAACGCCAAGCTGATCGAGAAGTTGAAGGAAGCGGGCGTGGACAAGATCCCGGTGCGCGCGGAGTCCCTGGTGGGGCGCCGGACGGCCAGCCGGGTGGTGGACAGCGAGACCGGCGAGGTGCTGGTGGAGTCCAACGCCGAGCTCACCTCCACCCTCCTGACCCAGATCGCCGCCCGCAAGGTGGCGCCCTTCAAGCTGCTGGTGGTGACCCCGGGCAAGGTGGACGCCTCCATCTACGACACCCTCGCCAAGGACCACTCCAAGGACCCCGACGAGGCGCTGGTGGAGATCTACCGCCGGCTGCGCCCGGGCGACCCGCCCACGGTGGACTCGGCGCGGGCGCTGTTCCGCGGCATGTTCATGGACCCGCGGCGCTACGACCTCGCGCGGGTCGGCCGCTTCATGATCAACAAGAAGCTCGAGATCAATGCCGACCTGAACCTCAAGACCCTGCGCACCGACGACATCCGCGCGGTGGTCAAGTACCTCCTGCAGGTGAAGCTGGGCACCAAGGCCACCGACGACATCGACCATCTCGGCAACCGGCGCGTGCGCTCGGTGGGCGAGCTCCTGGAGAACCAGTTCCGGGTCGGACTCACCCGGATGGAGCGCGCGGTGAAGGAGCGGATGTCCATCTCGGACATCACCAACCTGATGCCGCACGATCTCATCAACGCCAAGCCGGTATCGGCGGTGGTGAAGGAGTTCTTCGGCTCCTCGCAGCTCTCGCAGTTCATGGACCAGACGAACCCGCTCGCCGAGCTGACCCACAAGCGGCGGCTGTCCGCCCTGGGCCCCCGCGGCCTCAGCCGGGAGCGCGCGGGCTTCGAGGTGCGCGACGTCCATCCCACCCACTACGGGCGCATCTGCCCCATCGAGACACCGGAAGGCCCGAACATCGGCCTGATCTCGTCGCTGTCGACGTACGCGCGCATCAACGAATTCGGCTTCATCGAGACGCCCTACAAGCGGGTGCTCAACGGCGGGGTGACGGACGAGAAGGAGCAATTCCTCACCGCGCACGAGGAGGAGAAGTACGTCATCGCGCAAGCGACGGCGGAGCTCGACGCAAAGAACCGCTTCGTGAGCGATCGGGTGTCGGCGCGGAAAGGCGGCGACTACCGCATGGTGCCGCCGGAGGAGCTGCACTACATCGACGTGTCGCCCAAGCAGCTGGTGTCGGTGGCGGCGGCGATGGTGCCGTTCCTGGAGAACGACGACGCCAACCGGGCCCTCATGGGCTCGAACATGCAGCGCCAGGCGGTGCCCCTCCTCCAGCCGGAGGCGCCGCTGGTGGGCACCGGCATGGAGCACATCGTGGCCCGTGACTCGGGGGCGGTGATCGCGGCCAAGCGGCCGGGGGTGGTCGAGTACGTGTCCGCCAACCGCATCCTCGTCCGGGTAGAAAGCCGCTCCAAGAAGCAGGACCCGGTGGCGGATCTGCCGCTGGACATCTACAAGCTGACCAAGTACCGGCGCTCGAACCAGAACACCTGCATTAACCAGAAGCCCATCGTGGCCAAGGGGGACCGCCTCCAGGCCGGCGACATCATCGCGGACGGACCGGGCACCGAGCAGGGCGAGCTCGCGCTCGGCCGCAACGTGCTGGTGGCCTTCATGCCGTGGGGTGGCTATAACTTCGAGGACGCCATTCTCGTCTCCGAGCGGCTGGTCAAGGACGACCGCTACACCTCGATCCACATCGAGGAGTTCGAGGTCCAGGCTCGCGACACCAAGCTCGGCAAGGAAGAGGTCACCCGGGACATCCCCAACGTCTCCGAGGAGGCGCTCAAGGATCTCGACGAGTCCGGCATCGTGCGCATCGGCGCCAAGGTCAAGGCGAGCGACATCCTGGTGGGCAAGATCACGCCGAAGGGCGAGACCCAGCTCACCCCGGAAGAGAAGCTGCTGCGCGCGATCTTCGGCGAGAAGGCGGGCGACGTCCGCGATACCTCGCTCACGGTGCCGCCCGGCATCGAGGGCACGGTGGTGGACGTGAAGGTGTTCTCGCGGCGGGGCATCGACAAGGACGACCGCGCGAAGTCCATCGAGGACGAGGAGATCGCCGGCCTGGAGAAGGACTACCAGGAGGAAGTCTCCACCGTCGAGCTGGAGCGGGACCAGAAGCTCAAGAACCTGCTGGTGGGCAAGACTTTGATGCTGGATCTGATCGATCCCATCAACAAGGAGCGGCTGAGCAAGAAGGGCGACCGCATCGACCGCCCCGAGCTGGACAACTTCTCCTGGGCGGAGCTCAAGAAGATCCGCATCAAGGAGGACGAGGGGCTCGCCGCGACGATTCGCCGCATCGAAGAGGCGGCGGACGAGGACATCGCGGTCTTCGAGCGGATGCTGGAGGAACGCGTGGGCCGTCTGCGGCGGGGCGACGATCTCCCGCCCGGCGTGATCAAGATGGTGAAGGTGTACGTGGCGGTGAAGCGGAAGCTGTCGGTGGGTGACAAGATGGCCGGCCGCCACGGCAACAAGGGCGTCGTCTCGCGCGTGCTCCCCGAGGAGGATATGCCGTTCCTTCCCGACGGGTCGCCGGTCGAGATCGTGCTGAATCCCCTCGGCGTGCCGTCCCGGATGAACGTGGGCCAGATCCTGGAGACGCATCTCGGCTGGGCCGCGCGGGCCCTGGGGCTGTGGGTGGCCAGCCCGGTCTTCGACGGCGCCACCGAGGAAGAGATCAAGGGGCATCTCACCCAGGCCGGTCTGCCCAACTCCGGCAAGACCGTGCTCTTCGACGGCCGCACCGGCAAGCCCTTCCATCAGGAAGTCACGGTGGGGCAGATCTACATGCTCAAGCTCGCGCATCTCGTCGACGACAAGATGCATGCTCGCTCCATCGGGCCGTACTCGCTGGTGACCCAGCAGCCGCTGGGCGGCAAGGCGCAGTTCGGCGGCCAGCGTTTCGGCGAGATGGAGGTGTGGGCGCTGGAGGCCTACGGCGCCGCGCACACGCTGCAGGAGATGCTGACCGTGAAGTCCGACGACGTCGAGGGACGCAATCGCATCTACGAGGCGATCGTGAAGGGCGAGAACTTCCTCGAGCCGGGCACGCCGGAGTCCTTCAACGTGCTCGTGAAGGAGCTGCAGAGCTTGGCCCTCGACGTGGAGCTGATTCCCAAGGACGCCAAGAAACCTTCTCAGGCGCATTGAGTAGACGAACGTAGCCAGTAGGGTGAGCCGCAGGACGTCGCGGGGCGGGGGCCCCGCCGTCCGAGACGAACGTAGCCAGTAGGGTGAGCCGCAGGACGTCGCGGGGCGGGGGCCCCGCCGTCCGAGGTGAACGTAGCCAAAGGAGATTCAACGAATGCTGACGGACCGGCCTTTCGGCAGCCTGGTGAGAGAGGACAAGCCCGCCAAGGACCTGTGGGGGATCCTCGATCGGCATCCGAAGCCAATGACGTTCGGCGCCATCCGGATCAAGCTGGCGTCGCCGCAGAAGATCCGGGAATGGTCGCACGGCGAGGTGAAGAAGCCCGAGACCATCAACTACCGTACGTTCAAGCCGGAGCGGGACGGCCTCTTCTGCGCCCGCATCTTCGGTCCCACCAAGGACTACGAGTGCGCGTGCGGGAAGTACAAGCGGATGAAGTTCGCCGGCGTGGTGTGCGACAAGTGCGGGGTCGAGGTGCGGCGGGCCCGGGTGCGCCGCGAGCGCATGGGCCACATCGAGCTGGCCTCGCCCGTCTCCCACGTGTGGTTCTTCAAGGGGCTGCCCTCGCGCATCGGGCAGCTTCTCGACATGTCGCTCCGCGAGCTGGAGAAGATCCTCTACTTCGAGGAATACGTGGTGATCGATCCCGGCAAGGTCCCCGGCCTCAAGCTCCGGGACCTGCTGCCGGTGGACCGCGCCCGCAAGCTGCAGGAGGAGCACGGCCACGACGCCTTCAGTGCCGGCATGGGCGCCGAGGCCATCCGCGAGATGCTGCGCGGGATGGATCTGGACACCCTCGCCCGGGAGCTGCGCGCGCAGATGGGCGTGGAGACCTCGGCCCAGAAGCGGAAGAAGATCGTCAAGCGGCTCAAGGTCATCGAGGCCTTCCTCAAGTCCGGTAACCAGCCGGAGTGGATGATCCTCGAGGTGCTGCCGGTGATTCCGCCCGAGCTGCGCCCCCTGGTGCCGCTGGACGGCGGCCGCTTCGCCACCTCGGACCTCAACGACCTCTACCGCCGTGTCATCAACCGGAACAACCGGCTGAAGCGGCTGATGGAGCTCAAGGCGCCCGAGATCATCATCCGCAACGAGAAGCGCATGCTCCAGGAGGCGGTGGACGCGCTCTTCGACAACGGCCGCCGCGGCCGCGTCATCACCGGCCCCAATAACCGGCCCCTGAAGTCACTGTCCGACACGCTGAAGGGCAAGCAGGGCCGGTTCCGCCAGAACCTCCTCGGCAAGCGGGTGGACTACTCCGGCCGCTCCGTCATCGTGGTGGGCCCGTACCTCAAGCTGCACCAGTGCGGCCTGCCCAAGAAGATGGCGGTCGAGCTGTTCAAGCCGTTCATCCTCCGCAAGCTGGAGGAGCGCGGGCTCGCCTCGTCCATCAAGGCGGCCAAGAAGTACGTGGAGAAGGAGCGCCCCGAGGTGTGGGACATCCTCGACGAGGTCATCAAGGAGCATCCCATCCTCCTCAACCGGGCCCCCACGCTCCACCGGCTCGGCATCCAGGCCTTCGAGCCCCTGCTGGTGGAGGGCAAGGCCATCGAGATCCACCCGCTCGTCTGCACCGCGTTCAACGCCGACTTCGACGGCGACCAGATGGCGGTGCACGTGCCGCTGTCCATGGAAGCGCAGATGGAAGCGCAGGTGCTGATGCTGTCGTCGAACAATATCCTGTCCCCCTCCAACGGAGCCCCGGTGGCGGTGCCCACCCAGGACATGGTGTTCGGAATCTACTACCTCACCAAGGAGCGCCCGGGCGCCAAGGGTGAGGGGCGGACCTTCGCCGATTCCGAGGAAGTGCGCATCGCCTACGACAACGAGGATGTGGACCTGCAGGCCCGCATCCGCCTGCGCTGGAACGGCGGCATTCTCGAGACCACGGTGGGTCGCACCCTGTTCAACGACGTGGTGCCGGTGGCGCTGCGGTTCGAGAATCGCGAGCTGAAGAAGAAGGAGATCGGGAATCTGGTCAGCCAGTGCTACAACCGGCTGGGCCAGGAGGCCACCGTGGCCTTCCTCGACGACCTCAAGGACATCGGCTTTCGCTACGCCACCATGTCGGGCCTCAGCATCGGCATCGGCGACATGCACATCCCGGCCGCCAAGGGCCAGCTCATCGAGCGGGCGCGCCAGCAGGTCAACGAGGTGGAGCAGCAGTACCAGGACGGCGTCATCACCAACGGCGAGCGCTACAACAAGGTGGTCGACATCTGGGCGCACGTCACCGAGCAGATCGCCGACGCCATGTTCCGCGAGCTGGAAGGCGGCGAGCAGGGCGGCGAGTTCAACCCCATCTACATGATGGCGGACTCCGGTGCTCGGGGCTCGAAGCAGCAGATCCGCCAGCTCGCCGGCATGCGCGGCCTCATGGCCAAGCCGTCGGGCGAGATCATCGAGACTCCCATTACCTCGAACTTCCGCGAGGGCCTCACCGTGCTGGAGTACTTCACCTCCACCCACGGCGCGCGCAAGGGTCTCGCCGACACCGCGCTCAAGACCGCCGACTCGGGGTACCTCACCCGGCGGCTGGTGGACGTCTCGCAGGACGTCATCGTGTCGGAGTACGACTGCGGCACCGTCAAGTTCATCGACGCCGCGCCCCTGGTGGAGGGCGGCGACATCATCCAGTCGCTCCGCGACCGGGTGCTCGGGCGCGTGGCCGCCGAGGACATCCGCGATCCGTTCACCGGCGAGATCATCGTGCAGTCCACCACCGAGATCAACGAGGAGCTGGCGCAGAAGATCGAGGACTCGGGCCTCGAGAAGGTGCGCATCCGCTCGGCGCTCACCTGCGATACGAAACGTGGGATTTGCGTGATGTGTTATGGCCGCAACCTCGGCACCAACCGGCTGGCGGAGCTGGGCGAGGCGGTCGGGATCATCGCCGCGCAGTCCATCGGCGAGCCGGGCACCCAGCTCACCATGCGGACCTTCCACATCGGTGGCACCGCGAGCCGGGTGGTGGAAGCCTCCAAGCACGAGGCCAAGAACGTCGGCATCGTGAAGTACCACAACATCCGCTGGGTCGAGAACCGCGACAAGGACATCGTGGTGCTGAACCGGAACGGCGAGATGGTGATGGTCGACGACCGGGGCCGAGAGAAGGAGCGGTATCCGGTGGTTCCCGGCGCCCGCATCAAGATTCGCGAGGGCTCGCGGGTGGCCAAGGCGGGAGTGATCCTGGTGGAGTGGGATCCGTTCACCACCCCCATCCTCACCGAGGTCACGGGCACGCTGGTGTTCCGCGACATCGTGGATGGCGTGACGATCCGGGAGGAGTTCGACGAGGTTACCGGCCTCGCCCGGCGCGTCATCATCGAGGACCAGGAGGGTAAGCTCCAGCCGCGGGTGTCGGTCAAGGAGAGCCGCACCGGCGAGGCGGTGGCGGGCGCGGCCACCGACGACGGACTGGGCGAGACGCGCGGGCGCTACATGCTGCCGGTGGGCGCCCATCTGCTCGTCGCCGACGGGCAGGAAGTGTTCCAGGGCGACATCATCTCCAAGATCCCCCGGGAGACCACCAAGACCAAGGACATCACCGGCGGTCTGCCGCGGGTGGCCGAGCTCTTCGAGGCGCGCAAGCCCAAGGAGCAGGCGGTCATCACCGAGATCGACGGCGCGGTGGAGTTCGCCGGCTTCGTGAAGGGCATGCGCAAGATCGTGATCCGCGCCGACGACGGGGAGACCAAGGAGTACCTCATCCCCCGCGGCAAGCATATCTCGGTGCACGAGGGGGACCGGGTCAAGGCGGGGGAGGCGTTGATGGACGGCTCCCCGAATCCGCACGACTACCTCGCCGTCCTCGGTGACCGGGAGCTGCAGCGCTACCTCGTGAACGAGGTCCAGGAGGTGTATCGCCTCCAGGGCGTGACCATCAACGACAAGCACATCGAGATCATCGTCCGCCAGATGCTGCGGCGGGTGCGGATCGAGGAGGTCGGGGGCACCGACTTCGTGGTCGGGGAGCTCGTCGACAAGTTCGTGTTCCAGGAGGAGAACGACAAGGCGACCGCGCTGGGCAAGCCGCCGGCGACGGCCAAGCCGGTGCTGCTCGGCATCACCAAGGCCTCGCTGAGCACGGACAGCTTCATCTCCGCCGCCTCCTTCCAGGAGACGACGCGGGTGCTCACGGAGGCGGCCATCAGCGGCAAGACCGATGATCTCCGCGGGCTGAAGGAGAACGTCATCGTCGGGCGCCTCATCCCGGCCGGAACCGGGCTCAGCAACTATACGCGGGCCGAGGTGGTGAGCCAGGGCGGCGACGAGCAGGCAGTGGAAGCGGCCGTGGCGACCGAGGAGCCGATTCTCGACGGGGAGGCCGACGATATCGCCCAGGCGGGATAGGGCGATGGGGCGGAAAACCTTGACAGGCAAGGGCTATTCGGTTATAAAGTTAGAGTTTTGGCGCTATCACCGGTAACGGAGAACCATGCCGACTATTAACCAGCTCGTCCGGAAGGGCCGCGAGGCGGTGCGGAAGAAGTCCAAGACGCCCGCGATGGAGGCTTGCCCGCAGAAGCGGGGCGTCTGCATCCGCGTCTACACCACCACGCCCAAGAAGCCGAACTCCGCTCTGCGCAAGGTCGCGCGGGTGCGCCTGACCAACGGGCTGGAAGTGACGTCGTACATCCCGGGGGTTGGACACAATCTGCAGGAGCACTCGATCGTCCTCATCCGGGGCGGCCGCGTGAAGGACCTGCCGGGCATCCGGTACCACATCATCCGCGGCTCGCTGGACACCGCGGGGGTGGCGGGCCGGCGGCAGAGCCGGTCGAAGTACGGCGCCAAGCAGCCCAAGGGCGGAGCGTAGGATGCGGCGGTCGGGCGCGGTTCATCGGGAGATCCTGCCGGACCCCAAGTACGGGAGCCGGCTGGTGGCGAAGTTCGTCAACATGATGATGTACGGCGGCAAGAAGAGCACCGCCGAGCACATCATGTATTCCGCCCTCGGCAGCATGGAGGAGCGGGCCAAGCAGGATGCCCTCAAGCTCTTCAAGTCGGCGGTGGACAACTGTAAGCCCGCGGTGGAGGTGAAATCGCGGCGGGTGGGCGGCTCCACCTACCAGGTGCCGGTGGAGGTTCGCCCGGATCGCCGGGTGGCGCTGTCGATGCGGTGGTTGATCGGATCCGCGAGGCGGCGGTCGGAGAAGAGCATGGCGGACAAGCTCGCCGGCGAGCTGCTCGACGCGGCCAACAACCGCGGGGCGGCGGTGAAGAAGCGAGAAGACACGCACAAGATGGCGGAGGCCAACAAGGCGTTCGCGCACTATCGCTGGTAGCGACTGATTACGCGGAGGGGGGCCGAGTCCTCGACCCCCCTCTTTGCTTGTACCGCCCGAGCGCGGCACCGGAAACTCGGCACCGGAAACCAAGAAGAGGGAGTCACGTGGAGACGCAGTACCCGCTGGAGAAGACCCGGAACATCGGCATCATGGCGCACATCGATGCCGGGAAGACCACCACCACCGAGCGCGTGCTCTACTACACCGGCCGGTCCTACAAGATCGGCGAGGTGCACGAGGGCACGGCGACCATGGACTGGATGGTTCAGGAGCAGGAGCGCGGCATCACCATCACCTCCGCCGCCACCACCAGCTTCTGGCGGGACTGCCGCATCAATATCATCGACACGCCGGGCCACGTGGACTTCACCATGGAGGTCGAGCGGTCCCTGCGGGTGCTCGACGGCGCCATCGGCATCCTCGACGCGGTGTCCGGGGTGGAGCCCCAGACGGAGACGGTGTGGCGCCAGGCCGACAAGTACGAGGTGCCCCGCATCGTCTATGTCAACAAGATGGACCGGGTGGGCGCCGACTACTTCCGCTGCCTCGCCATGCTCAAGGATCGCCTGGGGGCCCACGCGGTGCCCATCCAGCTTCCCATCGGCCGCGAGGAGAAGTTCCGCGGGGTCGTGAACCTCATCGACGAGGTCGCGTACGTCTGGATCGACGATGAGAGCCTCGGGCAGAAGTTCACCACCGAGCCCGTCCCCGCCGACATGGGGGAGCAGGTGAAGGAATACCGCGAGAAGATGATCGAGGGGCTCGCCGAGGTGGACGACCACCTCATGGAGAAGTACCTCAGCGGCGAGAAGATCAGCCCGGAGGAGATCCGGGCCGCCGTACGCACCGGCACCATCTCCATGAAGATCTTCCCCGTCATCTGCGGCGCGTCCTTCAAGAACAAGGGCGTCCAGCCCATGCTCGACGCGGTGGTCGACTACCTCCCGTCGCCCCTCGATGTGCCGCCCATCAAGGGCACCAATCCCGAGACGGGCGCGGCGGAGCCCCGCGTGCCCGACCCCAAGTCCCCCTTCTCGGCGCTGGCCTTCAAGATCATGAACGACAAGTTCGTGGGCCAGCTCGTTTTCGTGCGCGTGTACTCGGGGACCTTGAACTCCGGCTCCGGCGTCTACAACTCCACCCGCGACCGCAAGGAGCGCGTGGGGCGGCTGGTGCGGATGCACGCCAACGACCGCGAGGACATCGAGTCGGTGTCGGCGGGGGACATCGCGGCGGTGGTCGGTCTCAAGGACACCCGGACCGGCGACACCCTCTGCGATCCCACCAAGCCGATCGTGCTCGAGTCCATGGACTTCCCCACCCCGGTCATCGCGGTGGCCATCGAGCCCAAGACCAAGGTCGATGAGGAGAAGCTGGGGCTGTCCCTGGCCCGGCTCGCCCTCGAGGACCCGACCTTCAAGGTCAACGTGGATCCGGAGACCAACCAGACCCTGATCCACGGGATGGGCGAGCTCCACCTCGAGATCATCGTCGACCGCCTGCTGCGGGAGTTCAAGGTCGAGGCCAATGTGGGCAAGCCGCAGGTGGCCTACCGCGAGACTATCCGCCAGAAGGCGGAGGCCCAGGGGCGCTTCGTGCGGCAGACCGGCGGTCGCGGCCAGTACGGCGACGTGTGGCTCGAAGTCGAGCCCTCCGAGCCCGGGGCCGGCTTCGTGTTCGAGAACAAGCTGAAGGGCCCCGCCATCCCCCGCGAGTACGTGCCCGCGGTGGAAAAGGGCGTGAAGGAAGCGGCGGAGACCGGGATCCTCGCGGGCTATCCCATGGTGGACGTGAAGGTGTCGCTCACCGACGGGAGCTACCACGAGGTGGACTCCAACGAGATGGCCTTCAAGATCGCCGGCTCCATGGGTTTCAAGGAGGCGGCGCGGAAGGCGAAGCCCGTGCTCCTCGAGCCCGTGATGGACGTCGAGGTGGTGACCCCCACCGAGTTCCAGGGCGCGGTGGTGGGCGACCTCAACAGCCGGCGCGGCAAGATCATCTCGATGGACGCGCGCGCCTCCGCCCAGGTCATCCGCGCCAATGTGCCCCTCGGCCAGATGTTCGGCTATGCCACGGACGTCCGCTCCATGACGCAGGGACGGGCCACCTACACCATGCAATTTGCCCGCTACGAAGAGGTGCCGCGGCCCATCGCCGAGGAAATCATGGCGAAGGTCGCGGGCAAGGCCGCGCCGCGCGCGGGCTCCCGCTAGCGCGCTCCCACAGGAGAGGATCATGGCCAAGGCGAAGTTTGATCGGACGAAGCCGCACGTGAACGTGGGGACGATTGGGCATATCGACCACGGCAAGACGACGTTGACGGCGGCGATCACGAAGGTGTTGCACACGAAGTTTGCGGGGGTGGCGGTGCGGGACTACGGGACGATCGACAATGCGCCGGAAGAGCGGGAGCGGGGGATCACGATCGCGGTGTCGCACGTGGAGTACGAGACGGCGAAGCGGCACTACGCGCACATTGATTGTCCGGGGCACGCGGACTACATCAAGAACATGATCACGGGGGCGGCGCAGATGGACGGCGCCATTCTGGTGGTGGCGGCGAACGACGGGCCGATGCCGCAGACGCGGGAGCACGTGTTGCTGGCGCGGCAGGTGAACGTGCCGAGCCTGGTGGTGTTCATGAACAAGGTGGACATGGTGGACGATCCGGAGATTTTGGATCTGGTGGAGCTGGAGGTGCGGGAGCTGTTGAAGAAGTACCAGTTTCCGGGGGACGACATTCCGGTGATTCGGGGGTCGGCGCTGGGGGCGATGGAGAAGCCGGAGGACGCGGCGGCGGCGAAGTGCATCTGGGAGCTGATGGACGCGGTGGACAACTATATTCCGACGCCGCCGCGGCCGGTGGACAAGCCGTTTTTGATGCCGATCGAGGACATTTTCACGATCACGGGGCGGGGGACGGTGGTGACGGGGCGGGTGGAGCGGGGGATCGTGAAGGTGGGGGAGGAAGTGGAGATCGTGGGGATGCAGGCGGAGACGAAGAAGTCGGTGGTGACGGGGGTGGAGATGTTTCGGAAGCTGCTGGACGAGGGGCGGGCGGGGGACAATATCGGGGCGTTGCTCCGAGGGATCGATAAGGACGAGGTGGAGCGGGGGCAGGTGTTGGCGAAGCCGGGGTCGATCAAGCCGCACAAGAAGTTCAAGGCGGAGGTGTACGTGCTGGGGAAGGACGAGGGGGGGCGGCACACGCCGTTCTTCAACGGGTACCGGCCGCAGTTTTATTTTCGGACGACGGACGTGACGGGGGTGTGCACGCTGCCGGCGGGGGTGGAGATGGTGATGCCGGGGGACAACGTGACGATGGCGATCGAGCTGATCCAGCCGATCGGGATGGAGAAGGAGTTGCGGTTCGCGATCCGGGAGGGTGGGCGGACGGTGGGGGCGGGCGTGGTGGCGGAGATCTCGGAGTAGCGCCATGGCCACCCTGACCACCGACCAGAAGATCCGCATCCGACTCAAGGCGTACGATCACCACCTCCTCGACCGCTCCATGAAGGAGATCGTGGAGACGGTACGGCGCACCGGCGCGCGTGTGACCGGGCCCGTGCTGCTCCCCACCATCATCAACCGCTGGACGGTGCTCCGCTCGCCGCACGTGGACAAGACCTCCCGCGAGCAGTTCGAGATGCGGACCCACAAGCGCCTTCTCGACATCCTCGATCCCACGCCCCAGACGGTGGACGCGCTCATGAAGCTCGAGCTCCCCAGCGGCGTGGACGTCGAGATCAAGCTCTAGAGCCTTCCCCCGGACAGCGAGACTCCAATCATGGCAATGAAAGAGGGACTCATCGGCCGGAAAGTCGGCATGACGCAGGTCTTCGGCGACGACGGGAACATGATCCCGGTCACCGTGATCCAGCTCGGCCCCTGCACGGTCGTGTCCGTCCGCACCAAGGCCACCCACGGCTACGACGCGCTCCAGCTCGGGTTCGAGGCCAAGAAGAAGAATGCCACCAAGGCGATGGCGGGACTCTACAAGAAGGCCGGGCTGGCGGGGCCGATGAAGCTGCTCCGGGAGATCCGGCTGCAGAAGACGGAGGCGGTGGCCCCCTACACGGTGGGCCAGGTGCTGACCGCCGACATCTTTGCTCCCGGCGAGTACGTGGACGTGGTGGGCGTGACCAAGGGCAAGGGCTTCCAGGGCGGCGTCAAGCGCCACGGCTGGTCCGGCGGCGACGCCACCCACGGGTCGATGTTCCATCGGGCTCCCGGCTCCATCGGCGCGTCTTCCGATCCCTCCCGGGTATGGCCCGGCCATCCGCTGCCGGGACGCATGGGCGGGGACCGTCGCACCGTCCTCAACCTGCCGGTGGTGCGCGTGCTTCCCGAGCAGAACCTCATCCTGCTGCGGGGCGCGGTGCCCGGCGCCCGGGGCGGCTTTCTGATGGTGCGGAAGAGCGTGAAGCAGACCAAGGCGCAGCAGCAGAAGGCGCAGGGGGCGAAGTAGCATGCCGAGCCTTCCCATTCTCGACGCGGCGGGCAAGTCCAAGGGCACCCTCGAGCTCGCGCCCGAGGTCTTCGGTGGCCCCCTGAAGATGGCGGTGCTCCATCAGGCGGTGGTGCGCGAGCTGGCCGACCGGCGCACGGGCACGCACTCCACTCTCGGGCGCAGCGACGTCAGCGGCGGCGGCCGCAAGCCCTGGCGTCAGAAGGGAACCGGTCGCGCGCGGCAGGGCTCCATCCGCGCCACCCAGTGGAAGGGCGGCGGCAAGCCCTTCGGGCCGCGCCCGCGGAAGTATCACAAGGATCTTCCCACGGAGATGCGCCGGGTCGCGCTGCGGTCCGCGCTGTCGGGGAAGGTGGCGGCGGGGGAGCTGGCGGTGGTGGAGCGGATGACGCTCGGCGACGTGAAGACCAAGTCGCTGGTGGCCGCCCTCAAGGGCCTGGGCGCGGCGGGAGTTCCCACCCTGCTCGTCCTCGGCGAGCGCAGCGCGGACGTGGAGCGCGCCGCTCGCAATATTCCCTGGCTCGAGGTCACCACCGCCGGCCACGCCTCGGCGTACCAGCTCGTCCGTCACGAGCGCGTGATCGTGGAGCGGGCGGCGATAGTCGCCCTGCAGGAGGCGCTCGGATCATGAGAGACCCCCGCTCCGTGCTGTACCGGCCGCTCATGACCGAGAAGAGCATGCGGCAGAAGGAAGAGCAGAACAGCGTGACGTTCGAGGTGGCGAAGGACGCCAACAAGGTCGAGATCCGCCAGGCGGTGGAGCGCGTCTTCAACGTCAAGGTGGCCGACGTGCGCACGTCGTCCGTGCAGGGCAAGTGGAAGCGGATGGGCCGCTTCGAGGGCCAGCGCTCCGACTGGAAGAAGGCCATCGTGACGCTCCAGCCGGGCCACAAGATCGAGCTGGTCGAGGGAGCCTGAGACCGATGGGAATCCGGACGCTGAAGCCGACCTCGCCCGCCCGGCGCTACATGACCCTCCTCACCAACGAGGAGATCACCAAGAAGACGCCGGAGAAGAGCCTGCTCTCGCCGAAGCGGCGCACCAATGGCCGCAACGTTTACGGCCGGATCACCGTGCGGCACCGGGGCGGCGGGCACAAGCGCATGCTTCGCGAGGTGGACTTCCGGCGCGAGAAGTACGGGATCCCGGCCAAGGTGGTGGGGATCGAGTACGATCCGGGCCGTTCCGCGCGGATCGCGCTGCTCCACTACCGGGACGGCGAGAAGCGCTACATCATCGCGCCGCTGGGGCTCAAGCCGGGCGACGTCGTGATGTCGGGCCCGCAGGCCGACATCCTTCCCGGCAATGCGCTCCCCATCCGGAATATCCCGCTCGGCACGCTCGTGCACAATATCGAGCTCCAGCCGGGGAAGGGCGGACAGCTCTGCCGCAGCGCGGGCACCCTGGCGCAGGTCCTGGCCAAGGAAGGCGACTACGGCAACCTCAAGCTGCCCTCCGGCGAGGTGCGGCGCATCGGGCTGGACTGCATGGCCACCGTGGGGCAGGTGGGCAACCTCGATCACGAGAACATTTCCGTGGGCAAGGCGGGGCGCGTGCGCTGGAAGGGCTTCCGGCCCACCGTGCGCGGCACCGTCATGAACCCGGTGGACCATCCGATGGGCGGCGGCGAGGGCAAGGGCAAGGGCAATCACCCGATGACCCCCTGGGGCAAGCCCACCAAGGGCTACAAGACCCGGCGGGGCGCGCGGCCGTCGGATCGCTACATCGTCACCCGCCGGACCAAGTAGGAGAGGCCGAACATGGGACGCTCGCTGAGCAAGGGACCGTACGTCGACCTGCGGCTGCAAACCCGCATCGACGAGCTGAATCGGGCCCGGCAGAAGAAGGTGCTGAAGACCTGGTCGCGGCGGTCCACCATCACGCCGGAATTCGTGGGGCACACCCTCGCCGTCCACAACGGGAGGAAGTTCATCCCGGTCTACATCACCGAGAACATGGTGGGGCACCGTCTCGGGGAGTTCGCGCTCACGCGCACCTTCAAGGCGCACGGAGCCGCCGAGAAGGCGACGACCTCTCCGACCGGAAAGTCGTGAGGACGACATGAAGACGCAGGCCACCGCGCGCTATATCCGGGTTCCCGCCAGCAAGGCGCGGCTGGTGCTCGAGCACATCCGCGGCAAGTCCGTGGGCGAGGCGCTCGCCACCCTCCAGTTCGCGGAGAAGGCGGCGGCGCGGCTCATCGAGAAGGTCCTGCGCTCCGCGATCGCCAACGCCGAGCACAACCACCAGGTGCGGAACCTCGACGACCTGCGGGTGGTCAAGGCGATCGCCGACGGAGGCCCGTCGCTCAAGCGCGTGTCTCCCCGGGCGATGGGGCGCGCCTACTTCATCAAGCACCGGACGAGCCACCTCACCATCGAGCTGTCCGACGAGACGCCGCGCCCCCGGGCGCGGGGGGAGCGACGAGCTAACCATGGGGCAGAAGACACATCCGATCGGATTCCGGCTGGGGACCACGCGCACGTGGAGCTCGCGGTGGTTCGCCACCAAGGGTTACGCGGGCCTGCTCCACGAGGACGTGAAGATCCGTAAGTTCATCAAGTCCGCGCTCTATCACGCGGGCATCTCGAAGATCGACATCGAGCGCTCAGCGAACCGGGCGCGGATCTCCATCTACACCGCGCGCCCGGGCATCATCATCGGCCGGAAGGGCGCCGAGGTGGAGAAGCTCAAGAACGAGATCCAGAGCCGCACCCAGAAGGAGGTCCACCTCAATATCGAGGAGGTGGTCCATCCCGAGCTGGACGCGCAGCTGGTGGCGGAGAACGTGGCGCTCCAGCTCCAGAAGCGGGTGGCCTTCCGCCGCGCCATGAAGAAGGCGGTCACCTCCGCGCTGCGCCTGGGCGCGGACGGGATCCGGATCGCCTGCTCCGGCCGGCTCGGGGGGGCGGAGATCGCCCGGCGCGAGTGGTACCGCGACGGCCGAGTGCCGCTGCACACCCTCCGCGCCGACATCGACTACGGGCTGGCGGAGGCGCACACCACCTTCGGCGCCATCGGCGTGAAGGTGTGGATCTTCAAGGGTGAGGTGCTCCCCACCTCCCAGCGGACGGCCGAGGCCTGATCCCATGCTGATGCCCAAGCGCGTCAAGTACCGGAAAGCCCAGCGCGGGCGCATGAAGGGCAAGGCCCACCGTGGCTCCACCCTGTCCTTCGGCGACTTCGGGTTGAAGGCTCTGGAACCGGCGTGGGTGACCAACCGCCAGATCGAGGCGGCCCGCGTGACCCTGGCGCGCAGCGTGAAGCGCGGCGGCAAGATCTTCATCCGGATCTTCCCGGACAAGCCGGTGACCAAGAAGCCCGCGGAGACACGGATGGGCAAGGGCAAGGGGAATCCCGAGTTCTGGGTGGCGGTGGTGAAGCCCGGCCGAATCCTCTACGAGATGGAGGGCGTGGACGAGGCGACGGCGAAGGACGGTTTCCGTCTCGCCGCCCAGAAGCTCGGCATCAAGACCAAGTTCGTGTCCCGCACCCGGGCGCTCTGAGGCGATCATGAAGGCAACGAAGTGGCGTGAGATGTCCGAGGACGAGCTGAAGGACAAGGGCAAGGAGCTGGCCGAGGAGCTCTTCAACCTGCGGTTCCAGCTGTCCATGGGGGTGGCCAAGAATCCGTCCCGCGTGGGCCAGGCCCGGCGCGATCTCGCCCGGATCCAGACGATCCTCCGCGAGCGCACCCAGGCGAAGGCGTAAGGAGGCCCCAGTGGGCGAGAAGAAGACCCGGGAAGGTGTGGTGGTGAGCGACAAGATGACCAAGACCCGCGTGGTGCGGATCGAGCGGGTCTACCGCCATCCCCGCTACGAGCGCGTGGTACGGAGCGCGAAGCGGCTCAAGGCCCACGACGAGACCAATGCGAGCAAGACGGGCGATCGCGTGCTGATCGAGGAGACGCGGCCCATTTCCAAGGACAAGCGCTGGCGGATCCGGGAAATCCTGGTCCGCGTGTCCTGAGACCAACATGATCCAGCCGAGAACGATGCTCGACGTGGCGGACAACTCCGGCGCCAAGAAGGCGCAGTGCATCCGCGTGATGGGCGGGTCGAACAAGCGCACCGCGTCCCTGGGCGACATCGTCATCGTCGCGGTCAAGGAGGCGGTGCCGGACGGCACCGTGAAGAAGGGCGAGGTGGCCCGCGCGGTGGTAGTGCGCACGGTCAAGGAAGTGGGGCGGAAGGACGGGTCTTATATCCGCTTCGACCGGAACGCGGTGGTGCTCCTCAAGGCCGACGACAACCCGGTGGGCACCCGCATCTTCGGGCCGGTGGCGCGCGAGCTGCGCGACAAGCAGTTCACCAAGATCATCTCGCTGGCCCCCGAGGTCATCTGAGGAGCATATGGCGCAGGCGCACGTGCGGAAGGGTGACACCGTGATGGTGATCGCGGGCAAGGAGCGCGGGAAGCGCGGGAAGGTGCTCCACGTGTATCCCGCCGAGGGTCGGGTCATCGTCGAGCGGCTCAACATGATGAAGAAGCACCAGAAGCCCACCCAGAAGCTCCGGCAGGGCGGCATCATCGAGCGCGAGGCGCCGCTGCACCTGTCCAACGTGATGCTGCTGGACCCGCGCAACGACAAACCCACCCGGATCGGCGTCCGTCTGATGGCGGACGGTACGAAGGCCCGGATCGCCCGGAAGTCCGGCGAAACCATCGACAAGGTGTGATGAGCCATGGCTGACGCGAAGAAGGCCGACAAGCAGGCTCCGAAGGCGCCGCCGGCGGCCGCGAAGAAGCCCGGCGCGGGCAAGGGGAGCAAGGGCGCCCCCGCCCCCGCGGGCGTGCCGGCGACCCAGGCGAAGGTGACGGGTGACGTCCCTCCGCGCCTGCGTGACCGCTTCCGGGCCACCGTGATCCCGGCCCTCATGAAGGAGCGCGGGTACACCAACCCCTTCCAGGTCCCGCGGATGGAGAAGATCGTCATCAACATGGGCGTGGGCGAGGGCAAGGAGAACGCGAAGGTGGTGGACTTCGCGGTGGCGGACCTCCAGACGATCGCGGGGCAGAAGCCGGTGGTGACGCGGGCCAAGAAGTCGATCGCGAACTTCAAGCTCCGCGAGAACTCCCCCATCGGCTGCAAGGTGACCCTGCGCGGCGCGCGGATGTACGAGTTCCTCGACCGCCTGGTGAACGTGGCTCTCCCGCGCGTGCGCGACTTCCGGGGCGTGCCGCCCAAGGCCTTCGACGGCCGCGGCAACTACGCGCTGGGGCTCAAGGAGCAGATCATCTTCCCGGAGATCGTGTACGACAAGGTCGACAAGGTGCGGGGGATGGACATCATCATGGTGACCACCGCCGACACCGACGAAGAAGCGAAGGCGCTGCTGTCTCATCTCGGCTTGCCGTTCAGGGAGTCCTAAGTCATGGCGAAGACCTCGCTGATCATGAAGTCGCGGCGCACCCCCAAGTTCAAGGTGCGCACGCACAGTCGCTGCAAGCTCTGCGGGCGGCCCCGCGGATACCTGCGCAAGTTCGAGGCCTGTCGGCTCTGCTTCCGGGAGTTGGCCCTCAAGGGTGAAGTTCCGGGCGTCACCAAGGCGAGCTGGTAGGAGAGCCGGGATATGATGACCGATCCTATCGCCGACCTCCTCACCCGGATCCGGAACGCCAGCAGCGCCGAGCACGAGAAGGTGGACATCCCGTCCTCCAAGCTGAAGGTGCGGATCACCGAGATCCTCAAGAGCGAGGGCTTCATCAAGAATTTCCGCCTGATGGAAGAGAAGAAGCCGGGCACGCTCCGCGTGTACCTCAAGTACGGGGCCGGCAACGAGCGCGTGATCACCGGCCTCGTCCGGGTGTCGCGGCCGGGCCGGCGCATCTACGTGGGCAAGGACAAGATCCCGTCCATCCTGGGCGGCATGGGCGTGGCCATCCTGTCCACTTCCCGGGGCGTGATGACCGACCGCGAGGTCCGCAAGCAGGGCCTCGGCGGCGAAGTCCTCGCCTACGTGTGGTAGGAGCCGACCATGTCGCGAATCGGACGTAAGCCGATCCCGGTGCCGCAGGGGGTAAAGGTGGCGGTGGACGCGGGCTCGGGCGCGGTGCGGGTGGAGGGACCCAAGGGCAAGCTCTCCCACACGGTCCCCTCCGGCATCTCCGTGAAGGCGGAGGCGGCGGTGGTGACGGTGGACCGCAGCTCGGACAACCGCAACGTGCGGGCGCTGCACGGGCTCACGCGCTCGCTCATCGCCAACATGGTGCACGGGGTGAAGGACGGCTTCGAGCGCAAGCTGGAGATCGTGGGCATCGGGTACCGGTGCCAGCTCCAGGGCAAGAGCCTGCAGCTCGCGCTGGGCTATTCGCACCCGGTGATCTTTCCGCTCCCCGAGGGGATTCAGGCGGAGGTGGAGAAGCAGGTCTCCATCACCCTGCGCGGCGCGGACAAGGCCCTGCTGGGGCAGACGGCGGCGCTCCTGCGCGGGCTCCGCAAGCCGGATCCGTACAAGGGCAAGGGCATCAAGTACGCCGACGAGTACATCCGCCGCAAGGTCGGCAAGAAGGCGGGGGCCAAGTAATGCTGGCGAAGCGAAAGGTCGAAGGGCGGAAGATCCGGCACCTGCGCGTGCGCCGGCAGGTCCGGGGCTTGGCGGAGCGTCCGCGGCTGGTGGTGTTTCGCAGCCTGAATCACATCTACGCCCAGCTCATCGACGACGTGGCGGGCAAGACCCTCGTCGCGGTGGACAGCCGGCGCTCCGGACTTCCGCGCCAAGCTCAAGGCGGGCGGGAACCTGGCCGCGGCCAAGCTGGTGGGGGAGCTCATCGCGCAGCGGGCGAAGGCGCAGGGCATCGGGCCCGTGGTCTTCGACCGAGGCGGCTACCAGTATCACGGGCGGGTGAAGGCGCTGGCCGACGCGGCACGAGCCGGCGGACTCGCGTTTTGAGGAGATAACGAGTGGCCGAAGGACGGATCGACGCCAGCGCGCTGGACCTGAACGATCGGGTGGTCGCGATCAACCGAGTGGCCAAGGTCGTCAAGGGCGGCCGACGCTTTTCCTTCACGGCCCTGGTGGTGGTCGGCGACGGCCGCGGCCACGTGGGCGTGGGGCTCGGCAAGGCGCGCGAGGTACCGGAAGCCATCCGGAAGTCGGTGGAGCACGCCAAGAAGGACCTGATCTTCGTGCCCCTCAAGGACACGACCATCCCGTGCGAGATGACCGGGCAATTCGGGGCCGCGCGTGTCTTCATGAAGCCGGCCTCCCAGGGCACCGGCGTCATCGCGGGCGGCGCGGTCCGGCCGGTGCTGGAAGCGGCGGGCGTCCAGGACGTGCTCACCAAGACGCTGGGGACGAACAACCCCCACAACGTCCTCAAGGCGACCATCGACGCGTTTCGCCGCATGAAGCGGCAGCTCGACCTGCACGCGGCCCGTCGGCGCGCGCTGGACGGTGACGGGCAGGAGGGGAGCGGTGGCTAAGAAGCTCAGGGTCACGCTGGTGAAGAGCATCATCGGGCTCAGCCCGAAGCAGGAGGGGACCGTGCGCGCGCTGGGGCTCCGCCGCATCCGGCACACGGTGGAACACGACGACACCCCCACCATCCAGGGGATGATCAAGGCGGTGCCGTTCGCCCTCAAGGTGGAGGCGGTATGAGGATCGAGGATCTCCGGCCCGCGCCCGGCTCGACGAAGAAGCGGAAGCGCATCGGCCGCGGTCCCGGCTCGGGCCACGGCAAGACCTCCGGCAAGGGGCACAAGGGCCAGAAGGCACGCTCCGGCGGCGGAGTGCGCCCCGGGTTCGAGGGCGGTCAGATGCCACTGTACCGGCGGCTGCCCAAGCGCGGGTTCCTGCCCTACGGGGGCAAGACCGAGTACGCCATCGTGAACGTGAGCGAGCTGGTGGCCCGCTTCGGCGCCGGCAGCGTGGTGGATCCGGACAGCCTGCTCCAGGCGCGCCTCATCAAGAAGTCCGACCGCGGCCGCGTGAAGGTGCTGGGCGACGGTGAGGTGGGGCATGCCCTCACCGTGCGCGCCCACAAGATCAGCGAGTCGGCTCGGAAGAAGGTCGAGGCCGCGGGCGGCCGGGTCGAGGTTCTCGCCTGATGTTCGAAAGCCTGCAGAGCTTCCGGAACATCTTCAAGATTCCGGAGCTCAAGCGTCGCGTCCTGATCACGCTCGGCCTTCTCGCCGCGTATCGGCTCGGCGCCCACGTCCCTACCCCCGGCATCGACGGGGCCTCCCTGGCGCAGTTCTTCGACCAGGTGCAGGGCACCCTGCTCGGCATGGTGGATCTCTTCTCCGGCGGCAACCTCCGGCGCCTCACCGTGTTCGCGCTGGGGATCATGCCGTACATCTCCGCCTCCATCATCCTCCAGCTCCTCACCGTGGTGATCCCGACGCTGGAGCGGCTGGCCAAGGAGGGAGAGGCGGGGAAGAAGAAGATCACCCAGTACACTCGCTACGGCACCATCGTGCTGTCCCTGGTGCAGGCCTTCGGCATCGCGGTGGGGCTCGAGAGCATGCGCAGCCCGGGCGGTGTCGCCATCGTCCCCGATCCCGGCTGGGGTTTCCGGCTTATCACCATGATCACGCTGACCACCGGCACCGCGCTGATCATGTGGCTGGGTGAGCAGATCTCCGAGAAGGGAATCGGCAACGGGATCTCGCTCATCATCTTCGCCGGCATCGTGGTCCGCCTGCCCTCGGCCATCGTCTCTTCCTTCACCCTCATCCGGACCGGCGAGCTCAAGCTCTTCGTCTTCCTCGGGCTGCTGCTCATGATGCTGGCCGTTACCGCGGCGGTCATCGTGATGCAGGAGGGACAGCGAAAAATTCCCGTTCAATACGCCAAGCGAGTGGTGGGCCGGCGCGTCTACGGGGGGCAGTCCACCCATATCCCCCTGCGTATCAACACCGCCGGCGTCATCCCGGTGATCTTCGCCTCCTCCCTGATCCTCTTCCCGGCCACGCTGACGCGGTTCATCAGTCACCCGTGGATGCAGATCATCTCGGAATCGCTGTCGCCCGGGCACGTCACCTATACCGTGCTGTACTGCGGCCTCATCATCTTCTTCGCCTACTTCTACACCGCGATCGTGTTCAACCCCATCGACCTCGCCGACAATATGAAGAAGTACGGAGGCTTCATCCCCGGCGTGCGGCCGGGCAAGAAGACGGCGGAGTACATCGACCGGACGCTCACCCGCATCACCCTGCCCGGCGCCGTCTTCCTCGCGCTCATCTCGGTGCTGCCGGACTTCCTCATCCGCTGGTTCAATACCCCCTTCTACTTCGGGGGCACCAGCCTCCTCATCGTGGTGGGCGTGGCGCTGGACACCGTGCGGCAGATGGAGTCCCACCTCCTCATGCGGAACTACGAAGGCTTCCTCCGCAAGAAGGCGCGGGCGTGAGCGCGCGGGTCGTCTTTCTCGGCGCGCCCGGCGCGGGCAAGGGCACGCAGGCGCGCGAGCTGGCCGCGGAATGGGGAGTGCCCCAGGTGGCCACCGGCGACATGCTGCGCGGGGCCGCGGTGGCCGGGTCGCCGCTCGGGCTCGAGGCCAAGCGCTACATGGACTCCGGCGCGCTGGTGCCCGACGAGGTGGTGATCGGGCTCGTGGAGGAGCGGCTTGCTCAACCCGACGCGCGCACCGGCTTCGTGCTCGACGGATTCCCGCGCACCGCCGCCCAGGCCCAGGCACTGGACGCCATGCTGAAGGCCCGGGGGACGGCCCTGGACCGGGTGGTGTTCCTCGACGTCTCCCGCGAGGAGCTGCTGCGCCGGCTCACCGGTCGGCGGGTATGCCGCCAGTGCGGCACCCCCTTCCACATCGTCTCCGCGCCGCCGCGCGCGGCCGACCGCTGCGACAAGTGTGGGGGCGAGGTCTATCAGCGCTCGGACGACTCGAGCGAGGCGGTGGCCACCCGGCTCGACGTATACGAGAAGCAGACGGCGCCGCTGCTCGCCTACTACCGCGACCGGGGCCTGCTCGCCGACGTAGGCGGCGAAGGCGCCATGGACCGCGTGGCGGGAGACATACGGCGGGCGGTGGGGCGGACGGTGACGGCATGATCATGCTCAAGTCCGCCCGCGAGCTCGCGCACATGCGCACGGCGGGACTCATCCTCGCCGAGGTGAAGGACCGGCTGCGGGCTCAGGTGCGCACGGGAATCACCACCAAGGACATCGACGTCGACGTCGAGTCGTATATCGTCGCGAAGGGTGCCAAGTCCGCCTTCAAGGGTTATCGAGGCTTTCCGGCCACGGTCTGCACCTCGATCAACGAGGAGATCGTCCACGGCATCCCGTCCGCCAAGCGGCGGCTCGCCGAGGGCGACATCATCGGGCTGGATCTCGGATGCATCGTAGAAGGCTACTACGCCGACTGCGCCATCACGCTGGGGGTGGGGCCCCTCCCGCCGCGGGTGCAGGAGCTCCTCGACGTGACCCGCGAGAGCCTCGACAAGGCCATTGTCCAGTGCCGGGCCGGCAACCGGCTGGGCGACATCTCGCACGCGGTGCAGAGCCACTGCGAGAGCCACGGTTTCGGGGTGGTGCGCGCCTTCGTGGGCCACGGCATCGGCCGCCAGCTCCACGAGGATCCGCAGGTGCCGAATTTCGGGGAGGCCGGGCGCGGGACCGTCCTCAAGCCGGGCATGGTACTCGCCATCGAGCCCATGATCACCATGGGCTCGTGGGAGGTGCGTATCCTCGAGGACCGCTGGACCGCCGTCACCGAGGACGGCAGCCTGGCCGCCCACTTCGAGGACACCATCGCCATCACCGAGGAGGGCCCCGAGGTCCTCACCCGGCTCGAGACCAAGGCCTAGGAGGCCCGGTGCCCAAGGAAGACGCGATCGAGGTGGAGGGTACGGTGGTGGAGCCGCTTCCGAATGCCATGTTCCGCGTCGAGCTGGAGAACGGGCACAAGGTGCTCGCGCACGTCTCGGGCAAGATGCGGATGAACTTCATCCGGATCCTTCCCGGGGACAAGGTCAAGGTGGAGCTGTCGCCCTACGACCTGACCCGCGGCCGGATCACGTACCGGTTCAAGTAACGTTGCTCTGCCTTCTTTAAAGGACAGCCATGAAAGTCAAGCCGTCGGTGAAGGTTCGCTGTGAGAACTGCAAGATCGTGCGCCGTCACGGGATCGTGCACGTGATCTGCAAGAATCCGCGCCACAAGCAGCGTCAGGGGTAAGGAGCCGATATGGCACGCATCGCCGGAGTCGACCTGCCGCGTGAGAAGCGCGGCATCATCGCCGTCCAGTACATCTACGGGATCGGGGTCCCGTCGGCCAAGCGCATCATGGCCGACGCCCGCGTGGACGGGAACAAGCGCGTGAAGTCCTGGAGCGACGACGAGACCGGCCGCGTCCGGGACATCATCGAGCGCGAGTACAAGGTCGAGGGCGACCTGCGCCGGGAAGTGGCCATGAACGTGAAGCGCCTGATGGACATCGGGTCCTACCGCGGGATCCGCCACCGCAAGGGTCTGCCCGTCCGCGGCCAGCGCACCCACACCAATGCGCGCACGCGGAAGGGCAAGAGCAAAGGCGTGATGGTCAAGAAGAAGCCCGTGGCCGCCGCGCCCGCCGCCCCCGCGGCGCCCGCCGCGGCGCGGAAGTAAGGAGCCAGCAAGATGGCCGACACGCCAGAAGAGAAGCCGGCGGCGCCCCGAAAGGGCGGCCGCAAGCGCGAGCGCAAGGAGGTCCGCGTGGGCGTCGCCCACGTGCAGGCCACCTTCAACAACACCATCGTCACCTTGACCGACAAGACGGGCAACGTCGTCTCCTGGGCGAGCGCGGGCAGCGTGGGGTTCAAGGGCTCCCGCAAGAGCACGCCCTTCGCCGCCCAGACCGCCGCGGAGAACGCCGCGCGCAAGGCGATGGAGCTCGGCCTCAAGTCGGTGGAGGTCTGCGTCAAGGGCCCCGGCGCCGGCCGGGAAGCCGCCATCCGCGCGCTGCAGGCGGTGGGGCTCGAAGTGACCGCGATCAGGGACGTGACCCCGATTCCGCACAACGGCTGCCGGCCGCCGAAGCGGCGACGGGTTTAGGGAGGAGAATTCGTGGCGAGATATCGAGAGGCGGTCTGCCGGCAGTGCCGGCGCGAGGGGATCAAGCTCTTTCTCAAGGGCGCGCGCTGCTTCGGTGAGAAGTGCGCGATCGAGCGGCGGAACTATCCCCCCGGCCAGCACGGGCTGTCCCGGACCAAGCTGACCAACTACGGCATCCAGCTCCGGGAGAAGCAGAAGGCCAAGCACATCTACGGGGTGCTGGAGACGCAGTTCCGCCGCTACTTCGCGCGCGCCGAGCGCGAGAAGGGGATCACCGGCGAGAACCTGCTCAAGCTCCTCGAGCGCCGGCTCGACAACGTGGTCTTCCGGCTGGGCATGGCGGCCTCCCGCCGGGAGTCCCGGCAGATGGTGGCCCACGGACATATCCAGGTCAACGCCCGCAAGGTTTCGGTGCCGTCCTATATCGTCCGGGTGGGCGAGACGGTGCAGCTCCGCGCCAGCTCCAAGATGCAGGAGCGGGTGGCCGACAATATCGGCGCGGGCCGGTCGGCGGTGCCGGCCTGGCTCGACCTGGACATCAATCAAAAGAAGGGGACGGTGCGCGGGCTTCCCGTCCGCGAGGACATCCAGATCCCCGTGCAGGAGCAGCTGATCGTCGAGCTGTTCTCAAAGTAGGAGAATATGGCCAGGATCCCGTTTCAGAAGCCGAGACATATCGAGTGGGAGATCAACACCGACCGCTACGCGCGGCTGGTGGCGGAACCCTTCGAGAAGGGCTATGCGCTCACGGTGGGGAATTCCCTGCGGCGCACCCTGCTCAGCATCATCCCCGGCGCGGCGGTGGCGTGGGTGCGCATCGCGGGCGTGCGGGACGCGGAGTCGAAGATTCCCGGCGTGCAGGAGGAGACCGCCGACGTGCTCCTGAACCTGCGCAAGCTGGCCGTCAACGTGCCGTCCGGTGAGCCCACCACCACCCGGATCGAGGTCAAGGGCCCTCGCCAGGTGACCGGCGCCGACGTCTCCGAGGCGAGTGGGATCGAGGTGCTCAACCCCGAGATCCCTGTCGCCACGCTGGAGGCGGGGGCGTCGCTCTCCATCGAGCTCGGGGTGAACATCGGGCGCGGCTACGTGAACGCGGGGGGACACTCCGCGGGCAGCGTCCCCGCGGGGGCCATCCCCATGGACGCCGCCTTCTCGCCCATCCAGCGCGTCTCCTACAACGTCGAGAACTCGCGGCTGGGCAAGATCACCGACTACGAGCGGCTCACCATCGAGGTGTGGACCAACGGGGCGGTGTCGCCCGACGAGGCCCTCACCAAGGCCGCCGGCTACATGCGCGACCACTTCACCCTGCTGGCGCCCGAGGGCGGGCCGGAAGAGGACGAGGAAGTCGAGGCGGAGGGCGAGGGGTTCCTCCAGGAGAGCCTGTCCAAGGTGCTCGAGGAGCTGCCGCTGCCGGCGCGCGCCATCAACGCGCTCCGCAACGCCGAGATCCTCACCGTGGCCGATCTCGTGCAGAAGACCGATGCCGACCTCGAGAACGTGAAGAACCTCGGCGAGAAGTCCATCGACGAGATCAAGACCGCTCTGGCCAGCCTCGGCCTGTCCCTGGGCATGCGGATCGATCCCAATGTGCTCGGCGCGCTCGGGCGCGGAGGCGCGAAATGAGGCACGGCCGGGCGAACTACAAGCTTGGACGGGTCACCCAGCACCGCTGGGCGCTCTTCCGCAATCTCCTGGTGGCGCTTTTCCGCCACGAGCGCATCATGACCACCGAGGCCAAGGCCAAGGCGGTGCGCGGGCTCGCGGACCAGATGGTGACGCTCGCCAAGCGGGAGAATCTCCACGCCAAGCGCCAGGTGCTGGCCATGGTCCCCGACGAGACGGTGGTGAAGAAGCTCTTCGACACCATCGCCGCTCGGTTCTCGGACCGGAACGGCGGCTATACCCGGATCATCCACGCCGGCACGCGTCCTGGCGATCGCGCCTCCATGGTCGTGCTCGAGCTGGTGGATCGGCCCGAGGCGCCCAAGGAGAAGAGGAAGAAGGACGCCAAGGCCGAGAAGACACCCAAGGCTGACAAGGGTGACAAGGGCGAGGGCGCCGCGGGCGCGCGCAAGGGACGCAAGAAGAAGGCGGCGGCCGCCGCCGGCTGATCGGGTGCCTGGCATGGCTAGCCGCCTCGCCGCGTCATCCCGCTCCTGCGCGCTCGCCGGCTGACCGGGGCATCCACGGAACCGTTCAGCTCGGGAGCGCCGGCCTCACCCCGTGGGCGCGATTTCACCCCGGAGCTCCTCCGGCTGATGATCGAGCGGGGCGCGTCCGACCTCCACCTGAGCGCGGGGAGCCCGCCGTACCTTCGCGTGGCGGGCGTGCTCCAGCCGGTCGAGGGGCGGCCGGTCCTCTCGTCGGAAGACACCCGCCGGCATGTCGACGGGCTGCTGGTCGGGCACCCGCGCGAGCGGCTCGTGCGCGAGCAGGACGTATCGTTCACGCTGAGCATCCCCGGCCTCGCTCGCTTCCGCGCCTCCGTCTACTCCCAGCGCGGTGTGCTGTCCCTGGCCGTCCGGGTCGTGCCGGCCACGGTTCCGTCCCTCGAGACGCTCGGTCTGCCCCTCGCCGCCGCCCCGCTGGCCCGCGCGCGGCAGGGTCTCGTCGTGGTCACGGGCCACCCGGGCAGCGGCCGCACCACCACGCTTGCCGCGCTCCTGGATCTGGTCAACACCACGAGCTGCCGTCACGCGATCACCATCGAGGATCCCATCGAGTTCGCCCACTCGAGCAAGCAGAGCCTCGTCGAGCAGCGAGAGATCGGGAGCGACACCCCGACCTACGAGCAGGCGCTGGCCGCACTCCTGCGGCAGGACTGCGACGTGGTCATGATCGATGACCTTCGCGACCTGTCCACCATCCGCGCCGCGCTCACTCTCGCCGGGACCGGGCACCTCGTGCTGACCGCGATCTCCGCCAGCTCCTGCGCGGAGGCGGTGAGCGGAATCGTGGACGCGTTCCCCCCCACCCAGCAGCCCGACGCCCGCCTCCGGCTCTCGCTGGCCCTCGAGGGGGTGCTCGGACAGACCCTCGTCCCGAGGGAGCGCGGCGGGCGGGTTCTCGCCGTCGAGGTGCTCCTCGGGACCGCGGCGATCCGTTCGGTGATCCGGGAAGGCGCGTTCCAGCGGCTGCATGCGACGATGCAAACCGGGTCGCAGACGGGCATGCAGACCCTCAACCAGGCGCTCGGCGCGCTCGTCAGCCAGGGCGTAATCGGCCGCGAGGAAGCGTTCTCTCGCTCGCCGATCAAGGAAGAGCTCGCGCAGTTCATCCGCACCTGAGGGGGGCCCCATGAAGCTCAAGGACCGGGTGGCGCTGGTGACGGGTGGGGGCTCGGGCATCGGGCGCGCGACCGCGCTGCTCTTCGCCGAGGAGGGCGCGCAGGTGGTGGTGAACGACCTCCACCTCGCCGCCGCCGAGAAGACCGTTCAGGAGATGGGCGCGGCGGGCGCCCATGCCTCCGCGCTCGCCGCCGACGTGTCCGACAGCGGTCAGGTGCGCGCCATGTTCGCGGAGATCGACCGCCGCTACGGGGCGCTGGATGTCCTGGTGAACAATGCCGGCATCGCCTATGGCCCCGGGGAAGACCTGGAGTCCCGGCGGGAGCGGTCGGATGCGCGCATCATGGAGACGGTGAGCGGGCAGGGAATACAGTCCCACTGGGACGTGACCCAGGAGATGACCGACGAGGCCTGGCATCGCGTCATCGGGGTGCACCTCAACGGGACGTTCTTCTGCACCCGCGAGGCGCTCAAGCTCATGAGCCGTCGGAACCGCGGCGCCATCGTCAACCTCTCGAGCGTGGCCGCGCTCATGGGGCTCGAGACGGTCCCCCACTACTCGGCGGCCAAGGGCGGCATCCTCGCTTTCACCCGGGCGGTGGCCCGCGAGGTGGGCTCGCGGGGCATTCGCGTCAACGCGATTTGCCCGGGCTTCATCGACACGCCCATGACCCAGACGATCTCGCCGCTCGCGCGCAAGGCCGTGCTGTCCCGCACCCCGCTGGGCCGGCTCGCCGAGCCCCGGGAAGTGGCCGCCACCGCGCTCTTCCTCGTCTCGGACGACGCCTCGTTCTTCACCGGCCAGTGGCTGTCGCCGAACGGCGGCCTCTTTATTGGGTAGAAGCCGGGGTAGAAGCCGGAGCTCGATAGACGCCGGGCTAGAGGTTGAGGACGGCGATGCCCGCCACGGTGAGGAGCGTGCCCAGCGCGGCGCTGACCGTCATCCGCTCCCCCAGGTAGAGCGCGCCCAGGGGGATGGCGAACATGGGCGCCGTCGCCGAGAGCACGGTGGCGACCCCGACGCCGGCATGCTTCACGCCCATCACGAACAGCACCGAGCTCACCGCAGTGAGTGCGGCCAGCACCGCCAGCAGCTTCCCGGTGTCCGGCGCCGCGCTACGGACCGCGCCGAGCGCGCCCCGCGCCCAGGGGGTGGCGAAGAGTACCAGGCCCGCCACCGGGAGCCGGATCGCCTGGGCCGTGCTGGAGTCCACGGCGTGGAGCGCGGGCTTGAGCATGATGGCCGAGACTGCCCACGCCACCGAGGCGAGGGTGGCGGCGCCCAGCCCGAGCCAGAGCCGGTTCGGCTCGTCGGGATCGATCTGGCGATTGCCGACGATGATGGCGAGGCCGCCCAGAGTGAGCACGGAGCCCAGCAGGAGGGCCGGCGTGAGGGGCTCGCCCGAGCAGCGGCGCCGCCAGCAGGGCGGCCAGGAGCGGGTAGGTCATCGAGGCCGTCATTGCCCGCGCCAGCCCCAGGAAGCGCGTGCTCTCGAAGAACACGGTATCGCCGAGGCAGCCGGCGACGATGACGGACGAGGTCAGGAGGAAGAAGTCGTAGGCGGTGATCGAGCGAAAAGGCGCGGTACCCGAGGTGGCGAGCACCCAGGCCAGCAGCAGCACGCCCCCGCCGGTGGCGCGGATGGCATTGACGGTGGCCGAATTGAAGCTGCCGGCGAGCCGCCGGACGAGCAGGCTGACCAGCGCCCAGGTGCCGGCCGAGAGGAGCGCGCACACGGCTCCGACGCTGGATTCCGAGATGGCGCTCATCGACCGGCTGTTACCCTAGCAGAAACCGGGCCCCGACCACGAGAGATGCGTGCGGGCGGGAACCCGGGCGGATCGGGGCGGGTTCTGGTTCCGGCGGGACTATACGAAGCAACCCCTTGCAAGGAGGCGCCCATGAAGCGTCCGTTCACGCTGCTCGGCGGTCTGACCCTCACCGCGGCGGCCGCGGGAGCCCTCGTCCTGGGCGCTCCGCGGAGCGATGCCGGGGCCGACAAGATCGCGTTCCCGTCCGGCTACAAGGACGGCGTGCTCTACACCATCGCCGACCGCCACGACGTCAAGCAGTACCGCGAGCTCTACGCGAGCCCGGCCGCGGCCGTCCAGGCCGCCAAGGAGGGCAAGCCCCTGCCGCAGGGCACCGTGCTCACCCTGGTCCAGTTCAAGGCCCAGGTAGACGCGCAGGGCAATCCCCTCAAGGACGCCAAGGGGCGCTTCCTCAAGGGTGATCTGATCGCCTACACGGTGATGGAGAAGCGCCAGGGATGGGGCGCGGAGTATCCCGATGACATCCGGAACGGCGAGTGGGAGTACGCGGCCTTCGGCGCCGACGGGAAGCTCAACGAAAAAGCCAACTACAAGGCGTGCTTCCAGTGCCACAAGCCCCACGACGAGAAGGACTTCGTGATCTCCTATCCCGCCCTGGCCGGCCAGACCCAGGTGGCGAGCGCGATGCCCATGGTCCCCGGCGCCACCACCGTCAATATCGCGGGCTTCGTGTTCGCGCCCGGCGGGCTCACGGTGGCCCCGGGCAAGGCCATCACCTGGATCAATACCGACGAGTCGCCGCACCAGATCACCGTGCAGGGTACGAACCTCAAGACCGCTTTCCTGCTCAAGGGCCAGCGCGCCACGCTGACCTTCCCGTCCGAAGGAGTCTTCAGCTACAACTGCGCGCTGCACCCCAACATGAAGGGCTCGGTCGAGGTGAAGAAGTAGCAGAAGGAATGGCGCGGCGCCCGGGGCGGTAGACTCCATCCCGGGCGCCGCGATCCTCGCTTACTCGAGGTGGGCGGCTACTTGAGATTGGCCGCGAAGTGGGCGAGGGTCCGTTTCCAGGCATCCTCCGCCGCCGCCTTGTCATAGACGTCGGGCCGCTCGTCGTTGAAGAAGCCGTGATCCACGTTCGGGTAGATGTGGATGGACACGGGCTTCCCGGCTTTCTTGATCGCCGCCTCCACGCCCGCGCGCGGTGTCGCGGCGTGACGAAGCCGTCCTTTTCCGCGAAGAGTCCCAGCACGGGGCCGGCCAGCTTGGCGTAGTCCGGCTTCACGTTGGGATGGATGCCGTAGAAGTCCACGACCGCCCCGATGCTGGGATTGGTGGTGCCCGCGAACAGCGCGAGCTGGCCGCCCATGCAGAAGCCCACCGCGCCCAGCTTCGCCGTCGAGGAGTGGCCGGCCAGGAACTTGGCCGCGCCGGCGAGGTCCTTCTCGGCCTGCGCGATATTGAGCGCCATGAAGAGCTTGCCGGCGCCGTCGGGCTCGGTCGCGGTCTTGCCGTGGTACATGTCGGGGGCCAGCGCGGAGTAGCCGGCGGCCGCGAAGCGATCGCAGACCGCCTTGATATGGCCCACCAGGCCCCACCACTCCTGGATCACGAGCACGCCCGGGCCCTTGCCCGCCGTCGGGGTCGCCAGATATCCGTTCGCCTTGCCGCCATTGCTCGGAAATTCCACCATCCGTCCGGCCATCGCGTTGCTCCTCCCTCCCGGTTGACTGCGGTTGAACTACGCCGCCGGCGCCGGCGGGCTGATGCGGACCCGCAGGATGCGGCGCTCGTCGGCCTCCAGCACGGTGAAGGTGTAGCGGCTCACCTGGAACACCTCACCCACCGCGGGAATGCGGTTGACGGTGGACAGCACCAGCCCGGCCACCGTCTCGAAGTCGCGCTTGGGCAGCTCCCAGTCCAGTGACTCGTTGAGCTCGTCGATGCTCACGCGCCCCGCCACCCGGTAGCTGCCGTCGGGCAGCCGCTCCACCGTGGCGGGGGTGCGGTCGTGCTCGTCCTCGATCTCGCCCACGATCTGCTCGAGGATGTCCTCGATGGTCACGATGCCCACCGCCCCGCCGTACTCGTCCACCACCACCGCGAGCTGGATGCGGCCCTTCTGCATCTCGCGGAGGAGGTCGTCGATGCGCTTGGTCTCCGGGGCATAGGTGGCCGGACGCATGATGGAGCGAAGGTCGAACGCCTGGGCCCCGCGCCGGAGGAGATCCATGGCGGTGACGAATCCGATCAGATTGAACACGCGGTCGGTGAAGAGCGGGATGCGAGAGAAGCCGCGCTCGGCGACGAGGCGCACCGCGTCGTCGGGATGGGCGCTCGCGGGCAGGGCGGCCACGTCCACCAGGGGCACCATGATCTCGCGCACCGTCTTCTCGCCGAGGTCGAAGATCTTGTCGATCATCTCGGCCTCGGACACCGTCACGTCGGCCTCCTCCGGCTCCATCTGGAGGAGCAGCTTGAGCTCCTCGCGGGACACGAACTGCCGCGTGCTCGACGGGGTGCGCCCGAACAGCGCCAGCGCCTTGCCGACTACCGCGTTGCGCCCCCCAGGTCAAGGGCGTCAGCACCCAGCTCAGGAACTCGATGACGCGGAAGAGGGAACGGATGAGCGCGGTGGCCCACTCCCGTGCCACCGCCTTGGGGATCACCTCGCCGAAGACGAGCATGACGGGGGTGAGCGCGGCGGTGACCAGGACCGCCGACCACGAGCCGAGCACGGGCAGGAGCGCCCAGGTGGCCACCGAGGAGGCGGTGATATGGGCGATGGTGACGCCCACCATGCAGGTGGCGAGTACCCGCTCGGGCCGGCGGAAGGCCTCCAGATAGCGGGCGGCGGTCTGGTTGCCTTCCTCCGCGAGGTGGCGGAGGCGGACACGGTTGGCGGCGATGAAAGCCATCTCCGACGCGGAGAAGAGCGCGGTGAGGGCCAGCGCCCCGAGGATGATCCAGACGTAGATCAATCGGCCTCCGCCGGCGCGGGCGGGCTCTTGAGCGCGACCAGCACCTCCACCACGCGTGTCCGCTCCACCTTCTCCACCGTCACCATGGCGTCCGGGGTTTCCGCGCGCTCGCCCTTGTTGGGGACGCGGCCGAACAGGTCGAGCGCCCAGCCGCCCACCGTGTCATAGGACTCGCTGGAGACGGTGAGACCGGTGACGGTGTTGAGCCCGTCGATGCTGAGCTTGCCGGAGACGCGGAAGGCGCCCCCGCCGAGGGGCTGGACCAGGCGCTCCTCCTCGTCGAATTCGTCGCGGATCTCTCCCACCAGCTCCTCGAGCAGATCCTCGAGGGTGACCAACCCCGCGGTGCCCCCGAACTCGTCGACCACCACCGCCAGGTGGAGCTTCTTGGCCTGGAACTCGCGCAGGAGCGCGTCCGCCCGCTTGGACTCGGGCACGAAGTAGGGCGGATGGAGGTGGCCGCGGAGGTCGAAGTCCGGCGGCAGCCCGTGGAGGTGGGGAAGAAGCTCCTTGGTGTAGAGCACTCCCACGATCTGATCCACGGTGCCCTCGTATGCCGGCACGCGCGAGTGCAGGTTCTCGCGGAGGAGGTCGAGGATCTGCGCCCGTGGCGTGGCGACGTCCAGGCAGAACATGTCGGGGCGCGGCACCATCACCTCGCGCACCGAGGTGTCTTCCAGCTCGAACACGCGGTGAATCATCTCGCGCTCGGTCCGCTCCACCACTCCCTCGCGCGCGCCGACATCCACCAGCGTGCGAAGCTCGTCCTCGGTGATCTCGGGCTCGTCCCCCCGGCGCTCGGAGCCCACCAAGCGCAGGGTGAGCGCGGTGAAGCCGCCGAGGAGGATGCGCACCGGGGCCGACCACCCGCGACAGCCACATCACCGGCCGATTCACCCAGTCGGTGAAGCGCTCGGGATGCTCCACCGCCAGGGTCATGGGGAGCACTTCGCCGAACACGGACAGCAGGAAGACCATGACGATGATGGCGATGGGCAGGCCCGCGGGGCCCAGCAATTGCTCGGCGATGGCGGCGGCCAAAGCGGAGGCGCCGATATTGATCAGGGTGATGCCCACCAGCAGGGTCACCAGCAGCTCGTGCGGCTCCCGGAGCAGGGGGGCCAGGGGATCGGACTCGGCGCGCTGCTCCTCGGCGAGCCGCTTGAGCCGCGCCCGGCCCAGGGAGAAGTAGGCGGCTTCCGCACCGGTGAGCAGCGCCGAGCAGAGCACGAGCAGAACGAGGAAGGCGAGCTGGAAGAGCAGCAGGTTATCCACGGAAGTGCTCGAAGCCGGCGGGCAGGGTCACCGGATTGCCATCGGCGCCGAGCCACACGATGCCGGAGTTCCCGGCCTCGATCTCCCCGATCACGCTGAGGGGAGTGCCGGTGCTGCGGCGGAAGTCGGTGGACAGGCGCTCCACGTCGCCGGGATCACAGGTGAGCAAGAGCTCGTAGTCCTCGCCGCCGGAGGTGGCCCACTGCATCGAGTCGTGGCCCAGCGCCCGCGCCGCCGCCGCGGCGCCGGAGGCGATCGGGACCAGATCCAGGACGACTCGCGCCCCCACCGCCGACTCGCGGCAGATATGTCCAAGGTCGGTGGCGAGCCCGTCCGAGCAGTCGAGCATGGCGTGCACGTCGCGCGCGGCGCCCAGCCACTGGCCCTCCGCCACCCGGGCGCGCGGCCGCAGGTGAGCCCGCGTCACCTCGTCGATCACCGCGTCGGGCAGCCCATGCCGCCGCGCCTCGTCCGTCCCCATCTCGAGCACGGTAAGCCCCGCCGCCGACCGCCCGAGCGCGCCGGTCAGCGCGATGGCATCGCCCGCGCGCGCGGTGGAGCGCAGGCGCGGCCGCCCGGCGTGCTCGCCGAGCAGGGTCACGTTGATGAACCAGCCGCGCGGCGACTGCGCTGTGTCGCCGCCCACGATGGCCACCCCGTGAGGCGCCGCCGCCTCGCGCATGCCCGCGTAGAAGGCCTCCACGTCGGCGGCGGGCGTGTCCCCAGGGACGGCGAGGCCGATGAGCGCCCAGCGCGGGACGCCGCCCATGGCCGCGATGTCCGAGAGGTTCACCGCGATCGCCTTCCAGCCGATGTCGGCCGGCGTCGCCCAGGCGCGCCGGAAATGCATGTCCTCGATCACGAGGTCGGTGGTGGCCAGCAGTGAGGCGCCCGGCGTCACCGCGAGCACGGCGGCGTCGTCGCCGATGCCCACCGGGACGCCGGCAGCGGGCGCGCCCCGGCCGCCCTCGCGGATGCGGCGGATCAGTCCCAGCTCACCCAGCTCGCGCACGCTCAGGGGATCACCCGTCGGGCGAGAGGGGGACCGCGGAGACTTGGGGGCTCCGGACCGCCCATCACCGCTGGGCGACGGGAACCATGCCCAGGAAGTTCCGGAGCAGGGCCTTACCCTCGGTGGTGAGGATGGACTCGGGGTGGAATTGCACGCCCTCCACGGGATAGCGGCGATGGCGCAGCCCCATGATCTCGCCGTCTTCGGCGCGGGCGGAGATCTCGAGGTCGGCGGGAAAGCCCTCGCGCAGCACGACCAGCGAGTGGTAGCGGGTGGCCTCGAATCCGGCCGAGAGCCCGGCGAAGACGCCGCGCCCGTCGTGCTGGATGCGCGAGGTCTTCCCGTGCATCTGCACCGGCGCCCGCGTCACCGTGCCCCCGAACGCCTGGCCGATGGCCTGATGGCCCAGGCAGACGCCGAGAATGGGGGTGGTCGAATGGAACCGCTCGATGAGGGGAAGGGTGATGCCGGCGCCGGTGGGATGGCCGGGGCCCGGGGAGATGACGAGCCCGTCGGGCGCCAGCGCGAGCACGTCCTCCACCGTCACCGCATCGTTCCGCGCCACCTCGACGTCGGCGCCCAGCTCGCCGAGATACTGCACGAGGTTGTAGGTGAAGGAGTCGTAGTTGTCGAGGACGAAGATCATCGTCCCGTCTCCTGGGCCGCGGTGCGAAGGGCCAGGATCATGCCCCGCGACTTCGAACAGGTCTCCAGCCACTCCGTCTTGGGGTCCGAGTCGGCCACGATGCCCGCGCCCACCTGGATGGAGGCGCGGCGGCCGTCGCACACCACGGTGCGGATGGTGATGCAGGAGTCCATGTTGCCGGAGTACGAGATGTAGCCGACCGCGCCGCCGTAGGGGCCGCGCCGCGTGGGCTCCATCTCCTCGATGATTTCCATCGCCCGCACCTTCGGCGCCCCCGACAGCGTGCCCGCGGGGAAGCAGGCGGCGAGCACGTCGAAGGCGTCCTTGCCGGCGGCGAGCTGGCCCCGCACGTGGCTGACCAGGTGCATCACGTGGGAGTAGCGCTCCACCACCATGAACTCCGTCACCTCGACGGTGCCGATCCGCGCCACGCGGCCCACGTCGTTCCGGCCGAGGTCCACCAGCATGACGTGCTCCGCGCGCTCCTTGGGATCGGCGGTCATCTTGTCGGCCAGGCGCGCGTCCTCCGCCTCGTCGGCGCCGCGCGGATGCGTGCCCGCGATGGGGCGCTCCTCCACCCGGCCGTCCTCGAGCCGCACCAGCACCTCGGGCGAGGAGCCGACGATGCTCGTCTTGCCCAGGCGCAGGAAGAAGAGATAGGGCGACGGGTTGATGGTGCGCAGCGCGCGGTAGACCGTGAAGGGATCGGCCTTGAGCTCGGTGTCCAGCCGCCGCGAGATGACCACCTGATAGGCGTCGCCGGCGGCGATGTATTCCTTGGTCCGCCGCACCGCCTCCATGAAGGCGGCCTCGTCCATGGTCGACGTGAAGCCGTCCTCTCCGAGCGCCACCAGGGGCTGCGGATCGGGGAAGGTCGAGCGGCGCGGGCGGGCGGGCCGGACGCGCGAGCTTGGCCAGCAGCATGCCGATCTTCACCGCGGCCGCGTCGTAGGCGCGATCGAGCGAGGCCGGATCGGTCCCGGTCCACGTGCGCGTTGGCGATGACGAGGAGCCGGTGGCGCAGGTTGTCGAAGACGAGGAGGGTGTCGGTGAGCATGAACACCGCGTCCGGCTGCCGGAGATCGTCCTTGGCGTGACGGGGCAGCCGCTCGACGTGGCGGACGATGTCATAGGAGAAGAAGCCCACCGCGCCGCCCTGGAAGCGCGGCAGCCCCGGCACCGCGACCGGCGTGAAGCGCGAGAGCACCGCGCGCAGCCCCTCGAGGGGATTCTGGGTGGCCAGGATCTCGGTGCGCCCGTCGGCGTGGCGCAGCGTGATGCGGTTGCCCTTGGCGGTGAAGACCATGAGCGGGTCCGACCCCAGGAAGGAGTAGCGCGCCCACTTCTCAGGCAATACGCAACTGACGAGGCGCTGCAGCGACAGCCCCCCTAGACGTATTCCAACAT
>CAVTFC010000002.1:0-299487 GCA_963733725.1 uncultured Candidatus Rokubacteria bacterium | reverse complement strand
CATGAAGTTCTCCACGAAGACGTCGGCGTGCCGCGCGAGATCGTGGATGACGGCCCGCCCGTCGGGTCGCGACATGTCCACCGACACGCTCTCCTTGCCCGCATTGACGCGGTGGAAGTAGCTGCTCTGGTCGGCGCGGCCCGGCTCGAGCTGAAGGTAGTTGCGGCGCGTCTCGTCGCCGTCGCCCGGCCGCTCGATCTTGATGACGCGCGCGCCCAGGTCGCAGAGGAGACGGGTGCAGTAGGGTCCGGCGAGCACCCGGGTGAGGTCGAGGATGGTGTAGCCGGCGAGCGGCAGCTCGTCGGCGGCGGAGGGCGTGGGTGACAACTCAGGCGACGAGGGCGGCGGACTCCGCGCGCGGGAGTCCCAGGGTCTCACCCGCCGCGAGCAGCTCCTCCCAGGTGGTGGCGTCCACGTCGATGCCGTCGCGCAGGCGCTCGGCGCGCGCGATCCGCTCGGGATCGCCCGGCACCAGCACCGGCGCCGCGGGTCGGCGGCCGGCGATCCCTTCACGTACTCCACGAAGCCGTCGATCTCGCGCCGGAGCCAATCGACTCCGGCCAGGCGCGCGGGATCGACGAGCACCGCGAACATATTGTTGATGATGCCGCCCTGCGCGCATTGCCGGGCTGGATGGTGGGACCGCCGGACAGCGCGCCGGCGAGGAGCTCCGCCACCACCGCCAGCGCGTATCCCTTGTGCCCGCCGAAGGGCAGCATGGCGCCCGGCGGCTCGTCATACATCACGTTGGGATCGCGCGTGGGCTGGCCCTTCGAATCGATGAGGGTGCCTTCGGGAGCGGGCTCGCCCTCGTTCTTCGCCACGCGCACCTTGCCCATGGCCACCGCGCTGGTGGCCATGTCGAGGAGCACGGCGGGCTGGCGCTCGGTCGGGGGCAGGCCGATGCAGACGGGATTGGTGGAGAAGCGCGCGTCGCTGCCGCGGAAGGGCGCCACCAGCGCCCGGTGATCGGCGACGTTCACGAAGTGCAGGGAGACGAGCCCGGCGGCGGTGGCCAGCTCGCCGTAGACGCCCACGCGCCCGATGTGGTGCGCGTTGGCGAGGGTGGCCACCGTGACGCCGGTCTGGCGGCAGCGGGCGATGGCGGCGGACATCATCTCGCCCGCCACCGCGCGCCCGTAGCCGCGGTTACCGTCGAACATCAGGATGGGGCCATCGTCCTTGATCACCTTGGCCGGTGTATTGGGGACGACGAAACCCGCGCGCAGGTGACGGACATAGGTCGGAATCATCCCGATCCCATGGCTGTCGTGGCCCTTGAGATTGGCCTCGACCAGGTGATCCGCGACGAGATTCGCCTCGCCGGCATTGCTGCCGCCGGCCCGCAGAATGGCGTCTCCCAAGCGTCGCAGCCCCTCCGCCGTCGAGCGCACGGGTTGGCCCCGCCCCGCGTTACTTCTTCGCCTCGGCGGGAAGCAGACCCAGCCGGGTGGCCAGCACCGTCTGCACTTCCTTGGCCGCCTCGCGCCACAGGCTATTGGGGCCGTCGTGGAGGGCCTGGTACTGCTTCCGGAACTCGGCCAGGGCCGCGTCCTGCTGGTCGGCGGGGGCCACGTCCACGGTCTTCGCGCGCAGGCCGATCATCTTCTGGGTGGCGGGGCCGGAACGCTCGATCCAGCGGCCGATCTCGTTCCAGTTCGCGTCGAAGAAGACGATGACCGGGATGGAGCGGTAGCCGTTGTTGAGATAGAGATCGGTGATGTCGAGGTTCTGGTCGCGGAAGAAGACGCGCAGCTCGCAGTTCGGCATGGCCTCGCAGATATGGGCCAGGAGCGGCGAGTTGCGGTGCACGTCGCCGCACCAGTTCTCGGCCAGCATGAGCGCGTACTTGACCTTGCCGAGCGCGCTCCCGCTGAAGAACGCGCGCTCCCCGTCGGTGAGCTTGGTCTTGGTGTAGTTGTCCTCGGTGCGGGCCTGGGTGTCGCCCATCTGCGCCATGTAGTCCTTCCAGGAAAGACCCTTGGCGAAGCGCGCGGAATCGAGCGGAACGGTGAGCTGGGCCATGTCTGATTCTCCTTGGCTCGAGGTGAGGGTTGTCGATCCGGGGCTGACGAAGGCGTCGCCTAGCACATACCTGAATCGCGGGGCGAAGGGGAGCCGCGCGCAGCGAGCAATTCACCCCGATCGATCAGCAAGGCCTCGACGCGCGCGGCGATGGTGTCGGCGCGCTGCGCCACCTCGGCCGGCGTCAGGCTGCCCATCGGATGCGGCAGCACCGCGTACGGGTAGCCGGGCATGCCGGCCAGGCGGGCCATGGTCTCGGCGGTCGGCACGAAGGGCTCGGTGATGACGACCGCGGCGGGGATCCCACGCTTCTCGAAGGTGATGGCGTCGAGCACACTGCCCGACGAGCAGGACCCTCAGTCGCCGATGGCGGTGACGACGACGGCGCAGCGCTTGGCGAGGCGCTCGGCGTCCTCGTCGGAGACGGGCGCGCTCGCGTTGTCTTGGCCGCGCGCACCACCTCGCCGATGCCGTGGCGCTCGCGCAGCCGCTCGACGATGCCGTCTCAGCAGCGCCATGCCGTTGGACTTGCCGTTGGCGAGGAGGCCCACGGTGAGGCCGCGCAGGGCGCGGGGCCTTGGGGCGCGAGGCAGGAGCGGCGGCGAGCGGCCGCGTCGGTGAGCGTGGGATCGAGGATGCGGGTCATGCCGGCACCTCCTTGGTGACGAAGGGGACGGAGCGCCGCGGCTCCACGAGGGGAAGAAGGCCGGAGTGGCCGCCGGCGGCACCGCCGCCCACCGCGAGCAGGATGTCCTCCGGGCCGAGGCCCCGGTGCACGCGCGCCGGCCTCGTCGCCGGGGGCGACGCGGTCAGCGTCCTCCGGCTCGGGTGGGGGATCGGGCCGGCCGCCGGGCGCGTCGCGGTAGAGCCAGTCCACCAGGCTCAGGGTTGGTGTAGAAGGCGGGCTCGACCTTGCCTCCGCGCTTGAGGTCGGCCAGCGAGCGCCAGGCGTGCTCGTAGAGCCACTGCTGTACCCGGCCGCGTCCAGCCGGCGCGGCGGAGGTGCTGCGCGTGCTCGGGCGCGAAGACGATCACGGACCGGCCCGGGCTCAGGCTGCCGAGCCCGGCCAGGGCGTCGGCGAACGGCGAGCAGGCGCTCGGGATCTCCCGTTCCGTGGCTCAGCACGTTGTGGCCGGACTCGGCGGCGTAGACGGTCACGGCGGAGCGCCCGGCGGGGACGCCGCGCGAGACGGAGACCGGCTCCCACAGGATCTCGTCACGTCCTCGGCGAAGCAGAGCGATACTTGCCCGGCCAGCCCTGCATCGAGTTTCGAGCGCGCCTCGCCTGCACTCGGCAGTTGAGCAAGGACCAGGCGCAACGTCCGCCCGATGGTGGCATTGGCGCGCGCGCCGGGGCCGAAGAGGTTGGCGCCCCCGTTCAGACTCGAGCCCCCGGGCGATCGGCCCGTTGACGATGACCATCAGCGCGGAGCCGCCCGTGCTGGTGGCAGGGCCGTGGAGCATGAAGGCGGGATCGCCGATGGCCTGGAGCGCGGCGCCCACCACGGGGAAGTACTCCGGGCCGGCAGCCCGCCATCACCGCGTTGATCGCCGCCTTCTCCGCCGTCACCGCGCGGTCGCGCACGGGCTCGTACAGCAGCGCGTCCCCCGCCGTCCAGGGACCGGCGGCGAGCATGCCGTCCACCAGCACATCGGTGGGGGGCACCACGGGCAAGCCGTCGGTCCACCCGCGCGCATAGCAAGCCTCGATGGCCTCCCATGGGTCGCCGACGTCGATCCCGGAACGCTGCTCCACGGCATGATACTGCCGCGCCGAAGTGGGAGCGTCAAGCGCGTCGGATTCCTCTCCCCGCCCATGCCAGCGCCGTCGCCCGCCCTTGACAAGTCTGGCTCCGGAGAGCAGAGTCTCGACGACTCCGGGGCGCGCCGCTCCGCCGCCCGGAGAGGAGGATCGTGTGCGGATACGCGCGATCGCCCTGAAGCGCAAGCACTGGGAGCCGCTCGCCTTCGCCTCGCCGTCGCTGTTCCTCATCGGGCTCGTGATCGTGTTCCCGCTGGTGTATGCCTTCTACCTGTCGCTGCGGAACTTCGACCTCTCGGTGGGGCCCGGGCACGAGTACGTGGGGCTGCGGAACTACACGGAGGCCCTCTTCGAGGACCGCCGATTCGTAGAGTCCGTCTGGAACACCATCGTCATCATCATTCCGTCGCTGGCCGCCGAGCTGCTGCTCGGCCTCGGGATCGCGCTGCTGCTCAATCGCGTGATCAAGGGCCGGCCTATCATCACCGCGCTGCTGGCCATCCCGGCCATGGTCTCGCCCGTGATGGCAGCCATGGCGTGGCGGATGCTGTTCGGCGTCAAGTACGGCGCGATCAACAACCTCGGTCGCCAGGTCGGCATCCTCGACGTGTACTTCGACTGGTTCTCGACGCCGCTCATGTCGATCGTGACGATCGTGCTGGTCGAGGTCTGGCACAACACCCCGTTCATGATGCTGGTGCTGCTGGCCGGCCTGCAGTCCATCCCCCAGGAGCTGTACGAGAGCGCCCGCGTGGACGGAGCGTCCCCCTGGCAGACCTTCTGGTCGATCACCCTGCCCCTGCTCAAGTTCACGATGGCGGTGGGCATCATGATCCGCATGATCGACCTCACCAAGCTGTTCGGGCTGATCTTCGTGCTCACCTACGGGGGCCCGGGGGGCGCGACCGAGACGGTGGCCTTCACCACCTTCCTGGTCGGCTTCAACGACTTCCGGATGAGCTACGCCTCCGCCCTCTCCTATTTGATCGTCGGCGGCGTGCTCGTGCTGACCCTGGTGTTCATGTGGGTCCAGCGATACCGGGAAGCGAGGGCCGCCTGATGGCGATCGCGCTCGAGCGGACCCGGGCGGCCAGCGGGCGGGTCAACCGCTACCGGATCCGGCGCGTAGTCGGGCACGTCCTGACCTACCTCGGCATCGCGGTGGCCCTCGTCTTCTTCCTCGGCCCGTTCTTCTGGATCATCACGACCTCACTCAAGGCCAACAACGACTACTTCGCCTTCCCGCCGGTGTGGATCCCCGACCAGCCCTCCCTCGCGCACTACGTCCGGTTGTTCACGAACGCCAGCGGCTTCCGGTACTTCACGAACAGTCTGGTCATCTCCACGCTGAGCATGGCGGCGGCGATCATCGTCAGCCTGCCCACCGCCTATGCGATCGCCCGCTGGCGATTCGGGGGCAGCGTCCTGGGCACGCTGCTCCTGGTGCTGCGCATGCTGCCGGCGATCGCGCTCATCATCCCGCTCTACATCATGTACAAAGCGCTGGGGCTGACGAACAGCTACCTGGGCCTTGTCATCGTCTACACCGTCGTCTACATCCCATTCGCGGTATGGCTGCTCGTCGGCTTCCTGCGCGACTTCCCGGTCGAGATCGAAGAGGCCGCGATGATCGACGGCTGCTCGCGCCTGCGGGCGCTGGTCACCGTCGTCATGCCCATCATCGCCCCCGGGTTGGCCGTGGTGGCGCTGTTCGCGTTCATCGCCACCTGGAACGAGTTCCTGTTCGCGGTCGTCCTCACCGGCATCGAGACCAAGACCATGATGGTTTTGGTGACGTCGTTCACCAGCGGCGGCACCGACATGTTCTACGGTGAGGCCTCGGCCTCAGTCGTGCTCGGGGTCCTGCCCGCGTTCGCGGTGGCCTTCGGGCTCCAGCGGTACCTCGTCAAGGGCCTCGCGCTCGGCGGCACCAAGGGTTGACCCAAAGGAGACGCGTCATGAGACGGATCGTCCTGCTCGCCTTCGCCCTCGTCGCCTTCCTCGCCGCCGGTATGCTCCCGGAGCGCACGCCCGCCCAGGGCGCCAAGCCCTACGCGGGCACGACCATCCGGGCGGTGGTGAACGCCGAGTACGTCAAGTACTCGCTGTCGCTGGTCGAGAAGGATCTCTTCGACACGCACGGCATCAAGATCGAAACCGAGGTCATCCCGCTCGACGCCTTCGTGGCGAAGACGCTGCTGGAGTTCAACAGCGGTCAAAGCCCGTGGGACCTCGTGATGTTCGGCCCGTCCAACATGCCGGACTACGGGCGGCACTTCGAACCGCTGGAGCCGTGGATCCAGAAGATGAAGCTCGACTTCTTCATGGATGATATCCCGGACGTGTACAAGAAGCTGATGCTGCGCCATCAGGGGAAGATCGTCAGCATGCCGTACGACGGCGACATTCACATCATGTTCTGGAACAAGGTCGCTTTCGAGCGGGCGGACAACAAGCGGAAGTTCAAGGCCAAGTACGGCTACGAGCTGGCCCCGCCCAAGACCTGGCGGCAGTGGGACGACATGGCCGAGTTCTTCCACGGCTGGGGCTGGGACGGGACCGACAACAAGCTGTTCGGTGCCGGCGCCTCCTACAAGCCTTCGGGTAGCGGCTACTCGTACCACTGGTGGCGGGCCCGGTTCTTCTCGTACGGCGGGATGTACTTCGACCCCAACATGAGGGCGCTGATCAACAGCCCGGCCGCCCTGCGGGCGCTGGAGGAGATGGTCCGGACGATGCCGTACTATCCGCCCGGCGTGCTCCTCTTCGAGTCGGAAGAGCCCAAGACCATGCTCATCAAGGGCGAGGTGCCGATGCTGTACTCGTGGACCTCGACCGGCAAGCGGGTCGGCGACAAGGGCGAGTCGCTGATCGTCGGCAAGGCCGGCTTCGGGATCGTCCCCGGCGCCGAGATCGACGGCAAGATCGTCCACCGGCCCTCACTCACGCCGGGCCGCTCGATGGCCGTCTCCGTCTACTCGCAGAAGAAGGAAGCGACCATGAAGGTCCTGGAGTTCATCTCCAGCCCGGACCAGAGTCTGAAGATCGTGATGGACCCCAAGACCATCATGGATCCCTGGCGCGTCTCCCACTTCCGGGCCGACGCCTTCAAGAAGTCCTTTCCTGATGCCGACAAGTATCTGAAGGCCATCGAGGACAGTTTCCCCCACGTGGTGCCCGATCCGGTCATCCCGGCCGCCAACGAGTACCAGCGCAAGCTCTCGTTCGAGATCACCGAGGCCCTGGCCAAGCGCAAGTCACCGAAGGAGGCGCTCGACAGCGCCGCGGCCGAGTGGGAGAAGATCACCGACCGCCGTGGACGCGACAAGCAGAAGGCGCTGTGGGGCGAGCGGCTGCACGAGATGAAGCAGGTCGGCATCGAGCATCACCCGGAATGGGCGGCCAAGGCGAAATAGCCACGGCCGCTTGACGCCCGGCAGCGAGCATGCTCTCCACCGGCGTCAAGCGTCGGCCAGGAACTCCCGCACCGTCTTCGATGAAGACGTCCAGCTTGTCGTGGTGGAGCCAGTGGCCGGCGCCGTCCACGCCGATCACGCGCGCGCGCGGGAAGTATCGCGCCCGCCCGTCCGCGCCGGGGTCGCCGGAGCGGCTCTCCTTGCCGTAGAGGAGCAGAGTGGGGCAGGTCACGCGCGACCAGAGATGCGCGATGTCCCGCCCGCGCATGTCGTAGGGGAACCATGCCCGCACGTAGTTGTCGAACTTCCAGCTATAGGTCCCGTCCTCGTTCTGGTTCACCCCGTGCACGGTGAGGTGGCGCGCCTGGTCGGCGGAGAGGTGGGGATTTTCCTCCTGCATGCGCCGGAAGGCGTCCTCGATGGTGGCATAGCGGCGGGGCAGGCGGCCGGCGAGCATGCGCTGCTCGCCGATCCACTCGATCATCCGCTGGTCCATGGTCTTCTCGCCGCGCTCGGCGCGGACCTGCGGCGAAGGGCCCAGGCCCTCGATGGCCACGAGGCGCGCCACGGTCTCCGGATAGATCCCGGCATAGCGGAGCGCGATATTGCCGCCCAGCGAATGCGCGACGATGGTGACGGGCGCCAGCCGCTGCTGGTGGATGAGCTGGGCGAGGTCGTAGAGGTGACCCGCCAGGGTATAGCTGCCGTCCGCCGACCACTGGCTGTCGCCGTGGCCGCGGAGGTCCGGCGCGATGACATGCCACCGGTCGCGGAAGGCGGCGGCGGTCCAGTCCCAGTTCCGGCAATGGTCGCGCCCGCCGTGGACGAGCAGCAGCGGCGGCGCCTCGGGATTGCCCCAGTCGACATAGTGCAGGCGCAGGCGCTGGGAGAAGTACGTATGCGAGGCGGGGCCCGGCGCGCGGTCGCTGGTCACGGGCGCGGCGTCAGAAGCCGAGAAAGTCGCGCAGCGCGGCCAGCACCGCGTCGGGATTGTCCTCGTGCAGCGTGTGGACGGCCCGCGGGATCTCCACGAAGCGACCCCGCGGCAGGGTCGTCGCCATCCGCTCCGCCACGTCGCGGTCGAGCACGGTGCTCTCGGCGCCCCGCAGCACCAGGGTCGGCGGCGTGACCGTCTTGAGCAGCCCCCACCAGTCGATCTCGCCGGTGAAGCGCCGCTCCTTGATGCTGGGATGCCAGGCCCAGATGAGCCGGCCGTCGGGGCGCGTCTTGAGGCTGGTGGTCGCGACCCAGCGGTAGTAGTGGATGCCGGGGTAGGGGTTGCCGCGATAGAGGTGCTGGGCGGCCTGCTCCACGCTCTCCCAGGTCTCGGGCTCGGGAGGTCCGGATGAAGGCTGGTTGGCCCGCTTGCTGATCTCGGGCCCGATGTCCACGATGACCAGCTTTTGCACCGCCTCCGGCCGCTTCGCCGTGAAGTAGATGGCGTTGCGCCCACCCATCGAGAGCCCCACCAGGACGAACGACGTGAGGCCGAGCTGCGCGGTCACGCCGGTGAGATCGTCGAAGGCGGTGATGGGACCATAGGTCTCGGCGGGATCACTCTCGCCGTGGCCGCGCTGGTCCAGCGCGTAGACGTGGAAGTGCGGCTGGAGCGCGATGCTCAGCGTGTCCCAGGCATGGGCATGCCCGGTGAAGCCGTGCAGGAGGAGCAGCGGCGTGCGACCCTCGCCGCCCCAGTCCAGGCAGTGCAGGCGCAGGCCGTTGACGGTCAGGGAGCGGTCGGCCGGTCGGATGAGATTCATGGGCTGGGCCAAGAGTAGCGAGCCGGAGAGGACGAATCAAGGGCGGTGTGTCCCCCTTCGGCGGCGCGTGCTAGACTCGCGCGCGTCACTGCCGCGGCGCACGCCGCGAGGGGAGGACGCCATGAGGCTCTTGAGCGACGACGAGCTACGGGCTCTCGAACCGGCCGAGACGGCGGCCTTTCCGGGGCCGGTGCCCACCCAGATCGTATCGAGCGACGAGTATTTTCCCTCGCCGCAGAGCGCCGAGCAGCGGCGCGTCGAGGCCCGCGTGAAGGCGCTCGGCGACGAGCTCGGCCGCAAGCGGGGGCTCTCGCGCCGCGCCTTCTTCCGCACCGCCAGCGGGATGGCGGCGGCCTACGTGGCGATGAACGAGGTGTTCGGCCGCTACTTCGACGCGAGCCTGGCCGAGGCCGCCGACAAGGACATGGCGGCGGACCGGGCCAAGGGGCTGGCCGGGCAGTTCGTGATGGACACCCACACGCATTTCCTCCGCGACGACACGCGCCTGGAGGGCTTCGTGCGCCAGCGCGAGGCGGTGGGACGGGCGGGCTGGAATCCCGGTCTGGTCGGGAAGCCGCAGACACTTGAGGACCTCAAGTTCGACAATTACTTCAAGGAGATCTTCCTCGACTCGGACACCAAGGTGGCGCTCATCTCGCGGCGCGCCGTCCGAGGTGCCCCAGGACTGGTTCCTCACCAATGACATGGCGGTGGAAGCCCGCGCCAAGGTGAACGCGCGGCTCGGCGCGCGGCGGCTCCTGGCGCACGCGATCTTCACGCCCGGCTATCCCGGCTGGCTCGAGGAAGTGGACCGCGCGATCGCCCAGCTCAAGCCCGACTCCTTCAAGGGCTACACGATCGGCGACAACACGCACAAGGACAAGAGCCAGCACCCGTGGCGGATGGACGACGAGAAGCTCGTCTACCCGGCCTACGAGAAGATGCAGAAGGCCGGCCTCGTCAATGTCTGCGTGCACAAGGGACTGTTCCCGCCCTCGCTGGACCAGCGCTTCCCGAGCCTCCGCCCCTACTGCGACGTGCGCGACGTGGGCAAGGCGGCCAAGGACTGGCCGGGGCTCAACTTCATCATCTATCACGGCGCGTATCGGTTCCCGGGCGGCGGCAATCCGGCCGACGCGCTGGCCCAGTTCGACCGCGAGGGCCGCGTGGACTGGGTCACCGATCTCGCCGAGATCCCCGCGAAGTACGGGGTCGGCAACGTCTACGCCGATCTGGGCCAGCTCTTCGCCCAGACCACGGTGGCGCAGCCGCGCCTGGCCGCGGCCCTCATGGGCACCCTCGTCCGCGGCATGGGCGCGGACCATGTCATCTGGGGCACGGACGCGGTGTGGACGGGCGCGCCGCAGTGGCAGATCGAGGGGCTACGGCGGCTGGAGATCCCGGAGGACATGCGGAAGCAGCACGGCTTCGCGCCGCTGGGGGCGGCCGACGGGCCCGTCAAGCGGGCCATCTTCGGCGAAAACGTCGCGCGCCTTTACGGGTTCCGGCGCGAGGCCGAGCTGGGCCGGCCCGGCGACCGGCTCGCCGCGCTCAAGGCCGACTACGAGGAGGCGGGCGGCGGGCGCTCGAACCTGCGCTACGGGTACGTCCTGCCTTCACGCGCCTGAGCGGCGCGCGGCCGTCGCGGGGGTGGGGAGCTCGTCGGGGTCGATGGGGATCTCGATGACGGCGGGCTTGCCCGCGGCGAAGGCCGCGCGGACCGTGTCGCCGATCTGGTCCGGCGCCTCGACGTAGTAGCCCTCCGCCCCGAACAGCCGCGCGAGCTGGTCATAGCGCGGGTTGCCGATATCGCAGCCGATATAGCGCCCGCCGTAGTACGCCCGCTGATAGGCCTTCTCCGAGCCCCAGCAATTGTTGTTCATGACGAGCGTCACCGCATTGATCTGGTGGCGCACCGCCGTCTCCAGCTCCTGGACGTTCATGAGATAGCCCCCATCGCCGTGGATGGCGAGCACGGGCGCCTCGGGCCGCCCGAGCTTGGCGCCCAGCGCCACCGGGAAGGCGAAGCCCAGGCCGCCGAGGTCCAGCGGGGTGAGGAAGGTGCGCGGCCGCGCAGAAGGCGAGGCGGTCATAGCCATAGGCGGGGGCCGCGCCCGCGTCCAGCGTGACGATGGTGTCGGGCGGCAGCGCCTTCCGCAGCTCCGCGTAGACGCGCTGGGGCTTGAGCGGCCGCGTGTCGAGGCCGCCTTCCGCCTCGAGCCGCGCCCGGCGCTTCTGCCGGAGCGCATCCGCGTCTTCGCGCCAGCGCGCGCGGTCGGCGGAGGCGCCGTCGCGGGACAGGCGCTCCGCCAGCGCGGCGGCGGCGAGCCGCGCGTCGGCCTGCATGCCGACCGCGACCGGATAGTGGCGGCCGATCTCGCGCGCGTCGATGTCCACCTGGATGAGCGCGGTCTCGGGGCGGATGGCGCGGTCGTCGAAGTGGCTGGTGAACTGGCCGAGCCGCGTGCCGAGGGCAAGCAGCACGTCGGCGTGACGGCAGGCGGCGGCAGCCTCCGGCGCGCCCGCGCGGCCGAGCGGGCCCAGATAGAGAGGATGTGCGTTCGGCACCGCGTCGTTCCGCCCATAGGCGGTGATCATGGGGATGCCGTGGCGCTCGGCGAGCTCGACCACGAGGTCATTCGCCCCCGCGCGCGTGACGCCGCCGCCCACCAGGAGCAGGGGCCGCTCCGCCCGGCGCAGGAGGGCGGCCGCCGCCTCCACCGCGTCCGGATGCGGCGGCGGCGGCGCGGTGACGCGATAGGCCTCGGGCGCCAGCGGCGTGAGATCGAGCTTCTGGTCATTGAGGACGTCGCGCGGGATCTCGACCAGCACGGGCCCGCGGCGGCCGGTCATGGCCGCGCGCAGCGCGGTGCGGAGCAGCTCGGGAATGCGTGCCGCCCGCGTCACCTGCAGGGCGAGCTTGGTCACCGGCCGGAACATGCCGACGAGGTCATACTCCTGGAAGGCGTCCTTGCCCTGATGGTCGAGGGGGACGCCGCCCACCAGCACCACCACCGGCGAGTGGGCGACGTGCGCGGCCGCCACGCCGGTGAGGAGATTGGTGGCGCCGGGCCCGCTGGTGACCAGGCAGACGCCGGGGAGATCCGTCACGCGGGCGAGGCCGTCGGCCATGAAGGCGGCGGCCTGCTCGTGGCGCACATTGATGTACTCCACGCTCCGGTCGTCGTACAGGGCGTCGAGCACGTCGAGGAAGGTGGCGCCGACGATCCCGAAGATATGGCGGACGCCCTCCGCCTTGAGCAGCTCGACCACCGCGCGCCCGCCGGTCATCTCGGCCATGAAGGCGGCGCCCTAGTGCATGACGAGGCCGCCGGTCACATTCAGCGCTTGACCGGTCATGTAGCCCGCGCGCTCGGTGGCGAGGAAGCCGATCACATTGGCCACGTCCTCGGCCTTCTCCATCCGGCCCAGCGGGACCTGGGCCTTTCGCTGGCGGGTGAACTCCTCGGGGGAGAGGCCCAGGAGCTTGCCCTGCTCGCGCGCCACCATGGTCCACATGTCGGTCTCGACGAAGCCCGGGCACACGCAGTTCACCCGGATCCCGTGCTCGGCATGCGCCAGGGCCAGGCTCTTGGTGATGCTCGCCACCGCCGCCTTGCTCGCGTTGTAGGGAAGGTTGGTCCGGCTGCCGACCTTGGCCGCCATGGAGGCGAGGTTGACGATACAGCCGCGCTTGCGGGCGATCATCGCGGGCAGCACCGCCTGGCACGCGAAGAAGAGCGCCTTCGCATTGATGTCGAGGACGGCGTCCCAGTGCTCCTCGGTGATCTCCAGCGTGGCCGCCGCGCGATAGATGCCGGCATTGTTCACGAGGATGTCGATCTTCCCCAGATCGGCGAGGGTGCGCGCCACCATGGACTCGAGATCCGCGCGGCGGGTCACGTCGGTGGCCAGCGCGACGGCGCGCCGGCCGGCGGCCTTCACCTCGCCGGCGGTGCGCTCCGCCCCGGCCTTGTCCAGCTCGGCGACCACGATGTCCGCGCCGAGCCGGGCCAGCTCCAGCGCGGTGGCGCGCCCGATGCCGCGGCCCGCGCCGGTGACGATGGCGACCTGTCCGGCCAGCTCCCCGCGCTCCCTCCATGGTTGTGACGCGAGAGCCTAGGCCGAGCTCGGCATGATGACGGTCTTGGCGCCGCGACCCGCGCTGGCATGGGCGAAGGCCTCGCTGATCCGGTCCAGGGGGAAGCGGCCGGTCACGAGCCGCTTGAGGCCCAGCTTCGGCAGGAGCGCCAGCGCGCGGCGGAAGGCGGTGCCCCGGCCATAGGCGCCGTGGATGCTGATCTCGCGAAAGTGCACGTCGAAGAGATCCAGCGGCAGCTGGCTGCCCTTGGGATTGACACCCGACGAGCTGGACGACGCCGGCGGGCCGGACCAGCCGCAAGGCCTCGGTGACCAGCTCCGGCTTGCCCACCGCCTCGCAGACGACGTCGGGGCCGCGCCCCTTGGTGAGCTCGCGGCATCCGCTCGTCCAGCCTCTCGGCGGCGGGATCGATGACCACGTGCGCGCCCAGCTTGCGGGCGATGGCGCGCCGCTCCGGGAGCGGGTCGGACAGGATGAGGCGCTTCGCCCCGCGCTTTCCGGCCATGGCCATGGTGATGAGGCCCATGATGCCGCCGCCGATCACGAGCACGGTGGCGTCGCGCGGCATGGAGAACATCTCGAGCCCGGACAGGCAGCAGGCGGCGGGCTCGGCGAGCGCGGCGGTGACGGGGTCGAGCCCGCGCGGCAGGGAATGCGCGCACGCGAGCGGCAGCGCCACGCGCTCGGCGAAGCCGCCCACGCGCGTGGCGCGGGGGCACTGGGAGATGCGGCCGTTCGCGCAGGCGGCGCATTGGCCGCAGCCATAGGAGGGCTCGCAGGCGACCGCCTTCCCGATGAGCCGCCGGCTCACGCCCCGTCCGACGTCGCGGACGATGCCGCTGTACTCGTGGCCCATGATGAGGGGCGGCGTCCACGGGAACAGCCCCTGGGTGGCGTGGATGTCGGTGCCGCAGATGCCGGCGGCGTGCACGGCCACCACCACCTGCCCGGGCCCCGCCACCGGCTCGGGCGCGTCATCCACGGTGAAGCGGTCGGCGCCTCGCCAGGTCGCGATCTTCATGGGCGGCCCGCCGTCACCGATCCAAGGAGAGGCCGAGCGCGAGCGAGCGGGGACGGGGCATGGTCATGGGGTCATATGGTGAAGCGGCGCCGGAACACGCGCCTGATGAGGTACGGGTTGGCGCCGAGCTCATAGAGCTTGCCGATGTCCCCGGCGCGAAGAGCGGTCCGCTCGGCGTCGCTGAGCGCGTGGCCGGCCATGTCCTCCTCGCTGAGGCTCTCCTTCATCTGATGCTGGCGCGCGATGCCGGTGAGCAGCTTGTTGAGCGCGTAGGAGATGGCGATCACGGATGCACCCACACCGTCGCGCAGCCGGTGATCCACTCCGCCACCGGCTCATAGGCAAGCACCTCGCCCTTCCACCCGGGCACGGCGCCCAGGAGCGCGATCCAGTTCCGGATCTCCTGGCCCCCGTTGCCGCCGTCTCGCTCGATCTCGGCCCAGGTGAGGCGGGTGAGCGGCGCTACGTCCCCGCGGGCGATGTGGTCGAGCACCCAGTGATCCCAGTCGGGGTTGATGCGCCCCGTTTCCGGCGTGCCCACCCAGTGGGAGAGCCCGCCGGTGGCGAGCAGGGCCACGCGGCCGGGGGCCGCACGGCCGCGCACGAACTCGCCCACGAAGCGCGCCCACCTCGAGACAGCGGCGGGGCAGGGGCAGCGGCGGCGCCGCGCAGTTCGTGTAGACGGTCACCACGGGGATGGTGGCCTCGGGCATGAGAAACGACAGCGGCACCGACATCTCATCCCAGCTCTCGATGTCGTGGGAATAGGCGAAGTCGATGCCGGCGTCGAGCCCCGCCTCGAGGAGCGCCATCGCCCACTCGGGGTGGCCGCGCAGCGTGCGCGGGGTCAGGCGCATGAGCGCCGCGCCGCCCGGGCTGGGGGCCTCGTAGCTCCCGGCCAGGCCCACGCAGAAGGCGGGGAGATTGTCGTAGGCGAAGTTCTGCAGGTGGTCGTTGACGAACATGACGAGAAGCTCGGGGCGCGCGGCGGCCAGACGTCGGCGCAGCTCGTGAAAGCCGGCGTAGAGCCGGTCGCGCTGCTCCGGCCGCGACACCTCCGGCTTCCCGGTGATGAGCGGGGCATGTGCGGTCAGCGCGGCGGCGACGATTTCGGCCATGAGGCCCTCCCGGGGTGACGACCGCGCCCACTTCAACATTGCCGCCGGTGGGTGTCAAGCCGCACGCCTGCATATATAATGGCGCGCGTGGAGGCGAACGGCGCGAGCGCCAAGGGGCTGCGACAGGTCGCCTACTTCGACTGTCCCGGCGGCGGCCAGGTGGTGGTGGACGGCCACCTCGCCTGCATCGCGCACATCCAGGCCCCTCACGGCACCACGCTTGGTCGACGTGCGCGACCCCGCCTCTCCACGCGCGATAGCGACACTCGAAATTCCGCCCGGCACCCACTCGCACAAGGTGCGCGCCGCCAACGGGCTCATGCTCGTGAACCGCGAGGGCCACGGCGCGGGCGCGGCGGGAGGGGCGGGCGGCCTCCTGGTCTACGACGTGTCCAATCCGGCCGCGCCGCGCGAGCTCGCCTTCTGGCGCTGCGGCGGGCTGGGCGTGCATCGGTTCACCTTCGACGGCCGCTACGCCTATATCTCGCCCGAGATGGACGGCTACGTGGGCAATATCGTCATGATCCTGGACCTCGCCGATCCCGCGCGGCCGGTCGAGGTGGGGCGATGGTGGATGCCCGGGCCAGTGGACGGGCGGCGGCGAGACGCCGAGCTGGACGGGGCGTCAGCATCGCTGCCACCATCCGATTCGCCTCGGCGATCGGCTCTACGTGAGCTACTGGCATGGCGGCTTCGTCATCCTCGACGTGGCCGATCTGGCCAAGCCGCGCTTCGTGTCCGGGCTGGACTGGAGCCCGCCCTTCATCACGCCCACCCACACCGCGCTGCCGGTGCCGTTTCCCATCAACGGTCGCCGGGTCCTCATCGTCGCCGACGAGGACGTGGCCAAGCTCGAGCCCGGGCCGCCATCGTTTCTCTGGCTGGTGGACATCTCCGACGAGCGCCGGCCGGTGCCGTTCGCGAGCTTCCAGCTCGACGGCATCGACGGCAGCCCGCAGCCGGAGTTCACCGGCTGCCACCAGCCGTCCGAGCGCGTCACCGGCACCGAGATCCCGGTGGCCTGGTTCGCCCATGGCCTCCGCATTGTCGACATCGCCAAGCCCCATGCGCCGCTCGAAGTCGCGCATTTCCTTCCCGCCGTCCCCGAGGGCCACGAGCGCGTCTCCAGCAATGACGTGTGCGTGGACGATCGCGGGCTCCTCTACCTGATCGACCGGGGCCGCGGGCTGCACATTCTCGAGCGCGTGTGAGCGCGGCGCCGTCGGACACCGCCGCGCCGCCCGAAGACGTCCCCGTCGGATCCGGCGCGGAAGTGGGCCATCACCGCCTCGGTGATGGTGGTCACCGTGATGCAGGTGCTCGACGTCACCGTGACCAATGTCGCGCTCCCGCATATCCAGGGCTCGCTCTCCGCGGGCGTGGACGAGGTGTCGTGGGTGCTCACCTCCTATCTCGCCGCCAACGCGGTGGTGCTGCCCGCCACCGGCTGGCTGGCGGGGGCGCTCGGCCGCAAGCGCCTCTTCCTCGGCTGCACCGTCATGTTCACCGCGGCCTCCGTGCTCTGCGGGCTGGCGCCGAACATCACCTGGCTCCTGGTGGCGCGCATGCTCCAGGGCATCGGGGGCGGGCCCCTCATGCCGCTGTCGCAGGCCATCATGTGGGAGATCTTCCCGCTGCGGCAGCGCGGCATGGCGATGGCGGCGTGGGGAGTCGGCATCATGATGGCGCCCATCTTCGGTCCCACCCTGGGCGGATGGATCTCGGACAACTGGTCCTGGCGCTGGATCTTCTACATCAACGTGCCCATCGGCGTCCTGGGCCTGTTCGCGGCCAGCGCCGTGCTCTTCGATCCGCCGTATCTGAAGCGGCCGGGCCGGGTGGACGTGCTGGGTCTCGTCCTCATGGCGGTGGGCTTTCTCTCGCTGCAGCTCTTCCTGGACCAGGGCGAGCGCAACGAGTGGTTCGAGTCCTACGTCATCATCGGGCTTGCTTTCCTCGCCTCCTCCACCCTGATCGGGTTCCTCCTCCGCTCGCTCACCGTGGACGAGCCCATCCTCGACCTCACCGTCTACAGCGACCGGAACTTCGCCGCCTCCAGCCTCATCATGCTGGTGGTCATGATGGGGTTCTTCTCCAGCATGGTGCTGCTGGCGCTGTTCACCCAGCGCGTGCTCGGCTACGATGCCTGGACCTCGGGCCTGGTGCTGGCGCCGGGCGGGGTGGGGAATCTCTTTTCCCTAATCATCGCCGGCCGGCTGATCACGAGAATCGACCAGCGCTGGCTCCTGGCGCTGGGCTGCATCCTCAACGCCTATGCGGTCTACGTCATGTCCGAGGTCACGCTGGGGATGGACTACTGGTCGCTCGCCTGGCCGCGCTTCATCCAGGGGGCGGGCGTGGGCTTCATCTTCGTGCCGCTGAACACAGTGGCCCTGGCCACCATCGCGCGGGAGAAGATGGGCAATGCCACCGCCGCGCTCAATGTCGTCCGCAACCTCGGCGGCGCCATCGGGGTGGCGGTGATGACCACGCTCCTGGCCCGGCGCAGCCAGGAGCACCAGGCCACCCTCGTGGGCCACGTCAATATCTACGATCCCGAGACGGCGGAGCGCCTGCGCGTCTGGGCCCGGCACTTCGCCGCCACCGGCGCCGACGCTTTCACCGCCCAGAAGCAGGCGGTGGGCATGTTGTACCGCGAGGTCACCCGCCAGTCCGAGCTGCTCGCCTTCGCCGACGACTTCTGGATCCTGTTCGTGCTGTTCTGCGGGACGCTCTTCCTCCTGCCGCTCCTGGCGCGGGTGCGGATCGACGCGCCGTCGCAGAAGCGGGGGGACGCCGAGGCCGCCCCGGCCCCGGCGATCATGGAGTGAGGGAAGGCGCCGAGGGCTAGAGGTTCGGGAGCACGCTGGCCGCGAAGAGCCAGGTGCCTTCGGGGCGGGGCGCGTCGGCGAAGTTCACGGTGAGCCGCTGCGCGCCCTGGGCGAGGATGCCCTGCAGGGCGTCCGTCACCTGCGCCGGCGTTCCGGCGAGCCGAATGTCCCGCATGGGACGGACATGGGGCGCGGTCTTGAGCCGCTCCACCTCGCGCTCGGTCTCGGCGATGAGGATCCCCACCCGCACCACCTGGGTGATGGCGTCGTAGTCGCGCCCGACCTCGAGGCAATGCGCCTTGAGCACTTCCTGCTTGTGGGCATAGGTGGGCGCGTCGCGAAAGCTGTAGTTCCACCAGTCCGCGTGCTGGGCCACCGCGCGGAGCAGGTACTTCTCGCCATGCCCGCCCACGAGGATGGGCGGCACGGGGTCGGGGCGCGGCTCGCAGTAGGCGTTCGTGATCTGGTAGTGCTCGCCCTGATAGCTGGCGGGGGCGTCGCGCCACATGGTCCGGATGAGCTCGATGGCCTCCCCCATCTGCGCGATGCGCACCCGGGTGGGCGGGAAGGGCCAGCCGTAGGCGCGATACTCCTCCTCGTTCCAGCCCGCGCCGATGCCCAGGATGACACGACCCCCCGAGAGGGCCTGGGCAGTCGCCGCCATCTTGGCGAGGTGCGCAGGATTTCGAAAGCTATTGCACAGGACCTCGTGGCTGCAGAGCTTGTCCGGATAGCGCGCCAGGGCATAGGTGAAGAGCGTCCAGCCCTCCGCCACCGGATGCGCCGCATACTGGACATGATCCGGGAACCAGAGCGAGTCGAACGGGTGCGCGGTCTGATCGAGATACGGGAAGGTGGAGCCGACAAGGCGCGACCAGACATTGAGGCCGACGGGGACGGGCAAGGCGCTCTCCGGGAGGCGAGCCGGCGCTAGAACCAGCTGGCCTTGTCGACGACATTGCGCAGGGGCTCGCCGGCGAGGAAGCGGCGGCAGTTATCGATGACGATGGCGAAGCGCCGCTCGTCGAGGTGGGGACCGTAGCCCGCGGTATGCGGGGTGATGAGCACGCCGGGCATGGTCCAGAGGGGATGCGCGGCGGGCAGGGGCTCCTCCTCGAAGACGTCGAGCGCGGCCCCCGCGATCTCGCCCGCCCGCAGGGCGTCCACCAGATCGTCGAGGCGCGTGGTCAGCCCGCGCCCGATATTGATGAAGAAGGCGCCGCGCTTCATGCGCTGGAAGCGCGCGCGGCCCATGAAGCCCTGGGTGGCGGGCGTATGGGGCACGGTGAGGATGACGAAGTCCGCCTCGCCGAGCAGCGAGTCCAGCGCGTCGGGCCCGTCGAGCTTGAGCACGCCCGGCGGCGCATCCCGGCGGCGCGCGTCCACGCCGATCACCCGCATCCCGAAGGCCGCGGCCACGCGCGCGGTCTCCGCCCCGATCCCGCCGACCCCCACGATGAGCGCGGTGGACCCGGGCAGGTGCACGACGGCTTCGTCGAGCGGCGCCGGACGCCACTCGCGGCGAAGCTGCTGGGGCAGATAGCGATGGAGCCCGCGCGCGAAGGCCAGCACGAAGGCCATGATGTGCGCGGCGATGTGGTCGTTGTAGATCTCGCGGAAGTTGGTGACCTCCACGGGATGGGCGACGAGTCCGTCATGGTAGTAGCCGGCGGGCGGCGCCGCCTGGGGCGCCTGCAGCCAGCGCAGCCGGGTGGCCTGGGCCACGAGCGCGGGCGTGAGCGTGCCGAACGCAGCCTCCGCTCTCGGCAGCACCTGCATCGCTGCCGGCTCGTTCTCGGCGACCACCACCTCCAGGGCGGGCAGGGCCGCGGCGAGCCGGGCCGCCCACTCCCGGGTCTTGTCGGACTGCGGGCGGCAGCATGACGAGCGTGGGCATAGGGCTCGACCCTACGCCAGGCGCCGGCCAGCGTCAAACGCGGCGCCCGGATGCGGGGCGAATGGGGGATGATGGACGCGCTCTTACCCACCGCCGACGGATCAAGGAGGATCCTGGATGCTCATCGACCTCAAGGGAAAGGTCGCCCTCATCACGGGGGCCGGCCGCGGCATCGGCCGGGAGATCGCCACCACGCTGGCCGCCGAGGGCGCCGTCACCGTGGTCACCGACGTGCGCCCGGAGTACCTCGACACGCTCACCGCGGAGTGGAAGGCCAAGGGTTGGCGCGGCGAGCATCACCGCTGCGATGTCCGGGACGCGGCGCGCATCGCGGAGGTGGTGGGCGCGGCGGTGGCGGCGCATGGCCGGATCGACGTCCTCGTCAACAACGCGGGGGTCGCGCCGGGCGGTCCCATCGAGACCTTGTCCGAGGAGGTGTGGGACCTCAACCAGGACGTGAATCTCAAGGGGACCTTCCTCATGTGCCGGGCGGTGGCCCCGATCATGAAGAAGCAACGTGGCGGCCGGATCATCAATGCCGCTTCTTATGCCGCCATCACGCCTATCGTGGGCGGCGCCGCCTATGCCGCCTCCAAGGCGGGCGTGCACTACTTCACCCGCGTGCTGGCGGGAGAGCTGGGCCCCTGGAACGTCACCGTGAACTGCTATGCCCCCGGCATGATTCCCACCGAGATGAATCATTTCGACGAGGCGCCGGCCGAGCGGCAGCGGCGGCTGCTCGACACGCTGACCTTGCGCCGTTGGGGAATCGCGCGAGATGTGGCCAACCTCGTCTGCTTCCTGGCCTCGGACCACGCGGCCTATATCACGGGGACGCTCATCGACGTGAGCGGGGGCAAGCTTGCCACCCAGATCCCGCGCCTGGCCTGGGAGGCCGCCGCGGAGGCGGGTGAGGCGGTGCTGGACTAGCCGCCGGGCACGCCCTGGGCATTGACGTAGATCGAGTAGATCGACTGGCTGCCCGCGAGGAAGAGCCGGTTGCGCTTGGCCCCGCCGAAGCAGAGGTTGGCGCAGCGCTCCGGCGCCAGGATCCGCCCGATGAGCTTGCCCTCCGGGTTGAACACCGCCACGCCGTCGTGGCCCTCGCCGCCGCCCCAGCCGCACCAGAGATTGCCCTCGGTGTCGCAGCGCATGCCCGTCCGGGACGCCGGCGCCCGTATTGATGAAGAGGCGCTCGTTGGCCAGCCGGGTGCCGCCGTCCACCACGTCGAACGCGCGGATCTCGCGGGGCATGGCGCCGCTCACCACCACGTAGAGGCGCGACTCGTCGGGAGAGAAGCAGAGCCCGTTGGGCCGCGGGATGGAGTCGGCGACCACGGTGGCGCGGCCGGTGCGGGCGTCGATACGATAGCAGTTGGTCGGCAGTTCGGGCTCCGCCACGTGGCCCTCGTAGTTGCCGAGAATGCCGAAGGGCGGGTCGGAGAACCAGATGGAGTCGTCGGACTTCACCACCACGTCGTTGGGCGAGTTGAGGCGGCGGCCGTCGAAGCGCGTCGAGGAGCACGGTGATGCTCCCGTCGTACTCGGTGCGGGTGACGCGCCGGCTGTCGTGCTCGCAGGTGACGAGCCGGCCCTGGCGGTCCCGCGTATTGCCGTTGGCGAAGTTCGACGGCTTGCGGAAGACGCTCACGCGGCCCGTCTCCTCCTCCCAGCGGAGGATGCGATCGTTGGGGATGTCGCTCCAGAGGAGGTAGCGGCCGTCGCCGAACCAGACGGGCCCCTCCGCCCAGCGGAAGCCGGTGGCGAGGCGCTCCAGCGCCGACTGGAAGATCCGGATACTTGGCGAACGAGGGATCGAGGATCTGGACGGCGGGATCGGGATAGCGCACCGGTGTCCGCCCCGCGGGCTCCTGCTCCATGAGTGGCTCCTTGTCCGGGCCGCGCACGGGTCGGGCGGCGGCGTGGCCCGACCTTAGCCCGCCGCTCGTGGCAGGCGGTCAAGGGCAGGCGTCCGCGCGTGCTACCCTAGGCGCCGGAGGTGGCGAGCCGATGCTGAGCGCGGAAGACAATGAGCTGCTGACGCGGACGGGCCCGGGCACCGCGATGGGCGCCCTCCTCCGCCACTACTGGATTCCCGTCGTGCAGTCGGCGGAGCTCCCGCCCGGCGGCCGGGTCAAGCGGGTCGCGCTGCTCGGCGAGCGGCTGATCGCGCATCGCACCCCCGCCGGCCGGCCCGGACTCGTCGCCGAGTTCTGCCCGCACCGCGGGGCCTCCCTCTACTTCGGGCCGGAACGAGGACGGCGGGATGCGCTGCCCGTATCACGGCTGGAAGTTCGGGCTGGACGGGCAGTGCGTGGACATGCCGAGCGAGCCGGCGGAGTCGGGCTTCGCGGCCAAGGTGCGCACGTCTGCTTATCCGTGCGCGGAGGCGGGCGGGGTGGTCTGGGCCTACATGGGCCCGCAAAGCCCGCCGCCGCCCTTGCCCGAGCTCGAGTGGACGCTGCTCCCGGAGCACCACCTCTTCGTCTCCAAGCGCGTCCAGGACGTGCAACTGGTTCCAGGCGCTCGAAGGCGGTATCGACTCCAGCCATATCTCGTTCCTGCACGCGCCCATCCAGCACGACGACAGCGAGGTCACGCAGGACATGGACCGCGCGAGCTTCGGGGTGGGCGCGGCGGTGGAGACGGGAGACAAGGCGCCGCGCTTCGAGGTGGTGGACACCGACTACGGTGTCCTCATCGGCGCCCAGCGCCGCCAGCCCGACGGGCAGGCGTACTGGCGCATCTCGCAGTACCTGCTGCCCGTTCCACACCATGCCGCCCGCGGATGTCGACGACCACATCGTGCAGTCGCATATCTGGGTGCCGATGGACGACACCCACGTCGTCAACTGGATGGTGACCTGGCATACCGAGCGGCCGCTCACCGAGGAGGAGATCGCGGTGCACGCCGCCGGCAAGGGCGCGCATGTCTGCGACTTCGCGCCGCCCACGCCCGAGCCCTATGGCGACATCCGCACCGCCGCCAACCGCGACAACGACTACCACATGGACTGGGAGGTCCACCGGACGCGGATGTACTGCGGCATTCCCGGCTTCGGGGTCCAGGACCAGGCCATCCAGGAAAGCCAGGGGCCCATCGTGGACCGCGCGCAGGAGCGGCTCGGCACCAGCGACACCGCGATCATCCAGGTGCGCCGGCTCCTCATGTCGGCGGCGCGGCGCGCTCCGCGAGCGCGGCGACGCCGCCGCCGGGGCATGAATCCCGCGTCCTATCTGGTTCGCTCGGCCTCGGCGGTGCTGCCGCCCGGCGCGACTGGGTGGAGGGCGCGCGCGACCGCATCGTCGTGAAGCCGGACCGTCCCGCTGACCTTCGCCTGAGCGCGCCCGTGCCCGGACGCATGGCCGGACGCGTCGCCCTCGTCACGGGCGGCGGCGGCGGTATCGGGGAAGCCACCGCGCGCCTCTTCGCCGAGGAAGGCGCCGCGGTCGCCCTGGTCGATGCCGACGGGCAGGCGGTGGAGGTCGCAGCGGCCGCCATCGCCCGCGATGTCCCGGGCGCGTCGTGATCGCGCTGGCCGCCGACCTCGCCCGGGAGGCGGAGGCCGGACGCGCGGTGGCGGCGGCGGTGACCCGGCTCGGCGCGCTCCACACGCTCGTCAATGTGGCGGGCGTACGCGTCTACGCCGCCCTGGCCGACGCGGTGCCTGCCGACTGGGAGCGCATCATCGGCGTCAACGTGCTGGCCACCGCCTACTGCTGCCGGGCGGGCTTGCCTGCGCTCCGGGCGTCGGGGCGCGGGACCATCGTCAATGTCTCGTCGGTCTACGGGGTGATGGGACGCGCCGGCATGGGCCAGTACGACACCACCAAGGCGGCGGTGCTCGGATACACGCGGGCCCTGGCGGTCGAAGAGGCCCCGCACCGGACTCCGGGTGAACGCGGTATGTCCGGGGGGGACCATCACGCCCTACCACGTCCGCCGGGCGGCCGCCCAGGGCGTGTCCGAGGCCGAGCTGCGCAAGCAGCGCGCCGACGCCAATCTCCTCGGCCGCTGGGCGGAGCCGCGCGAGGTCGCCTACCCGATCCTGTTCCTCGCCGGGGACGAGTCGTCCTTCGTGACCGGCGCCACCCTGATGGTCGACGGCGGCCGGTCGATCTCCTGAGGTCACTCCCATGCGCGCAATCGTCCTGCGCAAGCCCGGCGGCCCGGAACAGCTCACGCTGGAAGAGCTGGAAGATCCCACCCCCGCCGCCGATGAGGTGGTCGTCCGGCTCAAGGCGGCGGCGCTGAACCATCGGGACGTGTGGATTCGTAGCGGCACCGGCGCCTATGCGGCGGGCTTCGAGCGCCGGGTCATCCTGGGCTCGGACGGCGCGGGCGAGGTGATCGCGGCGGGCGGCGACGCCGACGCGGGCCTGGTGGGGCGGGCCGTGGTCATCGACCCGAGCCTCGACTGGGGCGAGGACGACGCCGCCCAGGGGCCGAAGTTTCGCATCCTGGGGCTGCCCGACGACGGGACCTATGCGGAGCGGATCCGCGTGCCCGCGCGCAACGTGCACGCCAAGCCGCCGGCGCTCTCGTTCGAGGAGGCCGCCGCCATTCCGCTCGCCGCGCTCACCGCCTATCGCGCGGTGGTGTCGCGGGCCCGCGTGCGGGCCGGGGAGACGGTGCTGGTCACCGGCGTGGGCGGCGGCGTCTCCACCTTCGCCGTCCAGATCGCGGCGCGGCTGGGCGCGCGGGTGCTCGTCACCTCGGGCAGCGACGCCAAGCTCGCCCGCGCGCGCGAGCTGGGCGCCGCGGGCGGCGCCAACTATCGCACCCAGGACTGGGCGCGCGAGATCCTGGCGCAGACGGGCGGAGCGGGACCCGACGTGGCCATCGACAGCGTGGGCGGGGCGACCTTCGCCCGGGCGGTGGAGATCCTCAAGCCCGGCGGGCGCATCGCCACCTACGGCGCCACCACCGGCCCGCTCAAGGACTTCGCGCTCCGCAACGTCTTCTGGCGGCAGATCACCGTGCTGGGCACCACCATGGGAAGCCCGCGCGAGTTCGCGGCCATGCTCGCGCTGTACGGCGAGGGCGGCTTGCGCCCGGTGGTGGATCGGGTATTTCCCCTCGCGGAGGCGGCGGCGGCCCACCGCCGGATGGAGGAGGCCGGGCAATTCGGCAAGATCGTGCTCGGCACCGACTAGAACCACCCGTCCTCCGGACCGCGTGTTGTACGGTAAAGAGGTGGCGCGGCTCCTCTCGCTCGACGCCCTGCGCGGGATCACGGTGGCGGCCATGGTGCTGGTGAACAACCCGGGCACCTGGCGGGCCGTCTATCCGCCGTTGCGCCACGCCGACTGGCATGGCTGGACGCTCACCGATCTCGTCTTCCCCTTCTTCCTCTTCATCGTCGGCGCATCGCATTCCGCTGTCCTTGGGCCCACGCGCGGCGAGGAGTCGGGTAAGCCCGCCGTGCTCGTGCGCGTGCTGCGTCGCTCGGCGGTGATCTTCGCGCTGGGCATCGTGCTCAATGGCTTTCCGTGGTTCGACTGGGCGACGCTGCGCGTCCCGGGCGTGCTCCAGCGCATCGCGCTCTGCTATCTCGCCGCCGCGCTGATCTACCTGGCCACGGGCTGGCGGGGTCAGGCGGCGGCCGCCGCGGTGCTGCTGCTCGGCTACTGGGCCTTGATGATCGCTGGTGCCGGTGCCCGGCTACGGCGCGGGCGATCTCGGCAAGGCGGGGAATCTCGCCGCCTATCATCGACCGCGCGCTGCTGGGTCCGTCGCATCTCTGGTCGCAGGCCAAGGTCTATGATCCCGAGGGGCTGCTCAGCACGCTGCCCGCGATCGCCACCACGCTCCTCGGGGCGCTGGCGGGCCACTGGCTGGCGAGGGGCGCCGCGCCGAGGACGGTCGCGGCGGGCCTGGCCGGCGCGGGCGTGGCGGCGACCGCGCTGGGCGCGCTGTGGGGACTCTGGTTCCCGATCAACAAAGGCGCTGTGGACCAGCTCGTACGCCCTCTTCACCGCGGGGCTCGCCGCGCTCGCGCTTGCCGCCTGCTACTGGCTCATCGAGGCGAGGGGCTTCCGCCGCTGGGCCGTGCCCTTCGCCTGGTTCGGCGTGAACGCGCTCGCGCTCTTCTTCCTGTCCACCCTGGCCGCCAAGCTCCTGATCCTGATCCGCGTGGGCCCCGAGGCCACCCGGCTCCACGCCTGGCTGTTCGAGCGCCTCTTCGCGCCCTGGGCCGCCCCCCTCGATGCGTCCCTCGCGTGGGCGCTCGCCTACGTGCTGGTCTGGTGGGCCGCGATGTGGCTCATGTTCCGGCTGGGCTGACGACTGCGCGCGTGAAAGCGCGGAGCCGGGGGTGATGCGGGCGCGGTGAGGGCCGCGCCCGCTCCCCGCGCTACTTGATCAGGCCGTAGAACTTCCCCGCGTTCTCGCAGACGATCTTCCGCGTCACCTCCGGCGGCAGGTGCCCGAACTGCTCGTCGATGTACCGCGTGGATTCCGGCCAGACGCCGTCGCCATGCGGGTAGTCCGAGCCCCACATGAGCGTCTCCACGCCCATGTCGTCGATGAGCTTGGTGCCGATGCGGTCGAACTGGAAGGTGGCCTTGCACTGGCGGCGCCAGTAGTCGCTGGGCCTCATCTTGAGGCCGAGGTCGTGGAAGCGGTCCTCCCACTCGAAGTCCATGCGGTCGAGCGCGTAGGGAATCCAGCCGATGCCGCTCTCGCCGAAGGCGATGCGGACATTCGGGTAGCGCTCGAGCACGGCGGCACCGACGATGGCGGCGAGGATATTGACGAGGTTCATCTGGAAGCCGGACACGATGGTGAAGAAGGCGGCGCGTCGGGTCAGTCCCGTCTGCTTCTCCATCACCCCCGGCGGCATGGCGGGGAAGGTGTGGAAGTGCAGGGGCAGGCTGACGTCGTTGACCGCCTTCCAGATCGGCTCCCACACCGGGTGCCACATCGGCTCCATGTCCCAGGAGCAGGACAGCTCCAGCCCGCGCAGCCCGAGCTTGGCCACGCGGTAGATCTCCTTCACCGCGGCGTCGATGTCGCCGTAGGGCAGGCAGGCCAGCCCGATCTCACGCTCGGGGTAGTGGCCGCAGAAGTCCACCAGCCAGTCGTTGTAGATGTGGAACATCTCGGTGGCCGCCTCATGGTCGTTCAGCCGGGTGGCGGCGCCGAGGATGCCGTACATCACCTCCGCGTCCACGCCGTCACGATCCATGTCCTTGATGCGCAGATGCGGCTCGGACACCCGCCGGATGCCCTTCTTCCCGTCGTCGTAGAGCCCGGTCTTGGCCATGATGTCCACGCGGTGGTGCTGGCCGGGCACGTACTTGTGGCCGGCGGGCCCCACGCCGTTGACGAGGCCGAAGGAGCCGCCGTTCCGCGCCGTCCAGTACGGCCCGTCGGGCCCGTCCTTGACGAAGGGCATGCGGTCCTTGAGCGCCGCCGAGGCATTGGCGGTGAAGAGATCCGTCGGCATCCAGGGCAGGTCGAGGTGGCAGTCGGCGGAGATGCGCGTGTATTTCATGGATGGCTCCTCACCGTCCCGCGGGGATCTTGTCGGCGACCCAGTCCAGACCGAGATCGGCCAGCTTGGCGCGCGTCGGATGACCGGTGGCGGGATCGCAGCCGGCCATCTGGTAGTAGCTCGCTCGCGCGCGCTCGAACTCCTCGCCCGTCAGCGCCACGCCCGCGGTGGGCCCGGTGCCGGCGAGCGGCGTGAACAGCTTCTTCGGCAGCACGTCCGAGTCCTTGCCGATGCCCTCGCGCGCGTTCAGCGCGCGGAGCAGGTGTATGCGCCGCTCGCCCACCTGGATCAGCTCCTCCATGGTGGCGTCCCAGCCGGTGCCCGACTTGACCAGCTCCACCGTCTCCGACGGCCCGTAGAGCTGCCACGACGGCCCCCACACGAACTGGCAGAGGCCGAGGGTGTCGAGCGCAGAGTAAAAGGCCTGCGTGCGATAGGCGAAGCGCACCTTGGCGTCGGAGAGATCGCGAAGGTCGAGGTTCTCGGCCACTCCGATCTCGCCCAAGCCGCCGGTGCTGGAGGCTGCCGGGCTTGGCCCGCAGCGCGGAGTCGTGCTCGGAGGACTGATGGTCGGCGCCGAAGGGGTTCACGGCGTAGATCAGGCCGAGAGAGCGCTTGTGCTGGGGCATGTGGGCCGGCAGCTCCTGGCCCTTGACGGTGACGGTGCAGATCCACCGCCGCGGGGCCGAGGCTCTGCGCCGCGCGGAGGCTGCCCTCGGCGAGGAGATCGCCCACCCCGCGGCGGAGCGCGATGGCCTCGATGGCCCGGAGCACGGACTGGCCGTCGCCGTAGGCGAGGCCGAGCCCCTGGTCGTCCAGCAGGCCTTTCTCCTTGGCTTCGATGGCCCACGCGATGGTGGCGCCGGCCGAGATGGTGTCCATCCCGTACATGTTGGCGTCGGCGGAGGCCTTGGAGAGGAGCTTGAGATCACCCACGCCGCACATGGAGCCGAAGAAGGTGAGGGTCTCGTACTCGGGGCCGCCGTAGATCGGATCCACGGTGAGGTCCGGGTCCCGGACCTCCACCGTCCGCTTGCACTTCACCACGCACGCGTAGCAGGTGTCGCGCTCCTTGAGTATGGTCTTGGCGAGGACGGCGCCGTCGATGTCCTTGGACTGGGCGAAGGTGCCCTCGGTGTAGTTCCGCGTGGGCTGGCCGCCCATCTTGTCCTGGATGGCGAGCACGCCGGCAGTGCCGTACTGGCCGAACCACACGATGCCGGGATTCGCCTCTTGCAGCTCCTTCAGCCGCTTCACCAGCCCGCGGAACTCCTCCTGATGCGCCGGCTTCGGAGGCTTGGTGCCGCGCACCACCACTGCCTTGAGCCGCTTGGCCCCCATCACCGCGCCGAGACCGGTCCGGCCATTGGCGCGATTGACCATGTTCATGATGGCGGCGAAGCGCACGCGGTTCTCGCCGGCGGGGCCGATCTGGGCGACCTCGGCCTTCGGATCGCCCACCTCGTCCTTGAGGAGCTGGTCCACCTCCGCGGTGACCTTGCCCCAGAGATGCCCGGCCGGCCGCAGCTCGGCATGCCCGTCATTCAGATAGAGATACACAGGCTGCTTCGACTCGCCGGTGAACACGATGGCGTCGGCGCCGGCCGCGCGCATCTCGGCGGGGAAGAAGCCGCCGCACTGGCTGTCGCCGATGGCGCCGGTGAGGGGCGAGCGCGCGCAGGCGGTCATGCGGCTCTGGCCGGAGATGGCCAGCCCGGTGAGCGGGCTCACCGCCATCACCAGGACATTGTCGGGCCCGAGCGGGTCGGCGCCGGCGGGCATGGACTGCAGCACGAGATAGGCGGCGAGCGCGCTGCCGCCGGGATATTTCCGGTACACGTCCTCGGGGAGGATCTTGGTCTCGATGGTGCCGCGGCTGAGATCGACGTGGTATACGGTGGCGGTCAGTGACAATTCGACTCTCCTCTCCTGCGCGGCGGGCCCCGGCCTCGCGCGGCGCGCGTCGGCGGCCGATCTCGGCGTGCCCTCGCGTGGATGATACCGCGCGGCGGGGCCGAAGGGCAGGGGATTGATGGGGCCTTCACCGTCGCCGCGCGGGTCCTGCTGGTGAGCGCGTCGTCGCCGCGGCCGCCGGCCTCGTGACGGGCGCAGGCGCCCGGGACCGCCGCCCGAGCGGCCGGGCGCCGCGCCGGAGACGCCCTGGGCCTGCCCGGCCAGCCATCCCATCAAGGGCTACCTCACCGACGAATCGGGGCGGGTCTATCACCGGCCGGGTCGCGCTTCTACGAGGAGACGAGCCCGGAGCGCTGCTATGCCACCGAGGAGGAGGCGCGCCGCGACGGGAGCCGCCGCGCGCCCGACGGCTAGGCGCGCTCGATGGCGGGCAGCGCGGCGGGATCCGCGAAGGGCGGGTTCGCGGTGGGGCCCTCGCCCGCCACCGTGGTGCGCCGCATGATGCGCGGGTACCGGGCGGAGTCCCAGGGCCGCCCGCGGTGCAGCACGCATCGGTTGTCCCACATCACGAGATCCCACTGCTTCCACACGTGCCGGTACACGCGCTCCGGCGCGGTGGTGAGGGCGAGCAGCTCGTCGAGGAGACGCCGGCTCTCGTCGTGCGGCAGGCCCTCGATGAACCACGCGTGCGAGCCGATGTAGAAGGTCTTCCGGCCATGCGCGGGATTGGCGCGCACGAGCGCATGGCGCACCGCGGGGAGCGCGGCGGCCTGCGCGGGATCGAAGAGGTCCTTCGCGATGAGGCTCCGCGAATAGATGATGCTGTGCACCGCCACCTTGCCCTCGAGCCGCGCCTTGACGTCGTCGGGCAGCCCCGCATACGCGTGGCGCATGCTGGCGAACTCGGTCTCACCGCCCTCCGGGGGCACCTCGCGTCCGGACAGCGCCGAGGAATGCGCGGGCACCGGCTTGAAGGAGCTGTCGGTGTGCCAGAGCTGGTTGCCCGACTGGTACATCATGCGGCGGTCGCTCCAGTCCATCAGGCCGCCGTGATCGGGGTCGGTATTGGAGAGGTCCACCAGCTTCGGGTCGTAACGGGCCTCCTGGCCCGGCGACACGATGGTGTTCTCCAGCGGGCCCCAGCGCTCGCTGAAGGCCTTCTGCTGGGCGTCGGTGAGACGCTGGTCGTGGAAGACCAGCACCGAGAATTCGTCGAAGGCCTCCGCGATGCGCCGGAAGGTCGCGTCGGACAGGGGCCGGGTCAGGTCCACGCCGTCCATTCGCGCGCCCAGACACGGGTGCAGCGGGACGATGGAGAGCGCTTCCGTGGAGATGGCCATGACCGTCCTCCTTGGCCGCGATGATAAAGAAGCATAGACTCGCTGGCAAGGAGGATGGCCCTCGGTGGAATATCTCATCGTGCACTTCCCGCGGTCGCGCCGGGTGAAGGTGGACGACGAGTTCAACGGCCGCACCGACGAGCTGATCGAGCTCGAGGCGGGTAGCCACGTCGTCACCCTGGGCCCACCCGACAACTTCACCCCCGACGAGCGACGCATCGTCCTGAAGGATACCTCCGAGCTCGAGCCCCGGGAGATCGACTTTGACCTCGATGAGTAACCGCGCGCGGCCGCTGCTCGCCGGAGCCCTCCTGCTCCTGGCCGGCTGCGCGCACTGGGTGGTCAACGATCCCCTGATGGCCGGGCCGTCCCGCGCCCGACTACCGCTTCGAGCGGGCGGCGGCCACGGGGAAGAACACCAACTCGCTGTTCGTCTGCCTGGCCTTTTCCGGCGGGGGCACCCGCGCCGCCGCGCTGGCCTACGGCGTGCTCGAGAAGCTCCGGCAGACGCGGATCACCTGGAAGGGCGAGGAGAAGAGCCTGCTCGACGAGGTGGACTGCATCTCCTCCATCTCGGGGGGCTCCTTCACCGCCGCGTACTACGGGCTCTTCGGGGCGCGGATGTTCCAGGAGTTCCGGCCCCGCTTCCTCGACGTCAACGTGGAGGGCGCGCTGGCCGCCCGTGCCGCCAACCCGCTGAACTGGGTCCGGCTCCTCTCGCCGAACTTCGACCGCATCGACCTCGCCGCCGAGTATTACGACGAGGCGATCTTCGAGGGCAAGCGCTTCGACGCCCTCGCCGAGCCCGGCCGCCGCCCATTCGTCATCCTCAATGCCACCAACCTCGCCAACGGCGAGCGGTTCGAGTTCACCCAGGACCAGTTCGACGTGCTCGTCTCCGACCTCTCCACGTTCCCGGTAGCGCGGGCGGTGGCGGCCTCATCCGCCTTTCCCTTTCTCTTGAGCCCGGTCTCGCTGAAGAACTACCCGCATCCGGCGGGCTTCACGCTGCCGCGGGACATCCGCGAGGGGCTCAAGGACTACGAGGCCAACCGCCGCCGCTACTACTGGGCGCGGAACCGGGCGCTGTACGTCGACGACGCCACGCTCCCGTACCTGCACCTCATGGACGGCGGGCTCGCCGACAATATCGGGCTCCGGCCCATCGAGGCCGCCTACCGGCGGACCAGCGGGTTCATCCGGCGGCTCATGAACGAGGGCGAGATCGAGAAGCTGGTCATCATCGTGGTGAACGCGGGGACGCAGAGCATCGACACCATCAGCGCGAAGGAGAACCCGCCGGGCGTGGACGTGGTGGCGGTGAAGACCGCCACCGTGGCCATGGGCAACTACAGCGCGGAGACCGTCGAGGTGATGAAGGAGCTGCGCGAGACCCGCGAGCGCGCCCAGCGCAATCTGGCCGCCTGCCAGCGCCGCCTGGCGGACTGTCCGGGAGCGCCCGCCCTGCCGCGGCTGGCCAGCGAGATCGAGCCCTATGTGGTGGAGATCAACTTCGAGGCCATCCCCGATCCCGCCCGCCGCGACTGGTTCTGGCATTTGCCCACGAGCTTCAAGCTGACGCCCGGAGCAGGTGGACGCGCTGCTGGCGGTGGGCCCGGAGCTGCTGGGGGCCGCGCCCGAGTTCAAGGAGCTGCTGGAGTCGCTGGGCGGGCGCTGACGGTCAGGAGCGGGGCGCGCGCGGCGGAGAAGGTGTCGCAGCGCGCGCGGCTGGCCGCTCTCGAGGCCGGTGCGGAACCACCGCACGCGCTGCTCCGAGGAGCCGTGGGTGAAGGACTCGGGCGCCACCTGGCCCCGCGTCTGGCGCTGGATGCGGTCGTCGCCGATGGCGGCGGCGGCGCCCAGCCCCGACTCCACGTCGCCGGGCTCGAGCAGCCCGCGCTGCTTCGCATAGAAGCCCCACACTCCGGCCAGGCAGTCGGCCTGGAGCTCCAGCCGCACCGAGAGCTGATTGCCCCGCGCGCTTCCCGCCCGCTGCCCGCTGCTCGGCGACCTTCTCCGTGATGCCCATGAGGTTCTGCACGTGGTGGCCGATCTCGTGCGCGATCACATAGGCGCGGGCGAACTCGCCGGGAGCGCCGAAGCGCTGGGCGAGATCCTCGAAGAAGGCGCGGTCGAGATAGACGCGCTGATCCGCCGAGCAGTAGAAGGGACCCACCGCGGAGCTGGCCATCCCGCAGGCTGACTCCACCCCGCCGCGGAAGAGGACCAGGCGCGGCGCCTGGTACTGGCCCTGCATCTCGCGGAATAGCTTGGTCCACGTGTCCTCGGTGTCGCCGAGCACGCGCGCCACGAACTCCTTGGTCTCGTCGCGCGCGCCGGCGGGCGCGGACGGGGAGGGCGGGGCGCTCGGCGCGGGCGCGGTGGGCACGCCGCCGCCCTGCATGGAGACGATGACGTCGAGGGGATTGAGACCGAGGAGGAGGCTGACGGCGACCACCGCCACCAGGCCGAAGCCGCCGAGCTTGATGCCCGCACCCCCGAAGCCGCGCGGCGCGCCCGCGCCCTCGCGATCCTCGACATTGCCGCTGCCCCGCATGTCACGCCAGCGCATGCTGTCTCCAACCTACCACAGTGGGGAACTAGCGCGAGGCCGGGGGGCGTCGCTCGAGGAGGCGCCGGGCGGCCTCCTCGACGGGCGGCGGGGCGGCGGTGTCCTTGTAGCCCTCGAGGCGGCGGTAGATGTCGGCGGCGGCCTCGTGAAATCCCGACGGCAGCCCCACCGCGGCGAAGGCCTGCGCGATCTCCTCCATCTCGCCCACGAACCGCCAGGCTTTCCGGACATTGTCGTGCACGGCGCGCTCGGAGCGGGCGGGCACCTCGGGCATGGAGATCTTCCACTCCGCCAGGAGCGCCTCGTCCACGCCCTCCGCGAGGGCATAGGCGCGGATGGCGGCGAGCAGCCCCTGGCTGGCCTTGTTCCACCCCGCGAAGGCCACCTTGAGCGCGGAGGCCGCGCCGGCGGGCCCGGTCAGCACATGCGCGTCGATGGGACCGGAGGCGAAGAGCGGCGCGACCTCGGCGGCGGCGGGGCCGGACAGATAGATGCGCGCCGCGCCCGGCTTCCGATTCGCGGGACCGATGATGCCGCCGTCCACGAAGCGCGCGCCCGCGCGCCTCGACGACCGCGCCGATGGCGCGGGAGGTGGCGGGGGCGACCGCGTTGGCATCCACGTAGATGCCGCGGAAGCCGAGCGCCGCCACCTCGCGCGCCTGCGCCAGCGCCGCGTGCGGCGGGGTCACCGACACGATGACGCCGGCGGCCGCCGTCACGCGGGCGAGGGAGCCGCTGGCTTCGAGCCCGAGCTCCGCCGCGCGGGTCCGGGTCGAAGGGCTGCGCCCCTCCGGCGACCAGAGCACGCGCGCGCCGCCCGCCACCAGGGTGGCGCCCACCGCCGACCCCATCTCACCGGGATGCAGCAGGCCTACGGTGGAGCTCGTCTGCGCCATGCTCGGGTCTCCTCTATCGCGTTGGCCCCGGTCCTGGCGACGATCATACACCGTCGGCGGGACCGCGGGATTGCGGTAGGATCAGGCGGTCATGAGCGAGCGCGCGGCGGAGGTCGTCATCTGCGGGGCCGGGATCGCGGGGGTGGCGCTGGCGTATCACCTCGCGGTGCGGCGGGGCATGGCGGGCGTGGTGCTCGTGGACGAGCGGCCGCCGCTCTCCCTCACCAGCGACAAGTCCACCGAGTCGTACCGGAACTGGTGGCCGGGCCCGGGCGACGCCATGGTGGCGGTGATGAATCGCAGCATCGATCTCCTCGAGGAGCTGGCGCGCGAGAGCGGCAATGTGTTCCGCATGAACCGGCGCGGCTATCTCTTCGCCACCGCCGATCCCGCCCGCGTGCCGGACTTCGTGCGCGCCGCCGAGGAGGCGACGGGGCGCGGGGCGGGGGCCACCCGCCTGCACGCCACGCCGGGAAGCGACTATCACCCGGCGCCCGCGGACGGCTTCGAGGAGCAGCCGGTGGGCGCCGACGTCATCACCGATCGAAGCCTCATCCGGCGGCATTTTCCCTATCTGGCCGAGGACACGGTGGCGCTGCTCCATGCGCGCCGCTGCGGCTGGTTCAGCGGGCAGCAGCTCGGCATGTACCTGCTCGAGCGCGCGCGCGAGAAGGGCGCGCGCCTGGTGGAGGGGCGGGTGGAGGCGGTGGAGGTCGCCGGAGGGCGCGTGCGCGGCGTGACCGTCGCGGGACGCGGGCGGCTCCCGGCGCATCGACACCCCGCGCTTCGTGAACGCGGCCGGTCCCTTCACCCGGGCAGTGGGCCGCCTCCTCGGCCTGGAGCTGCCCGTGTTCTGCGAGCGTCACGGCAAGGTCGCGTTCAACGACACGCTCCGCGCGGTGCCCCGCGAGGCGCCCATGATGATCTGGACCGATCCGGTGCGGCTGCCCTGGACGGCGGACGAGCGCGAGGAACTGCGGGAGTCCGACGCCATCCGCCATCTCCTCGAGGAATTGCCCGCCGGCGTGCACGGCCGGCCCGAGGGCGCGGGGGAGAGCCCGGTGGTGCTCGGGATCTGGACCTACGACATCGAGCCGGTGGAGCCGGAATTTCCCATCGCCTTCGATCCGGCCTACGCGGAGATCGTGATCCGCGGGCTCTCGCGGATGATCCCGGCGCTGAGCGGGTATGCGCAGCGCCTGCCCGCGGTCGTTCGTGGACGGGGGCTACTACACCAAGACGGAGGAGAACCGGCTTCCTCGCCTGCCCGCTGCCGGTGGAGGGGGCCTATCTCCTGGGGGGCTCTCCGGCTACGGGCTCATGTCCTCCAATGGCGCCGCCGATCTCCTGGCCGACTCTATCGCCGGGCGCACGCCGCCCGCCTATGCGGGGGCCTTTCACCTCGATCGCTACAAGGACCCCGCCTATCGGGCCTCGCTGGCAAGCTGGGGGGACTCGGGCCAGCTCTAGATTGGCCTGAGGTAGCAAGTTACAAGTAGCTGGAATCATGACAGAACATGTCTATTCTCTCCGGTCGGGACCAATCCTTTCACGTCGGCCGGCTGGCGGTGTCTCATGAGTAGGGTGATGGCTGAAGAGGCATTCGAGACCGTGGTGGCCACCCACCACGCCGAGATCCACCGATACCTCGTGCGCGTGACTCGACGCCCGGGGGATGCCGATGATCTGTCTCAGGAGACCTTCATCCGGGCTTTCCGCGCGCATGCGGCCCTGACACCGGGGTCGAATGTGCGCGCCTGGCTCTTCGCCATCGCGACGAATCTGTGCCGCAACTACTGGCGTTCGGAGTCGCGTCGCCGGCGGGCCCACGAGGCTGCCGGTGAAGCCGCGGCGCATCACGAAGAGGCCGAAGGAGAGGGAGCGATGGTCATGGAGCAGGCGGGCGAGGAGATCGGGCGCATCGTCGCCGCGCTGCCGCTGCGCCAGCGACTGGCCTTCACGCTCCGCAAGGTGCACGAGCTCGAGTACGAGGCCATCGGCCGGAGCCTCGACTGCTCTCCCGACACCGCGCGGGCCCATGTCTTCCAGGCCCTGCGCAAGATCCGGCGCGGGCTCGACGCCCATGCCGGCATGCGCACGGAGCCCAAGCGATGACCAGCGTGCCCCGGGAATGCCGTGAGATCGAGCCGGACCTGATCGCGGTGGCGACCGCCGAGGCGCCGACGGCGGCCGCGCGGCGCGTGGAGCGCCACGTCGAAGGGTGCGCGTCCTGCCGGAGCGAGCTCGCGCGCTATCGGTCGGTGGACGGGCTCGTGACCGAATACCGGGACACGCGCGCTGCCCGAGGCGGATCCCACCCTGGCCCGCGCGCAGCTCGAGAGCCGGCTCGCAGACCTGCGCAGCCGCATCGTGCGTTACGGGGTGTTCGACTCCCGGCTCGGCCCCATCGCCATCGGCGTCTCGGAGCACGGGGTGTCCATGGTGGAGTACGTGCGCCGGGCCGAGCGGACGGGTGGCCGGCTGGCGCGGCGGGTGGGCGCGGAAGCGGTGGAGGACTCGCGCCGGACGGAGGGACTCTATCGCGAGCTGGCCGACTATCTCGATGGACGGCGCACGCGGCTGGATTGGCCGCTCGATCTCCAGCGAACCCGGAGCGAGTTCCAGCGGCGCGTCCTCGAGGCCACCGCGCGCCTGCCGTATGGCGCGGTGACCTCCTATGCGGGCATCGCGCGCCAGATCGGCGCGCCGCGCGCGACCCGGGCGGTGGCCCAGGCCCTCCGCCACAATCCGCTGCCCATCGTGGTCCCATGCCACCGCGTGATCGGCAGCAGCGGCGACCTCACCGGCTATGCGGGCACGCGTATCGGGCTCAAGCGGGATCTGCTGGCGGTGGAGGGCGTTCACACCGTGGCCGGCCACGGCGACTTTCACATCGAGCGGCGCGGCGTGTACTACAATTACCTCGACGGCGACGGGTACTGCCTGCCCACCTGCGGCGGCACCCTCGAGCTGCCCCTGGGCGACTTCACCGTATTCGGCTCGCGGGCCCGCGCGGAGGCGGCAGGGCTTCAGCCCTGCATGGACTGCCGGCCCGATCTGCATTCGCTCCCCGCCTGACCGTTCGCATCGTTCCCGAGTTCCGCTTCCCGTTTTCTCGCGCGTTTCACGTCCCGCCTCCGCCGGTGTCTCATCCGTGAAGGCACAGGAGAAAGGAGCGCGAGATGGACATCATCGGATCACTCATGGTGGCGGCGGTACCCGTGGTCGGAATCATCGGTCTGCTCTGGCTCAGCGAGCGCTTGCGGGCACGCCGCGAGGTAGGGCGGCACCTCCAGATCTCGGTCACCGACGCGGTGCACCGGGCGCTGGGCGCGGTGGCGGCGCCGGTGGTGACGCGGCGTCCGGGCGGCGGCTGGCGCGTCCAGATGCGCGTGCCGCCGGGCCGGCCCGATCTGGCCGCCGAGCTCGTACGCGTGGCGGAAGTCGTCATGGAGCGCGCGACGCGGCAGTCGCGGCGTCCCTTCGAGATCGTCCTGCTCCCCACCGAGGGGATCAGCGTCGCGGGGCGCGGTCCGCTCGCCATGGGCCATCACACCAAGAACGCCGCGCCGCTGACCGCGGGCGCGCGCTGAGGAGGCCGCGATGTTCATGAGCTACTACGCGCTGGAAAAGATGGTCGAGATCCGGATCGCCGAGCGCCTCGAGGAGGCTGCGCGAGAGCGGGCGATCGCGGTCCCGGAGCCGGCCGCTCAGCCGGAGCCGCCGAGTCCCATCCGCTGGATCCAGGTCCAGATCCTCGGCCGGTAGCCGGAAGGGCGGCGCATCCCGAGCTACCAGTACTGCATCGAGTCGCGCAGGATCCACTCGAGGTCGGCGGCGTTGACCGGCCGCGGGGCGCCGGAGAGGAGGCGTGGCTGCTTCAGCGTGCCCTCGACGAGCGCGGCGATGTCGCGCTCGCCATAGCCCACCGCGGTGAGCCCGTTGGGAATGCCGGTGTCGCGCATGAGGGCGATGAGCGCGGCGGGCAGAGCCTCGCGGCGCTCGCGGTCCCCGAGCCCGTCGACGGGGGCGCCCATGAGGGCGGCCGCGCGGAGGTGACGATCGGGGGCCGTTGCATAGGTGAAGCGGAAGGCCGCCGGGGCGGTGAGAATCACCGCCATGCCGTGCGGCACCATGGCATGGCGCGTGCGATAGCCGCTGGGCACGTAATCGCGCACGAGCCCGGCGATGGGATACGCCAGCGCGTGGGGAATGTGCACGCCGGCATTGCCGAAGCCGATGCCGGCATAGTTGGCGGCCAGCGCGAGGTTCACCCGCGCCTCCAGATCGAGCCCGTTGAGCACCGCCCGCCGGAGATAGCGCGCGACGTGCTCCATGGCCTTCTCGCACCAGACATCGCTGGCCGGATTGGCGCCGATATAGGCCGGCCGATCCGGTGGATGATGCTTGGCGCGGGCATTGTAGGGGCGCGTCGTGTACGACTCGATGGCGTGGGTGAGGATGTCCGCGCCCGCCGCCGCCGTCACCTCCGGAGGGACGGTGAGGGTATTGAGCGGATCCACCACGCCGAGCGTGGGGCGGAGCAGCCGATGCGACACGCCCGCCTTGACGTTCTGGTCCAGCACATGAGTCACCGCCACCGCGGTGGTCTCGCTGCCGGTGCCCGCGGTGGTGGGCACGGCGATCAAGGGCTTGAGCGGCCCCGGTACCGGGATCCCTTTGCCCACCGGCTTGTTCAGGTAGTCGAGCAGCGGCGCGGGATGGCAGGTGAGGAGGTTGGCGGCCTTGCAGGTGTCGATGGTGCTGCCGCCGCCCACCGCGATGAGGCCGTCGAACTCCTTGGTGCGCGCGTATTCCGCGGCCTCCTCCATGGAGCGATCGGTGGGCTCGACTTCCACGCCGTCATAGACCTCGGCCTTGACCCCCTGCTCCTCGAGGAGCGCGCGCACGCGGTCGGGCAGGCCCTCGGCGGCGAGGTTGCGGTCGGTGAAGATCAGGGCCTTGGCCAGCCCGAGCCGGGCGGCGTCGAAGCCGATCTCCTCCATGGCGCCCAGCCCGAACTTGATGGGCGACATCTCCATCACGAAGACGGTTTCCGTCGGCAGCGTCACGCCCTTCATGCGGCGCCTCCCTTGAGCAGCTCCTCCGCGATGCGCTTGACGTCGCCGGCTTCCGCCTGCCCCTTGTGCGTTTTCATGACGTCGCCCACCAGGCGTCCCACCTGCTTGGCGTCGGCGAGGCCCAGCGCGGTCAGGCGCTCGCGGACCAGGGCGCGCAGCGCGGCCTCGTCCATCCCGCGCGGCAGCCACCGCTCGCAGAACTCGATCTCGAAGCGGAGCTGGGCGGCCTGCTCCGCGCCCCGTTGACCCACCTTCTCGAACTCCGCGAGCGCCTTCTGGAGCTGCTTGCGATAGGCGCCGATGACGTCGACGACGAGGGCGTCGTCCACGGCGCCGGAGAAGCCCTTGGCCGTCCGCCGCTCCTGAAGCTTGGTCTTGAGCATGCGGACGACGTTGGCGGTGGGGGCGTCCTTGTCCTTCATAGCGCGGGTCAACGTGTCGGTGAGCTGCTGCTCGAGTCCCATGCGCGCCATCCTATCATCGTCCGCCACTTGCGTGGGTCCAGGCCGCGTGCTTTCATCATCGCCATGCGCGCCGCTCTCGTCCTCGCCCTCGTGTCGCTTGCGCTCGCTCCTGCCGCCACCGCCGCGCCTCCCACCCTGCCGCCGGGCTTCACCGCCGAGGTGTACGTGACCGGCGACGGCTACACGGCGGACGCCTGGCGCGGACTGCCGGGGATTCCCTCCACCGCGACCATGGTGGTGGACGCCGACGGTGTGCTCTATCTCGCGCGGAGCGGCCGGCGCTATTCCGGCGGTGAGGCCGAGGAACTCGGACGGGTCTACCGGATCCCGCCGGGCGGCGCGCGCCTCACGCCGCAGTCGGAGTCGCGCTATCTCATCGGCCCGCCGCTGCCGAATCCCCAGGTGGCGTCGGTGCGGGGCGGGCGCGAGCTGCTCGTCACCACGTTCGACCGCGACCGCGTCGTGGGGGTGCTCTACCGCATGCTGGCCGGGCGGGCGGAGCTGCTGGCGGGCGGCACGCCGCCGCGCGGGACTCCGCCGCTGCTCAAGCAGCCGGAGGGCGCGGTGGCCGACGCCGCGGGCAATGTCTATGTGGCCGACCGCGCGCAGGGCATCGTGCTGCGGCTGAGCGCGCAGGGTGAGGTGCTCGATCCGCGGGTGGTCAGCGTGGGCCGGCCGCGGCTGCTGGCGTTGGGACCCGAGCAGCTCTGGGTGGCTGCCGATGGGACGGCGGAGGCGCCGTGGCAGCGCGGGCCGGGCGAGATCTGGCAGGTGAGCCCCGATGGAAAGGCCACGCGGGTGCTCACCGGTCCCGTGGTGGCGGGGATGTCGGTGGGTCCGGCGGGCCGGCTCTTCGTGGCGGACCGTCAGGGGGCGGAGATCTTCATGCTGGGTCCCGAAGGGACGAAGATGGAGTTTGCGCGCTTCGGCGAAGGCGACGCCCCGCGCACCCTGGCCTTCGTGCCCGTGACGCCGGAGACGCGCCGCGCGGGCATTGCCGGGGATCTGCTCGTGGTCACGGTGAGCCGGGGCGCGTGGCCGGTGAACGAGGTGGTGCGCGTGTCCGGTCCCTTCGAGCGCTTCGTGCAGGACGGCGCGGTCGCGCCGCGCTGACGAGCCGGCGACCTTCAGCGTCGCGTCGGCGAGCCTTCCTTCAATAGCCAGTCGATGATGGCGCCGCCGTCGTCGGCCGCCTCGCGGACCGGCGACTCCTGGGCGGGCGTACTCGGCTGCGTCACGATTCGCGCCCCCGTCGGAGTGCGCGGCGCCTCCACCGGAGTCCCCCTCGGCGCATTCTCCACCGCCGAGCGAGGCGTGACCGCCCGGGCAATCGGGGCCGCCGGGCTCGGCGCGACATCCCGCGCGGCCGAAGGCATTGGCGACGGCGCGGGTGGAGCCGGCGGCGGGAGGACCACGGCGGCCGGTGCCGGCGCGGCGGGCACCGGCGTGTGGGCAACGGGTGCCGGAGGCGCGGGCGGCGCCGGCGCGGCGGCCCCGGCGGGTGTGCGAGCCCGCTGAAGCAGGAGAGTATCCGCGTCTCGCTCGCCGAGCCACGTCCGTTCCCAGCACAACCGCCGCGCCGGCGGCCACCACGAGCACGCCCGCCACCAGCGCCGCCCGCTTCACGGAGCCGGCGCGCCCTCGACGGCCCCGAGCCGGCTCCTGCCGGATGGCGCTGGAGAATGGGCTGATCTCGCTCCAGAGATCGTTGAACAGATCGGTCATGTCGCGATGGCGCCGGGACGCGGCCGGTGAAAGGGCTCGCATGACGATGCGATCGAGGCTTCGCGTGACCTCGGGCCGGAGCTTGCGAAGGGGCAGGGTGCCGCCGCGTCGCCGCGTCGCCAGCCGCGTGCCCGGCGGCCGGCCCGTCAGCATCTCGTAGAGCAGCGCGCCCACCGCGAACACGTCGCTCTGATTCGTGGCCTCGCCGGTGAGGGCTTGCTCCGGCGCCTGATAGGGCGTGGTGGCCGCCCCCACCACGCGCGGCCCCCGGCGGCTCAGCCAGCGCATCGTCCGGACCCAGTCGAAGCCGAACTGGGTGAGCTTGACGGTCTCGTCCCCTCCCACCAGCGAAACGTTCTGGGGGCCCAGGCAGCCGTGCACCACGCCCATCATGTGGGCCGCCTCGAGGGGTTCCGCGATGCCGATGGCGAGTCGCACGGCGCGCTCGGGCCGGAAGGGACCGTCCCGGCGCAGGGCCTCGGCGAGCGTCACCCCGTCGGGAGGCTCCAGCGCGAGGTAGAGCGCGCCGCTGGGCGTGACGCCGCACTCGTACACCGCGGCGATCGCGGAAGAACGGACGGACAGCGCGGCGAGGCGGCCCGCGTGGTCGCGCAGGGCTCGGACGAGGTCCTCGTCGCGGGCGGCGTCCTCGGCGAAGACGCGCAGGGCCACGCGCGCTCCGGTGTCGGCGCGCTCCGCGAGGTACACGGCGTCCTGGACCCCGGGCAGGAGGGTCTCGATCGTCCGGTACGGGCCGTAGATGCCCGCGAGCGTGAGCTCGGTGGCGGGTATCGAGGGAAGTGTCACCGGCGTCTCGTCATTCGTTGAGCAAGTCCTTGATGGCGTCCATCACCGGATTGCTGCCCGCGGGCTTCGAGCGCGGCAGCGGGCTGGCCGCCCGGCTTGCGCATGTACTTCGCCACGCAATCGTATTGTTCCCAGCCCTTGAGGGGGGCGTCGAGGTCGACCGATTTCCACTTCGGGTGGCCGTTCTTCACCAGCCAGGAGAGGTTGGTGGAGATGGCCTGCGCGAACTGCCCGATGATCTCGCAGTCCTTTCGGCGGAAGTCGAAGGAGATCATGACCGCCTTTACCGCCACCGTATTCAGCACCTGCGGCTGCCAGGGGTAGGTGGCGGCGGGAATCTCGGCGCGGGTGTAGAACTCGGTGATGCTCTTGTTCGTGATCGGGATGAGGGCGAGACCGTCCGCGTCGGTGACGCCCTCGGTGAGGAGCTTCACCGGGTAGCCCGCCACGTAGAACATGGCGTCGATGCGACCTGCCTTCAGCTCCGCCAGCGCCTCATCGGTGTCGATGAGGACCATCTCCTTCGGCACCACGTCGGACACCTTGAACAGGAGCCGCGCGGTCAGATAGGTCCCGCTGCCTTCCCGGCCGATGGCCACGCGCCGGTCGGTGAGGTCGTCGAAATCGGTGATCCCCTTCCGCCCGAGTAGGTGGATCTCCTCGTTGTAGAGGGGAAACACCATCTTGGTCTTCTTGGCGATCCGCTTGAGCACGGGGTCGGACTGGACGCGGGCCACGAAGGCGAGCACGTCGGACTGGACGATGCCCAGCTGGGTATTGGGCTTCTGGTACACCGCGAACACGTTCTCGATGGAGCCTTTGGACGTGGCGACGGAAAGGTCGACATTCGTCTGCTTGCCGAGTCGCTGGAGATTCAATCCGAACTGGTAGTAGGTGCCCCGCTCGCCGCCGGTGATGATCCCGAGCTCGTTCGCGGCCCGCGCGGAGCCGGTCGCGACCAGGATCAGCGCGAGACAGGCCAGGGCGATGAGGTGACGATACGCAGCGATAGACGCTCGGCGAATCATGACATCCTCCTCGGCGCGACGAGACTTTCCCCCGCTCGTGTGGTGGCGCGGGAGGCCGGGTCCAGGGTACACCGTCGACCGGCACGCAAGCGGGGTTGGACCAGCTTATAGGGGGATCGAATGGATACTGTCAAGGGGGCACTTGACTTCAAGAAGTGTCGGAAACATTGACTTTTTGGGGGATGCGCAGGACATGCAGTGCAGACTAACTTGCTGAAATCATTGACGAGCTGTAATCAGCACGGAACGTGCATCTATACCGCCGAGCCGACCGACCGATGACTCCCATGCGAATTACCTGTCGGCAGACGATTGACAACATTACCCCCTGCAGCCTAAGGTGGGTAGGAGCCGAAACGATATGAGCGAGCACAAGCCAGAGTCAAACGAGATGCGACGCGCCGCCGCAGGCAAGGCGGGCGACAAGGCGTCCTCGCCCAGCCGCCGCCGGGCCCTCAAGGCCGCGCTGGCTGCGACCCCCATCATCATGTCGATCAAGAGCCGGCCCGCCTTCGCGGGCCCCAGCCTGCGATCAGGCTACGGACAGCTGCGCAGCAATCCTCCCGTCTGTCCAGTGTCCACTAGGCCGTAAGAAGAAGTAAGCGAAGGTCGCCCCGTCCCACCCTCCTCACCCCGGATTCTCTCGGCTTCACCCGACTCCTCCGAAACGAGCTGGCAGCTGGCCGAGGGCTGTCGTCTGCACTGGAAGGCCTGGGACGACGAGTTCGTGATCTTCGACGAAGGCTCGGGTGATACCCACCTGCTCGACCCGCTGGCCGCCGAGTTCCTGAAGGTCCTCGAAGAGTCGCCGGGGGAGGTGCCCGGCCTCGCCCGTCGGCTCGGGGCGCGGCTCGATCTTGCGCGCGACGCCGATCTCACCCGGCGCGTGCGCGAGCTGGTGGAGCGGTTCGTCGCCGTCGGCCTGGTGGAAGCCGCGCGTCCGTGAAGCTGGGTGCGCTGACCCCCCCCGAGCTCACCGCGCGGCTCGCGCGCGGCGGCCTCGACATGGACACCGGGCCGTTCGTGGTGCGCGTCGAGACGGAGATCCCCGCGCTCGCCGAGGAGATGCATCTCCTCTACGGGGATTTCTCCGTGGACGAGGGCGGTGGCCTGGCCGACTTCCACGTGTCGGTCCGCCGCCCGGCGGGACCGCTCGGGTTGCGCCGGTGGTGGCGACAACAGGTCATGGTCTATCTCGATGAGGCGCGTCCCTTCGAGCCCCTGCCCATCGACATGGCGGTGCCGATGCTGGAGTGGAGCATCAACTGGTGCGCCGCCACCCAGGCCAATCAGTACGTGATGATCCACGCCGCGGTGCTCGAGCGCGACCGGCGGGTCCTCGTGTTGCCCGGCGTCAGCGGGGCCGGCAAGAGCACGTTGTGCGCGGGCCTGGCCCTGCGAGGCTGGCGGCTCTTCTCGGACGAGTTCGCCCTGATCCGTCCGGCCGACGGGCAGGTGGATCCATGGCCGCGGCCCATCAGCCTCAAGAACGCCTCCATCGAGGTGATCCGCCGATGGGCCCCCGACGCGCGCCTGAGCACGCCCGTGCCCAATACCAAGAAGGGCACGATGGCGCACCTGCGCCCGCCCGCCGGGAGCGTCGAGCGGGCGGGGGAGCCGGCGATGCCGGCGTGGATCGTGTTCCCCACCTTCGCGCCGCGAGGCGGCGCCGCGGCTCACTCGCCTGCCGCGCGCACGCGCCTTCTTCAAGCTCGCGGACTGCTCGTTCAACTACGAGTCCCTCGGCCTTCGAGGCTTCACCACGCTTTCGCGTATGATCGACGGGTGCGACGCCTACGAGTTCACCTACTCGAGCCTCGAGGACGCCCTGAGCCTGCTCGGCGCGCTGCCGCTGCCCTAGGGTCCGGCCTCCTGATGGACCGCGCGTTGCTCCTCCGCGCGCTCCGCGAGCCCGCGTCGATGGGCGGCTTGGCGCCCGCCGAGTGGGACGTCCTCCTCCGCCAGGGCCGGCACATGGGCGCGCTGGGCCGCCTCTGCGCCCTCGCCGCGGCGGCCGGCGTGCTGCCCGCGGTGCCGTCCCGGGTGCGCGTGCGCCTGGAGGCGGCGCTCGAAGACGTGGAGCAGCAGCACCGGCTCATCCGGTGGGAGGTCATCCGCCTCCGCCGGGCGCTGGCCGGGAGCGGCGTTCCCCTCGTGCTGCTGAAGGGCGCGGCGTATCTCCACGCCGGGCTGCCGGCCTCACGCGGCCGCCAGTTCTCCGATGTCGACATCCTGGTGCCGCGCGCGAGCCTCCACGAGGTCGAGGCGGCCCTGCTCCGCGAAGGCTGGAAAATGGAAGAGATCAGCGCGTACGACGAGCGCTACTACCGGGAATGGTCCCACGAGCTTCCGCCGCTGGCGCACCCGAAGCGGCACGTGATGCTGGACGTGCATCACAATATCCTGCCGCCGACCGGGCGGCTGCGACCGGATCCGCGGCTGCTGCTGGAGGCGGCGGTTCCCGTCGCCGGTGACGGCCTCCGGGTGCTCGGGCCCGCGGACATGGTGCTGCACAGCGCCTGCCACCTCCTCCAGTCGGGCGAGCACGACAAGAGCCTGCGCGACCTCGGGGACCTGGACGCGCTGATGCGCCAGTTCGGCGCCGCGCCGCGCTTCGGTGACGAGCTGGCCGCGCGCGCGGCCGCCCTCGACCTCGAGCGGCCGCTCTACTACGCGCTGCGCTTCGCCGCGCAGCCTGATCGGCACGCCGATTCCGGAGGCCACTGCCCGCGCCGTCCGGCGCGCGGCGCCGCCCGCTCCCGTTCGCGCGGCCATGGACCGTCTCTTCGCCGCCGCCGTCGAGCCCGGACCTCCGCGGGATCCGCCGCGCCGGGCCCGGCTGGCGCGGGCGGTGCTGACGGCTCGCTACCACTGGCTGCGCATGCCCCCCTCGCTCCTCGCCCGCCATCTCGCGCACAAGATCGGAGGAAGGAGGGGACGCGGGTGAGGACCCGCCGGCCCCGCGCGGGGCTCCCGGTCCGGCGCTGGCGGCGCTCGGCGCGGCCATGGCGCTGACCGCGTGCAGCGGGCTTCCCTGCCGCCTCGGCGCGCCCGCGGAGTTCGTCTCCCTCGGCAAGAACCCCTTCGCCGCCGCGCAGCCCACGCCGGTGGGCCGGTATCTCCATACCCTCGAGGGCTGGCGCGGCGAGCTCTACATGGGGTACGGCGACTACGACGAGAACACCGGGCCCATCGAGGTCGTCCGCCTACAATCCCCGCTGGAGCTCCTACGGCACCAAGCTCCGCTTTCCCACGGAGGCGATCGAGCTCTTTCGCCCCATCGGTGACCGTCTCTACGCGCCCGCCATCGATCCCGCGCGGCGATGGGCCTTCCGCCGCCGTCGCCGTCGGCGAGCCGGACGGCCGCTGGTCCAACAACAAGAACGTGTGGATGACGCACGTCTTCGATGTCGCCACCTTCGACGGGACCGATCTCTGGCTCGTCGGCTCGCGCAGCACCCAGGCGATCGCGGTGCGCAGCCGGGACGGCGGCCACACGTGGGAGACGGCCCTCGCGCTCGAGCCCCGCGGGGGCGCCGACGGTGACTTCGCCCGCTTTCACTTCGTGTTCGTGCACGGCGGCCGGCTCTTCGTCCAGGCCCAGGACCGCCGGGGCGGGATGTTCCCTCGCTCGAAGGTCTTCGACGGCACCGGCTGGACGGACGGGCCCAATCTTCGGACCATCCCGAACACGGGGGCCAAGCCCCTGGCCGTCGCGGGCGAGATCGTCTACTTCGGCGCCGGCGGCGTCATGGCCTTCGATGGGCGCGCGGTCCGGCTCGCGCGGCCGCCCCAGACCCGCATCCACGATCTCGTCGTCGCCGACGGGATCCTCTACGTGCTCGACGGACGCGAGGTGCTCGGCACCCAGGATCTCGCGTGGTGGATCTCGGTGGCGACCGCGCCCGCCGGGACCACGAGCATCGGCCTGCTCGACGGGTATCTCTACGCGGGCACCGCGGAGTCCGAGCTGTTTCGCTACTGCCGGTCGGTCCGCCCCATTCGCCGTTGAGGCGGAGTGTACCGAGAGGGCTGCGGCGGGCGCCCGACGGGGTCACCGCCGGTGGCCCGCGAACGGATGGGTGCTGGACAGCCCGCCGTCCACCGCGAAGGCTTGGCCGTTGACGTAGGAGGACTCCACCGCGAGCACGCGCGCGCCCTCGCGGGCGAAGAGGAGCAGGCTGGCCCGGCCGATGCCGCTCGCCGCGCCGGTGATGATCGCGCGCTTGCCGCTCAGCCGGCCCATGGGCGATGGGCTAGACGCGCGCGTCGAGCACGGCCTTCGCCATGAGGCGCGCGCCGTCGTAGCACTTCTCGGGGGTCTCGAAGCTGAAGGCGAGGCGGATGAACTCCTCGCCGCCCCCGTTGGCGAAGAAGGCCGTCCCGGTGGTGTACTGCACCCGCGCCACCCCCGCGAGGTCGGACAGTCGCTGCAAGTCGGTGCGCTCGGGAAGCCGGATCCAGAGGAAGAAGCCGCCCTCCGGCTTGCTGATCTCCGCCCCGCTGCCGTCCAGCACCTCGTGCAGCCCGCGCAGCATGGCGTCGCGCTTCTTCCGGTACACGTCGATGAGCAGCGCCACGTGCGGCTGGAGGTGATCGCGCAGGAAGTAGGTGGCCACCCGCGAGGCGAACGGATTGACGCCGCCCCCGAAGAGGAAGCCCTGGAAGGTCGGGATCATCGCCTTCGGGGCGCAGAGCCAGCCGAGGCGGAAGCCCGCGCCGAGGATCTTGGACACCGTGCCGGCGCGGATCACCCGGCCGCCGGTGTCGAGCGCGTAGAGGGAGGGCAGGTGATCACCCTCGAAGCGCAGCTCGCCGTAGGCATCGTCCTCGAGGATGAAGGTGTCGAACTCGTGGGCCAGCTCGACCAGCTCCTGGCGGCGCCGCATGGTCATGGTGGGGCCGGACGGGTTCTGGAAATTGTCGATGGTGTAGATGAGCTTGCACCGCGTGCCCTCGCGGCGCAGCCGCTCGAGCTGCTGCCGGGCCACGCGGGTATCCAGCCCCTCCGCGTCCACCGGCACGTCGAGCACGCGGGCCCCGTGCCGCCGGATGGTGTTGAGCGTGCCGGAGAACGTGGGGGCCTCGCTGAGGATGGCGTCGCCCACGTCCACGAAGGCCGAGAAGGCCAGCGACAGCGCATGCCCCGAGCCGTTCGAGATGATGAGATTGTCGGGCGCGATCTTGAGCCCCTCGAAGAGCCCGTACTTGTGACAGACCAGCTCGCGCAGGCCCTTGTAGCCCTGCGGCTCGCCATAGGTGAGGGCCTGGGCGCCCTCGGCCTTCATCATCCGGGCCGTCGCCTCGACGAGTCCGTCGTAGGGGAAGGACACGGGATCGGGAAAGCCGCCGCCGAACTCGTAGAGGGCGTTGGCAACGGGTCGCGCGGGCTGGACCGAGGTGCCGGTGCCGATGCGGGCGCGCGTGGACAGGAGCTCCTCGAACCGGGGCGTGGTGTTGGGGGCCATGCCCTTCAGGATACGAGGGCGCGGCCCTTGGCGTCAATGTTCGGGCGCGCGGGCCGCCGCGGGCCGGCCGAGCTTGTCCTTGGCCGCCATCACCTTGGCGCGGACCATGTCGAAGTGCAGGCGGAGATGGTAGTGGGCGTCGGAGTATCCCAGCGGAATCTCGATTTGCCGTACCTCCTGCTCGGCCGCGTCGAGCCGGGCCAGGATGCGGTCGAGGCTCTCGGCCGACTGGGGCTCGGCGAGGGCCAGGTCCGCCGTCTGGACCTCGCGATACCACTTGAAGATCTTGCGCCGGATCCGCCAGCGGTAGGTGGGCGGGACGATCTTGAAGAGGGGGAAGAGCAGCGCCACCAGCGGAAGGAGCATGATCTTCATCCGGTCCGCCAGGCTCGCCGCCCAGAACGGCAGATAGCGCGCGAGAAACGGGGGGCCGTTCCGGTAGAAGCGCAGCGCCTCCTCGCTCACGGGAAACTCGGTGAAGTCCGGGGAGGGAAATTGGCGCGGGCGCTCGAAGACGCCCGCCCGCGCATGGAGCCGCGTGGCGGTGACGAGCAGGAGGTCGCTCAGCCCGGGATGGAAATCCGGACGGACCACCAGGCTGGCGGCGGCGGCGAGCAAGACGACGTCCCGCGGAGGGATATCGCGCTCGAGATTGAGTGCGCCCTCGGGAAGGACGTGCCGTGACAGGAACGGAAAGAGCCGCGAATAGGCCTCCGCGCGCGGGAAGCTCATGACGCTGACCTCGGAGGCTATGGCGGCCTCGCGGACCGCCGACGATTCGGGCGAGGCCACCAGGACGGCCACGTCCACGTCACCCGCCCGGAGCGCCCGCACGGCATCGAGACCGGTGAGCGGCGACAAATTCAGCGAGTCCGGCCGGATCCCGTTGGCGTTCAGCAGCATCTCGACGAGCGCGCGGGTCCCGCTCCCCTCGGGTCCGACGGCCAGCCGCTTACCCCGGAGCCCCAGCATGTCGTCGGTCCGCGCGCTGCTCCGCGAGAAGATCCAGAAGGGCTCGAAGTAGAGGCTGCCCAGGGCGACGAGATCGGCGGTGGGCGCGGTGCCGCGGACGCCGCTCTGCACGAAGGCCACGTCCACCCCGCTGGCGGGATCGACGAGGAGGCGCACGTTCTCCACCGAGCCCGAGGTGGCCCGCAGCACCACCGTGATTCCCTCGTGCGCCAGCTCGGCCTGATAGCGAAGGCCATACTGGTGATAGGCGCCGTCGGGCCGGCCGGTCGCCAGCACGATGCGCCGCGGCGGCGGCCGGCTTGACGAAGTTGATCGCCACCACGAAGGCGACGACGGCGAGCGACGAGGGCGGGCCCGAAGACCAGGAGATGGTCCCGGGTCCGCCACTGCCGCCAGTCCCTCGCCTTCAGCATCGCCGATCGGCCCTCAGCGGACGGGCGTGCGCTTCAGGAGGTCCCGGATCTCCGCGAGAAGCGTGGCCTCGGCCGACGGCGCGGCGGGGGCGGGAGGCGCCTGGCGACGGAGCCGGTTGATCGCCTTCACGAGGAAGAAGGTGGCCACCGCCACTCCGAGGAAGGTGATGACGGTGTTGATGAAGGGCCCGACGGCGAGAACCACCGCTCCCGCGTCGCGCGCGGCCTTGACGGAGGCATACACCTCGCCCTTTGGATTTCGGAGCACCCAGAAGATGCTGCCGAAATCGGGAGCGCCCAGGAGGGCCGAGATCATGGGCATGAAGATGTTCTCGACCAGCGACTGCACCACCGCGCCGAAGGCGGCGCCGATGATGATGCCGACCGCCATGTCGATCATGTTGCCCTTCATGGCGAACTCGCGGAACTCCTTCAGCATGGTCTGCCCTCCAGGGACGAGTAGGTGCCGGTGCCGCTACTCTACCGCGGGTTGACCCAGTGGAACCACTCGGATTCGCTTCTCGCCGTGACGTCAAGGCGAAGCCGGCGCGGCTGGTAGGCGAGCTCGGGATGGTGGTCGCCCGCTAGAGGTCGTGACCGGAGTAGGACAGGTTGAACGACTTGTTGCAGAGCGGAAAGTCCGGGACGATATTGTCGAGCACGGCCAGCTCCAGCGCGGGCCAGTTCCGGAACGACGGATCGACGATCTTGACCCGGCGCAGCGCCTCGGGCCCCGCGGCCCAGACCCAGTACCAGATGGGGCCGCGCCACGACTCCACGCAGGAGACGGCGTCTCCGCCCGCGGGCAGCGCCGGAAGCACGACCCGCGCGGGACCGTCGGGGAGTCGTCCGGCCACCGCCTCGATGAGGCGCGCCGCCTCTCGCGCCTCGTCGAGACGCACCATGGTCCGCGCCCAGACGTCGCCTTGGGTATACACCGCCGGGGTGACCGCGAGCTCGGGGTAGGCCGCGAAGGGGGCGTCGCGGCGAAGGTCGGCATCGATGCCGCTGGCGCGCGCCACCAGCCCCACCACTGCCATCTCCCGCGCGGTCTGATTGGTGAGGCGTCCGGTGCCCTGCAGGCGCTCGAGGACCATGGTATTGCGAAGACAGATCTGCGCGACCTCGAGGAATTCCGCGGTCACTCGCTCGACGACGCGGGCCGCCTCTTCGAGCGCGGCCTCGGCCAGGGGGCCCGTGATGCCGCCCGGCACCACCGCGCCGCGCAGGAGGCGGTGGCCGGTGAGCCGCTCGTTGAGGCGCAGGAGCTCTTCCCGGAGGCGGAAGCAGTGGGCATGCCCCCAGGAAAAGCCGGTGTCGTTGAGGATCATGCCGACATCGCCGATATGGTTGTACAGCCGTTCGAGCTCGAGCAGTGCCACGCGCAGCCACGCCGCGCGCGGCGGCACCGGGCCGCCGGCCAGCCCCTCGAGCGCCTGGGCGAAGGCCAGCGCATGCGCCACGCTCTCGTCGCCGGAGACACGCTCGGCCAGCTCGGGCGCGCGGGCCAGGGGCAGCTGCTCGAACAGCTTCTCCGTGCCCTTGTGAGTGAAGCCCAGGCGCGTCTCGAGATTGACGATCTCTTCTCCCTCAACGCTGAACCGGAAGTGGCCGGGCTCGATGATGCCGGCATGCACCGGACCCACCGTGATCTCGAAGATGCCGGCGCCGTCCACCCGACGGAACGGGAAGGGCTGGCCGGCGTCCACGAAGTCGCGCCGGGGCGCCGTGTCCCGGCGGAGCGGATGGTAGCCCTCAGGCCAGAACTGGTGAAGGGTGAGGCGCCGCAGCTCCGGGTGTCCGGACGGCACGAGGCCCAGCAGATCATGAATCTCGCGCTCGAATCGACTGGCGGGGTACGAGCGCGTGGCGAGCGAGGGAAACTGCGGCGTGGCGGCCGGCACCGAGACGAGAGCCACCACGCGGACCAGCGGCGCCGCAGGTGCAAAAACATAGGTCAGCGTGAAGTCCCCCGTCTCCGGCCGGGTATCGGTGCCGGCGAGCAGCTGCAGATCGAGCCCGAGCTGGGCCAGGCGCTCCGCGCAGGCGGGAATCTCCCAGCTCGGCAGGCGACAGTGGACGGTTCCGCCGGCCCGGACCTCGGCCGCGTCCGCGCCGGCGGCGAGGACGGCCTCGAGCAGGACGGCGGGGCTCGGCGCTCTCATCCGCCCATCACCGCGACGAGGCGCTCGAGCGCGGCAGCGAGCCCGGGCGGCCACGCGGTGCCGGTGAGGACGAGGAGCGATAGGGCGACGGCAATGGGCGCGGCGCCCTTCCACGTGAGTGTCTCGCGCGCGAGCACGCCCGGGCCCATGCCCCCGGGAGATCCGTAGGCCATGGAGTGCGCCGCGCGAAGCAGGCCACCGAAGGCGATGAGCAGAAGGACGAGCCCCAGCGCCGAGGCGAGGCCCCAGCCCTCCTGGAAGCCGGCGCCGAAAATCATGAGCTCGCTGATGAAGAGGCCGAAGGGCGGTAATCCCAGGAGTGCGAGCAGGGCGACGAGGAATCCCCGCCCGGTGACGGGCATGCTCACGAGCAAACCGCGCACGGAGGGAATTTCCACGGTGCCGTAGGCCTCGCGAATTCGACCGGAGAGAAGGAAGAGGACGGACTTGGCGAGCGCGTGATTGCCCAGGTGCAGGAGCGCGCCCGTCATTCCCCAGACCCCGCCGAATCCCAGGCCCAGGCAGACGAGCCCCAGGTGCTCGACGCTCGAGTACGCGAGCATTCTCTTGAAATTGGTGGGCGACCAGAGAAAGGCGGCGGCCACCGCCATGGACGCCAGCCCGAAGAGCACGAGCAGGCGCCGGGTGAAGCCGGGGCCGGCGGCCAGGTCCACCACGGTCTTGAAGCGGAGCACCGCGTAGATGCCCACGCTCAGAAGCACGCCGGACATGAGGGCGCTGATGGGCGCGGGGGCCTCGCTGTGGGCGTCGGGAAGCCAGGTGTGCATCGGGGCCAGCCCAGCCTTGGTCCCGTAGCCCACGAGGAGGAACACGAAGGCCAGCTCCACCACCGGAGGCGGCAGCTGGGGAGCCCAGCGGAGCAAGGTGGTCCACCGCAGCGCGTGGGTCTCGGCGCCGAACCGCTGCGTGTCCGCGAAGTAGACGAAGACGGTGCCCACGAAGGCCAGCGCGATCCCTACCGAGCAGATCAGGAGGTACTTGTACGCGGCCTCGAGGGAGGCGCGGGTCCGGTGAAAGTTGACGAGGAACACCGACGCCAGCGTGGTGCCCTCCACCGCCACCCACATGAGCCCGAGATCGTCGGTGGTCACCGCCAGCAGCATGGTGAACACGAAGAGGTGGAAGAGCGGATAGAAGCGCCGTGATCCCGCGGCGCCCGCGCCGAGCAATCCGCCCGAGGACCTCGGCCCCGGCCAGCGTGGCCACGATCCCGATGAGCCCCACCATCCAGGCGGAAAGCGCGTCGGCGCGAAGGAGCCCATCGAGCGCCGTGACCGTGCCCTGGCGGGCGACGCCGGCCACCACCGCGAGCGGCGGCGCCCAGGGTCGCGGCCAGCGTGGCGGCGTGCAGGGCGCGGGTGGCCGCGCCCGCGGCGCGTCCGAGCAGCGCCGCGCCGACGAGCGGGGCGAGCAGGAGGGCGATCAGGCTCATCCGCGCAGCTCCCGCAGCCTGTCCACGTCGATCGAATCGTGCTCCCGCCGGATCTGCATCACCACGCCCTCCATGAGGAGGACGATCACGAGCACGTCGAGGAAGACGCCGGCCTCCACCAGGCCGGGCAGGCCGTAGGTGGCGAGCAGCGCGAGGCCGAAGATCCCGTTCTCGAGGACGAGAAAGCCCAGGACCTGGCCCAGCACGTCGCGGCCGGTCACGCAGACGAAGAGGCCGATGAGCACGATGGCGAACGCGAGCGGGATGGCGCCCGCCGTCGGCAGGGTGGCGGTGGCGGTGACGGGCAGAATGATCACGTAGGCGGCCACCACCAGCGCGCCGGCCACGAGCAGGGCGACGCCGCTGGAGTGGCCGGGAGGAAGCGTGCGCACCGGCGTGCCCGCGGCCATGCGCCACAGGATGCGCGGAATGATCCACGCTTTGAGCCCGAGGAATACCACCGACACCACGAGGAGGGCCGGCTTGCCGGCGAGCCCGCCGATGGCGGCGGCCAGGAGCGCCAGCAGCACCGATTGCGCGACGAAGAGGCGGAGCCGGCCCGGCCAGCTTTGACGCCAGACGAGCAGCAGGGTCACCACGAGACTGAAGAACACCAGGAGATTGGTGGTCGCGGTCACTTGAGGAGCACCACCGAAGCCACCGAGAGGACGGCCAGTGCGAAGGACCCGGCGAGCAGCTCGGGCACCCGGAAGAGCCGGAGCTTGGCCACCACGGTCTCGATCACCGCGAGGGCCGTGGCCAGCAGCACGAGCTTTCCGGCCAGCGCGAGCCCGCCCAGGAGCATGGGCAAGGCCGCCGCGTCACTGGGGATCCACCAGGGGAAGAACAGGTTCACGAGAAGGGTGAGAAAGAGGAAGAGCTTCATGGCCCCCGCCCACTCCACCAGGGCCAGGTAGCGGCCGGAGTACTCGAGCACCATGGCTTCGTGGATCATGGTCAGCTCGAGGTGGGTGTCGGGATTGTCCACCGGAAGCCGGCCGTTCTCCGCGACCATCACGATGAAGAACGCGAAGAAGGCCAGGATATGGCCGGGATGGGCGGCGAGCACGGGATCGCTCCCAATCCGCTCCGCCACGCCCCCGAGATTGATGGTCCCGGTGCGGATGGCCAGCGCGAACACCGCAAGCATGATGGTGGGCTCGGCGAGCGCCGCCACCGCGACGCCCCGGCTCGAGCCCATGCCGCCGAAGGCGCTACCGGTATCGAGGCCCGCGAGGGCGAGGAAGAAGGTGCCGAGCATGAACAGATACATGAGAAGGATCGCGTTGCCGGCGAAAGCGAGCGCGGGCCGCGTCACGATGACCGGCACCACCGCCGCCGCCACCAGCATGGTCGACACGAGGACATACGGCGTGACGGCGAACACCCACGACGCGGTCTCCGAGACCACGGTCTCTTTCCGGAGCAGCTTCGCGAGATCGGCGTACGGCTGCCAAGGATTGGCGCCCCGCCGCCCGACGAGACGGGCCTTCACGGTGCGGATGAGCCCCACGAGGAGCGGAGCCCCCGCCGCGACCAGGAGTGTCTGAGCGAGCGCGGCGAGGACGGCGGCGGTCACGCGAGCACCAGGAGGACGAGCAGCGCCGCGAGCACGTAGACGAGATAGAGGTTCGCGCTGCCGGACTGGAGGGCTCGCACTCGCGCGGTCGCGTGCTGCAGCGCCCGAACCACGGGAAGGTAGAGCCACTCCTCAGCGAGCCCGCGCGGCAGATTCTCGTACGACATGCGCCGCACGAAGAAGCGCGACTCGGGATGATACTCGACCTCGAGCCGCTTCCGGGGCCGGAACACGAAATCGAAGATCCGCTTGTAAGGGCTGGCGAAGGAGGTCGCGTTGTATTCCATGCGCGCGGTCTGCAGCAGCCGGCCGCAGCCCCAGGTCGCGACGAGGCGACGTCCCCGCGGCGCGCCCCACGCGCGCAGCGCGAGGAGCGGCACGACGAGACCCAGACCCAGCGCCATCGCGATCACGGGCAGCGACAGGCTCGCGAAATCCCCCGCCACCCTGAGGGTCAGCGGCGACTCGACCAGCACCGGGGCCGGGAGGCCCACCAGGCTCGCCGCCGCCCCGCCCAGCACGGGGAGCACGACCGTGGGGCCCAGGCCCAGCGCCACGCAGGCGAGGGCGAGGAGCGCCAGCGCGGCGCGCGTCGCGCCATCCGCCTCGCGCGCCTGCGCGGCGGCGGCGCTCCGCGGCAGCGCGAGAAAGGTGATGCCGAACGCCCGGACGGAGCAGGCCACCGCGAGGCCGCTGGTGAGCGCGAGCCCGGCGATGGCCAGCGCGAAGACCAGGTTCAGCTCGAGCCGCGGGATCTGGACCGTCTGCAGGAGCGCTTGCAAGGTGAGCCACTCGCTCACGAAGCCATTGAGTGGGGGGAGCGCGGCGATGGCCACGGAGCCCGCGAGGAAGGCGGCGGCAGTCCAGGGCATGCGCTTGGCCAGCCCGCCCATCGCCTCCATGTCGCGCGTGCCGACGGCGTGGACCACCGCGCCGGCGCCGAGGAAGAGCAGCGCCTTGAAGGCGGCGTGATTGGCCGTGTGGTAGAGGCCGGCGGCGAGCGCGAAGACGGCCAGCGAACTCGAGGCCGGAGGCGTGGAACACCATGCCCGCTCCGACGCCGATGAGCACGATGCCCACGTTCTCGATGCTGGAAAATGCGAGGAGCCGCTTGAGATCACGCTCCACCAGGGCATAGAGGACGCCCTTCACCGCGGAGACGGTCCCGGCGAGAAGCAGCGCCACGCCCCACCAGGCCGGGCCGGCGCCGAGCCACTCGAGCCCCGCGCGCAGGAGACCATAGATCCCCAGCTTGATCATCACGCCGGACATGAGCGCGGAGACATGGCTCGGCGCGGCGGGATGGGCGATGGGGAGCCAGACGTGCAGGGGGACCACGCCGGCCTTGCTCGCGAAGCCGACCGTAAGGAGGAGCCAGGCCAGGGTTCGCGTGGCGCCGTCCAAGCCTGGGCCGGCGGCTTGCCAGTCCGCAAAGCGCAGGCTGCCCGTCGAAGCGCTCATGAGCAGCATGCCGGCAACCAGGCTGGCGAGCCCGGCATGCGTCATCACCGCGTATACCCACGCGGCCCGCACCACGCCCGGCTCCCCGTGATCCTGAAGCACGAGGACGTACGAGGCGAGCGCCATCAGCTCCCAGGCGAGGAGAAAGGTCGGCGCGTTGGCGGCGAGGGGCACCACCCCCATGGCAAGCACGAAGACGAGGTAGGCGACGAGACCCTTTGCCTGTCCCCGTGTGGAGTCCAGCGCGTACATCGACACCGGCACGGTGATGGCGCCGATGAGCAGGAGGAAGAAGCCCGCGATCGGATCCATGCGCAGCTCGAGGCCGGTGAGCGGGACGAGCCACGCGATCTGAAGGGTCCACCGATGGCCGAGCAGGCCGGCGAGTCCCAACCCCGCCGCGCCGAGGCCGGTGACGGCCCCGGCAACCCCGGCGAGGGAGGACATCAGCGCCGGCGGCCGATGGCGTCGAGGAGGCCCGCGAGGAGCGCCGTGGGCGAGGGCGGGCAGCCGGGAATCACGCCGTCCACCGGAACGATCGCGGCGACTCCACCCACGACGGCGTACGAGCCCCGAAAGATACCGCCGTCGCGCCCGCAGTCGCCGGCGGCGATGACGATCTTGGGATCCGGCGTCGCGTCCCACGTGCGCCGGAGCGCCTCCGCCATGTTCAGGGTGACGGGGCCGGTGACGAGGAGACAGTCGGCGTGGCGCGGCGAGGCCACGAAGTGCAGGCCGAACCGCTCGAGGTCATAGTGCGGTCCAGTGAGCCCGCCGATCTCGAGCTCGCAGCCATTGCAGGAGCCCGCATCCACCTGGCGGATATGCAGCGAGCGCCCGAAGCGGCGCCGCACCTCGGAGCCCAACCGAGCTCCGATGGCCTCGAGCACGGGATCGGGGGCCGGGGGCTCGGTGACGATGCCCACCCGAAGTCCGACGCTCAGCTGACGAATCATCTACGGATGCGCATCGGGGCGTGACACCGGGTCGAGGGACAAGACTCTCACCATCCTCCACATACCGAATCCGCGCGCGGCAGTCAAGTCAGTCGCCCCCGGCGGCTCCGGGCCGCGAGCGCCGCCAGGACGACGCCCTCCGCCGGTGCGCGCGCGGCGTCGCGGCGGGACACCAGGCCCAGTCGTCGGGTGAGCGTCGGCGCGAGTGACCGGACGCGGAGCGCGGACCTCTCGATCTATGTGGAGCGTGGCTGGCGGGGCAGGGGCGTGGGGCCGTGCTACTCACGGAGACCGAGCAGGGACTCCTGGACGGACGTTCGACAGACGTCCTCATCATGGAGAAGCTGGTCTGACGAAGGGCGAAGGAGGCGACTAGCGGCGGAAGCCGCGGTCGCCGCCGCGGTCGCGGTCACCACCGCCCCCGCCGCCGCCCCGCTTGGCCCCCGTCGACTGCGACCGCTCGACCTTGAGCTGGCGGCCGTCCACCTTCGCCCCGTTGAAGCGAGAGATCGCCGCATCGGCGTCCTCGGGGGTGGCCATCTCGACGAACCCGAAACCGCGCGATTGCCCGGTCTGGCGGTCCGTGACGACCGTGGCCGACTCGACACGGCCGGCTTCCGCGAAAATCTCGCGCAGCCGCTCGCTCGAGGTGGAAAAGGAGAGACCGCCGACGAAGAGCTTGTCCGCCATGATCGAGCCCCCTGTAGCCGTGCGTGTGGCCGGGCGCGCGACGGTGCCGGTCCGACGCACCGGGGCGCGGTCTGGGGCGAGTGCGACTGTGGGAGGCCGTCCTTCGCCCAGGCGCCGCCAGTCTACACGACTCCCTGAGGGCCCGCCGGGATTTTGCGGCCCCTCAGGCGGTGGTCAGGGCCGGCGGGCGAGGTCCATCTGGATGGGCAGGGTCGAGTTGCGGAAATAGCCGGTCATCTTGTCGCCTTGCACCGTGAACTCCGCGGAGAACGGCCTCTTGTCCGTCGCCTCCCGGATGTACACGTCGTTGCCGGCGACCTTGACCCAGACCCGGACCCCGACCGAGCCGGCCCGGCGCAGGGTCCAGGGCACGCCCTCGACCGCGGCGGCGTCACTCACGACCAGCACGCCTTCGCCGATGTCGTCCTTGAGGGCGAACTCGGCCCGCGCCACCGCGCTGCGCGCTGCCTGGGAGAACATGCCGCGGCCGGACCAGCTGCCTTCCCACCGCCCGCTGATGGCCGCCGCCGGCGACGGCTCGCTGCTCAGTGAGCCGGGGAGGCCCTTGCCCCACCACTGCTCCTTCTGCGCATTGGCCAGATCCGCTTCCGTGGCCTTGGCTCGCTTCGCGCCGACATTGCGCGCCGAGAACGCCATGTGGCGGTCCGATGCATACTGCGTCGAGTGGTCCTTCCAGGTCTGGAAGTCCTCGGCGGTAGTACAGGCGGTCGCGAACAGCAGCACGCCGCCCAGCAAGATCGGACGCAGGCAATGGGTCATCATCGCGCTCTCCTCCCGGCCGGTTCGCAGTGCAAGGCTGACACCAATCCTACACCCCCATATATTCAAACCTTTCGTATCCAGATGAAGGCCCCCCTGACAGGCTGACGTCCGCAATGTCAGCCCCATGACGGGCCCGGCAGCGGCCCGACAGTGGGGGCCAACCGGCCCGTATCGTTGCGGAACCGCTTCTCCGGGACGGGCCGGGGAGGGCCCCGCCCGGCCCCTTGTGTTCCCCCCGGGAACAGGGGAGGATGGGCCCTGTCGCCGGGCCCCGACGCCCGGGCGCCGTCTTTTCCAACCGCCACGGAGGCCGCGAATGGAATTCGAGTACTCGAAAAAGACCAAGATGTACATGGAGCAGCTGACGGACTTCATGGGAAAGTTCGTCTATCCCAACGAGGCAGGGTTCCGGGAGCAGCTCGATTCCCAGGCCGACCGCTGGACGGTCCCGCCCATCATGGAAGAGCTCAAGGCCAAGGCGCGCGAGCGCGGGCTCTGGAACCTCTTCCTTCCCGAGAGCGAGCGGGGCGCCGGCCTCACGAACCTCGAGTACGCGCCGCTGTGCGAGATCATGGGGCGCTCGCCCATCGCGGCCGAGGTGTTCAACTGCTCCGCGCCCGACACCGGCAACATGGAGGTGTTCGAGCGCTATGCCAGCCCCGAGCTCAAGAAGCAGTACCTGGAGCCGCTGCTGGAGGGCAAGATCCGCTCCGCGTTCGCCATGACCGAGCCCAAGGTCGCGTCCTCCGACGCGACGAACATCGAGTCGTCCATCGTGCGCGAGGGCGACTCCTACGTCATCAACGGCCACAAGTGGTGGACGTCGGGCATCGGCGACAAGCGCTGCAAGGTCCTCATCTTCATGGGCAAGACCGATCCCAAGAATCCCGACCGCTACAAGCAGCAGTCCATGATCGTGGTGCCGCGGGAGACGCCCGGCATCAAGATCGTGCGCATGCTGTCGGTGTTCGGCTACGACGACGCGCCCCACGGACATGGCGAAGTCCTCTTCGAGAATGTCCGGGTGCCCGCCGGCAATATGCTGCTCGGCGAGGGCCGCGGCTTCGAGATCGCCCAGGGGCGCCTGGGCCCCGGCCGCATCCACCACTGCATGCGGCAGATCGGAGTGGCCGAGCGCGCGCTGGAGTTCATGTGCAAGCGCTCGCTGAACCGCGTGGCCTTCGGCAAGCGGCTGGCGGACAATGACATCACCACCGAGCGCATCGCGCAGTCGCGGATCGAGATCGATCAAGCGCGTCTCCTGGTGCTCCATGCCGCCTACATGATGGACACCGTCGGCAACAAGGCGGCCAAGCAGGCCATCGCCGAGATCAAGGTGGCGGTGCCGAACATGACGCTGGGCGTGCTGGACCGCGCCATGCAGATCCACGGCGGCGGCGGCGTCAGCCAGGAGTTCCCGCTCGCGTTCTGGTGGGCCCACTCGCGCACGCTGCGCTTCGCCGATGGTCCGGACGAGGTGCATCGCCGCCAGATCGGGCGTCTCGAGCTCCGCAAGCACGCCTGAGTCGTCCCGCCCGTATCCCCCGGCGGCGCGGAAAGGCCACCCGGCTTCCCGCGCCGTCGGTTTGAGGAGAACTCCATGAGCCTCTCCGCCAAGGACCTGACGCTGGACCTCGCCATCCGGTACGGCTTCCAGGTGCTGGGAGCGCTCGTCATCCTGGGAGTCGGCTTGCTCCTCGCCCGCTGGGTGGGCAATCTCCTCGACGGCTGGCTCGAGAAGCGCGCGCTGGAGCCGCCCGCCCGCACGCTCATGGTGCGGGTGACGCGGATCACCGTGGCGGTGAAGCCGTGGGTGACGGTGGACTCCGAGGTCGCCGCGTCGGGCGATCTCTATCGCGCCGTGCTCGAGCGTCTTCGCGCGGCGGGGATCGAGGTGCCGCGCTCCCGGCACGATGTCCGCATGCTCGCGTGATTCCGCGCCCCGCGGCGCGATTCAGGTTCCGTGGCGGCGCGTTCGGGCGTAATATCGTGAAAAGGCGATGACGCGCAAGCTCGTAGTTGGACTGGCCGCGCTGGCGGTGCTGGGAGCCGTCGGGTACGGGGTCTACGCGTGGATCTTCTCCCGTTCACATATCTGGACGGACGACGCCTACGTCGAGGGGACCATCGCCCAGGTCAGCGCCAAGGTGAGCGGCTACGTGGCGGAGCTCCTGGTGGACGACAACCAGGCGGTCAAGGTGGGCGACCTCATCCTCCGGCTCGACCCGCGGGACTACCAGGCCAAGCGCGATCAGGTCCAGGCGGCCGCGGCGGTGGCCGAGGCCGTGCTCCGCTCCGCCGGCTCGGAAGTGCCGCTCGCGCGCGAGCTCAGCCGGGCCCAGAGCGATGAGGCGCGCGCTTCCCTGGAGGCGGCCCGGGGCGCCGAGCGCGCCGCCGAGTCCGGGGTGGCGGAAGTGGTGGCCCGCGTGGAGTCGCGCCGCGCCGCCGTCCTCGCGATGCAGGCCGACGTGCAGGGCGCCGTGGGCACCGCACGCCAGACGTCCCGTGAGCTGGAGCGCGTGCGCCAGCTCGCGAAGGGCGGCTATGTCGCCGAGCGCGACGTGGACCAGGCCGAGGCCGCGGCGTCCAGCGCGTCGTCCACGCTCGAGGCCACGCGCCGCCGGCTCAGCCAGGCCGAGAAGGAAGTGGACCAGGCTCAGGCCGAGCTGCTCTCGCGCCGGCACGCGATGGCGCAGGCGCGGGAGCGTGCGCTGGAGGCGCTGGCGGCCCTGGCCCGGGCGGACAGTCAGCGCCATACCATTCCCGTGAAGGAAGCGGAGGTGGTGAGGGCCGAGGCGCGGGTGCGCGAGACCCGGGCCGACCTCGCCCTGGCCGAGCTCCAGCTGTCCTATACCGAGCTGCGGGCGCCCGTCGACGGCGTGGTGGCGAAGAAGACGGTGGAGCTGGGCCAGGTGGTGCAGGTAGGCCAGCCGCTCATGGCCATCGTGCCGCTCCACGCGGTCTGGGTCGTGGCCAACTTCAAGGAGACCCAGCTCTCGCGCGTGCGCCCTGGGCAGACGGCCTGGGTGGAGGTCGACACCTTCCCGGGCAAGGCGCTCAACGGCGTGGTCGAGTCTATCAGCGCGGGCACGGGCTCGCGCTTCTCCCTGCTCCCGCCCGAGAACGCCACCGGGAACTGGGTCAAGGTGGTCCAGCGGGTGCCCGTCAAGATCCGGCTCACTGCCAGGGAAATCGGGAACCCGCAGCCGCTGCGCGCCGGAATGTCCGTGGCGGTGACCATCAAGGTGAATTGACGGGGTTGGACGCTCAGACGCTGGCCACGCTGGAAAGCATCCAGCGGCGGGTGCTGTGGCTCGCGACCTGGATGGTGCACCACGCCAACAATATCCGCCCCAACCCCGAGGGCACCAAGGTGGGCGGCCATCAGGCCTCCTCCGCCTCCTCGGTGAGTCTCCTCACGGCGCTGTACTTCCACCATCTCCGCGAGGGCGACGTGGTCGCGCTGAAGGCGCATGCCGCCCCCGCCTTCTACGCCATCCAGTATCTTTTCGGCCGGCTCAGCGTGGACGACCTGCGCGAGCTGCGCACCTTCGGTCGCCTGCAGGCCTATCCCAGCCGGAGAAAGAATCCGGACGTGGTGGACCTCTCGACGGGCTCCATGGGGCTCGGGGCGGTGCAGGCGACCTTCGGCGCCTTCGCCGCGCGCTATCAGGCGGATCACGGCGGGCCGGGGCGCCCGGAGCGCGTGCTGGTCATGGTGGGCGACGCCGAGCTCGACGAGGGCAATGTCTGGGAGGCGCTGCTCGAGGAGCCGGTGGCGGCCCTGGGCAATGTCCGCTGGATCGTGGACATGAATCGCCAGAGCCTGGACCGCGTGGTGCCGGACTCGCGGCGCCACCAGCTCCGCGACATGTTCGGTGCGGCGGGCTGGCGCGTGCTGGAGCTGCGCTGGGGCTCCCGGTTGCGCGCGCTCTTCGCCGGCGCGGGGGGTGAGGCGCTGGCGCGGCGGCTCGAGGCGATGTCCAACATGGAGTATCACGCACTGCTCCGGCTGCCCGCCGCGGCCGCGCGCAAGGCCCTCGTCACCGCCTCCGATGGCGCTCCCGATCCGGCGCTCGAGCGGGTTCTCGCGGGCCGCGCGGATGAGGATGTGCAGGCGCTCCTGGGGGACCTCGGTGGCCACGATCTCGCGGCGGTGATCGCGGCCTACGCGGAGGCGGACGCCGACACCACTCGGCCGTCGGTGATTCTCGCCGATACGCTCAAGGGCTGGGGCCTGCCCATGGCCGGCGACCCCATGAATCACGGCGCGCTGCTGAGCCTGTCCCAGATCGAGACGCTCCGGACGGCGCTGGGCGTGCGCGCAGGCGAGGAGTGGGCGGCGTTTCCCGAGGCCGGCCCGGAGGCGGCGCTCATTCGCGCGCGGCCGCCCTTCTTCCGGCCCGCCGAGCCCAGCGGCGTGCCGGCCGAGATCCCGCGGGATCTCGGCGAAGTCTATGCGGGCGCGCTCTCCACTCAGGAGGCGTTCGGTCGGACCCTGGCCGCGCTGGGCCGGACCGCTTCGGGGGACCGTATCGTGACCGTGTCCGCCGACGTGGCCATCACCACCCACCTTGCGGGGTGGATCAACCGCAAGGGCATCTATGCGCGGACGGCGCGGCCCAATGCCTTCGCCGATATTCCGCAGGCCATGCAATGGCGCGAGTCGCCCGCGGGCCAGCACATCGAGGTGGGCATCGCCGAGCACAACCTCTTCCTGCTGCTGGGGGCGCTCGGCCTCACGCGTGAGCTCTCGGGCGAGACGCTGCTGCCCATCGGCACGCTCTACGATCCATTCGTGACGCGCGGGCTGGACGCGCTCTATCACGCGCTCTACTCGGGCGCCCGGTTCGTGGTGGCGGCCACGCCCTCCGGCGTGAGCCTGGCCCCCGAGGGCGGCGCCCATCAGTCGGTGATCACGCCGGGCATCGGCATCGCGCTGCCCGGCATCGTCTACTGGGAGCCCGCCTTCGCGAAGGAAGTGGAGTGGATCCTGCTCGACGGTCTCGCGCGGATGGCGCGGGGCGAGGGCGAGAGCCTCTACCTGCGCCTGTCCACGCGCCCTCTGGATCAGACGCTGGCGCCGGCGCCGAGCCCGGCGCTGCGCGCGGCCGTGCTCGCGGGAGGCTATCGCCTGCTCGATGCGCGGGGCGAGCCCGGCTGGGATCGCGAGGACAACGCGGTGTCCATCTTCGCCGCCGGGGTCATGGCGCCGGAGGCCCTCGCGGCGGCGCGCGCGCTCCGCGAGGAGGGGCTCTTCGCCAGTGTCTTCGTGGCGACCAGTCCCGATCTCCTCCACCGCGGGTTGCGCGCGGGGCGGGGAGTCCTCGAAGCGCTCGTCTCCGCCGACGAGGAGGACGTTCCCATCGTCTCCGTGCTCGACGGCCATTCCCATGGCCTGGCCTTCCTGGGCGGCGCCCTCGGCGTCCCGCAGATGCCGCTCGGCGTGGATCACTTCGGCCAGTCGGGCACGCGGGCGGATCTCTATCGCCACTACGGCATCGATGCCCCGGCCATCGCCGCCGCGGCGCGGCTCCTGCTCGGCCGGTCCGCCCGATCCGCCTAGGGCGCCGGCGCGGCGGCCGCGGGGAGCGTGCGGCCGACCAGGGCCGTCTCGGTGACGGCCAGCTCGATGCGGTGGCTCGACGGCGGGAGGCAGGCGGTATCGCTGCAGGTCTGATAGGTCACCGTTACCGCGATCCGGTGCTCGCCGGCGCCGGGCGGCGCGGTGAAGGTGAGCGGCCGCGAGACCCGAACGTGGCCCTCGTGGACCCAGAGCGTCTCGTCGAGACCGGCCATGGTGAAGCGATGCGGCGCCGGCCCGCCCAATGGGCCGATCTCCAGCCCGGGAATCGGCGCGACCTCGACGTCGAGCGAGATCATCCCCTGCGGGGCGGGGCGGCCGTAGATACGCCAGCCCGCCCGTGTCTCGATCTCGACATCGAGATGCAGCCGCTGGAACCAGGTATAGGTCGGCGAGTCGAGCCAGGCCCGAACCCTGGCGGGCTCGCCGTCCACGCCGGCGCCGACCGCCGCCGGAGCCGGCGCATGAACGCCCAGGGTACGCGCGATGAGCCCCGCGCCGGTGTCGCGCACGCGATAGCTCTCGTGGAAGCGCTTCTCGACCACGATGCCCGCCGTGTCGAGCGCAAAGGCGCCGGGATACGGGAGCCCCACGTGGCGCGGATTGGGCGCGATCCCGTAGGCCGCATGATCCGCCTGGACCTGCTCGTTGTGAAGACCCAGCCGGCGAATCTCCGCGCTCCCCTCGTCCGAGAGCAGGGGGAACGTGATGCCATGCGTCGCAGCGAAGGCAGCTAGAGTCGCCACCGGGTCATAGCTCACCGCGAAGATGGCGACGCGCTCGGCCTCGAGCTTGGGGAGCGCCTGCTGCAGCTGGACCAGCTGCGTCTTGCAGAAGGGTCACCAGTCGGCACTGCGATAGAAGACCACGAGGGCGCGGCGGCCCGCCCGCGCGCCATGCAGATCCACCCGCTGGCCCGTCTGGTCGGGCAGCGTGATGTCCGGGAAGGGCTGCCCCTCGGCGGGGCCGATGCGCGTGAAGTCCCTAGGCGGCAGCGCCATGGCCATCCTCGCTGCGGAGGGAGATTCGCGCGCCGTCCACAACGAGCGTGGCGTCCCAGGTGATCTCGATGGCGTCCTTGACGCTCTGGTGCGCCGGGCAACCTTCGGGATGTAGCTGGAGCGCGCGCTCGGCGGCTTCACGCGCCCCCGCCGGCACCGCCACGTCGTAGTGGACGTGGATGGATCTGATGCGGATGGTGCGCCCGATGCCGACGATGCGTCCCTCCACGGTGGCCTTGTAGGACTCGCGCTCGTACTCGACTTTGCGCCCTGCCAGGGCGCCGCGCAGGGTGCCGTACATTCAGCCGGCCACCGCGGCCACGATGTGGTCGAGCGTGGAGGCGATGGGCGGGCCTTCCTTGGCGCCGTAGTACTGGCGGAGCGCTCCCTGGACGCCGTACACCACCGGCTCGGGTACTTCACCCAGAAAGGCGTTGCGATATCCGTCTCGGTACTCGAGTCGCGCTTTGGAAATGTACTCGAAATCGTCGGCCATGAGACCCTCCCTGGTGGCTACCAGCATTGGACGCGGGGTGCCCTGGGTGAGTCTAACCTGCTAGTGCGAGGAGAGGCATTCATGTTGAATCCCGTGCGCTCAGGCCTGATCGGCCCGCTGGCCTGGCTGGTGGTGCTGGGCGGGGCGGGCGCGGCTGCCGCCGCGACGGAAGCGGAGCTCCAGTCGGCGGTGTTCCGGGCGAAGCCGGCCGTCGTCATGGTCGGTGTGCGCATCGGTGCCACCGCCACCCTCCGCTGCAGCGAAGGCAAGAGCGTCACGGTTCGGCCGGCGTCCATCGGGGAGCTGGGCAGCGGCGCCATCATCCATCCGGATGGCTGGATCGTGACGAACGGCCATGTGGTGCAGCCCTTCCAGGACGGCAATGAGAGCGCCTTTGCCGCCGAGCTCCTCGAGAAGGCGGTGGCGACGGCCTGCGCGGCCGAGGTGGACGCGCTGCCGAATCCGGCGCGAGCCGAGCGCATCCGCGCGCTCGCCGCCGAGCCGATGAACCGGGCCGGGCTCGTGATCGAGCGCTCGCTGCAGGTCAATCTCTCGAACGGCAAGGGGTATCCGGCCGAGATCAAGTACTACAGTCCGCCCGCCTATGTGCAGACGGCCGGCGGGAAAGAGCACGGCCGCGACGTCGCCATCCTCAAGATCCAGGAGCGCGAGCTGCCCGTGGTGCGGCTCGCCCCGCGGAGCACCGATCTCCATCTGGGCCAGGCGCTATTCGTCATCGGGTTTCCGGGTGTGGTGGCGGCCCACGAGCTGCTAAGCCGGGCCACTCAGTTCGAGCCGTCGATCACCACCGGGCGGGTCTCGGGCTTCAAGCAGGATGTCGGCGGCCAGCGCGTCATCCAGACCGACGCTGCCATCATCCAGGGCAATAGCGGCGGGCCCGTCTTCGACGACCGGGGTTATGTCATCGGCGCCGCCACCTTCACCTCGCTCCAGGGGGACCAAGTGGTCCAGGGCTTCAACTTCCTCATTCCCGTGGAGACCATTCACACCGCCGCGGGACGCGCCGGCTTCACGCCCCGCGGCGACAGCACCTTCACGCGCCTGTGGAACCATGGCGTGGATCTTTATATCCGCGACCTCCACTACCGCGCCTACCGCAATATGAGCGCCGCCAACCGCATCCACCCGGGCTTTCCCGACGTCGAGCGGGTGCGCGAGGACTGTGACATCAAGCACAAGGAGCAGGGGTATCTCCACCGCGAGGAAGTGCAGTGGGGCGTCATGGCGGCGGCCCTCCTGGGCGGAATCGCCGTGGCGTGGCTCGGCGGGCGGCGCCTCGTGGCGGCGACCCGTCGGCGCCTCCGCCGCATCATCAGGGAGGAGCTCGAGGGGCTGAGCGGTCGCGGGGGACCATAGCGCGGGTTCGAATCCCCCCGGGGTCACCAACGCCCTAGCAGCGCGCACCGTCCCCCTGATCGGCTGGAGTCGATCAGCGCGTCCCTCGAACGCATAGAACCGCCCGTCATCGTCCTCGTCAGGCGTGAAGATCAATCGCCCCGTGAGGAGCTTCCGGATCATCTGGCGCGCCTCTTCTTCCTCCAACGCAAGGCTCCCAGCAAGTACAAGCGCTGACCCGCCGCGAAGCGCTACCGGCACTCGCCGGTCGGTGACACGGAACGTCGGGCCCTCGACGGCCGACATCCAGAATCGTCACGTTCTCTGTCGATCGACTGAGCGCGCCGCGTTCTTTTCAGCCATTTAGACGCCGCTGCCGGTGGCACCAAGGTTGCTCCTCTGACGTGAGGGTTTCCGTGCCTGGACCACGGGCAGGAGAGAGGGGATGACGATGGACGGCGAGATCAAGCGAGAGGCGGCGTTCGCGGGGCAGCGGGTCAAGCAGAAGGTCGTCTTCGCCCTCGCCCTCTGCTCGGTCATCCCGCTCCTCGTCCTGGCCTACGTGTTTTACGGCAACCTCGTGCTGTGCCGTCGGCTCCTGGGACGGCCGGTCTGGGATTTCTCATCGGGTGACACGCGTGCCACCGTGGCAGCCGCCTAGCGCGGCGCGTCGAAGTAAACACGGTGATCTTTATCGCAATGTGCTGTGGCAAGAACTTGTTGCGCTACCGCGATCGATTCGACAGTAGAAGAGGAGGTCCCGAAATGGCCACGCAGTCCTTGTTGCGGTCTTCCCGAAGTGCCTTCGCCGCATTGGTAGTGCTTCTCGTCGTTACGGTACTGCCGCTGCACGTCCCGGCTGTTGAAGGGGCGGAGCCCGTCGTTCCTGCTCAAGGTTCTGCTGATGGCACGCCCTCACCGACTTCAAGAGGTCACGGGCGCGGTGTGATCCGCACGGTGGGAGCGGCTCGCACCGCGAGCCGCCACATCCTCGTGCAGCTGCATCCGCGCACCGACGAGATGCGGTTCATGCAGGACGCCCACGCCCAAGGCTTGCGCCGGCTGAGCCGTGTGTATGGCACGACGTGGCTCAGGATGGCTGTCCCGGCGGGAGCCAATCCCGCCCAGGCAGCGGCGGCGGCCCGAACGCTGCCGGGCGTGTTGCGAGCCACGCTGGACTCTGTGGTGACGATCAACGACCAGATTCCTCCTCGAGATCCGATCTACAAGGATGACGACGATCCCTCCACGAAGCCATGCGACCCGCTCCTCGAGATCTGTGACCCCTGGACGTTGGTCGACCAGTGGGGTCTCTTCAAGGTTGAAGCAGAGACTGGATGGGTCGTCCAACGCGGCGGGCCGGGCGTCGTCATTGCCATCCTCGACAGCGGAATCGACCTCGACCATGACGATCTGTGGGCGAAGCTCTGGACGAATCCGGGCGAGGTTCCCGGTAACGGGATCGACGATGATGGCAATGGCCTTGTCGATGACGTGCACGGGGCCGATTTCGCCGGCAGCAATGTCGGCGGTCTGTTCGATGACCCTGGCTCCCAGGATGGGAATCCGGATGTTCCGATGGGAGGCACGTGGGTCCCGGACCCGACGGCGACGTTCGGGATTCGTTTCGTCGGCGATGCGGCCGCAGGCGACGGGGACGACAACAACCTCGACGGGTTGATCGATATCGGCGTCACTCACGGAACATTCGTGGCGGGGATTGCCGGTGCCATGACCGACAATGTCAATCCCCAAACGCTTCAGGCCGAAGGCATGGCTGGTGCCTGCTGGCACTGTAAGCTGATGCCGGTGCGCATGATCAATGCCGAGGGCTGGGCTTTCGGCTCGGATGCAGCCTCGGCAATCTATTACGCGGCGAACATGGGCGCCCATGTCATCAACATCAGCTGGGGCATCGACCTCAGCGGGGCCGATCCGTCCGAGGTGGAGGCGATCCAGGTCATAGCTGACGCCATCGATTTCGCCGCAAGCCGCGGGGTGATCGTGGTGGCGGCAGCGGGAAACAGCGGCACGGCCGGCCTGCACTTTCCCGCCATCATGAAGAATACGATTGCGGTGGGAAGCTCCAACTGGCTCGATCGACGTTCTGCCTTCTCCAGTCACGCCGTTCCGGCCGAAATTCCTGATAACGGTCTCGATGATGATGGGAACGGCTGGGTGGATGACGTGCTCGATGTCGTCGCTCCCGGAGAGCTGATCTGGAGCACTGCCGTCTTGAGCGCGTACGACTCGCTGCTTTACGAACTGCTCGGTCTACCGGGGCTGGAGCCGGGGACGGACACGTATGGAGCGGCGGATGGCACGTCGTTCTCCACCCCGCTCGTGTCGGGTTACGTGGGGCTCCTCCTCTCACAGAATCCGGGAGCGACGCTGCGCCAAGTGCGGCAGGCCATCCGCGCGAACGCCCGGGACATCCTCGACCCGCAGGGCGTTGGGGCTTCGCTGGTGGGATACGATGCCTACTCCGGTTTCGGGCGGCTCCGCATGGTCGTGACCACGCTGACCCCGGAGCCGAACGCGCCTCCTGTTGCGAATGCCGGCCCCGATCAAGCTGTCTTCGTCAAGGGCAAGGCGGTGGCCTCAACGGTGACGCTCGATGCTTCGGGCTCGCATGACCCGGATGGCACGCTTGTCTCTTACGAGTGGCTTGAGAGACGGCGCTCCGATCGCTACGGGGAAAACGGCAGCAGTGAGCCTCGGGATCGGCTCTCACACGATCACGTTGCGAGTGACCGACGACGATCAGGCAAGCAGTGAAGATCAGTTGACCGTTGATGTCAACAAGCGCGGTGGGAGGAAGTAAGGATCCAAGGCTCGAGGCCTTGACGGCTCACCGATCACGACCGCCTGACGCCGACTTCTGTCCGGAGCGCGGCGCGAAGCTCGCGGTTGCCTGCGTCGGGTGTGGACTACGACCACGAACGTTGCCCGACACAAGTTCTGCAAGAAGTGCGGCAAACCTTTGGGCAACGCCGTCGACGCGGGCCGGGGGGAACCACCGACCACTCCGGGTGTCGTCAACTGTGTCGCCTACGCGAAGGGCCGCAAGGTCGCCGACGTGGACATCGCCGACATCAGCGAAGTGCTCTCCTGATGCGCGACGAAGAGACCGTCCGCCTGCGCAGTCAGCTCCAGCGCCTCAAGCGGATCGAGGTGGACCTGGACAAGTCGCGCTGACCCGACGCCGGGATGCATGCTCAGCCCTCATCTCGGGGTCTCCAAAAGTGGTCCGCGATGCGCACTAAGTGTCACTCTCATGTCACTCCCCGATGAGGAGACCGAGGAGCATGGGCAATGGAGTTAGGCACTTAGTGGCTGTATCTCGTGGGGTACGGTCCTTGCAGACGGATTATTGCTTGGGAGGGCTTATCTCGTGACGCTAGACTTTCGGCGCATCGGGCGGGATACCGTGTCCAGGCCGCGATACTTTCTCGACCAGCGCGGCATGACCCTGGTGGAGATCCTGGTCGCCGTCGCCGTCCTCATGGTCGCGCTGGTCGGCCTCGCGTCGGGTATCCCGATCGCCAGCTATGGCATCCAGGAGGGAAGCCAGCTCACGACGGCGACCTTTCTGGCCAATCAGCGGCTGGAGCAGGTGAAGGCCGCCGCGTGGCCGTCGACCCCGGGGCCAGACACCCTGGGGGTTTCCGCGAGCGCCACCGCCGCGCCGCTGGGGACCCTCGGTATCACTTTCCCCGATGAGACTCCGGTGGCGGCTCCGTACACGCAGTACACGCGCCAGGTCCGCATCACCGACTGCGGTGTCGGCCTGGGTTGCGGGGGTATGGTGCTCCCCGACCTTCGACAGGTCACCATCAGGGTGAGCTATACCCCGCTGACCGGAGTCGGAGTCTCGGGGAACACGAAATCGGCGATCGTGACCATGCTGGTGGCTCGGAGATGAAGACCATGGCGCGGACGCTCAGGAACTCGCGTGGCTTCACGCTCGCCGAGCTTCTCGTGGCGATGGCCGTGCTGGGGCTCATCATGGCCGGCGTGTTCACGCTCCAGCAGCAGGGCCTGCAGAGCTACTTGATGGGCGCCTCGCGCGTGGAAGTGCAGCAGAACGCCCGCACCTCGCTGGAGCTGATGGTGCGCGAGTTTCGCTCCGCGCAGTCGGTCACCGCGGTCGGCGGGGCCGGCGATGTCACCTTCGTGGACCAGACCGGTGCCACGATCAGATACCAGCTGACCGGAACCACCCTGAACCGCAGTAACGCTGGCGTGCCCGCTCCTCTCGTGGGCGGGGTGCAGGCGCTGACCTTCACCTACTACTCGGCCTTCGACGCCGCCACCAACACCGGGACGGTGACCGCGCTCCCGGGCAGCGTGCGCGTCATTCGTATCCAGATCGTAACGGGGACGGAGCGTCCGGCCTCGGTGGGATCCCCCGGGGACCAGCGGGCGACGGTGGAGTCCACCGTCAAGCTCCGGAACCTCTAACGGGGGGACTGCCATGCGTGCCTATTCGTCGTGTCGAATCCTGGCTGATCAGCGCGGCGCCGCGTTGCCGATGGCGCTGTTCGCGATGGCGATACTCACGACCCTGATCATCGCGTTCTCGATCATGGCGTCGACCGAGCCGCTCATCGCCAACAACCAGCACACGGTCGCCCAGGCCCGGGCGATCGCGGAATCGGGGATCGAACGGGCGACGTGGGCGCTCAACCACGATACCCACACCGACGGGCTCCCCGATCCCTTGCCCGCGACTGTGCCGGCGCCGTACAACGGGAGCGCCCCCGTCGATGTGATGCTCAACGCGAACACCACCTTGGGCGTGTTCCGCGTCACGGTCACCGACGGCGCTGCGAGTAACGAGCGGAACATCGTCGCGGTGGGCTCGGTCCCGAACGACGCCAGCCCGCGTGCTCGGCAGCGCATCGCGGTCACGGTGATCAAGTTCCAGATTCCGGATCCCCCCGCGGCCCTGTCGGTCCGCGGCGAGCTCCAGGTGGGCGGTAACACCCTGATCAGTTCCCGCGGCGACACAAGCTGCGGCGACAAGCCGGGGACTTTCACGACGGGCACTACCGACGTGCAGGGCGGATCGCGGATGTTTTCGGCGGGGTACGGCAACAATCGACGAGAATCAGGACACGGACATGCTCCAGGGGCAGCCGACGACAGCATTCGATAACTATCTGCTGTCGCGACAGCGATATGGCTGCCCTCAAGGCCTATGCGAAGTCGCAGGGCACCTACTACCAGGGCACGGTCGAGTTTAGCGCGAGCAACCGGATGCCGAACGGCGTGATCTTCGTCGATACGACGAGCGGGAACCCGATCACCTCCTCGAGTGACCCGTCGGACATGGCCAACCTCACCATCCACGGGAATGCTCCCCAATCGGCGGACGGCATCTTCCACGGCTGGCTCATCGTCAACGGATCGCTCCAGATCAGCGGTAACTTCCAGATGTGGGGGTACGGCTACGTCATGAACGATCTGACCTACACCGGGACGGGGACGGGCCAGGTCGTCGGCGCGCTGCTGAGTCGGAACATCCGAGATACGTCCTCCACCACCATCGACACGAACACCAGCGGTAACGCCAGCATCATCTATGATTGCGCGAAAGCGCGGGACGGTGGCGGATTCGTGCCCCGGACCTACTCCGTGAAGGCGGGGACGTACAGAGAGCTCCCCAATTGAGTCGGCGCGCCGCGGCCTTCGTCATCGTCGCCCTGATCGTCCTGGCGGGCGGGTGTCAGCGGACGGCCCCGCCCGCCCCGACGGTGGCGGCGGACCCGGAGACGCTCGCGGCCGCCGCCCTCGAGCGTGGCGATTACACCGGGGCCGCGGCGCTCTACCGGAAGGCTCTCGTGCTGCGGCCGGAGAGCGTGTCGGCCCACTACGGGCTCGGCGTCGCGACGTCCAACCTCAATCTCCGCGAGGACACGATCCGGGAGTTCCAGTGGGTGGTCGCCCGCGGCGCGCCGGGGTCGACCGAGGTGGCGGCCGCTCGGAGCTGGCTGATCGCGGCGGGCGTCCTGCGAACTCCGGTGGCGGCGGACCGCCCCGCAGACACCGACGGCGGCTGGAACGGCTCCATCGAGGGCCGTGCCTACACGGGGGCCGCCGACCACCCGCAGCCGCTGGTACGGATGCAGCTCCACCTGGTCGGTCAGCCCGACGGCCCCACGAAGGAGGAGCGCAAGGTGCTCCGAACCGACGGAGAGGGCCGGTTCAAGTTCACTAATGTCGTGCCGGGGTCGTACATGCTGACCGACGTGGTGGCGGGCAAGCCCCGCTGGCGCCTCAAGATCGAGGTCTCCCCGAACTCCACCCTCCGCCTCGACCTCACCCAGGGCAATAGCGCCAACGTTCGCAACGACTTCCCCAACCGCGGGTAAGCCCCCCGCGGGTGGCCCTCCTCCGGCATTCGGCCGGAGTCCCGGGCACCTACCGCAGCGCGTGCGCGAAGGCGAGGTAGCGGAAGCTCACGTCCTCGGCGTACCGGTCGCCCGGGACGGTTCTCGGTGGCCTTGTCGGGGTTGCGATTGTAGGCGCGGAGGGCGGTAGCGTTGGTCGTTAGCGATATCGACGGCGTCGTCACGAACCGGGCCTCCTTGTCGCGGCCGATGTCGTGGAGGGTGACGGCCTGCCGCAATTATCCGTCGTCGGACGATGATGCCCCCCGAAATTACTCCGCGGGTCCCTCCCCGGGCTGGGGCGCTAGGGCAGCGGACCGCCTGCCCGCCGGCGCCCGCCGCGAAGATCAGGAGCTCGCGCCGCTTCAGGGCTCGGCCAGCAATTGCCGGATGAGCTGCTCCATCTCCCCGTAGGCCCCCTCACCGATATGGGTGTAGCGGACGATGCCCTTCTTGTCGATGATCACCGCCGCCGGCCAGTAGCGATTCGCGTAGCGCTTCCAGATCACGAAGTCGTTGTCCTGTACGACCGGATACGCCACGCCCAGCTCCTTCGTCGCCGCCACGACCTTCTCGTACGGCTTCTCCCAGAGAAACTCCGGCGAGTGGACCCCGACGATGGTCAGCCCCTTCGCGTTGTACCGCGCGTGCCAGTCCCGCAACTGCGGGATCACGTTCTTGCAGTTGTATCAGCCGAAGGTCCAGAACTCGACGAAGACGACCCGACCTCGGAGCCTGGCCAGCGAGAGGGGCTCGCTATTGATCCAGCGCTCGCCCGTGATCTCCGGCGCGGGCTGGCCGATCTTCACGCTCACCGCCTCGCTCTCGTCTCCGGCGCCGAGCAGCGACGACCGCGACCAAGATCGTCACCCCGATCCAGCGCACCCACCGCATGGCGTCCCTCCTCAGACCCCATCGTCGGCCCGGAGCCCGCGGGGATTGTCACGACGGTGTCAATTCTCGAGCGTCCCCCAGTGGAGGGTGCCGAGCTATCCCCCGTCCAGCGGATCGACCGGGTCGGGCACGATCCACTGGATCGCGGCGCCGGCGCCCCTGACGGCCATCACCTCGACCTCCACCGCCAGCTCGGGTCGCGCGAGGCCGCTGATGCGGCAGCCGAGCGACGCCGGGTGGCTCTTCGCGAACGGGGTGGGGCCGTCGCCGTACGCGCGATTCTGTTTCGCGCCCTCGACCGTGAACGTCCGCCGGCGCACCACGTCGTCGATCGACGCGCCCGCCTGCTCGAGCGCCCAGCGACTGGTGTCGACGGCGAGGTCGTACTGACGGGCCCAGTCGCCCGGCGCCTGCACCTCACCGGTGGCCGACACCGACGTGCAGCCACTGACGTAGACCTGGTCGCCCACGACGACGGCGCGCGCGTACCCCCGCGGCTTCTCCCGCATGTGCTGCGTGTAGATGTCGCGGCGCGAGCGCGCGGCCCCGACCACCGCCTCGGCCTCGATCTCGATGAGCAGCTCCGGCCGGATCAGGGCCGGGACGCCCAGCAGGGTGGAGACGGGCCGCACGTCGCCGAGCGCCTCGACGAACGCGCGCGTATAGTCCGCCGCCTTGCTGAGATCGGTGAGGAACGTCTTGGTATAGACGAGGTCACCGGGCACGCCCCCCGCGTCCGCCAGGGCCCGGAAGATCGTGTCCAGTGTCGTGCGCGTCTGGCGGTACATGTCGCCGGCGCCTTCGACGCCGCCGGCGGTGAGCGCAGTCGAGCCCGAGATGAAGACGCGTTCGCCCACGCGGACGGCACGCGAGTACGCGTACACGGCCTCGAGGGGGCCGCCCGAGGAGATCCGCTGGGCGGAGGCGCGGGCGCCGTCGATGGCGTCGAGCTCGATCTCGACGAGCTGGGCCGGGCGGGCCAGGCCGTTGACCTGCACCAGCGTGGCCGCCGGCCGCGCGTCCCCGAAGTATCGGGCCACCGCCCGCGCCGCCGCGTCACTGTCGGCGATGTCGGTGACGTAGATCCGGCTGCGGACCACGTCGTCGAGCCGCCCGCCCGCCTTGCCCATGCTCCACTCGGCGATGCGCATGATGGCGTCGACCTGGCGGCCGACGTCGCCCGCGCCGCGGACGTTGCCCTGCCGGTCGATGGCCGTGGTCCCCGACTGCAGCACGGTATCGCCGACTCGCAGCGCGCGCGAGTAGTGTGCGAGCGACTCCAGCGGCCGCCCCGAGGCGACGTTCACGCGGCGAGAGGGTGTCATGCGTCCGGATGATGCGCCCGACCCTAGACCGCGTCAAGGCGGGATGGACACCCTCGAGGCGATGACGCATGATCGGCCGTAGCCGCGTGCCGGCGCCCTGGCGATCCCGTGTTCAAGCCAGAGAGGGGGAGATCGACGTGACCTATCAGCCGCTCAAGGGGCAGAAGGCGCTGGTCACCGGCGCCTCGTCGGGGATCGGGGAGGGCATCGCCCGCGCGCTGGGCGCCGCCGGCGCCGACGTGGCGGTGAACTACGTCGTCAAGCCGGAGGCGGCCGAGCGTGTCGCCGCCGAGATCCGGTCCGGCGGCGTCCAGGCGCTCGCCCTCCAGGCCGACGTCTCCCGCGAGGGCGACGTGCAGGCCATGTTCCGCCGGATGTGGGACGCCTGGGGCACCATCGACATCCTGGTCAACAACGCTGGCCTCCAGCAGGATGCCGCCTTCACGGAGATGACGCTGGAGCAGTGGAATACGGTGATCTCGGTGAACCTCACCGGCATGTTCCTCTGCGCCCGCGAGGCCGCGCGCGAGATGGCGCGGCGGGGGATACGTCCCGGGGTTTCCCGCGCCGCGGGTAAGATTCTCTGCATCTCCTCGGTGCATGAGATGATCCCGTGGGCCGGCCACGTCAACTACGCCGCCTCCAAGGGCGGCGTGCGCGCCTTCATGCAATCCCTGGCCCAGGAGCTGGCGCCCGCGCGCATCCGGGTGAACTCCATCGCGCCCGGCGCCATCCAGACGCCCATCAATCGCGCCGCCTGGGAGACCGACGACGCGCTCAAGTCGCTGCTCACCTTGATCCCCTACGGGCGCATCGGCCAGCCCGACGACATCGGCCGCGCCGCGGTGTGGCTGGCGTCGGACGATGCCGACTACGTGCATGGCCAGACGCTCTTCGTGGACGGCGGCATGACCCTCTATCCCGAGTTCGCGCGCGGGGGATAGGGCCCGATGCCTGCGGTGGATTTCGGGCGCGACGTGTGCGGGCGGCTCGCGGCGGCCGAGGCGCGGGAGCGATGACGGTCGGCGACGCCGAGCAGCGGCGGCTGGCGGAGTCGGAGGCGCGCACCGCGCACTGGAAGCGCTGGGGCCCGTATCTCTCGGAGCGGCAGTGGGGTACCGTGCGCGAGGACTACAGCGCGCACGGGACGGCGTGGGAGTACCTCCCGCACGACCATGCGCGCTCGCGCGCCTACCGCTGGGGCGAGGATGGGATCCTGGGCATCTCGGACAACCATCAGCGCCTGTGCCTGGCGCTGGCGCTGTGGAACGGCCGCGACCCCATTCTCAAGGAGCGGCTCTTCGGGCTCACCGGCACCGAGGGCAATCACGGCGAGGACGTGAAGGAGTACTACTACTACCTCGATTCCACGCCCACGCATTCCTTCATGAAGGGGCTCTACAAGTACCCGCAGGGAGAGTTTCCCTATGCGCGACTGGTGGAGGAGAACGGACGGCGGGGGCGAGGCGAGCCCGAGTACGAGCTCCTGGACACCGGCATCTTCGAGGACGACCGCTACTGGGACGTCACCGTGGAGTATGCCAAAGCCGGCGTGGAGGACATGCTCGTCCGCATCACCGCGACCAATCGCGGCCCGGAGGCGGCGTCGCTGCACCTGATCCCGACCCTCTGGTACCGCAATACCTGGGCCTGGGACGCGGGGGCCAAGCGCCCGCGGCTGGCCCGCGCCGCATCCGACGGGGGCCATGTCGCGGTGGAGGCCGAGCACGCAACGCTCGGTACCCGCCGGCTCTACTGTGAGGGCGCCCCGCGCCTGCTCTTCACCGAGAACGAGACCAATCGGCGGCGGCTCTTCGGCGACCCCAGCGCCGCGCCGCATGTGAAGGACGGGATCAACGACGCCGTGGTGGGCGGCCGCGCCGACGCCGTCAATCCCGCGGAGACCGGGACCAAGGTCGGCGCGCACTATGTCTTCCGCGTTCCCGCGGGAGGGAGCGTCGGCCTGCGGCTGCGCCTCGCCGCCGTGAGGCCCGTGGCCGGCCCGTTCGGCGCGGATTTCGAGCGCACATTCGACGATCGTCTCGCCGAGGCGGATGACTTCTATGCCGCCCTCTTGCCGGGCGGCCACTCGGAGGACAGCCGACGTGTGATGCGGCAGGCGGCCGCCGGGCTTCTCTGGAGCAAGCAGTTCTACCACTACGACGTCCGCCGCTGGCTGGCCGGGGATCCCACCCAGCCGGCCCCACCTCCGGGCCGCGCCGAGGGCCGCAACCACGAGTGGGAGCACCTCTACAACGAAGACATCATCTCCATGCCCGACAAGTGGGAGTACCCCTGGTACGCGGCGTGGGATCTCGCCTTCCACACCATCCCGCTGGCCCTGCTGGACGCCGACTTCGCCAAGGCCCAGCTCCTTCTCTTCCTGCGCGAGTGGTACATGCATCCCAATGGCCAGATCCCGGCCTACGAGTGGGCGCTGGGCGACGTCAACCCACCCGTGCACGCCTGGGCGGCCTGGCGCGTCTACAAGATCGACCGCAGGCTCAAGGGCCGAGGCGACCGCCTGTTCCTGGAGAAGGTGTTCCACAAGCTCCTGCTCAACTTCACCTGGTGGGTGAACCGGAAGGACGCCGAGGGCAACAATGTCTTCGAGGGCGGCTTTCTCGGCCTCGACAATATCGGGGTCTTCGATCGATCGGCTCCGCTGCCCACCGGGGGGCATATCGAGCAATCCGACGGCACGAGCTGGATGGCCATGTACTCGCTGAACATGCTGGCCATCGCGCTGGAGCTGGCCCAGGACGATTCCGCGTACGAGGACGTGGCGAGCAAGTTCTTCGAGCACTTCGTCTACATCGCGCATGCCATGCACGATCGCGGCCGCCGGGGCATCAGCCTCTGGGACGAGGAGGACGGCTTCTACTACGATGTGCTTCAGCTCGCGCACCATCGCCCCATCCCATTGAAGGTCCGCTCGATGGTCGGCCTCATTCCCCTTTTCGCCATCGAGACGCTGGAGCCCGAGCAGGTGGATGGGCTCGCGGGCTTCAAGCGCCGCATGCAGTGGTTCGTGGACAATCGCCCCGACCTCGCCGACCACGTGGTGGAGGTGCAGCGGCTGGACGGGAAGATCCGTCGCATGCTCTCCCTCGTCACCCAGCCCCAGCTCCCCCGCGTCCTCCGCTTCATGCTGGACGAGACGGAATTCCTCTCGCCGCACGGCATCCGCGCCCTGTCCCGCCATCACCGCGAGCACCCGTACGTGTTCGACCTGGACGGGACGGCGCACCGGGTGGACTACGAGCCCGGCGAGTCCTCGTCCGGCCTCTTCGGCGGCAACTCGAACTGGCGGGGGCCGGTGTGGTTTCCGGTCAACTACCTGCTCATCGAGTCGCTGCAGAAGTTCCACTGGTTCCTCGGCGACGGGCTCCAGGTGGAGTGCCCCACTGGATCGGGCGTCAAGCGGGATCTCTGGGAGGTCTCGGTGGAGCTGTCGCGCCGGCTGTCCCGCATCTTCCTTCGCGACGGCGAGCGGGCGGCGGCCGGTATTCGGGTCGGTGGACAAGCTCCAGCGTGACCCGCACTGGCGGGACCTCGTGCCCTTCCACGAGTACTTCCACGGGGAGACGGGCGCGGGCCTGGGGGCCAGCCACCAGACCGGCTGGACCGGGCTCGTGGCCAAGCTCATCGCCCAGAGCGGCGAGTAGTCAGGAAGTCCGGCGGCGGGCGATGGCGCCGAGCGCGTCGTAGGCCGCGTACTTGTAGGCCTCGCCCAGGCTCGGGTAGTTGAACACGGCATCGATGAAGGAATCGATGGTGCCGCCCGCCTGCATCACCATGAGCCCCACGTGCACGAGCTCGGCGGCGCCTTCCCCCACGATGTGCACGCCGATGAGGACGCGGGTGTCCGGATCCACGATGAGCTTCACCTGGCCGGTAAGATCTCCCATGATCTGGCCGCGCGCATTGAGGCCGTACTGCGCCCGCCCCACGCAGTAGGGACGATTCCGCTCGCGGCACGTCTCCTCGGTCTCCCCCACCATCGACACTTCGGGGATGGTGTACACCGCCAGGGGATAGATGCGGGCCATTGCCGTCTTGTAGCGGATATCGAAGGCGTGGCACACCGCCACGCGCGCCTGCTCCATGGCGGTGGCGGCCAGCGCCGGGAACCCGATGACGTCGCCGGCGGCGTAGATGTGGGGCACCTCGGTCTGGTAGTGGTCGTTCACCGTCACGTGCCCGCGATCGCCCACCGTCAAGCCCACGCGCTCGAGTCCGAGTCCCGCGGTGGCGCCGAGCCGGCCCGCGGCCACCAGCACCGCGTCCACCTCGAGGACGTCGCCCCGTTTGAGCTGGAGCGGCACCGTGTCCGGGTCCGGAATCACTCCCGTCACCGCGTCGCCCAGCGCCAGGCGCACGCCGAGCAGCTGCATCTGCATGCGCAGGCGGTCGGCGGTCTCGGCGTCGATGAAATCGAGCAGCCGCGCGCGCCCGTCGACGAGGTGGACCTCGATGCCCAGCGCCGCGAAGATGCACGCGTACTCGCACCCGATCACTCCCGCGCCGATCACCGCGAGCCGACGGGGCAGGCGGCTCATCGCGAGGATGGAGTCGCTGTCGTAGAAGCGCGGATCGTCCATGGGGAGGTCGCGCCCGGGGTTGGGCACGGAGCCGGTGGCGACGAGGACCACGGGAGCGGTGAGGAGGGCGATGTCCCCTCTCTCCCCGGTCACCCGCACCGTGTGCGGGTCCTCGAAGCGGGCGCTGCCCGAAACGATGTCGATACTGTGCGAGATCATATTGCGGTCCACCACCGCGCGCAGCGAGCCGACCACGTCGCGCGCGCGGTGCATGAAGTGGCCGACGGTGAGGTTGTCCTCGAGCACATAGTCCACGCCGTAGAGCCCGCGCTGGCGTATGCCCGAGTAGTAGAGCGCGGTCTCGCGCAGGGTCTTGGACGGCACCGTGCCGGTATTGATGCCGGCCCCGCCCAGGTGGGGCGCCCGCTCGACGAGGGCCACTCGCCGGCCGAAGTACGCGGCCTGGGCCGCGCCCTTCTCGCCGGCGGGCCCGGAGCCGATGACGATCAGGTCGAGTTCCCGCGCATTTGGCATGCGGTATGACTAGCATTCGCCACGCGACCCCCGCAACACGGTTTTCTTGACCCGAAGGGGCAGGGGGCCGCATCCTGAATACATGCCCCCCACGCCGCTCCCGCCCCGGGAGCTCTCCCAGCGGCTGGCCGCCAATATCGGCCGCGTGATGAAAGGCCAGCAGGCCGCCATCCGGAAGCTCCTGGCCGCCTTCGCCAGCGGGGGCCACGTGCTCCTCGACGACTTTCCCGGCACCGGCAAGACCACGCTGGCCAAGGCGCTGGCCCGCTCCATCGGCGCCCAGTTCAAGCGGGTGCAGTTCACCCCTGATCTCCTGCCGTCGGATATCCTGGGCGTGTCCATCTTCGATCAGCGGGACCAGGCGTTTCACTTTCACCGCGGGCCCATCTTCACCGACATACTCCTCGCCGACGAGATCAACCGGGCCTCCCCCCGCACCCAGTCCGCGCTGCTCGAGGCCATGGCGGAGGGGCAGATCAGCGTGGACGGCACCACGCATCGCCTCGAGTCGCTCTTCTTCGTCATCGCCACCCAGAACCCGGTGGAGTTCCGCGGCACCTATCCGCTGCCGGAAGCCCAGATGGACCGCTTCGCGCTGCAGTTCGGGCTCGGCTACGTGGCGGCGGGCGACGAGGTGGCGATTCTCTCGGACCAGGAGCGCGGGCATCCGATCGACGAGATCGGGCCCTGTCTCGGCATCGACGACGTGGTGGCGCTGCGGCGCCGGGTGGGCGAGATTCGCATCAGCGCCGAGCTGAAGCGATACGTGGTGGACCTCGTGCAGGCCACCCGTACCGCGGCCGGCGTCTCGCTGGGGGCGAGCCCGCGCGCGTCGCTCTCCCTCATGAAGGCGGCGCAGGCGCTCGCCCTCCTCGATGGGCTCGACTTCGTCACCCCCGAGCACGTCCAGGAGATCGCGGTCTCGGTGATCGCGCATCGGATGGTGGTGGACTCCCAGGCGCGCTTCACCGGCGTGACTCCGCAGGGCATCGTGGAGGAGATCGTCAAGACCCTGCCGGTGCCCGCCTAGCCGCGGCCGGGTCGCGCGCATGCGGCGGCTCCTCTTCCGGGCGTTCTGGGCCACCTGGGTCATCCAGCACTGGATGACCCGGCGATTCACCGCCGCCGGCTTCCTGGTGCTGGGCGGCATTCTCGCCGCGTCGGTGGTGGGGCTCGACACCAATCGCACGCTCGCCTACCAGGCCTTCACCTTTCTCATGGCGTTGCTGGCCGCGGCGCTCCTCGCGAGCCTGACCTTCCGGGGCCGGTTCAGCGTGCGGCGGGTGATGCCGCGCTTCGGGACGGCGGGAGAGCCGCTGAGCTACCGCGTCTTCCTCCGAAACGACGGACCGCGCCCGCTGCGCGGGCTCGCGCTCCTCGAGGACACCGCCGATCCGCGGCCTTCGCTGGCGGAGTTCCTCGCCGCGCGGGAGCCCGGCGAGGAGCGCCGCAACTGGTTCGACCGCACGGTGGGCTATCCGCGCTGGATGTGGCTGATCGGGCAGCGCCAGGGCGCGCTGGGCGGAGAGCGACCCCTGCCGCCGCTGCTGCCGGGCGTGGAGGTGGAGGCGCGGGTGGAGGCGGTGCCCGCGCGCCGCGGCCGGCTCCGGCTGGTGGGCGTGACCATCGCGCGGCCCGATCCCTTCGGGCTCTTCCGGAGCTTCGAGCGGGTGCCCGCGCCGCAGTCCGTGCTCGTGCTGCCGCGGCGCTACCCCGTGCCCGATCTGGACCTGCCCGGGAATCGGAAATACCAGCAGGGCGGCGTGGCGCTGGCCGCGTCGGTGGGCGACTCGGAGGAGTTCGCCTCGCTGCGGGACTACCGGCCGGGCGATCCGCTGCGCCGCATCCACTGGCGGAGCTGGGCGCGAGTGGGGCGCCCCATCGTGAAGGAGTATCAGGACGAGTTCTTCGTCCGCCACGCGCTCGTGCTCGACACCTTCGCGCAGGGGGGTGTGGGCGCGACCGAGATCTTCGAGGAGGCGGTGTCGGTGGCGGCATCGTTCGCGGTGGCCATCCCCAGCCAGGACTCGTTGCTCGACCTCATGTTCGTGGGGCCGGAGGCCTACTGCTTCACCGCGGGCCGCGGGCTCGCCCATGCCGACCGCATGCTGGAGGTGCTGGCGGGCGTCGAGCCCTGCGCGAGCCGGTCCTTCCACGTGCTCCGCGACGCGGTGCTCGAGCGGCACGGAGAGCTCTCGGGGGCCATCTGCGTGCTGCTGGGCTGGGACGACCAGCGGCGCGCCTTCGTGCGGGCCCTGCGCGCACTGGGAATTCCCACCCTGACTCTCGTGGTGACGCGCGCCGGCGACCGCAGGACGCGGAGTCCGCGCCGGCCGCCGACGGCGCGCTCGCGCCCCACCGGCTCATCGCGGGGCGCATCGCCGAGGGGCTCGCGCGCCTGTGAAGCCCGCGAAGGCGAAGGCCCCGCCCCCGCTCCTGCTGGCGCTGGCCCTGGTGTTCTGGGGGTGGCAGACGGGACTCTGGCCGGCGGCCTGCCTCATGGCCTCGATCGTGGAGGGCGCCCGCTTCGTACCCTGGCGCTGGGATCTGGCGCGCGCCGATTTCAACCGCGTCTCCGACTTCTGCAGCATCATCCTCGTGGGGCTCATCGTCTACCTCGGAGCCACCACCGATGCCCCGCGGGTGCTCACCCTGATCTTCCAGTGGTTCCCGCTGGTCGCGCTGCCCCTCCTGATGGCGCAGGTCTACAGCTCATCCGGTGGAGTGGACCCCCGCATCTTCCTCTGGAGCCAGCGCAAGAAGGCTGACGCGGACGGCACCCCGCCGCCCCACACGGTGGACCTCTCGTTCCCGTACTTCGTCATCTGCATTCTCGCCGCGAGCGCCGCGAACACGCGCGGTCCGGGCTTTTACGTGGGCGCCTGCGTGCTGGCGGCGGCGGCGCTCTGGAGCGTGCGGCCGCGCGAGGCCTCGCCGCTCGTCTGGGGCGCGCTCCTGGTGGCGGTGGCGCTGGTGGGGTGGGGCGGGTACGTGGGCCTTCACCGCGCGCAGCGAGTCATCGAGGCGGCGGCGCTGGAGTGGCTGGCCGACTGGATACGGCGGGACGCCGATCCCTTCCGGAGCAGCACCGCGCTCGGGTCCATCGGGCGGCTCAAGCTCTCGGACAGGATCGTGCTCCGGGTGAGCCCCGGTCCGGGCGTGAAGATGCCGATCCTCCTCCGCGAGGCGAGCTATAACGCCTTTGCCCTGCCCACCTGGCTCGCGGTGGACGCGGGCTTCACCGCGGTGCAGCCCGAGGCCGACGGCCATACCTGGAAGCTCGGAGCGGGGAGCCCGCCCGAGACGCGCGTGACCGTGTCCGCGCCCCTGCGCCGTGGACGCGGCGTGCTCCCGCTGCCGAGCGGCGCTTTCGAGATCGAGCGGCTCAGCGTGGTGCGCATGGAGCGGAACCGGCTCGGCGCGGTGAAGGTGGACGAGGGACTGGGTCTCGTGACCTATACCGCGCGAACAACGCCCGTTTCTGTCCTTGATGACGTGCCCACCGATGGGGATCTCTTGCTGCCCATTCCCGACGGGGCGCTCGTCGCGCGGGTCGCCCGTGACCTGGGGCTGCGGAGCTTGCCGGCGGACGAGGCGGTGGCGCGCGTACGGGCGTACTTCCGCGACAACTTCCGCTACTCCCTCTATCGGGCCGCACCCGAGCAGGAGGTGTCCGCCCTCGATGACTTCCTCAACCGATCACGGTCGGGCCACTGCGAGTACTTCGCCACCGCCACCGTGCTGCTGCTGCGCGCGGCCGGCATTCCCGCCCGCTACGCGACCGGCTACTCGGTGCAGGAGTGGAGCCCGCTGGAGCGGACCTGGGTGGTGCGGACGCGGCACGCGCATTCCTGGGCGCTGGCCTGGGTGGACGGCGCCTGGCGCGACGTGGACTCCACGCCGGCGGGTTGGGCCGACACGGAGGCCTTCGGCGCCTCGATGTGGCAGCCGGTCAAGGATCTCTGGGCCTGGGGGGTGCATGTCTTCGAGCAATGGCGGTACGGCGAGCGCCGGGGCGGAGTGACGACCTGGCTCGCCTGGCTCCTCATCCCCCTGAGCCTCATCCTCGTCTGGCGCCTCTTCTTCCTTCGCCGCCAGCGACGGGCCGGCGCCCCGCGGCGGGCCGGGGACGCGACCCCGCTCCCCGCGGGCACCGACTCGGAGTTCTACGCCGTCGAGCGCCGGCTGGGCGCGCTGGGACTCCCGCGCGCGCCCGCGGAAGCGGCGGGCCACTGGCTGGAGCGGATCGGCGAGCAGCCGCCGGTGGCGGGATCGAGCGCGGATCTCGAGCGCCTGCTCGCTCTCCACTACCGCTATCGATTTGATCCCGAGGGCCTCCCCCCGGCGGATCGCGAGCGACTCCGCTCGGATGCCCACGCCTGGCTCGCCGAGCACGCCGAGACGCGCCGCTAGGGGCGCGTCAGGCCAGATCCGTCAACAGGCCCGCGGTGGTCCGCAGGCCCTGGAAGAGATGGTCGAGCCGCAGGTGCTCGTTCGGCGAGTGCTGACGGTTGTTCGCGTTCGCGTAGGGGACGACGAGCGTGGGCAGCTCGAGGATGTCGGTGAAGGCGAAGAGCGGCACGCTGCCGCCGAGGGTTGGCAACAGTACCGCGCGCTCGCCGCCATGCGCCCGCTCCACGGCGGTGATGACCTCCCGGCTCAGCGGCAGGTCCAGCGAGGTCTTCGCGGGATCGTAGCCGCCCTTGGAGATGACCCGGACCGCGCGCCCACGGAGGGTGTCGGGGAGCGGCTCGTCGGGCGACTCGAGCACGGTGAAACCCTGACCGCGAATATGCTCGACGATGCGCCGGTACACGCTCTCCACCGTCTGGTTCTTCACCAGGCGCACGTCGAAGAGCACGGTGGCCCGGTGCGGGATGATGGTGTTCGCCTCTTTTCCGAGGAAGCCCGACTGCAATCCCCGGATGGTCAGGGTGGGATGGAACATGAGCCGCTCGAGGAGATCGCCCGGCATGGGCACGCCGAGGTCCTTCTCGAGCGCGGGAATGTCCATGGGGATATCGGCCATGAGGCGCCGCTCGGCGGCGGTGGGCAGCACCACGTCCTGCTCGAGGCCCTCGATGAGCGGAGTGCCGTCGGGGGTGGCCATGGACGAGAGCAGCCCGTTGAGCCGCCAGGCAGCATTGGGGACCACGAAGTTCCCCGAGTGCACGTCCCGCCGCGCCGACTCCAGCACCAGCTCGATCTTGAGATTGCCGCGGGCGCCGCCGGAGATGGTGGGGCGCCCGCTGGCATGCTTGGGCCCGTCGGTGACCAGGACCAGATCGGCGGCGAGCAGGTCGCGGTGCTTGTCGGTGAACGATCCGAAGAAGGGGCTGCCGATCTCCTCCTCGCCGTCGAAGATGAACTTCACGTTCACGCGCGGGGCGATGCCCACCGCGTCCATCAGGGCGAGGGCTTCCAGGTGCGCCCAGATCGGGCCCTTGTCGTCGGACGCGCCGCGCGCGTAGAGCCGGTGCGCGGGAAGGGCCTCGGGCGGTATGGAGGCGAAGGGCACGATGGCGGCGCCGTCCTCGGCCTGGCCGGCGCGCAGCACGGGCTCCAGCGGCGAGGGCTGGAGCCATCCGTCGAGCGGGATGGGCTTGGTGTCGTAGTGGCAATAGATGAGGACGGTGCGCCGGGCGCCCGGCACGCGCCGCTCGCCGAAGACCGCGGGAGCGCCGCCCGTCTCCAGCACGCGCGCGTCGAGGCCACGGCCGGCCATGTGGCGCGCCAGCCACTCGCCGCAGGCACGGACGCGCTCGGGCTCCTGGCTCACGCTCTCGAGGCGGAGGAAGTCGATGAAGCCGGCCACGAGGTCGCGGCGGCGCTCCGCGAGGCGGCGGTCGAAGGCGGTCCAGTCGAGGGGGGGTGGGGTCATGGCGCCGAGGATACCCGGATTCGCTCGATGGAGGTAGCATCAGCTCCATGACGCGGGAAAAGCCGCCGGACAAGACGTGGAAGGTCTGGATCGAGCAGCTCATCCAGGAGGCCAAGGACGCGGGCGAGTTCGATCACCTCGAGGGCAAGGGCAAGCCCATCCCCGGCGTCGAGGCGCCCTATGATCCCGACTGGTGGGTGAAGAAGCTCCTGGAGCGGGAGAAGATCTCCGTGCTCCCGCCCGCGCTGGAGCTGCTCCGCAAGGTCGAGGCGGAGCTGGCGACGCTCTGGGCCGCCCGCCACGAGGACGACGTGCGGGCGCGGGTGCAGGCGCTGAACGCCCAGATCGCGCGGGTCAATGCGCGGGTGGCGGTGGGTCCGCCCACGCGCCTGGCCCCGCTCGACGTGGACGACGTCGTGCGGGAGTGGCGCGCTCGCCGCCCCTAGGTCTCGCGGCTGGCGCCCTGAATCCCGCGCAGCCGCGGGTCGAGCAGATCGCGGAGGCCGTCCCCGAAGAGATTGAGGCCCAGGATGCTCGCCATGATGGCGGCGCCGGGAAAGAGGGTCAGCCACGGCGCCTGTTGCAGGTAGGAGCGGCCCTCGGAGAGGACATTGCCCCAGGACGGGATCTGGGGCGGGACGCCCACGCCGAGGAAGGACAGCGCGGCCTCGCCCAGCACCGCGGCGGCGAAGATGAAGGTGCCCTGCACGATGACGGGCGAGACGCAGTTGGGCAGGATGTGCAGCGCGACAATTCGGAGATCGCCGATCCCGAGCGCGCGGGCCGCCTCCACGTAGGACGTCTCGCGGATCACGAGGACGGAGCCGCGCACGATGCGCGCCACCCGCGGCACATAGACCACTCCCAGCGCCACGATCACGTTGACCACGCTGGGCCCCAGAGACGCCATGAGGGCGATGGCGAGGATGATGCCGGGAAAGGCCATGAGGCCGTCCATGAACCGCATGAGCACATTGTCCATGGCCCGGTAATAGCCGCCCAGCAAGCCGACGGTCAGGCCCCCCAGGAAGGACAGCACCATCACCGAGCCGCCCACGATCATGGACAGGCGCGCCCCGTGGATCACGCGGCTCCACGCATCGCGGCCCACGTGGTCGGTGCCGAACCAGTGCTCGCCGCTGGGGCGCGCCAGGCGCGACTTGACGTCGAGGACCTGGGGATCCACCCTTGCGATGATGGGGGCGCCCAGCGCCACCAGCACGTTCAGCGCCACCAGCACGGCGCCGATCACCGCGCTGCGCCGGCGGAGGAAGACGCGGAGCTCGCGCATGCTAGCGGAACCGGATGCGCGGGTCGATGGCCAGGTAGGCCAGGTCCACGAGGAGGTTGATGGCGGTATAGGTCAGCGCGATGAGGAGCACCACGCCCTGGACGACCGGATAGTCCCGGCGGAGGACGGCGGAGATGATGAGCCGGCCGAGCCCCGGGATATTGAACACCGTCTCGATGACCACGGCGCCCCCCACCAGGAGCGCGAAGGTGATGCCGATCACGGTGAGGGTGGGGATGATGGCGTTCTTGAGCGCGTGCTTGTAGATCACCACGCGCTCGGACAGGCCCTTGGAGCGCCCGGCCAGGATGTACTGCTCGCGGAGCACGTCGAGCATGCTGGAGCGGGTGATGCGCGCGATGAGGGCGGACTGGACGAGGCCCAGCGCCAGCGAGGGCATGATGAGGGAGCGCAAGTTCAGCCAGAGCCCGCCCTCCAGCGGCACATAGCCGGCCACCGGCAGCCAGCCCAGCCACACGCCGAAGCAGAGGATCATGAGGAGGCCGAGCAGGAAGTTGGGGATGGAGAGCCCGATCAGGGCGAAGGCCATGAGCGACTGATCCACGGTGGTGTTGTGGTAGCGGGCGGAGACGACGCCCGCCGGGAGGCCTACCGCGACTGCCACCAGCATGGACCACGCGGTGAGGAGGAGGGTGGGCTCCAGCCGCTCGAAGATGGCCTCGAGCACCGGCCGGCGGAGGAAGATCGAGTCGCCGAGGTCGCCGCGGGCGAGACGGCCCCACCACTTGACGAGCTGCACCGGCAGCGCCTGATCGAGCCCCAGCGACCGCTGGAGGCGGGCGATGTCGTCCCCGGTGGCATAGGGCCCGGCGATCACGCTGGCGGGATCGCCGGGCGCCAGCCGGATGAGGATGAACGACACCGTCGCCACCACGAGCATGACCGGGACGACGGCCAGCAGTCGGCGGACGATATATACGCCCACGGACTATTTCACGAGCCACGCGTTCCAGAAGTGGACGTACGGGGAGGAGCGGAACCCGCGCAGCTCCTTGCGCGTGACCTGGAAGGTGAAGTAGTCGCCGAGCTTGATCCGCCCGACGTCCTCGTAGAAGATGGCCTGGAGCCGCTCGATCTGGGCCCCCGCTTCTTGGGGTCGGTCTCGCGGAGCATCTCGGCGAGGACCCGCTCCTTCTCCTCCTGGCACCACCAGCCCGGCCAGTTGCACTGGACGGAGGTGGCCAGCGCGGGATCGGCGCCCAGGGTGAACCCGGTGGAGAAGATGTCGTAGAGCTCGGGCTTGTTGCGGCGCTGGACGAGGGTGGCCCAGTCGAGCACCTGGAGATCCACCGTGAAGCCGGCCGCCTCCATCTGCTGCTTGGCTACCAGCGAGGTGTTGTACATCCAGTCGTATTCCTTGGTGGTGATCCAGCGGACGGGCTCGCCCTTGTAGCCGGCCTCCGCGAGGAGCGCCTTGGCCTTGGTCGGGTTCTTCTGGTTGTAGCCGGTCACGCCCGCCTGGCTGTGGAAGTTCGGCTGCTCGGGAAAGAAGAGGGCGCCGTCGATCCGGTAGAAGGCCTTGTTACCGATGCCGCGGCCATGATGGGGTCCATGTCCAGCGCGGCGAGGAAGGCCTGGCGGACCTTCTTGTTCGCCATCACGCCCTGCTTGTGGTTGGGGACGGCGGTGATCCACCCATAGGGCTTGACCACGCCCGGCTCCAGCGCGGGCAGGGACTTCACCCGGTCGTACTGGTCGGGCTTGATCGACTGGGCGTAGTGGTACTCGCCGGTCTCGACCCCGGCCAGGCGCACCGCCTCGTCGGGGACGGGGATGAAGAGGATCTCGTCCGCGTAGGCGACGCGGCGCCCGCCATAGCCGCCGTCGGGCGCGTCCGTGCGCGCGGAGTAGTCCTTGAATCGCGCCACCTTGATGTGGCGGTCCGGCTTGTGCTCGACGAACCGGTAGGGCCCGGTGCCGATGAACTCCTTGATCTGCCCCTCACCGGCGGCGGCCATGACTTCCTTGGGATAGATGGCGGCGGCATTGTTCGGGCCGCCGAGCCCGTAGAGGAGCGACCCCGACGGCTCCTTCAGGTGGATGACCACGGTGTACGGGTCCTTCGCCTCGACGGCCTCGATGGTCTTCCAGAGGGCCTTGCCGGAGGTGGCCATCTTGCCCCAGCGCTGCAGCGAGGGCACCACGTCGGCGGAGTCATCTCCTTGCCGTTGTGGAACTTGACGCCCTTGCGGAGCGTGATGGTGTAGCGCCGCCCGCCGTCGGCGCACGGTATGGCCCTCGGCGAGCATCGGGATGGGCGCGAGATTCTTGTCGTAGGTGTAGAGCGTCTCGTAGATATGCCAGGTGATTTGCTGGACGATGACCGCGGTGGTCCAGTGGATGTCCAGCGACGGCGGTTCGCCGATCATGGCGGCCTTGATGACGCCGCCCGCGCGCGGCGCGTCCTGGGCACTCGCGGCGCCCGCGCCCGAAGCGCCCGCGGCAGAGCGAGGAGAGAGAGCAGTAGCGCGATGGTCATGCGCTTCATGGGGACTCCTTTCACGTGCGGTGGTCACTGTCCTGCTTCATTCAGATCGATCACGAGACGCGCGCGCGCCGGCCCTGCCAGAAGGGCTCGCGCAGCACGCGCTTGAGGATCTTGCCGGAGCCGTTGCGGGGAATCTCGGACAGGAAGGCTACCGACCGCGGGATCTTGTAGCCGGCCAGCCGCTCGCGGGCGAAGGCGACGATCTCTTCCGGAGGAGGGGAGCTCCCGGGGCGGGGCACCACTACCGCGTGGACGCTCTCGCCCCACTCCTCGCTGGGAATGCCGACGACGGCGACGTCGGCGACGTCCGGGATGTCGCTCCAGCGCGGCCTCGATCTCCGCCGGGTAGATGTTCATCCCGCCCGAGATGATCATGTCGGACTTGCGGTCGCAGATATAGTAGAACCCGTCGGCGTCGCGATAGGCGATGTCCCCCACGGTGGCGAAGCCTTCGCGGCGAGTGGCGACGGTCTGGTCCTCGGCCTTGTGGTACGCCTCGAAGACGTTGACGCTGCGCACGAATACCTCGCCGGGCACGCCGGGCTCGGTCACCTCGGCGCCCGACTCGTCGTAGAGCCGGATCTCCACGCCCGGCACCGCGCGGCCGCAGGAGCCCGGCTTCCGCCGGTGATCCGGCGGCGCGAGCACGGTGTCCACGCCCAGCTCGGTGGAGCCATAGACCTCCCAGAGGGAGTCCTCGCCGAAGTCGCGCATATAGGCTTCCTTCAGCGCCATGGACCAGGGAGCGGCGTTGGCGATCATGCGCCGCATGCTGCGCACGTCGTAGCGCGCCTTGACCTCGTCGGGCAGCGCGCACACGAGCCGGATGGGCGCGGGCGCGGAGAAGGTGGTGCTCACCCGGTACTTGGCGACGAGCCGCAGCCAGTCCTCGGGATCGAAGCGGCGCTGGAGGATGGCGGTGGCGCCCAGCCGGTGATTGATGGCGAGATAGCCGAGCGGGCCCGAGTGATAGAGGGGCCCGGTGGTGAGGTAGATGTCGTCGGGGCGGTGGCCCACCAGCTCGAGCAACGGACGCGTATGCGCGGGGTCGCTGGGCAGTCTGAGCGCGCCCTTGGGCCGTCCCGTGGTCCCGGAGGTATAGAGCATGGTGGACGGGATCCCCGCGGGGATGTCCACCTCGGGCTCGGTATCGCGGGCGCGGGCGAGGAGCGCCTCCGCGGACAGCATGCCCGGCCCGGGCCGGCCGCCGAAGACGATCACATGGCGGACGCGCGGGATGGCGTGCGCGATGCGGGCGAAGAGGCCCGCCTGCTCCGCGTCCACGTACACCGCCACCGCGTCGGAGTTGTCCACCACGTAGGCGGTCTCCTCCGCGGTGAGGCGGTAGTTCAGTGGCACCGTCACCGCGCCGACCTTGGGCAGCGCGTGGATGGCCCGTACGGCCTCGAGCGAGTTCTGACCGCACCAGACCACCTTCTCGCCCGGGTCCACGCCCAGCCCCAGCAGAAGATTCGCCAGCCGATTCGCCTGGCGGTTCAGCTCGGCGAAGCTCCATACGGTGACGGGCGCGCCGGGCCGGTCGTCGATCACCGCCGGCTTGTCGCGAAGCGCGATCGCGTGATCGGCGAGGTAGGACCGGACGACGGGCATCAGCGATGGGCCTCGGCGCGGTCTTCCGGAACGAAGCCGAGGCCCTTCCGCGCATGCGTGAGGTCGCGATAGCCCCAGCGATTGTCCGAGGTGGCGAAGAAGATGTCGTAGCGGAGGTCCGCGGGCGCCGCGATCGCCCGCTCGAGAACCTGGACGACATCACGTTGACTCAGCCACACGGAGAAGTCTCGCGTGCTGCTCGGCCGGTCCTCTCGATTGACGCGGCCGATGCGGATGCAGACGATGGACAGCCCATGCTCGTCGGCGTACTGGCGCCCGAGCGCCTCGCCATACGCCTTGCTCACGCCATAGAGCGCGGCGGGGCGAAGGGGCGACTCGTGGGTGAGCATGGGCCAGCTCGCGAGACCCGCATAGCGCCCGGCCACCAGCGACGCGTAGGGCTCCTCGCGCTCGTAGCCGGTGACGGTGGCACCGCTGGAGGCGAAGATCACCCGCTTGACTCCGGCGCGGCGCGCGGCCTCGAAGACATTGTAGGTGCCGATCAGATTATGGTGGAGCGCCGACTCCCAGGGCACGCTCCCTCCGGCCGCCGCAGCCAGATGCACCACGGTATCGATGTCCTTGAAGGCCGGCTCGATGGCGCCGAGGTCGCCGATGTCCCCGCGATGGCATGACACGCCGGGAATCTCACGCCGGTTGAGCGCGCGGAGCGGGTGCCGGCCCTCGAGACGCTGGCGCAGCGCGCTCCCGATCAGCCCGGACATTCCGGTTACCAGAATGCGTGGGGCGGCCACGGGCGCGCTCAGACTGCCACCCGGACGCTCTCGACCCAGTCTCGCCGCAAGGTGAGACCGAGCCCGGGTCCAGTGGGGGCGAGGACGTGGCCGTCCTCGAAGGCGATCTCCTCCTCGACCAGCTCATTCAGGAGGGGATTATGGCCGCGGGAGAACTCGATGATGGTGGCGCAGGGCGTGGAGACGCAGAGATGGAGCCCGGTGGCGAAGAGAATGGCCGAGCCCCAGAGATGCGGCGCCACCGTGACGCTGTGGCTGGCCGCGAGCGCGGCGATGCGCTGCACCTCGGTGAGGCCGCCCGCGATGGCGGGATCGGGCTGGAGCACGTCCACCGCCCGGGCCTCCAGCATCTCGCGGAATGCGAACCGCGTCTGCTCGCTCTCGCCCGCCGCGATGGGAATGTCGGTGGAGCGGCGGACCTCGGCCTGCCCGGAGAGATTGTCCGGCGACACCGGCTCTTCGAGCCAGGCGCAGGTCGTGACGCCTCGACCTTGCGGGCGAAGCGCTGGGCCTCGCGCACGCTCCAGGTGCCGTGGGCGTCCACCATGATGCCGACCTCGGGCCCGAGCGTCTCGCGCACCTCGGCCACGCGCGCGGCCGAATCGTCCACGCTCGCGTCCTGGAGCCCCACGCGCATCTTCACCGCGCGGTGGCCGCGCTCGACGTACTGCAGCATCTGCTTGCCGATGCTCCCGACTTTCGCCCAGCCGCCGGAGGCATAGGCGGGGACGCGGTCGCGATAGCGGCCGCCCAGCAGCTGCCACACCGGCACGCCCGAGCGAGCGGCCGAGGATGTCCCACAGCGCGATGTCCACGCCGGCGATGGCCGAGAGCGTGATCCCGCGGCGCCCGATGGTGGGGAAGGTCCGGCCCTCGCGCACGGCATAGTGGGCGCGGCTGCCGTTGTAGAGGAGCTCCCAGGCGCCGGTGATGTCCAGCGGGTCGCGGCCGACCAGCAGCGGGGCGAATTCCTCCCGGATCAGCGTCACGATCGCGCCGTAGTTTCCGAGGTTGCCGACCGCGGCCTTGGCCTCGCCCAGGCCCGTGATGCCCGTCATCGGTGTCGATCTCGACGAGGCACATGTTGAAGGAATCATTGCGCCCGAAGTCGCTCACATGGACGGCCGACGGAGGGATCGGAGCGCGGAGCCAGGAGGCACGGACGGCGGTGATTCGCATGGTGGATCGGGTTCGACGAGCCTAGCCGGGGGCCCCCGCCAAGTCAAGGTACCGGGCGACTAGGTAGTGTCTCAGTTTGGAGCCAAGCTAGGGTTCCCGCTGGAGCAGGAAATACGCCGGTAGCGATGAGACCGACCGCCAAAAGCTTCGTCCAAGTAAACGGCTCCCGTAGAACCATAAACCCGACCAGCAACACGAGCGCGGTCGATGTGCCGCTGATCATGAATGACGAGGTCACCTTTAGCCCGCTGGCATAGGCTGACAAGGTGAAGAGATCGGCACAGGCGGCGGCCAGCCCAACGATGATGACCAGATAGACGCTCTGGGTTGTAAAGGTCACCGGAGAGCCGGTCGCCCTCATCGTTAGTGTCAAAGCCAAATTCGCGAGGAAAGCCACCCCCGTGATGATGGTTGCGCCTAGTGCCGGATGAATCCCTGGGGATGCGAGCCGGAGGAAGATCGAGTAGGCGGCCATCGAGACGCCAGCGAAGAGCGCAAGCATAGTGTAGTGCGCCATGCGTTTGGGACACTCCTATCAGCCGCCTACTTCGCCAGCGCGGCGACTTCTTCGAGGCTCCACACGTGATCGGCACTCCCCGCCTCCATGGCCTGCTACGGGTCGCGCCGGGGGGCCGTCACCAGCGCGATCACGCCGGCCACGGTCAGCAGGGCTCCCACCGCCGAGGCCGCGACGACCACGGGCAGGGCGGCGCCGCGAAGGGCGAGGGCGAGCGCTTCCCCTCCCACCGTGACGAAGGCCGCGCCGACCATGCCGAGCGCGACGATGGCCAGCCAATGACGGGCCTGGGAGCGGATGACCGGATAGCCGACGGCGGCGCCCCGTGTGCGGCTCGCGACGTGGACGGCTCGCCAGCAGGAGAACGAGTCCGCCGCCGAGGGCGATCGCCGTGATGGGATCGGGGTCCGGCCGCGCGACCACGAGCGCGAGGGCGTACTCGATGAGCGCGAGCGTCCCGCCGGCGGTGGCCAGCGGGCACGGAAGCCGCGATCGCTCCGCGCCGCCCACGAGGAGGGCCGGCGCGGCGAGCGCGCCGAGAAGGGCGACGGGAGAACGTCAGCGGAAGCCCCGCGAGCATCGCCATGAGCGCCACCGCGGCGAGACGCAGGTCATGCGCGGACCCCGCGGAGCCGCGGGCGGTGCCACCCGGCCAGCGCCGCCTCGAGCGGCACGACGCCGTCCCAGTCGACGACGGTCAAGCCGTCACGCCGAAGCTCATCGAGATAGGCTCGGCGCTCCAGCGCCCAGAGTCGCGCGGCCACGTCGACCACGGGGCCGCCGCCCCGCACGAGGGCGCGCCCCGCCGCGACGGGGGACACGGCGACCAGGACGAGGTCGAAGCCGCGCGCGGCGAGATCGGTCGCAGCCTTCACGAAGCGCCCATCGAGCAGCGGGCTCAGGGCGATGACCAGGGCCTGGGGCGGCAGGACGCGCGGCGGGATCATCTCGAGGTCCCGCGCCACGTACGTGAACACGACCGACGCCCGCGCCAGCGTGTCCAGCAGGCGGTCCCACTGCGCGCGGCCGGCGCGGGGGCGCACCTGGCGCAGGATGCCGCCGTACTCGATCAGCCCGACGCGGTCCCTCCGGGTGAGGTAGGCGGCGGCGAGGGACGCCGCTCCGCGAACGGCGCGATCGAGGGTCGAGTTCCCCGCCGGCCCGAGGTCGGCCAGCGTGTCGAGGAGGAGGACGACGGCGGCGTTCCGCTCCTGGTGGTGCTGTGTCACGTGCAGGACGCCGAGGCGGAGCGTGGCGCGCCAGTTCACGTGGCGGATCTGGTCGCCCGGCGCGAACGGGCGAATGTCCCCGGGCTCGAGGCCTTCGCCCTGCGCCGGCGAGACATGATTGCCGACGAAGGCCTGGGTCCGCCGGGGGCGGGGCGGGCGCCGGAACGGCGTGACGTGCGGGATAGACCGCCACCTCGGCGCGCGGCTCCTGATGGCGGGTCTCGGCGGCGGCGAGACCGAGCGGCTCCCAGAGCCGGAGATGGAGATCGGCGAGCCGCAGCTGCTGGCGGCCGGCGCACGCGAGCTCGAACGTCCAGCACACCTCCTCATCGGGGCCGAGGCTGAAGAACGCGTGATGGCTTCCGCGCGCGGCCCAGACATGGGGCGGCAGGGGCTGCAGCAGCTCCACGAGCGCCAGGGGCTCCCGGGCCCGGAGCGTCACGGTGACGGTCACGCGCTCGCCCTCGACCAGGCGTTCCGCGGACACCTGGCGGCTGATCTGCCACGCCTCGGTGGGCGCCTTCGCGCGCCGCCCGGCGGCGAGCACGACGACCAGGGGCACCGCCACGAGCATGAGCTCGGCCCGGCCGGTGAGAACGCCGAGGAAGAGAGCCCAGCCGACGAGCGTGACGAAGGAGAGGTTCAGGGCGGTCGGATGGGAGCTCATGACGGCTCGGTCACCGGCGCGGGCACCTGATGGAGCAGGCTCTCCACGACCTGGGTGGGCGTGATCCGCGAAACCCACAGCTCCGGCCGCAGCACGAGACGATGCGCGAGCGCGGGCACCGCCATGGCTTTCACGTCGTCGGGCAGCACGAACTCCCGGCCGCGCAGCGCCGCCTCTGCGCGGGCGAGCTTCAGCAGGGCGAGGGTCCCCCGCGGCGACGCGCCGAGGGCCACCCGGGCGTCGGCGCGCGTCGCCTGCGCGAGGGCCACGATGTAGCCCTCGAGGGCGTCGCTGACGAAGACGTCCTCCAGCGCCCCTTGCATGGCGAGCAGCTCCGCCCGGCGAGACGATGGTGGGGACCGTCGCCGCGTCCGTGCGCCGCTCTCGCCGGCGCCGGAGGATCGTCGCGCTCGGTGTCGGCATCGGGATAGCCGACGCTGACCCGCATCAGGAAGCGGTCGAGCTGGGCCTCCGGCAGCGGATAGGTGCCCTCCAGCTCGATCGGGTTCTGGGTGGCCAGCACGAGAAAGGGCGGCGGCAGGGGAAAGGTCTGCGCCTTCGACCGTCACCTGCGCCTCCTGCATCGCCTCCAGCAGCGCCGCCTGCGTCTTCGGCGTGGCCCGGTTGATCTCGTCGGCGAGGAGGAGGTTGGTGAACACCGGCCCGGCCCGGAACTCGAACCGGCCGCGGGACTGGTCGTAGAGGAAGCTGCCGGTGATGTCGCTGGGGAGGAGATCGGGGGTGAACTGGATGCGCCGGAACCCCAGGTCGAGCGCCTGGGCCAGGAGGCGCGCGATGAGGGTCTTCGCGAGACCGGGGTAATCCTCGATGAGCACGTGCCCGTTGGCGAGGATGCCGGCGAAGATGCGCTCGATCACCTCGTCCTTGCCCATGACGATGCGCCCGAGGGTCGACACCACCTCGAGAGCCCGCTCGGAGATGGCGCCGACCTTCACCGCTCGTCCTCGATGGTGGCGATGATCTCGCGGACACTGCCCAGGCTGGGGCCCCGCGCTCGGCGCAGCGGCGGGGGAACGAGGGGGCGCGCGGCCAGCGCGGTCAGCCGCGGCCACAGGACCCGTTCGAAGTGACGCCGGCTACGGAGGCCGGCGCGCACGCTGGCAGTGAGCTCGAGCAGGCGGTGCGGGGCGCCGGGCTCGACGAGGGGAGGAATCCGCGCGGCATCGAGCGCGGATGGTCCGTGGCGCGCGAGCCGGCCGGCAAGGAATCCCCGCAGCTCCAGCAGAGCCGTGCCGAGCACCAGCGCCGCGGCGAGGCGAGGGACGAGCGCGCGCCAATGCGGCTCCAGGTACACATAGACGGGCACCGCGACGAGGAGCACGACGCCCACCAGCGCCGCGTAACGAAGGGACGTCGCCAGGGGGCGGGGCTCAGCGCGCATGCGTCGGGTCCGTCTCGAGCGCGGTCTTCACCTCGTCGAGGCAGTCGCAGGCGGCAGCGCGCGCGTCGGCGCCCAGGGGCCGCTCGCTGAACCTCGCCAGCTCGAAGAGCGAGGTGAGGCGCTGCACAGGCGCCGAAGGCATCGACGCCTCGGCGAGGACGGACCGCATGAACTCCGCCGGCGTCTGCCACGCCGGGCGTGGCATGCGGGCGGCGGAAAGCGCGAGCTCGAAGCGCCGATACGCGCGGATGATGGCCGCGCGTGCGTCCGGCTCGGTGCGGAGGTCGTCCAGGCTCTCCGCGACGGCGACGTCGAGCCGCGAGCCGGTCGCGCCACGCGCGGGGCCGTCCCACCAGCGCACGATGCGCTCGGCGAAGACCACCAGGACCATCAAGGCAAAGGTGCCGAACGCCAGCAGCAGCGCGAGCCCGGCCACCGCGTAGTCGAAGGCCGGGACCGACGTCGGCGCCTTGCGCGCCTGCGCCAGGAGCTCCAGGAGCCCGGCGATGGCGGCGAGGGGTGCTTCCAGGGGGTGGGCCGCGCCGGGGGCCCAGCGCGTCCAGGCCAGATAGATGAGCAAGATCATGAGCAGGAGGATCGGCAGGGATGCGAGCACCGCGGAGGGGCGGGGCGGGCGCCCGGTCTTGCCGGCGTCGGCCTCGTCCTCGGTGGGGCGCCGGGGCCGTTGCACGGAGAGCAGCAGGAGCAGGGACAGCGCGGAAAGCCCCAGCACGATCATCCAGACCACTTCGGGCAAGCGGAGCAAGAGGCTCGCCCCGGGCGCGGCGGTCGGCGCGGGGGATGGGCCGACGGTGGCGGCCATCGCGAGCACGAGGCCGGCGCCCACCATCGCGCCCGCGCGGAGCCGGCTCACGGGCGCCTCCTCACGTCCGCCTCGGCCTGCTCCAGCCAGAACCGCATGCCCATCTCGGGGTACATCGTCGTCGCGGTGTCGAGGTGCTCCTGCGCCTGCTCGCGCTTGCCCGCGCGCCGGTAGAGCTTGCCGAGGCCGAGGTGGCAGTGAGCGACGAGCGGGCGCATGCCGAGCCCGTCGGCGAGCGCCAGCGCCTCGCGATAGTAGCCTTCGGCGTCCTCGGCGCTGCCGGTCGACGCGACGTCACCGGCGAGGCAGAGGGCGTGAGCCTCGCTTGCCCGGGCTCCCAGGCGTCGGCTGACCGCCACCGCCTCGCGAGCGTGGCGGGCGGCCTCGTCGATCAGCCCGGCCGGCAAGATAGGTCGTTCCCGCGCAGAGAAGAATGTGCGCCGCCCACCGTGATTCTGGCTGACGCGGGACTCCTCGACCGCGCCCGCGACCAGCGGGAGCGCCTCCTCAGCCCGGCCGGCGAGCGCGTAGGCGGCGCCGAGAGCCGCGGCGGCGGCCGGCGTCCCGCGAAGAGCTGCCAGGTCCGGCACAGGTCGAGACTTCGCTCGAGGACCTGCGTCGCGCGGGGGAGATCCCCGCGACGGAGGTGGACGAGCCCGAGATCGAACAAGCCCCAGTACAGCGTCAAGGGATGATCCGCCGCCTCGGCGATGCGAATGGCCGCCTCGGCGTGCCCGACGGCCTCGTCGAACCGGCCGAGCTGGGAGAGCACGTCGGCGAGGAGTGCTCCCGAGAGCGCCGGCTGGATGACGGGCGCGCCGAAGCGCTGGTCGCTGCACGTCGCCCTCGAGCGCGACGTTCCGCTCGAGGAAGGTGGCCGCGTCGCTGAACTCGCCCCGGGCGACGTGCGCCATGCCGAGAAAGGTCGTCGCGACCACCTCGATCGAGCTATCCCCGAGGGCTTCGCGCGATGCTCAGGGCCTCCTGGCCGAATCTGACCGCCTCGTCGTAGTCGCCGGTGCCCAGGCACTGGATCACCATGAAGGTGGCGATCCGCCCGAGCCGGTGCTGGTCGCCGAGCGTCCTGGCGAGCCCCTCCGCCTCGTGGAGATGGTCCACCATGCGCGCCCGATCGCCGAGCGGGAGGAGCGCGTTCCGGAGGTCGATGCGGATGTCGATGGTCAGCTCGGTCGTCTCCCGGGTCTCGGGAAGACGGCGGAGGGCCTCGAGCGCCTGCTCCAGGTGGGCGATGGCCTCGCGGTTGGCCGCCCGCGCCATGGCCCGGAGCCCGGCCTGGCGGAGATAGGCGACCGCCTTCTCCCACAGCTCCCCGCGCAGGGCGTGATGGGCCAGCCGCTCGGCCTGCTCGGCCACGCGCTCGGGCGAGAGCCGCTCGATGGCCTCGGTGATGCGGGCGTGCAGGGCGCGCTGCCGGTCGTGGAGCAGCCCCCCGTAGGCGACTTCGTGGGTGAGCGCATGCTTGAACGTGTACTCGAGGTCCGGAAAGAGCCGGGTCTCGTAGAGGAACTCGGCGGCCTGGAGGCGGGTGAGCTCGGCGCGCACCTCGTGCTCCGGCGCGTCGGCGATGGCCAGGAGCAGCGGCATCGGCACGTCCTTGCCGATGACGGCGGCCGCCTGGAGCAGGCGCTTGGCCTCGGGCGCCAGGCGGTCGATGCGCGCGGCCAGGATGGCCTGCACGGTGGCCGGGATCCTCAGCTCCTCGACGGGCCGGGTGAGCCGGTAGGCGCCGCGCTCGCCGGCCAGGGCCGCCGTCTCCACCAGGGCCCGCACGCTCTCCTCGAGGAAGAGGGGGTTCGCTTCCGTCCGCTCGATCAGGAGCCGCTTGAGCGGGCCGAGCGCCGCGTCGCGGCCGAGGAGCGCATCGAGCAGCTCGTCGGCGCTCTCGGGCGGCAGCGGATCGATCCGGAGCTGGCGGTAGTAGGTCTTGCCGCCCCAGGCGTGCTGGTACTCGGGCCGGTAGTTGACGAGGAGCAAGAGGCGCGCCGCGGGCAGGCTCTCGACGAGGCTGTCGAGCAAGGTCTGGGTCTCGCCGTCGATCCAGTGCAGGTCCTCGAAGACCACCACCAGCGGCTGGACCTCGCTCTCGCGCAAGCAGCAGACGCTTGACCGCGTCGAGCGTCTGCTGGCGCCGCTGGCGCGGATCGAGGGCGTGCCAGGACGCCTCGTCCACCGGCACGTCGAGGAGCGCCAGGAGGGCGGGCACGGCGGGCGCGAGCGCGGGGGCGAGCGTCAGGACCTTCCCCGTGACCTTCTCCCGGATCTTCCGCGGATCGTCGCGGCTCTCGATCGCGAAGTAGCCGCGGAGCAGCTCGATCACGGGCAGGTAGGCGGTGGCCTTGCCGTAGGAGACCGAGGCGGACTGCAAGATGAGCCAGCCGTGCACGCGATGGGAGTGGGTGAGCTCCCAGAAGAGACGCGACTTGCCCACGCCCGGCTCCCCGACCACGGCGACCACCTGGCCGTGCCCCTGGCTCGCCCGGTCGAGGGCGTCGCGGAGCTGCTCCAGCTCCGCGGTCCGGCCGACGAAGCGCGTGAGCCCCCGCCGCGCCGCGGCCTCGAGGCGGGTGCGGGCGGCGCCGGCCCCCACCAGCTCGAACACCTCGACCGGCTCGGCGAGCCCCTTGATCGGCACCGGGCCGAGCGGGGTGACCTGGACGAAGCCCTCGGCCAGGTGCAGCGTCTCGGCGGTGAGCCGGATGCTGCCGGGCGCCGCGAGCTGCTCCATGCGGGCCGCCAGGTGCGTGGTCTGGCCCACGGCGGTGTAGTCCATGCGGAGATCGCTGCCGATCGAGCGCACCACGACCTCGCCGGAGTTGAGGCCGACGCGGATCTGCACCTCGACGCCCTGCGCGCGGCGCAGCTCGTCCGAGTAGCGCCGCACGGCCTCCTGCATCCGGAGCGCGGCATAGCATGCGCGCACGGCGTGATCCTCATGGGCGAGCGGCGCGCCGAAGAGGGCCATGATGCCGTCGCCCATCACCTGGTTGACGGTGCCCTCGTAGTGATGGACCGCCTCCATCATCAGCGTGAGGACGGGATCGAGGAGCTTGCGCGCCTCCTCGGGGTCGCGGTCGGCGAGCAGCTCCATGGAGCCCTTGAGGTCGGCGAAGAGGACCGTGACCTGCTTGCGCTCGCCCTCGAGGGCGGCCTTGGAGGTGAGGATCTTCTCGGCGAGGTGCTTCGGGGTATAGGACTCGGGAGGGGCTCCGAGCGTGGGCCGCGGTCGGCGGAGTGGCCGCCGCAGCGGCCTGTCCGCACTCCTTGCAGAACTTCGCGCCGGCGCGGGAGCTCGGTGCCGCAGGCCCCGCACGGGAGGGCCAGCCGGCGGCCACACTCCAGGCAGAACTTGGCGTCGCCGGGGTTCTCGTGCCGGCACTGAGGACAGCGGCTCACGCGAGCTCCTTCATCTCCGCCTCCGCCTGCTCCAGCCAGAACCGCATGTCCATCTCGCCGAACATCGTCGCCGCCGTCGTGAGGTGCTCCCGCGCCTGCTCGCCGCTTGCCCGTGCGCCGGTAGAGCTTGCCGAGGCCGAGGTGGCAGTGGGCGAGGAGCGGGCGCAGGCCGAGCGCCTCGGCCAGGGCCAGGGCCTGGCGATAGTGCGCCTCCGCGGCATCGACCTCGACGCGGTCGGGATGGGCCGCGATGTCGCCGAGCAATCGCAGGACGCTGGCCCTCCACCCCCCGTTCCCCCCGCTGCCGAGCCGCCGCGAGCCCGTCCTGGGCGATCCGGGTGGCGTCCGCCAGCCGCCCGTCGAGGAGGTACGCCCCGCCGAGCGCCCCGACGCGGCCGGCCCACCACGACCACATCACGGTCCGCTCGGCGAGGCCACGGGCGGCGTCCTCCATCAGGGCGACCCCCTCGGCGCGGCGGCCCGGTCCGTGGTACGCCGCGCCCAGCGCCCAGGCGAAGTCGTGGAGCAGCCAGGGAACCTCTCTCGTCCGGCAGAGATCGAGGCCGCGCTCCAGCGGGGCCACGGCGCCGGCGAAGTCGCCCTGATCGAGCTTGAGGGTGCCGAGGCCGAAGAGGGGGAAGACAAGCGTGTAGACGTGCCCCGCCTCCTCCGCGATGTGCATCGCCTCGCGGAGACGCCCGAACGCCTCGGCGAACCGCCCGAGCGCCCCGAGCGCCCTGGCAAGCGTGTCCCGCACGTCACGAGCCCGGGATGGCGCCCTCACCGAATCGCTCCTGCGCCAGGCCCTCCGGGATCAGCGCGAGCGCGGCCTCGCAGTGCCGGACGGCCTCGCGGCACTCGCCCCGCGCCACGTACGCCTGGCCAAGATACCCGTTGGCGACAACCTGGATGGCGACGTCCGCCTGCGACTCGCCGATGGCCAGGGCGCGAAGTCCGGTCTGGATCGCCGCCGCAAAGTCGCCGGCCAGCGCGAGCTGGACCACCTTGTAGGTCAGCGCGCGGCCGAGGCGGCGCTGGTCGCCGACGGCCTCCGCGAGGGCTTCGGCCTCGTCGAGGAGGGCCCCCATCCGTCCCCCCTCGCCGAGCGGCAGGAGCGCGTTGCGGAGGTCGAAGCGGAGGTCGAGGGACTCGGCGATCGCGTCGGGATGCTCCGGCAGCCGCCGGAGCGCGTCGAGCGCCTGCTCGAAGCAGGTGGCCGCCTCGCGGTGGGCCGAGCGCAGGAAGACCTTGGTGCCGGCCTGGCGCAGGTAGCGCACCGCCTTGTCCCAGACCTCGCCCTGCCGCGCGTGGTGGGCCAGCCGCTCCACGTGCTCGACGAGGCGATCGGCGTGCAGGCGCTCGATGGCGGCCGCCACCGCGGCGTGAAGATCGCGCCGCCGCTCCCCCAGCAGGCCCGCGTAGGCCACGTCGTGGGTCAGCGCGTGCTTGAAGGTGAATTCCAGATCCGGGAAGAGCTGCGTCTCGTAGAGGAACTCCGCCTCCTGCAAGTGCGCGAGCCCCCGCCGCAGGGCCTCCTCCGGCTGCTCCGCGATCGCCGCCAGCAGCGCGTAGGGCACGTCCTTGCCGATCACCGAGGCCGCCTGCAGGAGCCGCTTCTCCTCCGCCGGCAGCCGGTCGATCCGCGCCGCCAGGATCGTCTGCACCGTCGCCGGCACCTGCAGCGCCTCCACCGGCCGCGTCAGCCGGTACGCCCCGCGCTCCCCCGCCAGCGCCCCCGTCTCCACCAGCGTCCGCACCGTCTCCTCCAGGAAGAACGGGTTGCCCCGCTTCACCAGCATCTGCGTCAGCGGCGCCAGCCCGGGGTCCGGCCCGAGCAGCGCCGCCAGCAGCTCCGCCGCGCTCTCGGCGGGCAGGGTGTCGAGCCGGAGCTGGGAGTAGGCCGTCTTGCTCCCCCAGCGGTGCTCGTACTCGGGGCGGTAGTTCACCAGGAGCAGCAGGCGGGCGGACCCGAGGCTCTCCACGAGGCTGTCGAGCAGGGCCTGGGTCTCGCCGTCGATCCAGTGCAGGTCCTCGAAGACCACGAGCAGCGGTTGCACCTGGCTCTCGCGCAGCAGCAGGCGCTTGACCGCGTCGAGCGTGCGCTGGCGGCGCTGGGGCGGGTCCAGGTTCTGCCAGGCCGCGTCCTCGACCGGCACGTCGAGCAGCGCCAGCAGCGGGGGCAGCAGGGGCTCGAGCGCGCGGTCCAGGCCCAGCACGCGCCCCAGCACCTTGGCGCGCATCTCCCGGTGGTCGTCCCGGTCGCCGATCTTGAAGTAGCCCTTGAGCAGGTCGATCACGGGCAGGTAGCTGGTGGCCTTGCCGTAGGAGACGGACGAGGCCTCCAGGATCAGCCAGTCCTGCACCCGATGCGAGTGGGTGAACTCGTAGGTGAGCCGCGACTTGCCCACCCCGGCCTCGCCGACGATGGCGACCACCTGGCCGTGGCCGGCGCCGGCCTGGCCGAGGACCCGGCGCAGGTGCTCGACCTCGGCGTCGCGGCCCACGAAGCGCGTGAGGCCGCGGAGCGCCGCGGCCTGCAGGCGCGTCCGCGCCGTCCCGCCCCCGTCAGCTCGAAGATCTCGATCGGGTCCGGCGAGGCCCTTCACGGGGATGGGCCCGAGCGACCGCACCTCGACGTAGCCCTCGGCGAGCCGCACGGTCTCGCCGGTCAGCCGCACGGTCCCGGGCGGCGCCAGCTGTTCCATCCGGGCCGCGAGGTGAGTGGTCTGGCCGACGGCCGTGTAGTCCATGCGGAGATCGCTGCCGACCGAGCGGACGACGACCTCCCCCGAGTTGAGGCCGACCCGGATCTGCACCTCCACCCCGTGCGAGCGGCGCGTGTCGTCCGCGTAGCGCTTCAGCGACTCCTGCATCCGGAGGGCGGCGTAGCAGGCGCGGACCGCGTGATCCTCGTGGGCCAGCGGCGCGCCGAAGAGCGCCATGATCCCGTCGCCCATCACCTGGTTCACCGTGCCCTCGTAGCGGTGGACGGCCTCCATCATGCGTTCGAGCACGGGGTCGAGGAGCTTGCGCGCCTCCTCGGGGTCGCGGTCGGCGAGCAGCTCCATCGAGCCCTTGAGGTCGGCGAAGAGGACCGTGACCTGCTTGCGCTCGCCTTCGAGGGCGGCCTTGGAGGTGAGGATCTTCTCGGCGAGGTGCTTGGGGGTGTAGGTCTCGGGAGGGCGAACCAACCGGGGCCGCCGCACCAGCGGTGACAGCTTGGCCGCACTGGAGGCAGAAGCGGGGGCGCCTCCAGGTAGTTCTGCGCCGCAGGAGCCGCACGTGAGCGCGAGGCGGAGCTCCGCAGCCCAGGCAGAACCTGGCGTGGGGCGGTCTCTGCTGGCACCGGGGGCACGTCATGTTGCGGGTTGCCTCCAGTTGGCTGGGCCGGGTCGGCCGGCTTCGTGGGACGAGTGCGCCGACCTTAGCCGGAGTCGCCTCCGAGCGTCAAGGTCGGTTGACGCCTTCCCGAGGGCGTGACAGGATTCGTCTCGACTCATGGCCACCGCGACCCGCTCCACGCTGCACACCCCGCTCTGTGATCTCCTCGGGATCCGGTATCCGGTTTGCCAGGCGGGAATGGCCTTCGTGGCCCGCTCGGGCCTCGCGGCGGCGGTGTCGCAGGCGGGCGGGCTGGGCGTGCTGGCGGCGGCGCATGGCTCGCCCGGCCGAGCTGCGCGCGGAGATCCGCCGCGTGCGCGAGCAGACCGACCGGCCCTTCGGCGTCGACATCCTGTTCGCGACCACGAGGACGACCGGCGACGGAGACCGACCGCTTCACCGACGACGTGAAGAGGATGGATCGAGGTCACGCTCGAGGAGCGGGTGCCCGTCGTCATCGCGGGGCTCGGCAAACCCGGGGCCAGTCACCGCGCCAGGCGCACGCGATCCAGGCAGCAAGGTCATGGCGCTCTGCGGGAACGTGAAGCAGGCGCGCGATCACGCGGCGTCCGGAGTCGACGTGGTGATCGCGCAGGGCCACGAGGCCGGCGGCCACACAGGGACGCATCGGCGGTCTCGTGCTCGATGCCCTGCGGTCCCTCGTGCGGTGGCGCCCGTGCCCGTCCTCACCGCGCCGGCGGCATCGCGGACGGCCGCGGGCTCGTGGCCGCGCTGGCGCTCGGCGCGGCGGGATCTGGATCGGCACGCGCTTCATCGCGACGGCCCAGAGGCGTTCGGGCGCGACAACTACAAGGAAACAAGATCGTCGCGATCGACGAGGAAGGCACCGTGGTCACGCGCGCGGCCTCGGGCAAGCCCCATAGCCGGTGTCATCCGCAACAGCCTTCACGCGCGAGTGGGAGAAGCGGCAGGACGAGATCCAGCCGTTCCCGGTGAGTTCGAGCGGGTCGGCAAGCCCGCTCGCCGTGCGGGCGCGCGAGCAGGGTGATATCGAGCACGGCAGTGCCGCCTGCGGCCAGAGCGCGGGGCTGATCCGCGACGTGGTGCCGGTCCGCGATCGTGGGGATCGCGCGCCTGATCGAGGAGGCCGAGTTCCGCTCGCGCGCCTGCCGCACCCGCAGCCGTGATCAGCGGTGGGCGCCTGAGATGGATTTCGCGTTCCACGCCGGAGCAGGAAGAGCTCGCGCGCACGGTGCGAGCGTTTGCCGCGCGCGAGCTCGCGCTCCCTCAGCGCCGGAGTGGGACCCCCACGGGCGAGTTCCCGACCGCCCAACGTGGCGGCAGATGGGCGAGCTCGGCCTCTTCGGGCTCCGTGTCCCGTCGAGTTCGGGGGCCAGGAGGCCGACCTGGTCACGACCGGCATCGCCATCGAAGAGATCGCCCGGGGAGACTTCAGCTGCACCTACGGAGTGCAGCTCGCCTGCCTGGGCGGAGAGATCATCGGCCGGAACGCCACCGACGAGGTCCGCCAGCGCTGGCTGCCGCCGATGATCCGAGGCGAGGCGGTCCTCGCCATCGGCCTGACCGAGCCCTCGGCGGGCTCGGACGCCGCCAACCTCGCCTGCCGCGCAGTGCGCGAGGGCGATGAGTACGTCATCACCGGCGAGAAGTCGGGAATCAGCCTGGGGCTGGCCGCCCACGCGATCATGCTCTTCGCGCGCACCAACCCCGCGGCCAAGGCCCGGGGCGTCACGGCGTTCCTGGTGCCGCTCGATCTTCCCGGGGTGTCGCGCAGCGGGCTGCGCGACCTCGGCGCCCGTTGCATCGGCCGCGCGGTGCTGTCGTTCGACCACGTCCGTATCCCCGTCTCCCACCGCCTGGGCGATGAGGGCACCGGCTTTACCAGGTGATGCGGGGCTTCGACTTCAATCGTGTGCCCATTGCGCTGGCTTGCCTGAGCTCAGCTCAGGTTTCACTCGAAGAGACGATGACGTACGTCAAGGAGCGCAGGCGTTCGGACGCGCCATCGTGCAGTTCGAGGGGGTCTCGTTTCCCATCGCCGAGGCCGCGACCCTGATGGAGGCCGCGCGCCTGTTCTGCTACCGGGCCCGTGGCTGGCCGACCGGGGCGAGCGCCACACGAAGGAGTCGGCGATGGTGAAGTGGTGGGCGCCCCGGCTGGCCGTGGACACGATCCACCATCTGCTGCTGCACGGGCACTACGGTTACACCGACGAGCTGCCCTTCGAGCAGCGGTTGCGCGACGTCATCGGCCTGGAATCGGCGACGGGACCGCCGAGGTGATGAAGCTCATCGTGGCCCGCGAGCTCATGGGTCGCGAGAGCCCTGCCCGTACTAGCGCCGCAGTCGACTCTATCCTGAGGAGAGCCCGTATGCCCGACGGCGTGACCCTACCGAGCCTTACCATCTCGCACCTGGCCGAGGCGCCGTGTCCGCCCACCGCCGCCAATGCCAGCTGGCCCAACGTCCTGCACACCCAGATCGCCGAGATCGTGGCCCCCCAGCGCGGGCCGGCCCCTGGTCGCACCGGGTGATCCAGGACGAGCGCAACATGGTCACCCTGATCGCGACCCGAGCCCGGCAGCGGCAACCGGCCGCACTGGCATCGCGACTTCGACGAGTGGTGGGTGGTGATGGCCGGCGAGGCCGAGTGGGAGCTGACCGGCGGCACCGTCTCGTGCGGGCGCAGAAGGACGACATCGTCTGGGTGCCGCGCGAAAACGGTCCACCACATCCGGGCGGTCGGCGACGAGATGGACCGCTGCGGCTGGCGGTGGCGATGCCGCCCGCCGCCCACTACTTCAGCCCCTGCGAGCAGTGCGGGTTCACCGACGACGGCCCGCGGGAGTGGCGCGCGTAGCGCCGCGTCTGCGGGCTAGCCGCCGGGATCGTAGGGCCGGCCCTTCGCGAGGAGCGCCCGGAGCCCGACGTCCAGGCTCGCGAAGGCGGGGTCGGCCTCCGCCCCCACGCCGTCGAGGGTCTTGCTGAAGAAGCAGCGCGCGGCCGCCGCGAGCACGATGTCCAGGATCTCCGCGTCGGCGAAGCCCTGGCGCCGCCGGAGCTCGTCGAGATCGGCCGCAGTCACGGTGTGCGCCTCCCGCGTCACCTTCTCCGCGAACGCCCATCATCGCGACCTCCGCCCGCGTCAGCCCGGCCGTCCGGTAGTCCCGGGCGATGGCGCCGACCTCGTCCTCGGTGAAGTATCCGGCTGCGCAGGAGCGCCGCGCCGTGGGCGAGCATGCAGTAGGTCGAGCGGAGGGCGCCGGCGGCGGCCAGCGTGGCCAGCTCGTAGCGCCGCGGGGTCCATGTGGCCGCGGATCGCTCCAGGAGCTGCCCCCACGCGGAGAGCACCTCGGGCCGGTGGGCGAAGGCCTTGAGGTAGTTGGGCACATGCCCGAGCTGTGCCTGGTTCTTCTCGTAGAGCTCGCGCGCCTTGTCGGAGAGCTCGTCGAGGGGAATCTCGCGGATGTACGCCATGGGGCTGGCCTCCTGGTGCGCAGTGTACCGCGGAGCGAAAGAGGGAGCGCTTGACCGGCTCGCGCCCGCCCGCTAGGCTCGGGCATAGTGACCTCACTCACCAGGGGCGCGTGGCGGTGGTAACGGGCGGGTCGCGCGGCATCGGCCGCGCCATCGCGCGGCGGCTCGCCGCGGACGGCGCCGACTGTGCGCTGACCTATCGGCAGCACGCGGAGGAGGCTCGGGTGGCCGTCGCGGAGATCGAGACGCTGGGCCGCCGGGCGATCGCGGTGCCGCTCGAGCTGGCCGAGCCGTCCGACGTGGGGCCGGCCTTCGAGCGCATCGGCGAGGCCTTCGGACGCGTGGACATCCTCGTCGCCAGTGCGGCCGCCACCGCCTTTCGCCCCATGCTCGAGCAGAAGCCGCACAATGTCCGGCGGACGCTGGCCATCTCCATCGAGAGCTTCGTGGCCGCGGTGCAGGGGGCGGCCGCCTGATGGCGGGGCCGGGCCGCATCATCGCCATCTCGGGGATCGACAGCTTCCAGGGCATGACCGGCCACGGCATGCTCGGAGCGGCCAAGGCGGGCGTGGAGAGCCTGGTGCGGACCCTCGCGCTCGAGCTGGGCGCGCGCGGCATCACGGTAAACGGCGTGAACCCCGGCTTCATCGAGACGGATTCCTCGCGGTACTACGTGGAGCAAGGGCTCGGTCGCGACTATGCGGAAGCGACCGCGGGGGCTGCGCGCCGCTACCCCGGTGCGTCGCCTCGGTACGGTCGAAGACGTGGCCGGCCTGGTCGCCTACCTGGCCTCGGACGCCGCGGGATCCTCACCGGCCAGACCCTGGTGCTCGACGGGGGCCTGACCATCGTCTCGCCGTTGAGCCGGCTGGAGGAAGGCGGGCGGGGAGGAGCCTCATGACCTCGTGCTCCTCGAGCGCGACGGTGCCGTCGCCCGCTTCATCCTCAACCGCCCGGCGCAGCTCAATGCCGTGACCCCGAGCTGCTCGAGGATCTGGATCGGGCCTGCGCGGCCGTCGAGGCGGATCCCACCGTAGCCGTCGTGACCCTGACCGCGGCCGGCCGCGCCTTCTGCGCGGGCGCCGACCTCCGCGTCGTCCAGCAGCTCGCGCCGGATCCCGTGCGCTGGCGCGGAGTTCATGGCGCGCTGGCGCCAGGTCTACGACCGCGTGGAGCGGCTACCGGTACCCGTGATCGCGGGCGTGCACGGCATGGCGCTGGCGGGCGGGCTCGAGCTGACCCTCGTCTGCGACCTCGTCGTGGCTGACGAAGCCGCGCGGCTGGGCGACCAGCACGCCAACTTCGGACTGGTCGCGGGGGGCGGCGGCAGCCAGCGCCTGCCGCGGCTGGTCGGCGCGCCGCGCCAAGGAGCTGATGCTGCTCGGCGGCTGGCTGAGCGCTCAGCGAGGCGCTGGCCTGGGGCCTCGTCAACCGCGTGGTGCCGGCGGGGCAGGTGGAATTCCGGTGCAGAGAACTCGCGCGCGAGCTCGCCGCAAAGAGCGCGGCGGCGGCGCGGGCCGTGAAGATGCTCGTGGACCGCGGTCTCGACCTCCCGCTCCCGCAGGGGCTCGATCTTGAGGGCGAGGAGGTGGCCCGTCACATGCGGGGCGCCGACGCCGCCGAGGGCCTTCGCGCCTTCGTGGAGAAGCGGGCGCCCCGCTTCGGAGGGGGAGGCACCGAAGCTAACGGGCCCTGACGTCGTCGCAAGGTACGTGCTGTCCCTGGCCACTGCACAATTCGCTTTGGGGTGCAGGACGTCGATCGCCACCCCAGGGTCCAGGCGCTCACCGAGCCAGTCGGGGTGGGCCGTGCGCGCGTCGAGCGAAGACCCTCGGCGTCGTGACGCGCCCGGAGCGTCTCCTTTTCGGAATCACCGAGTCACCCACCGCGGGCCCCAGCGGCATCTCTGGTAGCGGGCGGCCGTCGGGTCGCCGGAACCGGAGCGTCCCGTCGGGCCGGCGCGCGGCCTGGTAGCCCTCCTCGTGCACCGCGCGGTGATGCCGGCGACATAGCAGCGCGAGATTCGAGAGCTTCGTCGCTCCGCCCTGCGCCCAGTGGTGGAGATGATGCGCCTGGGCGACGCGCACGCCGCACCCGGGAAGCGACAGCCCCGGTCCCGATGCTGGAGCGCGCGGCGGAAAGCGGGCGGAATGGTCGCGTCCGTGCGCCGATCTCCACCACACGCCCTCCTTCCCGTGGCGCACCACCGCCCGGCTTGCGTCACACGCCAGTCGTCGGGACGTTTCCGCGGGAACGTGGGCGCCGTCCTCCAGCGCGGACTCTCCCGGCTGCGCCGGATCGGCCAGCACCGCCGCGTCCACATGGACCACCACCTGATACCGCTCGCCCGGGGCGCCCGGATCGAGGGAGTGGTGCAGCGCTGACTCCGCCACCAGGGCCAGCGCATCCGCCTGCTGCTGGGCTACCGTCGGAGGCTTCTCCACCGGCGCTGCCGCGTTGGCGCCCGTGCCTGGCGGGGTTCCCGCCGGGGAGCCTTCTGATAGAGCACCTCACGCCCCGCCTCCAGCGCGCGTCGCAGGAGTGCCCCCGCCTCCGGGGTGAGCCGGCCCCGCACCACCACCATCCCGTCCGTCGTCCTCGTAGACCTGGAGTCCCCGGCCTTTGTGGTGACGGGCGGCCTTGCTCGACTCGGCCCGGCGATCCACTTGGCGCCAGCCCTGCACGATCCGCTCGACGTGGGCGGCTGTGCCCGCCCGGCCGACCGCAACGAGACGGGCTTCGGTCTCCGGGGTGGCGGCGCGAGTCAGCGCAGGACCTTGGAGTACGATAGCTTCCCGCGGGCCAGGGCCTCCGTGAGCCGGGGTAGCGTCCCGAGCGCCCGGGCCACACGGACCCGCTCTCGCGCCGCGCCCTTGTCGAGCCCCACTCGCCAGCCGAGCCACTCGGCGCAGGAGGGGAAGCCCGTGTTCCACCCGCCCCGCGCATCGAACTCGCGGATCAGAATGAGCAGGCGCGCGGTGGCGGCATCGAGGTGCGCGGAAAGCTCCGCGATCTCGTCGCCGAGCCGCTCCAGGTCGGCGGTGGGTGGGAGGCGTGGCCAGCACGGACGGGCGTTTGAGATCCCCATGGCGAGTCCTCCCTCTGCTGGGGCGACTCTACACCCTGGTTTTTGCGACTCCGGAACGCGCGCGGAGCGAGCGATCGCCAGGCATCGAATGATTTTCGATCCCGTCCACTCCGACCGCGCGGCGGTGGGCCCGGGCGGGCCGCTGGACCACGATTTGCCGAGGGCGGCCGGCGCATGAGCGATGCGCTCAGCCGAAGCTGTCAAGCGGAAAGTGCGAGATGCTCCCGGGGGACCGCGCCGCCGAGTTGGAGTAGAGTATGGCCCGCGGCCCTGTGGCCCAGGTCCGACGCCGTCGTTCACACCCACGCGGAGGAGCGGTCATGCCCAGCGTACGGTCCGTGATCACGATCGTGACGTCACTCCTGCTCGTCGCCGCGCTCGCGGTACCGGCGGCCGCGCAGGCGCCGGCGGCCAAGACGCAGTGGAAGATGCAGAGCAGCTGGCCCGCGGCGGACTTTCACCAGGTCAATCCCAAGGGCCTCGTGGAAAAGATCGCCGAGATGACGGGCGGCCGCCTCCAGGTCGATCTGCAGCCCGCCGGCACCGTCGTGCCGGCCTTCGAGGTCCTGGACGCGGTGAACCGGGGCATCATCGACGCGGGCCACTCGTGGCCCGGCTTCTGGACGGGGAAGCACCCGGCGGCGACGCTGTTCGGGAGCGCGCCGGGCGGACGTACGGCATGAACTCCGAGGACTACCTCGGGTGGATCTATCTCGGCGGCGGGCTCGAGCTCTACAACGAGCTCCTCCAGAAGGAGATGAAGATGAACGTCGTGGTCTTCCCGACCTTCGGGGAGACCCCGGAGCCGCAAGGCTGGTTCCGCAAGGCCATCAAGTCCCCCGCCGATCTCAAGGGGCTCAAGTTCCGCGCCACCGGCATCTCGGCGGAAGTCTTCAAGGAGATGGGGATGGCGGTGGTGAGCATCCCCCCCGGCGAGATCGTGCCGGCGCTCGAGCGGGGCGTGGTGGACGCCGCCGAGTTCAGCGATCCCAGCGCCGACATGGCGATCGGCCTCCACCAGGTGCGGAAGTTCTATCACATGCCGGGCATCCATCAGCCGACCGGCATCATGGAGCTGCAGATCAACAAGGCGAAGTGGGAGGCCCTGCCGGCGGACGTGAAGTCGATCGTGAAGCACGCGGCCATGGCCGAGGCGCTGCACTACACGCTCAAGATGCTCGACCGCAACAGCCAGGATCTGGTCACGCTCGTGAGCAAGCACGGCGTCACCGTCGTCGAGACGCCGCGCGAGGTCTTCGACGAGATCCTCAAGGCCTGGGACAAGGTTGCGGACCGCAAGGCCAAGGAGAATCCGTTCTTCGCCAAGGTGCTGGAGTCGCAGAAGGCCTGGGCCCAGCGCGTGGTGCCGTACCGCCGGTGCTGCCATCCGCCCTACGAGTTCGCCGCCGACTACTACTGGAAGGGCGTCAACCCGTACAAGATCGTCAAGCCCTGAGCGTCTTCTCCATGAAGACGCTCAGCGGGTCCGGCGTGTAGCCGGCGAAGGGCGCGATCTCCACGAAGCCGGCGCGCGGAAGAGGCCCAGGGCCTCCGGCTGGTGGATCCCGGTCTCGAGGCAGAGACGCGTCAGCCGCTCCCGCCGCGCCTGCTCCTCGAGGGCGGCGAGGAGGCGCCGGCCCAGGGCGAGGCCGCGCGCCCGCGGGGGCACGTAGAGGCGCTTCACCTCGCCGTAGCCCGCGGGGTCGACGCGAAGGGCGACACAGCCCAGGGCCTCGCCCTCACGCCGGGCCACGAAGAAGCGGATGTCGGGCTGCGCCAGGGTCTCGATGTCGAGCAGGTGGTTGCTCGCGGCGGGGTAGAGCGCCCCGAGATATTCGTCCAGCTCCTCCACCAGGCGCACGATCTCGGCCTGGCGGGGCGACTCCGGCGCGATGGTGATGGTCACGCCCGAAGGTCAGCGGGCGGTCAGGCCGCCGTCCACCGGCATGGCCTGGCCGGTGACGAAGGAGGCGGCGTCTGAGCAGAGCCACACCACCGCTTCGGCGATCTCATCCGGCGTTCCAATTCGCCCAATTGGCTCGATGTGGCTCACACGCTCCTCGAGCCCTGGCTGACTCGCCAGAAAGGGCGCCGTCATGCCGGTGCGAATATAGCCGGGGCACACCGCGTTGATGCGGATGCCCTCGCGCGCGTACTCCAGCGCGGCGGTGCGGGTGAGGCCCACCACCCCGTGCTTGCTCACCGTGTAGGCCGCGTGGCGGGGGAAGCCCTGGAGCCCGGCCACGGAGGCGGTGTTCACGATGGCGCCGCCGCCCTGGGCGAGCATGCGCGGGATCTCCGCCTTCATGCAGAGCCAGACGCCGGTGAGGTTCACGGCCAGGACGCGCGCCCAGGTCTCGGCGCCATAGTCGGCGGTGCGGGCCTGCTCGCCGGGAATGCCGGCGTTGTTGAAGGCGCAGTCGAGCCGGCCGAAGCGGCGCACCGTCTCGTCCACCATGGCGGTCACGTCCGCCTCGCGGGAGACGTCGGCGCGCACGAAGCAGCCCCTCGCCGCCCGCGGCCTTGATGAGGCGCACCGTCTCATCGCCGCCCTCGGCGGCCACGTCCGAGACGGCCACCCGCGCACCGTCGCGCGCAAAGGCCAGCGCCGCCGCGCGGCCGATCCCGGAGGCGCCCCCGGTGACCAGCGCCACCCGGCCCGTGAGGGAGGCCATCAGACCCGGGTGGCGCGATCGGCCCAGTAGGGCTCGCGGAGCACGCGCTTGATGAGCTTGCCCGCGGCGTCTCGCGGGAACTCCTGGTGGAAGGAAACCTCGCGGGGCGCCTTGTAGTCGGCGATGTGCTCGCGGGCGAAGCGCACCACCTCGTCCGCGGTGAGCTGGGCGCCCGGGCGGGGCTGCACCGCCGCGTGCACGCGCTCTCCCCACTCCTCGTCGGGCACCCCGAACACCGCCACGTCCTCGATGTCGGGATGGCGATGCAGGGCGTCCTCGATCTCGGCGGGATAGATGTTCACGCCGCCCGAGATGATCATGTCCCGCTTCCGATCGCAGATGTAGTAGAAGCCCTCCGGGTCCACGTAGGCCACGTCCCCCACCGAAAGCCACTCCCCGCGCTGCGTCTCCTGGGTGGCCTGGGGATTCCGGTAATACCCATCGAAGACGCCCGGGTAGCGGCGGATGTAGAGCTCTCCGGGCTCTCCCATCGGCAGAGGGGTGCCGTCGTCGTCCAGGATGGCCAGCTCGATGCCCGGCGCGGCTCGGCCGCAGGAGCCGGGCTTTCGCAGCACGTCCTCGGGCCGGAGGATGGTGTTCACGCTGAGCTCGGTGGAGCCGTAGAACTCGTAGAAGGAGGGCCCGAAATACTCCATCGCCTGCTCCTTGACCCGCATGGGGCAGGGGGCCGCCGCCACCACGAGCACGCGCATGGAGGAGACGTCGTAGCGCGCGCGGGTGGACTCGGGCAGGTCCACGATGCGCTTGACCAGGGTCGGCGCCATGAAGGTGCTGGTGCAGCGATGGGCCTGGATGAGGCGGAGCGCTTCCTCCGCGTCGAACTTCCGCATCACCACCACGCGGCCGCCGAACATCTGGGTCGTCATGGCGAAGGAGCCGGGGGCGGAGTGATAGAGCGGGCCCGCGGCGAGATGGACGTGGGGCTCGGCGAGGTCGAGCGCCTCGAGAAAGCGCATGGTCACCTGGGGATCCACCGCGCCGCGGATCGCGCCCTTGGGCCGCCCGGTGGTGCCGCCGGTGTAGATCATGGAGCCGCCCAGCCCCTGCGCGGCGTCCGCAGGCGGGGGCTCGGGCCGCCCGCGCGCGACGAGATCGTCGAGATGCTCGGCCCAGGGCCGGCGCTCCTTGCCCATGCAGATCCAGTGGCGGACCTTGGCGGCGTTCGGCCGTACCGCTTCCGCGACGGGGAGGAACGCATCGCCCACGAAGACGGCGGCGGCGTCGGCATTGTCGAGGATATAGGTGACTTCCTCGGGGGTGAGCCGGTGGTTCATCGGCGCCGCCACCGCGCCGATGGCGCGCACGGCGGCGGGGGCGATCATGCAGTCGAGCGAGTTGTGCTCGTAGACGATCACGTTGTCGCCGCGCCCGATGCCGAGCGCGCGCAGCGAGAAGGCGAGGCGATTGCGCCGGTCGAGCTCTTCCGCCCAGGTGAGCCGATGCTCGCCCTCGATCAGCGCGATGGCCTGTGGCTGCTTGGCCGCGTACGCCGCGATAAAATCCATCAGGCGTCGACTTCCTTCAGGTACTCCCCCACGAGGCGGTTGAAGGTATCCGCGCGCTCGAAGTAGACGGAGTGGCCCGACCTGGGCACGCGCGCCAGCCGGCCCTTGGGCAGGAGCGTGACGAGGGTCTCGATGGCGGGCGTGGGGATCACCACGTCCTCCTCCCCGGTGATGCAGAGGACCGGCATGGTCAGCGCGGCGAGGGCCGACGGGGGAGTATTGCGCATGGACCAGAGCTTCTTGCGCGTGGCTTCCATGTCCAGGCCGAGGCGCAGGCGGCCGATGGCCTGGTAGAGGTACTGCAGCGCGGGCTGCTCCGCTTCCATGGTGGCACCGGCGGCCGGTGAGATGCCCCGCGCCACGAGATCGGCCTGCGCCCGGGTGAACTCGGGCGCGGCGAGGACACGGTCGATGTCCGGATGGGAGACGGTGCCGACCGTGCAGGCGAGCACGAGCCCCCGCACCTTTCGCGGCTCGCGGAGCGCGTAGCCGAGGCAGGTCCAGCCGCCCATGGATTGCGCCACCAGGCGCACCTCGGGCAGACGGAGATGCTCGATCAGCGCGGCGAGGTCGTCCACGAAGCCGAGCGGGCCGACCGCCCCCGGTCCCGCTTCCGAGGGCGAGAAGCCCCGGTGGGCGAAGGTGACGCAGGTGTAGCGGTCACGGAAATGGGGCACCTGCTGCCACCAGGAGAGGTGATTGCCGCCCAGTCCGTGCGCGAAGATCAGCGCGGGGCCCCGGCCTTCGGTCTCGTAGTAGAGCCGGCAGTCCGGACGATCGAGATAGGCCATGGCGCGGGCTCAGACGAGGAAGCGGTTGACCGCGGTGGCAACGGCTTCGGGGCGCTCGTAGGGCAGCATGTGTCCGGCCTCCGGGAGGATCTCGATGGTGGCGTGCGGGAGCAGCTCGGCCCAGCGCGCGGCGTAGGCGGGCGGGATGAGGCGATCCTCCGCGCCCCAGAGCACGAGCGTGGGCGCGGTGAGACGGTACAGGCGCTTGGAGAGCCGCCGGTTGGGGATGGGGAAGAGGATTTTCCCCGCCATGGCCAGCCGGCGCGCATTGCCGATGTAGAAATCCTTCAGCGCGTCCATGTCGTTGAGGTCGAGCCCGCCGGTGAGGAGCGTCGCGCCCTGGACGGGATCGGCGAAGAGCAGGCCCGGGATCTCGAAGGGCAGCGCGGCGAAGATATCCGGGATCGGCTGGGCGTCCAGCCAGAGGCCGGCCGCGCTCACGAGGACGAGGCGGCCGAGATCGTGGGGAGCGAGGCAGGCCATCTCGGCGGCGATCATGCCGCCCATGGAGTGGCCGATCAGATGCGGGCGGCGGAGCCCGAGGGCCTCCACCACGTCCCAGCCATGCAGCGCGAAGTCGAGCATGTCCTCCAGCAGGTCCTCGCCGCTGGACTCGCCGTAGCCCGGCCACTCGGGGGCGAGGACATGGTGCCGCTGCGCGAGGTCGTCGAGGAAGGGGTTGTCGTGGAGGAGCCCGCCGGCGCCATGGAAGAAGACGAGCGGCGCCCCGCTCCCGGCCTCGAACACGCGGCACCGGATGCCGCGGCGGGTCTCGACCGTTCTCGCCTTCATGGCCGCCGTGACCCGCTGCCGCGACTGTCCGGGACGCGCTTCGGGCCCACCGCCTCGCCGCCGCCCACCGGTGGCAGGCCGCCGGGCCGCAGCCGGTCTTCCATGGGCTTGATCCACCAGCGATCGTCGTGCGCCCACTCCGGCCAGACGTCGCGCAGCTTGGGCATGACCTTCTCGGCGAAGAGCTTGGTGGAATAGCGCGTCTTCCAGTCCGGCATGTTGCCCTTGTGGAAGAGGCAGAAGACATGGCCCACGCGCAGCCCCTTGATGCACTCCTCGAGCTGCTGGCGGACGGTCTCGGGGCTGCCCGCGATGACGAAGCGCTCGTCCACGATCTGCTTCCAGGTGAGATTCTGCAGGATCTTCTGCGCGTCCTGGCGGAGCTGGGAGAGCGCGCCGTACTTGATGGTGTTGATGGTGCGGTAGCCGGGCGGGTCCGCGAAGGGCGGGAAGATGTGGAGGCAGCGGTTGAAGAAGTAGAGGCAGTGCTCGGCGTAGAGCTCCTCCGCCTGGGCGTCGGTCTCCGCCACGCAGATGATCTGGGCGAAGGCGGCGCGATAGGGCGAGGCGTCCTTCCCCCGCTCGGCCACGCGGTTCCAGTACCCCTCCATGAGCTGCTTGGCGCGGAGATAGCCGAAGAAGGAGAGGTAGGAGTAGTTGTAGTCGTGGTCGAGGCAGAAGTCCCAGGTCTCGATGGAGCCGCCGCCCGGCACGTAGATGGGCGGGTGGGGCTTCTGGATGGGCTTGGGCCAGCAGTTCACGTAGCGGAGCTGATTGTACTTGCCGTCGAAGGCGAAGGGCTCGTCCTCGGCCCAGGCCCGCATGATCAGCTCATGCGCCTCGCGGTACTTGTCGCGGGTGAGCGCCGGGATCTGGCCGTAGCAGAAGTTGGTGTCCATGGAGGTGCCCACCGGGAAGCCCGCCACCAGGCGTCCGCCCGAGAGCACGTCGAGCATGGCGAACTCCTCGGCCACGCGGATGGGCGGGTTGTAGAGCGCGATGGAGTTACCGATCACGCACAGCGCGGCCTTGGAGGTGCGGCGGGCCAGCCCGGCGGCAATGATATTGGGCGAGGGCATGAGGCCGTAGCCGTTCTGGTGGTGCTCGTTCACGCCGATGCCGTCGAAGCCCAGCGACTCCGCGTACTCGAGCTGGTCCATGTACTCGTGATAGACGTGATGGCCCTGGCGCGGGTCATAGAGGCGGCTGGGGATGTCCACCCACACCGACCGGTTCTTCTCGCGGAAATCGTCGGGCAGGTGCGGCCAGGGCATCAAATTGAACCACGTGAACTTCATGCGGTTCTTGCTCCGATTCTCGCGGGTGCGTCGATTTCCGGATTTGATCTACGGTCATCGCAAGCGACGACCTCTATAGGGAGGCTTCGCATCTTTTCAGCGTAGCCGCCCGCCGCCGGCGCCGCGGAGGCGGGGGTCGAGGAGGTCGCGTAGCGCGTCGCCCAGCATGTTGAAGCCGAACACCGCCAGCGAGATCGCCGCTCCCGGCCAGATCGCCATCCAGGGCGCGGTGTACATGTACGAGCGGCCGGAGCCGGAGAGCATGGCGCCCCACGACGGATAGGGCGGGGGAACCCCGAAGCCGAGGAAAGACAGCGCTGACTCCGCGAGGATGGCCCCGCCGAGCCCGATGGTGGCGAGGATGATGATGGTGGCGGTGACGTTGGGGAAGACGTAGCGCCACATGATGCGGATGTGGCCGGCCCCGACCGCGCGCGCCGCCTCGATGTACTGGTGCTGGATGATCGAAATGGTGGCGCCGCGGATGACGCGCGAGGCGGCGGCGGCGCCGAGCACGCCCAGCGCGAGGATGACGTTGAGCATGCCCGGGCCCAGCACGGCCATGATCGACAGGATCACCACGAGGAACGGGAAGGACTGCCAGGCGTCCACCACCCGCTGTACGCAGATGTCGTACTTGCCGCCGAAGTAGCCGCTGGTGATGCCGATCACGGTGGCGAGGAAGTTTCCCAGGAGCACGGCGCCGAAGCCCACGGTGACGGAGACGCGCGCCCCGTAGACCACCCGGCTGAAGATATCGCGGCCGAGATTGTCCGTGCCCATCCAGAATTGCGCCCCCGGCGCCTTCATCCGCGCTCCCCGGATGGTCTCGTCGTAGCTGTACGGCGCGATCCAGTTGGCGAAGACGGCCATGCCGATCATGAGGATCACGAGGAGGCCGCCGATCGCGCCGAGGGGTTTCGCGCGGCAGAAGCGCCAGAGGGTCCCCAGCGCCCGCAGGGGCCCCGCGCGGGGCCCGCAGGGTGCTGGGGGCATCGAGGGCGCCGACGTGATTGGCCATCGCGGGGTCAGTACCGGATGCGCGGGTCGAGGAACGCGTACATGGCGTCCACGAGGAGGTTCATGCCGACCACCACCGAGACGATGACGAGGTTCACGCCCTGGATCACCGGGTAGTCGCGCTGGTTGATGGCGTCGAAGAGGAAGCGGCCCATGCCCGGCAGGCCGAAGATCTGCTCGAAGATCACGGTGCCGCCGAGGATCTGGGCGATCTGGATCCCGAGCACGGTGACGACGGGGATGATCGCGTTCTTGAGGCTGTGCTTGGCCACCACCACGCTCTCGCGGAGCCCCTTGGCCCAGGCGGTGCGGACATAGTCCTGCCGCAGCACCTCGAGGAGCATGGCGCGGGTGAGGCGCATGATCGCGGCGGCCGAGGCGATGCCGAGGATGAAGGCGGGGAGGAGGAACTGCGAGATGTGGGCCCACTTGTCCTTCGAGAACTCGGTGAACTGGATGGGCGGGCTCCAGCCCCACCAGATGGCGGGGAGGAGGATCACGAGGGTGGCGATCCAGAAGCCGGGCACCGAGAGGCCCAGGATGGCCAGGCTCCGGGCGAGGAAGTCCGAGACGGAGTCCTGCCGCACGGCGGCGAGCACACCGATGGGCAGGGCGATGACGATGGCGAAGAAGAGGGCGAGGAGGCCCAGCTCGAGGCTCACGGGGAGCCGGCGCATGAGTTCCTCGATCACGGGCCGCCGCGTCCACAGGGACTCGCCGAGGTCACCCGTGGCCACCCGCCCCAGCCACTCCCAGTACTGGACGTAGAAGGGGCGGTTGAGCCCCATCTTGGCCCGCAGCTCCTCGAGGTCCTTGCCGTAGGCCTTTTCCTCGAGCATGAGCTGAACCACGTCCCCCGGCAGCATCCGGGGCAGCGAGAACACGATCACCGATGCGATGAGCAGCGACGGGATCGCGACGAGCAGCCGGCGCAGGACGTACTTCTTCACCGGTCGGCGCGCCCTCGCTCCGCTCGGGGGTAATTTGATCTACGGTCGTCGCAAGCGACGACCTTTATGAGGTGGCTTCGCACTTATTTGTCGAGCCAGGCGGACATCATGCGCCCACCGTAGTCGTGGCCGATATTGGGCCCGAAGTTCTTCACATAGGGCTCCCAGGCCGCCATCGCGCTCACCGAGGGGCCGAACAGGAGATAGGCCTGCTGGGCCACGTAGCGCTGGATGTCGTGGATGATGTCCCGACGCTTGGCCACGTCGAAGGTGCGGCGCTGGAGCTTCACCATCTCCGCGAGCTTGGGATCGTTGATCCCGGCGGCGTTCAGCGGCTGGCCGGGAATGTAGTAGCGATAGAGATAGCTGTCGGGATCGGTCCAGGCGCCGAAGAGACCGGAGCCGACCTTATCGAACTTGCCGAAGATGGTGCTCGAGATGAAGGCGCCGTACTCCTTCATCTTCAGCTCGGCGTCGATCCCGGCGGCCTTCCAGTTCTTGAGCCCGATCTGCACCGCGTCCACGTAGTCGGGGCCGTAGCCGGGGGTGGTCTCCAGGGGGAACTTGATGCCGTTGGGATGGCCCGCCTCGGCGAGGAGCCGCTTGGCTCCGGCGGTGTCCTGCTCGTAGAGCCGCCGGCCCTCCGCGGAGAGCTGGTCGATCGGCAACGCCCAGTCCTTCAGGGCGGCCGGCACCGCGGTGTTCGGGACGCCGTGGCCGAGCGACCAGGCATTGGTCTCCAGCACCTCGCGCCAGTTGGCCGCCATGCCCATGGCGCGCCGGACGCGGATGTCCTTGAACGGGTCCTGGTCGAGCTTGGGCCAGGTGATGCCGCCGAAGACCACGATGTAGTCCTTGGTCTGGAGCTTGGGCTTGCGCTGCTTGGCGACGTCCAGGTCGCTCCGGCGCACGACCATGCCGTATTCCGGTCCGAAGTCGTACTTGCCGGCGAGGAAGGCTGCGAAGCCGGAAGCGGGATCTGTGTCGATCGTGATCTCCACGTTGTCGACATAAGGGAGGCCCGGTACGAAGTAATTGGGGTGGCGGACGAAGGACATGCGGGTGCCGGGCTCATAGCGCTCCAGCATCCACGGCCCCGTCCCGATCACCGACTCCGGCTTCTTGAGATCGCCGAACTTCTCGACGCACTCCTTGGCCACGATCCAGGTCGAGGTGGAAGCGAGCGCATCCACGAACCAGGCGAAGGGCTCCTTCATGGTGAACTTGACGGTGTGCTTGTCCACCACCTCGATCTTGTCCAGCGCCTCCAGCGTGCCCCGGTTCGGGTTGGTGGTGGCGAGGTACCGCTCGTAGGTGAACTTGACGTCGTCCGCGGTGAGCTCGCGCCCATTCACCGGAGGCTTGTTGTGCCAGCGGACACCCTTCTTGAGCTTGAAGATGTAGGTGGTGTCGTTGGGCTGGGTCCAGGACTCCGCAAGATCGGGCTCGACCTGCTGGCTTCCCGGGACCACCGAGGAGCCGGCCTTGACCTTCACGAGCCGGCTGTAGGCGAAGGACAGCGGGATCATGGTCGAGAAGGCCAGGATCGCGTGGGGATCGAAGTGGGGAGGCTGAACGTGGGAGCGAAGGCGGAAGGTGCCGCCGCGCTTGGGCGTCTGCGCCTCGGCGGGAGCGGGCCGGCTGAGGTCCAGCCCCTGCGCGGTGGCGCCCACCGCGAGGGCGGCTCCGCCCAGCTTGAGCAGATTACGCCGGCTTACCGTGTTCTCACGCTCGTCCATGATGTCTCCTCCGGTGTTCTGGCCGGTCTGGCCGTGGACTGGTCGTTTCAGCGATCGAGCCAGGCCGCCATCAGGCGCCCGCCGTAGTCGTGGCCGATATTGGGCCCGAAGTTCTTGACGTGCGGCTCCCAGGCCGCCACCGCGCTCACCGAGGCGCCGAACAGCTACTAGACCTGCTGGGCGACGAGACGCTGGATGTCGTAGATGATGTCCCGCCGCTTGGCCACGTCGAAGGTGCGGCGCTGGAGCTGGATCATCTCGGTGAGCTTGGGATCGTTGACGCCGCCCGCGTTCAGCGGCTCGCCCGGCACATGGTGCGGAAGAGATAGCTGTCGGGATCGTTGGTGCCGCCGCGGAGCGTGATGATCATCCGGTCGAACTTGCCGAAGATGGCGCTGGTGACGAAGGCGCCGTACTCCTTGATCTTGAGGTCCACCTCGATGCCGGCCGACTTCCAGTTGCTGCAGCCGTCGACCTGCACGGCGTCCATGCAGTCCGGGCCGTAGCCGGCCGTGGTCTCGACCGGAATCTTGATGCCGCCGGGATGGCCGGCCTCGGCGAGCAGCCGCTTTGCCGCGCCGGGGTCGCCTCGTAGAGGCGGCGGCGCCTCCGGCGGAAGCTGGTCCAGCGGCAGGCCCAGTCCTTGAGCGCGGCGGGGATGGCCAGGTTCGGGCGCGCCCTGGCCCAGGGACCAGGCATTGGTCTCGAGCACCTCGCGCCAGTGACTGGGCCATGCCGACGGCCCGGCGGACCCGGACGTCCTTGAACGGCTCCTGGTCGAGCTTCATCGCCGGTGATGCCGCCGAAGATGACGATGTAGTCCTCGGTGCTGGAGCTCTGGGCTTGCGCTGCTTGGCCATGTCGAGGTCGCTGCGGCGGACGACCATGCCGTACTCCGGCCCGAAGTCGTACGCGCCGGAGAGGAAGGCGGCGAGCCCCGCGGCGGGATCGATGTCGAGCGTGATCTCCACGCCATCCGCATAGGGAAGCCCGGGCACGAAGTAGCTCGGGTGTCGGACGAAGACGATGCCGCACGTCCGGCTCGTAGCGCTCGAGCATCCAGGGCCCGGTGCCGACGACCGATCCGGCTTCTTGAGGTCGCCGTGACTTCTCCACGCATTCCTTGGCGACGATCCAGGTCGCGGTGGAGGCCAGCCCGTCCAGGAACCACGCGTTCGGCTCTTTCAACGTGAAGCGGACGGTGTACTTGTCCGGCGCCTCGATCCTTGCTCGACTGCTCGAGGATGCCCTCGTTGCCATTGCCCTTGATGGTGAGGAAGCGCTCGTAGGTGTACTTGACGTCCTCGGCCGTCAGCTCGCGCCCGTTCACGGGCGGCTTGTTGTGCCAGCGCACGCCCTTGCGGAGCTTGAAGACATAGGTGGTGTCGTTGGCTGGCTCCACGACTCGGCGAGGTCGCCCTCGACGGGCTGGGTGCCCGGCACCACCGACGGGCCCGGCCTTCACCTTGACCAGCCGGCTATAGGCGAAGGACAGCGGGATCATGGTCGAGAACGCGATGGTCTGGTGCGGGTCGAAGTGCACGGGCGGCACGTGGGAGCGCAAGCGGAAGATGCCGCCGCGCTTCGGCGTCTGCGCCTCGGCGGGCGCGGGCCCGCCGAGGTCGAGCACGGTGCCGGCGCGCCGCCGGCCTGCCGCGGCACGGCGCCGGCGAGCTCGAGGCATGATCCCGCCCGCGCTCGCGAGGGGTGATCATAGGTCGTCGCAGCGACGGCTCGCTTCGCTTACCGGTCCAGCCAGGCGGCGGTGAGGCGCGCGCCGTAGTCATAGCCCACATTGGGGCCGTAGTTCTTGAGGGCCCCGTCCCAGACGGCCACGTAGACGCCGGAGGGCAGCTGCACGTAGTACTGCTGCTTGGCCAGGTAGCGCTGGATCTCGAAGATCACCTCGCGGCGCTTCGCGACGTCGAAGGTCCGCCGCTGGCGGACCAGCATGTCCGCGACCACCGGGTCGTTGATATGGCCGTGGTTCTTGATCTCGCCCGGGTAGTACTGCCCGTACAGGAAGTTGTCGGGCTCGAGGAACGGGGTCTGAGGGCCGAAGGCCATGGCGTCGTACTTGCCGTAGAAGGTCGACGCGATATAGGCGCCGTACTCCTTGGTATTGAGCTTGGCGTCGATCCCGACGTCCTTGAGGGCCTTGATCACGAGCTGGGCCTGGTCCACGAGGACGTTTGAGCCATACGTCGTGAAGTCCATGGGGGCGGCAAACCCGTTGGGGTGACCCGCCTCCGCCATCAGCTTCTTGGCCGCGGCGAGATCGTGCTTGTAGTAGCGCGCCCCCTCCCCGAGCTGGTCCATGGGGATCGACCACTCGGTCAGCGCCGCGGGCACGGGGGGATTGTTCACGCCGACGCCTTCGTAGGTCGCGTCGATGATGCCCTTGCGATCCAGCGCCATGCGACATGGCCTGGCGAACCTTGACGTTGTTGAAGGGCGCCTTGTCGGTGCGCATGTAGATGTGGCTCATCACGTTGGCGGGAAATTCGGCGGTCCGGAGATTCGGCCGCCGTTGCTTGAGGACGTCCTTGATCTGCACCCAGTCCACGCGGGCGATGCTGCCGGGATTCTCGGTCCCGAGGTCGTACTTGCCGGCGAGGAAGGCGGCGATGCGCGAGGCATTGTCCTCGTCCACGAAGGCCTCGACCCGGTCGATGTAGGGCTGCCCGGCGACGAAGTAGCTCGGGATTGCGGACATAGGTGAAGCCGACATTCGGCCGGTAGGAGTCGAGCATCCACGGCCCGGTGCCGATCACCGCCTCGGCCTTCTTGAGGTCGCCGAACTTCTCCACCGCCTCCTTGGCCACGATGCAGACGGCCATCGGGATTGGCAAGCATGTCGAGGAACCAGGCGAAGGGCTCCTTCAAGGTGAAGCGCACGGTGTACTTGTCGAGGGCCTCGACCTTGTCCACCGAGGCGAGCATGTAGGCATTGGCGTTGCCCTTGACGGTACGGAAGCGCTCGATCGAGTAGAGCACGTCGTCGGCGGTCAGCTCGCGGCCATTGACCGGAGGCTTCGCGTGCCAGCGCACGCCGCGGCGGAGCTTGAAGACATAGGTGGTCTCGTTGGGCTGGCTCCAGGACTCGGCGAGATCGCCCTCGAGCGGGAAGGTGCCGGGCTGGACGCCCGGACCGACCCTGGGCTTGAGCAGGCGCCCATGCGTGAACGTGAGCGCGATATGGGTCTTGTACGAGATGGTCAGCTGCGGGTCCCAGTGGGGCGGATCCCAGAGCTTCAGGTTGAGCGTGCCGCCCCGCTTGGGCGCCTGCGCCCACGCCGCGGACGGCGCGGACGCGGCGGCGGCAGCGGTGGCGAGCGCACCGCCGGAAAGGGCGAGCCACTCCCGGCGGGTGACGGACGTCGTCGTTGTCGTCGTCGATGACTTGGGCATTCGGTCTCCTCGGGGGTCGGGGGTTACCGGTCCAGCCACGCGGCCATGAGCCTCCCGCCGTAGTCGTAGCCGTGATTGGGCCCGTAGTTCTTGACGGCCCCGTCCCAGACCGCGACGTGGGTGGGGGAGGGCAGCTGCACGTAGTACTGCTGCTTCGCCAGATGGCGCTGGATGTCGAAGACCACCTCGCGGCGCTTCGCGAGGTCCGGAGTACGGCGCTGGCGGATCAGCATGTCGGCCACAACGGGATCGTTGATGTGGCTCTGGTTCTTGAGCTCGCCCGGGTAGTACTGGCCAAAGAGATGGTTGTCGGGCTCCTGGAAGCCCGTCTGGGGTCCGAAGGCTAAAGTGTCGAACTTGCCGTAGAACGTGGTCGAGATGTAGGCGCCGTATTCCTTGGTGACGAGCTTGGCGTCGATGCCCACGTCCTTGAGGTACTTGAGGACGAGCTGGCACGCGTCCACGACGATGTTGGAGCCGTAGGTAGTGAACTCCATGGTGGCGGAGAAGCCGTTCGAAAGGCCCGCCTCGGCAAGCAGCTTCTTCGCGGCGGCGGGATCGTACTTGTAGTTGGCGAGCCCCTCGCCAAGCTGGTCCATCGGGATGGACCACTCCTTGAGCGCCGACGGCACCGCCGGGTTGAGCACGCCCACCCCCTCGTAGAGGGCGTCGATGATGCCCTTGCGATCGATGGCCATGGACATGGCCCGGCGCACCCGGACATCGCTGTAAGGCGCCTTGTCGGTGCGCATCGAGATGTGCTGCATCACCGGCGTGGTGAACTCGACGCTCTGGAGCCGCGGCCGCTTCTGCTTGAGGACGTCCTTGATCTGGACCCAGTCCACGCGGTTGATGATCCCCATGAACTCCCAGCCGAGGTCGTACTTGCCCGACAGGAACGCGGCCATGCGGGAGGCATTGTCCTCGTCCACGAAGACCTCCACCCGATCGATGTGGGGGAGGCCGGCCAGGAAGTAGCTTGGGTTGCGCACGAAGGTGAAGCCGACATTGGGCCGGTACGAGTCGAGCATCCAGGGTCCGGTGCCGATGGTCGCCTCGTGGCGCTTGAGGTCACCGTGCTTGTCCACGCACTCGCGCGCGATGATGGGCACGGCGTGGGAGTTGGCGAGCATGTCCAGGAGCCAGACGTAGGGCTCTTTCAGGGTGATCTTGACGGTGTACTTGTCGGGCGCCTCCACCTTGTCCACCGAGGACAGCATGTAGGCGTTGGCATTGCCCTTGACCGTCCGGAAGCGGTCGATCGAGTAGACGACGTCCTCTGCGGTGAGCTCGCGCCCGTTCACCGGGGGCTTGTTATGCCACCGCACGCCCTTGCGGAGCTTAAAGAGATACGTCGTCTCGTTGGGCTGGCTCCAAGACTCGGCCAGATCGCCCTCGATGGGGAAGGTGCCCGGGGCCACGCCGGGGCCGGCGCGGAACTTGAGGAGCCGGCTATGCGTGAAGGAGTAGGCGATATGGGTCTTGTACGAGATGGTGAGGTGCGGGTCCCAGTGGGGCGGGTCCCAGGCTCGGACATTGATGGTGCCGCCCCGCTTTGGGCGTTTGCGCCTGGCTTGGCCGGGCGCTGAGATGGGGGGCGATCGCGGCCCCGGCCAAAGCCGCGCCTCCCAGCCTGAGCAGGCTTCGTCGGGTGACGCCTTCGTCACTGTGGGTCCTCTTCGACTCTCCCATCATGATCGGGGGCCCTCCCTGGGCGTCATCTATGACGCAAAACGAGGCGGATGGCCGCGAAATTGCCGACACTTTGGCGGCAAAGCCCACGGAAGTCAAGGGGGACCTTGGCCGCGAAGCCGCCCTCGGCTATCATTCTTCGCGATGCAATCCGGCTACGGGCGTCCTCGTCCTATTGAAAACGCTGAGCTCACCCATGTGGGTCCCGGCACGCCGGCCGGGGAGCTCCTTCGCCGCTACTGGCAGCCGGTGGGGCTGGCCCCGGCGCCGGGTGATCCCCCGCGTCCCGTGCGGGTCCTGAGCGAGGACCTCGTGGTCTTCCGGGACAGCCGCGGCCGCCCCGGCCTTGTCGATGCCCATTGCTGCCACCGTGGCACCTCGCTCGAGTACGGTCGCGTGGAGGCGGACGGGATCCGCTGCTGCTATCACGGCTGGTTGTTCGATTTCGAAGGCCGCTGCCTGGAGCAGCCCTGCGAGCCGGCGGACAGCACCTACAAGGACCGCGTGCGTCAGCCCTGGTACCCGTGCCGCGAGTACGGCGGCCTGGTCTTCGCCTACCTGGGACCGCTCGACCGGATGCCGCTCCTGCCCCGGTACGATCTGGTGGAAGAAGGCGAGGGCGTGGTCGTCGCCGACGGCACCAGCTATGGCCTGGGCGGCGGGGAGATCCTCGACTGCAACTGGCTGCAGATCTACGAGAACGTGATGGACCCGTTCCACGTGGCGGTGCTCCACTCGGTGTTCAGCGGCGGGCAGTTCTCGGACGCGCTGAATCTCCGGCCGCAGGTGAGCTGGGAGGAGACCCCTCACGGGATGCGCTCCACCCAGGACCGCGAGCTCCCGGACGGCCGTCTCTTCCGCCGCGTCACCGAGCTCCTGCTGCCCAACGTCCGTATCGTGCCCAGCGTGGCGGCCGGCAGCCCGGGGGAGGGCTTCGAGCGGGCGGGGCATATCGGGTGGATCCTGCCCATCGACGACACCCATACGCGGATGTACTCGCTGCTCCGCGTGCCCCTGCGTGACGGCCATCCCGTGTTCCCCCCGCGCGCGCGGCACGGGGGCAAGCTCTGGGCCGAGCTCACCGAGGAGGAGCACCATCGGATGCCCGGCGACCAGGAAGCCATCGTGAGCCAGCGGCCCATCGCGATTCATGCGCTCGAGCATCTGGCCACGTCGGACCGCGGGGTCATCATGACCCGCCGCATGGTCGCGCGGGCCATCGCCGCAGTGGCCGAGGGCGGCGACCCCCCCGGCGTCCTGCGGGATCCCGCCGCGTCCCTGATCACCACCACCGCCGGCAATGCCGTGCTCGCGACTTCGCGGCCGGCTTGACGAGGCGAGAGGAGAGACAACGTGTTCGAGCGCTATAGCCCGACCATCTTCCTGGACAAGCTCTTCACCGAGGCCGTGATGGCGGGGTGGATCGTGACCCTGCTGGGCGCGGGCCTCCTGCTCCTGGCCGCCGCCTGGTGGTCCTTCGCCCAGGACTCGTCCCAGCAGAGCCCGCGCTCGGGTCTCTGGCGGGGACTCTGCACGCTCGGGTTCGTGACCTTCCTGGCGGGGATCGGCTGGCAGCTGGTCGGCTACGTCCGCTTCGGCATCCTCAACTGGTAGGAGGCCAGGGGATCTTCATCGCGTCCAGCCGCCGCAGCCGATCCTGGCCCAGCGCGCGGTCGTAGACCTCGCCGAGCGCCTCCGCCGTCCAGCCGTCCGCCCGCGTCGCGGTGCGCAGCGCCGCGGGATGCGAGAAGAGCGTGACCTCGTTACCCCGCACCCCGATCACCTGCCCGGTGACGTGCGCGGCGCGGTCGCTGGCGAGAAACACCACCACCGGCGCGATGGCCTCGGGCGGCGTGGCGGTGGCGGCCCCCCGGCGCTCGTCGGGCAGCCGCTGGGTCATGCGGGTGTCCGCGGTGGGCGAGATCGAGTTCACCGTCACGCCGTACTTGGCCATGGCGAGCGCGGTGGAGCGCGTGAGCCCCACGATGCCCTCCTTGGCCGCCGAGTAGTTGGGCTGGCCCGGGCTGCCCTCGAGGCCCGCCGCGGAGGTGAACGTGATGATGCGGCCCTGGCGCTTCTCCCGCATGTGGCGCGTGGCGGGCTGCATCACGGTGAAGTGGCCCTTGAGGTGGACGGCCACCACCGAGTCCCACTCCTCCTCGCTCATGTTGAAGATCATCCGCTCCTTGAGGATGCCCGCGCAGCAGACCGCGATATTGAGGTCGCCGTAGGTGGACAGCGCGCGGTCCACGATGGCGCGGCCGCCCGCCATGGTGGCCACGCTGTCGGCGCTGGCCACCGCCTGCCCGCCCGCGGCCACGATCTCGCGCACCACCGCCTCGGCGGGAGCGCTCGAGGGCTCGCGGCCGTCGACGCTCACGCCGTAGTCGTTCACCACCACCCGCGCGCCCGCACGGGCCAGCCCGAGCGCGACGGAGCGGCCGATGCCGCTGCCCGCGCCCGTCACCACCGCCACCTTTCCGTCGAGCAGTGGCATCGTGGCGCTCAGGCGGGACCGAAGCCGACCATGGTCTGTTCTCCCACGACGAGGGGACGGAAGCGGACGCGGAGCGCCCGCCCGCAGCGACTCCAGCGGCATATCCACGACACGGCCGAGCAGCGAGACACCCTCGGTGAGCTGCACCACCGCCACCGCGTAGGGCGTCTCGCCCGGTATGCCCGCGCGGGGCGACCCGGATCACGGTATAGGAGGAGACGGTGCCATCGCCCTTGAGCGGGACGGTGTCCCACGCGCGCTTGCCGCACGACGCGCAGAGCTCCTTCGGGGGAATGGTGAGCTCGCCGCATTCCCGGCAACGGATGCCGGTCAGCCGCCCCGCGCGCACCTCCGCGAAGAAGCGCTGCAGCGTCACCACGGCGTCAGTCACGGCCGAACAAGCTCACGAGCACGGTGGCGGTATTGCCGCCAAGGGTGTGAGTGAGCCCGGTCCGGGCGCCCTCGACCTGCCGCGGCCCCGCCTCGCCGCGCAGCTGGGTGACGATCTCGGCGATCTGGGCGGCGCCGGTGGCGCCGATGGGATGGCCCTTGGACTTGAGCCCGCCCGACGGATTGACCGGGATCTTGCCGCCGATGCTGGTCCAGCCCTTCTCGGCGGCCATGCCGCCCGTGCCCGGCTCGAAGAAGCCCAGTCCCTCGGTGGCCACGATCTCGGCGATGGTGAAGCAGTCGTGAAGCTCGACCACGTCCACGTCCCCGGGACCCCGGCCCGCCTGCCGGTAGGCGCCCGCCGCCGCGCGCTCGGTGGCGGCCACGCGGGAAAGATCCCGCTTCTCGTGCATGAACATGGTGTCGGTGGCGGCGTGGGTACCGAGCACCCAGATCGGCCGCCGGTACCGCCGCGCCACCTCCTCCGAGGCCAGGATCACCGCCGCCCCGCCGTCGGTGAAGGGACAGCAGTCGAAGAGCTTGAGCGGATCGGCGACGTACGCGCTCTTGAGCACGGTCTCGAGGCTGATCTCCTTCCGGAACTGCGCCTTGGGATTGTGCAGACCCTGCCGGTGATTCTTCACCGCCACGTGCGCCATCTGCTCCTCGGTGGTCCCGTACTTGTCCATGTGGGCCCGCGCGATGAGGGCGAAGACGCCGGGGAAGGTGAGACCGGTGGGCTGCTCGTAGGCGGCGTCCGAGCAGTACGCGAAGAACTCGGTGGCGTGCTCGGTGGGCACGTGCAGGATGCGCTCCGCCCCGCCCACCAGCACCACGTCGGAGACGCCCGCGCCGATCTCCATTACCGCGTGGCGGAACGCCGCGTGGCTGGTCGCGCACGCGTTCTCGATGCGGGTGGTGGGGATGGTGGGCAGCCCCAGAAGGGTGGCGGCGAGCGGGCCCATATGCAGCTGACGCTCGCTCTCCCCGCCGGTGACATTGCCGAAGTAGAGCGCCTGGATGGCGCGGGGCTCGATCTCCGCGTCGATGATGGCGTCGCGGGCGGCTTCCGCGAAGAGCTCCGCGCTCGAGCGATCGTGCTTGCCGAACCTGGTCACGCCGACTCCGATCACGGCGACACGGCGCATCCGGACCTCCGGGGGAACAGGGATGGGGAGTGCTCGGAGCCGATGATACCGCGAGGGTGGGCGGAGGCCAACGCGCTAATACTCTGGCGGGTGCGGGGGGCCGTGCTAACGTGACCGCGGCGCATTCACGAAGGAGCGCTCGACGTGAGCCTCGACGATATCCTGATTTTGCTGCTGGCGCTGGTCGACCGGCGTCCTGCTCTTCGTGGGGCTGGCGCAGGCCCTGGAGGGCCGTCCGCGACGGCTGCCCGCGCGGCGCTCGCCCCATCTCCCGATCGGCCGCCGGAGCTTCAGCGCGGAGGAGCGGGTGCTCGAGCATCGGGCGCGCGGTGCTCGGCCGGCCGGCTGAGCCCGTTCGCGACCCCGCCGCCGCCACCTGTCCCCGAGGCGCCGCTCCCGAACCGGTCGCTCACCGCGCCGAACGAGCCCCGAGAGCCTGCCGGTGCCGGTAGCAGACCGCGCTCCACGAAAGGCGAGTGCCGCGTCCGCTGGAGCCGGCGCGCGCCTCGCCGTCTGCCCGAGCCAGTCGCCGACCCGCCTCGAGCCTTCGCCCTCTACCGTCAACCCGGTCACTCCACGCCGTGTCTCGATGGCCGCGCCGGTGGAGGAATCGACCGTGGTGGCGGAGCCGGTCACCCGCGCTCAGGAAGAAACCATGGTGATGGTCCCGGCCGCCGTTGTTCCCATGGCCGTTGTTCCCATGGATGTCGCGGCGCCGGTGGAGTCTGCGCCGCCGGAATCCACGCCAGCAGTGTCCCTGCCTGCAGTGTTCCTGGAGGACATGCCCGAGGCTGGTGTGGCGCCGGCTCCTCCCACGCTGTCCCCGGCGCTGGTCGCCGAGTGCGCGCGTCTCTTGAAGTCGGGGCGTCCCGGGGAATTGCGCGCGCTGGCGGAGCCTCTCCTCAAGGGGCGGGGCCGCGGGCGGGCGCGCACGCCGGCGTCATATGACCGTGCGCTGCTGTGGTGCCTGGTCGGTCTCGCGCTCCGCGAGGAGGGTGACGAGAGCAGGCCTTCGCGCGGCATTCGAGCAGGGTGTTCGCGCGCTGCCAAAGACCGACGCGGGCCGTCCCGATCCCGCCGTGCTGGCCCTCGCGGAATTCGCTGGGCAGCCAGCTCCTGACTCTCGGCGAGGCCACGCCCGACGCCTCCGGCGCCTCGCTCGCCACGCTCCGGCTCTCGGTGGGGCTGCTGCGCGGTGTCGCCGCGTGTGAGCCCGGCCAGGCCGCGGACGCGAAGCCGAAGGGGCCGAGGCCAGTGGCGGGGATGAGCTTCCGCCCTGGGGCAAGGCGCTCCGCGCGCATCTCGCCGTCGAGCGCGCGCGCGACGCGCTGGCCAATACCTGCGAGCGAAAGGTCACCGCGCTCCTCGACCGCGGCGAGCGGGCGGGCGCGCAGCGGTGGATCCAGGAGGTGGCCGGCTGGGACGAGCTGGGCGTCAGGCTGTCCGATCTCGAGGAGCCGTACTGGAAGGCGGTGAACGCAGACGTGACCCGCCTCACGAGCCGAGGCGCTCGAGTCCCCCGACGATCTCGCCGCCGCGGTGCAGCATCCTCGAGGGCGCGGAGGCTATCGTCCGGGGGCTGCCCGCATCGGCATCACATCAGATGAGCGAGCTGCGCCGCCGAGTGTGGTGGAGCTATACCAAGCTCGGCGTCCAGCGCATGGAGGGCGGCGACGAGGGGGCGGCGCTGGAGCCTCTCTATCACGCACTCCGCCTCGCCGAGGGCGACGCCGATCGAGAGACCGAGACGCGCCAATGCCTCGCCCAGGGCCTGGACGTCATGGCGGCGCGGGCGTCGGACGCGCATCTCGGAGCGGCTACGCGCCGGCGACCACACCGCCGCGGAGGCGGCCGGGCAGGCGCTGTGCCGCGCCATCGACCGCGGCCTCGCCGAGGGCGTGTCGCAGGACGAGCTGGCAGGGGCGCTGGGCAAGCGCCAGCACGTGATGGGCCTCATCGCCCAGGCCGACGCGCGGTGAGTGACCTGGGCCCCGCGCTCGCGCTCGGGGAGCTGCTGGACGGGGCGGCGGCCCGATTCCCCGACCGGGAGGCCGTCGTCTTCCGCGACGAGCGGGTGACCTATCGCGAGCTCAAGCGCCGGGCGGACGCCTTCGCCCGTGGCCTCCTCGACCTGGGCGTCCGGCCCGGCGATCACGTCGTCCTGTGGATGCCGAACCGCACCGAGTGGAACGTGGCCAATCTCGGCATCGCCAAGATCGGAGCGGTCACGGTGACGTGCAATAGCCGCTACAAGGCCCTCGAGGTCGAGTACGTGCTCCGACAGTCGGACGCCACCGCCCTCATCATGGTCGACCGCTTTGCCGCCGCCAGGGTGGACTATCTCGCCATCCTCGACGAGCTGCTTCCGGAAGCGCGGGAGTCGGGCCCGCTGCGCAGCGCGCGGTTCCCCGCGCTCCGGCACCTGGTGGTGCTGGGGGACGCGCTGCCCGCGGGCGCCCGATCCTTCGAGGCGGTGGAGCGCGCGGGGAGTCGGGCGGGCGCGCCCGCGCTCGCCGGCATCTCCGTGCGACCCGACGATCCGGTGGAGATGCTCTACACGTCGGGCACCACCGGCGAGCCCAAGGGCTGCCTCCTCTCGCATGGGAACATGTACTACAAGTGTCGCGTGTACGTGGAGCTCCACCGCTGGACGCACGCCGACCGTTACCTCGTGCCGGTGCCGTACTTCCACATCTTCGGCTCCATGGGGGGAGTGGCCGCCAACTGCCTCGCGGGATCCACCCAGGTGGTGATGGAGGTCTTCGACGCCGGGGAGGCCATGCGGCTCATCGAGGCCGAGCGCGTGACCATCTTCTCGGGCGTGCCCACCATGTTCATCACCATGCTGGGCCATCCCGCCTTCGGCAAGCACGACCTCTCGTCGCTGCGGACGGGGTCCATCGGGGCGGCGCCGGTGCCGGTGGAGATCATGCGGAAGATCCTCGATCGCGAGGCGGGCCTCGGCATGGACGCTCTCGTGGTGTACGGGCTCACCGAGGCCACCGGGGGTACGCACTGGACGCGCGCGGGCGACCCCGTGGAGAAGCGGGTGGCCACGGTGGGGCTGCGAACGCCCGAGATCGAGGACCGCATCGTGGATCCCGTCACGGGCCGGCCGCTGCCGCCGGGACAGGAGGGCGAGGTCTGTGTCAAGGGATCCACCCTCATGCTGGGCTATTACAAGAAGCCCGACGCCACCGCGGACAAGATTCGCGACGGGTGGCTGCATACGGGCGACATGGGGATCAAGGACGCCGACGGCTATCTCCGCATCACCGGCCGCGTCACCGACATGATCATCGTGGGCGGGTTCAATACCTATCCGGCGGAGATCGAGAACTTCTTCCTCCGCCATCCGGGCATCCTCGACGTGTCCATCGTGGGCGTGCCGGATCCGGTGATGGGCGAGGTGGTGATGGCCTTCGTGATCCCCCGATCCGGCCACGCGCTCTCGCCGGACGACGTGGTGGCCTTCGCGCGCGACCGGATCGCCAACTTCAAGCTGCCGCGCTACGTGGAGATCGTGGACCAGTTCCCGCTCACGGGGTCGGGGAAGGTCCAGAAGTTCAAGCAGAAGGCCTACGCGGTCGAGAAGTACGACCTCAAGGGCCCCTAGGCCCGCCGCGGCGGGCGAAGCTACTCGAGGGACTTCTTCCGGATCTCCTCGAGGTCCCCGAGCGGCACCCGCATGAAGCTCTCCACCACACCGGGGTCGAAGTGCGTGCCCGCGGAGTGCTGGATCTCGCGGCGCGCCTCCTCGAAGGAGATGGCGCGCGAGTAGGGGCGGTCGAAGGTCATGGCGTCGAAGGCGTCGGCCACCGCGAAGATGCGCGCGCTGACGGGGATGTCCTCGCCCTTGAGGCGCTGGGGGTAGCCGGTGCCGTCCCAGCGCTCGTGATGGTGGTAGACGACGGGCACCGCCGGGCGCAGGAAGGGGATCTGCTCCACGAGCTGACGGCCGATCTCGGGATGCGTGCGCATGATCTTCCACTCCGCGGGCGTGAGCGGCCCCGGCTTGAGCAGAATGGCGTCGGGGATGCCGATCTTGCCGATGTCGTGGAGGAGCACGCCGTGCTCGAGGTGTCTCAGATCTTTCTCGTCGGTCATGCCGTGGGTGCGCGCGATGATGAGCGAGTAGCCGCGGACCCGGCGCGAGTGCGCCTGGGTGCCGAGGTCGCGGGTGTCGATGGCCGACCCGAGCGCCTCGAGGGTGCTGCGGTAGGTCTCCTCCAGCGCCCCCAGGGTGGCCTCGAGGTCGCGCGTGGCTTCCGCCACCCGCTGCTCCAGGAGCGTGTGGTACTCACGGCGCTCGATGAGCAGCTCCCGGTGCTCCAGCGCCCGCTCGGCGGCGATGAGGAGCTCATCCATGTTCACCGGCTTGAGGATGAAGTCGTAGGCGCCGAACTTCAGGCTCTCCACCGCGGTCTGGATGTCGCCCACGCCGGTGAGGACGAGGAAGGCGGCGTCGGGGTCGATGGCGCGGGCCTGGCGGAGGAACTCGAGTCCGTTCATCTCCGGCATGTCCACGTCGGTGACGGTGAGCGGCGGCCGGTGGGCGGCGAAGCGCTCCAGGCCCGCCGCGCCGTTGGCGGCCTGGGTGCAGTCATAGCCGCTGCCGGTGAAGAACTCGGACAGCACGCGCCGGATCTGGCGGTCGTCGTCCACGATGAGCACGCGGCGATCGCCGCCGGCCTGGCTCACGGGAGGCGCCCCGGCTTTCGCGGGGCGGCGGTCCCCCCCACGTCTTCGAATACCGACACCCGGTTCTTGCCCGACCGCTTGGCCGCGTACAGCGCCTCGTCGGCGGCGCGGATGAGATCGTCGGCGGCCGGCTCCACGTCCTCGGGCAGCGCGGCGATCCCGAAGCTGGCGGTGACGCGGCGGCCGTTCGCGAAGGGGTAGGTGGCGAGCACCTGCCGGATGCGGTCGGCGTAGAGGCGCGCGCCCGCCTTGGAGGTCTCCACCAGGAGCACCGCGAACTCGTCCCCGCCGTAGCGGCAGATCACGTTGATGCCACGCGAGTACTTGAGGAGGATGTCCGCCATGTCGCGCAGGGTGTCGTCGCCGGCCCCGTGGCCCAGCTCGTCGTTGATGTCCTTGAAGGCGTCGAGGTCGATCAGCATCACCGACACGGGGTGGTTGAACCGGCGGTAGCGCGAGACCTCTTCCTCGAGTCGGATCGAGAAGAAGCGGCGATTGTAGAGGCCGGTGACCTCGTCCTTGAACGAGAATTCCTTGAGCCGCGCATTGCTCGACTCCAGCTCCTTGTACGCGTTCTCGAGCCGCTGCCCGAGCTCGTTGATCTCGTTGCCCTGCTCCTCGATCTTTCCGATGATGCGGGAGAAGGTGCCCATCATCACGCCCACCTCCGGGGTCTCCAGGCTCTCCGCCGCGCGCCGGCGGCGCGGCGGCGGCCTCGAGGATGCCCCGCCCGGGCGCCGTCCGCGCCAGCGCCAGCCCGCCGGTGAGCGTCAGCAGGACGACGAGGCCGACCAGGACCTCGGCGGCAACCAGGGCCACCTGGCCCATCCCGGGGGCGAGGAGCGGGCGCAGCTCGAGCTCGAGGAGCAGGAAGAGACCCGCCATGGCAAGAACGGCCGCCGCGGCGAGACCGACGGCGCCGGTCCAAATACGGGGGCTCGTGACGGTAAGCATGGAGTCCGGCATCAAGAATAGCGGTGTTCCCGGCGGAGGCGACGAGCTATTTTCGGGCCGGGGGCGGCTTGCTTGACGGGGCGGCGAGGCGTGGGGTAGGGTAGGGCCACACGATGGAAACCTCGAAAGTCGTCAATGTTGACAGGCAGATTGACTGCATCGGGCTCTTCTGTCCCATGCCGATCGTGAAGACGCGCGAGGCCATCCGCGAGATTGACGGTGGGGCAGGTTCTGGAGATGACCTCCGACGATCCCGCCTCTGACGCGGACATGAAGGTCTGGGTCGAGCGCTCCGGCCACGAGATGATCGGTGTCTCCCGGGAAGGAGCCGTCTACCGGTTCCTGGTCCGGAAGTCGCGGTAGGGGCGTGGAGGCCGGCGGAGAGTCGCCCGGCCGCGTCTATCTCGACTACGCCGGCTTCTCGCCGGTGGATCCGCGTGTCCTTGCCGTGATGCGGCCCTTCCTCGAGGCCGGCATCGGCAATCCCTCCGCCCGCCACTCCCTCGGGGCCGAGGCGCGCGAGTCCCTCGAGGCGGCGCGCCTCAAGGTGGCGCGGCTCGTCGGCGGCGCGCCCGGCGGGATCGTCTTCACCTCGGGCGCCACCGAGGCCAACAACCTCGCCGTCAAGGGCATCGCGCTCCGCGCCGGCGAGCGCGGCCGCCACGTGATCGCGTCCTGCGTCGAGCACATCTCCGTGCTCAACGCCTGCCGCGAGCTGGAAAAGGGGGGCGCGGCGGTCACGCTCCTGCCCGTGGACGGCCAGGGTCGCGTGGATCCCGAAGCGCTGCGCCGCGCGCTGCGCCCCGAGACGGCGCTGGTTTCCATCGCCGCCGCGAACGAGGAGATCGGCACGCTCCAGCCGGTGGCGGAGCTGGCGCGCGTGACCCGCGCGGCGCGCGTGCCGCTCCACGTGGACGGCGTGGGGGCCATCGGGCGCACCGCGCTGTCCGCGGAGTCGCTCGGCATCGATCTCGTCACGCTGTCTGGCAATGACGTCTATGGCCCTCCCGGCACGGGGGCACTCTGGGTGCGGCCCGGCGTGAAGCTCGCGCCGCAGATTCTCGGAGGGGGCCAGGAAGTGGGGCTGCGCTCGGGGACCGAGAATCTCCCCGCGCTGGTCGGGCTGGGGGTCGCCGCCGAGCTGATCAGGACAGAATCCGCGCACGGGGAGCCCGCGCGGCTCACCGCGCTACGCGACCGGCTGCTGGAAGGCATGCTGGAGGCGGTGCCCGACTGCCGCGTCACCGGGCCGCGGGACCGCCGTCTCCCGCATCATGCGAGCGTGGTCGTGGCCGGTGTGAAGGCGGACAGCGTGCTGCTGGACCTCGACCTCGCCGGCATCGCCGCCTCGTCGGGCTCGGCCTGCGCGACCCTGACCCAGACGCCCTCGCATGTGCTGCGGGCCATCGGCTGCACGGCCGCGGAGGCGGAAGGCTCCCTCTGCTTCACGCTCGGCCGCTGGAGCACCGGCGCGGAGGTGGATCTGCTCCTCGATCGCTTGCCGGGCATCGTCGCCCGTCTCCGTGACCTCGCGGGCGATCCCGCGCCGGCCGCTCCGCGCGTCCCCGCCGCGCGGAGCGCGCCCGCCCCGTCCCGCGCTCCGAGCACCCGCAGCGCCTCCACGCCGCGCCGCGTCCCGTGACGGCCTGGCGTCGCCTCGTCCTCTGGGACATCGACGGCACTCTGCTGTCCGCGCGTGGCGCGGGCCGGCGGGCGCTGGGGGGCGCGCTCGAGCGCGTGTACGGTACCGCCGGGCACATCGACGGCTACGACTTCCGCGGCAAGACCGATCCGCGCATCATCCTCGACCTCATGGGCGCGGCGGGCCTCGCGCCGGACACCATCCGCGCGGGCTTCGACGAGTGCTTCGAGCTCTACGCGCGCGGGCTGGCGCAGGAGATCGGCGACGGCAGCGGCGTGAAGCTCTTGCCCGGCGTGGCGGAGCTGGTCCGGCGGCTGGACGGGACGCCCGGCGTCATGCAGGGTCTCCTCACCGGCAATATCGAGGAGGGCGCGCGCATCAAGCTCGAGCCCACCGGCCTCCGGCCCTTCTTCCGCACCGGCGCGTATGGCTCCGACCACGCCGATCGGCGGCAGCTCCCCTCGCTGGCGGCGCGTCGGGCGGAAGCCCTCGTAGGCCACCGCTTCGCTCCCGCCGACGTGCTGGTCATCGGCGACACGCCGCTGGACGTGGAGTGCGCGCGCGCCTTCGGGGCCGTCGCCGTCGCGGTAGCCACCGGCTTTCATCCCCGCGCGGAGCTGGCCGCGCTGCGCCCCGATCTCCTCTTCGACGACTTCGCCGATGTGGCGGGCGCCGCCGCGCTGCTGGGCTGAGGCCGACAGCGCTCGCCGACCCCGCTAGGGGCCGCCGCGCGAGAGGCAGGCGCCGTCGAGGTAGCCCAGCCCTTGGCGGGCGCACTCCGCGCGGCGGTCCCGATCACGCTCTGCCCAGGCCCGCTGGGTCGCGGCTCGCTCCTCCGGCGTGACCGCGCAGCCCGCCGCGAGCGCCGCGAGCACCATCAGCACGACGCCTCGAGCCGCTTGGCCCATGCTTCCAGTAGACATGGGGCCGCGCCCTCTGTCCGAGCTAGGCGGGGAGCCCGGTGATCTTGATCCCGGAGTTCTTCAGCTTGTAGCGGCGATTGACCGTGGCGAGCACGGCGGTGATGCCCTCCAGTGGACCCGCATTGGTGAGCGCCCCCACATCGATGGCGCGGAGCCCCATGGACGTCCCCAGCTCCGCCACCCGCTTCTTGGCCTCCGCGTCAGCGCCGCAGAGGAGGAGATCGCACTCGATGGCATGGCCGGTGGCGGCGAGCTCGTGGGCGGCGATGTGGTGGAAGGCGGCCACCACGCGGGCCTCGGGCCCGAGGAGCTCCTGCACCACCTCGGCCGCCGATCCGGGGGACGGCGGCGTGAAGAGGCGAGGGCCGCCGAAGGTGAGCGGGACCACGGCGCTGATCACCACCTTGCCCCGGCAAGCGTCCTTGACGTCGGGGAGGGTTGCGGCGATCCCGTCGGCGGGGACCGCCAGTACCACGATATCGGCGGCGGCGGCCGCGTCACGATTGCCCGTGCCCGTGATCTTGGCGCCGGGCACCGCTGCGGCGAGCTCGGCGGCCTTGGCCTGGGCGCGCGCGGGGTCGCGTGAGCCGATGACGATCTCGTGCCCCGCCTGCGCCCAGCGCGCCCCGAGCCCCGCGCCTTCCTTGCCGGTGCCGCCGACGATCCCGATTTTCATGATCTGGCCTCGCTTTATATTGAATCCAGTGAGAGGTTGGTTTGAGGCTATCGGAAGAGGTCGCGGGAGGGATCACGGAGCAGGGGGCGACTGTCGGCCTCGGCCACGGTCCACTTGACACCGCGGATGATGGCCGCCGGAATGCGGTCGAGCTTGCCCATCACCGGCTCGGCGGCGGAGGCCAGCTCGTCGGCGAGCGCGAGGATGGTGGCCTGGAGCACATGCCCGGCAGGATCCGTCTCGCCGAGATAGCTGACGATGGGCTCGAAGCCGGCCAGGCCCACCGCGACATTGACGAGCCCCTCGCGCCAGGGCCGGCCGAAGGTGTCCGCGATCACGATGCCGAGCGTATGGCCGGTCAGCGCGGCGATGCGGCTCCGGAGGGCCGCGCGCGGAGGCGTCGGAATCCAGGGGGAGCAAGCAGGCGGTGTCGGCGTCCACATTGGACTGATCGACGCCCGCATTGGCGCAGATCCAGCCATGATGCGTCTCGACGATGAGGACGCCCTTGGCGGTGCGCACGATGCGCCGGCTCTCGCCGAGTATCACCTCCACCAGCCGGGGATCGCGGTCGATCTCCAGCGCCAGCGCCTGGGCCCGGGGCGACACCGTCACCTGGTCGAGGCGGACGATCCGGCCCTCGGTCTTGGAGACGATCTTCTGGCTCACCACGAGGAGATCGCCGGCGGCCAGCGGCGTGCCCTGGGCGCGGGCGGCGTCGACGACGAGGGGACCCAGATCGTCGCCCCGCGCGATCTCGGGCAGGCCGGCGACGCCGATCACTTCGAAGCGCGGCGGCATGGTCTAGCCCGCGACGGCGAGGCGCGCCGCGATGCCGCGCGCGCGCAGGAGGCGGCCGGCGCGGGTGCGCGGACCGCGCGCGAGCAGGAGCCGGAGGTCCTCGGGCGCGTCCACGTCGAGGCCGATCCCCGGGAGCTCGAGGACGGTGGGGACCAGCCCGCGGGCGCGCGCCGATCCCAGATGATTCGAGAAGGAGGGCTCGCCGAACTTGAGCGGCATGACGTCGGGTGGCACCAGCAGCGCGGCATTGGTCCCGAAACCGGAGAGCGAGGGCACGAAGGCCACGCCGGGGCCGTCGGGAAGCGCGGCAATCAGCGCGCGGATCTCCTCGGCGGTGGCGCAGGGCACGTCGCCCGGGATGGTGAGGAAGCGGGCGAAGCCGCGCTCCGCCGCTGCCCGCTGCCCGAGCGCCACCGCCTCGGTGTGTCCGCGGTTGGCGCTCTCGGTGAGGCAAGGCGTCCCGCGCCGGCTCGCCAGCGCCAGCACCTCGGGATCCCTGGTGACGAGGTGCACCGCCACGTTCTCCACCGCGTCGAGGGCGTCGAGCACGTCCTCGAGCATGGCGGCGGCGAGATCGTGGCGCTCGTCGGGGGCGAGCGCCGGCACGAGCCGCTGCTTGGCATTGACGAGGTCCTTGACCGGGAGCGCGGCGAGCACGGTGGCGGCCGGGTCCGTCATGGGACGAGCGAGAGCAGATGCCGGGCCAGGGCGGTTTCTGCCGCGCGACCGGTCATGAGGGTGTCGGCGGTCGCCGCCCGCGGGCCCAGGGCCTCGATCTCGGAGACCAGCGCCCGATCGCGCTCGTCGGCCACGAGCAGGTCGAGCCAGCCGGCATAGGCGCGCGCCACCCCCGCGGCGGATACGGGCAGCCCCGCCATGGCCATGAGCCGGCCCGCGGGCCCCGACACGGCGTCGCCGCCGATGATGGGACTGACGGCGAGGACCGAGGCGCGCGTGGCGGCCAGCGCTTCCACGATCCCGGGCACGGCCAGGATCGGGCCCACCGAAGTGATGGGATTGGACGGGCAGACGATCACCACCCGTGCCTCCGCGATGGCCGCGACCACGCCCGGCGCCGGCACCGAGTCGGCCGCGCCCGCGTAGGCGACGGCGCGGACGTCGGTCTGGGCCTTCTCGCGCACGAAGTATTCCTGGAAGGAGATCCATCCCTCGGGACCGAGGATGCGGGTGCGCACGGGCTGGTCCGACATGGGCAGCACGCGGGCGGGCACGCCCAGCGCGGCGACGATGTCGGCGGTGATCGCGGTGAGGGAGCGCCCCTCGCGCAGGAGGCGGGTGCGGTGCAGGTGAGTGGCGAGATCGCGATCGCCCAGCCCGAACCACGCGGGCTCGCCGAAGCGGGGCATCTGCTCCAGCGCGTGGAAGGTCTCGTCGCGAAGCCCCCAGCCCTTCCGCTCGTCGATGAGGCCGGCGAGCGTGTAGCAGACCGTGTCCAGGTCCGGCGAGACGTGCAGGCCCCAGAGCTCGGTGTCGTCGCCCGTATTGCCGATGATGGTGAGATCGGCGGGATCGACCAGCGGTGCCAGCCCGCGCAGCAGCTTGGCCGCGCCGGTGCCCCCGGCGAGAGCGACGATCTTCATCGCGGCCTAGCGGCGGCGCCGGCCGGCGGTGGGCGGAGCGGCGGCGCGCCGCGCGGCCTCCGCTCGCCCGGCCATGCTCCAGATAGCGGTGCCGCCGCGCCAGCCGAAGAGTCCGATGCCGGGTCGGCCGCGAAGCGCTTCCGGCAGGTCGGCCTCGGGAATGGGAATGAAGCCGTTGCGCACCCAGACACGATCCAGACTCTGGGGGCGCGTGTAGAGGGTGGTGATGCCCTGAGCCTCGGCATGGCCCAGGGCATCGTCGAGGAGTCGGGCCGCGATCTCGACGGCGGCGTCCGGATCGGGGGTATCGGAAGCCACCACCACGGGGCCGTAGAGCATGGCCGCCGTGCCGCCCGCTCGAGCAGGAGGGCTCCGGCGAGCCGATCGCCCTCCCACGCGCCCCAGCCGGCCGACACCGCCGCCGTGGGCGGGAGCCACGCGCCCACGAATCCGAAGAGGTCCCGGGCGTCTCCGCCGGGAGCGGGAAGGGCTCGATACACGAGCCCCTCAGGATCGCTACTTCTTGCCAAGCACCGTGTCCTTGAGGCTCTTCGAGAGTCGGAACTTCACCACGCGCTTCGCGGGGATCTTGATGGGCTCGCCGGTCTGGGGGTTGCGGCCCATGCGCGCCTTGCGGTTGGCGAGGACCAGGCGCCCGAAGCCCGGGACGACGAAGACGTTCTTCGCCTCCTTGGTCGCGAGCGAGAGGAGCTGATCCATCAGCTCGACCACCTGCTTCTTGCTGAGATTGGCCTTCTGTGCGAGGTGGCCGATGATGGCGGACTTGGTCATCGTTTTAGCCATGAGGGAAGCCTCCGTGTCAGGGGTTGGGGTTGAAAGGCCGGGTCAAGCGGCGCCTAGTGTCACTCAACCGGCCGACGTCTTCAAGGGGTGCACGAAACGGAATTGTGTCGACGAAGTGAGACGGCGATAGGAACCGAAGCGCGCCTCCGCGTCGGCGACATTGTCGAGCGGCGACGCCTCGTCGTCGGCCTCGGTCTTGTACACCTTGATCAGCTCGTACTCGGTATTGCGGCGGGCGGGGATGCGTCCCGCGTCGCGGACCAGCCGGCGCAGCTCGGCGGGCGGCACCAGCTGCCCGAAGCCCGCGCCCGCCGACGTGGAGATGGACTCGTTGATGAGCGTGCCGCCCAGATCATTGGCCCCGCAGGCGAGGAGCTGCTGCGAGAGCTTGGGCCCCTCTTTCACCCACGAGCACTGGATATTGCGGAAGGTCGGCCCGAGCATGAGTCGCGCCAGCGCGTGCATCTTGACCACCTCGAGCCCGGTGGCCCCCGGCCGCACGCCGGGGACGAGCCCGCGCTGGTACATCGGCGCCTCGGAGTGGATGAGGGAGAGCGGCACGAACTCCGTGAAGCCGCCGGTGCCGGTGCTGGATCCCGCGCAGGAGATCCATGTGGCGGATCCAGTGCTCGGGCCGCTCGATGTGGCCGTACATGATGGTGGAGGTGGTGCGGATGCCCAGCGCATGTGCGGAGGTGATCACTTCCTGCCACTGCTCCACGGTGATGCGGCCCTTGGCGATGACGTCCCGGATCTCCTGGTCGAGGATCTCCGCCGAGGTGCCGGGAAGGGTGCCGAGCCCCGCCGCCTTGAGCAGCTTCAGATAGTCCGGGATGGCCATGCCCGCTCGGGTCGAGCCGTACAGCACCTCCTCGGGCGAGAACGCATGGAGATGCATCTCCGGCACCGCCGCCTTGATGGCGCGGCACAGATCGACGTAGTAGCTGCCGTCGAGCTTGGGGGGCAGCCCGGCCTGGATGCAGACCTCGGTGGCTCCCATCTCCCAGGCCTCGATGGCGCGGCGCACGACCTCGTCGAGCGGCAGGAAGTAGCCTTCCTCCTCGCGATGGTCACGGCTGAAGGCGCAGAAGGTGCAGTGCTTGATGCAGACATTGGTGAAGTTGATGTTGCGATTCACGACGTAGGTGACGAGCTCGCCGGCCTGACGCCGTCGCATCTCGTCGGCGACGAGGCAGAGGGCATGGTAGTCGCGCCCCTCGACCTCGGTGAGCCGGATCCCCTCGGCCACCGTGAGCTCCTCGCCGTCCAGCGCGCGGCCGAGTATGGTCCGCACGTCGGGTCCCGCCCAGTTCAGGTCCTTGCTGTCCACGGGTCTAGGTCCTCCGTCCTCAGAGACTACCAGCTTCGCCAGCGCTCCAGGTCCTGACGGACGAGGCCGTCCGGACCGACATAGTGGGCCACGCGCGGGCGGAGCGCGCCATCGAGAAATTCCGGGCGGGTGGTGTACTCGGGATAGATGGCGAGGCGCTCGCGCAGCTCGTGCCCCGCCGCCTCGGTGGCCCGGCGCAGCTCCCGCAGCAGGGGCCACGGCCGCTCGGGGTTGATGTGGTCGGGCGTCAGCGGCGAGATGCCGCCCCAGTCGTTGAGGCCGGCGGCGGGCAGACCGCCGTAGCCGGCATCGGCGAGATTCGGCGGCGCCTGGATATTCATCTCCGCCCCGAGCAGGAGCCGCGCCACCGCGAGGGTGCGCAGGAGCTCCGGCAGGGTCGGGTCGGGCACGCCGCGCATCGGGATGGTGGGCTTGGCCCGGAAGTTCTGGATGATGACCTCCTGGATATGGCCGTACTGCTCGTGCAGCGCGCGGATGGCGAGGAGCGCGTCCACGCGCTCGGCATGGGTCTCGCCGATGCCGATCAAGATCCCGGTGGTGAAGGGGATCTGGAGCTTGCCCGCCAGCGCGATGGTCTTGAGCCGGCGCGCCGGGATCTTGTCGGGCGCGCGGTCGTGGGCGAGGCCCGGTCCGAGCAGCCGCTCGGAGGTGGTCTCGAGCATGATCCCCATGCTGACATTGACCTCGCGCAGCGACGAGAGATCGCGCTCGGACATCAGGCCCGGATTGGCGTGCGGCAAAAGCGCGGACTCGCGCACCACGCGCTCGGAGACCGCGCGCAGGTAGGCGAGCGTCGTCCGGAATCCCATGCGCCGCAGGAACTCGCGATGCTCGGGGAAGAGCGCCTCCGGCTTGTCGCCGAGGGAGAACAGCGCCTCCTTGGCGCCCAGCCGTTCGCCTGCCTGGACGAGCGCGATCACCTCATCGGGCATCATGGTATGGGCGCCCGATTGGCCAGGATCCTTCCGAAAAGTGCAGTAGCCGCAGTAGTCCCGGCAGAGCGTGGTCAGCGGCACGAAGACCTTGGCCGAGAAGGTGAGCCGGCGGCCATGGCCTCGATCGCGGAGCGCGGCGGCGGGGGCCAGCAGCTCGGGGAGGCGCTCGTCCGGGGTGGCAAGGAGCGTCTCCGCGTGCGCGGCGTCCAGCGCGCGGCCGGAGGCGGCGCGCGCGAGGGCGCGATCCAGCGCGCTCATGGGGTGAAGCTCCAGTGGCTGATGCGGGCCGGCGTCACCTTGATCATGGTGCCGGGCTCGGGCGGCAAACCCATGCGCCGGTACTGCGGGTACTTGTCGAGGAGGAGCTCGGTGCCTCGCCGGTAGCCCGGCCCGCCGGTGAGGATCTCGGCCCGGCCCTGGATGATGACCCAGCGCAGGCGGCTCCAGTCCTCGTCGTATTCGTCGATGACGACGCTGACCTTGGGATTCGCGCGGATATTCCGCACCCGGCGCAGCTCGCCGGCGGCGCCCCGCTTGGGCTTGGCGTCGATGGCGGAGAAAAGCGCCTCGCCGTCCCAGGCATAGCAGAAGGGCACCACCAGGGGATCGCCATCGGCATCGGCGGTGCCGAGGCGGCCCACGCGACCGGCGGAGATGAAGCCCGCGACGGGCTCGGGCAGGGCCGGCATGGGCCCCGCTAGCGCGGGAGGCGCTGGACTTTGGGACGCACGTCGCGGGCGAAGCGCTCGAGGAGCGCAAGGGCGCCCTTGAGGTCCGTGGCGGTGAGGTCCCAGACGAAATGCGTGACCCCGAGGCGCTGATAAGTGCGGATGTCCTCCACCACCTCCGCGACCGTGCCCCGGAACAGCGTCCGCTCGCCCCCCGCAGGCTTGGCGCCGCGCGGACGAAGCTCGAGGGGCACACGATAGCTCATGGTGATGGCCTTGGGATCGCGACCCGCCTTGCGTGCCCAGCTCCCGCACCACCGCCACCTTTTCGGCGTACTCCTTTGGCTCGAGCAGTCCGGGCGGGCGTAGCCCGATGGGGTGCCACCCGTCGGACACCTGCCCCGCGCGTCGCAGCGCGGGCTCCGTATGCCCGCCGGTCCACACCGGGATGCCACCCTTCTGGACGGGCTTGGGCAGCGCGCTGACCTTGCCGAGGGTGTAGTACTGGCCCCTGAAGTCCACCGGCTCGCGCGTCCACATCTCCCGCATGAGGCGGATGAACTCGTCGGTGACTCGCCCGCGCTCCTTGTAGGAGGGAGCGTTCAGCGCCTGGAACTCCTCCTCCATCCAGCCCACGCCCGCGCCCAGGATGATGCGTCCGCCCGAGAGGACGTCCATGGTGGCCAGCATCTTGGCGGTGACCACCGGATTGCGATACGGGATGATGAGGACGCTGGTGCCGATGCGGATGCGCTTGGTCAGCGCAGCCAGATGAGCCATGAGCGGCAGCGGCTCGAGATATCCCTCTTTCCAGTCGCCGGCGACCCGGCCGTTCGCCGAGTACGGGTAGGCCGACTCGATCTCCACCGGGATCACGACATGATCGGTGACGAAGACCGAATCGTAGCGAAGGGCGTCTCCCTTCTGCGCGAGCTTGAAGAGAATCTCGGGCTTCGACAGCGGCCCGCGACCCTGAAGGGCGAAGCCGAATTGCATGGGCGCCATATTGCGCGTCAGCCCTGAGCGTGTCAAGCACACCAGGGGGAGGTTCGCCTCAGCGCTCCGTCAGTTCGAGGTTGGGTAAATGGTTTCTCATAGCGCTTCAACATACTTGATATATGACATTCTATTCAAGTCTAAGTGTCACCCTGGTGACACAAGGGTTTGCTCCATGCTAGGCTGAAAGAGAGGTGGAGAACCCATGAAGTCACGCATCCTCCTGGTAGACGACGAGCCCGCGATCGCCGATTGGCTGCGGATCGTTCTCGAAGGTGAGGGCTATGACGTCGGGGTGGCCGGGGACATCGTGTCGGCCCTCGGTCAGATGACCGAGCGGGAATTCTCCCTCGCCCTGGTGGATCTGGTCCTGCCCGACGGCGACGGCCTCCAGCTCCTGCAACAGCTCAAGAGCAAGGACCCCTCTCTCGAAGTGATCATCATGACGGGGCACTCCTCCATCTCCAAGGCAGTGGAGGCGACCAAGCAGGGCGCCTTCTACTTCGTCGCCAAGCCGTTCGACGCGGCCGAGATGCTCACGCTGGTGAGCAAGGCGCTGGAACGTCGGCGGCTCCTGGCGGAGACCTCCGATCTCAAGCGACGCCTGGCCGAGCAATCGGGGCTCGGCGAGCTGCTGGGCGGCTCGCCGGCGATGCGCCGGATGTTCGATCTCCTGGAGTCGGTGGCCGGCTCGGACGCGAATGTGCTCATCGTGGGCGAGAGCGGCACCGGCAAGGAGCTGGCCGCCAATGCGCTGCATGCCAAGAGCAACCGCGCCGGCGGACCCAACGTGAAGATCAATTGCGCGGCGCTGCCCAAGGACCTCATCGAGTCCGAGCTCTTCGGGCACGTGAAGGGCGCCTTCACCGGCGCCACCACCGACAAGTCCGGCCTCCTCGAGGAGGCGCACAAGGGCTCGGTGCTGCTCGACGAGATCACCGAGATGCCGATGGACCTCCAGGCCAAGCTGCTCCGGGTGCTGGAAGATCGGCCAGGTACGGCGGCTGGGTGGCTCGCGCACGGTGCCCGTGGACTTCCGCCTCTTCTGCTCGACCAACCGCGATCCCGAGCAGGCGGTGCGCGAGGGTCGGCTGCGCCAGGACCTCTACTTCCGCATCAATACGGTGACGCTGTCGATGCCGCCGCTGCGGGAGCGCGGCTCGCGACATCGCGCTGCTCGCCAAGTCCTTTCTCGAGCGCTTCCGCGAGAAGCACGTGCGGCCGGTGGAGGGGATCGATCCGGAGGCGTACCGACGACTGCTCGCCTATCAGTGGCCGGGCAACGTGCGCGAGCTCGAGCACGCCGTCGAGCGCGCGGTGCTGGTGGCCCGCGGCAAGGAGATCACGCTCTCCGACCTGCCCGAGCCCCTGCGCGCCGAGGTGGGCAGCGTCACCGCGTCGCAGCCGTCCTCGGGGTCCCTGGAGGAGATCGAGCGCGTGTCCATCGTCCGCGCGCTCGAGTCTACCGGGTGGAACAAGCAGGCGGCGGCGGCGGTGCTGGGGCTTCGCCGGCCCACGCTATACTCGAAGATGCGCCGGCACGGGATTCCGCAGCGCCGGCCGTAACCGTCTCCGCCTCGACACACCGTCGTCAGTCCCGCAACGCCACGGCCCCGCACCACTCCGAGCCTAAGTACGCTGGAATTGCTGCTGACTGGGTTCGGCAGCCTTATTGCTACCCTGGGGCGTGGGATGGATACGCATGCCGACGATGTTGATCGTTGACGACGATCCCGCCTGGCGGGGGCTCACTCAGGCCGAATTCGAGGCCGAGCTTCCGTCTGGTGGAGGCCAGCGACGGGATCGAGGCGCTCGCCCAGCTCGACCGCGCGAGACCCGACCTCATCGTCCTCGACCTCCGCCTGCCGCGTCTCAACGGGCTGGACTTCCTCCGCGCGCTGGAGCGCAAGGGGCTGACGACCCCCGTGGTCGTCTGCTCGGGCCTCGTGACCGAGGACGGCGGGCTTGCCGTTCCCGGCGTGAAGGCCGCCCCGAAAACCGCGGATCTCCGGCAGCTACGCGCCGCGGTTGAGGAGACGCTTCGCCCCCGCTCCCGCCGCGCCCGCCGCTCCCCCCGCCGTCCGCCGGAGCGTCGCGCGCCCCAGCCCGCGCCCGGCGCGGCTGCCTAGCGCCGAGGCATTTCCCGGAGCGGGTGCCCAATCCGTGTGCACGCCGGATCGCCCCCGCGCTCGTCGCATCGCCCCGTAAGTTCCTGATTTCCTGCCTTCCCCCTCGGTTCCTCCTCGCGGCACGCTAGGTGCATTTCCGCCCGCCGGGAGGGTGACATGAAAAAGATCGAAGCCATCATCAAGCCGTTCAAGCTCGACGACGTGAAGGAGGCCCTCACTGGCATCGGGGTCATCGGGATGACCGTCTCCGAGGTGAGGGGCTTCGGCCGTCAGAAGGGCCACACCGAGCTCTATCGCGGCGGCGAGTACACGGTCGACTTCCTGCCGAAGATCAAGGTGGAAGTCGTGGTGCCCGACAACCTCGTGGACAAGGTAGCGGGCGTCCTCGCGGGCGCGGCCAAGACCGGGAATATCGGGGACGGGAAGATCTTCATCACCCCAGTCGACACGGCGGTCCGGATCCGTACGGGCGAACGCGACGAGAGCGCACTCTAAAGCGCAGGCGAGACAAGGAGGAAACGTGGTGGTCAAAGGTGAACGTCGTCTCGTGATCGTGGTCTTGCTCACGCTGCTCGCGCTCGTGGCGACGTCGGCGTGGGCCCAGGCTCCGCCCGCGCCCGCGGCGCCGGCTGCCCCCGCGGCGGAAGCGCCCAAGACCGACGCCCCGGCGGCGGCGGCTCCGGCGGCCGCGCCCGCCCCACCCAAGATCGACAGCGGTGACACCGCCTGGGTGCTCACCTCGTCGGCGCTGGTGCTGCTCATGACGGCGCCGGGCCTCGCGCTCTTCTACGGCGGCATGGTGCGGCAGAAGAACGCCCTGGGCACCCTGATGCACAGCTTCATCATCCTCGCCCTCATCTCCATCCAGTGGGTGCTCTGGGGCTATACGCTGGCCTTCGGTCCCGACAAGGGCGGCATCATCGGCGGGCTCGACTGGATGGGCCTGCGCGGCGTGGGGCAGACGCCCAACGCCGACTACGCGGCCACCATCCCGCATCAGGCGTTCATGCTCTTCCAGATGATGTTCGCCGTCATCACGCCGGCGCTCATCACCGGCGCCTTCGCCGAGCGGAAGAAGTTCTCGACCTTCATCGTGTTCATCCTGGCGTGGGCCACGCTGGTCTACGATCCGCTCGCGCACTGGGTGTGGGGCGTGGGCGGCTGGCTGCGCAACCTGGGGGCGCTGGACTTCGCGGGCGGGACGGTCGTCCACATCTCCTCGGGCATCTCCGCGCTCGCCGCCGCGATCGTCATCGGCAAGCGGAAGGGCTTCGGGCATCACCCGATGCCGCCGCACAACCTGCCCTTGACCGTGATGGGCGCGGGCCTCCTCTGGTTCGGGTGGTTCGGGTTCAACGCCGGCAGCGCGCTCGGCGCCAACGGGCTGGCCGGGCACGCCTTCACCACCACGAACACCGCCGCGGCGGCGGCGGCGCTGGGCTGGATGTTCACGGAATGGAGCTCGCGGGGCAAGCCCACCGTGCTCGGGGCGGCCTCGGGCGCGGTGGCGGGGCTGGTGGCGATCACCCCGGCGGCCGGATTCGTCACCCCGCTGGCCTCGATCGTGATCGGCGCGGTGGCCGGGATCATCTGCTACACGCGCCTGCAACCTCAAGACGAAGCTCGGCTACGACGACTCGCTCGATGTGGTGGGCGTGCACGGGGTGGGCGGCACCTGGGGCGCGCTGGCCACGGGGATCTTCGCCACCAAGACCGTGAACGAGGCGGGCGGCGACGGGCTCCTCTACGGCAATCCCGAAGCAGCTCCTGTATCAGCTCATCGCGGTGGTGGTGACCATCGTGCTGGGCTTCGTGATGACCACCATCATCCTCAAGGTCCTCGACGGCCTGATGGGCCTGCGGGTGAGCGACGAGGACGAGCAGGCCGGTCTCGATCTCTCCCAGCATTCGGAGACCGCCTACGCGCTCGGCGGCGGGGACGGAGTATTCGCAGACGGGCGGCAGCGGCGGCGCCTTCGCGGAAGCCATGAAGGCGGCGGAGGCGAAGGCCCGCAGCCACTAGCAGGGGAGGCTTGACGGGCCCCAGGGGGGCACTAGTGTTCTTAGGCCGGCGGGGCAAGGGACGCCCCGCCGGCGCGCCGGCTTTGGATCCACGCCAATTCCATCAGCGCAAATCCTCATAAGGAGGAAGGACGCATGACCCCGAAGGAAGTGGTGAAGTTCGCGAAGGAGAAGGGAGTCAGGATCGTGGATCTCCGGTTCATCGATCTGCCGGGACTCTGGCAGCACTTCTCGATCCCGATGTCCGAGCTCAACGAGGGCATCTTCGAGGACGGCCTGGGCTTCGACGGCTCGTCCATCCGGGGCTTCCAGACCATCGACGAGTCGGACATGCTCCTCATTCCCGATTCCACCACCGCGCAGATGGATCCCTACACCGCGGTGCCCACCATGGTGCTGATCTGCAACGTCAAGGATCCGGTGACGGGCAAGGCGTACACACGCGACCCGCGCTACGTCGCCCAGAAGGCGGAGGCCTACGTCAAGAAGAGCGGGGTGGCGGACACCATCTTCATCGGCCCCGAGCTCGAGTTCTTCTTCTTCGACTCCATCCGCTTCGACCAGAGCTACAACCACGGCTACTACTTCATCGACTCCGAGGCGGGAGCCTGGAACACCGGCGCAGGAGGGCACGCCCGACCGTCCCAACCTCGGCTACAAGCCGCGCTACAAGCAGGGCTACTTCCCGGTGCCGCCCATGGACCAGTTCCAGGACATCCGCTCCGACATGGTGCTGGCGCTGGAGTCGGTGGGGATCCGCGTCGAGGTGCACCACCACGAGGTGGCCACCGGCGGCCAGACCGAGATCGACATGCGCTACGACACCCTGACCAAGATGGCGGACCGGGTGTGCTGGTACAAGTACTGCGCCAAGAACACCGCCAAGAAGTGGGGCAAGACCGCCACCTTCATGCCCAAGCCGCTGTTCCAGGACAACGGCTCCGGCATGCACACCCACCAGTCGCTGTGGAAGAACGGCAAGAACCTCTTCTACGAGCGGGGTGGCTACGCGGACATCTCGAAGACCTGCCTCTACTACATCGGCGGCATCCTGAAGCACGCCCCCGCGCTGCTTGCCTTCATCGCGCCCTCGACCAATAGCTACAAGCGGCTGGTGCCGGGCTACGAGGCGCCGATCAATCTCGTGTACAGCCAGCGGAACCGCTCCGCCGCCATCCGAATCCCGATGTACTCGAAGGCGGAGGGCGCCAAGCGCATCGAGTTCCGCACGCCCGATCCGACCTGCAACCCGTACCTCTCCTTCGCGGCCTGCGTGATGGCCGGCCTCGACGGGATCGCCAACAAGATCGATCCGGGCAAGCCCGTGGACAAGGACCTCTACGAGCTGCCGCCCGCCGAGCAGAAGAAGATCAAGCAGCTGCCCGGCGCGCTGGACATCGTGCTCGACAACCTGGAGAAGGATCACGACTTCCTGCTCAAGGGCGACGTCTTCACGCCCGACCTCATCGAGACCTGGATCGACTACAAGCGGAAGAACGAGGTGGACCCGATCCGGCTGCGCCCGCACCCGTACGAGTTCGCCCTCTACTACGACATCTAGTCCCGCCTTCGCGCTGCCTCGCGTCCCCGCTCTGCCGGGGGCGGGAGGGTGCGCCGCTGCCGCTCCGTTAGGCAGGCCTCCGTATCTGCCGCCTCCGTGAGCAGACTGTTACGGCCGAGTTGCTCGCCTGCCGCACTGCGGTGCGGACGGCCTGCCGTGAATCGTCTCGCGGCCTCGGGCTGCGTTGCTGACTTCGTCACCCTAAGTACGCGACCAATCGAACGCGGGTGGGCGTGAGGCAGCCCGTGGATGTGCCGACGCGCGCGGCGCCTCGAAGGTCGGCGAGGGCGAGCCGGCGCGAGGGCGGATCCCGTTGGCATTGGAATCGCATTCCTGCCGTGACCGACGACGGTCGTGCGGTGTCCTGCCTGCGCAAGGGAGCAGCGGAGTCGGCAGGCGACGACCGAGAACCCGGATCACGCCAAGGAGAAGCCGGATGATCAGAGGAGCCACACGGTGGATGGCGGCGGCCCTGCTGGCTGGCGGTGCGGATGGGCGGCGCCCGCGCTGGCGCAGACGCCGGCCCGCGCCGGCTCGCCGGCCGCGAGAAGAAGGAGGAGGAGAAGCCCAAGACGTACTGGGAGGAGCACAAGCTGTTCGCGTACATCGAGAATAGCTACACCTTCAACCTGACGGGGGCGGGGCGGGGGGGACCAACGAGCTCCGCTTCTACGACTACGACGAGGGCTATACCTTCAACATGGCGGAGTTCAGCATCAAGAAGGACCCCTCGGAGAAGTACTCGTGGGGCTACGGGCTCGTCGTCACCGCCGGCATCGACTCGCAGAAGAACCACTCGCTCGGGATCTTTCGGGACATCGACGACACCTTTCCGTTCCGCAACACGGCGAAGTTCGACCTCCAGGAGGCCTATCTCTCGGCGATGCTGCCGTCGGGAGCGGGCTGATCGCTCAAGGGCGGCAAGTTCGTGACGCTGCTGGGCTACGAGGTGATCGAGTCGCCGAACAACCTGAACTTCTCGCGGGGCTATCTGTTCACCTTCGCGATCCCGCTCACCCACACCGGCGGCCTGCTCTCCTACGCGTTCACGGACTGGTTCAACATGACGGCGGGGGTGGTGCTCGGCTGGGACGACTCGAAGACAACAACGACGCGGTCGAGCTTCACGGGGCAGTTCGCGTCGACGCCGATCAAGGACTTGACGGCGAACCTGAACTGGATCGTGGGGCCGGAGCAGAACGACAACAACGACAATCAGCCGCGGTACGTGCTGGACCTGGTGGTGAACTACACCGGGTTCAAGAACATCGACGCTGGGGCTGAACGTCGACTACGGCTTCGAGCAGGACGAGGCCTTCCTGACCTCGCTGGGGACCCGGCAGAACAACGACGCGACGTGGTGGGGGGTGGCCGGCGTACGCGGCCTACGACTTCACGGAGCTGGTTCCGGACTGGCGTTCCGGCAGGAGTTCTTCCAGGACGCGAACGGGGCGCGGACGGGGTTCGGCAACCGGGTGGATCTACTGGTCCGACGACGCTGACGGCCCAGTTCAAGATCTGGAAGGGCCTGGTGGGCCGGCTGGAGTATCGGCACGACGCGGCGAGCGAGAAGGTCTACGAGGCGAAGACGTCGCGGCCGGACGCCTCCGGGCGTGTCGGCGCAGTCCAAGAGCCTGGACACGATCTCGATCAGCCTCTTCTACTCCTTCTTCTAGACCGACGTTCGCGCTCGATGAGGCTGCTCAGGCGCTCGGCGCTCCGCGCGAGCTGCCTGGCGCCTGAGCAGCCCGCGCACGCCACGGTGCGCTAATCCCGCGATTTTCCGTTCGCCTGCCTTGGCACCGCCCTTGCTGTTTCCCAGGTCATGAGACCAAGATGGAAGGTAGTCATCGTCGACGATCACGCTCCATCCCGCGCTGCGGTGGCCGAAGCAGTCACCCTCCAGGGCGGGCAGGTGCTCGGCAACGGAAGCAAGGTCGAGGACGTCTCGCATCTGGTGGACAAGCACCGGCCCGACGCCGTCATCATGGCGGTCGGCTTGCCGGATGGCGACGGGGTAGAGGCCGCGCGCGCAGGTGATGGCCTCGGGCGCCTGCCCGGTGGTGCTGCTCACCAGCCACACCGACTTCGCGGTGTCGAGCCGCGCGATACAGGCCGGCGTGCTCGGCTTCCTGGCGAAGCCGCTGCGTCCGGAGGAGCTGGGACCCGCGCTCGACGTGGCGGTGTCTCGCTTCCGCGAGCTCTCGGCCGTGCGCCTGGAGAACGAGACGCTCAAGCGCACGCTCGAGACCCGCAAGCTGGTGGAGCGGGCCAAGGGCATTCTCATGAAACGCCTCGGCCTCTCCGAGCCGGACGCATTCCGCCGCATCCAGAAGACCGCGATGGACACGCGGAAGCCGATGTCCGAGGTGGCGCAGGCCCTCCTCCTCACCGAGGAGATGGCCCAGAGCCGGAGCAAGTAAGCCGCTGCTCGCTTCTTCAGCAGGCAGCGCCCGGCTGCCTGTGCCTGAGGCAGTCGGGCCGCCGCCGCTCGCACACGCAATTGCTTGAAAAGGCTGACCAACGGGTAAGGCATACCCCTTGCTGTCGACCTGAAGCGCCTCGCCGGAGACAGCGAGGTTTCCGCGGGCTCGGCACCGCCGCCGGGTGGCTCGACAACTCACGACGTGAAAGGAGACGCAGAATGCAGGGCGTGACGAGAAGGGACTTCCTCAGGACGCGCGGCGGTGGTCGGCGCGGGCACGGCGGCGGGTATCGGCTTCCCGTCGGTTCTTCGGGCCCAGGGCGGAACGGTGAAGGTGGGCGTGCTGCACTCGCTCTCCGGCACCATGGCCATCAGCGAGGTGTCGCTCCGGGACGTCGTGCATGATGGCGTTCGAGGAGATCAACGCCAAGGGCGGGGTCATGGGCAAGAAGATCGAGCCCGTGGTGGTGGACCCCGCCTCGAACTGGGATCTCTTCGCGGAGAAGGCGAAGCAGCTCCTGCTCCAGGACAAGGTGGCGGTGACCTTCGGCTGCTGGACCTCGGTGAGCCGCAAGTCGGTGCTGCCGGTGTTCGAGAACAACAACGGCCTGCTCTTCTATCCCGTGCAGTACGAGGGCGAGGAGTGCTCGAAGAACGTCTTCTACACCGGGGCCACGCCGAACCAGCAGCTGATTCCGGCGGCGGAGTACCTGATGTCGAAGGAGGGCGGCGGCTACAAGAAGTTCTACCTGCTCGGCACCGACTACGTCTTCCCGCGCACCGCCAACAAGATCCTGCGCGCGTTCCTGCTCGCCAAGGGCATTCCCGCGGACTCCATCGCGGAGGAGTACACGCCCTTCAATCACCAGGACTACCAGACCATCGTCGGCAAGATCAAGCGCTTCGCCTCCGGCGGCAACGCCGCCGTGCTCTCCACCATCAACGGCGACTCCAACGTGCCCTTCTACAAGGAGTTCGCGAACCAGGGCCTGCGCTCCGAGAACGCGCCCATCATGGCCTTCAGCGTGGCCGAGGACGAGCTGCGCGGCATGGACACCTCGGCGCTGGTCGGCCACCTCGCCGCCTGGAACTACTACCAGTCCGTGAGCACGCCCCAGAACAAGACCTTCGTCAACAGCCTTCAAGGCCTACGCCAAGAAGGCCAACCTGCCCGGCGGCGACAAGCGCGTCACCGACGATCCGATGGAAGCGGCCTACTTCGGCGTCTACATCTGGAAGCAGGCGGTCGAGAAGGCCAAGTCCTTCGAGGTGGACGCCGTCCGCAAGGCGGTGTACGGGCAGGAGTTCCTCGCGCCCGGCGGCAAGATCAAGATGGACGAGGCCAACCACCACACCTACAAGCCGGTGCTCATCGGCGAGATCCTCAAGGACGGCCAGTTCAAGGTGGTCTCCCGCTCCAAGGGCCTGGTGAAGGCCGAGCCGTGGAGCATGTACACGAGCCCCGACAAGGGGTGCGACTGGGTGAAGGAGAAGGGCACGTACACAGAAGAAGGCCTGAGTCACGGATCCACGCCGTGGTGAAGCACATCCTGCTGGCGCTCATGCTGCTGTCGGGGCTCGCCGCCCCGGCAGCGGCGCAGGGCCCGGCAGCCAGCCGCGCCGCCTCCCGAGATCGCGAAAGCCATCGCCGAGGTTGCCTCGAGCGACGGCGCGGTCCAGGAGGCGGCGGCGGTAGCGCTCGGCAAGATCGGCGATCGCAAGATCCTCCCCCTCCTCGAGGCCCTGCGCGAAGGCAGCGTCTTCGTCCGCTCCCTGCCGGGCGGGAAGAACGAGACCCTCATCGTCGGCGACAAGGTGACCGAGGGCGACAAGACTCTCGTGCCGCTGTTCACCGCCTACGGCAAGGATCCGATCCTCGCGCCCGACGGCAAGCCGCTGCTGATGGACCTATCGACGCTCGAGGAAGTCGCCACCGGGCGCAGCCTGCGGCTGGCGATCCGCCCGCTCATCGACGCCTTTTCCGGCAATACCCAGCTCGCGGATGCGGACTGGACGGTGCGCAAGGCGGCCGCCACCAAGATGGGCAACTCGGGCGATCTCGCCGGCGCTGCCGGCGCTCAGCGAGGCGCTGGCCAAGGAAACGGACCGCTGGGTGCGCTACGAGCTCGAGCAGGCCATCGCGCTGATCCGGCTCAAGTCGGGTTCCGAGGCGGAGCGCATGGCCGCGGCGACGGCGCTGGGCGACCTCGGCAGCGCCGACGCGCTGGACCGGCTGCGGGACGCCGCCGCCGACGTCGCCGCGCCCGTCGCGCTCCGGCAGGCGGCCGCGGACTCAGTGAAGCGGGTAGAGCGCTGGGCGCTGTTGACCTCGACCATTCAGACGGGCTTCCAGGGCCTGTCGCTGGGCTCGATCCTGCTGCTGATGGCGCTGGGCCTCGCCATCGTGTTCGGCCTCATGGGCGTCATCAACATGGCGCATGGTGAGCTCATGGCGCTGGGCGCCTATGCCACCTACGTGACCCAGGGGCTGTTCCAGCGGGTATGCGCCCGGGCGCCTTCGACTACTATTTCCTGGTGGCGCTCCCGCTGTCCTTTCTGGTCTCGGCCGCCGCGGGCTTCGCGCTGGAGCGGGGCGTCATCCGCTTCCTCTATGGCCGGCCGCTGGAGACCCTGCTCCTCACCTGGGGCGTGAGCCTCATGATCCAGCAGGGGCTCCGGCTCTGGTTCGGCGCCGCCAACGTGGACGTCATCTCACCCCGGTGGCTATCCGGCGGCATTCCCGTCATGATCGGCGTGCAGCTGCCCTACAACCGCCTCTTCATCATCGGCCTCGCGGCGGTGGCGGTGGCGGCCATGTACCTGCTCCTCTTCCGGACCGACGCCGGCCTGCGCATCCGCGCCGTCACCCAGAATCGCGGCATGGCGGCCTGCCTCGGCGTGCGCTCGCGGCGTGTGGACGCGCTCACCTTCGCGCTGGGCGCAGGGCTGGCCGGCATTGCCGGCTGCGCCCTCACCCAGATCGGCAACGTGGGCCCCGAGCTCGGCCAGAACTACATCGTGGATTCCTTCATGGTGGTGGTGACGGGCGGAGTCGGGAAGCTCGCCGGCACCATCTTCGCCGCCGCGGGCATCGGCGGGCTCAACAAGATCATCGAGCCCGGGCTGGGGGCGGTGTTCGGAAAGGTGGCCATCCTCGTCGCGGTCATCCTCTTCATCCAGCGGCGTCCGTCCGGGCTCTTCGCGGCGAAGGGGCGCTATGCGGACTCGTGAGCGCTGGGCCGTATCTGGCGTTGGCGCTCGTCGTCGTGGTGGTGCTGCCCGCTGCTCAACATGCTTGCCCAAGGGCTCAGCGCTCCACGTCTCCGACTTCACGCTGAACCTCTTCGGCAAGTTCGTCACCTACGCCATCTTGGCCCTCGGTATTGATCTGATCTGGGGCTATGCCGGCGTGCTGTCGCTCGGCCACGGCGTCTTCTTCGGCCTGGGCGCCTACGCGATGGGGATGCACCTCATGCTGGAGATCGGCACCCAGAGCGTGTATCGCAACGTGCTGCCGGACTTCATGGTCTGGAACCGCGTCATCGAGCTGCCGCTGTTCTGGAAGCCGTTCTACAGCGTGCCCTTCACCCTCCTCGCGGTGGTCGCGGTCCCCGGCATCGTGGCGCTGGTGTTCGGCTTTCTGACCTTCCGGAGCCGCATCCGGGGCGTCTACTTCTCCATCATCACCCAGGCCCTGGCGCTCTGCGCGTGGCTGACTTTCAATCGCAATGCGATGAACCTCGGAGGCACCAACGGGCTCTCGGGATTCAAGACGATCTTCGGTTTCTCGCTCAACGACCCCGCCACCCAGCGCGGCCTCTACGTGGCCAGCGCGCTCTTCCTCTGCGCGGCATTTCTGCTCTGCCGCTGGATCGTCCGCTCGCCGGCGGGAAGAGTGCTGGTGGCGATCCGGGATAGCGAGACCCGCGTGCTCTTCTGCGGCTACTCGCCCGCCGCCTTCAAGGTCTTCGTGTTCACCGTGTCGGCCATGCTCGCGGGCGTGGCGGGCGCGCTCTACGTGGGCCAGGTGGGCATCATCACGCCGGCGCGCATCGGTGTCCTGCCCTCGATCGAGATGATCATCTGGGTGGCAGTGGGCGGCCGGGGCACGCTGCTGGGCCCGGTGGTCGGCGCGGTGGGCGTGAATTGGCTGCAGAGCCTTCTCACCACGCACTACCCGGATCTCTGGCTGCTCGTCCTGGGCGGGATGTTCGTGACCGTGGTGCTCTTTTTTCCCTGACGGGGTGGTGGGAACTATCCAGAAGCTGGCTTCGCGCCTCCGACGCGTTGGCGGCGAACTCAGCTTTGATCTAGCTGGGAGGGAGCGAGCGCCGGACTCGTCGACCGAGGGGAGCTACGCCCCCTCGCGCTCCCCGGCCCCAGACGCCCCCACCGCCTGGAAAGGAATCATGACGGTCAATGCGGCGGCGGAAGGGTCGATCATCTATCTGGAAGACGTCACGGTCGAGTACGACGGATTCAAGGCGCTGAACATGCTGAACTTCTTCATGGACTACCGGGAGCTGCGCGTGGTGATCGGGCCCAATGGCGCCGGCAAGACCACGCTCCTGGACGTGATTACCGGCAAGGTCCAGCCCACGTCGGGACGGGTCATCTTCGGCAAGAGCACCGATTTGACGGGACGGCGGGAGAATGAGATCGCCGGGCTCGGGGTGGGACGCAAATTCCAGACGCCGTCAATCTTCGCCAACCTGAGTGTGCGAGAGAACCTGGAGCTGGCGCTGGGCCGCAAGAGCCGCGGGGTGCTCGCCACCCTCCGGGCGCGGCTCGACGGCGGCCAGCGGCGCGCGTGTGGATAGGCCGCTCGAGAGCATCGGCCTCGCCGCGCGAGGCCGGACTCTCGCGCGGGCGGCCTCTCCCATGGGCAGAAGCAGTGGCTCGAGATCGGCATGGTCATGGTCCAGGACGCCGAGCTGCTCCTGGTGGACGAGCCGGTGGCGGGCATGACCGACGAAGAGACGGAGAAGACCGGCCGCCTGCTGGAGGCGGTGTCCCGGGAGCGCGCGGTGCTCGTCATCGAGCACGACATGGAGTTCGTCCGCCGCATCGCTCGGAAGGTGACCGTGCTGCACGAGGGCAGCGTGCTCTGCGAGGGCCCGGTGGACCAGGTCCAGCAGGACGAGCGGGTGCGGGAAGTCTATCTCGGCCGGAGCCGGGACGCCTCGCATGCTTGAGATCCAGGGCCTCAGCGTCGTCCTACGGCGAGAGCCAGGTGCTCTGGGACGTCTCCCTCTCCGTGCCCGCGGGCGGCGTGGTCTGCCTCATGGGCCGGAACGGGGTGGGGAAGACCACCCTGCTCAAGACCATCATGGGCCTCCTGCCCGCCCGAGCCGGGCGCATCGTCTTCGACGGGGGCGACCTGGCGGGCCGGCGGCCCGAGGAGCGGTCCGCGGGCGGGATCGGCTACGTGCCGCAGGGCCGCGAGATCTTCCCTAACCTCACCGTGGCCGAGAACCTCCGGGTGGGGGCGCTGGGGCGGGGCCGGGGACACGGCCGGCTCGCCGCGACGGGATCTCGACGAGATCTTCGCGCTCTTCCCCAAGCTCAAGTCGCTGCTCGGCCGCAAGGGCGGAGTGCTGTCGGGCGGCGAGCAGCAGCAGCTCGCCATCGGTCGCGTGCTCCTGGCCCGGCCCAAGCTCCTCCTGATGGACGAGCCCACCGAGGGCATCCAGCCGAACGTCATCCTCCAGATCGAGGACGCCATCGAGCGCATCAAGGCGCGCGGCATCGCGGTGCTGCTCGTCGAGCAGTACCTGGAGTTCGCGTGGCGGCTCGCCGGCTCCTATGCCATCATGCGCAAGGGCGCCATCGTGGCGAAGGGCGGCACCGCCGATCTGCGTACCGACGTGGTCCGCCAGCACCTGACCGTCTAGCCCGAGCATCCGAGAGGATCGATGACGCTCCGACGGGCCGTCCCGTGCATCTGACTCCGCGCGAGCAGGACAAGCTCCTCATCTTCGTCGCCGCCGAGGTGGCGCGCCGGCGGCGCGGTCGCGGCGTCAAGCTGAACTATCCCGAGGCGATGGCCCTCATCACCGCCGAGATCCTGGAAGGTATCCGCGACGGCCGCTCCGTCTCCGACCTGATGTCCTTCGGGACCACCATCCTCGCGCGCGGCGACGTGATGGAGGGCGTGCCCGAGATGCTCGACGAGGTCCAGGTCGAGGGGACCTTCCCCGACGGGACCAAGCTGGTCACCGTACACCACCCAATCCGATGAGTGGACACGGGCCCGCCATTCACCATCAGCGGGGGCCTCGAGATGGCCCCCGCTCTCCCCCGACGGCGGACAACCCTATGGCGGACACTCGATGATTCCTGGCGAGTACGTGCTCGGAGAGGGTGACATCGACGCCAATGTGGGCCGGAGGACGGTCCAGGTGACGGTGGCCAATACGGGAGATCGGCCGATCCAGGTGGGCTCGCACTTCCACTTCTTCGAGGCCAATCGCGAGCTGCGGTTCGACCGGGCGCAGGCCTTCGGGATGCGGCTCAATGTCCCCGCCGGCACCGCGGTGCGCTTCGAGCCGGGAGACGAGAAGGTGGTGACTCTGGTGGAGCTGGCGGGAGCGCGGGAGGTGCACGGGCTCAATGCGCTCACGGACGGGCCCGCCGATGTCGCGGCCCGGGGCGCCGCCCTCGAGCGGGCGGCGCGCGGCGGCTTCGCGGGAGCGGGACCGGGAGCGAGCAAGTGACCCTCCGCATCCCGCGCCGGCAGTACGCGGATCTCTTTGGCCCCACCGTGGGCGACCGGGTGCGACTCGCCGACACCGAGCTCTTCATCGAGATCGAGCGCGACTTCACGGTGTACGGCGACGAGGTGAAGTTCGGCGGCGGCAAGGTGATTCGCGACGGCATGGGGCAGTCCGCGCGGGCGGTGGCCGCCGACGGCGTGCTCGACCTCGTCATCACCAATGCCGTCATCCTCGACCACTGGGGCATCGTGAAGGCGGACATCGGCGTGCGCGGCGGCCGCATCGTGGGGGTGGGCAAGGCGGGCAACCCCGATATCATGGCCGGGGTGACGCCGGGCATGGTCATCGGCGCCTCCACCGAGGTCATTGCCGGCGAGGGGCGCATCATCACCGCGGGCGGCATCGACAGCCATATCCACTTCATCTGCCCGCAGCTGGTGGACGAGGCGCTGGCCGCGGGCCTCACCACCCTCATCGGCGGCGGCACCGGACCCGCCACCGGCACCAATGCCACCACCTGCGCGTCCGGCGCCTGGAATATCCACCGCATGCTCGAGGCCGCCGAGGGCCTGCCCATCAACCTGGGCTTTCTCGCCAAGGGCAACGCCTCCCGCCCCGATCCGCTGCGCGAGCAGGTGGCGGCGGGGGCCATCGGGCTCAAGCTCCACGAGGACTGGGGCACCACGCCGGCCGCCATCGACAACTGCCTGTCGGTGGCCGAGGAGACCGACACCCAGGTCGCCATCCACACCGACACGCTCAACGAGGCCGGCTTCGTGGAGACGTCCATCCGCGCGTTCAAGGGTCGGACCATCCACACCTATCACACCGAGGGGGCGGGCGGCGGGCATGCCCCGGACATCCTGCGCGTCTGCGGCGAGACGAACTGCCTCCCATCGTCGACCAACCCGACCATGCCCTTCACGGTGAACACCATGGACGAGCATCTCGACATGCTCATGGTGTGCCACCATCTGAACCCGAAGATTCCCGAGGACCTGGCCTTCGCGGAGTCGCGCATCCGCGCCGAGACCATTGCCGCCGAGGACGTGCTGCACGACCTGGGCGCGATCAGCATGCTCTCGTCCGACTCGCAGGCCATGGGGCGGATCGCGGAGGTGATCATGCGGACCTGGCAGACCGCGGACAAGATGAAGCGCCAGCGCGGCGCGCTACCCGGCGACGGGCGCGCCGACAACCACCGCGCGAAGCGCTACGTGGCGAAGTACACCATCAATCCCGCCATCTCCCACGGCATCAGCCACGAGGTGGGCTCGCTCGAGCCGGGCAAGCTCGCCGACCTCGTGATCTGGAAGCCGGCATTCTTCGGCGTGAAGCCCGAGATGGTGGTGAAGGGCGGCCTCATCGTCACCGCGGCCATGGGCGATCCCAATGCCTCCATCCCCACGCCCCAGCCGGTCCGCTATCGCCCGATGTTCGCCGCCTACGGCCGGGCCATCGGCGCCACGTCGTTGACGTTTGTCTCGCGCGCGGCGCTGGAGGCGGGGGTGCCGGGGCGCCTCGGGCTCAGCAAGCGGACGAGCGCGGTGCGCGGCTGCCGCGGCCTCACCAAGGCGGCCATGATCCACAACAGCTACTGTGCCCCGCATGGAAGTGGACGCGGAGACCTACGAGGTGCGGGCCGACGGCCAGCTCCTCACCTGCGAGCCCGCCTCGGTGCTGCCGATGGCGCAGCGGTACTTCCTCTTCTAGGGCTCACATGCGGGTGATCACCGAATTGCCCTTGCCGCGTGGAGCCGTCGGCGCTGGCCGGTCTCGAGCGCGACACGCTGTCGCTCACCTGGGAGGAGCGGCGCTGGACCCGCAAGCGGGTGCGCAGCGCCGCCGGGCGCGAGGTGGCGCTGGCGCTGCCGACGGGGAGCTCGGCTGCGGCCGGGCGACATGCTCGCGCGGGAGGCCGAGTGGTATCTGGTGGTGGAGGGCCGCCCCGAGCCCGTGCTCGCGGTATTCCCGCGGGATCGTGAAGAGGCCATCCGCATCGCCTTCGAGGTGGGCAACCGCCACTTCTCGCTCGCCCTCGACGGAGAGTGCATCCTGGTCCCGGACGACTCCGCCATGGAGCAGCTCCTCACGCGCCTGGACGTGGCGCTGGAAGCGTCAAGAGGCGGTCTACGACCCGCTCGGCGACTCGCCGCATCGGCACTGACTCCGCCGTGACGCTCGACCCTTCTCTCCTCCCGTTGCTACATCTCGCGGACACCGCCTTTCCCGCCGGCGGCTACGCGCATTCGTTCGGACTGGAGACGTACTGTCAGGATGGCCGGGTGACCGATGCCGACTCGCTCGTCGAGTTCCTCGCCATGCAGCTCGAGGGCGCGGCGGGCCCCTGCGATGCCACCGCGGCGGTGGCCGCTCGGCAACGCTTTGCTCGCGGGCGATATCGCCGGCTGCGCCGCCCTCGATGCCACGCTGGAGGCAATGAAGCCGGCCCGCGAGCTGCGGCGAGGCGAGCCGGCAGATGGGACGCCAGACGTTGCGGGTGGCGGCCGCGCTGAGCGCGCATCCCTCGCTCGCCGGCTATCTGGCCGAGGTGGACGCCGCCCGAGCGGCCGGGCATCACGGGGTAGCCTTCGGCATGGCCGCGGGCGCGCTCGGCGTCGCGGAGGAGCTCGGTGGCCGCGGGGTATCTCTACTCGGCCACGTCGCTGCTGGTCGGCGCGGCGCTGCGGCTCATCCGGCTGGGCCAGCTCGAGGGCCAGCGAGTGCTCTGGCGCCTGCATCCCGTGATCGCGCGGGTGGCGGCGGAGGCCACCGCCCGCGACGCCGCGGACATGTGGAGCTGGGCGCCCGGGCTCGAGCTGGCGAGCATTCGCCACGCGGGGCTCGAGGCGAGGCTCTTCCGCTCATGAGCGCGATCACGCCGTCGAAGCCGGCGCTCCCGCGCCCGCTCAAGATCGGCATCGGCGGGCCGGTGGGCTCGGGAAAGACCGCGCTCGTCGAGCGGCTCTCGCGGCTCCTCAAGGACCGCTACGATCTGGCCGTCATCACCAATGACATCTACACCCAGGAAGACGCGCAGTTCCTCATCCGGCGCGGCGTCTTGCCCGCCGAGCGCGTGATCGGCGTGGAGACGGGCGGCTGCCCGCACACCGCCATCCGCGAGGACGCGTCCGTGAATCTCGAGGCGGTGCATCGAGCTGCGGGGGCGCTTTCCCGGCCTCGAGCTGCTCTTCGTGGAGAGCGGCGGCGACAACCTGGCCGCGACCTTCAGCCCCGAGCTGGTGGACGCGACGATCTACGTGATCGACGTCGCGGAGGGCGACAAGATTCCGCGCAAGGGCGGGCCGGGCATCATGCGGTCGGATCTTCTCGTGATCAACAAGATCGACCTCGCCCCCTACGTGGGCGCGGACCTGGCGGTGATGGAGCGCGACGCCAAGCGCATGAGAGGAGGCCGGCCGTTTGTCTTCACCAATCTCCGCGACGGCGAGGGGGCCCAGACCGTCGCCGACTGGATCCGCCGGGAGCTCCTCTTCGAGCCCTGAAGCGGGCCGCCGCGTCGGGCGCGACGGCGCCGATCTCCCTGGGCTTCGAGCGGCGCGGCGGGCGCACCGTGCTCACCGAGCGCCGCTACGCGCTCCCGCTCCAGGTGCTCGAGCCCATGGAGCTCGAGGCGGGTGTGGCGGCCCTCATGCTGCTCAATCCGACGGGCGGCGTGGTCGGCGGCGACCGGCTCTGCACCGAGGTGCGGCTGGGGGCGGGAAGCCATGCCTGTCTCACCACGCCCTCGGCCACGCGGATCTACCGCAGCGTGGGTCCGCCCGCGGTCCTGAGCTTCCGTGCGACCCTGGACGCGGGCGCGCGGCTCGAATACGTGCCCGACCATCTGATCCCGTCGCCCGGGGCGCGGGCGCGCCAGTGCACCGAGGTCGTGCTGGGGCCGGGCGCCACGGCCCTGATCCTCGATGCCTGGTCGGTGGGACGGCCGGCGCGCGGCGAGGCCTGGGACTTCGCCGAGCTGGACCTCGGGCTGGCGTGTCGGATGCCGATGGTCCCATTCTCCGCGAGCGGGCCTGTCTCGGGGGCCGCCGCTTCTGGGACCGCCTGGGTGGCGCCGAGGGTCACGCCTATGTCGCGACCTTTGCCGCCGTGGGCTCGGCCGGCGAACGGCTCCGCTGGACTGGGAATCGCGTGCGCGGCGCTCGCAGCTCAGCCGACGGCCGTGCGCCGCTCATGCCGGGCGCGCGCCAGATCGGCGTCAGCGCGCTGGGCCGCGGCGGCGTGCTCGCGCGGGTGATGGCGCCCTCGGCGCCGGCGCTGCTCGAGTCCACGGATGCGCTCTGGGCGGCGAGCCGAGGGTGGCTCTTCGGTCTCCCGCCGCTTGCCCTGCGGAAGCTCTAGGCTCATTGCCTGTCCCTTAGGCAGACGCCTCAAGGGGAAGCGGCGCTCTCGGGATTCAAGTGGCTGATTTATTTCGCACGGGTCCATGGCCCGCCCCTTGCTGTGCCTCCCTCCAAGGAGGATCCCCATGCAATTCATCCGCGCTGGTCTGCTCGTCGCCGCGATAGTCCTTTCGGTCCCCGCCGGAAGCGAAGCCCAGGGTCGTCCCGACACCTTGGTGGTCGTGACCGAGGTGGGCCCGAACATGATGGACATCCACGCTCCCGGGGCCAACCGGCCCATGTACCAGGCGGCGTGGAACATGTACGACCGGCTCGTCACCTTCGGGAGCAAAGCGCTGCCGGACGGCAGCCGGATGTACGACTACGCCTCCCTCAAGCCGGAGCTGGCGGAAAGCTGGCAGGTCGCGGCCGACGGCATGTCCGTCACGTTCAAGCTGCGAAAGGACGCCAAGTTCCATGACGGCTCCCCGGTCACTGCACACGACGTCAAGTGGTCCTACGACCGCGCGGTGAGCGTCGGCGGGTTTCCCACCTTCCAGATGAAGGCGGGCTCGCTGGAAAGCCCCGATCAGTTCAGCGCGGTGGACGACTACACCTTCAAGGTGACCTTCCCCCGGAAAGACAAGCTCTCGCTGCCCGACATGGGCGTGCCGGTGGCGGTGGTGATCAATTCCAAGCTGGTGAAGAAGAACGTGACCGCGACCGACCCCTGGGGCGTGGAGTGGCTGAAGCAGAACGATGCCGGCGGCGGCGCCTACAAGCTCGAGTCCTGGAAGCCCGGCCAGGAGAGCATCTATGTCCGGTACGAGGAGTGGAAGTCGGGAGCGCTGCCCAAACTCCGGCGCGTGATCGTGCGCGAGATCCCCTCCGCGGGGAACGCGGCGGGCCATGCTGGAGAAGGGCGACGCCGACCTCTCGTTCGAGCTCCCGCCCAAGGACTTCGCCGAGATCGCGAAAGAGGGGAAGCTCAAGGTCACCGGCATCCCGATCGAGAACTCGCATCGCTATCTCGGGATGAACGTGGTCAACCCGCCCTTCAACAACGTGAAGGTGCGCCAGGCGGTGGCGCACGTGCTCCCGTACGAGAAGATCTTCTCCAGCGCCTTTTTCGGGCGGGGGATTCTTCTGCCCACCCCGGTGGCGAGCAATACCGCCGGCTATGATCCGAAGCTCTTTCCCTACCGGATGGGCGACGTCGCCAAGGCCAAGGCGCTCATGGCGGAGGCGGGATTCGCGGGCGGCTTCGAGACCACCCTGTCGATGGACACCGGGCGGGCGACGGTGGACGAGCCCACCGCGGTGCTGATCCAGGAAGCCCTGGCCCAGATCGGAATCAAGGCACAGATCGAGAAGGTGCCGGGCGCCAACTGGCGCGCCCAGCTCATCAAGAAGACGATGCCCATCTTCCTGGACGGGTTCGGCGGCTGGCTCAACTATCCCGAGTATTTCTTCTTCTGGAACTACCACGGCCAGAACGCCACCTTCAACTCGTCCAGCTACGTCAATCCCGAGATGGACAAGTGGATCGATGCCGCGCGCTTCGAGACCGACCCCAAGAAATACGCGGAGCAGGTGCGCAATATGCAGATGGTGGCCATGCGGGACGTGCCCCGGCTGCCCTTCGTTCAGGTCTACCTCGATGTGGCGATGCAGAAGAACATCACCGGTTACCAGTACTGGTTTCACGTGCAGCTCGACTTCCGCACCCTGGTCAAGGGGTAGATCCGGGACCGGGGCGGACCATGCCGGCCTTCCTCCGACTGGTGGCGCGGCGGCTGGCCGCCGCGCTGCCGGGCGTGGCGGGCGTCGTGGTGGTGACCTTCCTCCTCATGCGGGTCCTGCCCGGTGACCCCGCCGCGTACTTCGCCGGCATGGCCGCCACCCAGGAGGCGGTGGAGCAGATCCGCGTCAAGCTCGGCCTGGACAAGAGCATGCCCGAGCAGTTCGTGATCTACCTGCGCGATCTCGTCCACGGCAATCTCGGGCAGTCGGTGACCACGGGCCAGCCCGTGGTTCGGGAGCTCTGGACGCGGCTGCCCGCATCGCTCGAGCTCACCTTGGCGGCCCTGCTCCTCGCGGTGTCCACCGCGCTGCCCTTGGGCGTGCTGGCGGCGACGCGACCCGGCTCATGGATCGACCAGTCGGTGCGTGTCGTCACCACCGCGGGCGTGTCGCTCCCGACGTTCTTCACCGGGCTCGGGCTGGTCTATATCTTCTACTTCCTCCTCGGCTGGGCGCCGGCGCCCATGGGACGGCTGGACTCCCTGTTTCCGACGCCACCGAGAGTGACCGGGCTGTACCTGATCGACTCGCTGGTGGCCGGAGACGGGGAGGTGTTCTGGGCCTCGCTGAAGCAGCTGGCGCTTCCCGCCATCACCATGGCGCTGTTCGTGCTGGCGCCGATCGCCCGCATGACGCGCGCATCCATGCTCAGCGTGCTGAGCAGCGATTTCATCCGCACCGCGCGGGCCAGCGGGTTGTCGCGGCGGACAGTTCTCTACACGTACGGGTTTCGCAACGCGATGCTGCCCGTGCTGACCACCTTGGGCATGGTCTTTTCCTTCATGCTCGGGGCCAATGTCCTCGTGGAGAAGGTCTTCGCCTGGCCGGGGATCGGATCCTTCGCGCTCGAGGCCCTGCTGGCGTCCGACTACGCGCCCGTGCAGGGCTTCATCCTCACCATGGCGCTTCTCTACGTGCTGCTGAACCTCGCGATCGACATCCTCTACGGCCTCGTCGATCCGCGGGTGCGAATCGAGGGATGACCACCGCGGCGCTTCGCCACACGCGCTACGTGGTCGACGGAGAATCCGGTCACCTTCCTGGCGCTTCGGCCTCCTCGTGCTGCTGCTGCTCCTGGGCCGCGCTCGGGCCGAGCGTGGTGCCCTACGATCCGCTTCGGAGCGACACCGACCACAAGATGGAGCCGCCGTCTCGGCAGCACTGGTTCGGCACCGACCAGCTGGGGCGCGACGTATTGAGCCGGGTCATCGTGGCGACGCGGCTCGACCTCATCATCGCGTTCTCCGCGGTGCTGCTGTCCTTCCTGGTGGGCAGCCTGTCCGGCGCCGCCGCGGGTGTCTGGGGCGGCTGGACCGAGCGCATCGTGTCCCGGACTACCGACACCATCATGGCCTTCCCGCTCTTCGTCCTCGCCATGGGCATCGTGGCCGCGCTGGGAAACAGCGTGGTCAACGTGGTGATTGCCACCGCGGTGGTGAATCTGCCCTTCTATGTCCGGATGGCGCGCGCGGAGGCCAATGTGCGGCGGGAGGCGGGGTTCGTGGAAGCGGCGCGGCTGTCGGGCAATGGCCCCGTCCGGGTGCTGGTGGCCCATATCTATCCCAATTGTCTGCCGCCCATGATGGTCCAGGCCTCGCTCAATCTCGGCTGGGCCATGCTCAACGCGTCGGGGCTCGCCTTCATCGGGCTGGGGTCCGGCCGCCCACGCCGGAGTGGGGCATCCTCGTGGCGGAGGGGGCGTCCTTCATCCTCTCCGGCGAGTGGTGGATCGCGCTCTTCCCCGGGCTGGCCCTCATGCTGGCCGTCTTCTGCTTCAATCTGCTGGGGGACGGGCTCCGCGACATCATCGACCCGCGGCGGCGGACATGAGGGAGGACACGATCCCACTACTGTCGGTGCGGGAGCTCTCCGTGGAATTCCGCACCCGGGCCGGTGTGATCCAGGCCCTCGACCGGGTGAGCTTCGAGGTGGCCCGCGGCGAGACGGTCGGCGTGGTGGGGGAAAGCGGCTCGGGTAAGTCGGTGACCGCTTTCGCGCTGTTGCGCATCCTCGATCCGGCGGCGCGCATCACCGGCGGCGCCGCGGTGTTCGGCGGGCTCGATCTCCTCGCCGCCCGCGAGTCGGAGCTCCAGCTCCAGCGCGGGCCGCGAGCTGTCCATGATCTTCCAGAATCCCCGCACCGCGCTCAACCCCATCCGGCCGGTGGGGCGCCAGATCGAGGACGTGCTCCTGCGCCACGCGAACATTCCCCGCGGGGACGCGCGGAAGCGGGCGGTCGAGCTCCTCGCCCAGGTGCAGATCCCGGATCCCGAGCGCCGCCACGGGGCCTATGCCTTCGAGCTCTCGGGCGGCATGTGCCAGCGGGTGATGATCGCGCTGGCCCTGGCCTGCTCGCCTGCCCTCCTCATCGCCGACGAGCCGACCACGGGCCTCGACGTCACCACCCAGGCGGCCATCATGGACCTGATCGGCGAGCTCGGCGGGAAGACCCGGATGGCGACCTTGCTCATCACCCACGACCTGGCGCTGGCCGCCGAGCACTGCGACCGGATCGTGGTCATGCACGCGGGCCATGTGGTGGAGACGGCGCCCACCGCCGCGCTCTTCGAGAGCCCGCGCCATCCGTATACCGCCAAACTGATCGCCGCCACCCCGAGCCGGGTGGAGCGGCTAGACCAGCTCGCGGCCATTCCCGGAGGGCTCCCGGATCTTCGCGGGGAGCTGCCCGCCTGCCGCTACCGCTTCCGCTGCGACCGCTACGCGCCGACTGCGACGGGACCGCTGCCGCGAGCCGAAGTGCTGCCCGGACATGTGGTAGCCTGCGCGAAGCCGCTATGACCGTCTTGCTCGACGCGCACGCGCACGGTTCAGCGCCGATTTCCCGTGGGGAAGGGCTGGCTCCACGCGGTGGACGGCGTCGATCTCGAGATCGGGGCGGGGGAGTGTGTGGGCCTGGTGGGAATCGGGCTGCGGAAGTCCACCCTCGTGCGCCTCATCGCGCGACTCCTCGATCCGACCGGCGGCAGCATTCGGTTCGATGGCCGCGACATCGGTGCGGTGTCCGCAGCGCGCTTCGCGCGCTCGCCCGAGCGGGGGCGTATCCAGATGGTGTTCCAGGATCCCACTGACAGCCTCAATCCCCGCTTCACCGCCTTCGACACCATCGCCGATCCGATACTGCGGCTGGGAAGCGTCCGCAATGGGAACGCCCTGCGGGTGCGGGTGCGGGAGCTGGCCGAGACGGTGGGGCTGCCCCGGAGCTGCTCGGGCGATTCCCGCATCAGCTCTCCGGAGGCCAGAAGCAACGGGTGGGGATCGCCCGAGCGGTGGCGCTCGAGCCGCGGCTCCTCATTCTCGACGAGCCGACCTCCGCGCTGGACGTCTCGGTGCAGGCGGTGATCCTGCGCCTGCTCGACGATCTGAGGCGACGTCTCGGCATCAGCTACCTCTTCGTCTCCCACGATCTCGGGGTGGTCCGCCTTCTCGCGGAGCGGGTGCTCGTGATGTACCTGGGGAAGGTCGTGGAGTCGGGACCGGTGGCGCGGGTATTCGGCGAGGCGCGCCACCCGTATACGCGCGCGCTGCTCGCGTGCATCCCGACGGGCGGCCGGCCCTCCGCGCTGCCTCGCATCCGGCTCATGGGCGAACCCCGCAGCCCCATCGATCCCTCTGCCTCGGTGTGCCGGTTCTACGGCCGGTGCCCGGAGGGATTCGAGCGCTGCGGCACGGAGATGCCGGCGCTCCGGGCCGATGCCGCGGGCCATGCGGTGGCCTGCCACCTGCATGACTGAGGCGCTCGCCGTTCCGTCCGTCGGCACGCTCCTCGCGGGCTATGCCGCGGGCACGCTGCGGCCGGAGGACGTCCTGCGCGCCGCTTACGCCGCGATCGAGCGCCGGGGCGCGGACGGGGTGTGGATCGACCGGCTGTCGCTCGCGGAGGCGCGCGCCCAGCTGGACGTGGCCGACGCGCGGCGGCGCGCGGGCGCGGCGTTGCCGCTCTTCGGCGTCCCCTTCGCGGTAAAGGACAATATGGACGTGGCGGGCCGCGCGACCACCGCGGCCTGCCCCGCCTTCGCGTACACCGCGGCCCGCACCGCCACGGTGGTGGAACGGCTCCAGGCGGCGGGCGCCGTCCTCGTGGGCAAGACCAATCTCGATCAGTTCGCTACCGGGCTGGTCGGCATCCGCTCGCCGTATGGCGCGCCGGCCTCGGTCTTTCATCCCGACGATGTCCCCGGCGGCTCGAGCTCGGGCTCGGCGGTCGCGGTGGCGGCGGGTCTGGTGGCCTTCGCGCTCGGCACGGACACCGCGGGCTCCGGGCGCGTCCCCGCGGCCTTCAATGGCATCGTGGGGCTCAAGCCCACCCGAGGCCTGGTGAGCATGGCCGGCATCGTGCCCGCGTGTCGCTCGCTGGACTGCGTGTCCGTCTTCGCGCGGACCGCGGAAGATGCTCGGATCGTCTTCGACGTGGCGCGCGCTGCCGATCCGGCCGATCCCTACTCCCGCGAGGGGGGAGCGGACGCGCCGTCGTTCGAGCCTGGTTTTCGGTTCGGCGTTCCGTCGCCGGGCGAGCGCGAGTTCTTCGGCGATGGCGCGGCAGCGGACCTCTACGAGGCCGCCCTCCTCCGCCTCGAGCGCCTGGGCGGGCGCCGAGTGGAGATCGACTTCGCGCCCTTCCGCGCGGCCGCCGAGCTGCTCTACGCCGGGCCGTGGGTGGCGGAGCGGCTGGCGGCCATCCGGCCCTTCTTTGAGGCGCAGCCGGAGGCCATGCATCCCGTGGTCCGGACCGTCATTGCCGGCGCCACGCGGCTCAGCGCGGCAGATGTATTCGAGGGGATGTACCGGCTCGAGGCGCTCCGCAAGGCCACGGCCGCCCAATGGCGGGGCATGGACGTGCTCGCGCTGCCGACCACGGGCACCATCTACACCCGCGCTCAGGTGGAGGCGGACCCCATCCGGCTCAATAGCAGTCTTGGCTTCTACACGAACTTCGTGAATCTTCTCGATCTCACGGCCATCGCGGTGCCCGCCGGACTGCGCCCGAACGGCCTGCCCTTCGGCATGTCCCTCATCGCCCCTGCCTTCCACGACCGCGCGCTGTGCGGGCTCGGCACGGCCTTCGCGACCGGCCGGTTGCCCGTGCCGCCGTCCCGCGCGCGGATTCGCCTGGCGGTGGTAGGTGCGCACCTTGCCGGCCAGCCCCTCGAACGGCGAGCTCACCGCGCGCGGGGCGCGACTGGTCCGCGCCTGCCGGACGGCCTCCGCCTACCGGCTCTTCGCGCTGGCCGGAACCACCCCGCCGAAGCCGGGGCTGATCCGGGTGGCGGGCGCGCGCGGGGCGGCCATCGAGGTGGAGGTCTGGGAGCTGGAGGAGGGCCCCTTCGGTGCTTTCGTCTCACGGGTGCCGTCCCCGCTCGCCATCGGCTCCGTCACCCTCGAGGACGGCGAGACCTTGAAGGGCTTTGTCTGCGAGGGACATGCGGTGGAGGAGGCCGAGGACATCTCGGTCTATGGTGGCTGGCGCGCCTATCTCGACGCGCGGAAGGGGGAGGCGACTTGAGCCCGGTCCCGGATCCTAGCGAGGTGCTGCTCTATACAGAGCACATGGCCGCCGTCATCGGGTTGCCCCTGGATCCGGCACGCAAGGCCGCGGTGGCGCAGCAGCTCGGCGTGATGCTCGCCGCCGCCGCGCTGGTGCTCGAGTTTCCGCTGCCCGACGAGATCGAGGCCGCGCCGGTATTCGAGCCATGACGCCGCCGCCGAGCCCGCCGGCGCTCGCGGAGCTCGACGCCGTCGGCACCGCCGAGGCGCGTCCGCGCCGGCCGGCTCAGCGCCCGCGACGCCGTGGAGGCCGCGCTGGCGCGAATCGCGGAGCGAGACGCCGCCCTCAACTGCTTCACCGCGGTGCTGGCGGAGGCGGCGCGCCGCGAGGCGGAGACGGTGGACGCGCGCGTGGCCCGCGGCGAGAATCCGGGCCTGCTCGCGGGGGTGCCCTTCGCGGTCAAGAACCTCTTCGACGTGAAGGGGCTCACGACCTTGGCCGGCTCGCGCATTCATGCAGAGCGCGCCCCCGCCGAGCGAGACGCCGCCGCCGTTGCCGCCCTGCGACGGGCGGGGGCGGTGCTGGTGGGCACGCTGAACATGGACGAGTACGCCTTCGGCTTCACCACCGAGAACAGCCACTATGGCCCCACGCGCAATCCGCATGACCGGGAGCGGGTGGCGGGGGGCTCCTCGGGCGGGTCGGGCGCGGCGGTGGGCGCGGGGTTGGTCCCGCTCACGCTCGGCTCCGACACCAATGGCTCGATCCGGGTGCCGGCGTCGCTCTGCGGGGTGTTCGGGCTCAAGCCCACGTACGGGCGCGTCTCGCGGGCCGGGACCGCGCTCTTCGCGGGAAGCTTCGACCACGTGGGGCCGCTGGCGCGCTCGGCCCGCGACCTCGCGGCGGCGTTCGACGCGCTCCAGGGGCCGGACGTCGCGGACCCAGTGGCGAGCCGCCGTCCGGCCGAGCCCTGCCGCCTCGAGCTCTCGCGCGGGATCGCGGGGATTCGCTTCGCGGTGGCCGACGGGCACTTCGCGAGAGGGGGCGAGCCGGAGGCCCTCTCCGCGGTGAAGACGGTGGCCGACGCGCTGGGCGCCCGCGACGCCGTGACCATTCCTGAAGCGCATCGCGCTCGGGCCGCCGCCATGATCATCACCGCGGCGGAGGGCGGCGCAGCTCCATCTGCCCGATCTGCGGACGCGGCCCGACGAGTTCGATCCGCTCACGCGGGACCGCTTCCTCGCCGGCGCCCTCATTCCGGCCACCGCCTACGTGGCGGCGCAGCGCTTCCGCGCCTGGTACCGCGCCCGCGTGGCCGCGCTCTTCGATCAGATCGACGTCATCCTCGCGCCCACCACGCCGTACCCGGCGCCCCGTATCGGCCAGGAGCGGATCACGGTGGCGGGCGTGGAGCTCCCGATGCGCGCGACGCTGGGGCTCTATACTCAGCCGCTGTCGTTCATCGGGCTCCCCGTGATCACGGTGCCGCTGGCGCGCCGCTCCGGCCTGCCGCTGGGTGTCCAGCTGGTCGGGGCGCCCTTTCGTGAGTCGTTCCTGCTGCGTACGGCCCACTATCTCGAGTCGGCCGGCGTCGTCGCCGCACCCATTGCCTGAGGAACGCCCAGGGAGGCACTTCCCGTGAGGAACTTGTGGACCTGAACATTCCCGAGGTCGTCGCCGAGGTCACCGCCGCGTTCGAGCGCTACGAGGCCGCGCTGGTCGCGAATGACGTCCCCGTGCTGGACAGCTTCTTCTGGAATGATCCGCTCGTGATCCGCTACTCGCTCTTCGACAATGGCTATGGCTTCGAGGCCATCATGAAGGCGCGGCGCGCGCGGCCTCACGTCGACCTGCGCCGGCGACTGATGCGAACCGTCGTCACCACCTTTGGCCGGGACTTCGCCACCGCCAATACCGAATTCAAGCGGGAAGAGTCCGGGCGCGAGGGACGGCAGAGCCAGACCTGGGTGCGGACCGCGGAGGGCTGGAAGGTCGTCAGCGCGCACGTGTCGTGGCTCATGCCGGCGCCCTGATGCCATCTGCACAAGATAGAGGCTGCCTGCTTTTCTCTTGGGCAGTCGCGGCCTCCGCCCGCGTATCCGTCTCGCCAAGCGCCTGATTTACTGCACGCGGGCCTCGGCACACCGCTTGCTCTGTACTGCCGGCATGGGGATCGGCAAAGGAGCGGACGGCATGAACGGAACCGAGCTGGCGGGCGAATTCGAACGGCTCGTAGTGAGCGCGCTGCCCGCGCTGGTGCGGGAAGAGGAGAGCGCCGATCGGGGACGTCTCTATCGCACGGTCATGGCGCGCGTCGAGCTTCCGCTCCTGCGGCATGTGCTGCAGCTGTCGGGAGGCAATCAGCTCAAGGCGGCGCGGCTCCTGGGCATCAATCGCAATACCCTCCGCAAGCGGCTGCGCGTGCTGGGGCTCCTGCCCCCCGCGCCGAGCCGCAACGGATCGGGGCGCGCCTAGCGCCGCAATCGCTTGGCCGGATCGACGGGTCGGCAGTACACTGCGGGCTCGTGCGCACCCGCCTGATCCGGCCCGGCCACGCGCTCGCCCTCGCCGCCCTGACTCTGCTGGCGCTGGGCTGCGCGGGGGTGGGGCGCGAGCCCTTGCCCGGGGCACCCGCCCATCACGTCGAGGGCGGGTTCCGCAATGTCGACCCGACCCATCCTCGCGCTACCGGCTGGACACGGTTCAAGTTCATCGTGACGCGGGCCTGGGACAGCTTCACCTCTCCCCGTGTCTTCGAGACTCCGAAGGAGACGGTCGAGGGCCTCCAGGCCGGGCAGGCGCTTCGCGCGGGATTCGAGCCCACCATGACCTGGATCGGGCATGCGACGGTGCTCCTGCGCGTGGACGGGTTGACCATCCTGACCGATCCCAACTGGAGCGAGCGCGCAAGCCCGCTCACCTGGGCGGGGCCGCGCCGGCTGGTGCCGCCCGGGCTGCCCTTCGAGGAGCTGCCGCGCGTGGACGTCGTGATCATCTCGCACGACCACTACGACCATCTGGACCTCGCCACGGTGAAACGGCTGGCCGCGGAGCACGATCCACTGTTCGTGGTGCCGCTGGGCCTCAAGGCCTGGTTCGCCGACAACGGGATCGCCCGTGTCGAGGAGCGCGACTGGTGGCAGCGCGTGGAGCTCCGCGGGGTGGCCTTTGTCTGCCTGCCCGCGCAGCACTTCTCGCAGCGGACGCTCTGGGACTCGAACCGGCGGCTGTGGGCGACGTGGGCGGTGATCGGCCCGTCCCGCCGCTTCTACTATTCCGGGGACACCGGGTATTTCCCCGCCTTCAAGGAGATCGGGGAGCGTCTGGGCCCTTTCGACCTCGCCGCCGTCGCCATCGGCGCCTATCTCCCCGCGGAGATCATGCGCGCGGTGCATGTGACGCCCGAGGAGGCGGTGCAGCTGGCCGAGGATCTCCGCGCGCACGTGCTGCTCGGCGTCCACTGGGGCACCTTCGACCTCGCCGAGGAGCCCCTGGGGGAGCCGCCCATTCGGATGCTGGCGGAAGCGGCGCGCCGGGGCATCGGACCCGATCGCGCCTGGATACTGCGAATAGGCGAGACGCGCCGCTGGTAAGATGACCCCGGCATGGCGAGCCGGGTGCTGGTCGTCGAGGACGAGCGGGACATTCGCGATCTCCTGGCATTCCACCTCGAGCGTGACGGCTACCAGGTCACGCGCGCGACGCACCGGCCCGGAGGCCTTGCGCCAGCTACGCGCCGCGCCGCCCGACCTCGTCATTCTCGACCTCATGCTCCCGGAGCTGGACGGGCTCGAGGTGTGCCGGCGGCTTCGCGCGGATCCGGCGACGGCCGCCCTGCCGGTGATCATGCTCACCGCCAAGGGGGACGAGGTAGACCGAGTGGTCGGCCTCGAGATGGGGGCGGACGACTATGTCGTCAAGCCGTTCTCGCCCAAGGAGATGCTGGCGCGCGTCCGGGCGGTGCTCCGCCGCGCGCATGCGCCCCCCTCGGGCGCGTCGCTGGCGGTGGGCGGCATCACGCTGAACGGCCCCACCCATCAGGCCACGGTGTCGGGGGAGACCCTCACGCTCACGCCCAAGGAGTTCGATCTTCTCCGCGCGCTCCTCGAGGCGCGCGGGCGTGTGCTCTCGCGCGAGTTTCTCCTTGACCGGGTCTGGGGCTATGCGCGGGCCGGCGAGATCGAGTCGCGCACGGTGGACGTCCACGTGCGGCGGCTGCGCGCCAAGCTCGGGCCCGAGGGCGAGCGCATCCTCACGGTGAAGAACGTGGGCTACCGGCTGGACCCGGACGGCTGAGCGTGCGCGCGCTCCTCCTCTTCCTCCGGCGCCGCATCGCGCTCAAGCTCACCCTGACCCTGGTGGGCTTCACCGCCATCGCGGGGCTGGCGGCGGCGCTGTACCTCAATCATGCGCTGGAGGCCTTTGCGGTGGAGTCTCTCGAGGCGCGCCTCGTGGCCCTCGAGCGCGTGCTGCACGACGATACCCGCGACCTCTTGCGGGGGACGGCCCCCGAAGGGGTGCGGCAGGCATTCGCCCTGCGGGCGTCGCGATCGACCGGCGCCCGCGTGACCGTCATCCTGCCCGACGGTCGTGTCGTGGCCGAATCAGGCGAGCGGCCGGGAGGCCTCGCCGGTATCGGGAACCACGCCGACCGGCCCGAGGTGCGCGCGGCGCTCGCCGGCCGGATCGGCCGCGACCTGCGCACCAGCAATACCCTGGAACCCCCCCTCCTCTACGCGGCCTCCCCCGTACGCGACGGGGACCGCATCGTCGGCGTGCTGCGGCTGGCCTTGCCGCTGACCGAGGTGACGGCCTCCCATGAGAGCGTGCACCAGGTGATGCTGGTGGGAGCGCTGGTAGCCCTCACGGTGGCGCTCGGTATCGGTCTCTTCGTGTCGGGCCGCGTGACGCGACCGGTGGTCGAGATGCAGTCCATCGCCCGCCAGCTCAGCGAGGGCAACTTCGCCGTGCGCGCCCCCGTGCGCTCGCCGGACGAGATCGGCACGCTGGGCCGCTCCCTCAATGTGCTCGCTGCTCGCCTCCGCGAGAAGATCCAGGATCTCGCCCAGGAGCAGGCGAAAGCGACTGCCATCCTCGACGGCATGGTGGAGGGCGTCATCGCGGTGGATGCCCACGACCATATCCTGCTGATGAACGAGCGGGCCCGGGCCATGTTCAACCTGAGCGGCGGCCGTCTCGAGCGCAAGCCGTTCCTCGAGGTGATTCGCAACGCAGACCTCCACGATGTGTTTCGGGAGGCGCGCGCGCTCGCCACGAACGCGGGCGAGGAGCCCGCCGCGCAGCGCCATGAGCTGCGGCTGTCAACGCCGGTGGAGCGCACGCTGCAGGTCCACGCCGCTCCGCTCCGCCTGAGCCCCGGTGAGACCGGGGTGGCCATGGTGCTCCACGACGTCACCGCGCTGCGCCAGCTCGAGCAGGTGCGCACCGAGTTCGTCGCCAATGTCTCGCACGAGCTCCGGACGCCGCTCACCGCCATCCAGGGCTACCTGGAGACCCTGCTCGGGGGGGCGATGGACGATCCCGCGCATGCCCGGCGCTTCCTCGAGGTGGCCTTCCGCCACACCGAGCGGCTCGGGCGCCTGCTCAACGACCTCACCGATCTTTCCAATATCGAGCTCGGCCGGGTGTCTCTGCAGCGAGGATCGGTGGCGCTGGCGGATGTCGTCGAGGGGACGCTCGACATCATCCGCGCCAAGTCCGACGCGGGCGGGGTGAAGCTGGAGTCGCGCTTGCCCGCCGACCTGCCCGCGGTCCAGGCGGATCGAGACCGCCTCGCGCAGATCCTCATCAACCTCGTCGACAATGCCGTGAAGTACACGCCGCGCGGCGGGCGCGTGACGGTGGAAGCGGTGGCGGGCGAGGGCCTGGTGGAGGTGGCGGTGGTCGATACCGGGGTGGGGATCCCGCCCGCCGACCTTCCCCGCATCACCGAGCGCTTCTACAGGGTAGACCGGGCCCGCTCGCGTGAGCTCGGTGGCACCGGGCTCGGGCTTGCCATCGTCAAGCACCTGGTCGCCGCGCATGGCGGCACTCTCGCCATCGAAAGCCGTCCGGGAGAGGGCACGCGGGTGCGCGTCACCTTGCCCGCCGTCCCGTCGGTGGCCTGAGGGCGCCACCGCCTCAGGGCCGCGGCGGGCGCTGGAAGTAGGCGCCGAGGCCCGCGGCGAAGGCGGCCATCCCAAGCAGGAGGTGCAGGATCCAGACGCCCCAGAAACTCTCGTACCGGCGATACACGCCGGCCAGCAGCAGACGGCCGGCGAAGGCCAGCCCGACCGTGAGCCACGAGCCGTATACGAGGTGGGCCACCGCGAAGACGACGCTATTGAAGCCGGCGAGAAAGCCGGGCGAGAAGAGCGGGCGGTAGCGCCAGAAGAAGAAGGACGAGTAGAGGAACTCCTGGCTGGTCACGGAGACCACGGCGTAGTAGGCGAGCCCTCCCAGTAAGGTCCAGCCCTCGGTTGCGCTCTCTCCGCGGGTGGTATCCGGCATCACCGCCACCAGCACGACCAGGAAGGGCCAGGCGGCCGCCACCCAGGGCAGACCAGACCGGAGTGACGCGAGCAGAAAACGCGGGCCCCGGAAACCGAGCCGGCTCCACGGAACTCGCTCCCGCCGGACGATCCAGAGCCCGTAGACCGCGGCGGCGGCGAGCACCCCGATGCGGAGCGATACCGGCAGCGCCTCGAGCCACAGGAGGAAGGGCAGCCCCAGCCAGAGCGCGACGAGCTCGATGCATACCCAGGTCATGCGCCAGCCTTCCATGGCCCCTACGGTAGTCGCCGGCGCGCGGCGCGATGATGACGGACCGGCAACGCACGCGCGACGGGCGTCACGCAATCTTCACTGGCGGACCGGTACGGCGTTCACGCCCCGCGTGAAACCATGATCTCGATGACCACCATTCACGCGGAGCGACAGGGCCGGGCCGATCTTCACGTCCACACCACCTGGAGCGACGGGGCGCAGCGGCCGGAGGCGGTGGTGGCGGCGGCGTCCGGGCGTGTGGACGTACTCGCCATCACCGATCACGACGAGATCCGCGGCGCGCTCGCCGCGCGCGAGTACGCGCGCCGGCAGCCCGACCTCGGCGTGGACGTGATCGTCGGCGAAGAGATCAGCACCTTGAACGGCCACCTCCTCGGCCTCTTTCTCGAGGAGCGCGTGCCGCCGGGGCTGACGGCGCTCCGCACCATCGAGTTGATCCGGAGCCAGGGGGGCCTGGCGGTGGCCGCGCATCCCTTCCATCCCGTGCGCGGCCGCGCGCGCGGGTACCGCGCCATCGGCGAGCTGGCGCCGGATCTGCCGCTCGACGCCATCGAGGTGGTGAACAATGCCGGGATCTTCTCGTGGCTCTACGATGCCTGGGCCGCCCTCCGGAACACCGAGTGGATGCTGCCGGTCTGCGGGGGGAGCGACGCGCACCACGTCTGGTACGTCGGCAGCGCCGTCACTCGATTCGAGGGGAGCGACGCCGTCGCGCTCCGCCGGGCCCTCACCGCCGGTCGCACCCGCGCCCACCGGGCGTGGTCCTGGACCGCGGACAAGCTGCCGCGTCACGTCCACTACCAGTCACGCTGTCTCTATAAGTTCCTGCGCCTGAGCGCGCAAAGGAGGGCGCTATGAGCGACTACCGAGAGCGGACGTTCCGGTGGCTGGAGCGCGGAGAGGGCGAGCCCGTCCTGTTTCTCCACGGGCTGATGGGGCGCATGGACAACTGGGAAGTCACCCTCGATCTCCTGGGCAGCGACGTCTGCCGCCCCATGGCGCTGGCGCTCCCCATCTTCGAGCCATGGCTGCCGGAGCCCTCGATCGAGGCGCTGGCCGACCATGTCCGGTCCTTCCTGGACGCCTTGGAGATTCCCCGCGTGATCCTGGGCGGCAATTCCCTGGGCGGGCACGTCGCGCTCCGGGTGGCCCTCGCCGCGCCCGATCGAGTCTCGGGGCTCGTCCTCACCGGCTCGTCGGGGCTCTTCGAGCGCAGCTTTACGCGGGGCGTGCCGCATCGGCCCTCCGCCGCCTTCGTGCGGGAGAAGATGGAGGAGGTCGTCCACGATTCCACCCTCGTCACCCCGGAGTGGTGCGAGTCGGTCCGACAGCTCGTCACCGCACGGGCCTCGGCGATGCGCGTCCTCCGCTGTGCCCGCGCCGCTCGGCGGGACAATGTCGAGGAGCGGCTCGGAGATGTCCGGCCGCCTACCCTCCTGGTCTGGGGCCGGGAAGACCGGATCACCCCGCCCGCGGTGGCGGAGCGGTTCCGCCGGCTGATTCCCGATGCCGAGCTGCTCTACCTCTCGTCCTGCGGCCACGCGCCCATGCTGGAGTGGCCGGAGCGTTTCGCGGCGGCGGTGGCCTGGTGGCTGCGCTCCTCCCGGGATCGCCGGATGACGGCGGCGCTGGCGGCGGGGGCGGCGCGATGATGGCACGCGCGGCGGGCACCGTGCTCGACTGGTGGGCGGCGCGCCGGCGGCACTCCCTCGCGCAGGCGTGGCGCCGACCGGCCGGCGTGCAGGAAGAAAGTCTGCTCCGGCTGGTCACTGCCGCGCGCGACACGGAGTTCGGGCTCGCCCATGGCTTCGCGGGCATCCGGTCCGTCGCCGAGTATCAGGAGCGCGTCCCCCTCCGCGACTACATGGACTTCCAGCCCCTCTGGGAGCGCGCGGTGTGGGGAGTGCGGGATGTGACCTGGCCCGGCGAGGTCCGCCACTGGGTCAAGACCTCGGGTACCACCGCCGGCGACAAGCTCATCCCGGTGACGCGGGAAGCGATGGCCGCGCACCGGAAGGGTGGCTGGGACGCGCTGCTGCTCGCGGCGGAGCGGGTGGGGGGCGAATCCCTGCTGGGTGGGCCCATGCTCTTCCTGGGCGGCAGCACCACGCTCCGTCCGGTAGGAGAACGCGGTCTCGTGGGCGACCTTTCCGGGCTCACCATGCGGCGACTGCCGCCCCTGATACGCAGCCGATACTCACCCGGAGCCGCCGCCGCCATCTCTGACTGGGAAGTCCGGATCGAGGCGATCGCGCACCAGGCGGCCGGGCAGGATATCCGGCTCCTCGCCGGGATGCCGTCCTGGATGCTCGTGCTCTTCGAGCGCGTGGCTCGGGCCCGGTTGGCGGCGGGCCGCCCGGTACGCGACATGCTCCAGTGCTGGCCGAACCTCCGGATCTTCATCCACGGCGGTGTCTCGTTCGGACCCTACGCGGGGATCCTCTCGGAATGGCTGGGGCGGCCGATCGAGCGGCTCGAGGTGTATCCCGCTTCCGAGGGCTGGGTGGGCATCCAGACGGAAGCGCGGGACGGGCTCACGCTGACGCTCGATCACGGGAGCTTCTTCGAGTTCGTGCCGGTGGAGGATCTCGGCGCGGCGCGGCCGCGCCGGCACACCGTCGCCGACGTCGAGCTCGGGCGACCCTACGCGGTAGCGCTGTCCACCCCGGGCGGGCTCTGGTCCTACCTCCTCGGCGATACCGTGCGCTTCACCGCTCACGACCCCCTGCGGCTTCGCATCATCGGGCGGGCCCGCCACTTCGTGAACGCCTTCGGCGAGAATGTCATCGTCGAGGAAGTGGAGCGCGCGATGACGACCGCGTGTCGCCGCGCGGACGCGGAGGTGCTGGAGTTCACGGTGGCGCCGCGCTATCCCGCCGGCGGGGAGCCCCGCGGGAGCCACGACTGGCTGGTGGAATTCCGGGTGCCGCCCCACGAGCCGGAGGAGTTCGCGCGGGTGCTCGACGAGAAGCTCGCCGCGCTCAATACCGACTATCGCACCAAGCGGTGGCGCGACGTGGGCATGGTGGCGCCTCGGGTGCTCGCGCTCCCCTCGGGCACCTTCCACCGGTGGATGCGCGAGTCGGGAAAGCTGGGCGACCAGCACAAGGTTCCGCGCGTGACCAATGACCGCGCGATGGCCGAGGGGCTGCTCGAGGCCGCGCGCGGCCTCGGCGAGACCGCGGCGCTGCTCGCGCAGCCGGCGGGGGCTGCGGTGAGCGGGCCGGCGCCGATGTCGTGCCGGGCGTCACGAAAGCTTCACGGAGCCGACGCGGCCGTGAAACGCCCCGCCGGTACCGTGGCGCCCATGGTAAATCGCTCGATCTCGCCGGTGGTGAAGCTCGACAATGTCAGCAAGTGCTTTGGCGACTGTCGCGCGCTCGATCGGGTGTCGGTCACCGTCCACCCCGGGGAGTTCGTGGCGGTGATCGGCCGGTCGGGGGCAGGGAAAACCACCTTGCTGCGCTGCCTGTCCCGGGCCACCGTGGCCTCGGAGGGCGCGTCTGGTTCGGCGAGGAGGATCTGGCGACCCTCGGCGGGCGGCGCCTGCGCGCGCATCGGGCGCGGGTGGGGATGATCTTCCAGCAGTTCAACCTGGTTCGCCGCCTCCAGGTGATGGACAACGTGCTCATCGGGCGCCTTCCGCACGTCGGAGGCTGGCGCCGGTGGGCGACCCTGGCGCGCTGGTTCCCCGCCGCCGACCGCGCGGTGGGCCGGCGCGCGCTGGAGCACGTGGGGCTCCTGGGGCGGGCCTGGCAGCGGACCGACACCCTGTCCGGCGGGGAGCAGCAGCGGGTCGCCATCGCCAAGATCCTGGCGCAGGCGCCGCAGATCATTCTGGGCGACGAGCCGGTGGCGAGCCTGGACATGGCCAATGGCGCCATGGTGATGGATACCCTGCGCCGGGTGGCCTCCGAGGCCGGCGTCACCGTGATCACCACCCTGCATCACGTGGACTACGCGCGCCGCTACGCGGACCGCGTCCTCGGCTTCCGCCAGGGGGCCCTCGTCTTCGACGGCGCCCCCGCCGCGCTCGACGAGGCCGCGCTCGAGCGCGTCTTCGGCGATATGGCGCCAGAGCGCGAGAGCGCCGATCATGGGCTGCTTCCGGCGCCGGAGCTGGCCGCGGTATGAGCGGCGCCTACGCCGCGGTCGAGACGGGGCTCGCCCCGGAGGCCCCGCCGCGGCCCTCGAACACGGGCCGGAACCTCTTCACCGTCCTCTCGCTGGCGGTGGTGCTGGCCCTCGCCGCGCGCGTCATCGAGCTGCGCCCGCTGGAGCTCCTCCGTGACGCCGGCAATATCGGCGTCTTCCTCCGCGGGTACCTCAACCCGTCCTTCGTCCACATCGGCGAGTACTCCTGGCAATGCGTGGTCACCGTGTGCATCGCGCTCTGGGGCACCGCGATGGCGGTGCTGATCTCGGTGCCCCTCGGCCTCCTGGGCGCGCGCAATATCGCCCCGCACCCGCTGGTCTATCTCGCGGCGCGCCGGGTCATGGACCTCTTGCGCGCGGTCAACGAGTTCGTCTTCGCCCTCATGTTCGTCACCGCGGTGGGGCTCGGTCCCTTCGCCGGGATGCTCGCGCTGGGCATTCACACCGGTGGCGTGCTGGGCAAGCTCCTCAGCGAGACCATCGAGGCCATGGACCCGGGCCAGGCGGAGGGCGTGGCCGCGACGGGCGCCTCGCGGCTTCACGTGATCGCCTTCGGCGTGATCCCCCAGGTCATGCCCAACTTTCTCTCGTATGTGCTGCTTCGCTTCGAGTCCGATATCCGGTCGGCCTCCGTCATCGGGATGGTGGGCGGCGGCGGGATCGGCTTCTACCTCTGGGACACCATCCGGTCCTTCAACGATCGCGAGGCGGCCACGGTCATCCTGCTCATCGTGGCCATGGTCATGGCAGTGGACGTCGTGTCGTCCCGGATACGCCGGGCGACCATATAGGAGGCTTCATGCGCCTGCTTCGATCCGTGATCGCTTTCCGCCCTCGGGCTGCTCACCGTGGTGTCACCGGCGCCCGCCGCCGATCCCTCCTGGCCCAAGGAGCTCACGTTCGCGCTCCTGTCCACCGAGAACGCGTCGGAGATCACGCGCCGCTGGGGGCCCATCCTCGCCCAGCTCGAGAAGGATCTGGGCGTCAAGATCAAGCCCGCCACCGCCACCGACTATCGGGGCAGCATCGAGGCGCTCAAGTTCAAGAAGGCGGAGATCGGCCACCTCGGGCCCGAAGTCCTACGTGGAGGCCTCCAACAACAACTACGCCAACGTGGAGCCCATGGCGCAGCTCCGGCTGGCCAATGGCTCGCTCGGCTATCGCTCCTGCCTCATCGTGCACTCGGACTCGGACGTGTTCGGCCCCGAGGACCTGGCGGGGAAGACCTTCGCCTTCAACGATCCCAACTCCACCTCCGGGCTATCTCGTGCCGTCGTCCTTCTTCATGACCGAGATGAACGTGGATCCCAAGAAGCTCTTCTCCAAGGTCACCTTCTCGGGCTCGCACGAGGCCTCGATCCTGGCCGTCGCCCACAAGAAGGTGGAGGTGGCGTCCACCAATCTTCCCGACCTCCAGCAGCTCACCCGGGAGAACAAGGTTCCGCGGGGCGGCCTGCGCGTGATCTGGGTGTCGAAGCTCATCCCCAATGACCCCATCGTGGTGCGCAAGGACCTTCCCGCCAGCCTCCGCTCGGCCATCCAGGAGTCGCTCGTGACCATGCGAGAGCGGAATCCGGACGTCTTCAAGGAGATCGGCGCCTGGCTGGGCGGCTTCGTGCCGGCGGACGACGGCAAGTATCAGGTGATCCGGGAGCTGAACGATACCGCCAAGAAACTGGCGGCGCAGAAGTAGACGGGCGCATCGTGGACATCGAGCGCCGGCGCCGCTGGATGTCGGTGCTGGCCACCGCTGCGCCAGACAGTCTGGAGTCGGCGTGGGAGCGCATCGATCCCCGGCCTCACTACGACCTTCTCCGCAAGCCGGAGGTCGGCCTCGTGATGGTCCGGGGAAGGGCCGGCGGCACCGGCATGCGGTTCAATCTGGGGGAGCTGCCGGTCGCGCGGTGCTCGGTGCGACTGGACGTCGGGACGGTGGGCCATGCCTGGGTGGGCGGGCGGGACCTCCGGCATGCGGAGCTGGCCGCGGTGTTCGATGCCCTCCTCCAGGATGACGCCCGGCGGGCGCGCCTGGAAACCAAGCTGATCGGCCCCCTGGCGGCCTTTCGTGAGGCCGCCCGGCTCGCCTCCGCCGCGCGCTCGGCGCCCACGCGCGTCGAGTTCTTCACCATGATCCGGGGGGAGGAATGATCTTGCGCCCGGGGCTGGCGGATCCGGTCCGGGACGCTCAAGGCATCTTCCGCGGCGTGCTGGACGCGCTGGCTCATCCGGGCCGGGTGGTCACGGTGCCCTCGGCCCCCGAGCCCCCCGCGCCCCTCGGTCCCGCGACGGCCGCGGTGTGCTTGACCCTGCTCGACTTCGAGACGCCGCTCTGGCTCGATCCCGCCGCGCGGACTCCCGAGGTGCTGGAGTACCTCCGCTTCCACTGCGGCGTCCCGATCTGTGAGGCGCCCGCGGAGGCCGCCTTCGCGGTACTCACCGACGCGATCCTCCTGCCTCCGCTCGCCGCTTTTCAGGCTGGGAGCGACGAATATCCGGATCGCTCGACCACGGTGATCGTCCAGGCCGATCGGATGACGGAGGGCATGGGGCGTCGGCTCACCGGCCCCGGCATCGACGGAGAGCAGCGGCTTTCGCTTGAAGGAGTTTCTGGCCGGATCTGGGCCATGTTGCGGGAAAACCAGGCGTTGTTCCCACGGGGCATCGACGTGCTCTTCACGGCCGGAGCCCGGCTGGTCGGCTTGCCGCGCTCTACTCGAGTGGGGGACTGACATGTATGTGGCCGTCAAGGGTGGAGAGCAGGCCATCGACGCCGCGCATCGACTGCTCGGCGAGGTGCGGCGTGGCGATCGCGCGGTCGCGGAGCTGTCGCTCCCGCAGATACGGCAGCAGCTCGGGCTGGCGGTGGACCGGGTGATGGGCGAGGCCTCATTGCACGATCCGGAGCTGGCCGCGCTGGCGATCAAGCAGGCTTGCGGCGACCTCATCGAGGCGATCTTCCTGCTGCGCGCGTATCGGACGACCCTGCCGCGCTTCGGGGCGACGCAGCCCATCGATACCGCGGCCATGAGCATTCGACGGCGGATCTCGGCCACCTTCAAGGATCTTCCGGGCGGTCAGATCCTGGGGCCGACCTTCGACTACACCCACCGCCTCCTCGATTTCGATCTGGCCGCCGCGGCGGAGCCGGGCGAGCCGAGGGGGGAGTCGGACGGCGCCGGGGAGGCCACGGAGCCGCTCCCGGCCGGACCATTGCCGCGGGTGGTGGACGTCCTCGATCGCGAGGGGCTCATCGAGAGCGAGCCGCCGGACGACGACTCGCGCCGGGTGGGGGACCTCACCAGGGAGCCGCTGGGATTCCCGGCCGAACGGGACGTGCGGCTGCAGAGCCTGGCGCGCGGCGACGAGGGGTTTCTCCTCGCGCTCGGCTACGCGACCCAGCGCGGCTATGGGCGGAACCATCCGTTCGCGGGAGAGATCCGGCTTGGCGAAGTCGCCGTCGAGTTCGTCCCGGAGGAGCTGGGCTTTCCCATCGAGATCGCCGAGATCACGGTGACGGAGTGCCAGATGGTGAACCAGTTCCGCGGCTCTCACACCGCGCCGCCCCAGTTCACCCGCGGCTACGGGCTCGCCTTCGGGCACTCGGAGCGCAAGGCGATGGCCATGGCCCTGGTGGACCGGGCGCTCCGAGCCGGCGAGCTCGGCGAGGAGTCGAGCTCCCCCGCGCAGGACCAGGAGTTCGTTCTCTACCACGGCGACAATGTCGAGGCCTCGGGCTTCGTCCAGCATCTCAAGCTGCCGCACTACGTGGACTTCCAGTCCGAGCTGGTGCTGCTGCGGACGCTCCGGGCCCAGGCCGGGGCCAGGCCTCCCGCATGAGCGGTTACAACTTCGCGTTCCTCGACGAGCAGACCAAACGCATGATCCGGAGGTCGATCCTCAAGGCGGTCGCCATTCCGGGCTACCAGGTTCCCTTCGGCAGCCGGGAGATGCCGCTCTCCTATGGCTGGGGCACGGGCGGCGTGCAGGTCACGGCGAGCCTCATCGGACCCGACGACGTCCTCAAGGTGATCGACCAGGGGGCCGACGACACCACCAACGCCGTGAGCATCCGGAAGTTCTTCGAGCGCACCACTGGGGTGCGGACCACGACGCGCACCGCGGAGGCCACTCTCATCCAGACCCGGCATCGCATCCCGGAGACCCCGCTGAGGGCCGGGCAGGTGCTGGTGCTCCAGGTGCCCGATCCCCGAGCCCCTCCGCTGGCTCGAGCCGCGGGAGGCCGAGACCCGGAAGATGCACGCGCTGGAAGAATACGGAGTGATGCACGTGCGCCTCTACGAGGACATCACGCGTCACGGCAAGGTGGCCCAGACCTACGACTATCCCGTGCGGGTGGATGGCCGGTACCTCATGCGCCCGTCCCCCATCCCCAAGTTCGACAATCCCAAGCTGGACCGGAGCCCTGCGCTGCTGCTCTTCGGCGCGGGCCGGGAGAAGCGCATCTACGCGGTGCCGCCCCATACGGCGGTCAAGAGCCTCGACTTCGAGGACCATCCATTCGAGGTGGAAGCCTGGCGGCAGCCCTGCGCCCTCTGTGGCGCCACCGGCGTGTTCCTGGACGAGATCATCGTCGACGACAAGGGCGGGCGGCTCTTCGTCTGCTCGGACACCGACCACTGCGCGGAGCGCCGGAGCACCCGATGAGCGCCGAAGGCGCGAAGAGGCCAAACCGCAGCGTGGTGTCATCGACGTTGGAGCGAGACGAATGAGCGCCGGCACGGGCACGGCGGCGATGGACCGGCCGCTCCTCGGCGTGCGCGGGCTCAGCAAGCGCTACGGCGCGCAGGTGGGCTGCCTCGACGTTGGCTTCGACCTCTGGCCGGGGGAGGTGCTGGGCGTGGTCGGCGAGTCGGGGTCGGGCAAGACCACGGTGCTCGGCTGCCTCTCGGGATCGGTGGAGCCCACGGCGGGGACGGCGCAGTTCCGCACGCGCGAGGACACCGTGGTGGACGTCCTCCGGCTGGCCGAGCCCGCCCGACGGCGACTGCTTCGCACCGACTGGGGTATCGTCCACCAGAACCCGCGCGACGGGCTCCGCATGTCGGTGACCGCGGGCGCCAATGTGGGCGAGCGGCTGATGGCGGTGGGCGCTCGGCACTATGGCCGCATCCGTCAGGAGGCGCTCGACTGGCTCGGCATGGTGGAGATCGACGCCGACCGGCTGGACGACTTGCCCATCACCTTCTCGGGCGGCATGCAGCAACGCCTCCAGATCGCGCGCAACCTGGTAACGCGGCCGCGACTGATCTTGATGGACGAGCCCACCGGCGGGCTCGACGTGTCCGTGCAGGCCCGGCTGCTCGATCTCCTGCGCGGCCTGGTGGCGGATCTCGGACTCTCGGCGCATCGTCGTCACCCACGACCTCGCGGTGGTGCGCCTCCTGGCGCACCGGCTGCTCGTGATGCGCCGGGGCGAGATCGTGGAGTCGGGGCTCACGGATCAGGTGCTCGACGATCCCCAGCACGAGTACACCCAGCTCCTCGTGTCCTCGGTGCTCCACCCATGACCCTGCTGTGAGATGCGGGGGGTGGAAAAGACCTTTGTGCTCCACACGCAGGGGGGCGCGCGGCTGCCGGTGCTCCACGGGGTGAGCCTGGTCGTGGAGAAAGGGGAATGCGTGGTGCTGACCGACCCATCGGGGTCGGGCAAGAGCACGCTCCTCCGGTCGGCGTACGGAAACTACAAGCCCCAGGCGGGGCACATCCTGGTGCGTCATGCCGGCGAAACCGTGGACATGGTCTCCGCGCCTCCCCGCGTGATCCTCGATGTCCGCCGCCGGACCCTCGGATATGTGAGCCAGTTCCTCCGGGTGATTCCGAGGGTGCCGGCGATGGATGTGGTGGCGGAGCCCCTTCGCGCGCAGGGAGTGAACGGGGAAGAGGCGCGGAGCGGGCGCGCGCCATGCTCGACCGGCTGCGTATCCCGGAGCGGCTGTGGCCCCTGTCCCCGGTTACCTTCTCGGGCGGCGAGCAGCAGCGGGTGAACGTGGCCCGCGTCCTCGTGGCGCAGTATCCTCTGCTCCTTCTCGACGAGCCCACCGCCTCGCTGGATGCGGAGGCGCGGATGCTGGTGCTGGACCTGATCGCGGAAGCGCGGGACCGCGGCGCGGCGATCCTGGCGACCGTGCACGATCCGGACAGCCGCGCGCGGATCTCCACCCGGACTCTCACGCTGGAGGCCATGGCGGCATGAGCGACGAGATGCGCTGGGCAACGCTCGTGTGGTCACCCGGCGGGAGTGCTTCGCGGGCTCGCTCCGCGTGGCGGAGGGCGCCATCGCGGAGGTCGCGCCGGGCCGGGGCGGCCCCGCGGCGCTCTCGATCTCGAGGGCGACTACCTCCTGCCCGGCCTGGTCGAGCTGCACACCGATATGCTGGAAAAGCACGCGGTCCCGCGGCCGCGCGTGCAGTGGCCGACGGTGGCGGCCGTGATGGCGCACGATGCGCAGCTCGCCGCCGCCGGCATCACCACCGTTCTCGACGGCCTGGCCGTCGGCTATGTGGTGGACACGCTCGAGCGTCCGCGCGACCCGCGACCATTCGCGGAGGCCATCCGGCATGCGCAGGCCGGCGGCCTCCTCCGCTCCGAGCACTTCTTCCACATGCGCTGCGAGGTGAGCACCGAGCACGTGCTGGCGGATTTCGCGCCCTTTGTCGAGGATCCCCTCGTCCGGCTGGTGTCCCTCATGGACCACACGCCGGGCCAGCGCCAGTTCGTGAGGTCGACAAATACCGCGAGTACAACCAGGGCAAGTACGGGCTCAGCGACGCCGAGCTGGATGCCCTGATCGCCAAGCGCCGGGAAGACCAGGCGCGCTACGGCGAGCGCCACCGCGCCGCCATCGTCCGGCTGTGCGCCAAGTACGGCCTGCCCCTGGCCAGCCACGACGACGCTACGCGCGCCCACGTGGAGGAGGCGGTGCAGGCGGGGGTGGTGATCGCGGAGTTTCCCACCACGCGCGAGGCGGCCGCGCGCAGCGAAGCTCTACGGTCTCGCCGTCGTGGCGGGGGCTCCCAACCTCGTGCTGGGCAAGTCGCATTCGGGGAATGTGTCCGCCGCGGAGCTCGCCGAGGGGGGCCTGCTGGACATCCTCTCCTCCGACTATGTGCCGGCCAGCCTGCTGCAGGCGGCCTTCCTGCTCCACCAGAAGGGTTCCCACTCCCGGCGGCGGTGGCGACGGTGACGGTGACGCCGGCCGAGCGGGCCGCGCTCTCCGACCGGGGCGAGATCGCGGTGGGCAAGCGGGCGGACCTGCTGCGCGTGCGCGTCGTGGAAGGCCATCCCGTGGTGCGGGGCGTGTGGCGTGGCGGCCGGCGCGTTGCCTGATCCGCGCTTCGCGCGCATGCAGGCGCTGGCCATTCGCGCGGGCCAGGTCGTGATGAGTCACTTCGAGCGCGCGAGAGTGGTCTGGAAGGACGATGACTCCATGGTCACCGACGCCGATCTCGCCGTCGAGGATCTCCTCACCGGGGAGATCGCGCCGCCTTTCCGGGCGACGTGGTGCTGGGCGAGGAGCGCCCGCGGGAGGAGGCCATTCCCGCCGGACGTCACCTCTGGGTCATCGATCCGATCGACGGCACCAACAACTTCGGCCGCGGCATTCCCGGTTTCTCGGTGTCCATCGGCGTGCTCCGCGACGGGCTCCCGATGGCGGGCGTCGTCCACGACCCGCTCGCGCGCCAGACCTTCACGGGCCGCCTCGGGGAGGGCGCCTGGCTCAATGGCCGGCCGCTGCGCATCGAGCCCGCGGCGCTGGGGCCGCGCTCGCTCATCTCCATCCGCGCGCCCTATGCGGGCGGTGTGCCGCCCTTCGTCGCGCGCTGGCTCGAGCGCTATCGGCTGCGGCGGCCCGGCTCGACCGCGCTGGCTCTCTGCTATGTCGCGTCGGGAGCGCTGGCCTTCGTCCACGATCAGCGCGCCTCCCTCTGGGACATCGCGGGGGCGGCGCCGGTGCTCCTCGGGGCGGGGGGTATCCTCACCGATCCCGACGGTCGGGACCTGTTTCCGATGCCGCCGGAAACCATTGGCCGGACGTCCATCGCGTTCCTCGCGGGTGATCCGATCGGCCACCATGAGAGCCTGGCCCACATCCAGCACGTCCAGTAGGAGATAGCCATGGGATACGACCGCGACGAGCCGCTCTCGAACGAATCGGCCGCTCCGCTCCTCTCGGATGTCGTCGCGGCGCGCCTCTCGCGCCGCCGGCTCCTCGCGGGTGGCCTGGTAGCCGCGGGCGCCGCCATCCTCGGCCCCGCAGGCCGGATGGGCGTGTCCGGAGCGGCGGCCCAGGAGGGGTTGCTCGGCTTCGCCGGGATCCCCATCTCGACCGCCGACGCGGTGACGGTCCCGTCCGGGTATACCGCCGAGGTGCTCTATGCCTGGGGGGATCCGATCTCCGACGGGTCCCGCATTCAAGGGCGACGCGAGCGAGTCGATCGACGATCAGCTCGTCCAGGCTGGCATGCATCACGACGGCCTGCACTTCTTCCCGCTCCCGGCAGGGCGGGGCCAGCTCGACGCACGGGCTCCTTGCCGTCAACCACGAGTACACGGACGACGGCCTGCTGCACCCGGGCGGCGATGACAGCCCTGGACGGCCGAGAAGGTCGCCAGAGTCCCAGGCCGCGCACGGCGTCTCGGTGGTGGAGGTGCGCCGGGACGGGGGGAGGTGGAGCGTGGTCACGGCCGTCGCCCGCGCGCCTTCCGGGTCACGGCTTCGACGCCCATGGCGGTGAGCGGGCCCGGCCGCGGGTCACGCCTGGCTCCAGACGGCGGCGGATCCCACCGGCGCCGCCGGCTCGGCACCCTGAACAACTGCGCCAACGGCGCCACGCCCTGGGGCACGTACCTACCTGCGAGGAGAACTTCAACGGCGTACTTCGTGAACGCGGGCGCGGTGCCGCGCTCCAGAAGCGCTACGGGATCAACGAGCACGGCCTCCGGCTACCGCTGGCACGAGCACGACGAGCGCTTCGACGCCGCCCGCACCCGAACGAGCCGAATCGCTTCGGCTGGGTCGTCGAGGTCGACCCGTGCGACCCGCGGCGCCACGCCGGTCAAGCGCACCGCGCTGGGCCGCTTCAAGCACGAAGGGCGCGACCCTGACGCTGGCCCGCGACGGGCGGGTCGTCGTCTACATGGGCGACGACGAGCGGTTCGAGTACGTCTACAAGTTCGTGAGCGCGGGACCCCTGGGATCCCGCGGAGGACCGGGCGGCGGCGAGCGACCTTCTCGACGCGGGGACCTCGTACGTCGCGCGCTTCGACGCGCGATGGCGCCGGCGAGTGGCTGGCGCTCAGCCACGGGAAGAACGGCCTCGATGCCGCCGCCGGATTCGCCGACCAGGCCGAGGTCGCTGATCAATGCGCGCGGCGCGGCGGACCGCGCGCTGGCCACCCAGATGGACCGGCCGGAGTGGATCGCCGTGCATCCGCGGACCGGCGAGGTCTACTGCGCGCTGACCAACAATATCAACCGCGGCAAGGACGGCGGCCCGGGCTCGACGCCGCCAACCCCCGCCCGGACAACGTCTTCGGCCACATCGTCCGGTGGCGGGAGCAGCGGCGCCGACGCCGCGGCAGCCCGCTTCGCCTGGGACATCTTCGTCCTCTGCGGGGACCCGACGCAGGCGGAGGCGGAAAGCGGGGCAATATCAAGGGCGACGTCTTCGGCTCGCCGACGGGCTCTGGTTCGACGGCGCGGCGTCCTGTGGATCCAGACGGACGTCTCGACCAGCGTCCTGGGAAAGGGCGACTACGCGCGCATCGGCAATAACCAGATGCTCGCCGCCGACCCCGTGACCCGGCGAGGTGCGACGGTTCCTCACCGGCCCGAAGGGCTGGAGATCACCGGCGTGGTCGACCACCCCCGACGGGACCAGCATGTTCGTGAACATCCAGCATCCCGGGGAGACCGCGAGCGAGCGGAGCGATCCCGCCGCGCCCGAGGCGGTCAGCGCCTGGCCGGACGGCGCCGTGGGCGGTCGGCCCCGCTCCGCCACCCTCGTCATCCGGAAAACCGACGGCGGCATCATCGGCGCGTGATCGCGCCAGAGAGGGAGGATCCCACCATGAGGCCAGACCCCGCACGCCGCTCACTCGCCGGCGCTTCCTCGGCGCATCCGCCGACCGCCGCGGGCGCGCTCGCTCTGCCCTTGCCCTTCGCCCGCGCGGCCTTCGCCCAGACCTCGGACCGGGCGCGCCCGGCGTGCCGTACGGAGTCCAGAGCGGCGAGGTGGGGCCGCACGGGGCGGTGGTGTGGAGCGCCACCGACCGGCCCGCGCGGATGCTGGTGGAGTACGCGACCACCGATGCGTTCACCGACGTCCGCCGGGTGATGGGTCCGACCGCGCTGCCGGAGACCGGCTATGCCGCCAAGGTGGCGCTGGCCGACTTGCCCGCCGGACAGCACGTCTTCTACCGCGTGACCTTCCAGGACCTGGGCGACCTCAAGACGCGCAGCGCGCCCGTGTCGGGCCGCTTCAAGACAGCCCCGGCGGACTTCCGCGACGTGACCTTCGTCTGGTCGGGGGACACCGCCGGGCAGGGCTGGGGCATCAACGTCGACTGGGGCGGCATGAAGCTCTACGAGGTGATGCGGCGTACCGAGCCGGACTTCTTCGTCCACAGCGGAGACATGATCTACGCGGACGGGCCCGATCGCCGCCGAGGTGCGGCTGCCGTCGGGCGCCGTGTGGAAGAACCTGGTGATCGAGGAGAAGGCCAAGGTCGCGGAGACGCTCGAGGAGTTCCGGGGCAACTACAAGTACAACCTCCTCGACGAGCACGTGCGCCGCTTCAACGCCGACGTCGCCCAGTACGTCCAGTGGGACGACCACGAGGTGACCAACAACTGGTTCACGGAGCGGATCCTGGACGACGCGCGCTATACCGTCAAGAACTGCGCTCTTCTCGCTGCCCGCGCCAAGCGAGCCATGTTCGACTTCACCCCGCTGGTGGGGCACCCGCTGGAGTCGGAGCGGGTGTACCGGGCGGTGCGGCGGGGGCCGCTGCTCGATCTCTTCATGCTCGACATGCGGAGCTATCGCGGGCCGAACAGCGAGAACCGGCAGCCGGCGCTGGCCGATGACGCCCGCATCCTGGGCCGCGCGCAGACGGCATTGGCTCAAGCGCGAGCTTCTCGCCTCGCGGGCGACCTGGAAGGTGATCGCCGCCGACATGCCCCTGGGGCTGGTCGTCTACCACGACGCCGGGCGCCGGTGGGGATCGGAGGCGGTGGCCCAGGGGGACGGGCCGCCCCTGGGCCGCGAGCTGGAGATCGCCGATCTCCTGCGCTTCATCAAGCACAACGGGATCCGAAACGTGGTCTGGATCACCGCCGACGTCCACTACTGCGCCACCCACCACTACGATCCCGCGCGCGCGCAGTTCCAGGACTTCGCGCCCTTCTACGAGTTCGTCTCGGGCCCGCTCCATGCCGGCGGATTCGGGCCCAATCCGCTGGACAATACCTTCGGCCCCCAGGTCGTCTTCACGCGGAATCCGGGGGGGCGCACCAACACGCCGCCCACGGAGGGGGGTCTCTACTTCGGCCATGTCCACATCGACGGCCGCACGCGCGCGATGACGGTGACTCATCGCGACCTCGCCGGCGCGGTGCTGCACCGGCTGGAGCTGCCCGCCGAGGTTTAGGCGCTCCTCAGCGGCTGGCGGCGCGGCGGGGGCCGCTGCCGGTGAGCTCGTAGAGCAGCTCCTGGGAGCGGAGGGCGGGTGACGCGCCGCGGCTCACCCGCTCCGACCGGCCGTCCGCCCGGATGAGCCGCGCCTTGGCGGTGTCGGCGAGTTGGATCTCCAGCATGTCGCGGAGCTGGCGCTGGAGCGCGGGCTCGAGCACGGGGAAGGCCACCTCCACGCGATGGTCGAGGTTCCGCGGCATCCAGTCGGCCGAGGCGAGGAGTACTCGGGCTCGCCGTCGTTCTGGAAATAGAACACGCGGGCGTGCTCCAGGATAGCGGTCGATGATGGAGATGGCGCGGATGCGCTCGGAGAGCCCGGGCACCCCGGGCCGCAGGCAGCAGATGCCGCGGACGATGAGGTCGATGTGCACGCCGGCGGCACTGGCTCGCCGGTAGAGCTCCTCGATGAGCGCATGGTCCACCAGGCTGTTCATCTTGGCGATGATGCGCGCCGGGCGTCCCGCGCGGGCATGCTCGGCCTCGCGCCGGATCCGCGCCACCAGGCCGTCGCGCAGCCCGGTAGGCGCGACCACCAGGTGGTGGAAGCCGCGCGGGCGCGTATAGCCGGTGAGGAGGTTGAACAGCTCGGTGAGGTCCTCGCCGAAGCGTCTGCCGGCAGGTGAAGAGCCCCAGGTCGCCGTAGACACCGCCGGTGCGGACATTGTAGTTGCCGGTGGCGAGGTGGCAGTAGCGCCGGATCCCGTCCGTGTCCTGGCGGACCACCAGGCATGCCTTGCAGTGGGTCTTGTAGCCCATCAGCCCGTACACCACGTGCGCGCCCACCTCTTCCAGCGCGCGGGCCCAGCGGATATTCGCCTCCTCGTCGAAGCGGGCCTGCAGCTCCACGAGCACCGCCACTTCCTTGCCGTTCTCGGCGGCGCGGGTGAGGGCCTGGGCGATGGGCGAGGTGGGGCTCACCCGGTAGAGGGTCATCTTGACCGCCAGGACCTTGGGATCTTCCGCGGCCTCGTTCACGAAGCGGGTGACCGCGTCGAATGAATGGTAGGGGTGGTGGGCAAGGATGTCGCCGCCCCGGATGGCGCTCCAGATGTCGGGCGCGCTCTCGAAGGCGGGGAGGGGATGCGGCGGCAGGGGCCGGTCCTTGAGGCGGGGCAGGTCCACCGCGGCGTAGAGGCCGAACAGATCGGAGAACGCGGTGAAGCCGGCGCCCGCGTAGAGATCCTGCGGCTCCAGCTCGAGCTCGTCCACCAGGGTATTCAGGATGGCGTCGGGCAGATCGGCGTCGTACTGGAGTCGCACCGCGTCGCCCATCCGGCGCTCGCGGACGCTGGCCTCGATGCTCGTGAGGAGATCGCTGGCCCGGCCGCGCTCCAGCAGGAGCTCGGAGTCGCGCGTCACCCGGATGGCATGACAGCTCTCCACGTCGTAGCCGTGAAAGAGCCAGGGCAGGTGCATCCGCAGCACGTCCTCGAGCAGCATGAAGGCGTGCTGGTCCGACGAGGTGCGGGAGCGCCACGAAGCGGGGCACCACGTGGGCCGGGAGGTGCACCAGGCCAGAGTCGCCTTGGGCAGCGGCGATTCGCCGACTGGCGCGGACGGTGGCCACCAGGCAGAGGGAGCGGTTGCCCAGATGCGGGAAGGGATGGCCGGGGTCGATGGCGAGCGGCGTGAGGATCGGGCAGAAGTCCGCCGGAAATACTCCTCCAGAAAGGCGCGCTGCTCCCGCGTCGTCTCCTTCGGGCGGACGATAGCGACGCCCTCGGCGGCGAGCAGGGGCTGGATCTCCTCGAGGAAGCAGCGGTGCTGCTCGACCACCAGCTCATGGATCCGGCGCGTTGTCGCTGCAGGGTTTCCGCCGGTGTGGCCCGTCCGGACCCGGCGCGCGTCTCCGTCACGGATTCCGCGCTTGAGCCCGGCCACGCGGACCATGAAGAACTCGTCCAGGTTCGAGCTGAAGATGGCGAGGAACTTCACCCGCTCGAGCAGTGGCACGCTGGGATCCTGCGCCTCCTCGAGCACGCGCCGGTTGAACTCGAGCCAGGACAGCTCACGATTGACGAGGCTGGTGTCGCTCATGGCGGAAGTCTGGGGCGGGGCGCGGGGCCGGTCAAATTACAGGAATGTTACGGTGGGCAAGGCCGCCTTTCTGGGGGCTTGACCACGGTTCTATAGTTTGATATCTATCGAAGTATGAAACAGCGAGCGGCCCTCTCTCTGAACCAGCTCGATGCCAGCGAGGCGCATGTCGAGGCCTTCAAGGCCCTGGCACATCTGATCCGCCTGCAGGTGTTCTTCTTCCTGGTCCGCGCGGGCCGGGAAGTCCCGGTGGGCGAGATCCAGGAGGCGGTGGAGATCTCGGCGCCGACCCTGTCGCATCACCTGGCTGCGCTCCGGCGGGCCGGGCTCGTCCAGAGCCGCAAGGAAGAGCGGTACATCTATTACTCTGTCCGGCGGGACACCGCGACCGCCCTGGTCCGGCTGCTCACCGCCTGTTGCTGAGGAGGACTCCATGAGTGCCAAGGTCCACATCCACATGCATGTCTCTGACCTCGACAAGAGCCGCGATTTCTATCGCGCCTTCTTCGGCGCCGGGCCGGTGAAGGAGAAGCCCGGGTACGCGAAGTTCCTGCCCGAGTGGGGGCCGGTCAACCTGGCGCTGTCCCAGGGGGGCGGCCCGGGAGCGGGCCCGGTGGACCATCTGGGGATACAGGTAGAGACCACCGCCGAGGTGATGACCCAGCTCGCCCGCATCAAGGCGGCCGGGCTGCCCGTACGCGAGGAGATGGCGGTCGACTGCTGCCACGCCAACCAGGACAAGTTCTGGGTGGTGGACCCGGACGGCGCCGAGTGGGAGGTTTATCACCTCAACTACGACCTCGAGGACGAGATGCCGGCCGTGTCGATCCGGCCCGTGAGCCTCGGCCTGCCCATGGCGAAGTCGGCGGGCGGCGGCTGCTGCTCCTCTCGGTGAAGGAGGACCCATCATGGCCGGCAAGGAAATCAAGGACATCGTGAAGGAAAAGTACGGGCAGGCGGCGCTCCGCGTGGTGTCGGAGGGGAGCGCGTCCTGCTGCGGCACGGCGTCGACACGCGGGGGCGCCGACCCGATCACGTCGAACCTCTACGCGGAAACCCAGACCTGCGGGCTGCCCCAGCAGGCCGTGGCCGCGTCGCTCGGATGCGGGAACCCGACCGCGCTGGCGCAGCTCCAGGCCGGCGAGACCGTGCTGGACCTTGGCTCCGGAGGCGGTATCGATGTCCTGCTCTCGGCCCAGCGCGTGGGCCCCACCGGCAAGGCCTATGGCCTCGACATGACAGACGAGATGCTGGCCTTGGCTCGGGAGAATCAAAGGAAGTCAGGTCTGGCCAATGTCGAGTTCCTCAAGGGCGAGATCGAGCAGATTCCGCTGCCCGACGATTCGGTGGACGTGATCATCTCCAACTGCGTGATCAACCTATCCGCGGACAAGGATCGCGTGCTCCTGGAGGCCTTCCGCGTGCTGCGCCCGGGTGGGCGTTTCGCGGTCTCGGATGTGGTGGTGCGCGGGGAAGTCCCCGCGGACATTCGCCGGAGCGTCGAGCTGTGGATCGGGTGCGTGGCGGGCGCCCTCGAGGACGGCGAGTACCGGGGCAAGCTCGCCAAAGCCGGTTTCGAGGCTGTCGAGGTCGAGCCGACCCGGGTCTATCGTATCGAGGACGCGCGTGAGCTTCTCGCCGGCGCCGGGTTCGACGTCGAGACCATCGCGCCGCAGGTCGACGGCAAGTTCATGAGCGCCTTCGTCCGCGCCCGCAAACCGATGCGCTGAGTCAGGCTCGGGACCCGTTCACCCAGGATTTACCGCACCGTCATCAACCCGTAACCCGGCGGGGGCACTCTCCGAGTTGTGAGAGCAGCCGGAGAGATGCCGCCCCCCGCCCAGCGGCGACGCCCCGCCGGAGAGCCCGCCAGCGCTCCCCGTCGGGAGGGGCTCGGCCGGGTCCTCCTCGTCGAGGACGAGCCGGACGTGGCCGAGCTGATCCGCTTCAACCTCCACAAGGAAGGCTACGAGGTCCAGGTCCTCAACACGGGCGGAGAGGCCATCCGCCACGCCCGTGAGGGCAAGCCCGACGTGGTGCTCCTCGACATCATGGTGCCCCAGCTCAATGGCTGGGAGATCTGCCGCCGGCTCAAGCAGGATCCCGACACCCGCCGTATCCCCGTGATCATGGTCACCGGCCGGGTGGACGAGGGCGACAAGGTGCTGGGCTTCGAGCTGGGCGCCGACGACTACGTCACCAAGCCGTTTTCACCACGCGAGCTCGTCGCGCGAGTGCGGGCAGTCACGCGACGGGGCCGCGCCACCGAAGGCGTGGACCGGAAGCGCCAGCTCAAGGCGGGCGATCTCGAGATCGATCGCGATCGCTTCGAGGTGCGGATGAAAGGCCGCCCGGTCGAGCTCACGCCCAAGGAGTTCGAGCTCCTGGCGACCCTTGCCGGCGCGCCCGGCCGGGTGTTCGGGCGGGAAGAGCTACTCGACCTGGTCTGGGGTCGCGACGGCTTCGTGGAGCCCCGCACCGTCGACGTCCACGTCGCGCGCCTGCGCGCCAAGTTCACCGCTGCGAAAGCGCCGGAGCCGGGCGTCGAGACGGTCAGGGGCGTCGGATACCGCTACAAGGAGACCAGCGTTAACACAAACGTAACAGCGCGGTTATGTATCTGAAACATCCGGGCGGCACCATGCGGGCAACCAATAAGGAGAAGAGAATGAGAACGCGACGCATCTTGCCAAGTACCGTGATCGTTGTGGTGGCGGCGGTCGGCCTGGCGGCGAGCTATGCCGTGGCCAGCGGGCCGCCCAAGCTGGACCCGGGACTTCCCGCCTACAAGGCGGTGAGCGGGGTGAGTGGCAACATCTCGAGCATCGGCTCCGACTCGCTCAATAACTTGATGACGCTGTGGGCCGAGAATTTCGGGAAGTTCTATCCGAACGCCAAGATCCAGATCGAAGGCAAGGGCTCGTCCACGGCGCCGCCCGCGCTCATCGCGGGCACCGCGCAGCTCGGTCCGATGTCGCGCGAGATGAAGGGCACCGAGGTGGACGCCTTCGAGAAGAAGTACGGCTACAAGCCCACCCCGATCCGCACCTCGGTGGACGCCCTCGCCGTCTTCGTGAACAAGGACAACCCGATCAAGTGCATGACCATCGCCCAGGTGGACGCGGTGTTCTCCAAGTCGCGCCGCCATGGCGGGAAGGAAGACATCAAGACCTGGGGCCAGCTCGGCCTGACCGGCGAATGGGCCAACAAGCCCATCAGCCTCTACGGGCGCAACTCGGCGTCCGGGACCTACGGCTTCTTCAAGGAGCACACGCTCAAGAACGGGGACTACAAGGACGAGGTGAAGGAGCAGCCGGGCTCGGCCTCGGTGGTCCAGGGCGCGACCGTGGACCGGTTCGCCATGGGCTATAGCGGCATCGGCTATGCCACCGCCGGCGTCCGCGCGGTGCCGCTGGCCGAGAAGGAAGGCGGCAAGTGCTACGAGGCCGACCCCGACAACGCCTACGCGGGGACGCTACCCGCTCTCTCGCTTCCTCTACGTCTACGTGAACAAGGCCCCGGGCAAGCCGCTGGACCCGCTGACCCGGGAATTCGTGAAGCTGATGGTCTCGAAGGAAGGGCAGGAAGTCGTCGATCAAGGACGGGTACTTCCCCGATCCCCGCCGCCATCGCCAAGGAAGAGCTGAACAAGGTCCAGTAGGTGGCGACTCAACTCGGACGCGCTCGGCGGCGGGCGGGCCGGCCTCTCCGGCCCGCCCCCTCGTCGTTCGCGCGCCGGACGAGCCGCCGCATCGCGCTGGACCGCTGGACCTCGCGGCTCGTCATCCTCGGCGGCATCATCATCATCGCCGCGATCCTGGCCATCCTCTTCGTGATCGTGGCCGAGGTCTACCCCCTCTTCAAGGCGCCGACGGCGTCCCTGGTGGGCACCATCCGGCGCGGCGGGAGCGGCGTCCGCGCCGGCCCCGGGCGAGGCGGCCGGCGTGGACGAGTACCGCGAGCTGGCCTATGCGGTGACCTCCGGGGGCACGCTCGAGTTCGTCTCGCTCAAGGGCAAGGATCGGCGGCGCCCGTGCCGATCGCCGGCCTGGGCGGCGTCCCCGTCACGACGGTGGCCGCGAGCGGAAAGGGGCAGCACCTCATCGGGACCGCGGACGGCCGGGCGGTGCCGCTCGAGGTGAACTTCGACGTGACGTTCAAGGACGGGCGCCGGACCGTGACGCCGCGTCCGCGTCATCGGCGCGCCGCTGATCGCTCGACCCCGACCGCAGGCGGCCGCTGCGCCAGCTCGCCTTCGCGGCGACCCCGACGGGGCCGGTGACGGTGGCGCAGGTCGGGCCCGCCGAGCTGGTCGTCCTGTCGGTGATCGAGAAGAAGGCGCTGGTCGGCGGGACCACCAGGGTGGAGTCGCTGCAGTCCCTTCCGATATCCACCGACGGCGAGATCACGGCGCTCCGGCTCGACGGGCGCGGCGAGGACCTGTTCATCGGGACCTCTCAGGGCCGGGTCCTCCACTACGACCTTCGCGACCAGGCAAGCCCGACGGTGATGGAGGCCGTCACGGTGGGCGCGACGCCGGGGACGCCGATCACCACGCTCGGCTTCCTTCTCGGCGACCGGACCCTGGTGGTCGGCGATGCCGCGCGGCCGGGTGTCCACCTGGCAGGTCGTCCCGCCTCCGCAGGGCGGAGACCGGCGCCTGACGCGCGTCTACGATTTCACGCCGCACCGGGCGCCGGTGGTGGCGATCAGCGCCTCGAAGCGGGACAAGGGCTTCGTCACCGCGGACGCCGCCGGGCAGCTCCACCTCAACTACGGGACCTCGGGGCAGACCCTGCTGTCCCCGAAGGCTCCGGGCGGGGATCTGCGGGCCGTCGTGTTCGCCCCCAAGGCCGACGGCATCGTGAGCGTGGACGGCAAGGGGGCCTGGTCGCAGTGGCGGCGTGGACAACCCCCACCCGGAGATCACGCTCAAGACGCGTGTTCGGGAAGGTCTGGTACGAGGGCTACTCGAAGCCCGAGTACGTCTGGCAGTCCACCGGCGGCACCGACGACTTCGAGGCGAAGTTCAGCCTGACGCCGCTCATCTACGGCACGCTCAAGGGCACGTTCTACGCGCTCCTCTTCGCGGTCCCGCTCGCCTTGCTGGCCGCCGCCTACGTGAGCGAGTTCATGCACCCGACGGTCAAGGGCTACGTGAAGCCGGTGGTGGAGATCATGGCGGCGCTGCCCAGCGTGGTCCTCGGCTTCCTGGCCGGGCTCTGGCTCGCCCCCATGATCGAGCGCGTCGTGCCCGGGCTCTTCCTGCTGCCGCTCGTCCTGACCGTCTGCATCCTCGCGGCATTCGCGGCGTGGCGCACCTTGCCGCTGGCGATCCGCGGGCGGTTCAAGACGGGAACCGAGGTGTTCCTGCTCTTGCCGGTGGTGATCGCCGGCGCCTGGATCGCCTTCGCGCTGGGCGGGCTGGTCGAGGCGACCCTGCTCGGCGGCAGCTATCGCGGGTGGCTGCTCTCCGCCCTGGGGCTCACCTACGACCAGCGCAACTCCCTGGTGGTGGGGGTCGCGATGGGCTTCGCGGTGATCCCCATCATCTTCACCATCGCCGAGGACTCGCTCGCCAACGTGCCCCAGCACCTTCGCGCGGGTTCGCTCGCGCTGGGGGCGAACCGCTGGCAGACCGCGCTGCGCATCGTGCTCCCCACCGCGAGCCCGGGGATCTTCTCGGCGATCATGATCGGCTTCGGGCGCGCGGTGGGCGAGACCATGATCGTGCTCATGGCCACCGGCAATACCCCGGTCATGGACTGGAGCATCTTCAACGGCTTCCGGGCGCTGTCCGCCAATATCGCGGTGGAGCTGCCGGAGGCGCCGGAGGGCGGGACGCTCTTCCGGGTCCTGTTCCTCGCGGCCTTTCTCCTCTTCTGCCTGACCTTCGCCGTGAACACCGTCGCCGAGCTGGTCCGCCTCAAGCTCCGGCAGAAGTACCGGTACCTGTGAGCACGCGGCTCGCGAAGACGTGGCGGAGCGGTGAGCCGTTCATCTGGCTCACGGGGGGCGCGCTGGCTCTCGCGCTCCTGCTCGTGGCCGGGCTCATCGGGCTCATCCTCTACAACGGGCTCGGGTTCTTCTGGCCCCAGAGCGTGGTCGCGCCTGACTCTCGCCGACGGCAAGCTGATGACCGGCCAGGTGGTGGAGCGCGAGCCGGTTCCCGGGAAGGTCGGCGAACACCGCATCAAGCTCAAGGTCGCCAATCGGGATCTCTACGGGGCGGACTTCCAGTGGGTGGACGAGGCGCAGGTCGCGCGCCGGGACTACCCGGCCGAGATCGCGGTCGTCGAGCGGACGGAGTGGGGCCTGCTGATCGGCGGGCTCGCGGAGGTGCGCGAGGGCGACGCGGTGGTGGCGAAGGGGCCGGAGGCGGCGTGGGCCGAGGTCCGGAAGCGGATGCCCGAGCGCGGCGCGCCTTCGGGCCGAGATTCGTGGCATCGAGACGGGAGAGATCGGGTCCATCAACTACGCGCAGGAGAAGCTCAGGCTCCGGCTCAAGAGTCTCGAGCGCAAGGGCGTCACCACCGGGCCCGAGGTGAACGCGCTCCAGCGCGAGCTGGCCGCGCTTCAGGCGCGATACACGGAGCAGGAAGCGCGGCTCGCCGCGCTTGCGCACGCAGCAGGGGGCGAGCGTGCTGGTGGTGGCCGACGGCGGCAAGGAGAAGGTCCTTCCCCTCGCCCAGGTGCTCGACGTGTACTTCCCCAACGCCATGGGAGTGCCCGCCAAGACCTGGCACTACGCGACGCGCCTCTGGGAGTTCGTCTCCGACGAGCCGCGCGAGTCGAACACCGAGGGGGCGTATTCCCGGCCATCTTCGGGACCGTGATGATGGTGGTGATCATGAGCATCCTGGTGACGCCGCTGGGGGTGCTCGCCGCCTTCTATCTCCGGGAATACGCCAAGCAAGGGCCGTTCGTGAGCGCGGTGCGTATCGCGGTGAACAACCTGGCCGGGGTGCCGTCGATCGTGTTCGGCGTGTTCGGGGTCGGATTCTTCATCTACTTCGTGGGCGGGACCATCGATCGGCTCTTCTATGCGGACGCGCTCCCCACGCCCGACCTATGGCACCGGGGGCATCCTGTGGGCGTCGTTGACGCTGGCCCTCCTCACGGTGCCGGTGGTGATCGTGGCCACCGAGGAGGGGCTCGCCGCCATTCCGCGCGGCATCCGCGAGGCCTCGCTGGCGCTCTCCGCGACCAAGCTCGAGACCACGCTCCGGGTGGTCCTGCCGGCGGTGATGCCGTCCATCCTGACCGGGCTCATCCTCGCCATGGCGCGAGCGGCCGGTGAGGTGGCGCCTCTCATGATCACGGGAGTGGTGAAGCTGGCCCCCTCGCTCCCCATCGATGGCTTCTGGCCGTTCATGCACTTCGACCGGAAGTTCATGCACCTCGGCTTTCACATCTACGACGTGGGCTTCCAGTCGCCGAACGTGGACGCGGCGCGGCCCATGGTCTTCGCGACGACTCTCCTGCTCCTCGCCATCGTGGTGCTCCTCAATCTCTTCGCCATCAGCACACGCAACCGCCTGCGCCGGAAGTACGCCACCTCGGCGGTATAGCGCGGCTCCCATGCCTCAGGAGGCTCACATGGCCGGCACGGTCGGGATCGCCACAAATCTGAATCCGAGGGCGGAGGCAGCTTCTATAATGGAGAGCCCCATGGTCGAGATCGACCGCCTCTCCCTCTACTACGGCGAGAAGCTGGCGCTCAAGGACGTGTCGATGTCCGTCCCCAAGCACCGCGTGACCGCCTATATCGGGCCGTCGGGGTGTGGGAAGTCCACCCTGCTCCGGTGCATCAACCGGATGAATGATCTCGTGGACGGCGTGCGCATCGTGGGGAATGTCCGGATCGGCGGCACCGACATCTACGACCGCAGCGTGGACGTCACCGAGCTCCGCAAGCGGGTGGGGATGGTGTTCCAGAAGTCCAACCCGTTCCCCAAGACCATCTTCGAGAACGTGGCCTATGGCCCCCGGATCCTGGGAGTCAAGAGCCGGAGCGATCTCGAGGGTATCGTGGAGCGCAGCCTGCGCGCGGGCGCCCTCTGGGACGAGGTCAGCGACCGGCTGCACGAGAGCGCGCTGGGACTGTCGGGCGGGCAGCAGCAACGCCTCTGCATCGCGCGGGCCATCGCGGTGGAGCCGGACGTGCTCCTGATGGACGAGCCCTGCTCGGCCCTGGATCCCATTGCCACCGCCCGGATCGAGGAGCTGATGCTCGAGCTCAAGAACAGCTACACCATCGTCATCGTGACCCACAACATGCAGCAGGCGGCCCGGGTGTCGGACTATACCGGCTTCATGCTGCTGGGCGAGCTGGCGGAGTTCGGGGTGACGCGGGAGCTGTTCACCAATCCGCGGGACAAGCGCACCGAGGACTACATCACCGGGCGCTTCGGTTAGGGGGCCCCCATGCAGCGGCACTTCCACGAGGAGCTGGACACGCTCAAGCAAACCCTGCTCGCCATGGGCGGACTGGTGGAAGACCAGATCCGCCGCGTGATGCGGGCCCTGCTCGAGCGGGACGACGCGCTCGCGCGCGAGGTGATCGAGCGCGACCGGCAGGTGAACCAGTACGACGTCGAGGTCGACGAGAAGTGCGTGGAGCTGCTCGCCCTGCACCAGCCCGCGGCGAGCGATCTCCGCTTCATCACCACCGCCATGAAGATCGTCACCGACCTCGAGCGCATCGGCGACCAGGCGGTGAACATCGCCCAGCGCGCCATCGAGCTCCACCAGGAACCCCAGCTCAAGCCGTACGTGGACCTGCCGCGGATGGCCGAGATGGCCCAGCGGATGGTCAAGGAGAGCCTGGACGCCTTCGTGGCGCGCGACACCGCGCTGGCCCGGGCAGTATGCGCGGAGGACGACGCGGTGGACGCCCTCAAGGAGCAGGTATTCCGCGAGCTCCTGACCTTCATGATGTCCGATCCCCGCACCATCCCACGCGCGCTTCGCCTCATTCTCATCTCGCGCTTCATGGAGCGGGTCGCCGACCACGCCACCAATATCGCGGAGATGGTGGTGTACATGGTCGAGGGCAAGATGGTGCGTCACACCCTGGCGTAGGGCAGGCGTCCGGCATGTATACTTTGGGCGTGAGCGCGGATCGTCGCTACCAGCTCCAGTCCGAACCGGGGAATCGGGCCATCGACGCGCTGCTCGAGCAGCTGCGCATCCCCGCCGGCTCGTGGCGGCTCTACGCGGACATGCTCACCACCGTGCTCAAGCTGTACGAGGACGGAGCCGGCGTGGTCGATCTCAAGATCACCAGCGCCGCGCTGAAGGAGCTGCGCTACGGCTACAAGGTGTTCGCGCCGTGGCGCGGCGTGCCCAAGGTCACGGTGTTCGGCTCCGCGCGCACCCCCACCGACCATCCGGTCTCTCAGCAGGCCCACGCCTTCGGCAAGCGAATGACGTCCGGGGGTTGGATGGTCATGACGGGCGCCGGGAGCGGTGTGATGGGCTCGGCCCAGGAGGGGGCGGGGCGGGAAAAGTCCTTCGGCCTGAATATCCGGCTGCCCTTCGAGCAGGAGGCCAATCCCTGGATCCTGGACGACCCCAAGCTCATCACCTTCAAGTATTTCTTTACCCGCAAGCTCTTCCTGGTCCGGGAAGCTCAAGCGATGGCGTACTTTCCGGGCGGCTTCGGCACCGCCGACGAAGCGTTCGAGACCCTGACCCTCATCCAGACCGGCAAGGCGGCGCTGGTGCCCGTGGTGCTGGTCGACGCGCCGGGCGGAAAGTTCTGGGAGAGCTTCGAGCGCTTCGTCCGGGAGCACATGGCCGGCGAGGGTATGATCTCGCCCGAGGATTTCGCGCTGTATCGGCGCATGGACGACGTGGAGGCCGCCGCGGCGGAGTGCGAGCGCTTCTACCGCGTCTTCCACTCCCAGCGGTATGTCGGCGACACGCTGGTCTTCCGGCTGCGCCGCCCCCTGGAGGCTCCCGCCCTGGCCGACCTGGGGTCGCGCTTCGCGGACATCCTGAGCGGGGCGCCGGAGCAGGCCGCCGGGCCCCTCGGGTCCGAAGGCGGCGAGCACCCCGAGCTCTCGCGCCTCATCCTGCCCTTCACCCGCCGGAGCTACGGGCGGCTGCGCCAGCTCATCGACGCCGTGAATCAGTAGCCGGCCGTCGACCCGCTCTACTCCGACTCCTCGCGCTCCTCGGTGGTCTGGCAGGCGGTGCACACCCACGTCCGGAGCAGGGTCACGCGCTGCGGGTCGCGGCGGAGCGTCCAGGGTATGAGCTTCTTGGCTCCGCAGTGTGGGCACACCTCGGTGGGTTGACCGGGCGGCACGGTGGACGGGATCCACGGGACCTTTGGCCGAAGGGGCGGCGTCATGCGCGGGATTATACCGTATCATCCTCCGCGTGCGCGCCGAGGTCGTCCTGGTCCTCGCCAATATCGTCTACGCGACCTCGTACGTCGCGACCCGCCTCACCCTCGAGGATATCCCGCCCTCGACGCTGGCCCTGAGCCGCCTCGTGCTCGGGTCGCTGATCCTGGTCCCTCTCGCCTTTGCCCTCCGGAAGTCCGGCGCACCCGCCTTTTCACCCGCCGACCGGTGGCGCATCTTCTGGATGGGCGCGCTGGGGTTCGCGGGCGCCTTCGCCCTTTCGCACTGGGGACTCGCGCGCTCGACCGCCACGAATGGCGCGCTCCTCATCACGGTGGAGCCCATCACCTTGCTGCTGCTGGCGCCCCTCCTTCTCGGCGAGCGGCTGACCGTTCGGGAGAAAGTTGGTGCCGGACTCGCACTCCTGGGCGCGGCGGTGGTGGTCGCCAACGGCATCCCCGGCCTCTCGCAGGCATTGGTGCCGCACTGGCGCGGAGATCTCCTCCTCATCCTCGCCGGTGTGGCCTATGCCTCCTACTCGCTGATCGGGCGCGAGATTCTCGCGCGCCATTCCTCCGTGTCGGTCACGGCGTGGTCCATCGTCTGGGGTGCGGTCACCATGCTGCCGCTGGCGGTGCTCGAGCGGGCAACCGGGGCGGTGCCGCGGCTCACGCCGATGGCGATTGCCGGCATCCTGTACCTCGCCGTGGTCATCACGGCCCTGGGCTATCTGGCCTGGAACTATGCCCTCGAGAGGGTTCCGGCCTCCCAGGCGGCGGTCTTCCTCAATCTCCAACCCTTCGTGGGGGCGCTGCTCGGGGTGGGGGTGCTGGGCGAGCCCCTGACGCTGTATATAGTGGCCGGCGGAGCGCTGATCCTGACCGGTCTGACTCTCACCATCAAAGGGCAGGGGAAGCGGTAAGATAAGCGCATGAGACGGGTGCGGGTCGCCCTCGCCCAGGTCAATCCCACGGTCGGGGCCGTCGAGGCCAATGCCCGGATGGTGTCGGACTGGATGGACCGCGCCCGCGCGGCCGGCGCCGACGTGGTGGCCTTCCCCGAGCTGGTGCTGACCGGTTATCCCCCCGAGGACCTCGTCTTCAAGTCCGCCTTCATCGAGGCCAATCTCCGCGCGCTCGGCGACGTGGCGCGCGCGAGCCGCGGCCTCACCGCGGTGGTGGGCTTCGTGGACAAGCGGGACGACATCTTCAATGCCGCCGCCGTGCTCCACGACGGCACGCATGCCGGCACGTATCACAAGCAGTACCTGCCCAACTACGGCGTCTTCGATGAGAACCGCTACTTCCAGGCCGGCACCGAGTACCCCATCTTCGCGGTAGGCGACGTGGTGATCGCCGCCAATATCTGCGAGGACATCTGGTACCCGACGGGGCCGACCACGGTGCAAGCGCTGGCGGGAGCGGATCTCATCATCAGCATCAACGCATCCCCCTACCACGCCGGCAAGGCCCAGTTCCGGGAGAAGATGCTGGCCACGCGCGCGGCCGACGATCTCGTGTGCCTCGCCTTCGTCAACACGGTGGGGGGGCAGGATGAGCTGGTCTTCGACGGCCAGTCCTTCATCTTCAACGAGAAGGGCGAGCGGGTCGCGCGCGGGCGGGCCTTCGAGGAGGACCTCGTGGTCGCCGACCTGGACCTCGACAACGTCTTCCGCGCGCGTCTCCACGACTCGCGGCGGCGCAAGGAGAAGCAGAGGAGCGAGAGCGCGGCGCGGCGGATCCTGCTGCCGGCGCTCCCCGCGCGGACCCGGCCGGCCTTGCCCGCGCGCGAGGAGCCCGAGGTGGAGCGCCTCGAGGAGATCTATCGCGCCCTGGTGGTGGGGCTCGGGGACTATGTCCGGAAGAGCGGGTTCCGGCACGTGGTGGTGGGACTCTCGGGCGGCATCGACTCGGCGCTGGTGGCCTGCATCGCGGTGGACGCGCTCGGCGCCGCCAATGTCACCGGGGTGACCATGCCCTCGCCGTATTCCTCCGCGGGCACCCGGGGCGACGCGGCCAGAATGGCGAAGAACCTGGGTATCGAGTTTCTCCGACTGCCCATCACCAGCGTGTTCAAGTCCTACGCGCGGGCGCTGGCCAAGCCCTTCAAGGGTCTCAAGGCCGATGTGACCGAAGAGAACCTCCAGGCTCGCATCCGCGGCAACTATCTGATGGCGCTCTCCAACAAGTTCGGCTGGCTGGTGCTTACCACCGGCAACAAGAGCGAGATCGGCGTGGGCTACTCGACGCTGTACGGCGACATGGCGGGCGGCTTCGCGGTGATCAAGGACGTGCCCAAGACGCTGGTGTACGATCTCTCCGCCCATGCCAATGCGCGGGCGGGGCGCGAGCTCATCCCGCGGTCCATCTTCCATCGGGCGCCCTCGGCGGAGCTCCGACCGGACCAGACCGACCAGGACTCCCTGCCGCCCTATTCGGTGCTCGACGCCATCCTCGAAGCCTATGTGGAGGGTGACCAGGGGATACCGGACATCGTCGCGCGGGGTTTCGACGAAGCCACCGTTCGGCGGGTGATCGCCATGGTGGACCGCAACGAGTACAAGCGCCGGCAGGGTCCCATCGGCATCAAGATCACGCCCCGCGCGTTCGGCAAGGACTGGCGGCTTCCAATCGTCAATCGCTTCCGCGAGTAGCGCCCCGTGCGGGTTCGCTCCGCGGCGCGTCTGGAATCATGACAAGGGTCACGTTTCCGGTGTCACTGTCTCCGAAAAGTGTCATCCTGCAACAAATCTGGTCGCTACGGTTTTCGTAGGCCCTCTGAAGTTACCGATAGATTCGGAGATGATCGCCAGATAATTCACCAAGTTAGCAAACTTTGCAGAGTCTGCGCACTGTGGTACACGGCTTGCTACCCCTTGATCGCGGCGTCGGGGACGGGGCATCTGCGCTAAGGTTCGATCAATACCGGGACGTGAGCGTTCGCTGACCAGAGGGTGGGGCATGTGAGCACGGAACAGATTCCCGAAGTGGCGGCGGAGCCGGAGTCGGAGCCCGCGGAGAAGATCGTCGTCGGGCTCGACAGCCTGCAGGACACCATCGCGCGCCTGGCCAAGACGTTCGAGAATGCGCCCCGGCGCCGCGCCTCCAACCAGCCCACCCGTCGCTATACCTCGAAATTCGAGTACCTCGTCGAGCAGCGGCTGATCAGCCAGCAGGATCTGGACACCGCCATCGCCGAGGCCAAGCGGGCCCAGAGCCAGGTCGATCTCGTGCTGATGCAGGAATATCAGATCAGCAAGGCGCAGATCGGCCAGTCGTCCTCGGTGTTCTATCGCGTACCCTTCGTCGAGTTCGACGACCGGATCGTGATCCCGCCCGACCTCCTCCGGGACGTGAAGCTGGAATACCTGAAGAAGAACTACTGGGTTCCCCTCAAGCGCGACGTTGGCACCGTGCTGGTGGTGGTGGACGACCCGCACGACCTCGCCAAGGTGGACAGTATCGAGCGGGCGCTGAAGAACCAGAAGGTCAAGCTGGCGGTCGGCTTCCGGTCGGACATCCTCCGCTTCATCAGCGTGGCCAGCGGCGAGCAGGCGCCCCGGGCGGGGAGCACGGAATCGATCAAGGACATCCTGGGCACCCTCCAGGCCGAGGATGACGGCACCACCGACACGTCTCACGAGGTCGCCGAGGTCGATGAGAACGACAGCGCCATCGTGCGGCTGTCCGGGCAGGTCATCCTCGCCGCCTATCAGGCGCGCGCTTCCGACATCCACATCGAGCCCTACGGGCCGCAGAAGGACACCATCATCCGGTTCCGAGTGGACGGGAGCTGCTCCGAGTATATGAAGCTGCCCGGCGCCTTCCGTCGCCCACTCGTGGCCCGGCTCAAGATCATGTCCCGGCTGGACATCGCCGAGCGCCGGAAGCCCCAGGACGGCAAGATCAAGGTCGCCCTCACCGATCGGGAGATCGAGCTCCGCGTGGCCACCATCCCCACCGCGGGCGGGGACGAAGACGTGGTGATGCGGATCCTCGCCTCCAACGAGCCCATCCCGGTCGACAAGCTGGGGATGAACGATCGAAACCTCGCGGAGATGAAGCGGATCGCGCAGCGGCCGTACGGGCTCATCCTCTGCGTGGGGCCGACCGGCTCCGGGAAGACCACCACGCTGCACTCCGTGCTGGGCTATATCAACACGCCGGAGCGGAAGATCTGGACCGCCGAGGATCCGGTCGAGATCACTCAGCACGGTCTCCGGCAGGTGCAGGTGAACCCCAAGATCGGCTTCAACTTCGCCAGCGCCATGCGCGCCTTCCTCCGCGCCGACCCCGACGTGATCATGGTCGGCGAGATGCGCGACGAGGAAACGGCGTCGGTGGGCATCGAGGCCTCGCTCACTGGACATCTGGTGCTGAGCACGCTGCACACCAACAGCGCGTCCGATACCGTCGTCCGGCTGGTCGACATGGGCTGCGATCCCTTCAACTTCTCGGACGCCATGCTGGGGATCCTGGCCCAGCGCCTGGTCAAGCGCGTGTGCTCCGATTGCCGCGAGGGCTATGCCCCCTCCCCGGCGCAGGTCGAGGAGGTCGTGCAGGCCTACGGTCCCGAGGAGTGGGAAGCCCTCGGCATGAAAGAGGGCAGCTTCCAGCTCTTTCGCGGCCGGGGCTGTGACAAGTGCGGCAAGAGCGGCTACAAGGGACGGGCGGCGATACACGAGCTACTGGTGACGTCACCCGACATCAAGCGGCTTATCCAGACGCGCGCGCGGGCGACCGAGATCTTCGGCCACGCCAAGCAGGGGGGAATGACCACCCTCCTCCAGGACGGCATCATGAAAGCGATCAGCGGCGTCACCGACGTCAAGCAGGTCAAGGCGGTCGCGAACGCCTGATCGGCGGCACGTCACACGCAGGGCACGCACAGTCAACCAACGGGAGGAGCGGGACGTGATGGCGAACAGCATGGAAGGGGTGGCCTGGTCGGATACGCGGGTAAAGGTCCAGAAGTGGATCGAGGACGGCCAGTACCTGGTGGGCCTCATTCCCGCCCTGGTGGAAGAGAACGAGCGGCTTCGCACCTCGCTGGAGACCAGCGAGAAGGAGTTCGATCGGCTGCGCCAGGAAGTGGCGTCCCTCCGCGGCGAGAGCGAGAGCTACCGCTCCGAGCGCGAGGATGTGGCCGACGCGCTGAACAAGTTCATGAACGAGATGCTCCAGCTCGTCAACGAAGTGGCCCAGAAGTTCCGGACCCCCGCGCAGCGGGCCAAGAGCCCCTTCGAGCGGGATCAGCCCGCGCCGCGGCCCCTGGCGTCCTAGAGCGGCGCCGCGCGGTGCCCGCCTCCAGGAGTCCCCGGCCCGAGCCAGCCTCGGGCCGGGGCGCTCACCGGGGGGCGGAGTCCAGCATCTGGAGCGCGGCCAGACGGCGGTAGATCCCATCCTCCCGCGCCATGAGCTCTTCATGGCGCCCCACCTCCGCGATTCGACCCTCGTGCACCACCACCACGCGATCCGCGTTGCGGACGGTGGACAGCCGGTGCGCGATGACCAGCACGGTGCGGCCCTTGGTAAGCTCGCGGAGCGCCTGCTGCACGAGGAACTCGCTCTCCGCGTCCAGGTCGGAGGTGGCTTCGTCCAGGAGGAGGATAGGGGGATCCTTGAGGAACGCTCGCGCGATGGCGATGCGCTGACGCTGACCCCCGGAGAGCTTGACCCCACGCTCGCCGACCGGGGTGGCGTAGCCGGCGGGCAGCGCGGCGATGAAGTCCTGGGCCTGGGCGAGGCGGGCCGCCCGCTCGATCTCCTCGCGGGTGGCCCCTCCCTTGCCGTAGCCGATATTGTAGGCGAGGGAATCGTGGAAGAGGAAGGTCTCCTGGGTCACGATGCCCATGAGGGCACGCAGCGACGCCACCGTCACCTCGCGCACGTCGTGGCCGTCCACGGTGAGGCGACCCCGGGTGACGTCATGAAATCGGGGCAAGAGATCGAGGAGGGTGGTCTTGCCCGCGCCGGACATCCCCACGAAGGCCACCATCTCACCCTTGGAGATGGTGAGCGTGATCCCCGACAGCGTGTCCGTTTCGCTGTCGGGGTAGCGGAACGATACGTCCTCGAGCGAGATGGCGCTCTGGAAGCCGCGGAGGACGTGGGCACGCGGCGCGTCCGCGATGGCGGGCGCGGTGTCGAGGATCTCGAACACGCGCTCCACCGACCCCAGGGACTGCTGGACGGTATTGGCCATGCGTGAAAGCTGTCGCACCGGCCCGTAGAGCAGGATCACCGCGGTGGTGAAGGAGAAGAATTCGCCCGGGGTCAGGGCGCCCGCGATGACCTGGTAGCCGCCGTACCAGAGGGCGCCCATGATGCCGATCGCGCCCAGCACCTCCATGAGAGGCTCCGACGCCTGATCGGTTCGGTGGTCCTTCAGCGCGAGGCGGAGCAGCTGATCGTTGACACCGTCGAAGCGCTCCTGCTCGAGCTGTTCCCGGCCGAAGGCCTTCACGATCTTGGTGCCGGTGAAGGATTCCTGGAGCATCACGTTGAGCTCAGCCACCGTCTCCTGGGAGCGCTTGTTGATCTTGTAGAGCTTGCGGCCGACGGTGCGGACGGTGACGGCCACCGCGGGGAACACCGCCACCGCGATGAGGGCGAGCACCCACTCGCGCGCGAACATCACCACCAGGAGCGCGATGATGGTGCCCACTTGGCGGACCGCCATCACCAGGACGGTGGAGGATAGCCGCGCGAGCCGGTTCACGTCGGTGACGACGCGGGCCATCAGCTCGGCCGAGTGGAGCGACTTGAAGAAGGCCAGCGGCATGCCCTGGATATGTCCGTAGAGCTCGCGACGGATGCGGGCCACCACGCGCTCGCCCACCGAGGCCATGAGGTACGACTGGCCGAAGCGCCCGAGGCCTTTGAGGAGATAGGCGCCGAGGAGGGCGAGGGGAATGAGCTTGAGCATCAGGAGGTCGCGCTTGATGAAGATCTCGTCCATGGCGGGCTTCACCAGCCAGGCGATGAATCCCTCCGCGCTCGACACCAGGAGGGCCAGCGCGGTGCCCGTGGCCAGGAGGGGCCAGTAGGGCTTCAGGTAGGGGAGGAGCCGGCGGAGCAGGCGATACGTCGGGCGCATGGTCAGGCCCGCGCGCGCACGGCGAGCAGCCGCGCGTATAGCGCCTCGGTCCGGTCGAGCTTGGTGGCGAGCGAAAAGTGCGCCTCGACGCGCTTCCGTCCCGCGCGGGCCATGGCCTTGGCGCGCGCGGGATGCTCCAGCATGCGAAGGACGGCCTGGGCCAGTGCTTCCGGATTCCGCGGAGGTACGAGGAAGCCCGTCTCGCCGTCCGCGATGAGCTCGGGCATGCCCTCGAGGTCGGTGGCCACCACCGGGGTCTCCACCGCCAGCGCCTCCCGGATGGAGCCGGTGAGGCCGAGGCCCGCATAGGAGGCATCCACCACGAGATCGCTGCCGGCGAGGATCTGGGGCACGTCCTCGCGATGTCCCAGCGCCGTCACCACGCCCGCCAGCCCCCGGTCGCGCGCCTTCTCGCCGATGCTGACGATGCGTGCGGGCGGTGCGCCCACGAAGAGGAGGCGTGTCTCGGGGACGGCGCGGTGCACGCGAACCATGGCGTCGAGCACGTCGTCGTTGCCGCGCCACGACCGAATGCCGACCTGAGTCACCAGCGGCTGATCGGGCGAGAGCCCGAGCTCGCGCCGGATTCCCGTTCCGTCCACCCCCGGATGGAAGCGCGTGAGATCGGTGCCGGAGTAGATCACCTCGATCTTGTCCGCCGGCACTCCGCGCGCCACCAGGCCCCGCTTGATGGACTCGCACACCGCCACCACCGCGGTGACTCGCGGCGTGATGTAGCCGTGGCGGTTCCAGCGGTCGAGGGGAAAGCTCACCCCGCGGTTGAGGACGAGCACGGGGATGCGGACCAGGAGGCCCGCCAGGAGCGCGAGGGTGCGGGCCTTGCCCTTGTGGCAATGTACGATCTGGATGTCGTGGGCGCGAAGGAGCCGGGCGATCCCCAGGATTCCGCGATGATCCACCGCATGCCGCATGGACAGGGCGGCGTGGGGAATCCCGGCCGCCGCGCATTTCTCTGCCCATACTGGGCTCGACCGTGTCGCCACCACCACGTGATGGCCGCGGGCGTGGAGCCCCCACGCCAGCTCGCGCAGCTGGATGGCCGCTCCGGTGAAGTAGTCCGGCTTGGGATAGAGCTGGAGTACCCGGAGCGACGTGGCCCTACCCCCCGAAGAACTCTCGGATGGCCGCCGCCACCTCGTCCGCCTCCGCCTCGGTATGGCCGGCGGAGATGGGCAAGGTGAGGATCTCGCGCACCAGCCGCTCGGTCACCGGCAGGGCGGGCGGCGCGAGCGCGGCCACCGCCGGCTGCCGGTGACACGGCACCGGGTAGTGGATGCCGGTGGCGATACCGCGCTCCTTGAGGTGCTTGGCGAGCGCGTCACGTCGGTCGGTCCGGATCACGTAGAGGTGGTAGACGTGCCGGGCGCCCGCGCGCTCCGAGGGCAGCGCCACCGGGAGACCCGCGAGGCCCTTGGCATAGCGCACCGCGATGCGCCGGCGCTGCTCGTTCATGGTGTCGAGGCGGCGGAGGAGCACGCGGCCCACCGCGGCCTGAATGTCGTTGAAGCGCAGGTTGAAACCGACCTCTGCATGGACGTCCTTGTTGAGCCGGCCGTGGTCACGGAGCTGCCGGCACCGCGCCGCCACCGCGTCATCATTGGTGACCAGCAGGCCGCCGTCCCCCATCACGGTGAGGTTCTTGGATGGGTAGAAGGAAAACGCGGCGGCGCGCCCGAAGCCGCCCACTTTCCGACCCTGCCACTCGGCGCCATGCGCCTGCGCGCAATCCTCGAGGAGCCACAGGCCGCGTTGAGCGCAGAGGGCCTGGATGGCGGGCAGGTCGGCGGGATGACCGTACAGGTGCACGGGCACGAAGCCGACGGTGCGCGGGGTGACCTTGGCGATGGCGTCACGCACGTCTACCGTGAAGGAGTCGTCCACGTCCACGAATATTGGGATGGCGCCCGCGAAGCAGATCGCTTCCACGGTGGGGAACGCCGTGTGGGATGGCACCAGGATCTCGTCGCCGGGCCCGGCGCCGAAGGACCTGACCAGCATCCACAGCGCGGCGGTGGCGCTGGATGTCGAGCACGGCGTGCTGGGCGCCGTTATAGTGCGCGAACTCCTCCTCGAAGGCGCGGCACTCGGGGCCGAGAATGTACTGGCGGGAGTCAACGGCCTTGAGGATCGCCCCCTTGATCTCGTCGTCGATGGGGGGGCGGGAGAGCGGGATGGACATCAGAGCGATCCTCCTGGGGAGCTGAGCTGGCGATATCGCCCCCGATAGTAAAGCAGCGGCTCGGCCCCGTCCCCGTCGCGGCTCCCGCCGGCCTCGATCTGGCCGACGAAGATGGTGTGGTCCCCGCCGGGATAGGCGTGCGAGGTGATGCACTCGAGGTGGGCCAGCGCATCGTCGAGGATGGGCAGCCCGAGCACTCCGAGCTGGTGACCGACGCCCTGGAACTTCTCGGCCGCGCTCGAGCTCTTGGTGGCGAAGCGGTTGGACAAGGACTCCTGCCCCTGGCCGAGGATATTCACCACGAATCGGTCCGCGCCCCGCAGGGCCTCGTAGCTCTGCGCGTTCTGCGCCACGCAGACCAGGATCATGGGCGGCTGGAGGGACACCGAGGTGAAGGCGCTGGCGGTAAGTCCGGCCGGGCGGCCCTGGGAATCTCGGGTCGTCACCACGGTCACACCACTGGCAAAGTGGCCGAGCAGGCGGCGGAAATCGTCAGGGCCGATCACCTTGCTTTTCTAGCAGGTCCCGGCCGATTTTTCAACTTCGCCGGGGGCTTGGACGGCACCCGGAGGCCCGGCCGCCTTGACGCTCCTGAGCCTTCCCCCTATACTCGACCCCGAAGTGCGAAGCCACTCTCCGCTCATCGTCTCTCTCGGCCTGCCCGCGCCCGTGGTCTCGACTCCATGACCTCCGGCAGCGGGGCTGCCGTCACCGAGGCCGCGGTCCTGGGGGCGCTCCGCTCGGTGAAGGATCCCGACGGAGGCAAGGACGTCGTCGCGCTGGGCCTCGTACAGGATCTTCGGATCACGGAGGGCGAGGTCTCCTTCACGCTGGCCTTCACCGGCCAGTCTCCCCAGACCAAGGTGGCGCTGCATAGCGGCGCATCCAAGGTGGTGGGACAGATACCGGGGGTCGGCCGGGTCAGCGTGAAGATGGGCGCGGGCGCGGCGCCGCATGCGCACGCGCATGGGCATGCCGCGCAGCAGCCGGCCCGCCCGCCCGCCGCGCCGGGACCTGCCGCGCGCTCCCCCGAGTTCATCCCTGAGGTCAAGCACACGGTGGCGGTCTCGTCGGGCAAGGGCGGGGTGGGCAAGTCCACGGTGGCGGTGAACCTGGCGCTGGCGCTCAGCCGCGGCGGCGCGGCCACCGGCTTGGTGGACGTGGACGTATACGGCCCCGACGTTCCGCTCATGATGGGGGCCAAGGGCCGCCCCGGCATGTTCGACAACCGCATCATCCCGGTCGAGGTGCACGGGGTGAAGATTATGTCCATCGGCCTCCTGGTGGACGAGAAGGAAGCGCTGGTCTGGCGCGGGCCCATGATCCACTCCGCCGTTCAGCAATTCCTCCGCGACGTGGCCTGGGGCGCGCTGGACTACCTGGTGTTCGACATGCCGCCAGGCACCGGCGACGCCCAGCTCTCGCTCTCGCAGATCATCCCACTGTCGGGCGTGGTGATGGTGACCACGCCGCAGGACGTGGCGCTCCTCGATGTCCGCAAGGGGATGGCCATGTTCCGCAAGCTCAATGTCCCCATCCTGGGCGTGGTGGAGAACATGAGCTACTTCGTGGCCCCGGACACCGGGACCCGCTACGCCATCTTTGGCGAGGGGGGGGGCGCCCGCGTGGCGGAGGAATTCGGGGTGCCGCTGCTCGGCCAGATCCCGCTGGAGATGGAGACGCGCCGCGGCGGAGACGCCGGCGTCCCCATCGTGGTGGGACAGCCGGACTCGTCCCAGGCCGCCGCCTTCCGCGCCATCGCGGTGGCGGTGACCGACCGCGTCCGGGCGCTCGCGAGCCTCCAGCTCCCGAAACTGGGCTAGCCGCCGCGGTGGCCACCCGCCACTACGTCCCGATCTTTCCGCTCCCCGACCTCGCACTCTTCCCGAATACGCTCCTGCCGCTGCACATCTTCGAGCCGCGCTATCGCGCCATGGTGACCGACTGCCTGGCGCGCGACCGGCGCCTGGCCGTCGTGGGACTCAAGGCGGGCTACGAGGGCGACTATGCAGGCCGTCCCGCCGTGCACGAAGTCGCGGGGCTCGGGCGCATCGTGAAGTGCGAGCGGCTGGCCACCGGCCGCTTCAACCTCCTGCTCAAGGGAGAGGCTCGCGTCCGAATCGAGCGTGAGCTACCCTCCGATACGCTGTACCGCCTGGTGCGGTCGGTGGAGCTCCAGGATGCGGGCGGGGAGCGTGCCGCCGTCCCCCCGCTGCTCGACGAGGTCAAGCGTGCGTGCCGGCGCATCCTGGAAGCGGTGCGGCGCGCGACTCCCGAGATGGAGGAGACCCTCGCTGCCGCCGCGGCGCCGGGAGTGCTGTGCGATCAGGTGGCCTCGGCGGTGATCCCGTCGCCCGCGGCGCGCCAGGCTCTTCTTGAGGAGCTCGACGTGGAACGGCGCCTGCGGCGCCTGCTCGCCGAGCTGGAGGATCTCCTCCAGCAGCTGAAGGGCAGGTGAGAATGCGGCGGCGCGCCGGGCTCCTGCTGCTGGCGATGGTGGGGGCGCTCGCTCTCGCTGAAACCGGCACCGCGACCGGGCGATGGGGATGGCTGGGCGTGCGGGTGCGCGATCTCTCGGAGCAGGAAATGGGGGAGATCTCCAGCCGGCATGGCATTCGCGAGGGTTTCGGCGCCATGATCGTGGATGTGCTCCGCGAGACGCCGGCGGAGTCCTCGGGGCTGCGAAGCGGCGATCTCCTGGTGGCGTTCCGCGACCTCCCGGTGGTGGACACCCGCACCCTCCTGCGGGTGATCGCGAGCGCGCCGGTAGGCGAGGTGGTGTCTCTCACCGTACTGCGACTGGGCGAGGGTCGGCGACGCGTGACCGTGCGTCTGGGCGCGATGCCGGAGCCGGTGGTGGCCGATCGCGTGGCGGCGGAGTTCGGTCTCTTCGTCCGCGAGCCCGAGCCGCAATCCGAGATCGGCGGCGCGCGGCCATCCGTGATCCCCACCGTGTCGGGCGTGCTTCCCGGGAGCCGGGCCGCACGCGCCGGGGTCAAGGCCGGCGACGTGCTGGTGGAGATCAATGGTCGCCCGGTGGTGACCTACGAGGCCTTGCGCGCGGCGCTCCTTTCCGTGCCCGCCGGTGGCCCGCTGCCCCTGGTGCTCCGCCGCGACGGCGAGCGCCTGAGCGTGACGCTCGAGGGCGGCATCCTGAACCGCTAGTGGCGACGATCGCGCTCGAGACGCCTATCAGAACCCGCGCGTGCGCGCGGATCAACTCGGCCTCATCTATTCCGGTCACTATGGGCCGCATACGCGGGATCCCGAGCTGTCCGCGAGCGGGGGCGGTCGGCGCGCTGGGTGCTGTCGCGCTGGCTCGGCTCAAGCTAGGGCTCGAGCTGACGCTGCCGCTGGCCCGCGGCCTCGGCCTCGGTGAGGTCGTGCGGTACAGCATCGTCCGCGCCTGATCGATGGCGAACCGACGACGGGTATAATGGCAGCAGCATGATCGTCCTCGGCATCAACGAGACCCACTGCGCCACCGCCGCCGTACTCCGCGACGGGCGGGTCATCGGCTGCGCGTCGGAGGAGCGGTTCTCTCGACTCAAGAACGACTCCGGGTATCCGCGTCTCGCGGTCAACGCGCTGTTGCGGGAGATCGGGGTTACTCCCGCCGAGATCGACGTGGTGGCGCTGGCGGGCGCTCGGGCCGCTTCGAAAGAGTGGCTGAACCGGGTACTCCACGACCCCGAGTACATCCGCGAATACTATGGAGTCGCGTGGCCGTCGCCACGCCGTACGCTCGGGAAGCGGATTCGCAAGTGGGGCGCCAAGTTCGGCCTCATGGACGCCTCGCGCGGCAAGTTCGGCGTGCCCCAGGACGTCCGCCTGGCGGAGGTTGCCGGGCATCTGGGCCTCCCCGCCTCCCGCATCGTCTGCCTGGACCATCATCGCTGCCATGCCGCCGCCGCGTATTTCGGGTCCGGCTTCGGCGGGCGCGACGCGCTGGTCCTCACCAATGACAATTCCGGGGACGGGCTCTGCGCCACCGCCTCCACCGGGCGCGGGCTCGAGCTCTCGCGGCACGAGGCGACCTCCAGCGCGCCCGGCTCGCTGGGCGCCTTCTACTCCTTCGCCACCCTGGCGCTGGGGATGAAGTTCGGCGAGCACGAGTACAAGGTGATGGGCATGGCCCCCTACGCGGCGGCGCCCTGGGCCGAGCGGGCCACCCAGGCGCTCCGCGCGGTATTCGCGCTCGAGGAGAGCCGGCCCGCGCGTTTCCGCTGGAAGCAGGGGGGCGAGCGCTACGCCCTCTTGCTCAAGGCCACGCTGGGCCTTCGCTTCGACGCGGTGGCGGCGGGCGCCCAGCAGCTCCTGGAGGAGATGCTGGTGCGGTGGTGCGCGCTCATGCACGAGCGTTATGGCGGCGGGCGGGTGGCGCTGGGCGGCGGCGTGTTCATGAACGTCAAGGCGAACATGCTGCTCGCGCGCGAGGACTGGGTGGAGGAGCTTTTCGCCTTCCCCTCCTGCGGCGACGAGTCGAACGCGGTGGGCGCCGCCTATCTCGGCTATCTGGAGGAGTGCGGCCGGCGCGGCCTGGCCGCGCGGCCGGAGCCCTTCGGGCCCGCTTATCTCGGCACCTCGGTGACCGACGCGGAGACGGAGGCGGTGATCCGCGACCGGGAGCTCCGCTCCCGCTACAAGGTGGCCTTTCACGATCGCATCGAAGAGCGCGTGGCCGAGCTGCTGGTGTCGGACGGGGTGGTGGCGCGCTGCGCGGGACGCATGGAGTTCGGGGCCCGCGCGCTGGGCAACCGGTCCATCCTTGCCAATCCCACCGATCACCGGGTGGTAGGGCTGATCAACCGGATGATCAAGAACCGCGACTTCTGGATGCCCTTCGCGCCCACCGTGCTGGCCGAGCGCGCCGACGACTATCTGGTCAATCCCAAGCGGCTCGCCTCGCCGTACATGATGCTGGCCATGGACACCCGGCCCGCGGCACGCGACGCACTGACCGCCGCGCTCCATCCCCACGACGCCACCGCGCGGCCGCAGATCCTGGAGGAGGGGTGGAACCCGGAGTACCACGCGCTCATCCGCGCCTTCGAGAGCCGCACCGGAGTGGGCGCGGTGCTCAACACCTCGTTCAACCTCCATGGGGAGCCGATCGTGTGCACCGCCGCCGACGCGGTGGATACCTTCGAGCGCTCCGGCCTCCAGCATCTTGCCGTCGGCCACTGGCTGATCTCGAAGCGCTGAGCTAGTAGCCTCGCCGCCGGTCCGCCACGTGGCGGAGCGGCCGATTTGCTAGATAGCGCTGGAGGTTGTCGGCGAAGATCGGATTGATCTCGTCCGGCGTGCTGGGGCCCGAGATGTGGGGCGTGATCACGGCGTTGTCGAGCGCCCAGAGGGGATGCGCGGAGGGGAGGGGCTCCTCCGCGAAGACGTCCAGCACCGCGCCGCCGATGCGGCGCGCGCGCAGCGCCGACACCAGGGCCGCCTCGTCCACTACCGCGCCCCGGGCGATATTGATGAGCCATGCGCCGGATCTCATCGCCGCGAGCGCGGCGGCGTCGATGAGCCCGCGCGTGCCCTCGGTGAGGGGCACGGTGAGCACCACGAAGTCGGCGGCGGCCAGCGCGCGGGGCAGCGCGGCCGTCCGCAGCACCCGGTGGACCTCGCGCACTTTCCGGCCGCTCCGGCTCACCCCGACCACGACCATGCCGAGCGCCCGGGCGGCGCGGGCGATGGTCCGGCCGATGTCGCCCAGCCCCACCACACAGAGAGTGGCCCCGCGAAGTCGCGCGGGATTGACCTCCCGCCATTCCCGCGCCCGCTGCTGCGTTCGGAGACGCTCCATGTTCTGCGTAGTCCACAAGGCCCACCCGAGCGTGTACTCCGCCATCCAGGGCCCGAAGATGCCGGCGGCGCGGGTGAGGATCACATCCGAGGCCAGCTCGGGCACGAGGAACCGCTCCACTCCCGCGCCCATGTTCTGGATCCAGCGAAGGTGCGGCGCACGGCCGAGAAGCTCGCGGGGAAAATTCCAGGCGTAGAGGATCTCGGTCTCGCCGATGAGGGCGCCCGCCTCCGCCTCGGTGGACGAGACGGCGAGCTCGAGGCCGCGGCGCGGCAGGCGGATGAGCCGCGCGTAGTCGGCGGCCTCCTCCGGATGATGGACGAGGATGCGCCGGGGAGCCCTCACGCGCCGAGCTTGGCGAGGAGCGCGTCCTCGAACGTGGTGTCGAGCGGGCGGTCGAGGGTGCCCTGCTCTCGATACCACTCCCACGTCTGACGCAGACCGCTCGCCAGCGTATAGGTCGGACGGATGCCCAGCTCGGTGCGCAGCTTGCCGGTCGTGTGCACCGCGTGGCAGTCGTAGACGAGATTCTGCCCGAAGAACGGACCGGGCTTGTCGAAGGCCTTGAGGAGAGCGGGATCGAAGTGCCGAAGGGTGACGGGGCGTCCCATCACCTCGGCGATGAGCTCCACGAAGCCCACCTGGGTGACCACGTCGTCGCCCATGACGTTATAGGCCTGGCCATGCGCGCGGGGATCCCCCAGCATGGCGGCCATCGCCTCCCCGAGGTCCGCCACGTGGCCGAACTGCCGGAGCCAGCCGCCGTCGCCGGGGACGAGGACGGGGCGGTCCCGCGCGATCCGGTCCATGAAAAAGGTCTCGTTGTTGCGCGTATTGAGCGGCCCCATGACGTGGGTGGGCCGTACGATGGTGACCGGCCAGCCCTCGCGGCGGTGGCGCTCCAGCAGCGCGTCCTCGCCCCCGATCTTGTGGCGCGCGTAGTCGCCCCAGTAGAAATTCCGCGGGGTCGTCTCGGAATAGGGGACGGGCAGGCTGTGGTCGTACACGCGGCAGGTGGAGACGAACAGGGTGTGGGGCCGGCCGCGCAGGGCGCGGAGCAGCGCTTCCACGTCCTCGCCCAGCGTGGGCGCATAGGTGACGTCCACCACCGCGTCGTAGGCCTCGTCGCCGAGCAGAGCGGGCAGCGCGGCGTGATCCTTGCGGTCGCCCACGACGGTGCGAACGCCGGCGGGCAGGCGCGCCGCGCGCCGGCCGCGGTTGAACACGGAGACCTCGTGGCCGCGGCGGAGCAACGACTCCACGAGATGGAGGCTGATGAACTCCGTCCCGCCCATGACGAGCGTGCGCATGACGCCGGGATTCTAGCACAGCGACGCGAGGGCGCCGGCGGCGCCTCAGCCGATGGACATCGCCACGCAGGTGGTGGTGCGAGTCACCCCGTCGATGGTCCCGATGGACTCGGTGACCAGGTTGCCGATGGCGTCCAGCGATGCGCCATCCACCATCGCGATGAAGTCGTAGGGGCCGGTCACGGCGTCCATGGCCTCCACGGTGGCACGGGCGCCCTTCACCTTGGCGAGTGCCTTCTTGACCTGCTTGGTCTTGCCGGCCGCGGTCTCGATCAGCACGTAAGCTTTCATCGTGTCGCTCCTCTCTTCTTGATCCGCGAGTGCCACCAGACGGCGAGCGCGCCGGCTGCCGCGGCGCCCGCCGTCACCCGCCAGAAGTTGGTGCGCAGCGGCGGCACCGCCCAGAAGGGAGAGCGGCGCTGCGCCGGGCGCACCCGGCCGTCGAGCAGCGCCTCCACGAGCCCCAGCCCCTCGGCGAGGAGGACCTCGATGGTGGCGCGCGCGAAGGCGGGATCCGCCAGCGCGGGATGTCCCACATAGCCCTGGCCGCCGTCGCGCAGCGGGTAGTTCGGGACGAGACGACGGGGCAGGGAATAGCGCGCGGGCGGCAGGGTCCGGTAGCCCGCATCCACCAGATCGGGCCGCAGCCACAGCATGAAGGAGGTTTCCCAGAGACCGCCGTGGAGATCGTCGGCGAAGGCCCGCCGCTCGTCGTCGGTGAGGGGGCGCCCCAGGGCGGCCACGATGCGCGGCAGGAGACGGCCCCGCAGGAATTCCCAGGCGAGATAGCCCGTGAGCGAGGCCATGGTGACGCGGTGGCGGCGCGAGACGGTCGCCGCCGCCTCCTCGAGCGCGACGAGGTGGCCAGGCCCTCCGTGGCCGTTGGCGATGAAGATCCAGCGGAAGCCGGCGCGCGCGAGCGAGTCCCCGTAGTCCAGGACCGCGTCGCGCACCACGCGCTGCCGGATCCGGATGGTGCCCGGCGCGTCGAAGGTGAAGGAGCCCAGATGCAGCGTGGGGGCGAGCACCGCGGTCCACCCGGGCCGGGCGGCGACGAGACGCTCGGCCAGCCCCTCGGCGAAGTGGCGCGCGGCGTACGCGTCCACTCCAAGGGGCAGATGCGGCCCATGCTCCTCGATCGGACTCACGGTGAGCACCACGACGGTGCGGCTGCGGTCCAGCGCGTCGAGCGCCGGGGTGGACATCTCCTCGAGAAGTCGGACGCTCAAAAGCTGCTCCCATGCGTGGCGGCGAGGTAGTCGTTCTTGGCGCGCTCCAGCTCGCCGATGATCTCCTGACGCGCCTCCAGGAGCCGGGACGCGGACTGGCGCCGCACCAGGGCCATGGTACCGAGCCGGATCTGGCTGCGCAGCCGCCCGAGGCCGCCGAGATAGCGATAGGCGAGAAGCCCGGAGATCGGCAGGGACAGGGCGAACAGCGCCGCCCAGCCGGGACCCGTGAGCCGCCACACCAGCCAGGTCTCGAGGCCCCAGAACAGCGGAATGGCGACCACGCTGGAGAGAAAGCGCGTGGTGGCGTAGTCCGTCTCCTTCTTCGAGAAGCGACGGCTGATCCAGCGCGGCAGGAAATACGGCAGCCCGTTGACGATCGCCCCGTAGAGAAAGAACGGGAAGGCCAGCGATGCACGGGAGCCGCGGCCGAGACGGGTGCGAAGGCGAGGCCGCGCCAGGCGGGCGCGCACCGCCTCGTCACGCACGCGGAACTCGTAGAGGAGCCCGCGATAGCCCTGGATGCGCTGCCAGAGCGCCTCCACCCGCTCGGGCTCGCGCTCCGAGAAGTACTCGGCGGCCTCGGCGATGGCGCGCGAGAGGCGGATGGTGTCGATCTGGCGGAGGGCGAGGCCGCGCTCGTCGTGGAGCTCGCGCACGAGCTCGCCCCGGTAGAGATCCTCCACCGCGCGGATGAGCGCGGCGGTGTCCAGCCGGCGCACATTGACCACCTGCGCCTCCATCTCGTACTGGATGGTGGTGGTGAGCCCGTCCACCGCCTTGGGCGCATCGTCCTTGATACCGGTCGGAATAGGCGCTCGAGCGCGATGGGCTCGCCGAAGGCCACGAGCACTCGGCCCCGGAAGGACTTGCGGGCCTCGAAGGTCAGCCCGACCGGCACCAGCGCCAGCGGCTCGCCGCCCGGCCCGTCCGCTTGCGCTCGGCGCGCCTCGTACTCGAGGGCGATGCGCGCCGCGCCGGTCTTGATGCGCTGCACGCGCGGCTCGGCGTGGGTGGTCCCCTCCGGGTAGATGCCGATGAGGCCGCCCGCGGCGAGCGTGCGGAAGCAGGCCGAGAAGGCGTCCACGTTGCGCTCGGTCCCCACCACGCCCACGCCGTCGCGGGCGAGGGGCTCGTCCTGCTTGCGGTACACCGGGATGGCGCCGCAGGCGAGGAGGAAGCGGGCAACCAGCGGGATTCCGGAACAGCGCGGCGGTGGCGAGAAAGTGGACTTCGCGACGGAGGCTCGCGCCCACGAGCAGCGAGTCGATGAGGTTATTCGGGTGGTTGATGCAGAGGAGCACGGGGCCCGAGGCGGGCACGCGGTCGCGATAGCCGCACGTCCACCGCCTTGAACAGGAACCAGATCCAGAAGCGTCCGATCGCGCGCGCCACCGCGTACGGCATGCCAATGGACTCGCGGGCTCGCGCGCGGCGGGGTCGGCCATCTCGGCCGCTCAGCGCGGCACGGGCTCGATGACCACCGCGGTGCCGTAGGCCAGCACCTCGGTGACGCCCTGGGCGATCTCGTTGGCGTCATAGCGCATGCCGATGATGGCGTTGGCCCCCACCTGCGCGCCGTGCTGGACCATGATGTCGAAGGCCTCTTCGCGCGCGCGCTCGCAGAGCTCGGTGTACAGCGTGATGTTCCCGCCGAAGAGGGTCTGGATGGACGCGCCGAAGTTGCCGATGATGCTGCGTGAGCGCACGGTGATGCCGCGCACCACGCCCCGGGTGGCGGTGATGCGATAGCCCTCGAATCCGAACGCGGTGGTGACCCACTGCGACAGGATGGTCATGGCTAGTCCAGCACCGCGACCGCCTCGATCTCGATGGCGCAGCCCCGGTCGGCGTCGTAGAGACCCTTGACCTCGAGAAAGGTCATCGCCGGGTAGTGGCGCCCGAAGTACTCGCGGTAGACGCCGCCGATCTCGCGGGCCCGCGCCTTGTAGTCCGCGGTGGACAGCACGTACACGGTGAGCTTGACGATGTCGGTGAGCTGGCCGCCCCGGGCGCCCACGGCGGCGCGCAGATTCTCACAGACCTGGCGGAACTGGGCGACGAGGTCGCCCGGGCCCACGAGCGACGCCCTCGCGATCGAGCGCGACCTGGCCGGCGACGTAGAGGGTCTTGCCCCCCTGGACCTCGTAGGCATGCGAGTAGCCATGGGGCTTGCTGAGCGCGGACGGATTGACGGCTTCGAGGATCTTGTACATCGGCGCCTCCCGGCGGTCTGCGTTGATGGGTGTGCGGCGCGCGCGATTATACTACCCGCGCGCATGGGCCGCCCCTTCCAGAAGGTCTCCCTCGCCGACGCGGTGGGACGGCTCCGCCCGGGCATGCGGGTGTTGCTGCCGCCCGGCTGCGCGGACCCCCGCGCGCTCGTGGGCGAGATCCTCGCCCAGGCGGATCGCCTGGCGCCGCTGACCCTCATGGGCGGGCTGCGCGTGGACGACTATCCCTTCGCGGCGCCGGCCTATGCGGGAAAGCTGCGCTGGGCGACCTGGCACATGTCGCCCCGGCTCCGCGAGGCCGCCGCGCGCGGCGACGTGGAGTTCGTGGCCGCCCGCTACTTCGACACCGTGCGCGTCTTCGCCGAGGGCGGCGCCTGGGCGCCCGACGCGGTGCTGGTGCATGCGACGCCGCCCGACCGCGGCGGGTGGCTCTCGCTCGGAGTCTCGGTCAGCTACCCGCTGATGGCCGCGCGCCGCGCGCCCCTGGTCATTGCCCAGGTGAATCCGCGCATGCCGCGCACTCTCGGCAATGCCTTCCTTCACCGCTCGCAGGTGGACTGCTTCGTGGAAGTCGAGCAACCGCTGGCGGAGTATCCCGCCCACCGCGGTGGGGGACGTGGAGCGGCGGATCGCGGCCCGGGTGGCCGAGCTCGTTCCCGACGGGGCCACCGTCCAGGTGGGCATCGGCGCCATCCCCCAGGCGGTGATGGAGGCCCTCGCCGGCAAGCGCGACCTCGGCGTGCACTCGCTGCTGGTCGACCACATGCTGCCGCTGCTCGAGTCCGGCGCCATCAACAACTCGCGCAAACGACTGCACCGGGGCCGGATGGACGTGGGCGAGATCATGGGCACCGCCCGGCTCTTCGCCTGGGCTCACGAGAACCCCGCCGTGAACATGGAGCCGTCCGACGTGGTGCACGATCCGGAAGTCGTGGGCTCCCTGGGGGATTTCGTCTCCGTGAACTCTGCGCTGGAGGTGGATCTGCTCGGACAGGTCAATGCCGAGAGCGTGGGCGGGCGGCAGGTGGCGGGCATCGGCGGCCAGTTCGACTTCGTGCTCGGCGCGTCGCGCGCGACGGGCGGCCGCGCCATCATTGCGCTGCCCGCCACCGGCCGCGACGGGGCGGTGTCGCGTATCGTCCCCACGCTCGGCGCGGGGCCCGGGTGACCTCGCCGCGATTCCTGGCCGACTTCGTGGTGACGGAGTACGGGGCGGCGGCGCTACGGGGACGGAGTGACGCCGAGCGGGCTCGGGCGCTGGCCCGCGTGGCCCACCCGGCCTGGCGCGAATCAGCTCGAAGCGGCCGCCGCCGGCACCTGAGGCGCCAGAACTAGCTCTTGAGACGGTCGATGGCCGCGAAGATCTCGGCGTCCTCGGGAAAGCGGTACGTCTCCTGATTGTTGTAGACGCGCTGATTGTCGATGTCGACGAAGAAGACGCCGCCCATGCTTTCCATGAGATGGGCGGTGATGCCGTATTTTTCCTTGATGGAGGCCTGCAGACTGGAGGCCTGGGGGAGGTAGTTTCACTCGCCGCAATACGTGATCTGAATCTTCATCGGATCCTCCCTTGGGGTAACGTCTTTACCATGATACGAGGCACCCCGGCAATGAGTCAATCGTCCCGACCCGTGCTCGTCGATACCGACCCCGGCATCGACGATGCCCTGGCGCTCTTCCTGGCCTGGGGCCTGCCCGGCTTCCGCGTGGAGGCGATCTCGACGGTCGCTGGCAATGTGCCCGTCGATCTCGCCACCGTCAACGTATTCCGCATCCTCGACGCCGCCCGGCCCGCCCATCGGCCGCGGGTGGCGCGCGGAGCGGCCGCCCCGCTGCGGCGACCCCTCGTCACCGCGACCCATGTCCATGGAGACGACGGCCTCGGCAACCTGGACCGATTCCGCGGTCCTGACGGAGGGCCCCGCCACGGCAGCCCACGCCTCGACCTTGAGATGCGGGATGGGGCCGATCTGATTCTCGAGACCGCCGAGCGCTTCGGGGAGGAGCTGATCGTCATCGCGCTCGGCCCGCTCACCAATGTCGCCCTGGCGCTCGGCCGCGATCCCGGCCGGCTTCGCCGCATCGGGCGCCTCGTGATCATGGGCGGGGCGGTGACCGTGGCCGGCAACGTCACCCCGGCGGCGGAGTTCAACTTCCACGTGGATCCCGACGCCGCCCAGGCAGTGCTCGCGGGCGGCTTGCCGGTGGAGCTGGTGCCTTTGGACGTCACGCGGCGGGTGACGCTGGGGCGGGCCGATCTCGACGCGCGCCTGCCCGTGCCACGGGGACCCGCGGAGCCAGTTCCTGGAGGATTTCACCGCCCACGGCTTCGCGTTCGGCGGGACGCGGGGCGATGGGGGCATCACGCTGCATGATCCCCTCGCGGTGGCGGTGGCGGCGTTCCCCTCCCTCGTGGGGCTCGAGCCCCTGCATGTTCAGGTCGAGACGGAGTCGGAGCTCACCCGCGGACTGTCCCTGGCGGACCGCCGGCCGGGTGCGCCCGCGGACCGCCGGGCCCCCAATTGCCAGGTCGCCCTCACGGTGGACGCGCCCCGCGCCCTGGCGCTGACCCTGGAGGGGTCTATGCCGCGCGTGTGCGTGATCGGCTCCGCGAACGTGGACCACGCGGTCACCGTGCCGAGGCTGCCGCGCCCCGGGGAGACGGTGACGGGGGGCGATCTGCTCCGCGATCTCGGCGGCAAGGGCGCCAACCAGGCGGTGGCGGCGCGACGGCTCGGCGCCGAGGTGCGGATGCTCGGTGGGGTGGGCGCAGATCCCGCCGGCGAGGAGATCCGCGCACGGCTCGCGGCGCTCGGCATCGGGGTGGACGGGCTCGTCACGGTTCCGTCGCCGACCGGCGCCGCCCTCATCGTCGTGGACGCGGCGGGGGCGAACCAGATCGCGGTGGCGCCCGGCGCCAACCACGCGCTCACCGTGGAGGCGCTGGCGGCGCATGCCGAGGCGATTGCCGTGGGCCGACGTCGTGGTCTGCCAGCTCGAGATCCCGCTGCCGGTGGTGCGCTGGGCCCTGAGCGAGGCGAGGCGCCGGGGTGTCGAGACCCTCCTGAATCCTGCGCCCGCCCAGGAGCTCGACGACGAGCTGCTTCGCCTGACGTCGCTACCTCACGCCCAATGAGGGAGAGGCGGGCCGGCTTTCGAACATCGAGGTGACCGGGCTCGAGACGGCGCGGAAGGCGGGCGAGCGGCTGGTCGAGCGCGGCGCGGCGGTGGTGATCGTCACGCTGGGATCCGCGGGCGCGCTGGTCTGCGCCGGCGAGCGCCCTGTCCACTATCCGGCCTTTCCCGTGACCGCGGTGGACACCACCGCCGCGGGCGACGCCTTCACCGGAGCGCTGGCCGTGGGCGTCGCGGCGGGCGGGACGCTGGAGCAGGCCCTGCCGCTGGCCAATGCGGCGGCGGCGCTGACGTGCACCCAGCCGGGCGCGCAAGCGTCGCTCCCCGACCGCGCCGCGGTGGAGCGCTATCTCCGGGAGCTGCGCGGATGAGCTTGCGGCTAGGGCGCGATCCGGCCCCGTAGGGCCGCGATCCGGTCCAGCGCGGCTTCCACCGCGCTGCGGCGGAGCCGCCCTTCGGCGACGGCTCGCCGCACCGCCGCCGCCACCCGCACCGCCGCCCGAGGCTCCCGTCGCGCGGTGTTGTCCGCGATGAGCAGGATATCCACGCTGGCGCCCAGGGCGAGGAGAGCCGCGTCCTCCACGCCGTAATTCTGGGTGATGGCGCCCATGAGGAGATCGTCCGAGACCACCACGCCCTTGAAGCCCAGCCGGCCGCGCAGGAGGCGCCGCACGGTATGCCAGGAGAGCGAGGCGGGGTACCAGGCATCGAGGTGGCGGTTGAACACGTGGCCGGGCATGACGCTGTCGGCGAGCCCACCCGAGATGAGGGCACGGTAGGGGGCGAGCTCCACGTCGAGGTCGGCGGTGTCGGTGACGTCGGTGAAGCCGTGGTGCGAGTCCATGCGACTGCTCCCGTGCCCCGGAAAATGCTTGAGCGCGGTGAGGATGCCCGCGGCATGCATGCCCCGGATAAAGGCGCGCGCATGCGCGGTGACCTCCGCCGGATCCCGTGAGTACGTGCGGCCCAGCGCGACCACCGCCGGATTGGCGGGATTCACCGCCACGTCCACCACCGGCGCGAGATTCCAGTTGATGCCGGCCTCCCGCAGTCGCGCGCCCAGGCGCCGAGCGTCGAGCTCGGTCTGGGCGAGGTCCCCGCTGTCGCCGAGCTCCTGGGCGGAGGGCGTGGCCGCGTAGCCGGCGCGGGTCGACAGGCGCATCACGAGCCCGCCCTCCGCGTCGGTGGCGACCAGGAGCGGCCGGCCCGCGCAGCGGCGCGCCAGCGCCTGCGCGTCCGCGGTGAGGCGCGCAAGCTGCTCCGCGCTGGCAATATTGCGGGGCGCGCGCGTGGCGGCATCGCGCTCGAACAGGATGAGGCCGCCGACCTTCACGTCGCAGATGAGGGCGCGCAGCTCCTCGTTGCCCTCGACCTCGGTGCCCCGAAAGCCCACGAGCAGGAGATCGCCCACCGGAAGGGGCCGCCGGCTCGCGGCGTCGCCCGTCGCCGCGCAGCCATCGAGGAGCGACAGGGCGGTGAGGGCGGGCAGGAGCCCGCGTCGCGCGCGGCGACGAGATCGGCGGCGGCCCGCCGCGGACTCCGGCGGGCCCAGGGTCAGAACGCGCTCCGGACAGCCGCGACCAGCCGCCGGACGCGCTCGACGTCCACCGGATTGCCGACCACGCCATCGCGCTTGACCGCGGTGCCGACGATGAGGCCGTCCGCCGCCGCGAGGAGCTCGGCCGCCGTCCCCGGGGTGGCTCCCGAGCCCACCAGGAGAGGGATATCCGGTGCCGCATCGCGCACCCGCTTGAGGTCGCCGGGCGCAGTCGGCTCGCCGGTGGCGGTGCCGGAGACGATGAGCCCGTCGGCAAGGCCGCGCTCGACGCAGTCGCGGGCCTCCTGCTCCAGGGGGATGGCGGCTAGCGGGGCGGCGTGCTTGGTGCGCACGTCGGCGAGGATGCGTACCGGGGCGGCGAGGAGGCGACGCTCGCGAAGGAGCACGTGCGCATCGCCCTGAATGATGCCCTGATCGGTGAGGGCGGCCCCCACGTGGACGTTGACGCGGATGAAGCGCGCGCCCACCGCGACGGCCACCGCGAGCGCCGAGCGCCCATCACTGCGCAGCACGTTGATGCCGAGCGGGAGCGGTACCGCGTCGGCGATCCGCCGGGCCACCGCGGCCATCGCCGCCACGGTGGCGGCGTCGACACGGCCGGCGGTGAAGGGGGCGTCGTGGAAATTCTCGACCAGCAGCGCATCGGCGCCGCCCTCGGCCAGCGCGCAGGCGTCGGAGACGGCCGCGCGCGTCACTTCGTCGATGGAGCCCGCCCATCGGGGGCTTCCGGGGAGCGGCGCCAGGTGCACCATGCCGATGACGCCGCGCGCGACGCCGATGATGGGACCGAGTCCCGCGCGCGCGCCGGGGAAAGCCATGGCGAAATGATAGCACGCGGGGTATCATCGCCCCGCGATGAGCCCCGTCGGCGGCGAGCCGCCCTCCCGCGACGTCCCGCCGCTCCGCGAATGATCCGCGTGCGCGCGCTGCGCAAGCTCCTCGCGCGTTTGCTCGGGCGATCGCGTCCCTCCCGGCGCGCGCTGGTGCTTGCCGGCGGCGGCGTCATCGGCGGCATGTACGAGGTGGGCGCGCTGGCCGCCCTGGACGAGACCCTGCCGGGCTTTCGCGCCAACGACTTCGACCTCTACGTGGGGTCGAGCGCGGGATCGGTGGTGGCGGCGCTCATGGCGAACGGCGTCCGGCCGCTCGACCTCTATCACATCCTCGAGGAGAGCCGCGACGATCCGCTCAACTTCCACAGCGGCTCGGTGTACCACCGCGGGGCTATCGCCGACGCGGGCCGCAGCTTTCTGCGACTGGTGTGGGCGGTGGGCAAGAACCTCGCCACCAATTTCCGCCTGGACTGGCCGGACATCCTTGCGCGCAGCCGGCCCGACATGCCGGCGGGCTTCTTCTCGGTGCGCCAGCTGGAGGAATACCTCCGGCGCGCCTTTCTCGCCCGCGGGCTCGCCAACGACTTCCACGCCTGCGCGCGTCCTCTGCTCATCCCCGCCATGGACCTGGATCGCGCGGAGCGGGTGGTGTTCGGCATCGGGGCGCTCGCCGACATCCCGGTGTCCGAGGCCATCGCCGCTTCGTCCGCGATCCCCGGGTTCTTCGAGCCGTTCCGCATCGGCGACCGCGATTTCATCGACGGGGACGTGGGCCATACCGGTCACGCCGACCTCGCCGTGCAGGCGGGCGCGGACGTGGTAGTGGTGGTGAATCCGCTCGTGCCCCTGCGCACCGACGGGCGGGCGCCGGCGCTGCGCGGGCAGGGGCTGTACGGGATCCTCGAGCAGGTGGGCCGGATCAATAGCCAGTCGCTGCTGGAGATGGGCCTTCGCGAGCTCGCGCTGCGGCATCCGGACGTGGAGATCTACCTCGTGCAGCCCCCGGCGCTGGATACCCCGCTGTTCGGTCCCTCCATGGGATTCGAAGCGAGCCGGCTGGCGCTCCGCTTCGGCCACGACTCGGTACGGGAATGGTTGGACGGGGAGGGTCTCACGTTGCGACGGCGCTTCGGGACGGCGCCGCCTCAGCGCGCGAAGGTCTGAGCGATGGCCTGCTCGTCGTCGCCGGTCCAGCTCCCGGCGAGGAGATCCGATTCCCTGTACTTCGCCAGCGCCCGCCGGATGGCGCGGCCGACATCCTCGAGCAGGCCCCGACTGGCGGGCGTGAGCTCGGGCAGCTCGACGCGACGGGATCCCGCGATGCGCTGCCAGTTGGAGCCGACGGTCTCACGCTAGAGGGCACGGGGGGCGGTGAACTCGAGACTGAGGCGATCGTCGGTGTTCAACGGCCCCTCGCCGGCCAGCCGCGCGATGTCGCCCGGGCCAAGGATGTAGTAGCCCAGAAAGTGAGTCCACTCCGTTACGCCCGGCCATGAAGGCGACGAGCCCCGTGGTGGTGCCCAGCATGCGGAGCCGACCACCTGGTAGACGAGCCCGGTGGCGCCGGAGAGGAAGAAGCAGGCTCCGAGGACCAGGAAGACGCGCGCGCGGGAGACCGGCGCCGACTCGGAGGAGCTGGGAGTCTCCATGATTCGGGCTCGTGCCACGATACTCGTTGCCTCGGCCGGGGCCAAGGGTTGCCGTGCCCGCGCGGCGCGGTGTATCCTCGCCTGCCATGGCCTCTGCGTCGCCGGTGAGCGTGCTGGTCCTCCACGGGCCCAATCTCAATCTCCTCGGGAGCCGGGAGCCCGCGGTGTACGGGCGGACCTCGCTCGTCGAGGTGAACCGACTCCTCGAGCGGCACGCCACGGCGCGGGGCGCGCGCGTGAGCTGCCGACAGTCCAATCACGAGGGTCAGCTGGTGGACTGGATCCAGGGGGCGGCGGGCGAGGGCTTCGGCGCGGTGGTGATCAATCCCGGCGCCCTCACCCACTACTCGGTGGCGCTTCGCGACGTGATCGCGGCGGTGGCGCTGCCGGTGGTGGAAGTGCACCTCTCGAATATCCACGGCCGCGAGGAGTTCCGCCGCCACTCGGTGACGGCGGCGCCGGCCGCCGGTCAGATCTCTGGCTTCGGTCCGCAGAGCTACGTGCTCGGCCTGGATGCCGTCCTCCACCTCCTCGCCCGCCGGGGCCCCTCGCCTCGCGCACGGGCCCGCCGCCCGGCCTCACGGCCGGCGCGGTGAATGTCGGGTCTCACCCCGGCGTCCTATCAATCGACTGATGGGCGCGGGGGCCTCGCGTCGGGCCCTCGGCCGTGACGCCCGGAGATGTGCCGCCTTCTGCTCTCGACGAGGCGGAGCTGATCCGCCGTTGCCAGGCCGGCGACGTGTCCGCCTTCGAGCCTCTGGTCGAAAAATACCGGCAGCGGGTGTGGCGGCTCGCCTACCAGGTGCTGCGGGATCGGGAGGAGGCATGGGACTGCGCTCAGGAAGCGTTCGTGCGCGCGTTCCAGTCTCTGTCGCGCTTTCGGGGCCAGTCGGCCTTTTATACCTGGCTGTTCCGGATCACCGTGAATGTCGCAACGGATCGGCACCGCTCGCGCGGCGCGCGGGCGCGCGCCTTCGGGCCCGAGCGGGTACCGGAGGAGGAGTGGGCGCGCACTGCCGCGGATCCCACCGGCAAGCCGGACGACGCTGCGCTCGACGCCGAGCGGCGCGAGCGTATCCGGCAGGCGCTCGATTCCTTGCCGCTCAAGGCGCGAACGATTATCATGCTCAGTGATATCGAGGGGTTGTCATATCGTGAGATCGCCCAGGTCCTCAATTGCCCGATCGGAACGGTGATGTCCAGGCTGCATAACGCCCGCCGCAGGCTGCGGGCCCTCCTCGGCCCGATGCTCGTCACGCTGCTCGTCGTGGGCAACGTCCTGACGCGGGCCCGGCGTGGGCGCAGCCGGTCGTCCGTTTCGGCGTGCGCGTGCTCCAGGCTTCCTCGTCCCCGCCGCCTGCCGCGGTACCCGCCTCCCCGGGCCAGCGCCAGGCCGCCCCTGCGACGCCCGCGCCGCTGGCGTCGCCTGAGGCGGAGACCGATGAGCGCCTGCGGGCCATCCTGCCCCGGCTGCGCACCCTGTTCCGATATACCGACTACACGACGCTCGATCGGCAGCGGGCCGAGGGGCCGCTGGGCGCGCTCCAGCGGTTCACGCTTCCCGGTCCGCGCCAGCTCGAGGTGACACCGGACCAGCTCCAGGGCACCTCGGTGCGGATGCGCGTGCGTCTGCTCCGCGACGAGCAGCCCGAGCTCCGCACCGTCATCGTCGCCGCTCCCGGCGCCCCCGCGGTGCTGGGCGGCCCCTCCCACGGCGACGGGGTGCTGATCATCATTCTCTGGGCCAATCCGAACCCCACGGACCGGTGAGCATGAGCGAGGAGCGCTACTTCCGCGAGCGGGCCCGCATCGAGCAGGGACATCTGAAATATCGCGACAAGCTCCAAGAGGAAGGCAAGCTCTTCGTTCGCGACCGCTTGAAGCTCCTCCTCGACCCGGGCGCGGACTTCCAGGAGGATTTTCTCTTCGCCCGCAATCAAGAGCCCGACACGCCCGCCGACGGCGTGGTCACCGGAGTCGGAATGGTGGGCGGCCGGCCCGTCTGCGTCATGGCCAATGACTACACCGTGAAGGCGGGATCCTGGGGCGAGAAGACGGTGCAGAAGATCGTCCGCATCCAGGAGCGCGCGGAGCGCCTGCAGCTCCCGCTCCTCTACCTCGTGGACGCCGCCGGAGGGCGCATCTCGGAGCAGATCAAGATCTTCCCCGGCCGCTACCACGCCGGCCGCATCTTCTACAACGAGGTGCGGCTGTCGGGGGTGGTGCCGCAGATCTGCGTTCTGTTCGGGCCGTCTCCGGCCGGGTCCGCGTATCTGCCCGCCCTCACCGACCTCGTCATCATGGTGGACGGCAAGGCCAGCCTCTACGTCGGGTCACCGCGGATGGTCGAGATGGCCATCGGTGAGAAGACGACGCTGGAGGAGCTGGGCGGCGCGCGCATGCACTGCACCGTCTCGGGCTGCGGCGACGTGCTCGCGTCCTCCGACGAGGAGGCCATCGAGATGGCCCGCCGCTATCTCGCCTTCATGCCGGCCTCCTACCGCGATCGGCCCGCACGCGCACCGAGGCGGTCCCGCCCAAGCCGGGCCGGGCCATCGAGGACATCGTGCCGTTCGACCAGCGCAAGTGGTTCGATATGTGCGAGCTGATCGACCGGGTCGTGGACGCGGGCAGCTTCTTCGAGGTGAAGAAGCTCTTCGCGGGGGAGATCGTGGTGGGGCTCGCGCGCCTCGGGGGCCGCGCGGTGGGGATCGTGGCCAATCAACCCAAGGTCAAGGGCGGCGTCCTGATGGTGGACTCCTCCGACAAGGCCGCGCGCTTCATCAATCTCTGCAATGCCTTCAATATCCCGTTGATCTACCTGGCCGACGTATCCGGCTTCATGGTCGGCAGCAAAGTGGAGCGAGCCGGCATCATCCGACACGGCGCCAAGATGGTGTTCGCGACCTCTCAGGCCACCGTGCCGAAGATCTGCGTGGTGGTGCGGAAGTGCTACGGCGCCGGGCTCTATGCCATGTGCGGGCCCGCCTTCGAACCCGACGCCGCGCTGGCGCTTCCCCAGGGGCAGGTGGCCATCATGGGGCCGGAGCCCGCCGTCAACGCCGTCTACTACAACAAGATCATGGAGCTGCCGGAGGCGGAGCGCGCCGCTTACGTCAAGGCGAAGCGGGACGAGTACGCGGAGGATCTGGATATCTACAAGCTGGCCTCCGAGATGCTCGTTGACGGCATCGTGTCGGGCGGCGAGCTGCGCGACGAGCTGATCAAGCGGCTGGCGTTCGCCGAGACGAAGGAGCACGCCTTCCCGCCCCGCCGTAATCCCGTCCTGCCCGTCTGAGGCGGTGCGCGGCGTGAGCGGCAACGGCGTCATGGCAAGCCTCATCGTGGCGCTGCGCTTTCTCACCGTCGTGCCGGTGCCGGGCCGCGAGAGCGCGGGGCCGGTGGCGCTCGGCCGCGCCGCCTGGTGGCTTCCCCCGGTTGGCCTGGCGCTGGGGCTGATCCTGGCGGGCGCCGACCGCGCACTGTCGCTGGTCTTCCCGCCGCTCCTGGCGGCAACGCTCGTGGTGGCCCTCTGGAAAGCTCCTCACCGGCGGCCTGCATCTGGACGGCCTGGCCGATTGCCTCGATGGGCTCGCCGGACGTGACGCCGCGCACCGGCTCGCCATCATGCGGGACAGCCGCATCGGGGTGTTCGGCGCGATGGGGCTGATCCTCGCCGTGCTCCTGTTCCTCGTCGCCCTCGCCGGGCTGCCGCGCGCCGGCGCGCGCGTCCGCGCTGCTCCTGGCTCCCGTGGTGGGGCGGCTGGCCCCGTTGCTGGCGGGGGTGCTGTTCCCCGCGGCCACACCCTCCGCCGGCGCGGGCGCCGACTTCGTGGCGGCGCTGCCGCGGGCGGCGGCCCTCTTTCACGGGGCGGTAGTGCCAGTGCTTGCTGGCTTTCTGCTCGGCTCCGGCGGCATCGCGATGGTGGCGACGGGGCTCGTCGCCGCGCTGGCCTGGTCCGCCTTCACGGTCCGCCGGGTGGGCGGAATCACGGGCGATGGGCTCGGGGCGGGTGTGGAGCTGGCCGAGCTCGGGGTCCTCCTCGCCGCCTCGGCGAACGTTTCGATCACCGGAGGCTGAGTGTCCACGACCGTCTATCTGGTGCGGCATGGCGCGGTGGTCGGCGCCGAGACCCGGCGCTTCATCGGACATCTCGACGTGCCGCTCTCGCCGCACGGCGAGGCCCAGATCGCGGCGCTGGGTCGGCGTCTGGCGTCCGTGCGCCTGGCCGCCGTGTACTCGAGCGACCTCGCTCGCACGCGCCGGAGCGCCGAGATTCTTGCCGCGTCTCACGATCTCGCCGCCTTGGCTCTTGCCGGACTGCGCGAGTTCTCCATGGGCCTCTGGGAAGGTCTCACCGCGGAGGAGATCCGTGCCCGGGCGCCGGATGCCTTCGCCGCATGGATGGCCGATGTGGGGCGTTTCCAGTTTCCCGGGGGGGAGTGTCTCGACCAGGTAGCGACACGGTCCTGGGCGGCCTTCGAGGACATCGTGGCCGCCCACGAAGGACAGGGGGTCGCCATCGTCGCGCACGGCGGCAGCAATCGCGCGATTCTCTGTCGCGCCCTGGACATCCCGCTGCCGCGAATGCTGGCGCTGGGCCAGGACTACGCCGCACTCTCCGTGCTGGAGCGGAGCGCCGGGCGCTGGTCGCTCACTCTGCTCAACCATCGGGAGCCCCTGGCGTGACACGGCCCAGGACGGCCCAGCCCTGAGGCAAGATGAGGCGGTACAAGAGGACGGTCGTTTAGAGGCAGCCGGTGTCCGTCCGTTGCGGCTAGCCGTTGGGGGATTGACGACTCGCCGGCGGTCGGCCGCAGGGGATTCTCGCGAGAGGCCAAATTTTCAATGGGTTGTGAAAGGGGCCGGTCTGGCAAAGCCCTTGCTTTTGTGGGTAGGCTCAGCAGGGAGCTGACGGGCTGACGGAAATTGTAGGTTCCTGCCTGGGAGTGTTGGGTTCCCCCCTTGTTCGGGGATTGGCACCAAGGGGGATGTTCGGGTTTCCATGAACTTGAAGTAAGTTGGGACCCGGCATCACGATTGCAGCTACTTCTGGTGCCCAAGATCAGCAGGGTTCGAAAGGCATTGAGAGGAGCAGACGACATGCTCAGCAAGCGACTGAGGCTGTGGCGTTCGCCCGGCACGCGTCACCGCCGCGGAGAAGCCGGATTCACCTTGGTGGAGATTCTGATCGCGGTGTCGGTGATCAGCCTCGGGCTGGTGGGCGTCGCCGCGGGTTTCCTCTATGCCGTCGGTGGTCTCGAGGCCGGCCGGCAGCAGACGACGGCCACGTTCCTCGCCGAGCAGCGGATCGAGCAGCTCAAGGCGGGGGCCCTGAACAACTTCCTGAACGTGACCACCGTAAACTACCCCGACGAAGCGTACGGGAGCGTCTCCAACAACGGCAACCCGCAGCCGAACTACCGGCGTACAGTCACCATCCTGGATGCGCCGGGGGGGCTCGTTGATACCAAGCTGGTGGAAGTCACGGTGTTCTACCGGCCGCTGATGGGTTTCGGCGTCCTGGCCGCGGAGCGGCAGGTGCGGCTTTCCGCGCTGCTGACGGATCGCAGATGAGCACCCTGCGGAAATACCTCAGCACGATCGGATTGAAGGGCGAGCGGGGCTTCACCCTCGCCGAGCTGCTCGTCGTCACCGCCCTGGTGGGTCTGGTGATGGCCGGTATCTTCAGCCTGCTCATGTCGAGCAATGAGAGCTACATGCGCGGCACCAACCAGATGGAGGCGCAGCAGAGCGCCCGGGTGGCGATGGCGCGGTTGATCCAGGAAATCCGTGAAGCAGGCTACAACCCGCGCGGCGTCACCACCTTCAACCCCATCATCACGTTCTCCGCCACCGGTTTCACCATCCAGAACGACTGGAACGCCAATGGGGTCATCGACAATACGCTCATCATCACCGATCCGGTGAAGGGGACGGGACGCGGGGAGCAGACCATCTATGCGCTCTCCGGGAACGACCTCACGCGCCGTGAGACCGGAGTGGACGCCGCCGCCGCGCCCTTGATCGCGGGCGTGACGGCGCTCAGCTTCCAGTACCTGGACATCAATGACGCGGCCACTGCAACCGCAGCTTCTATTCGTACCGTCGTGATAACCGCGACGGTTAGACAGAACACTGGGCCGGCGTCGGGTGCGCTTCAGTCGTCCCAGGTGGTCCTAACGAACCGTGTTCGCCTGAGGAACAAATAAGTGACCTCGGGCGTTGGAGGTGCGGAAATGAGTACCTGGCGCAAGCTTCTTCTCAACGAGCGCGGTGTGGCGCTGCCCCTGGCGATGATCTGCCTGGTCGCCCTCACCGTGATGGTCTTGACCTTCCTCACCCTCTCCGGGGTGGAGCCGCAGATCTCCCAGAGCCTTACCGACACCGCCCGGGCCCGCTATCTGGCGGAGTCGGGCGTGGAGTGGGCGTTCAAGCAGGTAGCCGCCTCACCAACCAACGCCACCAACTTCCACCCGAGCCTGCTGGACGGTCCTGACAACGTGCAGAACACCGCCGACGACCAGCAGCCGACCAACGTGACCGCGCAGAATACGGCGGCCATGCTCACCGCCCTCGGTTCGCCGAGCCCGCTGCCCACCAAGACCACCAGCGAGGGCACCTTCTCGGTGACCGTCCGCAACGACAACCTCGCCAACGACGACAAGTTCACCGGCGTTGCGGTGGACGCGGGGACCAAGTTCGACGACCAGAACGGCATCGTCATCGTGACCGCCACGGGGACCTTCCGCGGCGCGACCCGTACCATCCAGGTGGCCCTCAAGCGCGTGGGCATCCCGCCCTTCCCGGGCGCGGTGAATATCCCCGGCTTCCAGGCCGACACCTTCCTCAGCAATAGCGTGAATTCGGGGAACGCCAATCGCTACGACATCGACGGCCGCGACTACGACCGCGACGGAACCCAGAATGGCGCGAACGCGACCAAGCTCGCCATTCAGGTGCAGCCGGGAACGCAGGTGGACCTGGGCATCACCTACGAGGCGCGGGCGGAGCAGCCGTTCGACAAGAACAACGTCTGCACGGGCGCTGACTGCAGCGCGGCCACCCAGGCGGCCAACCGCACCGCACGGCTCGGCATCGTCAAGGGCAAGGATCAGTCCTCGGCCGCCTACACGACCGGTCTCAACACCATCGGCCCTGACAGCTCCCTGAACCCGACCGTCATGTCGGGCTTCCTCAGCCAGATCGCCTCGAACCCGGCGACCACCATCCTCCAGAGCACCCAGGCATGCCCCATCGTCATGACTGGGGGCGCCAGCACCGCCACGAGCAGCCCGACCCTGACCAATGGCTGCAGCATGAACCAGACCGTGAACCTAGGGAGCCCCTCGGACCCGAAGATGGTCTACTTCCGGGGCGACCCGGACACCTCCTCCGCGTTCGCGGGCCTGACCGTGAACAACATGGTCACGGGCGCGGGCATTCTCATCGTCGAGGACGGCGACCTCCAGCAGTATGGTAATCTCCGCTGGGATGGAATCGTCATCGTGACGGGCCAGTACGTCTCCGCCGCGTTCCGCTCGGGGAGCAATACCACGATCTACGGGGCGCTCGCCGGGGTGGAGTCCATGCCCGCCGAGTCGGCCGGCCTCTTCGACTTCTTCATGGACACGAACCTGGACTTCCGCGTGCGGAACAGCAAGCAGAACATCGACATGGTCCAGCAGATGCTGTCCGTGCACAAGATCCTGAGCTGGCGCGAGAATTAGGGGTGCGGCGGGGCGTCCTGATCGCGGCGATCGTCGCCGTCCTGGCCGGTTGCCAGCAGGCGCCGCCCCCCGAGCCCCCCAAGCCTGAACGGTCCCCGGCCGTCGTCCTCCGCGAGGAGGGCGACGCGCTGGCGGCCAAGGGTGACTTCGCTGCCGCCGCGGCGAGGTACGAAACAGTCGTGGTATCGGCGCCCGACGACCTCTCCCTCCGATTCGCCCTCGGCTCGACGTACTCTCACCTCAACCGGCGTGCCGACGCGGTGACCCAGTTCAAGGTGGTCCTCTCGCGCGCCGCGCCCACGTCCCAGGAGTACGAGCTGGCCCGGCAATGGCTCGTGAGCGTCGGGGAGCTGCGTGGCGAGGAAGCAGCGCGGGCGTCTACCAGCGCCCCCGACGCCAGGGCTACCGACGCGCCTCCGACCCAGCCGACGGTGCCGCAAGGTGGCCAGGCGGGCCTGAGCGGGACGCTCGAATGGAAGGGTATCGAGCGGGGCGCACGGCGCGTCCCCGTGCGGCTCACCCTCACCGGAGAAGACTCCGAGAACCGGAGCGTGAAGATGGTGCGGGTTTCCCGGCTCGCCGAGAAGTATGGTTTCGCGAACATCCCGCCGGGAAGCTATCGACTCGTGGTGCTCGCGATCGAACCCCGCGAGCAACCCCTCTGGGACGTCCGCGTGACAGTGGACAAGGACAAGCCCACCGTCATGAACCTGAGCAGCAGCAGCGCGGCGGTCTCTCCCGACACCTTCCCCGGCCCCGAGTAGCACGGGCTGCTGCCGGGCACCCGAACCGGGCGGCCGGCGGGTCTTCCAGGCGCCTTGGCCGGTCTCGATGGCGCCGCTTCCACCGGTCCCAGCCGCGTTATCCTCGCTACCTCCCGAGCCCGATCATTTAGCGGCGAAGGGCGAGTGCGCCCGGACCCAGGAAGACCTGGGCGAGCGTAGCGGCGAGCACGAGCATCGCGTACTCGTAGCCATCGCCCCGCCCGACGAAAAATCCGTGCTTGAGGTGCACGAGGAAGAACGCGCCCGCCATGATCGGCAGGTTCGCCAGCGCGGCCCAGCGGGTGTAGAGGCCCAGGATGAGGAGCACGCCTCCCAGGCCATGGGCAACGATGAGATACCAGGCGCCAATGTCGGGCGCGGGCAACCCCAAGCTGCGCTGGAAGGCGGCCATCCCGCGTGGCCCCATGACCATGAGAGCGAGATAGGCGTGCATGAGGAAGATCACGCCGAGCGCGATCCGGAGAATGGTGGCGCCGTAACCTTCCAGGGAGACCGAGGGGCCGGCGCCGCCCTTGGCCAAGGGAGGCGGTCAGGGCTTCTTGAAGAGGATCTCGCCGACGTACGACTCGGCGGTGGACTTGGTGTCGTTCGAGTCGATGGCGACCGAGACGGCGCCGAGCGGCTCGTTCAGGTCCTCGCTATAGATCTTCTTGTAATCCTCGCAGACATTCCGGCTCTCGGTATGCCACAGTCCCAGCCCTTCCGCTCCCGACTTGACCACGATATAGGTCACTGTCCCCGCCTTCTCGCTCTTCACCATGGTGCCCGCGGGCGCGGTGGTGTCCCAGACGTACCCGATGATGCGCGAGCGGACCGCCTGCGGGAAGCGCGGGAAGGTGACGTAGAGCTGGATGCCCTGATCGTCGGTCTCTTTCTTCCGCGAGTCACCGCCCTTGGGCAGGGTCACGGCCTTCCAGCGCCACTGGATCACGCAGTTCGGCTTGAGGTCGAGCTTGAGCTCCTTGTTGATGGTGGAGCCCTCGTTCGCGCTCTTCATGTGGAGGACGCGCGCCTGCCCGTCGGCTTCGATGATGAAGTCGTATTTGGGGCTGCCCCAGTTCTGGCTCTGCCAGCCGTCCGGGATACCCTTCTTCCCCAACGGCTGCTTAGACCAGTCCTCCAAGACCACAGTATTGCCCTGCGCGGCGGCCAGGGACACGGTGGCGAGCACGAGGGTGGCAACCAGGGCGACGATCCGGGGCTTCATGGTCTCGCTAAGCATAACCGAGAGGCCGGCGAGATGTTCCCCGATTTGCCGGGGGGTCCAGGTGAATCGGCCCGGCGCGGCCCCTGTGCTAGTGTAATTCCGCGATGGACGGCGAGCGCCTCGACAAGTGGCTCTGGGCGGCGCGGTTTTACAAGAGTCGTACCCAGGCCGCGGAGGCATGCGGCGGGGGCAAGGTGGATGTGAATGAGCAGGCGGCGAAACCGGCGCGGCTCGTGCGGCCCGGCGATCTCCTGCACATCACCCGCCGCGACGGCCGACGTATCGTGAAGATCGTGGCCCTGACCGTGCGCCGGGGCAAGGGGGCGGATGCCGCCCTGCTGTATACCGACCTGACCCCGCCGCCCCCTCCGCGCAGCGAGCGGCCGGTCCCGGCCGTCTATCGACCCCGCGGCACGGGACGTCCTACCAAGCGCGAGCGCCGGCTCCTGGAGCGGATCACCCGCCGGTGACGGGTCCCGAGCGCGCGCTGCCGCCGCGGGTATCGCTGCTTCTCTTCTTCCTCGTCGCCGCCGTCACCTTCGTGGCCTTCCTCCCCACGCTCGGGGCGGGCTTCGTCAACTGGGACGACGATATGAACTTCACCACCAATCCGGGTTTTCGCGGCCTGGGGTGGGACAATCTCCGGTGGATGGTCACGACCCCGCTCCTGGGTCACTGGATTCCCTTGACCTGGCTCACCCTGGGAGCGAACTACGCCGTGGGCGGAATGAACCCCGCCGGTTATCACCTCGTCAACGTTCTGGTGCACGCGCTCTCCGCCGGTGTCTTCTTCCTCGTGGCCTGCCGGCTCCTGCGCGCGGCCTTCGGCGGCACCGGGGGCTGGCCCGTCACGCTGGGCGCCGCCCTGGCCGCGCTCATCTTCGGCGTGCACCCGCTCCGCGTGGAGTCGGTGGCCTGGATCACGGAGCGCCGCGACGTCCTGTGCACGCTCTTCTACCTCACGGCCCTATGGGCCTACCTGCGAGGCGTCGAGCGCGACTCGACGGGAGAGCGAATCCTCGCGGGACCCTGGCGAGGGCTCGCCTACGCGGCCTACATCGCCTCGCTCCTCTCCAAGTCCATGTCCATGACGTTTTCATTGACGCTTCTGCTCCTGGACATCTATCCGCTGCGCCGCCTGAGTCTCGGCTGGCGCCTGGTCATGGAGAAGCTGCCCTTCGCGGTCCTGGGCGGGCTGGCCGCCGTGGGCGCGCTGCTGTCCGTGTCGCGGGGCGCCACCTGGACCGGCTTCGAGGAGTACGGGCTTCCGGCTCGAGTGGCGATGTCGGCCTACAGCTTCGGCTTCTATCCGTGGAAGCTCGTCTGGCCGGTGGGTCTCACCCCGCTCTACGAGCTGCCCGCCCGGGTGAACCCGCTGGCTCCGCAGTTCCTGGTACCGCTGATCGTGGTGCCGGCGCTCACGGCGGCGCTGTACCTGCTGCGACACCGCTGGCCGGCCGCCCTCGCCGCCTGGATTCACTCCCTCGTCGTTCTCGCCCCCGTGGCCGGGTTCGTGCACTCGGGCTATCAACTGGCGCACGATCGCTACAGCTATCTCTCCGGCCTCGGCTTCGCACTCCTCGCCGGGGGCGGGCTTGTATGGACCCTGCGCGCGCGCGCGGCGCGGCGCATCGGCGCCGTCGTGACGGTGACGGTCGTGGCGGCAGCGGTCGGCATGGTGGCCGGATTGGGCGTCGGTACCTGGCAGCAGAGCCGGGTGTGGCACGACTCCGAGAGCCTGTGGCGCAGCGCCATCGACGCCGATCCCAGCTGCATGCTGTGCTACAGCAATCTCGGCCACGCCCTGCTGGCGGAGCGCCGGTATCAAGAGGGCGAGGCACTGTTCCGTCATGCCATCACGCTCCGGCCGGATCGCCCCGCGCCCTGGAACAATCTCGGCACCGCGCTGGCGCTGCAGCAGCGTTACGCGGAAGCTGAGCCGCCGTACGCGCGGGCGGTCGAGCTGTCGGGCGGGCAGTTCCGCGACGCGGTGTCCAATCTCGGTCGGCTCCAGGTCGTGCAGGGACGCTATGCCGAGGCCATCCCGCTGCTCCGGCGCGCGAACGCCCTGAAGCCCGGCAATCCCGAGGTGGTGGAGAGCTTTCGCCTCGCGCTGAAGAACCAGGGGGCGGTACTCGCCGAGGCCAGACGACCGGCTGACGCCGAGGCGTTATTCCGGGAGGGGCTCGATCTCCTGGGTGACGACCATGACCTCTTCGTCAATCTCGGGCGCTCACGACTCGACCAGGACCGCGCGCCCGAGGCGGTGGGTCCCCTCGAGCGCGCGGTACAGATGAAGCCGCGCAGCTCGCTCGCCCGGATGTGGCTGGCGCGAGCCCATGCGCGCGCGGGCGCGCCGGACCGGGCGCGGGCCGAGCTGGAGGCCCTGGCCTCCCTGGATCCCACCCTGGCCGACAAGGTGAAGTCCGAGCTCGGCGCCCCCTCCCGCTAGGCCGCGCCCTTGCGCTGCCTCATGGCCTTTGCTACGGTCAGGCCGTTCATGGAGTTCGGGGCGCCCGCGTGAACGCGGGCCCACCGGGAAGGCGGTGCGAATCCGCCGCGACCCCGTCACTGTAATCGGGGACGAAACCCACGGGAGTGCCACTGGCCGGCGGTGCCGCGGCCGGGAAGGCGTGGGGAGTAGGACGATCCGAGAGCCAGGAGACCGACCCGGACTCCCGTCATCTCTACACCGGTCTTCGCGGGAGGGCCCGGGTCACGCCTCACTTTCTCTCCCACCTCATCCTGGGTGGGGCGCGGAGCGGCAAGAGCCGCTACGCCCTGGACCTGGCGCGCGCATGTCCGGGCCCCATCGCCTTCGTGGCTACCGCAGAGGCTCGTGACGAAGACATGGCCGCTCGGATCGCGCGGCATCGTGCCGAACGGCCGGCCCGCTGGCTGACCATCGAGGAGCCGATCGACCTCGTCGGCGCGAGCCGGAAGGCGGCAGGGAATGCCGACCTCGTTGTCATCGACTGCCTGACCGTCTGGATCGCCAACCGGCTGCTGGCCGGCCACGCCGACGCGGCCATGCTCGGTGGCGCCCGCGACCTCGCCGCCTGGCTCGGTGAGGGCCCGGCTTCCTCCCTGTTGGTCTCGAATGAGGTCGGGGCCGGTGTGGTGCCGGCGACCGTGGATGGCGGGCGCTTCCGGGACCTGCTCGGCCAGGTGAACCAGTTGATCGCCGCGCGGTCGGATCGCGTGACGTTCATGGTGGCTGGCATTCCCACGGTCATCAAGACCGAGGCTGTCTCCTCCCTCGCGCCCTTCGGAGCCAGGCATGCCGAGCATCCTCAGGCGCCTTGACTCCATCGTGGCCCCCGACCCGGAGATGGGCGTTCTCGCCCAGCACCGGCTGGATCAACTCGCCAAGCCGCCGGGAAGCCTCGGGCGGCTGGAAGAACTCGCGCGGGATCTCTGCCTCATGACGGGGCTGTGCCCGCCTGCCGTCGCAGAGTCGGTGATCTTCACTCTGGCCGGCGACCACGGAGTGGTGGCCGAGGGTGTCAGCGCATATCCGCAGGTAGTTACCAGTCAGATGGTCGAGAACTTCCTTAACGGCGGCGCCGCCGTCAACGTTCTCGCTCGGCAGGTGGGCGCCCGCGTGGTGGTGGCCGATTTCGGGATCGCGGGACCGTTGCTGGACCGTCCCGGGCTGCAGCAGCGGCGGGTCGCGCCGGGAACCGCCAGTCTGGCCCGAGGGCCCGCGCTCACTCGCGACCAGGTCGCGGCGTCCATCGAAGGCGGCGCGGCGCTGGTCGAGGAAGAGCGGGCGCGCGGGCTGGATCTCATCGGAACGGGGGAAATGGGCATCGGTAATACGACGTCGGCCAGCGCGGTGACGGCCGCCATCACGGGGCTCGCCCCCGAGGTGGTGACGGGGCGCGGCACGGGCGTGGACGACGTCACCTGGCGGCGCAAGGTCGAGGTGGTGACGCGGGGTCTCGCCGTCAACCGCCCCGACGGCGCCGACGCCCTGGACGTGCTCCAGAAGGTCGGTGGGCTCGAGATCGCCGGGCTCGTGGGGGTCATCCTCGCCGGCGCGGCGCATCGCATCCCGGTCCTTCTCGACGGCTTCATCGCGGGCGCGGCGGCGCTGGCCGCGGTGACGTTGAAGCCGGAGGCTCGCCATTTCCTCATTGCTACCCATCGCTCGGTGGAGCCGGGGCACGGCCCGGTGCTGGCGGCGCTGGGACTCACGCCGTATCTCGACCTCGGGATGCGATTGGGCGAGGGGACGGGCGCGGCGCTGGGCATCGGGCTCGCCCGTGCGGCCGTGGCCATCCTGGCCGAGATGGCGACCTTCAAGTCCGCCGGCGTCTCCGGCCGCGCATGATTCGCCTGGCCGGAATGCTCGCGCTCGTGATGGTCGCGCTCGCGCCCGCGCCGGCCGCGACACTTACCGTCACCGACCAGACGGGGCGCACGGTGACGCTTGCCGCGCCCCCGCAGCGTATCGTCTCCCTGGTTCCCGGGGTGACCGAGATGGTGTTCGCCATCGGGGCCGAGGAACGGCTGGTCGGCGTCACAGACTTCTGCGACTTTCCGGCGGCCGCGCGCAACAAGCGCAGCGTGGGCGGCATGCTCGCGCCCAGTCTCGAGACACTGGTGGCATTGCAGCCGGATCTCGTGGTGGCGACGGACTCCGGCAATACCGACGAGACGCGGGTGCAGCTCGAGCGGCTCCGGGTGCCGGTCTATCTGGTCAGCCCCAGAGGGGTCGCCGACGTCTTCCGGACCATGGAGCAGCTCGGCGCGCTGACCGGACAGCGCGCGCGTGCCGCCGACGTGGTGGCCAGGCTCGAGCGCCGAGTCCGCGTGGTGGCGGAGCGCGTGGCCGCGCGCCCGCGGCCACGCGTGCTCTACGTGGTCTGGCCCGAGCCCCTCATCGTGCCGGGACGCGGCGCCGCGGTGACCGAGCTCATCGCGCTTGCGGGGGGCGCATCGGTGACCGCCGCCGCGGCGGAGGGCTACCCGCGCTGGAGCGTGGAGGCAGCGGTGGCGGAGGCGCCCGAGATGATCCTCCTGGCCCGGCATGGCGCGGGTACCGGACAGGTGTCGCGCGACAAGTGGGAGCGCTTCGCCGGACTGCCCGCCATCCGCGCCGGACGCATTCACAACGTGGACGGCGATCTCTTCCATCGCTTCGGTCCCCGCGTGGTCGACGCGCTCGAGATCCTCGCGCGCCTGGTCCATCCCGAGGCCTTCGCCGCCGAGGGGCGCCGGTGACGCCGGGCGCCCGCCTCACCTTGGTCGTCGCCGCGCTGGGCGGCGTGCTCCTGGCCACCGCGGCCGGCGCCCTCTTCGTCGGCAGCGCCGGCGTGCCGCCCGGGGCGGTGCTGGCCGTGCTGCTCGGGCGCGAGCTGCCCGAGCCGGTCGCGCGCGTGGTGGTGCTGGACCTGCGCCTGCCCCGCATCGCGGTGGCGGTGCTGGCGGGAGGCGCGCTCGCGGTGGCCGGTGCAAGCCTCCAGGCCCTGACGCGGAATCCGCTGGCGGAGCCCTCGGTGCTCGGGGTGTCGAGCGGCGCGGCGTTCGGCGTGGTGTCGGGTCAGCTCTTCGGGCTCGGGACGAGCATGCTGGCTTCGCTCGGGCTCACCGTCTTTGCCTTCGCGGGCGCCTTCGTGGCGGGTGGCGCCGTCTATCTCATCGCCGCACGGGCGGGGGGCTGCCCGTTCACTCGCTTCTGCTGGCGGGGGTGATCGTGGGCATCTTCTTCTCGTCCGCGATCACGGTGCTGATCTCGCTCGTGGACACCAACCGGCTGGGCGGCATCATTCAGTGGCTGCTGGGCAATGTCGTCCCGGTGGCGCCGGCCGCCCTCGCCGTCTTCGCCCTGGTGGCGGCGGCGGGATTCGTCCTGATCTTTGCCGACGCGCGGCGGCTCAACCTGCTCGCCCTGGGGGAGGACGCGGCGGAGACGCTCGGCGTGAATCCGGCGGCGGTGAAGCGCCGGATCTTCGCAGGGGCGGCGCTCCTGGTGTCCGCGGTGGTGGCCTTCGCGGGACCCATCGGCTTCGTGGGGTTGATCGTGCCGCATGCGACCCGGATGCTCCTGGGCCCGGACAACCGGCTGCTCCTTCCCGCGGCCGCGGTGGGCGGCGGTGTCTTTCTTCTCATCGCCGATACGCTGGCGCGGAACGTGGTGGCTCCCGCGGAGCTATCGGTCGGCGTGCTGACCTCGTTCTGCGGGGCGCCGTTCTTCATCTACTTGCTTCGACGCCGCGCCACCCTGGCGGCTCCTTGACGGCGGTGGCCGAGCTCCGGATGGTGGGCTTCGAGTATCCGGTGGCGCGTGCCTCCTCGCGAGCGCGGGATCCCTTCTCGCTGCGCGAGGTGTCGCTGTCGGTGGCGCCGGGCGAGATCGTGGGCGTGATCGGCCCCAATGCGTCAGGCAAGACCACCTTGATCCGCCTCCTGTCGGGCCTGCTGCGGCCCACGCGCGGCGAGATCCTGCTCGAGGGCCGGCCGCTCGCTCAGATGTCCCGGGCGGCGGTGGCGAGGCGGGTGGGCGTGGTGCCGCAGGACGTTCCGCGCGACTTTCCCTACACGGTGGAGGAGCTGGTCCTCATGGGCCGTTTTCCGCATGCGCCCGGCCGGTTCTTCGAGAGCATGGAGGATCGCCGCGTCGCCACCGCGGCCATGGCCCTGGTGGGGGTGCGCGCCCTGGCGGGCGAACGCTGTGACCGGCTCTCCGGCGGTGAGCGCCAGCGGGTCATGCTGGCGCGTGCGCTGGCGCAGGAGCCGCGGCTGCTGGTCCTCGACGAGCCCACCGCCCATCTCGACCTGCGCTATCAGGTGGAGTGCGTGGCGCTGCTCCGCCGGCTCAACGCGGAGCAGGGACTGTCCGTGGTGGTGGTCTCGCATGATCTCGATCTTGCCGGGCATCTCTGCCATCGCCTGGTCCTCCTGTCGGAGGGCCGGGCGGCGCGGCAGGGCGATCCGGAATTCGTCCTCGACCCGGCGGCGCTCGAGGCCGCCTATGGCTGTCCGGTGGCCGTCGAGCAGCATCCCGTCACCGGCCGCCGCCGCGTCCACGTCGTCTGGCCGGAGCCGGCGGCGACGAAAGGGAGGTGAGGCCCCGCACGAATCCAGGCGTCGAGGAAGCGCCCCGGTCCAAGGGAAGCCGGTCGAGGCTCGCATGGCGAGCCGAATCCGGCACGGTCCCGCCACTGTGAGTGGGGAGCCAGGGTCCACGCCCGCGACGGCATGTCCGCGCGGAAGCCACTGGGAGCGATCCCGGGAAGGCCGGACCCTCGAGCGACGATCCACGAGTCAGGAGACCTGCCCGGGGCATGAGCACCTCCCTTTCGCGGCAAAAGGAGCGGTCATGCGATACGCATGCGATCTGAGACAGTGGGCGGTGGCAGTGGGCACCGCGGCCGCGCTGGTCGCCGCGCCGGCGGCGGGGGCTTGGGCGCAGGACACGGCACCCAAGCCCGCGGATGAAAGCGCCGCGCCGTCCGGGGTCGGCTCGGAGCAGCGCACCAGCGATCCCGTCATCATCACCGCCAACAAGGTGGACACGCCCGTCAGCCAGACCGGCGCCGCCGTCACGGTGATCACGGAGAATGACTTCAAGACCTATCACTACCAGACCGTCGGGGAAGCGCTGCTCAATGTGCCGGGCGTCGAGATCCGCCGCTCGGGCAGCCTCGGCAAGACCACCAGCATCAGCATCCGTGGCGCCAGCGCCAACCAGGTGCAGGTGCTGCTCGACGGGGTGCGGGTGAAGAGCCCCACACTCGGACAGGCCGAGCTTGCCGACATCTCCCCGGACCTCATCGAGCGCATCGAAGTGGTGCGCGGGCCGCAGTCCACGCTATACGGCGCCGACGCCATCGGCGGGGTGGTGAACATCATCACCAAGAAAGGGCGGGGGACGCCGTTCAGCGCCACAGTCGAGGAGCAGGTGGGGAACTACGGCACCTGGATCAACCGGCTGAGTGCGTCCGGGCAGTGGAAGATCCTCGACTATTCCATCGCGGGCTCCTATGCCGAGAGCGATGGCCAGTTCGAGCCCCACGACAACTCCGACCAGAAGGCGCTGAGCGGGCGCATCGGCCTCACCCTGCCCTTCAACAGCACGCTGGCCTTCATCGGCCGCTGGAACAAGACCGACACCGACCTGCCGGTCAAGTTTGTCTGCTGCGGCCCCCTGGCCGTGCAGCCCGTCATCGACGTGAACCAGCAGCAGCAGTCGGAGACGCTCACCCTCACCCTCGAGGGCCGCACCCGGCCGGTGGAGTGGTGGGAGAGCCGGGGCCGGATCTCCTACTTCGAGAATAGCCTCGGGTTCCAGGATCCCGCGGACCCCGGTTTCGACCTCGACTTCCCCTCGTTCGCGCAGATCAACGTCCAGCGCCGCGAGGCGGAGTGGATCAACGCCTTCCACATCGGCAAGTGGAGTACGAGCACGTTCGGCTTCGAGTACATCCACGAGGAGGGCGAGAACAAGAACACGTTCGAGAGCCGGACCTACACCAAGTCGTTCTTCTTCGAGCAGCAGCTCCGGTTCTTCGACCGGCTCTTCATCACGGGCGGCGTCCGCGTGGACGACCACAGCTCCTTCGGCACCCAGGTCACCGAGCGCGGGTCGGTGGCCTTCATGATCAAGGAGACGGCCACCCGGATCCGCGGCGGCGCCGGCACCGGCTTCCGGGCGCCCACGCTCAACGATCTCTTCTTCCCCGGCTTCTCCAACCCGGAGCTCAAGCCGGAGACGAGCTTCTCGTGGGAGGTCGGGCTCGATCAGACCTTCTGGGGCGAGCGCATCCGGCTGGGATTCACCTACTTCTACAACAAGTTCGAGAACCTCATCCGCTCCGTACCGCTGGACGTGTTTCCCTTCGTGGCGGTCGTCAACGTGGCGCGCGCGCGCACCGAGGGCATGGAGGCCACCGGCGAGATCGACATCCTCCGCAATCTCGTGGGGACCATCAACTACACCTATACCGACAGCGAGGATCTCAGCACCGACCGCTGGCTGATACGCGAGCCCCAGCATCGCTGGAACTTCGGGCTGACCTGGGAGCCCATCCGCCGACTCTCAGCTCTTCACCCAGATCCATACGGTCACGCGCCAGTTCGAGTCGGAGCAGGTCGGCTACAACAGCGGGCACACGCGGGTGGACATCGGCGGGACGTTCCGCGCCCTCGACAAGTATGGGTGGCTGCAGTCGCTGGATCTCACCTTGCGGGTGAACAATCTCCTCAACGAGGGCTATGCCGAGGTGCGCGGCTTCCCCGCTCTCGGGACCGCGTTCCTGTTCGGGGCCCGGGCGGCATTCTGAGGCGCTCGAGATGATGATTCCAGGCCTCCACGTGGAGAGCGGGCCCGAGGCGGTAGTGGTGACAGCGGATGGGCCGCTGCGCGCGCTGTCCTCGGCCGTTCTGCGTGGAGGCTTGGTAGAGACCCGTGCCATCGTGAATCTACACGTCGAGCGAGGAGACTGCTGCGAGGATCCCGACGCCATCCTCGAGACCTACGCACGCGCCCGAAACCTCGCGGGCCCCTGGGTGGGGCTTCTCACCGGCGCGCGCACCCAGGACGCGACCATCGGCGAGGAGTCCGCGGAGGGCTTTCACGCGATCGCCATCGCCACGGTGGGGCTCAGCAATCGTATGGCGGCGGGACGCGCTCCCATCGCCCGATGGACACCGTCTACCATCAACACCATTGTCCTCGTGGAAGGCAATCCGGAGCCGGCGGCGCTGGTGAACCTGGCCCTCACGGTCACCGAGGTGAAGGTGCTGGCCTTGATCGAAGCCGGCTTCCGCGACGGCGCCGGCACGCCCGTGACCGGCACGTCCACGGACGCCGTCATCGTGGCGGCGACGGGACGAGGACCCCGGGCGCGCTTCGGCGGGCCGGTGAGCGCCCTCGGCTGGACCGTGGCTCGGGCGGCCCGCCGCGCGCTCGAGGCCGGCATCCGAGGCTGGCGGGAACGCAATCCATGAGCGGGATGCGGCTCCGGGGCGGCGGGGTCGTGCTCGTGTCCCTGGCCGTCCACGCGACGGTCATCGTGGGCGTCTCGGCGCTGGCGCTTCGCACGCCCGTCGCGCCGCTCTTCGTGGATCTCACCCAGGAAGCCCCGGCGGGCACGGCGACTCGGGCGGGCGGGAGCATGGCGACCTCGACCGGTCGCGGGCCGATCGGGGGCGACCCGCCCGCTCCACGGCGGGCCACCGCGTCATCGAGGGCGGTGGCACCCGTCCCCCAAGCGGCCGCGCCGCAACAGGTGGTGGAGCGGCCGACCGGCACCATGGTCGCGCCGTCTCCCGTACCGTCGGCGCCATCGTCTTCCCCGCCAGCCGCGCCGGAACCCCTCGCGCCGGCTTCGGCGGAGGTGAAGCCCCGACCGACTACCGATATGCCCGCAGCGACGGCCCCGGCGACGGTGGCGCCTACTCCAGAGCCCGCCGATGGCTCCGCCGCCAGACCCAGCACCGCAGGCGTGCCCATGACCGACACGCTGGCCGCGCCGGGGCCGGGTCGCGCAGTCGGGACCGCGTCCGAGGTCGGCGGAGCGGGAACTGGCCGCAGCGTCTCCACGCCCGGCGGCGCCCGGCTGGCGCTGGCGCTACCCGGCGACGGCCGCGGTGAGGTGCCCGCCGAGTACGGGCCGTACCTGGCGCGTTTCCGGCGGAGTGTGGAGGACGCGATCGTCTATCCGCTGGCGGCGCGTCGACAGGGGCTCGCCGGTCGCGTCGAGCTCGACGTGCTGCTCGAGCCCGACGGTCGCGTCACCGCCGTGAAGATCCACTCGTCCTCGTCCCACGGTGTGCTGGACGAGGCCGGGGTCGCGGCGGTGCGGTCGCTGCCGTCCATGCCGTTTCCCGAAGGCCTTCCACGCCGCCCGCTGCTTATCCGGCTTCCGCTCGACTTCCAATTGCGCTGAGCCCAACGTGCTGGTGGCGACCCTACTGATCGCGCTCACGCTGGATCTGGGGCTGGGCGATCCCCCGAGCCGCTGGCATCCGGTGGCATGGGTGGGGCGTGCGCTCGAGGCCGGCCGGCGCGGGCTCTCCGGGGCGCTCCCCGTCTTCCTGCTCCTCGGGGGGGCAGCGCTCGTCAGCGCAGTGGCCGCGGCGACCGCGGTCCTCGTACTGTGCATCGAGCGCGCCCTGTCTCCGTGGCCGCTTGCGGCGCTCGGGGTCGACGCCGCCCTCCTCAAGGGCGCGCTCTCCGTTCGCGGGCTCTTCGCCGCGGTGTCGGGCGTGCAGCACGCGCTCGCGGCGGACCAGCTCGAGGCCGCGCGCGCGGCACTGGGAGTGGACCTGGTGAGCCGGCCGGTGTCAGCGCTCGATGCGGGACACGTGGCCTCGGGAGCCATCGAGTCGCTTGCGGAGAACGTCACCGACAGCCTCGTGGCGCCGGTCCTCTTCTTCCTCGTGGGGGGTGTGCCCGCGGCCTGGGCCTACCGTGTGGTGAACACGGCCGACGCGATGCTCGGCTACCGCGAAGGAGAGCTGGAATACCTGGGCAAGGCGGCGGCCCGGCTGGACGATACGCTCAACTGGGTGCCGGCGCGACTGGCCGCGGCCTGCCTGGTGGCGGGTGCGACGCTGGCAGGCGGATCCGGGTCCGGAGCATGGCACATGCTCCGACGCGACGGCGCCAATACGACCAGCCCCAATGCGGGGCGCACCATGGCCGCCATGGCGGGCGGGCTCGGCGTACGACTGGTCAAGCCCGGCGTCTACTCGCTCGGGGACGGCGACCTGCCGGGCCACTCCGCGATCGGCCTCGCGCTGCGCGTGGCCGCCGTCGCATCCGCGCTGTTCATGGCGGCGGTGGCGCTGGGGCTCGCACTTTTCCCGGGAGGTAGCCGGTGAGCGGACCCCCACGAGCATGCTGCGGGGCAAGGGTTCCCACGCGGGCAAGAGCGTGCTCGCCGCGGGGTTTTGCCGGCTGCTCTCCGGCCATGGGCTTCGTTGCCCGGCCCCGGCCCGTCGAATGGCTTCCGGTTTCATTTATCAATAGGTTTTGCGGCAATGGCTCACTGCTCGCTCCAGGAGTAAAGGACTCCCGCCGGTGGACGTGCGGGCCGGTGTTTGGCGTGATTCCGTGCCTGCCCGGCCGGGGGCTGCCGGAGGAGGATTCGGTCGCGCTCGAGGGGGTTGCGTCGCACCGCCGTCGCGCCACCCGCGCATCGCCAACTTCACGGACCTGGCCCCGCTCGAGGCGGCGCCGGACATGGAGGTGAGCTATCTCGACGAGCCGTCGGCGCTCGATGGGCCGGCCTCGCGGCCGCACGTGCTCCGGTGGTCCGGGAGGGGCCATGCCGGGGGGATCGGAGGCGATGCGCGGACGATGCGCGACCTCGCGTACGATCGGCTGGCGAATGCGCTCGAAGCCGCCGTCGGAATGGAGGAGTTACGGCGTCTGCTGAGACGCTGATTGAAGCGAAAATGCTTCGCCCCCACTCGGGCCCGGGGGTATCATCTCCCATCGCCGCCACGCGCGGCGTTTTTTGTCTTTGTCCGTCCATATCTTCACCTGGAGAGATCACGCTGAACGTTACCGATACCTTGACCGAGGCCTTCCGGCGCGCGCTCGCGCGCCACGGGATGCCTGAGCCGCGCGGTGTGATCTGGCAGGTGCCGCGGGGCGAGCACGGCGCCGACTACGCGACGCCCTCGGCCATGGCCTATGCCAAGCAGCACGGGCTCGACGCCAATGCGGTGGTGGCCATGGTGGTGGCGGAGCTGGAGTCGTTACCCGAGGTGGCGAACGCGGAGGGTGCTGGACCCGGCTTCATCAACGTCATCCTCGCGCGCGATTCGATCTCGGCCCAGCTCCGCGGCGTGCTCGCGGCCGGCGCCCGGTACGGCTGGAGCCGCGCCGCCGCGGATCGCCACTATCGGCTGGAGTTCGTGTCCGCCAATCCCACTGGGCCGCTGGTGATCGTCAGCGCGCGGGCGGCCGCGGTGGGCGACGCCCTCGCGCGCATCCTGCGCTCGCAGGGCGCCCGCGTGGATTCCGAGTACTACGTCAACGACGCCGGCAATCAGTTCCAGGCGCTCGCGGCTTCCGTGGAGACGCGGCTGCGGCAGGCGCTGGGCGAGCCGGCGGAGCTGCCCGAGGACGCCTATCCGGGCGAGTATCTGATCGAATTCGCGGACGCGTGGGTCAAGCGCGATCCGGTCGGGGTCCGCGCGGCGCTGGCGCTACCCGAGGCCGCGCGGCGCGAGCGGCTGGGGCGTGAGGCGGTCGAGGCCATGGTCGGCGGCCACCGCGCCGTGCTCTCCCGGTACGGCACCGAGATGGACCGGTGGGTGCACGAGGCGCGCGACGTGCGCGCAGCCGGCCTGCCCGAGCGCGCGATCGCGCTGCTCACCGCCGGGGGCCACACCTACGAGCAGGACGGGGCCCTCTGGTTCCGCTCCACCGCGCTGGGCGACGATAAGGACCGTGTCCTGCGGAAGTCCGACGGCGAGCTCACCTACTTCGCGGTGGACATCGGCTTCCACCACTTCGTGAAGTTCGCCGAGCGGGACGCCCATGTCATCAACTTCCTCGGCCCCGACCATCACGGCTATATCGGGCGGCAGCGCGCCGCGATGCGGGCTCTCGGCCACCCCGACGAGGCCTTTGACGTGCTGATCGTGCAGCTGGTCTCGCTGCTGCGCGACGGGCAGCCGGTGCGGATGTCGAAGCGGCGGGGCGAGTTCGTCCTCATGGAGGAGCTGCTGGAGGAAGTGGGCCGGGACGCCGCGCGGTTCACCTTCCTCACGCGCCGCCACGACAGCCCGCTGGACTTCGACCTCGCGGTGGCCACGCGCCAGACCGCCGACAACCCGGTCTACTACGTTCAGTACGCGCATGCCCGGGTGGCCAGCCTCTTCAAGATGGCGGCGCAGCAAGGCGTGACGGTGCCGCCGTGGGACCAGGTAGACCTCACCCCGCTCGTCCTGCCCGAGGAGCAGGCGCTGATCAAGCGCGTCATCCAGTTCACCGAGGTCCTGATGGGCGCGGCGCGGGCGCGCGAGCCGCATCGCCTGGCCTTTTACTTGACCGAGCTGGCCGGTGAGTTTCACCCGTACTACAAGGCGCATCGGATCATCACCGAGGATCGTCCGCTGACCCTGGCCCGGCTCGGCCTCGCCGCCGCGGCGGGCCAGGTGATACGGAACGGCCTCGAGCTGCTTGGCGTGTCGGCTCCGGAGAGCATGACGAGAGAGGGGACACCTGAACCATGAGACACGAGCGAGGCGGCGGCGGATTCATTCAACGGGCGGGCCTGGTCATGGCCGCCCTGGCGATTCTCGCGCTCACCTTTACCCTGGGCATCCTGGTGGGGCGCCAGTGGGGCGGGCGTGGCGCGCCGGCGCCACCGGTCGCGGTGGAGGCGGAGAAGAAGGCGCCCGTTGTTGCGCGGCGCAGCGGCCTCATCGAAGCCGAGGGGGAGCGTCCGCGCGAGGTGCCGGAAAAGCTGACCTTCTATCAGACATTGACCGCCCCCATGGGACCGACAGGATTGTCGGCCCGGGCGCGGGCGGCGGAGGATCGGTCACGTGCGTCGGGGTCGCCCGCCGCCTCGGCTCCTGCCGCGGCGCCGGCCTCCATCGCTCCGGTCACGGACGCCGCGTCGGCGCCCGTCGCCACCCCGACGTCGGCAACCTGGAGCGTGCAGGTGGGCGCCTTCCGCAGCCGGCAGCAAGCCGACGGCATCCAGAAGCAGCTCGCGGAGGCGGGCTTCCCCGTGTTCCAGAGCGCGGCGGCGGCCGCCGACGGGCAGCCGCGCTACCGGGTGCGCGTGGGCGGTGCGCGCTCGCGCGAGGAGGCGCTGCGCCTGGCCGAGCGGGTCCGGGCTCGGGTGCCGGTCACGACCTTCGTCACCGCCCACTGAGGCGACCATGCCCGACCGCCCGGGGCGGGTCCTGATCTCGCGCGACGAGATTGCCGCGCGGATCGCTGAGCTCGGGCGCGCGATCGGGCGCGAGTACGCGGGCCGCAATCCTCTCCTGGTCGGCGTGCTCAAGGGGGCCGCGATCTTCCTCTCCGACCTCATCCGTGCCATTCCGGTGCCGATCGCCATCGACTTCATGGGCGTGGGCTCGTACGGCAGCGAGGTCCGCTCCCCGGGCATCGTGCGCCTGACCGCCGATCTGTCCGTCTCCATCGAGGGGCGTGACGTGGTGATCGTCGAGGACATCGTGGACTCGGGCCGCACGCTCGACTACCTGCGGCAAAACTTCGCCACCCGGCGCCCGCGCAGCGTGGCCGTTTGCGTATTGCTCGACAAGATCGAGCGACGCGAGGTGGACGTCAAGCTCGACTACGTTGGCTTCGTCATTCCCGACCATTTCGTGGTCGGATACGGCTTCGATATTGGGGGGATCTATAGGGGATTGCCCGACATCCACGTGCTGGAGCGGGCCTGAGCATGTAAGCTGGATCACGTGACGCGAGTGAGCGTCGTCATCACGACCTTCAATCAGGCTCCCTACATCGCGGAGGCCCTCGACAGCGTCCTCGCCCAGACATACCCGCTGCACCAGATCGTGCTCGTCGATGACGGCTCCCGTGATGACACCCCGGCAGCGGTCGCACTGTACCGCGACCGCATCCGGTACGTCCGGCAGGCGAATCACGGCGTGGCCGGGGCGCGGAACGCCGGGGTGGCCGCGGCGGACGGGGACCTCGTCGCTTTCTTCGATGGTGACGACGTGTGGGCGCCGGACAAGGTCGAGCGGCAGGTGGCGGCGGCGGAAGCGTATCCGGCGGCGGCCCTGATCGCGACCGATGGCGTCGAGTTCGAGGGCGACCGCGATCTGGGCGGGTATCTGCTCGGGCGCGCCGTTCGCGAGCGGCTGGCCGGCCGCCCCTCGATGGAGTGGGACTGCTACGAGGCCCTCGTGTCGCGCAACCTGATCTTCACCACCTCGCAGGTCGCGGTGCCGCGCTGGGCGCTGGACCGAGTGGGGGCTTCCGATCGACGGTATGTCACCGGCAGCGACTGGGATCTCTATCTCCGCCTCGCCCGGAACCATCCCTTCGCCTTCGTGGCGGCACGCCTGGTCCGCTGGCGTTACGTGAGCGGCAGCGCGTCGGGAGTCAGCGAGCGGCGCGAGCTCCACTGGGCCAGGGACGAGCTGGCCATCCTGCGACGCGAACGGACCCGCGGCCGCCAGGAGAGCGCCGAGGTGATCCAGCGGGCGATGGATGACAAGGCCCGGCGGACGGCCTACGCCGCCTACCTGTATGGCGAGACCCGGGATCGGGCGTGGGCGCGCCGGTATCTCGGTGAGATGTGGCGCCGACACGGGACTCCCGTCTTCCTGCTATACCTGACCGCGAGCTTCGTGCCCTCGTCCCTGCGCAGCGTGCTCGGCATGCTCAGGCGGCGAGTGCTGGGCGTCTAGGCCGCGTGGCGAGCGCCGCCGTGGTGGCCACTCCCAGGTACTGGCTCAAGGTCGCGTCCAGTCCGACCCATCAGGCGCAGCTGGCGCGGATCCCATCGGGAAGCCGCGTGCTCGAGATCGGCGCTGCCGGCGGCCACATGACCCAGGCCCTCATCGCCAAGGGCTGCGAGGTGGTTGCCGTCGAGACGGAGCCGGAGCTGGCCGGCCGGCTGCGGGAGGTCTGCCCACGGGTGATCGAGGCCAACGTCGAGGACGGCTCGCTCCCGCGGCGGCTGGGCGGAGAGCGATTCGACGTGATCCTCCTCGGCGACGTGCTGGAGCACCTCCAGCATCCCGAGCGCGCCCTGGCGGGGTTCCATCCCCTCTTGCACCCGGACGGCGGTCTGGTCGTGTCGCTGCCGAATGTCGCGCATGCGAGCGTCCGGCTGTCGCTCCTCCAGGGCGCCTTCGACTATCGCCCCGAGGGCCTGCTGGACGCGACGCACCTCCGATTCTTCACGCGTGCCTCGCTCTGCGCGACGTTCGCCGGCGCGGGGTGGTCGGTGAAGGACCTGGCGTTGATCGAGCGCGGCGCCTTCGACACCGAGATTCCCGTCGAGCCGGCCACGATCCCCGTGGCCGTGCTCCGCCGCCTGGCCGAGGATCCCGACGCCCGCGTCTACCAGTTCGTGTTTCGGGCGGTGCCCGCGGTCGAGGGGCAGTCCGGGGTCGCCCGTCATGAACGGGGGGCCGGGGGCGGCCCCGGCACGCGCCGGCGCGGCCGCCGGGCGGCTCGCGCTCGCCCTCCAGTACAGGCGCCTCGGGCAAGCGCAGCTGACCAGCGCCCGGAGGGACCCCGCCCGGACGAGGCGGCTGTTCTGGCGCGCCTGGAGGATGTCGCCGGGGCTCTTCGAGGCCGCCTGGGTCGTCCTCTCGCTCCTGCCGCCCAAGCTCGCGCGCGCGATCGACGGCGCGGTGTCCAGGGCCCGATCACGCCGGTTCGGTTAGCGGGTCCGAGGGCGATGGATGCCGCCGGAGGCCGCGCCGGACCACGCATCTGGGCCTGTGATATACTTTTTGCGCCATGAATCCCTTCTACAAGAATCTCGCCCTGTGGATGGTGATCGGCCTCATCGTCATCCTGCTGTTCAACCTCTTTCAGGCCAAGGAAACACCCCGGGACGAGATCGTCTTCTCGGACTTCCTCAAGAAGGTCGAGACGGGGGAGGTGCGGGAGGTCACCCTGCGCGGCAGCTCGGTGAGCGGGAAGCTCGCCAACGGCGAGTCGTTCCGCACCATGACCGCGGACTATCCCGACCTGGTGAAGAACCTCAAGGACCGCGGGGTCCGCATCATCGTGAAACCGATCGACGGTAATCCGTCGTACTTCGCCATCTTACTGCAGTGGGTGCCCATGCTGCTCTTCATCGGCGTGTGGATCTTCTTCATGCGCCAGATGCAGGGCGGGGGAGCCAAGGCGCTGTCCTTCGGCAAGGCGCGGGCGCGGCTCATCTCGGAGAAGCAGAACAAGGTCACCTTTCAGGACGTGGCGGGGGTGGACGAGGCCAAGGAGGAGCTGCGGGAGATCATCGAGTTCCTCAAGGATCCGCCGCGCTTCCAGAAGCTCGGCGGCAAGATCCCCAAGGGCGTGCTCCTCGTCGGGCCTCCCGGCACCGGCAAGACGCTCCTCGCCAAGGCCATCGCCGGCGAGGCCAATGTTCCGTTCTTCTCCATCTCCGGCTCCGACTTCGTGGAGATGTTCGTGGGCGTGGGCGCCTCGCGCGTGCGCGATCTCTTCGAGCAGGGCAAGAAGCACGCGCCCTGCATCATCTTCATGGACGAGATCGATGCGGTGGGGCGGCATCGCGGGGCGGGGCTGGGCGGCGGCCACGACGAGCGCGAGCAGACCCTCAACCAGCTCCTCGTGGAGATGGACGGCTTCGAGACCAACGAGGGCGTGATCCTCATCGCGGCCACCAACCGGCCCGACGTCCTGGATCCCGCCCTCCTCCGGCCGGGGCGCTTTGATCGCCAAGTCGTGGTGGCGCGTCCCGACGTGAAGGGGCGCGAGGAGATCCTCAAGGTCCATTCCCGGCGGATCCCGCTCGCCCCCAAGGTGGATCTCTTCGTGCTGGCACGCGGCACCTCCGGCTTCTCCGGGGCGGACCTCGCCAACCTGGTCAACGAGGCCGCGCTCCTCGCCGCCCGCCAGGACAAGAAGACCGTCGAGATGATCGACTTCGAGAATGCCAAGGACAAGGTGCTGATGGGCGTGGAACGGCGCTCCATGATCATCCCGGAGGCCGAGAAGCGCACCACCGCCTATCATGAGGGCGGGCATGCCCTGGTGGCCGTATCTGCTCCCCGGAGCCGACCCGCTCCACAAGGTCACCATCATCCCGCGCGGGCGGGCGCTGGGCCTCACCATGCAGCTGCCCACCGACGACCGGTACAGCTACTCCCGGGAATACCTCATCAACCAGATCACGATTCTCATGGGCGGCCGCGCCGCCGAGGAGCTCGTCTTCCAGCAGCAGACCACCGGCGCCGGCAACGACCTCGAGAAGGCCACCGAGATGGCGCGAAAGATGGTCTGCGAGTGGGGCATGTCGGACAAGATGGGCCCGCTCACCTTCGGCAAGGGGGAGGAGCATATCTTCCTCGGCCGCGAGGTGTCGCGCCCGAAGGACTATAGCGAGGACACCGCGGTGCTGATCGACTCCGAGATCACGCGGATCGTGACGGACTGCGCGTCGCGGGCGCGAGGCGCTGCTTGAGACCAATCTCGAGAAGCTTCACGTCCTCGCCCGCGCGCTGCTCGAGCGCGAGACGCTGGACGGCGAGGAGATCAACCGCCTCCTCATCGCGAGGCCGTTCCAGGAGGCGCCGGCCCCGGCCTGAGCGATCACGATCGCCATGAACCGAGCAACGTTGGCGGGGCTGGTGGTCGGTGACGGCTTGGACGTGGCGGTGGTGGGCGCGCTCAACCTGAGCCCCGAGTCGTTCTACCCCGGCTCGGTGGCGCGCTCCCGGGACGCTCTCCTCGAGCGGGCGGAAGCCATGGTAGCGGCGGGGGCGGCCGTCCTCGACGTGGGCGCCATGTCCACCGCCCCCTATCTGGACGGGCGCATCGAGGCTATCGAGGAAGCGGACCGGCTCGGCGAGGCGGTGCGGCTGCTCGTGGACAAGCTAGGCATCCCGGTCTCCGCCGATACCAGCCGCGCCCTGCCCGCGCGCGCCGCCCTTCAGGCCGGCGCGGGCATCGTCAATGACGTGCGGGGTCTCGCCGGCGATGCCGCCCTGGCGCGCGCGGTGGCCGAGACCGGCGCCGGGCTCATCGTGATGGCCTCCGAGCGGGGGGGCCACGAGGGCGTGGCGCCGGTGGAGACCGTGCTCGAGTACCTCGCGGAAAGTCTGGGCCGGGCCGCCGAGGCCGGCATCGCCGCCGACCGCATCGTGGTGGACCCGGGCCTCGGCTTCTTTCGCCGTCGGGGCATGCCCTGGCACGAGTGGGATTGCCGGGTGCTGGCCGCGCTGCCCGAGCTGCGGGTGCTGGGTCGTCCCGTCTGTGTGGGAGCCTCGCGGAAATCCTTCATCGGCGCCCTGGCTCCGGGAGCCGACGACCCTGCCGACCGCCTCCCCGGGTCGCTGGCTGCCGCCACCGCCGCCGTTCTCGGCGGGGCCCAGCTCATCCGAGCCCACGACGTCGCGGAAACCGTGCAGGCGGTCCGGGTGGCCGAGGCCATCCGGCGCGCGGGAGCGGCATCTTGAACCCCGTGTGGGCGGTGATCCAGTCATTTCGGCTGCGGGACGCCGTCGACATCGTTCTCGTGGCCGCCGTGCTCTACCGCGTGCTCGTCATGTTTCGCGGCACGCGCGCGGTGCAGATGCTGGCCGGGCTGGGCGGGCTCATGCTCGCGTCGTTCCTCGCGCGCCGCCTCGAGCTGTTCAGCTCGAGCTGGATCCTGGAGAATTTCTGGTCGGTGTGGGTGCTGGCGCTCGTCGTGCTCTTCCAGCCGGAGTTCCGCCGCGGCCTGGCCCAGATCGGGCAGAGCCCGATCTTTCAGGCCCTCCTGGGCGCCCGGGGGGAGCAGCAGAGCCACGTGATCGACGATGTGGTCAAGGCCGCGGAGTCGCTCGCGGGCAAGCGGATGGGCGGCCTCATCGTGCTCGAGCGCACCACCGGGCTGCGGCACTACGCCGAGCTCGGCGTGCCGCTGGACGCCATCGTCTCCGCCGACCTCCTCGTGAGCCTGTTTTTGCCCTACTCCCCTCTCCACGACGGAGCGGTGTTCATCCGGGACAATCGCGTGGCGGCGGCGGGCTGCTTCCTCCCCCTCTCGCGCAATACTCAGCTGGGCCGGGCGATGGGCACGCGCCACCGGGCCGCGCTGGGCATCACCGAGGAGACCGACGCGGTGGTGCTGGTGGTGTCCGAGGAAAGCGGCCGCATCTCGATCGCGGTGGGCGGCCACATGGAGAGCCCGCTGGACCGGGACGCGCTGCGGGGGCGCCTGGGTGAGCTCTTCGAGCTGGCCGGGCGGCCGGCGCCGCGACGGACCGGGTGGTGGATACCCGCTCGCGAGTGGCTGCGGAAGTGAGGCGGCTCGTCCGGCACTGGGAACTGAAGCTCGCGGCGGTCGTGCTGTCCGTGGCGCTCTGGCTCTTCGTGATGACCTCCGAAAAGGCCGAGCTGGTCCTGTCCGCGCCCGTCGAGTTCGACGAGATCCCGGCCGGCCTGGTGGTGGCGGGGGAGCGGCCCGACTCGGTGGACGTCCAGCTCCACGGTCTCCGCGCGGTGCTGGCGCGGCTCGGTCGCGATGAGGTGCGGGCGAGGATCAGCCTGGCCGGGGTGCGTCCTGGCGAAGTCGTGGTTCGGCTCGTCCCGGATCAGATCGCCGCGCCGAGCGGGGTCACGGTCCTCCGCGTGAGCCCATCGCGCCTGCGCCTCACGCTGGAGCCGGGTCGGGCCGCGGCGACCGGGCCCGGAGGGGAGAAGCGCCCGTGAACCGTCTCTTCGGCACCGATGGGATCCGGGCCCTGGCCAATGCGGAGCCTCTGACCACCGAGCTGGCGTTCCGCCTGGGGCGGCAGCTCGTGGCCACCTTGCTCGAGCACCACCGCGTGGACAAGCTGCGCCTGGTGGTGGGACGCGATACGCGCCAGTCGGGTCCCATGCTCGAGGGCGCGCTCATCTCGGGCGCGCTGTCCGCCGGCGCGGATGTCTTCGCGGTGGGCGTGCTGCCGACGCCGGGGATCGCGCACCTGACGCGCCATCTCGACGCGCACGGCGGCGTGGTGATCTCGGCGTCCCACAATCCCTTCGAGGACAATGGCATCAAGATCTTTTCCTCGACCGGCGCCAAGTTCCCCGATGCCTGGGAGGACGAGATCGAGTCGAGGCTGGGAGGAGCCGATGTGGCCCCCAAGCCTACCGGCGGCGCGGTCGGGCGGCTGGTGCCCCACCGTCACGGCTCGGAGGCGGAGTACGCGGCGCACGCCGTGGGCACCTTCCCCTTCGACCTCCGGGGACTGCATCTCGTGATGGACTGCGCCAACGGGGCCACCTACCGTGTGGCGCCGCGGGTCTTCGAGGCGCTGGGCGCCCGCGTCACGGTCCTCGGCGCCGAGCCCGATGGGCAGAACATCAATCTCGACTGCGGCGCGCTCCACCCGGAGGGTGTCCAGGAGCGCGTGCGCGCCACCGGCGCCGATCTGGGTCTCGCCTTCGACGGCGACGGCGACCGGCTCATCTGCGTGGACGAGCTGGGCGAGGTCCGCGACGGGGACTATGTGCTGGCGGTCTGCGCGCGCCACCTGGCCGCGGCCGACCGGCTGCGCGGCGGCGTGCTGGTCACCACGGTGATGGCCAATCTCGGTCTCGAGCACTCGCTGCGGCAGTCGGGGATCCGGACGGTCAAGACCCAGGTCGGCGACCGCTACGTACTCGAGGAGATGGTCCGCATCGGCGCCAATCTGGGGGGCGAGCAATCGGGCCACCTGCTCTTCCTCGATCACACCTCCACCGGGGACGGCATCGTGTCGGCGCTGCAGCTTCTCGCGGTCATGCGCGAGACCGGGCAGACGCTGTCCGCGCTGGCCGCGTGCCTCACCAAGTTTCCGCAAGTTCTGGTCAATGTGCCGGTGCGGCGAAAGCCGCCGCTCGAGAGTATCGAGGGGCTCACGTCGCGGCAGAAGGCGCTCGAGGGCCGGCTCAACGAGGCCGGGCGGATTCTCCTCCGCTACTCGGGGACGGAGCTGCTGGCGCGGGTCATGGTGGAGGGGCAGGAGCAGGCGGAGATCGAGAAGATCGCCCACGAGCTGGCGGGGATCATCCGAGGGGCCATCGGCCAGTGAGCCCCTCCGACCCCGGCCTGGCGCACGAGTCCATCCGCGGTATCGGGGTGGATCTCGCCAAGATCCCCCGCATGCGTCAGGTGGTGGAGCGCTGGCAGGACCGCTTCCTCCGCCGGGTGTTCACCGAAGAAGAGATCGCCTATTGCCAGCGACGGCATGATCCCATCCCGCATCTGGCCGCGCGCTTCGCCGCCAAGGAAGCGGTGATGAAGGCGCTGGGCACGGGGCTGCGCATGGGCGTGACGTGGCGGGAGATGGAGGTGCGCCGCGAGCGCGGCGAGGCGCCGACCATGGTGCTGACGGGCCGCACCGCCGCCATCGCGCGGGCCAAGGGCGCCTCCCGCATCCTCGTCTCGCTCACCCACGACGGGGACTACGCCTTCGCGCAGGTCATGCTGGTCGGAGAGGCCCGCAACGGCCTCTCGCCCGCCGACCGCTGAGCCCGTGCTGCCCGTCTTCACCGCCGCCGAGATGCGCGCGCTCGACGCGCGCGCCATCCGTGAGCTGGGCATCCCGGGCCCGCGGCTCATGGAGGCGGCGGGCACCGGCGCCGCCCGGCTGATCGCGCGGCGATTCGGCCCCCTGCGCGGCCGGCGTGTGGTCATCCTCTGCGGCAAGGGCAACAATGGCGGGGACGGATTCGTGGTCGCGCGTCGACTGCGCGGGGCGGGCGCGCGGGTGGATGTGTTCCTCCTGTGCCGCCGCGGGGAAGTGCGGGGCGATGCGGCGGGCGCGCTGCGGCGTTATTCGGGGCGGGTGACGGAGATCACCACCGAGGCGGGGCTGGATGCGGTGGCGCGCGCCGCGGGCGGCGCGCGCGTGGTGGTGGACGCGCTCCTCGGCACGGGGGTGGACGGGACGGCGCGGGGACTCGCCGCCGCCGCCATTGCGCGGCTCAATCGCGCCACCGGGATCGCGGCGGACGCGCCCCCGGATCGGCTGCCGCGTGTTCCCGTGGTCGCGCTGGACCTGCCCTCCGGGCTCTCCGCCGATCGCGGAGAGCTGACGGGTCCCACCGTGCGGGCCACGCTGACCGCGACCTTCGGCGGTCACAAGCGGGCGTTGCTGCTCGAGCCCGCCGCGACGTGCGCGGGCGAGGTGGTGGTGGTCCCCATCGGCTTGCCCGACGGCGAGGCGGAGCGCGACGTGGCGACCTTTCTCTTGGAGGAGTCGGATGCGCGCGGCGCGCTGGCGCGTCGTCCCGCCGATGCCCACAAGGGCCAGTTCGGGCACCTGTTGGTCGTGGCCGGCTCGCGCGGCAAGACTGGCGCGGCGGCGCTTGCGGCTCGCGCGGCCCTCCGGAGCGGTGCGGGGCTGGTCACCGTGGCCACGCCGACCTCGCAGCAGCCCATCGTCGCCACCCTCGGAGTGGAGCATATGACGCATGCGCTGCCCGAGACTGCCGCGGGCGCGCTGGCGAAAGCGGCCCTGGGGCCCATTCGCGAGCTCGCCGCCACCATGGACGCGGTGGCGCTGGGGCCGGGGCTCTCGCTCCATCCGGAAGCGCAGGCGCTCGCGCGCGCGCTCGTGGCCGAGCTTCCCCGGCCCATGGTGGTGGACGCCGACGCCTTGAGCGCGCTCGCCGGACACCTCGACATCCTGGCGGGTGCGCCGGGACCGCGGGTGCTCACGCCGCATCCGGGCGAGATGGCGCGCATGCTGGGTGTCACGATCGCCGAGATCCAGTCGGATCGGATCGAGATCACGCGCGCCTTCGCGGTCAAGCACCGGGTCTGGCTGGTCCTCAAGGGCGCACGGAGCGTGGTGGCGGCCCCGGACGGGCGCGTGTGGATCAATCCCACCGGCAATCCGGGCATGGCCAAGGGTGGGTCGGGCGACGTGCTCACCGGGATGGCGGGGGCCTTCCTCGCGCGAGGGCTCACGCCGGCGGCGGCACTCCAGACGGCCGTCTATTTCCACGGGCTCGCGGGCGATCTCGGACGGGCCGCGCGCGGGGAAGAGGGGCTGCTCGCGAGCGACATCGTGGAGGCTATCCCACGCGCGCTTTCGCCGGTGGCCGAGTGATCCGACGCACCTTCGTGACGCAAAGCCCCGAGGAGACGCGAGCGCTGGGCGAGCGGCTCGGCGCGGGTCTCCGGCCGGGGACGGTGGTGGCGTGCATCGGCGAGCTGGGGGCGGGGAAGACTTGCTTTCTCCAGGGCCTGGCGCGGGGGCTCGGGGTGACCTCGGATGTCACCAGCCCCACCTTCGTGCTCGTCAATCACTACCGCGGGCGGCTGCCGGTTTTTCACCTCGACGCGTATCGCACGCGAGGCCCTCACCGAGGTGCTGGAGCTCGGCCTCGAGGAGATGATGCACGGCGACGGGGTCACCGTCATCGAGTGGGCGGACAAGATCCTCCCGCTCTTGCCCGCCGGCACGACCATGGTCAGGATCACGGGGCTGGGCGACGAGTCCCGCCGGATCGAGGTGGAGGAGCCCGGAGTCGAGACGTGACACCGGAGCCGGCGGGCGACGCCGCCGGCGCGCGGCGGGCCCGGCTCCTCCTGCTGGCCTTCGCCGTTTTCGTCGTCTACGGCTCCTTCTTTCCCTTCTCGTTCCGGATCGACGCCGCCGAGGTGCAGCGGGACCTCGCCCGGTTCTGGGCGACCCTCGTGCTCTTCGACGCCCGCGGCCGGCGGCTGTTCTCGACCATGGATCTGGGCAGCAATCTGCTCCTCGGCGTCCCGGTGGGGTATCTCCTCGTTCGCGGTCGCCTCGTGGGAGAGCGTCTGGCCATACGGTTGGGCGCCGTGCTGCTGATCGAGCTGGCCTTCGCCGGGGCGGTGGAGATCGGCCAGATCGTGGCCCCGACACGCACCGCGGCAGCCCTCGACGTGGTTGCCCAGGTGGCGGGCGCCTTGGCGGGAGCCTTCGCGGCGCATGGGCGCAGCGGAGCGACCGCGCGCGGGCTGGAGTCGCGGCTCGTCACCCTCACGCTGGAGCGGCCCGCCGTCATGGTGATGGCGGGCCTCGCGCTCGTGCTCGCCGCCGACGCGCTCTACCCCTACGCGCTCACCCTGGATGTCTCGACGGCCTGGGGCAATCTCAAACGAGGCCAGTGGCGCCCGCTCCAGAGCCTGGGGCACCGCTTCTGGGGCGATCTGGTCGTGGACCGGATAGTCCCCCATGCCGCGCTGGTGGTGGCCGGCGGTCTGGCTTTCCCGCGTCGCGCCGCATTGGTGGGATTCGCCGTGCCGGCGGGGGCGGCGCTCCTCGAGGCGGGGAAGCTCTTCATCGTCGGGCGGGCACCCAATGTGGACAACGTCATTCTCGCGGCGGTGGGGGCTGTGGTCGGGCTCGCTATCAAGGGAGCCCTGACGGAAACGGCGGCGGCGCGCGCAAAGGCGCCGACACGCCTCGCGGCGCTCTGCGCCGCCCTCGTGGCCTATCGTGAGCTCACGCCCTTCGACTGGGTGGACTCGCTGGACCTCGTGGCGGCCAAGGCCGCGCGCATCGAGTGGATACCGCTGGCGTCCTACTTCTATGCGGACCCCCAAAGCGCGCTCTACGATCTCGGCACCAAGCTCGTCTGGAGCGCCGCCTTCGGCGCCGCGCTCTGGGCCGCGGGCTCCCGCGCCCCGGGGCTCTGGGGACTGGCTCTGGGAATCTCGATGGAGGCGCTCCAACTGCTTCAGGTGTCTCACGTGCCCGCTTTGACCGACGTGCTGACCATCGGCGCGGGCGCCGCCCTGGGCGCGTGGGCCCTCCGGCGCTTCCGTACCCGACGTGCCGCCCGCGTATCCATCGCGAGACATTGACGGTGCCGGCTGGACCCCTCACAGTCCCCGCATGGCTGTCGGATCGCGCATCGAGGAGTGGCCCCCGGAGGAGCGGCCCCGCGAGCGTCTATACCACCAGGGCGCGAACGCGCTCGCGGATGCCGAGTTGCTCGCCCTCCTGCTCGGGACGGGGACGCGCGGACAGAACGCGGTGGAGCTCGCGCGGGATCTGCTGGTCTCGTTCGGCTCGCTCTCGGCGGTGGCCGCGCGCAGCGTCACGGAGCTGGCCGGCCGTCGCGGTGTGGGCCGCGCCAAGGCGGTGCGGCTGGCCGCCGCCTTCGAGCTGAGCCGCCGTCTGCGCTCGCGGAACGGCCAGGCGCGCGCGGTGCTCTCGAGCCCGGCCGAGGTGTTCGGGCGCTATGGGCCCCTCATGGAGGACCTGGACAAGGAGGTGTTTCGCGTCGCCTTGCTGGATGCTCAGAACGGTCTGCTGCGAGATGTCACCGTGTCGGAGGGGACGCTCTCCGCCAGCTTGGTGCATCCGCGGGAAGTTTTCAAGCCGGCCATCCTCGAATCGGCGGCCTCCATCATCCTGCTGCACAATCACCCCAGCGGGGATCCCACGCCGAGCCGTGAGGACCTGCGCCTCACCCGTCAGCTGGTCGAATGCGCGAAGCTGCTCGAGTTGCACATCCACGACCATGTCGTGATCGGGCGCGGGCGCTTCGTGAGCCTGGCCGAGCGGGGGGATCTGTGAAGGCGTCGGGAGCTCAATACCGCGGCGCTCTAGCCCTTGGCGAGGCGCTCCACTTCCTTCTTGCTCATGGCCTGGATCCGGGTGAGCAGGCCCTTCACCTTCCGTTCCGAGGCGTGGTCGGCGAGGATCAGCTTCTTGGACTTGGTGCCGTTGACGATGTAGGCGACCCAGTCGTCCAGGCTGGGGGTGCCGCGCCACGCGACGGTGAGCCCACTGAGCCGCATGCGCTTCTTCCCTTCGACTTTCGCCAGTGGTTTCCGGCTCGCCTCCATGCCTTCTCTTCCCCTCATCTACGAGTGCACCGCACGTGGGTTGCGCGGCGACGCGTGTTCGCGCGCGCAGGGGACAAGGTGAGGGATGCCTACGAGTCGTGTCAAGGCTTCGTTTCACCGCTCAGAATGCACCTTCATGCACGCCGGAGGCGTGGAACCTGCGTCATTGCTGGCTCCGGTGGCTCGCCTCGGAGCGGTGGACGGCCGGAGCGTCACATTCTCGGGGCGTGCCCGCCGAACCGCATCAGAGCGTTCAATTTCCGCGCCTGTGGACGCTGGTGGATAAGTGGATAACCTGGGGACTATTTACGGTGGGCCAAGAGGCCATCCAGGATGCGACGGGCCAGAAGCGGACCTTCGGTGACGAAGGCTGTGAAGTAGCCGCACGCGGTGGCGCCGGCGGCAAGGGCGTGGCGCGCCGATTCGGGCGAGTGAATGCCGCCAGTGGCGATGATCTCGAGCGCGGCACCGAAGCGCGCGCGCAGCCCGCGCACATTGTCGAGCATGGCGGGTAGTATGGCGGGTCCGGAGAGGCCTCCCGCACGCTGCGAGAGGCGCGGCTCCTCGATCCGGCGTGTATTGCCGTAGTTGACGATGCCGATCCCTGCGTCCAGCGCCGCCGGCACGATCGAGCGCAGGTTTTCCTCGTGGTAGTCCGGGGAGATCTTCACGATGACGGGCTTTGGGGTAGCCCCGCGCACCGCCGCGAAGAGACGCCGGAGCTCGGAGGGTTTCTGCGGACCACTCGTAGACGAGGCGGGTATTGGGGGACGAGATGTTAATCTCAACGAGGTCGCCGAACGCCTCGAGCCCGGACACGACCTCCACGTATTCCTCGATGGACTCGCCCGCGGCGGCCACGATGAAGGGTACGCGATGGGAGAAGTTGGCGAGTGCGCGCCGGTAGGCCTCCAGTCCGGGATTGTGGAAGCCATTGCAGTTCACGAGGCCGAGGCCCGCGCGCGAGTCGAAGCGCACGAGGTTCGGCGGAGGATGGCCGGGGCGGGGACGCACGGTGATGCTCTTGGCCGTAACCGCGCCGAAGCCGAGCCCCATCGCGCGGCGCAGGATGGCGGTGTCGTAGTACTGAGAGGAGAGGATCAGCGGGTTGGGCAGCCGCACGCCGCCGAGCGTGATGGCCAAGCGCGGATCGTCGTTGCGGAAGAGGGGCAGCCGGTCCAGCGGCAGAAGCCGCAGCGCCCACTGGCCCAGCGGGATGGCGGCGCGCTCGGGCAGCCGAGCGAGGATGCCGCGGTAGAGCGCTCGGTAGGCGAAATCGGCGGCGCGGACGGTGGAGGCCACGTCTCCGCGAGGATACCCAACCTCGTAGCACCGCGCAGTAATTTCAGGTGTCGCCAGATGCGACATATCGGGAGCGCGCACGACCTGCAGGGCGCTAAGCCTTGAGTTTCGCGTGATAAAGCCACGCATCTACGTTGGTACGAGTCCTGCTGCCGTTCCTCCTGGAATCGTCAAGGCACGATCAGGGGGGCGGTCAATGTTCGTCGGGATGATCTTCGATCGAATCTTGGAACGCGACGCCCCACGTTCCGTACCCGTAGCCGGGTAGGACCGCCCTGTGTCAGAACTCTACGGACTCGTCAGACTAGGTGATCCGCAAGGGAGGGCGGGATTGCTGGCGGAGATGATTCGCTCCGCCGAGCTGCCCGCGAGCGCCGCCGTCGAGTACGCCGCCCAGGATGGGATGGCTCTTGCCGTAACCACCACCCCCTCGGACGATGGCGCGGGCCGCATCTTCTCGTCGAACGGAGTGACGTGGCTCACCTCGTGTCTCCGGGAGGACTCCCGCCGCTCCGCGGTATCTCCGCGGAGCGAAGGCGAGACCAGGCCGGTGGGGGCCGACCGATCTTTCTGGACTCTGAGATGCGGCAGCTCCTCAGACCAGAGGTGTACCGCGCGATCCAAGGAGTCGCGACTGACACGGTCGAGCGAGCCTACCGGAATGCGCCCGGGGCATCTCCGGGAGGGAAGATTCTCGCCTTGCGGCTCCGGCATCTGCGGCATCGTCGCGCGTTGCTCGTCCTCGGTCAACTGCCACGCGAAGGGAGTGTCGGAGTTCCGTCCAGTGATCCTGATGTTCTCGATCTTGCTCGGTACCGCAGTGACGTGGCGGGAGGGCGTCGGATGATGGAGCCGGCCTCCGTACTGGGTGAGTTCCTCGGCGGCCGACAAGGGTGCGGCACGCATGAGTGGTCGGGGATGGCCGCGATAGTCAATCGGTCGGAAGAGATCCTCGGGGAGTTCTTCCGAATCGCGCCGCTTCGAGAGCTCGTCGGCCGCCGGCCCGCGGATGAGCCAGGTCTTCGGGACAAGGTCTGCTCGATTGTGGGGATCGCCGTCGGCCTCGATCGATCCGGGGGGCGCCCATCCGGCGCGGGCTTCGGGCTCTCGTCGGGATCGTGGAGGAGCGCAACGTTTTCGAGAGAGGTTTCGCGGTAGCATTCGAGCCCGATTACGTCCTCATCTATCACACCTGGAACGACATCAAGTACTTCCCCGGCTGGCGCCGGAACAGAGCCTGCTGCGGCTGCGACGGCCGCAGACCCCCCAGGGGGGTGAACACGGCTACCTGGTCGCCAATCCGTTCATCCACGACCTGGGGGCGGTGGACCGGGGGCTGGGTCACTCGCAGCTGTACGCGCGCCTGCGGGATCGGTACCTCCAGCGCCGGCTGGGGACGGTGGGCACCGAGGGTATCGCCACGGAGGCGATCGCCCGTGCGGACGACTTTTCGCCTTTTGGCCCCCGGCAGTTCGAGCTGAATCTGCGGCTGATTGTAGCGGCGGCTCGCCGCGCCGGCGCGCAACCGGTGCTGGCCACGGAGGCGCGCCTCATCCCACTCGCGAACAGTTCCGCGGAGCGACAGAAGATCGCCTACGAGTTCGTCGGGCTCTCACACGACGCACTCGTCCGCGCGTTCGAAGCGTGCGACCGGGCCGTATTCACCGTGGCAAGGGACGAGAAGGTCTTGGCGCTCGATCTCTCCGCCCGGATCAGCGGTCGGCCGGAGCTCTTCGAGGACCACGTGCACACCACCGCGGCGGGCAGCGAGGCCCTGGCCCGAGCCGCGAGCGACTTCCTCCAAGGCGCCATCGTGCGGGCGAGCGCGCGACCCGTCTCGCCGTTGCCCCGCGTCGGTCGCGAGGTCGCTTGACGGCCGCTCTGCGGCAGCTCCACGATCGTCACGAGCCGCGACTGGAAGAACCACCGCCACAGGCGAGGGACCCCTCCAGGCGGGGCTCGGGAAACGTGCACCCTCAGCGGACGTAGATGCTGCCGTCTCCGTCGCCCAGGGAGAGGTACCAGCTATCGCCGGCGGTGAATAGGTCATCCGGAAATGTTGTGTTGTTCTTGTAGGTGGCCGGCGACGTCGGGGCCAGCCGCAGGAAGAAACCGTCCGCCGTCATCGCCGGTTCCCATTCGGGTGACGGCGCCCTCGCGATCACGTAGTGTGCCCCATGGCGGGCGCCTCGCAGGACGGCCTCGCGGAGCAGCTGAGCGAACCCACCCGCGTCCCCTCGCGGCACGGCGATCTCGAGCAGGGCGGCGAACCGGTATCCGTCCGGGTCGGTCGCGACGTGGATCGCCGCGTATCCGAGCAACGCGTCGCCCCGAAGGAGCGCGAACGACTCGATCCCCGGAAACGGGTACGCGCGATACCGCCACTCGAGATACTCGCGGTCCCGGATCACCGCGACGGCGTAGGGCTCGATCAGCCGCTTGCCGAGATCGGTGAAGCGATCGTCGAAGCGATCGACCGTCTCGATCCGGGCGCCCGCCACCGAGCCGCCCCGCGTGGCGGCTCGCTGAACAGCGAGCGCGAGCGTGCCCGGATACCCCGCGAGCGCCCCCACCAATCCGCCGATCGGGCCCCCCAAACGCGGCCGGAGCAGCTGGGTCAGGAGTTTCTCGAGGCGGAGCAGCTTGAAGAGCTTGCGCCGTCCGCCCGGTATCTCCTTTCCCCCGAGCGCCAGCGTGAGGCGGTTCGCCGGCTCGTTGGCGGACGTCGAGATGTGCAGGGGCGAGAGGTCCCGGCTCATCGTCCTGAGCTTGATCTTCATCCCCACCCCGCGCACGGAGGGATCGGCGGCGAGATCGCAGCCGCAGCTGGCGACCAACTCAGTGTCCCCGACCTTGAGCCTCAGCGGGAGCAGTCCATGAACGGCGACGGCCTGCCCCCCCCGCGCGGCGAGCAGAAAGCTCGGGATCGAGGCCGTGCGGCGCGGGTTCTCGGCGTAACGCCAGCGCCACATCCGCACGCGCTGCTCGTACGCTTGTGGCCCGAAGATGCGATCGAGCAACGTGGCGATGTCGGGATAGTCGACCTCGGTGGCAGCCCGCACTTCCACCGGCGCCTTGCTCACAAGGCGAGCTTCTCTTTCAGCAAATACCCCTTCGCCTTGCCGGTGTCGGTGCGCGGGATCTCGTCGACGAAGAGCACGCGCTTGGGGATCTTGTAGAGCTCGAGCATGCCCCGGCAGTACCGGCGAAGCTCGAGCTCGAGCCCTTTGTCGCCCTCACCCCGAGGCACCACGAAGGCCACCACCGCCTCGCCGGTCATCTCGTCGGGCCCGCCCACCACCGCGCAGTCCTGGACGCGCGCGTGCTTGAGCAGGACCGCCTCCACCTCGCCCGGCGTGAGCTTCAACCCGTCGACGTTGATCTGCTCCTTGACCCGACCTCGCCAGGTGAGGAAGCCCTCGGTATCCATGCTCCCGAGGTCGCCGGTGCGAAACCAGCCGTCGTCGAAGAAAGACGAGGAATCCGTGTCCCAGTAGCCCCTCGTCACGTGCGGGCCCCGGACGAGAACCTCGCCGACCTCGTCCGTCAGCGCGGTGGCGCTCGTGCCGACGCGCACCTCCGCACCCGGTGTCGGGCAGCCCACCGTCGCCAGCTTGTCGCGATGGTCGTTGTAGCAGATATACGTGCTCCGGCTCGCCTCGGTGAGACCGTAGTACATGTAGCATCGGGTGTCGGGCAGCAGTCGGAGGAGCGCCTCCGCGTACTCGGGGGCCATGGGAGCCGAGTTGACGATGATGTACTTGAGCTTCCGCGCGTGCCGGGCGAACGGCTCCGAGAACTGATCGACGATCAGCTTGAATCCAGCCGGTGTGCCGGGGAAGCTCGTGATCCCGAAGCGCGAGATCTTCTCGAGGATGCGGGGAATGTCCTGCAGCTTCTCCTCGAGGTACACCGTGCCTCCGAGCGTCCAGTGCACATGACAGTGCGCGAGCCCAAACAGATGCGTCAGGGAGAGTGGCGTCAGCTCCCGCTCGCCGGGCCCGATGCGTGCCCATTGGATGATGGAGCCGATCGTGTGATTCAGGTTGGCGTGCGAGAGGCAGACCCCCTTGGGGACCCCGGTCGTTCCGCTCGTGTACATGATCAGGGCCAGCGGGTTCGGCTCGGCGCACAGGCGCTCCATGGGGTACTCGGGGTACCGGTCCAGATCGGCGGGAAAGATCAGCCCCTTGGGGATGTTCTTGAATTCGGGCCGTGCCCTGGGGGCCACCCAGATCGCCGCCTCGCAGTTGGTGCGCACGTAGTCGAGATGCTGGGGCCGGGACCGGAAATCTACCGCGAGCGCGGTGCAGCACCGCAGGAGCGTCCCCAGGTAGGCGCACAGATAGTCGACCGAGTTCGGGAACGTGAGAATGACGCGATCGCCCGCGCGGACGCCGTGCTGATCCAGCAGCGTGGCGAACCGACGGGCCCGGGCGAGGACCCGCGCGTAGGTCAGCTCAGCACCGTCAGCGGCGACCAGGAAGGGCCGCTCAGGGAGCCGGGCGGCCGTCTCCAAGAACTTTTGGGCCACGTTCATCAGACAATCGAGATGGCGTGCTGGCGGAGCAGCGTCTTGATGTCCCCGATCGAGTTCAGCGCTACCATCTCCTCGGGGGTCATTACGTAGCCGAACTCCTTCTCGACACCCGCCGCGATGCTCACCATCGCCAGGCTGTCCCAGGTGCCGATCTCGTCTGGCCCGCTCTCGTCCCGGTACTCGGCTTCCTCGATCAGGAGGATCTCCATCAGAAGCTGTTGGAGTTTGAGGCTGTTCGGCGACAGGGTCACGCCTCGCTCCCCGAGCGGGAGGGCCACTCGAGCTCCGGATCGTGAATCAGCTCTACGTTGATCCCGGCGATGCTGGGCAAGGCGAAGTTGAACAGGTACTGGCCGATGCCCTTCTGCTCCGACGAGGCGATGAACTTGATCCCCGGATCCTCGAGGCGCTTCTGTGCCGCGGGGAGGTCCCGCGCGGCGAAGGCAATGTGGTGCAAGCCCCCGCGGCCCTGGTTGAAGTTCTTGAGCATGCCCTTGTGCGGGATGATGAAGTGCAGCTTTGATCCGCCGGCGCACGTGGGAAACACGTTGGTCACGTGGTACTTCTCGATCGTCTCCCGGGCTTCCTCGGTGAGACCGAGGAGGTCCCGGAAGGTCTCGATCTGCGCCTCGTCCTTCGCGACGATGCCGATGTGGTGTAGCTGCAGGGAATCGCCGAGCTTGCTCATGGGACGACATCGCCTCCTCGCCCCGACTGTCGCTCAGCAAGGGCATCACATCGAATATACCCGGGAGAGGTGGATCGCGCGCCAGGTAACATAGAGTGGCTAGGCACCATAATAGCTTATGCGCAGGTGGGGGCTGAGAATCGCGCGAGATCGGAGGATGGTTTTCACGCCCCGCCAGGAAGCTCGCCTCTACGAGGTCGCAGTGGCTGCGCTCGGGGTTGACGGCTGCTCAGTAACCCTGTAAATTTTCAAACGCGGACGATTAGCTCAGTTGGCAGAGCACCGGCCTCACATGCCGGGGGTCACTGGTTCAAGTCCAGTATCGTCCACCACCTCCAGCGCGCGGAGCGGGCGCATCGCTCCGCGCGCTTTGTGGCTTGTGGGGGATCAGCTTCGCGTCGCGGACGGCGTATCCGGCGTGGGGCGCTCCTTGTGGAAGTAGCGGCGGGCCTGATCGTATCCGCACTGGAAGAGATACTCCTTGTCCTCCCGGGAGATGCTTAGCTGCAGCGTGTGGACCCGATCCGCCTGGATGAGGATGGTGTCCTGCCAGAGCGGGCCCGGCACGCGCTGGTTCTCGAGCGCGGTGAGCATGGTATCGAGCAGGATCTTGCGAAGTCCCACGGCCACAGCACGCGCTTGTGGGGAATCTCCTTGGCCTTGCGGGAGGCGAGCCGCAGCATCATGGTCCGACTCGCCCCTTCCGCCCCCGGGCTGGCCTGCAGCATCTCGAGACCGGCGGGGATCCAGGGCAGGAGCTGGCCATCGGCGAGGAGGCGGCCTTCAGAGCGGAGGGGCCGCCACACCCAGGGAATGGCCATGGAGCAGCGTACCCCGCGACTCACGGCAAGGTCGGGCGTCGTCGCGCGGGAGAAAAACACCGGTCGATGGCCGATGAGATCCACCGAGATGACGAAGAGATCGTGGGGGAGATCGCGAAAGCGTGCGCCCTGCACTTGCTCGTCCACCCAGGCCTCGAAGGCGTTGCCGAAATAGATCCCGCCCTCGAGGAGCAGGCCCCTAAGCGTGATGTCCTTGAAGGCGGCGAAGTCCGTCTCCAGGAGCTTGGCGTAGATGCGGTCCACCGGCCAGCCCGCGGCAACGAGCGAGCCCACGATGCTGCCCGCCGAGGCCCCCGCCACCGCGCCGAAGGTCACGCCCATATCGCGAAGGGCAGCCAATGCGCCCACATAGGCGGACAGGCGCACTCCGCCCCCGCCCATGATGAGGTTGATCTTGGTGCCATTCGCGCTGGTGGTCATACCGCTGTCTACCGGGGGTCACGCTCGATCGCGGGCTCCCGGTCCGACAATCATCCCCGGAACGGGTCAGCGACGCAAGATTTGCGTAGAATCGCCGCGATCGGCCTTGCACCGCCCGCGCGCTCGAGTGCGATATCGTGTTAAAATTTTCTCTGTGCTCACGTCCGGCGGACAGGAAAGCTTTGGGATGAGATCCCGCGCGCCCCTTCGCCCTCGGTTCCTCGCCCTACTCGTGCTCGCGTTTGCGCTGGCGAGCGCCACCGCGTGCACACAGAGTCCCGAGACGAGGAAACAAAAGTCCCTCGAGCGCGCCGAGGCCTTTCTCAAGGACGGCAAGGCGAACGAGGCCATCATCGAGCTGCGGAACGCGCTCCAGATCGACAAGGACTACGTCCCGGCCCTCCGTGCGCTCGGCCGCGCCTACACGGCGAAGGCGTGGTACGCGGACGCGGAGCGGGAGTTCAAGCGCGCCAGAGCAGCTCGCGCCCGATTCCATCGAGGTGGCGGGCGAACTCGCTCGGGTGCAGGTCGAGCTGGGGCTGTGGAAGGAAGTCGAGGGCCAGAGCGAGCGGATCCTCGCCAAGGCGCCGAAGAGCGGGCTGGGCCTCTATCTCCGCGCCCTCGCGCGGCTCGGGCTGGGCAAGCCGGAGGAGGCGCTGGCCCTCGCCGACGAGGCCGCGAAGGGCGAGGGCGGGATCCCCGCCGATCTCCCGCCGGTCCGGGCGGAGGCGCTCGTCCAGCTCGGCAAGCCCGCGGATGCCGAGCGGGCGTACCGGACGGCGCTCGCTGCGAATCCAAAGGACCGGCGAAGTCTTGCCGGACTCGCCTCCCTCGAGTTCCGCCAGGGGAAGTTTGAGGAGGCCAAGAAGCTTTACGGAGAGGCCCTCGCGCTCGCCCCGCAGGACCCGCGCATGCGGCTCGGCCTCGCCGCCGCGACCGCCGCGGTCGGTGACGTCCGTGAGGCCATCAAGACCCTGGAGGCGGTGGAACTGCGCGCGCGGAACGTGGGTGTGCTGGTCGCGCTCGGCAGCTACTACCTGCGGGACCGGCCGTCCCAACGACGCCATCGCGGTGCTCACGCCGGTGGTGGCGCGAGCGCCCCAGTTCGCCAATGCCCGCCTGCTCCTCGCGGGGGCGTATCTGGCCGCCAACTCGCCCCAGCAGGCGATCGGCCATCTCGAGGAAATGCGCAAGACCATGCCGGGCAATCCCAATGTCGCGTTCCGCCTGGCCCAAGCGTATACGCGTGTGGGCCGGCCGAGGGAGGCGCTCGCCCTCCTCGATGCCGACGCGAAGCGCCTGGACAAGGTCCCAGTGTTTCACCTCGAGCGCAGCCGGGCCCTCGTCCTGCTCGGACGGGTCGACGACGCGTACCGCGCCGCGACGAGCGCGCAGGCGCTGGCGCCCGGGTCGATCCCGCCCCTCCTGCTCATGGGTCAGATCAAGCTGCAGCAGGGGGACACCAAGGCCGCCCAGGAGCTGTTCTCCAAGGCCGCCCAGATGGACGAGGGCTCCGTCCCGCGCCCGGCTCGCCCTGGGCCGGCTCCGGGCCGCGGAGCAGGACATGGAGGGCGCCCTCGCAGAGTTCGACACCGCCGCGCGGGCCGATCCGAAGTCCGTGGCGGCGGCGCGCACGAAGGCGGCGGCCCTCATCCAGCAGAACCGCCTGCGTGACGCTGTGCAGTTCCTGGAATCCGCGGTCAAGGCCGAGCCGACCGTCCCGGGGCTGCTCGGGCTGCTCGCGGACGTCTATGTCCGGGACAACCAGCTCGAGAAGGCGCGCGGCGCGCTCCAGAAGCAGCTCGAGCTGTCGCCGAAGTCGAGCCAGGCCCGCATGGGGCTCGCACGCCTGGCGTTGCGGCAGGGGAAGGACGAGGAGGCGATGAGCCAGGTCCAGGCCGCGGTGAAGGATAGCCCCGATCAGCTGGCCGCGGTGTTCCTCCTGGCCTCCCTCGCGGAGAAGCTCGGCCGCTACGAGCAGGGTATCGGCCCGCTGCAAGCCGCGGTCAAGGCCAACCCAAATCAGCCTGGGCTCGTCCTCGCCCTCGCCAGTCTCCGGCTGCGGACCGGCCAGAACGACGCCGTCATCGCCGACACCACCGAGCTTCTCCGCCGGTATCCCGAGCTCGCGGCGGCCTGGCCCCTGCGCGCCCAGGCCTATCTCGCCAAGCGCGATGGCGCCTCCGCGATCCGGGACCTCAGCGAGCTGGCCCGGGCGCGTCCCAAGGATCCGGGCCCGCAGCAGCTGCTGGGCCGCGCGTACGCGATGATGGGCCGTATCCCTGAGGCGCAGGCCGCCTATCGTGAGGCGCTCAAGCTCGACCCCAAGCTCGAGTCGGCCCGGCAGGAGCTGGTCCTCCTCAGCGGCGAGAAGCCGGACCCCGCGATTGTCGCCCAGGCGGATCGAGACGGCCCGGGGCCTCGTCCATCGCGAGCCCCGCAACGTCGCGCTTCGCGAGCAGCTCGCCCGGGCCCTGCTCGCGAACGGTCAGGTGAAGGAGGCGGAGGCGGAGCTCAAGGCCCTCCTCGACATCGCCCCCGGGCATGTCGGGGGAAACCTCCTCATGGGCCAGCTGCGGTTCGAGCAGCGCCGCCCGGACGATGCGGCGACCCATCTCCGGGCGGCGCTCCGCACGAATCCGAACAGCCTCGAGGCCAACCTCATCCTGGCCCGGTATCTCTACCGCCAGAACCGCCGCGAGGAGGCCCGGCCCTTCTTCGAGACGGCGCTCCGGATCAACCCGGGGCTCGCGGAGGTCAAGTTCGAGCTGGGCCTCCTCTACGCCGAGGTCGGCCGGTTCCCGGACGCCATGCGCCTGGTCGAGGAGCTCGCGAAGATCCCACCCGAAGAGCTCGGGTCCCCTCACGCTGAAGGGGCAGATCCTCCTGGCCCAGGGCAATGTCAAGGCCGCCGCCGACGCCTTCAACGGAGCTATCGCCCTTGGCGGCAGCACCTCGGCCGCGCACCGGGGTCTCGCTCAGGCGCTGGAGGCTCAGGGGCTGCCCGACCGGGCGATCGAGCAATACCGGAAGTCGCTCGCCCTCAAGGGCGACGACGTCATCACCCTGAACAACCTCGCCTGGCTCCTGCTCGAGTCCAAGAAGCAGCCCGACGAGGCGCTGGCGCTGGCGACCAAGGCCTACCAGCTGGCGCCCCGCTCCGCTGAAGTCGCCGACACCCTGGGCTGGGTCCACTACCGCCGGGGCGCCTATATCGACGCCGAGAAGACCCTCGCCCAGGCCGAGCAGCAAGCGCCCGGGAATGCCCAGATCAAGTACCACCTCGGCATGACCTACGTGAAGCTGGGGAAGAAGAACGACGCGGTCTCCTCGCTCCGGCGGGCCGCGCAGCTGGATCCCAAGCTGGCCCAGGCCGAGAAGATCGCCGACATGATCAAGGAGCTGGGCGGGTAGACCCCAGCCGCGGGGCAAGTTTGCCCCATTATTTGGGTAATCTCAAGGGCTTGAGTATACTGTCGCCACCCTGACGGTCCGGGGGTTCCAGATGGTCGACATTGCTCGTAAAAACCTCTTTCACGACCGCACGCGGTTCATCATCACCGTGGTCGGCGTGACCTTCTCCGTGGTCCTGATCTTCTCCCAGTTCGGCATCTATCTGGGCTTCATGGAAAACGCCTCCATCATCATCGACAATACCCAGGCCGACATCTGGGTGACCTCGAAGAACTCCGCCAACTTCGACTTCCCGGTGCCCTTCAATGAGCGGAAGCTCAACAAGGTGCGGCAGACGCCCGGGGTGAGCTGGGCCGACCACATCATGCTCGGCTGGGCGAACATGCGGCGGAAGGACGGCGGCCAGGAAAACATCGAGATGGTGGGCTTCAACCCCGAGACTGGGGTGGGCGGTCCCTGGCGCCTCCTCGCCGGCGATCTGCAGTCGGTGAAGGCCGGCAAGTCCATCATCGTGGACGAGTCGGCGTTCGGGAAGCTCGGAGTGCTCAAGGTCGGCGACCACGTGGAGATCAACGAGCAGAAGGTGCGGGTGGTGGGGATCAGCCAGGGGGTGCGCGGCTTCACCACCGCGCCCTACATCTTCACGTCCTACCGCGCGGCCCAGGATCTCGACCCGTTCTCCCAGGCGCGCACGGTGTTCATCGTGGCGCGGGTGGGCAGCGGCTACAGCGCCCGCGAGGTGGCCGGGCGGCTGCGCGAGATCCGTGACGTGGACGTCTACACCCGCGACCAGTACTCCTGGAAGACGCGGCTGTACTGGACCTGGGAGACCGGCATCGGGGTGGGCTTCGGGCTCACCGTGTTCATGGCCATCGTCGTGGGGGTGGTCATCGTGAGCCAGACCATCTACAGCGCCACCATCGAGCACCTCCGCGAGTTCGGAACCCTCAAGGCCATCGGCGCCACGAACCGCGACGTGTACTGGATCATCCTCAAGCAGGCCCTGATCAATGCGCTGCTCGGCTACGCCATCGGCCTGGCCATCACCCTGCTGGCAGTGCGAGCCCTCGGCGCCACCGGCATGGTGCTCGTCATTCCCCCGGGACTGATGGCGGCGGTATTCGCCCTCACGGTGGCCATGTGCGCCACCGCCTCGGTGGTGTCCGTCCGCAAAGCGCTGAACGTCGACCCCCTGGAGGTCTTCCGCTCGTGAGCGCCACCCTCGAGGCCGAGCAGCTGACCAAGATCTACCAGGAGGGGGCCTTCGAGGTCCCGGCGGTGCAGGACGTGACGCTGACCGCGCGCGCGGGAGAGGTCGTCGCCATCCTGGGACCTTCGGGGAGCGGCAAGACCACCCTCCTCTCCATGCTGGGTTGCATGCTCCGGCCGACCTCGGGGTCCATCACCATCCATGGCGAGTGCGTGTCCGACCTCGACGAGACCCAGCTGCCGTGGGTGCGGCGGCGGTACGTGGGCTTCATCTTCCAGACCTTCAATCTGTTCGCGGCGCTGTCCGCGGCGGAGAATGTCGAGGTGGTGCTCCAGCTCAAGGGCCTGGAACGGAAGAGCCGCCGCAATGAGTCGCGCCGCCTCCTCGATCTCGTGGGGCTCGGCACGCGCGCCGACTTCCTGCCCCGTGACATGTCCGGCGGCGAGCGCCAGCGTGTCTCGATCGCGCGGGCGCTCGCCGGCGATCCGCCCCTCATCCTGGCCGATGAGCCCACGGCCAACCTGGACGCCAAGAATGGAGAACAGGTGATGAAGCTGCTGCATGCCGTGACGCGCTCGGATGGCCGCACCGTGATCATCGTGACCCACGATCATCGGGTGATGCCCTATATCGACCGGAGCGTCCGCATCGAGGACGGGAAGCTGGTGGCCTGATGCCCATGCTCAAGCGGGTCCTTCTCGTGCTGCTGCTCGTGGCGGTGGCGATCGGCGCCACCGTGTACGGCTACACGGAGTGGCTCCGGGGCCAGTCGGACAAGTCGGTGGCGATTCGCGTGGGGACCATCCGGCAGATCGTGGCCGCCATCGGACGCGTGGAACCCTTCACCGAGGTGACCCTGGCCAACAAGATTCCGGGCCGGATCCGCGAGGTCCTCGTCAAGGAGGGCGACCAGGTCAAGAAGGGGCAGATGCTGATCCGCTTCGACGATGCCGAGCCCGCGGCCGGCGTGCGGATGGCGGAGGCGCGCATCGCCACCGCCCAGTCCGAGGTGCGGCGTGCCACCCGCGCGCTCGACAGCGCGCGCGCCCGCTGGACCGAGGCCAAGAGCGGCCCGCGCCCGCAGGAGATCGAGAAGGCGCGGGCGGAGGCGGCGGAGGCGAAGCAGAAGCAGCAGTTTTCCGAGGTGGAGCGGAACCGGATGAAGCGGCTCCTGGACGGCGGGTACATCGCGCGCGCCCAGTACGACGCCGAGGAGACCAATGTCGAGGTCTGGCGCGCCCGGGTCCGAGCCTCGGAAGAGGCGCTCAACTTGCTCCTGGCCGGCGCCAAGGCCGAGACCGTGGCCTCGGCCTGGGCGCAGGTCCAGGAGGCGGAGGCGGAGCTGCGCCGCGCGGAGAGTCACGTGCGGCAGGCGCAGGCCGAGCTCGGGGTGGCCCGCGCGGCCCTGGGGTCCACCGTGGTGGAGAGCACGCTCGACGGGAAAGTGACCCGCAAGCTTGTGGAGCCCGGCGAGGCCGTGGACATCAGCATGCCGCTCATGATCCTGGGCGACCTCCAGAAGGTGATCGTCAAAGCCGAGGTGGACGAGACCGATGTCGGGAAGCTCTCCCTCGGGCAGCGCGCCGAGGTGACGGCGGATGCCTATCCCGGCCGGGTGTTTCCCGGCCTCATCTACGAGATGGGGCAGGCGGTGGGAAAGCGGAAGGTGAAGCCCGAGGATCCCGTCAAGATCCAGGACATGAAGGTGCTCGAGATCAAGATCGAGATCACCGAAGGTGGGGACGAGCTGAAGCTGGGAATGACGGTGGATGTGCGCATCCTCGTGTCCCACAAGGACAAAGTGCTGGTCATGCCCAAGCGGCTGGTTCCGCCGGGCGCCCGGGAGGCCACCGTGCGCGTTTCGGGCCCCAACGGCGAGCAGGTACGAGTGATCAAGCTGGCGGCGCGGGACGACGAGAACGTCGAGATCCTGAGCGGTCTCAAGGAAGGGGACCGGATCACCGTCTCGCCGCGGAGCCGCTGAGCCTCTTCATCCCTTCACCAGCGCCAGCGTCCAGTAGTGGGTGGGGGCGGGCGTGCGCATGCCGTTCGCCAGGCCGCAACCATGACCGCCGAGCAGGACGGCCACGCCCTTGTCCGGGTCGAAGCCAAGCACGTTGCCCTTGAGGGGCGGTCCCGACGTCGGGAGCGGTATCTGCGCCCAGCGGTGGCCTTCGTCCACGTAGATCGCCCAGACCGAGGACACATCGCCGCAGAGGCTCGGGATGGCCACGTGGATGAGCGCGCGCTTCTTCGGGTCGAAGGTGAGCAGCGTGTCCGTCCCACCGCCGTCCCCCACGTTGGGCGTCACGAGGCTGGGCGGGAGCGAGAGCCGCTCGCCAGCGCCCGTGTCCACGTTGGCGCGGAGCAGCGCCCACTCCCGCGCCCCGCCGATGTTCGAGAGCGCAACCGCGTAGATATTCCGCTTCGCTACGTCGAGCGCGTGCTGCCGGGCGGCGGCTCCCGTCTGCCGCACCCGCGTATCTGTCGGGTGCTTCACCGGGAGGAACGAGGAAGCGCCCGTCGCGAGATGGATGCGCTGGAGGTTGTTCCCGCCGCCCCAGAAGAGGCGAAGCACCATGTCGCCCTGCGGGTCGTAGATCCCGAAGTTCGAGCCCTGGTCCCCGCCATACCCCTGCGTCGGGAAGGCCCACGTGCGCGGCTCCCAGTCGTTCGTGGTCAGGTTGAACACCCCGCCGTCCTTCCGCTTCACGCCGGCGGCCGAGGTCGAGAACAGAATCCGGTCATCCGTCCGCTTGCACATCGTCTGCATGCGGGCGAAGTCGTTGAAGTAGCCGGGCATGATGATCGCCCGGTCGCGCAGGGTGTCGTACACCCACGTCACGTTGTCCGGGAAGGATGGCAGCCAGTCGGGATAGGGGCGGCACATGGGCGAGAGCAACGTCGCCGGCCCGTCCACCGTGAAGGCCCACACGCTCGGATTCCCGGCATCCGACCCGTCCCGGTCCCCGCCCGTGAGCAGCAGGCGCTTCCGCTTCGTGTCGTAGTCCATCCGCGCGTGCTTGCCGCCGCGAGCCATCGGACCCTGTCCTTGCTGCCAGAGGGGAATCCCGTTCCAGCGGGCTGACAGATCGGTGTTGGGAACGGGCACTATCGCCGTGAAAGGCTCGCGGGTAGGGGCGACCGAGGGGGACGGTGAGTCCAGCGCCGCGCTATTCCACATGCTCACGATGGCCGTCGCCGTCCCGCTCATCCCACCCCGGGAGAGCGGCACCAGCAGCTTGGTCCCGTTAGCCTGCTTCGCCGGGTCGAGGCGAGTGTTGGGAATCTCCGCCCACTGGGCGGATACCGGCGACGTGCAGACGAGCGATACCCACGTCCCGACGGCGATGAGCGCCCTGATCAGTCGCATCCGTGCCCCCTTCGCGCGAGCGCGCCCCCGTGTCACCGTCCGACGCGCTCGGCAATTTCGCGACCACTCTGCCACCTCGTCCGCTTTATTCTAAACGCTTCGCACCAACTTCATCTAGATGTTCGGCATCGATCGGTGTGTGCGAGAATGCCTTGCGTGAAGGAGACTTAGCGGTTTACCATCGAGGGCATTCAGTCGTCGAGACCTACGCCGAGTGTCGAGGTGAGGGATTGGAAACGAGAACAGACCGCGCTCCGGAAGCCGATGGCATCCGGCTCACGCGGCCGATCTCCGGCGGATCCGAGCCGGCCGGGGAACCCGGCGCCGTGCTTCCACGGCGGTATTTCGACTTCAAGCGGCTGGCGCCGAGCACTGGGCTTTGGGACGACGTGCAGCAGCTCCGCTACGCCGTGTACTGCCTCGAATGCAAGTACCTCGACGCGGCCCGGTATCCCAACGAGCGCGAGACCGACGAGTACGATCCCTACTCGGTCCACTTCGTCGCGACCAATGAGCGGACGGAGATGGTGGCGACGTTGCGCCTGGTGCGGGACTCCCGCCTGGGCTTTCCCCTGGAGCAGCACGCGGGCACGCTCTCCGCGGACTATCAGCGGCTGCCGCGCGACAAGACGGCCGAGATCTCGCGCTTGATCCTCGCGAAGAGCTATCGGCGCCGCGCCAATGACGGGCTCTACGGCCAGGAGCTGGGGGACCCCGAGAAGGACGCGCAGGCGCAGGCCGAGGCCACCTACCGCCGCAGCCAGTATCCGCTGATTCTCTTCGGCCTCTTCAAGGAGATGTACGTCGAGAGCGTGAACATGGGGCTGGAATACTGGGTGGCAGCCATGGAGAGCGGCCTTCAGCGCATGCTGTCCAAGTTCGGGCTGGGCCTCCATCAGGTCGGCGATCCGATGAGCTATTACGGCGAGGTCATCCCGTACTATGCCAGCATCCGGCAGCTCGAGCAGTTCCTGATGGAGAGCCGGCCGGACGTCTTCCAGTTCTTCGCCCCCTCCGAGAGCTGATCGCCGGGTGAGTCTCCCGGAGATCTCGGAGATCCTCGAGTTCCTCCGGTCGGCGGAGCCGGAGATGCTGGAGCAGATGGGCGAGGGCTCCCTGCTCGCCGCCTTCCAGAGCGCCGCCGCCGAGGTGCCCGCCTACGCGGATCTCCTCAAGCGGCGCGGCGTCGATCCCGGTACCGTCACGGATCTCGACACCTTCCGCGCCCGGGTGCCGCTGACGGACAAGCTGTCGATCTTCCAGGCCTATCCGCTGCACGCGCTGTTCCGCGGCGGGACGCTCGAGGGGATCAAATCGTTCGTGCCGAGCTCTGGGACCAGCGGGGCCTTCGCCTTCAGCGGCGACACCGCCGAGGGCGTCCAGCTCGCCGCCAAGGGGGCCGACGTCGCCTTCGAGCACGTGATCGGCTTCTCGAAGCGGCGGACCCTCCTCGTGAACACCTACCCGATGGGACTGCAGGTGCCGACCAGCATGGCGGTGGCCAATACCGGGGTCAACGCCGACGTGGCGCTGGCCATGATCCGGGCCTGCGCGCCGTACTTCGAGCAGCTCGTGCTCGTGAGCCAGCCCCCCTTCGCGAAGAAGCTCATCGAGGAGGGGGCCGAAGGGGGCGTGGACTGGAGGGCCTACCGGACAACGCTCGTCTCGGGCGGGGAGGGCTTCGTCGAGAGCTGGCGAACCTATGTCTCGGGGCTTCTCGGCATCGCCGACGCTGATCAGCCGACCGACGCCTTCATCGCCTCCACCATGGGAGCGGGGGAGCTCGGGCTCAACCTCTTCCACGAGATTCCCGAGACGATCCGGATCGTCCGGCGAGCCTATCGAGACCCCGCCTTCCGCAGGGCGCTGCTGGGCTTCGACACACCACAGACCCCGCACTTCTTCGTCTACTACCCCATGCGGAGCTTCATCGAGGAGATCCCGATTCCCGGCCTACCCATGGGAGACCTGGCCGTCTCCCTAGCCAGCCCCGATCTCCCCATGCCGCAGTTCCGCTATCGCACCGGCGATCTCGCCCGTATCGTGCCCTTCCGACGCCTCGAGGAGGTCCTGCGTGCGCATGCGCCGGACCTCCCCGCCCCGGCGCTCCGTCTCCCCTGCGTCGCGGTGTTCGGGCGCAAGGATAGGCTCGAGGTCGCGGGCAGGAGGCTCGGCGTCGAGATAGTCAAGGAGGCCCTCTTCGATGATGCCGACGTGGCGCGCGCGGTGACGGGCTTCTTCAGGATGGCGGGCAACGGGGACACGCTGAGGCTGGAGGTGCAGCTCCGGACCGGAAAAGCGCCGTCCGGCGCCTTGCGCGATGGACTGGACGCGAGCCTCGAACGCTACCTGCCGGGCCTCGTCCGTGAAATCCGACTCTACGCGCACACCGACTTCCCTTACCCGGTCACCTACGAGCGGAAGCACGCCTACCTCGCGCGCTGACGTCGCCACTGCCGCCCGGCGCGCTCCTCCAGACGAAAAAACGACGCCCGCGGGGAGCCTTTCGGCTCGCCCGCGGGCGCGTTGGAAGCAGGCTCGGTTGTTCGGTCTAGGCGATCTTCTTCCGCAGGATGCCCGCGCCGAGGATGCCGAGCCCGAGGAGGAGCAGACTCGCCGGAGCGGGGACTCGGTCGGTGAGCTGCTCGAGATGGATCAGGACCTGCAGGTGGTTGATATGGCCCTCCGCGGTCCGGATCAGGCCCTGGGTGGGGTCGTTCGGGTCCGGAATGTCGCAGCGGGTCTCCGTGCTGTTCACGCAGAAAGTGCTGAAGGTCAGCTCGTAGAGGTTCCCGTCGTCGCCCACGAACTGCACCGCGGCGAAGCTGCCGAGCGGGAAGTTGAAGAAGTCGTCACATGGCGTAGCAGAGAACTGGATGGCCGGATCGCAGCCGCCCGCCGGATTGTTGGGCGTCTCGTTGAACGTGGCCCGGATATTGTTCTGGTTCTCGAGCAGGGTCGTGACGTTGCCCGAGTCCTTGATCGTCAGGAGCGAGAAGATGTCGAATTGGGTGAGGTCCGGCGGCGAGATGGTCTGGTTACGGTGGAAGACGTCGGTGAGGACCTTGGTCTCGCCCGGCGCGATTGAGCCGGACTGGCCGAGCACCAGGAGGCCGCTCTTGTTGGCGTTCGGACCCCCCCCGGGAAGCACCAGGAACGAGGGCTCGTCCCCTATCGGGAACACCCCGGCGTCCGACCCTGCACCCCAGGCCATGGACCGATAGGTGCTGCTCCCGGCCGGGACCCCATTGATCGCCGTGGTCGTCACGACATTGGTCCCGAAGAACTTGATGCCGTTGGGCGGCGCCTCGCCATCGGGCGCCGGCAACTCCGTCCCGAGGACGAAGCCCGAGAGCTGCTCGTAATTGAACGTGATTGCGCTGGCCTGCGCCGCGAGCCCGAGCAAAAGCGCGAGCGCTCCCACCGCGGCGATCAACCCCTTCATTCCGCGACCCTTCATGATGTCTGTCTCCTTTTCGTCTGGTAAGAGCCCGTTGCGCTTTGTCGAAACGTGGCTGTTGGTGGGGGAGAGAGCATGGCGCGTGCCATCTCTCTGTAGGCCAATAAATCAGCTACTTAACGGGCGGCCAGGACGGACATAGGGTCGACTTGTAAGCTTTTCCGACTTACACACAGTTCTCGGACCTTTCGCTACCATCTCTGGTGAAGTCAGCCCGTGACCCTATAATAGATTTGATGACTTCCATACCGATTTCCCTCGCGACCGCAGCCGCACTGACGGCGCTGCTGGCGGGACCGGTTACCGCCGCCCCAGTGGAGATCGGCCCCGAGGCCGATCTCTGCGCCGAGGTCAATGGATTGCCTCCGGGAGGCGAGCTGGTCCTGCGTCCCGGCGACTATGCCGGGCCCTGCGCCATCCGGGTCGGGGGTCTCCCCGGAGCGCCCACCGTGATCCGCGCCAAGTCGCCTGCCCAGCGGCCCCGGATCGTTCACGGCGGCACCACCGCCAACGCCCTGGACGTCAAGGCCGACCACGTGACCATCCGGGGCCTCGCCGTGGGCCCGACCCAGCGGAACGTGGATGGGATCCGGATCTTCGGCCGGGCGGGGATCACCGTCGAGGACTGCGAGTTCTCGGGGCTGGGCGGCATTGCCGTCGTCGCCAATCATACGAGCAGCGAAGGCCTAGTCGTGCGCCGGAACCTGATCCGCGACTCCGAGGCCACCGCGATGTACTTCGGCTGCCACGACGGGATCACCTGTCTGGCGACGGGGCTCGTCATCGAGGGCAACTTGATCCAGACGGTGCGCGCCCCGGATCCGGAGATCGGCTACGGCATCCAGGTGAAGCTCAACTCGACGGCGGTGGTGCGTGGCAACGTCGTGCTCGACACCAAGGGCCCCGGCATCATGCTCTACGGTGCGGCGGACTCCGCCCGCGTCTCCCTCGTCGAAAGCAATGTCGTGATGGGCTCGCTCCGCTCCTCGGGGATCGTGATCGGCGGCGGACCGGTCATCGTCCGCAACAATGTCGCGGCCGGCAATGCCATCGCGGGGGTGGGCCTCGAGGACTATGGCCGCCGGCGGCTCCTGCGCGGGGTGGTTGTGGCTCACAACACCCTCTACCGCAACGAGCAGGGCGCGGTGGCCGTCGCCCGGAACGGGCTCCTCGATGTGGCCGTGGTGAACAATGCGGTCCAGGTCAAGGCCGGGGCCGTCTCGCTCCCGGAGGCCCAGCCCGGTCTCCGCCTCGCCGGCAACGTGGACTGCGGATCCCTGGCCTGCTTCGTGGACGGCGAGAACCGGAACTTCTCCCCGGCCCCCGGTGGGCCGCTCGCCGCGGCCGGGGCCGTTCGCGTGGAGGCCTGGGTGCCCGCGCTGGACTACTTCGGCATTCCCCGAGCGGTGCCACCGACGGTGGGAGCGGTGGAACGGCTGGGGGGGGCCGTCCGGCTCATGCCCCGGCCCTGAGCCGCACCCCGGCCGCGCGCCTGGGGGCCCTACCGGAAGTCCTTGGCGTTGATCGCGTGCTTGTCGAGGAGGCCGTGCAGGGTCGGACGGCTCACCTTGAGCTCGCGCGCGGCCTGGCTGACATTGCCGCGATGGCGGCTCAGCACCTCGACGAGGGTCTGGCGCTCCACCCGCTCGCGCGTGTCGCGGAGCGAGCCCTGTCGGCGACGGCTCGGCGGGAGTGAGGTCGAGGTCCGTGGGCATGATGACGCGCCCGCTGGCTCATGATCACCGCGCGGCTCACGCGGTTCTCCATCTCGCGGACGTTGCCCGGCCAGGCATGCGCCATCATGGCCTGGATGGCGTCGGGGCCGAAGCGCACCCGGCGCCGGTGCTCCTGTCCGGCCCGCTCGAGAAAGCGGTTGGCGATGAGCAGGATGTCCTCGCCCCGCTCGCGCAGGGGCGGCAGGTCGATGCGTCACCACGGAGAGCCGGTAGTAGAGATCCTCGCGGAAGAGGCCTTGCTGGAGATGGCTCTTGAGGTCGCGGTTGGTCGCCGCGATCACGCGGAGATCCACCGAGATCGGCTGCCGCCCGCCCAGGCGCTCGATGGTCCGCTCCTGGAGGAACCGGAGGATCTTCACCTGGAGGAGAACGGGCAGCTCGCCGATCTCGTCGAGGAACAGCGTCCCCCGGCTGGCCAGCTCGAACTTCCCCTGCCGCTGTACGTGGGCGCCGGTGAAGGCGCCGCGCTCGTGGCCGAAGAGCTCGGACTCCAGCAGAGTCTCGGGAATGGCGCCGCAGTTGATGGCCACGAACGGCCCGTTCTTGCGCACGCTGCGGCTGTGGACGGCGCGGGCGATCAGCTCCTTGCCGGTACCGCTCTCGCCCTCGATGAGGACGGTGGCGTCGGTCTTGGCCACGCGCTGGATGACGGCGAAGATCTCGCGCATGCGCGGCGTGCTGCCGATGATCTCCTCGAAGCGGACGCTGCTTTCCTTGACCTGGGCGGCGGCCTCGCCCTCGCGCGCCAGCTCGGCCAGGTAGGCGGCGCGGCGGAGCACGACCTTGTACTCGGGAAGATCGATGGGCTTGAGGTGATAGTCGAAGGCCCCGAGCTGGACGGCACGGAGCGCGTTCTCTCGATCGCTGTTTCCGGTCACCACGACCACCTTGGTGGTGGCGGAGGCGCGGAGGATCTCGTCGAGGGTCTTGAGGCCCTCCTCGGCACCCTCCGCGTCGGGAGGCAGGCCGAGGTCGAGGCTCACGATGCCCGGCTGGACCTCATGGAAGAGCGCCATCGCCTGCGCCCGGTCCTCGGCGAACCAGAGGGTGTAGTCGTCGCGGAGCGCGTACTTCACCTGGGTCCGGATGCTCTCGTCGTCATCCACCACCAGGAGCTTCGGCTTGGTCATGCGCGCGCTCTCCATTGCGCCCGCCATCAGCGGGGCAGGCTCCGGAGCAGGGCCGGGTAGAATACCCGGAGGAACTCGGCTTGACGGTCGAGGGCAGCGCCGCTGTCCTCGCCGCTCGCCAGGGGCGAGGCGATCCGGACCAGAGCCCCGTCGGATCGTCCGCGCACGAGTCGATTGTACAAGAGGCGCGCCCGATACCAATGATCACTGGCGACGGCGCTCGGGCCGATCTGGTACCAGTAGGCGATCGCGTAGCGGCGGCCGCCCGCCTCGACCACCACGAGGTTGGCCTCGAGTCCGCGCCCATCCGCGGCCGGCACTGAGACGGTGACCTCGCGCTCAGCGATCTGGCTCCAGCCCGCCCCGGGGAACACGAACTCGCGCGCCGCCGCCCGGCGAGTCTCGTCCTGGGACGGGAAGTACTCGACCATCACCCACACCGGTCCGGCGGGACTCGCGTAGCCCCGGACGAGGCGGTTCGGCGCCCGGGTATCCGGGGGCAAAACGCCAGCCGGGTGCTCACTTCCCGCGGCCCAGCCGGGCAGGATGTCGGGAATGGTCTCCAGCGACGCCCGCAGCGGAACCTCGACCAGCCCCATCGGCAGGGCGACGGCCACGCCAGCAGCGGCGAGAAGGGCCAGCGCGACCAGCGAGAAGATGATCTCGCGCCTCATGAGGGTCTCCGCTCGGTGAGCCGTCCGAGGCCCCAGTCCAGCGCCATGAGCAGGAGGAAGGTAAAGAGGAAGTTCACCGTCCCGTTGAACATGTGATAGCTCGTGTGAAGGGTCCAGACCCCGATCCAGTACGCCGCCGCCGCTGTGCTCGTGATGCGCACGATATTGGCGCCGATGGCGAAGGGCAGGGTGGCGGCGATGAGCACGAGCCGGACCCAGAGCGGCCGCCGGGCCACCGCGGCGTAGGCAACGCCCAGCGACAGCGAGCGCGGCGATGGCTGGGATGCTGCTGCAGGCATCCGCGACCTCGAGGGTGATATTGGGCAGGTGCAGCATCACCCCGTTCTGGTGCACGGGGACGCCTATCCAGCCGAGGAGATAGGCGGTGGCATCGGCGTCGAAGAGGCGCGAGCGGTAGGTGATCTGCTTTACGGTCACCCAGGGCAGGGGGATCATGAAGAGCGAGATACGACGATGCCCGGCCAGACTGTGCCGGGTCACGCGCGGACCGGCGAGGAGGAGGGCCAGGCCGAGCAGGGTGAGGGGGAGCGACACGCGGGCCACGAACGGCTCGTCGCCGAGCATCCCCAGCACGAGCGCGAGGAGCCCGAGCACCAGGACGAGCAGCCCCCAGGCGGACGGCGTGAAGGGGAGTGTGGCGAGCCGGTCCCGCCGGGCCCAGATGAGATACGCCGCGATGAAGGGGATAGCGAAGCCGTGCGAGAGGTTGGGGAATTTCGCCCACTCGTAGACGAGCGATGGCACAAGCGGCGCGTAGAGAGCCATGGCGGCAATCCACGGCGGCAGGAACCATGCCCAGGTTGAGCGGCCACGGACGAGCTGGTGCTCAGCGATCGTCGTCGTCATGAACGATGCTCCTCCACTCCAGGGCCCGCCAAAGGGAGCCGCAGCCGGAAGGTGCTACCGCCGCCTTCGCGGCTCGTCACCTCGATGGTTCCGCCATGCGCATCGACGATGCCTTTCGCCTGATAGAGGCCGATCCCCCAGCCACCGCTCTTGGTGGACCGGAACGGGGCGAAGAGCGATTTCTGAATGAACTCCGGCGACATCCCGCACCCGGTGTCGGTGACCTCGCACACGACCCGGCCGCCCTCCTCGTAGCTCCGGAGGGTGACGGTACCGCTCCCCTGCACCGCCTCAATGGCATTGGTGACGAGATTCTGGATGACACGGAGAAGCGCCTCGCCGATCGCCCAGCACCGCGGCGACGGGCGCGAACTCCTTCACGAGGCTCACTCGGCCGCCGTCGAGCGGGCGGGTCGCCTCGAGCGCGAGGGCCGAGAGGTCCACCGGCTCCGAGCGCAGCCGCCCCGCAGTGGGCGCGGCGGTGAGACGGGCGAGGAGCGCCTTCATCCGGTCCACTGTACGCGACAGCGTCTTCAGCGCGTCGTTCTGGAACTCCGGATCCTCGAAGTGCTGCAGCGCATTCTGGCTCAGCATGGACAGGGCCGACACCGCGTTCTTGAGATCGTGGATCACGAAGGAAGTCAGACGGTGGAAGGCCTCGAACTCGCGCGCCTGGGCGAGCGTCTCGGAGAGGCGCGCGGTCACGATGACTCCGGCGGCTTGCTCACCCACCGTCATGAAGAACTCGAGATCCTCGCGCGAATACGGGGTGCCCGTGCGCTCGGGTCCGACGAGCATGAGCCCGACGAGCTCGGCCCCCCAGCGCAGCGGCACCGCGACTGCGCCTTCACCGAGAAGCGATCCGGGCGGGGTATCCCGGAGCGCCCCCGATAGCGGAAGGGGCGCGGTCTCGGCGGCGAGGTGGGCGAGAATGGGCGCGCCGGCGTCCAGTGTCGCCGGGATTCCCGCGAGCTCCACCTCTCCGGCGAGCAGAAAATGTCCGTGCCGGCCATCGACGAGGTACAGCGCTCCGCGGGCGGCGCCCGCCGCCTCGGTGACCCCGCTCACCAGGACCGGGCCGAGTTGCTCCAGGGCCACCAGGGAGCCCAGGCGCTGGGTGAAGCGCAGCCATTGCTCACGGTAGTCGTACTTGGTCCGGTAGAAGTGCTGGGCGACGAACCGCTTGAGCCGCCAGCGCACGTTCTCGGACAGGAGGACGGCGCCCACCGCGAGGGCGGAGACGAAGACCAGCACCGATCCCCAGAGCAGCTCCTCCGGGATGCCCAGGAAGTTGAGGAGCCAGCCGAGCGCCCCGACCACCAGGAGGTAGCCGCCGAGCGCGACCACGACCAGGGTGCGATAGACGAGCGCGCGCGAGACAGTGACCTCGGAGCGCAGGAGCCGGGTTCGAGCCAGGGACGCCCCCACCGCAAGATTGCCGAGGACCAGAGTCGCCGCGGCGGTGGTGAGATACACACCCAGGAGGACATGGAAGAGCAGCATCTGGCTGAGCAAGAAGAAGCGCACCAAAAAGA
>CAVTFC010000001.1:0-605531 GCA_963733725.1 uncultured Candidatus Rokubacteria bacterium | reverse complement strand
TCATCCTCACCGATTGGGACGAGTTCGCCGCCACCCCGCGCGACGTCTTCAAGGCCATGCGCCGGCCCCTGGTGATCGACTGTGTCGGCGTGGTGGATCCGGCCCGCACCGACCTCGACGGCGTCGAATACCTGAGCATGGGGCGCCCGCGGGGCAAGGGAGCGGTGACGCCGTGAGCCGGCGCGCCGTGTTCCTGGACCGCGACGGGGTGCTGGTGGAGACCCAGGTGCGCGAGGGGCGCGCCTTTGCCGCGCTCAGCCTCGACGAGTTCCGCCTCTGCGCGGACGCCGGCCCCCAGGTGGCGCGGCTGAGGGCGGCGGGCCTCCTGCCCATCGTCTTCACCAACCAGCCCGAGATGGCGCGCGGGGACGCTGAGCGCCACCACGCTCGGCCGCATGCACGAGCGGCTGCGGGCCGCGGTGAGCGTGGCCGACATCTTCGTGTGCCCCCACGACGACGCGGCGGATTGCGCCTGCCGGAAGCCCCGGCCCGGCATGCTCCACGCGGCGGCGGCCAGGTGGGGCATCGACCTCCTCGCCTCCTTCGTGGTGGGCGACCGCTGGCGGGACATCGACGCCGGCCGCGCGGTGGGCTGCTACTCCGTTTTGCTCGACCGTCCCTATAGCGACTGCGCCGTCGCCGACGCGCGCGTCTCGAGCCTCGCCGAGGCTGTTGACGCTGTGCTGGCGCGCGCCGAGAGCAACCATGGACTTCATCGCCCGCTATCTCGCTGAAGCCGGGCGCGTCGCCGCTGCCATCGACCAGGCCGCGGTGGCCGCCGTGGTTGACCTCCTGGTCCGCGTGCGCGACGAAGGCGGCCGCCTCTTCATCCTGGGAGTCGGCGGGAGCGCGGGGAACGCGTCGCACGCCGTCAACGACTTCCGGAAGATCGCGGGCTTCGAGGCGTACGCGCCCACCGACAACGTGTCCGAGCTGACCGCGCGCATCAACGACGACGGCTGGGACACCTCCTTCGCCAACTGGCTCAAGGGCAGCCGCCTCTCCCCGCGGGATGCCGTGCTCGTCTTCTCGGTGGGTGGCGGGGACGCGGAGCGCGGGGTCAGCACCAACCTGGTGCGGGCGCTCGAGCACGCCAAGGCCGTGGGCGCGCGCGTGGCGGGCATAGTCGGCCGCGACGGCGGCTTCACCGCGAAGGTGGCCGATGCCTGCGTCATCATCCCCACCGTGAGTCCGGATCTGGTCACCGCGCATGCGGAGGCCTTCCAGGCCGTGGTCTGGCACTGCCTCGTGTCGCACCCGCGGCTCAAGGCGGCCGCGATGAAGTGGGAGAGCCTGGGGCGATGACCGCGCTGGCCGGAGCGGGTGGTGCTGCTGGGGGCCAGCGGACATATCGGCCGCGCCCTCACCGCGCGGCTCGAGCGCGATCGGGTCGCCGTCATCCCGCACACGTCGAAGAGTCTCGACCTCACGCGCCCCGAGGCGCTCGGCGCGCTCGACGGCGCCCTCGGCGCGGGCAGCGTCCTCGTCTTCGCCTCCGCGCTGACTCCGGATCGGGGGCAGACGCCCGAGACCTTGATGGCCAACGTGGCGATGGCCGCCAACCTCGCGAAGTATCTCGCGCGCCGCGCGCCGGAGCTCTGCCTCTACGTGAGCTCGGACGCCGTCTATGGCTTCGACGTCAATCCGGTCACGGAAGACACCCCAGTGAGCCCCGGCGGCTACTACGCCCTGGGCAAGTACTCGGGCGAGCGGGTGATGGAGTACGCCGCCCGCGCCGCCGGTTTTCCTCTCCTCACCCTTCGCGTGACCGGCGTCTATGGGCCGGGCGATCCTCACGGGGCTTACGGTCCCAATGCCTTCGCTCGCTCGCTCGCCCGCGACCGCGGCCTGCGCATCTTCGGGGAGGGAGAAGAGGAGCGCGACCACGTCTACGTCGACGACGTGGCCGGGCTCATGGCCGGCCTCATCCAGGCGCGCGCCACCGGCCTCCTGAACGTCGCCACCGGCGAGAGTCGATCGTTTGGCGACGTGGTGAAGGTGATCCGCCGCCTGATGCCCTACGAGGTGACGGTGACGAACGCGCCGCGCGCGGGGGCCATCACCCATCGCCGGTTCGACACCGCCCGGCTCGCCCGCGCGCTGCCCGGCTTCGCCTTCACGCCCTTCGACGAGGGGCTCCGCGCCACTCTGGCTGCCTTTGGAGCGCTGGGGCATGCGTGAGATCAATCTCCTCGACCGCTATCCGCGCTCGCGCCGCGACATCGCCTCCCGCGAGGCGGCGGTGCCCGCCGAGCGTGAGGTCGCGAAGCGCTTCGGGCGGGAGTACTTCGACGGAGATCGCGGTCAGGGCTACGGCGGCTACCGCTACGACGGGCGCTGGGTGCCCATCGCCGAGCGGCTCCGCGACCACTACGGGCTGGCCGCCGGCCACCGCGTGCTCGACGTGGGCTGCGCCAAGGGCTTTCTCCTGCACGATCTCCGCCGCGTGGTGCCGGGGATCTGCGTGACGGGGCTCGACGTCTCCGCCTATGCCCTCGAGCACGCCATGGAGGACGTCAGCCAGCTTCCTGGTGCGCGGCACCGCCGAGCGGCTGCCCTTTCGAGACGGCGCCTTCGATCTCGTGCTCTCGATCAATGCCATCCACAATCTCGGGCGCGAGGCGTGTCTCCAGGCCCTGCGCGAGATCGAGCGAGTGGGCCGGCGGCACCGCTACGTGCAGGTGGACTCCTGGCTCACCGAGGAGCAGCGGGAGAAGTTCGAGCGGTGGCAGCTCACCGCGGCCACCTATTCGGATCCGGAGGGCTGGCGCCGGCTGTTCGCGGAAGCGGGCTATGGCGGCGATTACTACTGGACGGTGACGGAGTAGGTCTCCGGCCCGGGGAGGACATGCGATGAAGATCTTCGTGGATTCGGCGAACCTGCTCGAGATCGAGGAGGCGCTCGATCGGGGCTTCCCGGCCGGGATCACCACCAATCCGTCCATCCTGGCCAAGGAAGAGAAGGGCGACTTCCGCGAGCACATCAAGAAGATCATCGAGCTCGTCCAGCGCTATGGCTACGACATCCCGCTCAGCGTGGAGGTCTTCTCCACCAAGCGCGAGGAGATGATCACGCAGGCGGAGGACTTCGTGGGCCACTTCGGCCACTACCGCAATATCAACGTGAAGATTCCGGTGGGCTGGGACGAGCTGGCGGTGATCCGGGAGCTGCGCAGCCGCAATATCCGGGTCAACTGCACCTGCTGCATGTCCTACAACCAGGCGGTGATGGCGGCGGCGGCGGGCGCCAACTACGTGAGCATCTTCTACGGCCGAATCCGGGACATCGGCTACGACGCCGCGGCGGTGGTCCGGCAGGTGCGGGCAGACGTTCCGGGAGCGCCACTACCCCTGCGAGATCATCGTGGGCAGCATCCGCCACATCGCGGATATCAACGAGGCCCTCCAGGCGGGCGCGGACATCATCACGGTGCCGCCCAAGTTCTTCCGCCAGATGGTGAGCCATCCCAAGACCGACGAAGCGGTGAATCAGTTCATCACCGACTTCAAGAAGTGGCTGGCGTGAGCAGCCGCTTGGACCCGCTCACTTCGGCCCGGCCCTCCGAAACGCTGGCGCGCGCCATCGAAGGTCACCTGGCGTGTCCGCGCTGTCACGGCGCGGTTACCGTGAGAGTGCGCACGAGATTCGCTGCTCGCGAAGCGGCTGCGGGTTCACTGGCGCGATCGCCGACGGGATCGCGGTCATGCGGGAACAGCGCGACGGGTCGTTCTTCGACGACAAGCACGAGGTGATGGAGCACGGTTCGGCAGAGCCAGGAGTCCGGCGCTGCTGCTACGCCGAGCAGGCGACAGTCATCGAGTCGGCAATCCCGTCGGGAGCCGTGGTCGTCGACGTCGGATGTGGGCCGGCGCTACCGTACCGTCGCGCGCAGCCGTGGGTCTTGATCGGCGTCGACCTCTCCTACGAGTCGCTGCGCGCGAACACGGAAGTGGATATCACAGGTCTACGGGTCGGCGGCGGACCTGCCTCTCGCCGACCGCTCGGTCGACGCCATCGTGAGTCTCTACGCGATCCATCACTTTGGCGGCCAGACCCGCCGGGAGAACGAGAGCCGTGTCGCTCGGGGCTTTTCCGAGTTCGGCCGCGTCCTCAAGCCCGGCGGGAGCCTCTTCATCTTCGAGCTGTCTCCCTGGTGGCCCGTTTGGCAGATGCAATGTGCCACCTGGAACCTCGTGCGGAAGCTCGTGCGAAGCATGGACATCTTCTTCTGGCGAGAAGCGCCGCTCGTCAATATAGCTGCGGCACACCTCGGACGCTCTACGACGCTCCGCCGCGTCCGGTTTCATGCGCCGGCCCTGACGCCCATCCCACCCGTGTTCGCCTGTCCCGGCTTGAAGATTCCCCGGTTCTTGTTCCCTTTCGACGTCCACCTGTATCACTGGACGGTATGAAGAACGACGTCAGTTCGATCGCGTGCCCGGCGTTGAGCAAGCTCCAGGTCTAGACATTTCGATGGCGCTCAAATACTCCACTGAGCTCGGCACACTGGACCGGATGAAGAACGACCTCGCCTTTCGCGTGCGGCGCCGGATCTTCGAGACCTTCATGCGGGAGTGTGCGCCCGGACCGGACTCGCGCGTGGCGGACTTCGGCGTGTCCGGCCATCGCGACCATCCCGTGCACTACTTCTTCGAGACCCTCTATCCGCACCGGAGCCGGCTCACCGTGATCGGGCGCGAGGCCGAGGAGGCGGGCTGGTTCGCGGAGGAGTTTCCCGGGCTGACCTTCCTGGAGGCCGACCTCCGCTCCATCCCCCTGCCCACGGGCTACTTCGACTACGGCATCTGCAATGCGGTGGTCGAGCACGGGGGCCCGCGCGACCAGCAGCGGGCCCTGGTGGCCGAAGTGTGTCGCGTGTCCCGCTGCGTGCTCTTCACCACCCCGAACAAGCGTTTTCCCGTGGAGCTGCATACCTTCCTGCCGCTGATCCACTGGCTACCCGGACGCGAGCTATCGCGCCATGCTCCGCCGCCTCGGCCAGGACTACTTCGCGGACGTGGAGAACCTCAATCTCCTGGACGCGCCGACCTTCCTCTCGCTCTTCCCCGCCGATCGGGACAACCGACTGCTGGCCTCCGGCCTGCCGCTCCTGCCTTCGAACCTCGTCTGCGTCTCGAGGGTGGCAGGAGCCTGAGGGCGCACGGTTCGTTTACACACCCACCGAAGTTACCTCGCAACACCCCCATCTCACTTTGATGCCTTTTTGCTGACGGACACAAACTCATTGTATTTAAACCAGCGGCCGACGAAGCGCACAAATGGGGAAGAGTATTCTCTCGCGTGGGTCAGTCCGAGTTTGCCAGCTATTCTCCTCAGGGCTTCAAAATCCATGAACTGGACGTGTGTAGGGTCTGACCGATAGGCTGCTTCCTGAGGAGTAATAAGGATGACTTGTCCTTCTGGCTTCAAAAGATCGAGGTAATCGCTCAGCAGCTTTGCAACTTGTTGCTTCGTCATATGCTCCGGAACGTGCGCCATGAGAATTGATTCAGTGAAGCCGAGGTTGAGACGGCGAAGGTTCCAACGGTAAGGTGCCTGTACACCAAGCCATCTCTTCCACCGGGCTCACTGAGTGGCAACCAGTCGAGCCGTATAGCGTGGATCCCGGGTATTGAGAGCTTCGTCTGTCTCGGAATTGGCAATCGGGGGGTCATATGCCTCTCACGCCTCACACGACGGAATGTCAATCATTGATAGCCTCCTTAGGAAGGCCGCCAACCGGTTGCCGGAGTGAATTTCCACGCTCGCGTGCCAAAGTCACAAACTGTCCCAGGGGATACTTCCAATCTAGCCTCTTCAGAAGCCCCCAGTCCGAACTTGCACGCACCGATTTCGGCGAACCGCCGGCGATTCTTAATCTGCCGGCATCGCCGGAAGACCCAGCCATACGACGCCATCTTCCCTCGAATGAACGCCCATCCTCGTAAGATGCAGTAGCCCCAGACAAGACATTGGTCAAGAGAAGGAGAGGCGACAGGAGAACCAAGCTTGACCAGTGCAGATACGTCAGCAACATGGCCCAACGGTTGCGCTCAAGAAGATGCAACTTTCCAGGGTACATAGATAGAAAATAGTCGTGGAATACTACTCCTTCCGGAACGCAATAGAGTTCAAATCCCATGAGCTGTAACAGCCAAGAGAGATTCACATCTTCGTGATATAGAAAGCCGGTCGTATCCATCCCACCAATCTTCTCAAGCAACGCACGGCGAATGATGAAGGCACCGCCCTGGATTCCAGATACACGAAACGGTGCGCGTCCAATGCGCTCGAATGGTCGGCCAAGACCGCTGTTGAAGCCAAGGCCTGTAACGTGTACGACCTGTCCAACTGCATTCACACGCTTACCATCCAGCAGAGCGATAAGCGGGTTCACCGCGCCTACGTTAGGATGCTCTCTTAGGAATGCCAGGGCCGACCTAGCCCAGCCAGGCTTGACTGTCGTATCCATATTGAGCACGCCCAGAGATGAATTCACCGCGGACTCTCTCAAGAGCCAAGTTCACCGCGCCGGCGTACCCGAGGTTTCGCTCGCTCCAAAGTATGGCAATCTCAGGATGAAGAGCTTTCACCTTTTGGAGAACGGCTCGACTGTCATCTGTGGAAGCATTGTCGACAACCAGAATGTCCGGCACCGGATCCGTATCAGCGATCAGCGATTCAAGACAGCTGACGAGGCGGTCTCCGCCATTGTAGTTGACCACTACTACAGACATCAGTGGCCAGCCCGAGCCGTGTGCGGACTCTTCTATGTTCTGATCCATACGTGCCTTGCCCAGATTCTACCAATTGGTCGGGGGCGACATTCGTATCAGGCGGACCGGCGCGGGCCGTCCTGATCGGCGAGCAGGTTCAGCCGGTGGTCGAGCTCGCGGAACCGTCGGTTGAGCGCGCCCAGGATCACCCCCACCAGGATCAGCAGCAGGCCCGAGAGCACGAGGCCCGTGGCCAGGACGGCGGTGGGGATGCGCACCGCCCCTTGCTGGAAGAATTCCACCGTGACGATGAGGCCGGGCACCAGGCCCAGCAGGATGCTCAGCACGCCTGCCGAGCCGAAGAAGGACAGGGGCCGGTAGTCGCGCAGCAGGGTCAGGATGGTCGCCAGGATCCGGAAACCGTCGCGGACCACGCGGATCTTGGAGCGACTCCCCTCCGGCCGCGCGCGCAAGCTTACCGGGATCTCCCGCGTCCGGAAGTCCCGCTCGAAGGCCAGGATGCTCAGCTCGGTCTCCAGCTCGAAGCCGGCGGAGAGCACGGGCGCCTGCTTCACGAACTCCCGCGTCATCGCGCGGTAGCCGGACAGGAGATCGGTCACGCGGGCGCGGAAGACGAAGTTGAGCGTCCAGAGCAGGAGCAGGTTGCCGAGGCGATTCACCCGGTGGAACCCGGCCTGCCCGCCGAGCCGAGCCCCGACCACCACGTCGGCCACACCCTGGGCGATCGGTTCGAGCAGGCGCGGAGCGTCTTCGGCTGGGTAGGTGTCGTCGCCGTCCACCAGCAGGTAGACGTCCGCGTCCACCTCGCGGAAGGCCTTGCGCGTCGCGTGGCCCTTGCCAGGGCCGCGTTTCGCGCAGCACGAGGGCGCCCGCGCTCCCGGGCGATCTGGACGGTGGCGTCAGTGCAATTGTTGTCGACGACGACCAGGACGGGCCTCGGGGAGGACCGCGCGGAAATCCTGGAGGACCCGCCCGATGGTCTCCTCCTCGTTGAGGCAGGGCACGATCACCGCGACCCGGGGATTTCCCTCGGCGGCCATCGGATCCTACGTATATCATGCTTCCCGTATGTTTCTGCGCTTCCGGCGCGCCCACGCGTATGCCCTCGGCGCCGCGCTCCTCGTGGCAGGCTTCTGGACCGGCGCCGGATTGTCCGACAACTATCTCATGCAGTACGGCTTGTTCACTGCCTCGCGCGGCGAGCTGGCGCTCAAGCTCCACCTGCTGGTGTTCATCCTCCCCGCGACGGTGCTCGCCGCCGCCGCGGCCCAGGAGCTCTGGCCTGGCGCGCGACGTCCTCGGGTGGTTCGACCGTCTCGGTCAGGAGCCGGGTCCCCGCTGGCGGCTGACCGTGGCGCTCGCCCTTCTGGTGCTGGCCCTGACCGTGGGGATCCGGCTCGGCGTGCTCCAGAACATGCCGATCACCGACGACGAGCACGTCTATCAGTTCCAGGCGAAGCTCCTGGCCTCGGGGCGGCTCTACGCGGACTCCCCACCTCCGGCGGTTCGCGAGTTCTTCAACAACCAGTTCATCGTGAACAACGGGCGCTGGTACGGGACGTACTTCGCTGGCCACCCGGCGGTGCTGGCCCTGGCGATGCGGGTGGGGCTGATGGAGTGGACGGGCCCACTGTGCGCCGCGTTCACCCTGTTCCTGGGGATGGGCATCGCGCGGCGGATCTTCGGGGAGCGCGCGGCCGTTCTGACCGGCGTCCTTCTCGTGCTCTCGCCCTTCTTCCTCTTTGTGTCGGCGACGCAGCTCTCCCAGCCGACTTCCACGCTATTTCTCACCCTGTTCGTCTATGCGGCGCTGCGAATCGAGGCCGCGCCCAGCGTACCGGGCTGGTGGGCCCTGGCCGCGGCGGCGCTTTCCGCGGGGGTCCTCACGCGGCCGCAGAGCGTGGCGCTGCTCTCGCTACCCTTCGTGGGCCGCCTCGCCTTCCTCACACTCCGCGGGCGGATCCGGCCGGGCTGGGGACCGCCCCTCCTCGCCGTAGTTATCGCCGCCGCCGGGGCGGCGACATTTCTTGCCATCAATCACGCGCTGACCGGCAGCATCTTCAAGACCGGTTACCACGCCTATAACGCTGAGGGAAACAAGTGGGTGTTCCCGTTCGGGCCCTACTACACCGTGCGCGAGATCTCCCAGAACCTGGTGCAAATCAACTTCTGGCTTCTGGGCTGGCCCTCTGTCCCTGCTCTTCGTGCCCTTCTTCCGGCGCGATGGCCGCGCTTGGTGCCTGGCCGCCATCCCCATCATCGCGCTTGCGTGGTACGGGCTGATTGCCATCCCCACGGTGACCACGGTAGGGCCCGTCTACTACACCGAGACCATCATGCCGCTCCTGGCGCTTACCGCCAGCGGGTTCGAGCGCGCGGTCGAGTTGGTCCGCCATGCGCTAGGGGAATCTCGCGCATTGGCCATCGTTCTGTTGTGGCCGGTCGCCGCCGTCGTCGCCGCGCTGCTCATCTTCGTGCCGCTGCAGGCCGCCTCGCTGACGCTCATGGCCCGCGTGGCCCGTGCCCCCTACGCGCTGGTCGAGGCCCGGGGCCTGAAAAACGCAGTGGTCTTCGTCGACAGCCTGCCCGCCAACCATCATCCCCCGAGGTCCTACGCCTACTTCCACCGGAACAACTCCACCGATTTGAGCGACTCAGTGCTCTTCGTCCACGATCTTGGTCCGGAGCGGAACCGAATGCTCCTGGAGTACCTACCGGGGCGATGGGCTACCGGATGGAGACCGCGCGAGCGCGGAGCTGTTCCTGGATCCCATCGAGCCCTGACGGCCACGTCACACCATTGGCGGCCTCCGCTCAGGTCGCAAGCGAAGGTGGACGCCGGCGAAGCCGCTGGATCAATAGCGCCGCCGCCAGGTAGCACACCATCCCGATGCCAAACGTGCGCGAGATCCCGATGTGCATCGCCATGAAAACGGCGCCGACTCCGCTCAATACGGAGAACACGCCGTTGAGCGCCCAGCCCCACAGGATCAGGTCCGGGCGGTCCTTTACGAGCCGCATCCCAGTGGCCAGTGGCAGGCCCATGCAGAAAGCTAGCGGAGCGATCACGCCCACCGTCGCAGCCACCCGCAAGGGGAACGGCAGGACCAGCAAAAGCGCCAGCAAAGAGCTGTGAAACAGCGCGAAACTGCCGAGCAAGGCCACCAGCAATAGAAACGCGGCGCCCATCACCACCGGCGGCGCCGCAAGCGAGGGAACGGGAGCTCAAGCTTCCGAGCCCGCTGAATACCAGCAAGCTGGCCAGCACCACGCTGAGAGCGTAGGTCGGACTGCCGAGGAGCAGCGCGAAGACCTGGAACATCTCGATCTCCACCAACATGAAACCGGCGCCGAGCAAGGAGAAATAGGCCAGCGCCGCCAATCCCGACCGGCCGAGCGGGACTCGCGGCACGCCGGGGCGGCGTATCAGTGGCAGGCCCAAGAAGGGAATCACCAGAACCAACAGGATCATCAGGCACGCCCCCGAGACGCAGGAGGCTGGCGCCCGCAGGTCGGTTAGGACCGGGGCGCTCCATGAAGTAGAACGGGTTGTCGTCGGTGGAGGGTTGGAGATCGAGCGTCGACCGCTGGTACAGGCTCTCCGGGTCGGAGGTAGTCAGGAGCTCTCGAATCATCACGACGAGATCGCGCATGCGCTGGGGGACCGCGGCTAGCTCGAGCGAGCCGTCGGGAAGCCACAACGGGGAAAACGCCAGGCGCGTCAGAAACTCGCGCGCCGCAGCGGTTTCCTCCGCGGTGAACGGCGCGTTCTTGACCAGCACGTAACACATCGGCCGCGGCCAGAACGGGCTTTCCGCGGCCGCCACCAGGACTTGCCGCTCGGGGTGTGCAATGCCCACGCGGCGCAACGCCTCGGCGGCTACCGCGATACCGCGCATCGAGTCGATCTTGATCTCCCCAGGGATGACGCCGAGCGAGCGCAGAAAGGCCAACATCCCGTTCGGTTCGAGGCGGGCCAGGTACTCCTGAAACGCCTCGACCGTGTACAGGTAGTTCTCGCTGTAGGCCATCGCCGTGGCGCTGCCACCGGCATCCACCCAGGTCAAGCTGATGAGATCCCACGCCTCGTTCGAACGCTTCACGAAGGTACGCGCGTTCTCGACGAACAGCCGTACCCCCGGTAAGCGGTAGGGCTGCCCGGAGAAGGCACCGACGCCGTGGTCGGGATCGTTGACCGCGCGCACCACCAGCGGATTAATCTCGACGACCGTGATGTCCCGCCAGCCTTCGCGGTAGGACTGTAGGATGTCCACGCCCCCGCCCGGGCCGATGATCAACTGCCGGCGGTTCGCCGTCTTCGGCACCAGGGCATGACCCAGAGCAGTGAGGTCGTGAGCGAGGTAGTCGTACTTAGCCAGTTCCTCCGGCCGACCGGAGAACTTGACGATCTCGGTGCCGCCCATACCGTCGATCAGCAGATCGAGCATCGGGTGTGGCGGCCCCTGATATCTCGGCGACAGCGCCCAAGTGAAGAACTGTCCACTGTAGACAGTGACGTGGGAAAAGGAGTTCCACTCGCTGAAGACGGTGGCACGCCGCAGAAATTGTAGATGGAGCGGATCGGAAAATCGCCCGTACGGCAGGAGCGCCTGGCAAACGACCACCAGCCCGAGAGTCGCAACAAGGCTCGCCAGCGCCAGGCGCCGATGTCGGTGCGCCAGCGCGAACAACGAGGCGGCCGCCATCGCCGTCACGGCAATTCCTTGCAGCATCGCATCTACGGGACTCTTGACCGACAGGATCGCGACGGCCGCCACGCAGCCCGCCGCGGCAGCGGTCAGGTCAACGGCGTAGTAGAAGTGAAAGCGCTCGCCGGCATGGCCGAGGACGATTGCGACCAGCAGCCCGGCGCTGAGGAAGAACGGGAAGAAACACCAGAACAGGCCGCCCAGGACCCAGAAGCCCTCGCCGTCGGCCAACCTCGGGTAGAGGCGGACCATCGTGATCACGCCGGCCACCGCCGACACCGCCATCATCGTCGCCAGGACCGAGGCCTGTACGCCTATGCGTTCTGCGCGAAAGAACTCCGGCGAGCGCTGAACGATGAGCCCACCGGCGCCCAGGCCGAGCATCGCCAGAGAGACCAGCATGAAGGCGTAGTCGTACCCGATGGTGGCGCTGAACAGCCGCGACAGGATGATCTGCGCCGCCAGGACGCTGGCTGCGGCGAAGGCGAAGGCCAGCGCGTGGAGCCCCGGTCGTGGATCGCGACCGATCATTGGAAGTGCCCGCACAGGCGAAGATCACGACGGGTCTGCCCAGTCTTTCCAGCAATCACATCTCGCCTGGGTCGCCTCAGGAAAACCGCCTACGGCCCTGGCAGGAGGACGAACTTGCCGTCCGTCATTCCCATGGAGACGGCGGGGCGGTCGGGGAAGAGGCGCATGAACTCCTTGTTCTTCTCCGGGCCGAGGTAGTTGACGAAGAGGATGGGGTCGGTGAGATCGGGGGAGTTGTTACGACGGTAGTAGGCCCAGGAATACGGTGAGACGTAGAGGGCGGGCAGGCTGTGGACGAAGACGACGGCACGGTCGATCCCCTTGGCCGCGAGCATCTCGTCGGGAGCCCGGGTGAGGTCGGCGCTGGCTCGCAGGTTGCCGCGTAGACGGGCAGGAAGGTGACCAGCGCGCAGAAGGTCAGGACGGCGGGCGCGGTGACGACATAGGGCGCGGCGCGCGCCCCGGCCCAGACGCTCCGGCTCAGCTCGATGAGCCGCTCGAGGCCGCTCGCGGACAGGATGACGAGGGACACCGCCAGCTCCGCGTAGTGCACCGGCCCCACCGGATGGATGGTGGCCGGCCGAGATCGCGCCGTAGACGAGCAGCACGAGGGCCACGCTCGCGAAGAGCCGCAAGCCCCCGTCGCTGCGCCGGAAGCAGAGCGCGAGGAGCAGCGAGGCCGGCCAGCCGAATAGCCAGAAGTTCATCCGCGCCAGCGTGTACATGAGCTCGTTGATGGACGGCAGCGGCGGCGTGGCCTCCAGCGCCTTGCCGATCAGCCCCCAGTGATGCATGCGGCTGAAGGTCTGATAGCCGCTCACGAAGGCGGACCCGGACAGCGCGTGCTGATAGACGAGCAGCAGGGCGAGCGCGCCGGCGCCGAGCAGGCAGAGGAGCGCCGCGCCGATGAGGGCCCGGCCCCCGCGCCGGCGCCAGACCGCCAGCCCGAGCCAGATGAGCCAGGGCGCGGCGAAGAAGGGCGTCGAGAAGGGCCGCGTCAGGGCCGCCCAGGCCAGCGCGACGCCGGCCAGCGCCCACCAGCGCAGGGCCTCCGGGCGCTCGTGCACGCGGAGGACGGCATAGACGAAGGTCATGAGCAGGAAGGCCGCCGTCGAGTGCGCCAGCGTGGTGGCGGATGGGAAGAGGAAGTAAGGCGAGACGAGGAGCAGCGGCAAGGTGAGGAGCGCCGTCCGCTGGCCGAAGATCCGGCGCGCCACGCCGAAGGCGAACGGCACGGTGAGGGTCGCCGAGAGCGTCGGGATCCAGGCCATGGCGCCGAAGAGCTGGCCGATCGCGAGGGCGGCGGGATGGCCCGGGAAATAGATCCCGTACATCTTCCCGGTGTTCACGATGAACTGGTTGTCGAGAAAGGGTCGGAGGTCCGGGGGCAGCGAAGGCACGTAGATGCGGCCCGAGGCGAACAGCTGGGCCATGAAGGTGTAGGCATGCTCGTCGTCGCTGACTGCGGCATCCTTCAGGATCCCGAATCGCACCAGGGTGACGAGCAAGAAGGTGAGCGCGGAGGCGCAGGCGACGACCGCGGTCACCTCCCGACGCGGCAGTGCCGCCGTCCCGTCAAAGGCCGCGATCAGACGGGGGCCCATCCAGGGGGCGAAGGCCGCGGTGAGGAGGATGGCGGCCGGGATGCCGAACAGCATGTAGTAGAGCAGGAAGGCCATTTCGCTGGGGAACCAGCCGTGCCGGCCGTTGAGGACCTGATAGCCGTTGTAGTAGAGTCCCGCGATCCAGATCTCGGCGAGGCAGAGGGCGCCGCCCAGCGTGAGAAGCCAGGTCCGGCTTCGGGGCGTCAGCAAGGTCACCGCGATTCCGCCCTCCGGGTCGTCAAAGGCGCCCGCATTCTGGGACGCCCGGCGAGGGGCCACGCCAACCAATCGGCGGTGGCGCTCAGTGGCTCGCCCCCTTCGCCAGGGGTGGCGGTTCAGGAGGGCCCAGATACGAGGAGACAAAGGTGGACGAGGCCGCGGCGCCGTCGAATCGCCCCAGCCGGAAGGGCGCCAGGCTCACCGGCGGGCGGCCACCCGTGACCAGGGCCGCCATCATCTCCCCCACCGCGGGCGCGAGCTTGAAGCCGTGCCCCGACATCCCCGCCGCGACGTAGAGGCCGGGCAGCGGCGACTCGTCGAGGATCGGCATCCAGTCCGGGGTGATGTCGAAGGCCCCCGCATAGCCGCGGCTGAAGCGCGAGTCCGCCAGCGCGGGGATGGCGCGCGCGGTCCGGGCGAGCACGGCGCTGGCCTCGTCGAAGCCCGCCTCGCTGCCCAGGAGATCGGCGTCCATCGGATGCTCGGTCTCGTCGTCGGTGAGGGAGCCGGTCAGGGTGAGCCCCCCCGTCTCGGGCCGCGCATAGGAGCCGCCGGCGAGGTCGAGATACACCGTGTGCGCGGGGCCGAAGGCCGCGTCACGCTCGACGATGAAGACGGGGTGGCGGCCGATGATGATGGGCAGCTCGTGCCCGGCCAGACGCGCCACGCGCGGCGACCAGAGGCCGGCGGCATTGATGACGACGGGCGCGTCGATGTGGTCGCCCGCCGCCGTGTCGACGCCGGCCACCCGGCCGCCCGCCTGCGCGGATGGCGACCACCTCCACGCCCTGCTCGATGACGGCGCCGCGCTTCCGCGCCGCCTCGGCATAGCCCGCCGTCACCGCGGACGGGTCGCCGTAGCCCGAGCCCGGCTCCCAGAGGAGGGCGCCGAGCCCGGCGGGGTCGATGCGCGGCTCGATGCGGGAGAGGTCGGCCGGCTCGACGATCTCGGCGCGGATGCCCATCGAGCGCTGAAGCGCGAGCGTCTTCTCGAGCGTCGGCCGCATGGCCGGCGAGACGCCGATGAGGACGCCGGAGCGGACGAAGCCCGACGCGCCCGCCACCGCCTCGCCGAATCGCTCGAAGACGGCCAGCGAGCGCAGCACCATCTCGCTGGTCTCGCGGGTGGGATAGAGCTGGCGGATGATGCCGACGGATCGGCCGGTCCCGCCCGAGCCGATGAACTTCTTCTCGAGGACGAGCACCCGCCGGAGGCCGAGGCCGGCGAGCTGGAAGGCGATGGAGACCCCGGTGATCCCGCCGCCGATGATGATGGCGTCGGCGGTACGGATGGACACGGCCCCGTCACCCTGCCCGGTTGCCCCTCACCCTGCCCCTCTCCCTCAAGGTGAGAGGGTTGGGTGGGGGGAGAGGGTTGGGTGGAGGGGGCGAGGAGGCGCACGGGGTCGCCGCGACGGATCGCCCCCGTCCGGAGCACGCGCGCGTAGACGCGGCTCGCGCCCGGGTGCCGCTTCTGGGAGACGCGCGCGTAGTCGCCCCCGGTGAACGCGGCGCGGATATTGGCGCAGGGGCTCGTGTAGCGGGTGACCTCCACGAGGACGTCCTCGCCCAGGAGCAGGCGGGCCCCCGGCGCCACCTTGTCCCAGTCGAGCCCCTCCACGGTGAGGTTCTCGCCGATCTGGCCGGGCGCGATGGGGTGCCCCTCGGCCTGAAGCGCGCGGATCGACTCCATCGAGAAGAGGCAGAGGGCGCGGTCGGGGCCGCCGTGGAACTCGCGATCGCGCTGGGCATCGCCCGCCACGCCGCCCACCGTCACCTCGGCCGACTCCACCGGGCGCTTGGGAACCCCACCCGGCGAGACGCTGATCTGGACGATGCGCCCGGACTCGCTCAGAAGGCCACCTCGATGCCGACGTTCGCCGCCACGGCTCGATCATAAGCCAGACGTGCCGTAGCCGTATCTTCCAGGGCGAAGCCGACCGACTTGAAGAAGGTAATCTCGTCCCGCGCGGTCCGCCCCCGCTTCCGCCGGGATACCAGCTCGGCCAGCTCGGCCCGGACATGCCGGCGCGTGATGGCGCCGGCCTTGATGGGGATCAGGAGATCCCCGGCCTCCTCCCACGCCCCCTCGTAGGTGTCCACCGCCACGTGGGCCCGACGCACGAGCCCGGTATCGACCTCGCGGGTTGCCGGCCGGAAGGCACCCACCGCGTCCACATGGGTGCCGGGCCGGACGTCCCGCCCGTCGAAGACGGGGGTGGGCGAGGTGGTGGCGCAGGTCACGAGGTCGGCCCCGGCCACCGCCGCCCGTCGATTGCGGGTGGCCTCCACGGGGATGCCGAGCTCGCGCGCCATCCGGTCGGCGAAGGCGCGGGCGCGCTCGAGCGAGCGTCCCACCACGGTGACCCGCTCGATGGGAAGCACCGCCTGGAGACAGAGGAGCTGGTAGCGGGCCTGTATGCCCGCCCCGAAGCAGGCCACTACCTTGCTGTCGCGCCGCGCGAGGTAGCGGGCGGCGAGAGCGGAGGCTGCCCCGGTGCGGATGGCGGTGAGGAAGCCCGCCTCCATGAGGGCCAGCGGTACCCCCGTTACCGGGTCGGTGAGGAGGTAGGTGGCGTGGAGGGTCGGGAGGCCGCGCCCGCGGTTTGCCTCCACCACCGTGACCAGCTTGGTGCCGAGCGCGCGCTGGCGGGGCAGGCTCCCCACCATGGCGAGGAAGAGGCCCGCGCCCCGCATGGGCAGGACGGCGCGGGGCAGGGTACGCGCGCGCCCGGCCGCGTGCTCGCGGAAGGCCCCCTCCACCGCGCGGATGACGTCGGCCGGGGTGAGGAGGCGCTCGAGGTCCGCCCGGCCGAGGACGCGCATCAGGCCTTCGCGGGCGCTCGCTTGATCATGCGCTTGACCTGCGCCTCCAGCACCACCTCGCCCCGCTGATTCGTCACGGTATGGGTATAGCTCACGATGCCGCGGTCCGGCTTCTTGGTCTCGCGCTTGTCCGAGATGGTGACGGTGACGCGGATGGTGTCGCCCGCCAGCACCGGGGACACGATGCGAATCTCACCGCCGAGGTAGGACATGCCGGTGCCGTGGATCAGCCCCGTCTGCATGATCAGCCCCTCGGACAGTGAGAAGGTGAAGGCCCCCGGGGAGGGCTTACCCTTGAACACCGACTCGCGCGCCACGTATTCCATGTCGTAGAAGAGCGGCTCGTTGAAGCCGCAGAGGTTCACATAGGCGCAGATGTCGGCTTCCGATACCGTCCGGGCGAGGGTCTCGTAGGTGGCCCCGACCTGATGCTCCTCGTACGTCAGTCCCTTTGTTCTCACGGTGCGGTCTCCGTCCCCTCGCCGAGATAGGCGCGGCGGACCTCGGGATTGCCGGCGAGCTCCCCCGCGGGGCCCTCGAGCGCCACCATCCCCGTCTCGAGCACGTAGGCGCGGCCCGCGATCGACAATGCCATGGCCGCGTTCTGCTCGACGAGGAGGATGGTCACGCCTTGCCGGTTGATGGTCTGCACGGTGTCGAAGATCTGCTCGACGAGCACGGGAGCCAGACCCATGGACGGCTCGTCGAGGAGCAGGAGGCGCGGGCGCGCCATGAGGGCCCGGCCGATGGCGAGCATCTGCTGCTCGCCCCCGGACAGCGTGCCCGCCACCTGGCCCCGCCGCTCCTTGAGGCGCGGGAATATCCCGAACACGCGCTCGATGTCCTCCGCGATGGCCCGGTCGGAGCGCGTATAGGCGCCCATCTCGAGGTTCTCGAACACGGTGAGGCGATTGAAGATGCGGCGTCCCTCCGGCACATGGGTGATGCCGCGCAGCACGATGTCGTGCGCCGCGATGCCCAGGATCGAGGAGCCCTCCAGCCGCACATCCCCGCGGCGAGGCGTCAGGAGCCCGGAAAGCGTCTTGAGCGTGGTGGTCTTGCCGGCTCCGTTATTGCCGAGAAGGGTGACGATCTCGCCCGGGCCCACGCGAAAGGAGACGCCCTTGAGCGCGTGAATCTCCCCGTAGAAGACATGGAGGTCCTGTACCTCCAGCATCGCCGTCTCAGGCACCGGCGGCCCCCGGCGCCACCGCGGGCTTCCGCCGCCCGAGGTAGGCTTCGACCACGCGCGGGTTCCGCTGCACCTCGGCGGGCATGCCCTCGGCGATCTTCTGGCCGTAGTCGAGCACGGTGACGTGGTCGGACACCGCCATGACCACGCGCATATTGTGCTCGATGAGCAGCACGGTGAGTGACAGCTCGCGCACGAGACGGCGAAGGAGATCCATGAGTCCGCGCGCCTCGCCCTGGGTCATCCCCGCGGTGGGCTCGTCGAGCAGCAGCACCGAGGGGCGCGAGGCCAGCGCGCGCCCGATCTCGAGGCGGCGCTGGTCGCCGTAGGGAAGATTGCGCGCCAGCTCATTGGCCTTGGGCCGCAGTCCCACCAGGGACAGGAGCTCGGCGGCGCGCGCCCAGAGCGCCTGCTCCGTCCGCGCCCAGCGCGGCCCCCGTCCCAGCACGTCCCAGAGTCCCAGCGGCACCCGGCTGTGCATGCCGACCAGCACGTTCTCCACCGCGGTCATGTTCGAGAACAGGCGGATGTTCTGGAAGGTCCGGCAGATCCCGAGCGCGGTGATCTGGTCGGGGCGTTTCCCCAGCAACGGGGTGTCTTTGAAGGTGACTACGCCCTCCTCGGGGACGTAGATCCCCGTGAATACGTTGAAGAAGGTGGTCTTGCCGGCCCCGTTGGGGCCGATGATCGAGGCGATCCGGCCCTCGTCCAGGGTGAAGTCAACGGAGTCGAGCGCGGTGAGCCCGCCGAAGCGCTTGGTGATGCCGCGGGCCTCGAGAATCACCGCCATCCTAGTGGGGCTCGCTCGACCCGTCGGTGAGCTCCCGGTGGCGTCGCCGCGCGGGGAAAATGCCCTGAGGCCGGAAGATCATCATGAGCACGAGGATGAGGCCGAAGACCATGCGCTCGTATTTCGCGGGCTCGAGCTGGGTGGGCCAGTTGGTGAGGCTCCAGCCGAAGATGGTGGTGCCGGCATTGCGCAGCTCGTTGAGCCAGAGGGACAGGCCCTTGAGCACCTGCAGGTTGAGCACGGTGACCACGGTGGCGCCCAGAATGGCGCCCGGAATGGAGCCCATGCCGCCCAGGATCACCATGGCGAGCACGCCGATGGACTCCATGAAGGTGAAGGACTCGGGGTTGATGAACACCTGCTTGGCGGAGAAGAGCACGCCCACCGCGCCCGCGAAGGATGCGCCGCAGGCGAAGGCGAGGAGCTTCATCCGCACCAGCGGCACCCCCATCGCCTGGGCCGCCGTCTGGTCCTCGCGGATGGCTTCCCAGGCCCGGCCGATATGCGAGTCCTCGAGCCGGCGATTCACCAGCACGGTGATGCCCACGATGGCGAGCACGATGAAGTAGAGGTAGAGCGGATAGATGACGTTGGGGTCCGGTTCGATCCCTATCGCGCGCAGGGCCGGCTCGAAGAATATCGGCGGGCGCGAGATGGGCGTGATGCCCTTGGGCCCATTGGTGAAGTTGATCGGCTTGTCGAGGTTATTGGCGAGGACGCGAATCACCTCGCCGAAGCCCAGCGTCACGATGGCGAGGTAATCGCCGTGCAGCCGGAGGACAGGCAGCCCGAGGAGGATGCCCGCGCCCGCCGCCACCCCCACGCCGAGAAGGAGGAAGATGAAGAACGTCCACTGGGGCAGCGGGAAGAACCCCCCGGAAAGGAACATGTTGGCCTGCGGCGAGCCGAAGACCGCCCAGGTATAGGCGCCCACCGCGAAGAAGGCCACGTAGCCGAGGTCGAGCAGGCCCGCCAGCCCCACCACGATATTGAGCCCGAGCGCGAGCGCCACGAAGATGCCCACCTGGATGACGATCTCCAGGTAGTAGCCGTTGATGGTGCCGAGCACGGGCATGAGCACGCCCAGCGTGCCCGCCGTGAGAAGCGCCTTCAGCGGCGCGGGCATCCGCGCGAAGTAGAGCACCAGGATCGAGGCCTGGAAGAGCATGAAGGCGACGATCGAGCGCGGGTACTGTGAGACCGAGTAGGCGGTGACGGCGAGGAGGCCTACCGAGATGGCGATGGCGGTGGGCGGGCGCTCGAGGAGAGCTTGATCATGTCCTGACCCACCCTCGCTCCGCTCGGGAACCCATTTCCATTTTCGCTCGTCTCGCCTTCGGCTGCGCCTCGCCCTTCAGGCGCGTTCCCTAACGACTTCGCCGAGGAGGCCCTTGGGCCGGAAGATCAGGATGAGGATGAGAATGGAGAAGGCGAAGATGTCCTTGTACTCGGCCCCGAAGGCGCCGCCGGTGAGTAGCGAGAGGTACGACGCCGCGAAGGCCTCCAGCAGGCCCAGCACGAGCCCGCCCAGCATGGCGCCCGGGATATTGCCGATGCCGCCCAGCACCGCGGCGGTGAAGGCTTTGAGCCCGGGGATGAAGCCCGTATAGGGGTTCACCAGGCTGTACTGCACGCCGAAGAGCACGCCCGCGGCTCCGCCCATGGCGCCGCCGATGAGAAAGGTCAGCGAGATCATCCGGTTCACGTTGATGCCCATGAGGCTCGCGGTGGACTGATCCTCCGCCACCGCGCGGATGGCCTTGCCGATCTTGGTCCGATTCACCAGCGCGTGCAGGCCCCAGAGCATGAGCAGGGAGGCGACGATGACCACCAGCGACTTCACCGACACGTCGATGGTTTCGGTCAAATTGAACCGGATATTCGAGCGTGTCCATCGTCGGGTACACGAGATTGAAGGAGTTCCGCCAGATGCTCTCGAAGAGGCGGACCGCGTCCTGGAGGAAGAAGGACACGCCGATGGCGGAGATCAGGGGGATGAGCCGGGGCGCGCCGCGCAGCGGGCGGTAGGCGACGCGCTCCACGGAGACGGCGAGGAGCCCACTCGCCAGCATGCCGACCAGCAGCACCACGATCAGCACGAGGAACGGCGAGAGGACCTCGAGCAGCCCCATGGCCTTGAAGGTGAGGAGCACCTCCACGCCCACGAAGGCGCCCACCACGAAGATCTCGGAGTGGGCGAAGTTGATGAACTCGAGCACACCGTACACCATGGTGTACCCGAGCGCGATCAGGGCGTACATGAAGCCCAGGATCAGGCCGTCGAGGAGGACCTGCGGGAAGATCCCGATGAGGAGATCGAAGTCCATGGAACCCCGACAACCAAAAAGGGGGAGGGGCCGCTAACCGGCCCCTCCCCTTCGAGGGTGCATTCGGATGCTTAGGACTTCTTCAACGGCGGAGCCGCGATGGACAGCCGCTTCACTTCCTTGTTCTCGCCCCACTTGGCCGGATCCTCGCTGGCCACCTGTAGGACGAAGTACAGCGCCTTCTTGGGATCGCCCTTCTCGTCGAACTCCACGCTCCCGGTAAGGCCCGTGAACTTGGACTTGCGCACCTGCACCGACACCTGCTCGCGGCTCGGGACCTTCCCGCCGGCGGCCTTGGCGGCGGCCTCGATGGCCTTCAAGCCGAGCGCAGCCGAGTCATAGGCCTGCGCCGCGAAAGGCTCCGGATCCTTCTTGAACTTCTCCTTGTACTCGGCCTTGAACGCCTTGGCCGCGGGGTACACGTCGACCGGGCCCGCCACCGACGTGTAGAACATGCCCTTCACCGCGGTGCCGGCGATCTTGGTGAGGTCCGAGGAGTCCATGCCGTCCGGCCCCATGAAGGCGGCCTTGATGCCCTTCTCACGCCCCTGCTTGAAGAAGGGAGCCGCCTGATCGTAGATGCCGCCGAAGTAGATCAGGTCGGGATTCTTGGCCTTGATGGGAGTGAGGATGGGGTCGAAATTCGACTTCTCCTCGGTGCCCTCGAAGCCCAGCACCTTGATGCCGCTCTTCTCGGCGCTCGCCTTGAAGAACTCGGCCACGCCCTGCCCGTAGGTGGTCTTGTCGTGGATCACGTAGGCCGTCTTCCATCCCTTGGACTTCGCGAAGTCCGCGCCCACCACGCCCTGCACGTCGTCACGGCCGCAGACGCGACTCACGTTCAGATAGTTGCGGTCGGTGATGGTGGGGTTGGTATTGGCGGGGGAGATCATCGCCAGCTGCGACTCCTTGTACTTCTCGGAGGACGGGATGGCGACGCCCGAGTTCAGATGGCCGACGACGAGGAGGATGTCCTTGTCGGCGGCGATGTTCGCGGCGTTGGCGACGCCCACGTCCGGCTTGGCCTGGTCGTCGAAGGGCACCAGCTCCACCTTGAAGCCCATCTTCTCCAGCGGGCCCTTCAGCTTGTCCACCGCGAGCTGGGTGCCGAGCTTGATGCCTTCCCCGAGCGCGGCCTGTCCGCCGGACAGCGGGCTCTGGGTCGCGATCTTGATCGTGCCCTTGGACTGGGCGGGCGCCTCGTCGCTCCACGGGAGCACCAGCGCGAGCGCCGCCAGCGCCACAAGGACGAACCGGTATCGTGCATTTCTCATCGCTTCACTCCTCCAAGACAACGGCGAGTTAGGTTAATAGCGCCAGCATTATAACGGTTTTTGCCCCTCCGTCAACGGTCGGACCCGCCGGCTTGGGCCTGGGCGATGGCCCTGAGGAATCGGGCGGTGGCGGCCGCAGGATCGGGGGCCGCGCACACCGCCGAGATGACCGCCACCGCGTCCGCCCCCGCCCGGATCACCTCGCCGACATTGGCCTCCGTGATACCCCCGATGGCGACCAGGGGGACGGGGATCAGAGGACGCACCCGCCGGAGCAGGGCGGGACCGACCAGCTGGAAGCCGACCTTGCTCCCGGTGGGGAACATGCTGCCGACGGCGACATAGTCGGCCCCGTCCGCGAGGGCCTGGCGAGCCTGGGCCTCGTCGTGGGTGGAGACGCCGAGCGTCATGCCGGGGCGCAGGAGGCGCCGCGCGGCCGGGACGGGGAGATCGTCCTGTCCCACGTGGAGCCCGTCCGCGTCCGCCGCGAGGGCAAGGTCCGCGCGGTCATTCACGATGAAGCGGGCCCCCGCGGCGCGACAGCGGGCCTGGAGGTCCCGGGCCAGTGGCAGCAGCTCCGCCATGGGCAGGGTCTTGTCCCGGAGCTGCACCAGGCGGCCGCCACCCGCCAGCACCGCGTCCAGCAGCTCCGGCAGGGCGCGTCCGCGCGCGACCTCTCGATCGAGGATCACGTACAGCGGCGACGGCAGCGGCACGGCAGCGGGCTAGAGCGACTGCTCGAGGCGAGGCAGGGTGAACTCGCCCGAGACGAAGGCGGGGTCGGAGAGAAGCTTCTGGTGATAGGGGATGGTGGTCTTGACCCCCTCGATCAGGGTCTCCGCGAGCGCGCGCTGCATGCGCGCGATGGCGTCCCCGCGATCCGTTCCATGAACGATGATCTTGGCCACGAGGGAATCGTAGTGCGGGGGTACCGTGTAGCCCGCGTGGAGGTGGCTGTCCACCCGGACATTGCGGCCCCCCGGCGGCACCCACACCGTCACGCGTCCCGGCGACGGAACGAAGGTCTCCGGATCCTCGGCATTGATTCGGCACTCGAGCGCATGCCCGGTGAAGCGGACGGCGTCCTGCTTGTAGCCGAGCGACTCCCCGGCGGCGATGCGGATCTGCTCGCGCACGATGTCCAGCCCGGTGCGGAGCTCCGTCACCGGATGCTCGACCTGGATGCGCGTGTTCATCTCGATGAAGTAGAAGCTCCCGTCGCGGGCGACGAGGAATTCCACCGTGCCGGCGGAGACGTAGTTGACGGCATTGGCCACCGCGAGGGCCGATCGGTAGAGGCCCGCGCGCGTCTCGGCGGAAATGGAGGGCGCGGGGGACTCCTCCACGAGCTTCTGGTGCCGCCGCTGCACCGAGCAGTCGCGCTCGCCCAGGTGCACCCGGATGCCGTTGCGGTCACCCAGCACCTGCACCTCCACGTGCCGCGCCTCTTCCACGAACTTCTCGAGGTAGAGCTCGGAGGAGGCGAACGCCTTCTGGGACTCCGCCTGGCAGGTGGCGAAGGCGCGGGGAAGCTCGTCGCGCGCGCGCACGATTCGCATGCCGCGCCCGCCGCCGCCCGCGGCGGCCTTGAGCATCACCGGGTAGCCGACGCGGTCGCCCAGGTCCTGCGCTTCGTCCACGCCGTGCAGCGGCCCCTCGCTGCCCGGCACCACCGGCGCTCCCGCCGCCTTGGCCATCTCGCGCGCCTGGGCCTTGTCGCCCATGAGGCGAATGGCTTCCGGCGAGGGCCCGATGAAGGTGATGCCGCAGGCCCGGCAGATCTCCGCGAAGGCGGCGTTTTCCGAGAGCAGGCCGTAGCCGGGGTGAATGGCCTCGCTATCGGTGATGGAGGCGGCGGAGATGATACTGGGGATATTGAGGTAGCTCGCGCGCGACTCCGGCGGGCCGATGCAGATGGACTCGTCGGCGAGCCGCACGGGCAGGGAGTCGGCGTCCGCGGTGGAATGGGCGACCACCGTCCGGATGCCCATCTCGCGGCAGGTCCGGAGAACCCGGAGCGCGATCTCGCCCCGGTTTGCGATGAGGATCTTGTGGAACACGCGGGCGACTACGTCCTCGGCTCGACGAGGAAGAGGCCCTGGCCGAACTCGACCGGCTGGGCGTTCTCGACCAGGATCTTGACGATGCGCCCGGAGGCCTTGGACTCGATCTCGTTCATGAGCTTCATGGCCTCGATGATGCAGAGCACCTGGCCTTCCTTCACGGTGTCGCCTTCCTGGACGAAGGGGCTCGCGTCCGGCCCCGGCGCGCGGTAGAAGGTCCCCACCATGGGGGCGTCGACGCGGACGAGGTGGGCGGCCACCGCCGGCTCCGAGGCGAGAGCCGCGCTCGCCGCCGGGGCGCCCTCCGCGCGCGGGACCGCCACCACGCCGCCCGCGCGCTCGCGCACCACGCGGATGCGCGCGCCGCCCTGCTCCACCTCCAGCTCGGCGAGGTCATGCTTCACCGCGAGCTCGACCAGCTCGCTCACCGTGGGGGCCGCGCCCGTCCCCGCCGCTTTCGGCGCGCTCTTCCGCGGGGCCACCGCGCCTACCCCGCCGCCGCGACGCGACCCAGGTAGTCGCCGCTGCGAGTGTCGACCTTGATCACGTCTCTCTCGTTGAGGAAGAGGGGGACCTGCACCACCGCGCCGGTCTCCAGCGTGGCGGGCTTGGAGCCGCCGGAGGCGGTGTCGCCGCGGATGCCGGGATCGGTCTTGACGATCTGGAGCTCCAGGAAGTTCGGCAGCTCGATGGTGGCGGGGCTGCCGTCGATGAAGAGCATTTCCACCTCGGTGTTCTCCTTGAGGTAGTCGCGCGCGTCCCCCACCTCGTCCTCCGAGAGCGAGATCTGCTCGTAGTTCTCCGTGTCCATGAAGTGGTAGCGGTCGTCCCGGTACATGAACTGCATGTGCTTTTCCTCGAAGTCCACCAGCTCCACTTTTTCGCCGGCGCGGAACGTATTGTCGATGACCCGGCCCTGCCGCATGTGCTTGAGCTTGGTCCGGACGAAGGCGCCGCCCTTGCCCGGCTTGACGTGCTGGAAGTCGACGATGCTGTACGGCTGCCCGTCGAGCTGGATCTTCAGGCCCTTCTTGAAATCCGCCGTGGAGACCACCATGGTTCTAAGGCCCTTTCCGTCGCTGCGTCTTGATCCGGAGCGCCTGCTCCAGTCGTTCCCGGGCGACGGGGTCGCCCGTGTCCTTGTTGAGACGGCGCAGGAAGATCTGAGCCGCCTCGTCCACCAGCCCCTGCTCGAGGCATACCGTGCCGAACGTCTCCGTGGCGAACGTGTCGTCGCCGAGCAGCCCCGCCAGCGGCGAGCCCTCCGGCGCCTGCCCGCGCCCCCGGAGCATCTCGGCGGCCAGCCGTGACTCGCGGTCCGCGGGATCCAGTCGCGCCGCCTGCTCCAGATGGCCCAGCGCGGGCTCGAGGCGCCCCGCCTTGCGGTGAAGCTCTCCCAGCATCCGGTGCGCCTCCGCGTCTCGCGCGCCCGCGGCCACGATGGCCTCCAGGGCCGCACTGGCCTCGTCCACCAGTCCCTCGTCGAGCAAGGCCTTGGCGAGGATCAGGCGGGCCGTCGTGTAGTGCGGGAAGCGGTCGATGCCCTCTCGGCAAAGTCGGATGGCCTCCTGGGTCCGACCCGCCTTGCGGTATGCGTCGGCCAGGGGAGCGAAGGCCAGCGAGGCCGGGTCCTTGGCCAAGCGCTCTTCGTGACGGCGTATGGCCGCGGCCTGCGCGGCATCGTCGGCCGCCACACCGGAGCCGGCCCGCGGAACCGGCTGAACCATGGCGGTCCTGTTATACGCGGGCCCGGGGGGCGAGTCAAACGGGTTGGGCTCGCGACGGCCGTCATTGCTTGGCCAGCTCGGCCTGGGCTCGAGCGAGGTTGGAGAGCGCGTCCCGGAAGTCAGGCCGCAAACGCACAGCCTCGTGGAAGTGCCGGGCCGCCACCTCGAGCCGGCCCTGCTGGGCCAGCGCCAACCCGAGATTGTTATGGGCCTCGGCGGACGTGGGGCGGAGCCGCAACGCCTCCTCGAAGTGTCCTGTTGCCGTCCGGATGTCGCCGCGTCGCGCGAAATAGATGCCGAGATTACCGTGCGTCTGAGCCGACTCAGGCCGGAGGCGGACGGCCTCACGCAGATGGGCCAGCGCCTCCTCGTCCCGGCCCTGCGCATCGAGCATGCCGCCGAGATTGCCGTGGGCATCGGCATTGTCCGCCCGGATCCGGAGGGCCTCGCGATAAGCCGCGACCGCCGACACGGTCTCGCCGCGCCGGGCCAGGGCCAGGCCCAGGTTGCTCCAGGCCTCCGAGAACTGCGGCTTCAGCCGGATGGCCTCTCGGAGGCTTTGCTCGGCGCCCACTAAGTCGCCCCCCTCGATCAAGGCCAGGCCGAGGTTGTTCAACGCGCCGGGATAGCGGGGCTGGATGGCCAGCGCCGCCTGGTAGTGTCGGATGGCCGCCCCCGCCTGATCGCGCTGTGCCAGCACCAGGCCCAGATTGCCGTGGGCCACCGCCGAGGGCGCGATGGATAACGCATGGCGCCACAGGGTCTCGGTGTCCCGCCAGATTCGCGTCTGACGCCAGCTCAGTGTGGCCAGGACGGCAATGAGGAGCATTGACAGGACCACTGTGGGGACGACAAGACGGGAGCGCCCGCGAGCCAGCGCGAGAAGCCCGCTCCCGGCGAGGAGCGCCCAGGGCACACAGGGCAGATAGGTGTACCGATCGGCCGCGATCTGGAAGCCGTTCTGGACCAGCCCGGCCACCGGCAGGGTCATCACCACATATGCGGCCCACGCGGCCCCCAGCGCGGGCCAGCGGCGGGCCAGGGCGATGGATGCCGCGGTGATGCCCAGCACCGCGAGCGCAGCCACGACGAAGGGCCAGCGCCAGGGCTCGAGGGGGTTGGGCAGCTCGTACATCGGTGACAGGCGGGCCGGGACCAGAGTCTTCCAGGGATAGAAGGCCAGTGAGTAGAGCGAGATTGCGATGCGATCGAGCAGCCCCACGCGCTCCATCGACGTGAGGTTGCCGCTGCCCGTGTTGATGACGATGGCGTTGACCGTGGCACCCACGCTCAGCAGCACCAGGGGCACCTTCTCCACCCAGATCGGCCGCGCCTCCTTGCTCAGCCACTTCCGCGGGCTCGCGGCGAGCCGGCGCAACGGGTAGACGTCGAGGATCAGGAGGACGACCGGCAGGCTCACCGACATGACCTTCGAGAGCAGCGCGGCAGCGAAGAGAGCCAGCACGGCCGCGTACCGGAGCTGGGGCCGAGGGCGCGGGGTTCCGTCGGAATTCCAGCGGCCCAGATAGGCGAGGACCGCCCCCAGGAAGAAGACGCCGGCCAGGACATCCCTCCGCTCCGTGATCCATGCCACGGACTCGACGCGGAGGGGATGAATCGCGAAGAGAAGCGCGGCGACGGCAGCGCCCAGCACGTGCGTCGCCGGGGAGACGCGCGGGGCAGTCAGCGCATAGAGGCGCCGCGCCAGGACGTACACCAGCACCGCGCAGATCGCGTGAAAGCCCGAGGCTGGTGAGGTGATAGCCGAAGGGGTCGAGGCCCCAGATGGTCCAGTCCACGGCAAGCGAGAGCCAGGTGAGCGGCATCCAGTGGCCGAGCAGGCCCGTCGTGAGCATCCAGTGGAGCTGGACGGGCCCGAGGCCGCGAAAGTGGGGGTTGTAGAGGAAGTTCTCGCGATCGTCCCAGTCCAGGAAGGCGCCGTCGAGCCCGGGCAGGAACGTGAGCACGGTGACGAGGACAAGGAAGAGCGCCACCCCCAGCTCGACGAGCCGCGGGCTGGCCGCGAAGGTCGGACTCACCCGGTGGGGGTCCCCGGACCCCCGTTGGATCACCCCAGCTCCTGGAGGGTCTCGAGCACGGTCTCCCGGGGCACGTCGAAGACGACGGTGAAGCAGCCAATGGCCGGAGCGAGGACGAAGGGGACCCGACCCTCGCGCGCCTTCTTGTCGCGTCCGAGGGCCTCGAGCACCGCCAGCGGGGCCGCCCCCGAATCCCGTACGGGCAGGCCCACCGCCCGGAGCAGCTCGATCTGTCGGACGGCCGTCTCCCGGCTCCCGACTCCAAGGCGCTCGGCCAGCCGGGCCTCGGCGGCAATACCCAGAGACACCGCCTCGCCATGGGTCCAGCGCGCGTACCCGGTTACTGCCTCGACCGCGTGGCCGATGGTGTGCCCATAGTTGAGCACCGCGCGCAGCTCTGACTCCTGCTCGTCGCGCTCCACCACGTTCGCCTTCAGGCGGCAGGAGCCCGCGACCACCCGGGTCAGCGTCTCGATGTCTCGCGCGAGCAGGGCTCCCAGGCTCTTCTCCAGGTCGGCGAAATAGTCGGCGTCCAGCACGATGCCGTGCTTGACGACCTCCGCCAGCCCGGAGCGGAACTCGCGCTCGGGCAGCGTGGTCAACGCCGCCGGATCCACGAGGACGAGGCGGGGCTGGTGAAAAGCGCCGACGAGATTCTTGGCCCGGGGATGGTCGATGGCGGTCTTCCCGCCGATGGATGCATCCACCTGGGCGAGTAAGGTCGTGGGGAGCTGGACGAAGTTGACCCCGCGCATGTAGGTGGCGGCGACGAAGCCCGCGAGATCGCCCACCGCGCCGCCCCCCAGCGCCACCACGGTGGACCCGCGGTCGAGGCCAGCGGCAAGCAGCGCGTCCCAGCCCCGGCTCGCCACCTCCACGCTCTTGGCCGCCTCGCCCGCCGGAACCTCGACCACGGTGACGTCGAAGCCCGCGGCGGTAAGGCTGGCACGGACGGGGCCGCCCAGGCGGGCGAGGATGCCGGCGTCCGAGAAGAGCGCGACCTTGCCGCCGCCGCCCAGCGCCTTGAGCTCGGGACCGACGCGGCCAAGTATTCCCGCGTCCACGACGATCCGATAGGATCGCGGGCCGAGCTTCACCGAGATGTCGTGCATGGAGGGTAGTGTACCCGGCCGCGCCGGAGGGCGCCGCGTTACCAGCTCTTGAGGTAGTCCCGGTACGCCTGATAGTTGCGGCGGATCTCGTCGAGGCTGTCGCCGCCGAACTTCTCGAGAAAGGCTTCGGCGAGCACGATGGCCATCATCGCCTCGCCGACGACACCCGCCGCCGGCACCGCCACCACGTCGCTGCGCTCCACCACCGCCTCCACCGCTTCCTTGTTCTGGATGTCGACCGAGCGGAGGGGACGACGGAGGGTCGAGATGGGCTTCATGGCGGCGCGCACCACTACAGGCTGGCCATTGGTCACCCCGCCCTCGAGGCCGCCCGCGCTATTGGTGCCCCGGGTGAAGCCCCCCGCGGCATCGAGGAGGATCTCGTCGTGCACCTCCGAGCCAGGCCGGCGCGCCGCCTCGAAGCCCATGCCCATCTCGGCGCCCTTTATGGCGTGGATGGAGCAGAAGGCTCGCGCGAGGCGGCCGTCGAGCTTGCGGTCCCAGTGCACGTAGGAGCCGAGGCCCACCGGGCAGCCGATGGCCACCACCTCGAACACCCCGCCCAGGGTGTCGCCCTTGCTCTTGGCGGCGTCGATGGCTTCGATGATGAGCCGCTCGGCCTCGGGATCGGCGCAGCGGACCTCGCTGGCCTCCGCGCGGCGCGCGATCTCATCCCAGGGCAGCGCGAGGGGGCCGATGCGCACGCCCCCGATCTCGGTGACGTGGCTCATGATGGTGATCCCGAACTCCTGGAGGAGCCGCCGGGCCACACCTGCCACCGCCACCCGCGCGGTGGTCTCGCGGGCGCTGGAGCGCTCCAGGACGTTACGGATGTCACGGTGGTTGTACTTCATGGCCCCCGCCAGGTCGGCGTGGCCGGGGCGGGGGCGGGTGACCGTCTTGGCGGAGGCGCCCGGCGGCGGGTCGCCCACCGCCATCGGTCTGCTTCCAGTTCTCCCAGTCGCGGTTCTGGACGGTCAGCGTGACCGGACTGCCGAGAGTGAGCCCCCCGCGCACGCCGGCGGAGATGTGGACCTCGTCGCGCTCGATCTTCATCCGCCCGCCACGGCCGTAGCCGCGCTGGCGGCGCGCGAGGTCCCCGTTGATGTCCGCCTCGGTGAGCGGGAGGCCCGCGGGCAGCCCCTCGATGACGGCGGTCAGCGCCTCTCCGTGGGATTCACCCGCGGTGAGGAAGCGGAACGCCGCGCCCACCGCCGCCGCTATCTGCCGGACGCGGGCCGCGCCGCCAGCGCGCCGTCCGACTTCACGAGCGACGGCGTCAGGAAGACCACCAGCTCGCGACCCGACTCGAAGGTCTCCCGCGCCTTGAAGAGCCAGCCCAGCAGCGGGATGTCGCCGAAGAGCGGGACCTTCCGGACGGTGAGCTGCTGCACCGACTGGGTCACGCCGCCGATCACGAGGCGCTCGCCTTCCCGCATGAGCACCTGGGTCTCCGCCTTGCGGCGGTTGATGATCGGCACGCTGACGCCCGCCGCCGGCGTGATGGTGTCACCGCGGGAATTGTTCTCGACGATCACCACCATCTTGATCTTGCGTGATCTCCTCGTTGTTCAGCTTCTCACGGGTCACCGTCGGTGTCACGGTGAGCTTCAGCACCGCTTCCTTGAACTGGATCTGGGTACCCGCCGAGCTGACGGTGGCGTACGGGATTTCTTCACCGAGGGAGACCTCGGCCTTGTTGTTCTCGACCGTCACGATCTCCGGCCGGGCCAGGGTCCGCGTCTTGCCCTGGTTCTCCAGCGCCTGCAGCGCCAAATTGATGTTGAAGTTCGTGCCCACGATGCCGAAGGCGATGCCGCCGGCGGGCGTGAATTGCGAGGCGTTGGGCAGGCTCTGGAACGGGATATTGACCAGATTACCGCCGATCGGCAGGCCGGTGGTGGTGTCGACGGGAAGGAGCCGGCTCAGATTGAAGTTCTCGTTCTTGGTCTGCATGCCCTGCACTCCGGTCGGGCTGGTGACGACAGTGGAGCCGTCCGGCTGGAGCACGCCGCCGACCGCGGGCAGGGTCATGCCCGGCACCGAGCTCGGCGCGGACTGGAAGCCCTGGCCCACGAGAGTGGTCTTGCCCGTGTTGCCGGCGGCGGCCCCGCCCCACTGCACGCCGATGGCCTCCAGCGCGGTGCGGTCCAGGATCTCCATGCGGGCTTCGATCTTGACCTGCGGAAGCGGGATGTCGAGCTGCTCGTGAATCAGTTTCTTGATCCGCTCGAGATCCGCCTGGTAATGGCGAATGAAGATCGTGTTGGTGGGCTTGTGCGCCCGGATGGTGATGCCCTTGGCCAGCACGTCCTGGCTGATGGACACCATCTGCGCGGGCGGCGGGCCCGGCCCGTACAGCGCCGAGAAGGGCGGCTGGTTGGGCAGCGCGAGGTTCGGTCCGCCGCTACCGATCACGGGCGGCACGCTCGGGATGGTGCCGGACACCGGCTGGGTGCCCTCCGGGGGAATGCCCAGGATGCCCTGGAGGGTCTTGGCGACCTCCTCCGGGTCAGCGTAGGACAGGCGCACCGTCTCCTCGCGCAGGGGGCCGCGCGAGCGCGCCTCTTCCGCGGCCGCCTCGTTGGCGAGCTTCCGGGCGGCGAGGTCCTGCTCCTTGATCTGCGCCTCCGCGAGCTTGGTCCGCGTGTCGATCTCGGCCTTGAGCTTGGCCTCGTTGACCCGTGCCTCCGCCTCACGCTCCTTGGTGAGCTGCTCGGTGGAGACGATGCGGATCACGTTGCCCTTCTCGACCCTCTGGAGCCCCTTCACCTCGAGGATGGTGTCGAGCGCCTGGTCCCAGGTCACGTTGCGCAGCGAGATGGAGACCTTGCCCTTGACGTCTTCGCCCGCCACGATGTTCCGGCCGCTCTCGGCGGCAAGGATGCGGAGCAGGTTGACGACATCCGCGTCTTTGAAATCCATGGACAGAAGCCGTCCGCTGCCGCCGGCGGGCGCCGGGGTGGGGGTGGCGGTCGCCTGGGCCACGATGGCGGGCGGCGGCGTCACGACCACGGGAGCGGGTTCGACGCGAGCTTCCGGCCTTGACGGCCTCGACCTTGGGCACTTCTGCCTTGGGGGCTTCGGCTTTGGGCACCTCGGCCTTCACCGCCGGCTTTGGCGCTTCCACCTTGGGGGCTTCCGCCTTGGGCGTCTCGGCGCGCGCGACGTCCTTCTTGACCGGCTCGACATTGGGCTTGACCGGCTCGACCTTGGGCGCCTCGGAGACCTTGGGGGCGTCGACCCGGGCGATGTCCTTGCGCGGCTCGGCCTTCGGAGCCTCGACCTTGACCATCTCCGCCTTCGTCGGGTCGACCTTGGGGGTCTCTGCCTTGGCCATGTCGGCCTTGGCGACGGGCTTGGGCGCGGACTTGCTCGCGGTCGCCTTGGGCGCGTCCTCGCTGACGGCGGATGCGGACGGCTCGAGGATTACCGACAGACCCTCGGCGCTCGGCTCGATTCGGTAGCCGACCTTGCGGGTCAGTTCGAGGACGATGCGGGCCGTGCCCACCTTCCACTGGCTTCCCCGGATCTCCCGGATCGGCGCCACGTCCGGATTCACGCGGGACTTGTCCCACGCGTAGGCGGTGCCCGTGAGATCGATCACGAGCCGGGTGGGGGTGTCGATGAGCGAGGCCGAATAGTTGGGCGTCCCCGTGGTCCAGAGCTTCACGGTGACGGAGTCAGACTGCTGCTCCACCTGGACGTCCTTCAGCTGCATTGCGCTCTGACCGGCGGCCGGCTGGGCCAGCCCGATCAGCATGAGCACCGCAAGCGCGAGAGTCATCCCTTTGCCTACCATTGCCCCACCCCCCTTAGTCGGTTCTCAGTCGAAGCGTCACGATTCCCCCCTGCTCTCCAGGCTTGGGGGCCACCGCGAAGCTCACGGAATCTGCGCCAATCTCGGTGACGCGACCGTCCCCGAGGATATCGCCGGACTTCAGGATGTAGCCGATGCCTTCCGCCGTTTCCACGAGCGCCAGCGGTTGCGGGCCCGCGATGATGCCGACGAGCTTGGCGGAGCCGATCGTCAGCCCCTTGCCCCCGGACGCGATCACGAGCGGCGCGAACGGATCGCGGCGCGCCTTGGCCTCGTACGGGATGGGCGCCAGTGCCGTACCTGGGTCGGGCTCCTTGGGCGCCACGGGCGGCCGTGGTGGCGTCACCGCCGCGGTCGGAGCAGGGGCCGGTGGCGCGGCGCCGCTGCCACAGCCGGCGAGCACCAGGGACGCCGCGGCAAATAGCGCGAGCGCACGCGGACTCATTTCTGCCCTCCCGCGGGCGCCGGCGCGCCGGGCTGGCCCGGCTTGGCGCCCGGCGGCGGCGCGCCTTCCGGCCGGAAGACATAGGTGGTCATGGTCAGCTCGGCCCGCACGCTGCCGGTCGCGCGGTCGATGCCGGACATGCGGAAATCGCCCAGGTTCACGATGCGGGGGAGCCGGCCGACCTTGTCGAAGAAGGCCCCCAGCTGGTGGTAGCCCGACTCCGTGATCACGGCGATCGGGAGCTCGGTGAGTACCGCTTTCTCCTCGGGCGCGCGGGGCTGGAAGAGCGCGACGCCAAGGCCGGACTGCGTGGCCAGGGTGGACACCTGCCGGTACAGTCCCGGCACCTCACGCTCGAGGGGCAGGCGTTCCTGCGCGGCTTCCAGGCGCTTGCGCAGCGCGGCCGCCTGCACCCGGAAGGGCCGGAGGTTGGCCTCGTCGGCGCGCGCCTGGATGACCTTTGCCCGCAGACCTTCATTGCGGTTCCAGAGGGCGTCCCGCTCGTCCCACTTGGGCTGAAGGACGAAAAAGAAGCCCAGGGCGGCGAGGGCCACGAGGCCCACCACCCCGATGGCGATCTTCTGGGGCTTGGGAAGGTTCAGAATGGGATCCAAGATGGCCATGGCTCAGATCTCGAAGCGGGCCGACACCTCGAAGGTGATCGTCCGCGGTGACTTGGTGAGATCCTGTCGATGCTCCACGAGATCCACGTCCTTGAACTTCCCGGAGGCCTTGAGGTTGGCCATGAAGTCCGCCAGCGCGTTGGAGGAGTACGTCGTGCCCCCAAAGCGGAGGATCCCGGCCCGCTCTTCCATCCGGGTCAGCCAGAGGTCCTTGGGTAGCATGTCCGCCACCGAGTCCATCAGGTAGACTGGCCGCGGCTGCATGCGCGCGACCGCCTCGATGGCGTTGACGCGCTTCTCCAGCTCTTCCTTGTCCTTCTTGAACTTGAGGCCCTCGGCGATAACCACCTGGAGCCGGTCGATCTCCTTCTGATTGTCGACGATCTCCTGCTGGAGGCGGGAGGTCTCGGACTCGAAGTACCACCAGACGCCGCCGATCAGCACCACGAGGGCCGCGAAGAGGATGCCGAAGAGGATGCCGAGGTTGAAGGAGGGCACCTGGAAGGAAAGGCCCTTCTTCACTCTGGGCGGGGCGAGGTTGATCTTGATCATGCCGGTTTGTCCCCCGGGCGACGCAGCCCGAGCCCCACCGCCACCGCCAGGGTGGGCCCCATCCGCTCGAGCTCCGCGGCGGGGAACCGCCCGGAGTCGACCTGGAGCGCCTGGAAGGGTTTGGCGAGCTCGACGGGAATGCCCCACGACGAGGAGAGAAACTCGTCGAGCCCGGCAAGCTGCGCGCAGCCGCCGGAGAGCACGATCTTGCCGATCCGCTCGGACTCGGTGGTGGAAGCGAAATAGTCGAAGGTCCGCTGCACCTCGAGCGACAGCTCGCGTGACACTGCCTCCAGGGCGGGTACCATGTCGTCCCAGTTCACGCCGACGCTTTCCCCGTGCTTGGCGGCCTCGGCCTTCTCGAAGGGGATGTTCAGCCGCTGCGCGATGGCCTCGGTGTAGTGATGCCCTCCGAAGGCCACGTCACGGGCGAAGATCGAGAGGCCGCCCCGGATCACGTTGGTCTTCATGATGGAGGCCCCGATGTCGATGAGGGCCACCGCCTCGCCGCCGTCCCCGGGATGGTTGAACTCGTACTGATTCTGGATGGCGAAGGCGTCGAGGTCCACGACCAGCGCCTCGATGCCCGCCTCCTCTGCCGCCGCGACGTACTCGAGGACCTTGACCTTCTTCACCGCCACCACCATCACGTCCATGGTGTTGCCGCTCTCGCCGACCACCTGGTAGTCGAGGAAGACGTCGTCCACGGCAAACGGGATGTGGTGCTCGGCCTCGAGCACGATGGCGTCGGCGAGCTCCTTGGGGCCGACCTTCGGCAGGGGGACGCGCTTGGTGATCGCCTCGCGCCCGGAGACCGAGATCACGGCCAGCTTGCTCTTGATCCCGGCCTTGTCGAGGGCTTCCTTGACCGCCTCGGCCACGATACCCGGCTCGCGGACGGTGCCGTCGGCGATGACGTCTCGTGGGAGGGGCACCCGCGCAAAGGCTTCGAGGCCGAAGCCCCCTCGCCCCTCGACGAGTTCCACCACCTTGACGCTGCTGGACCCGATGTCGAGTCCGAACGTCGCTTGCTTCTTCCCCAGCCCGAACAGCCCCATAGTCGGCTCCCTGCCCGGTAGAGTTGAAACCCGCGCCTAAATCGCGCCGGAAACCCTATCCGAGGACGAGTGACGGTCGGCGGAAAGCATCAGACGCGAGGCTAATGTAAATCTGCGTCCCGCGAAACCCGTCAATAAACATTACGTTCTGCCCCTTGTGCCCCACTCCTGGCGGGGACACCGGGGATTGTGGAAATGCGTGTTCAATACGCATCCACTATCGTTCAGGCTCACGCGTTTCGGCTCCTTTTACCGCAGGTTCGCGGTCACGTCGTGCTGCCGGCCCCGGACACACGACTCCGAGGTCGAACTTCCACGTCAATAGCCGCAAAAGAACGGCGGGCCCTGCTGAGGGGCCCGCCGGACGAGCCGTCTAGGGGATGCTGATCCGCCCGGTCGCGGACACGGAGACCGTGATCGTGCGGCCGGCGTGAGTGATCGTGTAGGTCGCCGCCGGGGAGGCGGCGCCGAGGTAGTTGAAGATCGCGGGCCCGGTCACGCTCATGGTGACTCCCGCCGGGAAGGGGACATACCCGGATGAATTCGTTCCGGCCCCGACCCAGACGGTGCCCGCACAATTCAAGAGGTGATAGTGCATGCCGGCGCCGTCGATATCGGCGCAGATGTTCTGGTTGCCGCGTATGGCCAACTGACGGCCCTGGTTCAGCCAGGCCGCCACGGTCTCGGCGCTCCCTTTCAACTGGGTCGCCTGCATGTAGCTCACCAGGAACGGAACCGAGATCGCTACCAGCAGACCGATGATGGCCAGGATGATCACCAGCTCGATAAGCTGGAAACCAGCCTGACCTTGAGTTCTCCACCACTTCCTTACTGCCATGGCTCGAGACACCAGCCTTTCCGCCGGTTATCCGGCTCGTACCCGTATCTTAGCAAGAAGAGGGCCAGCCAATGCCGAGGCTTCGGACCTCCCCAGGGCCTTGAATTCAGCCCTTTCCGCGCACCGTCGAGCCGGCAACTCGGCTCGACTGACGGGATCCGTCGGTATGGCGCTCTCGAATCCCGACAGCCATGACGTCAGCCGGATGACAACGGTGCCCTGTTTGCAGGGCACTGCCTCAGCCTGCGAAGGTCCCGAGGTACCAGGTGAGCAAGGCCGCCCCCTGGAACAGGCTCACCAGCCCCCCCAGGGCTAGGAAAGGGCCGAACGGGAGGGCATCCTTGCGACCCTTGCGACGAAGCACCAGGACCCCGATCGCGAAGGCACCGCCGGCAAGGATGGCGAGGAGGATGGCGACCAGGACCAGCTGCCAGCCAAGAAAAGCTCCCAGCATGGCCCCCATCTTCATGTCGCCGCCTCCCATGCCCCCGCGGCTCGCCACGATGATCAGCAGGAATATCCCGCCGCCCACGAGAACGCCGAGCAGGGAATCGAGCCAGCCCGGCCTACCGGTCACCGCGCTCGCTACGACCCCCACGGCGATCCCCGGAAGTGAGATCGCGTCCGGGATGAGCTGGTGATCGAGGTCGATCCCCGTGATCGCCACCAGCCCGGTGACGAGCAGGAGGGCCGGGATCAGGTCGAGGGTGAGGCCGCGCTCGGCGAGGGCCCATACGAAGAGGAGCCCGGTGATGAGCTCCACCACCGGGTAGCGCCAGGAAATCCGCTCCCCGCACTTCCGGCAACGCGCGCGCAGGACGGCGAAGGATAGGAGCGGGATATTGTCATACCAGGCGATGGGCGTGGCACAGCGCGGGCAGGCCGAGCCCGGACTGACGATGCTCCGTCCTTTGGGCACTCGCGCGATCACCACGTTGAGGAAGCTGCCTACGCAGAGTCCCATGAGGAAGAGCACCGGTCCCGCCGCGGCCAGGGGGGTCACCGGGGTCCCCCAACCAGCACGGCCAGCTGGCGCTCGGCGTCGACGAGATCGGCCTGTTCGGCGCGTGTGGGTTCGGGCAGGGCGCGCAGCCGGGCGACATAGCGCTCCAGGGCCGCACGGGCTTGGGTCGGCGCCCGGGGGCCCATCACTTCGGCGGTGACCCGGTCCAGCAGGGCCGCTTCCCCCGTTCCGGGCCGGACGAGGGAGTGGGCCCGCGCCAGTGTGACCTCGGCGTCCTCGGTGCGCCCCACCCGGCCCAGGGCGCGAGCGAATAGGATGGTGGCGTGCGCCTGATCCGGGAACAGCCGCAGGGACTCCTCGTAAACGGTCACCGCGTGTTCGGGCTCCTCACGCAGGAGATACAGCTGGGCGAGGAAGGCGAGCACATTGGGATTGTTCGGCGCCTGGCGAGCGCCCTCGAGGGCATGCTTGAGGCCGCCTTCCTTGTTCCCCAGCATGGTCTCGGTGAGACCCAGGCCGACCAGCGCCCGGGCGTTCTGCGGCGCGATCTCCGCCCCCCGCTTGAAGTGGGCATGGGCCTCGAGTACCTCCCCACGCGGCAGATGCACGAGCGCCAGGTTCACATGCGGGAGATCGGACTGAGGCGACATCTCGACCATGTAGGAGTAGAGGCTGTAGTGGTCCTTCCAGGGCTCGTTCCGCCAGAGCGTCAGCAGGACGAAACCGAGCAGGAGGGCGGTCAAGCCCAGCGCAGGGGCGGGGACGGAGCTGGTCGGCCCCCAACGCGCGGCCTCCACCCAGGACGCGTTGGACGCCCATCCCGAGCAGCAGGCAAAAACCCACCGACGGGAGATAGAGGAATCGCTCCGCCATGATTGCGGTGGGCACCGGCAGGAGGTTGACGCCAACGGACGGGATCAAGGTCACCCAGAACCAGAGGGCGGCGAATCCCAGCACGGAGGTCCGCCACGCCGCCCAGAGCGTCAGGGTCACCAGTACCGCCAGTCCGATGGCGGCCAACCACCAGTCCATCGGAGGGGGCCACTGCACCGGTACGATGACGTAGTAGGGGTTGGCCGGGAAGGGCACCAGGGTGAGCCACGCATAGGTCGCCACGATCTTGGTCGTGGTGAGCACGCGGGTGAGGAGGGTGCCCCAGGTCCCCGGGTCGGACTCCACCAGGGCCCCCAGGGCGGCCATGCGAACGACCAGGTAGAGCGCGATGACCCCACCGTAGGCCGCGTAACGCATGAGCGCGCGGGCGAAGTCCCGGGCCCTGCGCTCCTTCGGTCCCACCAGGCGATCGTAGAGGACGAGGATGAGAGGTAGCGTCACCGCCACCTCCTTGGCCGCCAGTCCCAGGAAGAAGGCGACGAGCGAGCCGGCGAAGGCCAGCGGTCCACCCTCCTGACGCCAGCGCACATAGCCCAGCAGGGCCAGGAGGAAGAAGAGGGTGGCGAGCACGTCGGTGCGCCCGGAGACGAAGGTGACCGACTCCGTATGAATGGGATGTAGCGCGAACGCTACCGCGGCAACCGTGGCCGCGAGCACGCTGCCGGTGAGCCGGCGAGCGAGGGCGAGCACGGCCAGCGCGGTCGCGAGATGCGCGAACAGATTGGTGAGGTGGAAGCCCAGGGGGTTGATCCCCCAGGCCTGCATGTCGAGGAAAAAGCTCAGCGACACGAGCGGCCGGTAGTAGTGGCTGCCCTCGTGCACCTCAGACCAGAAATGCGAGGTCAGCACGGCCGGCAGCGAGGTCCACTGCTGGAGGCGCTGGCTGCGCTGGATCAGGAGCGCGTCGTCCCACACGAAGTCATAGGCCAGGGTCCGCGCGAAACCCAGCAAGGTGGCTAGCACCACGGCGACGGCGGCGCCACGCAAGCCGCTCATTGCGGGAGTGTTCCGAGCAGGAAGACGGCCGGGTGGGGGAAGGCGCTCATCGTGTTCCTTGGATGTGCATTCCGGCTGCCAGATCAATCGGGCGCTCGGAAAAGAAAAACGGGGGAGGGGCCGAAGCCCCTCCCCCGCGGTTGAGTGAGTTGAGAAGTAGCCTACGGCAGGCTGACGGTGGTCGCGTCGCCGGAGGCCGAGATCGTGAAGATACCGGCCGCCGTCGAGGTATACCCATACGCCGACCAACCAGCAGGCGGCGCCGGCGTCGAGGCCATGAACGGGCCAGCGGTCTGGCCGAGGCTGTTCGTGCTCGCCGAGTTCAGGGCGCCCAGGCCACCCGGAAGCGTACCCATGTGGGCGGAGTACATGCTCACCGCCGAGGCGAGCGTACGGGCATCAGCCTGCGCCTTGGCGATACGGGCGCGAGCCTGGATGTTCGCGTACAGAGGAATCGCGATGGCCGCGAGAATCCCGATGATGGCCACCACGATCATCAGCTCGATGAGCGTGAAGCCGCGCTGGTTGCCCAGCATCTTCCGCTTCTTGTTCCAGAAACTCAGCATCTCTATTTCCCCCGTGTTTGGTTGTTTTCTGAGTTAGTGGCTGGCCATTCATCCTCGCCAGCCGACCACCTGTGATGCACGGCCGATGCCACGACCGGATTGTCTGGAATGTAGCCTTCTGGACCCCCTGGATTCCTGCCACGGAGGTATGGGGCTTGGAAGAATGGTTCGTAAGTAGCTGAAATCACAATCTCCGCTTCAACGACCCCCGGGTGGGATCCGCAGTGCAGGCCCTGCCGTCCTGACGAGGACTTGTCAGGTGGGCGCCCAGGATTGTCACTCTTCGGACTGCGTGACCACGGCGGGCCATACTGTGCTTCTGGAGCTTGTAGCGGAACTGGCGGAAGGTCATCCGGAGCAGCTCAGCCGCCTTGGTCTGGACGCCTCGGCTACGCTCCAGCGCCCGCTGAAGGTAGCGGCGCTCCAGCGCGTCCAGGGCCGCCTCGAGGTCCATCCCTTCCTCGGGAAGGTCCACGTCAATGCCCTTCACGGGGCGCTCGCGGCGCACCGACTCCGGCAACGCCTCGACGCCGATGGACTCGCCGGCGCCAAGCACGATCGCCCGCTCCAGCACATTCTCCAGCTCCCGGATATTGCCCGGCCAGTGATGGCGTTCGAGCACGGCCAGGCCCTCCGGCGTGATCCCGCGGACTTCCTTCCCGAGCTGCTTGCTGAACTTCTGGAGGAAATGGTCCACGAGGAACGGGATGTCCTCGCGGCGCTCCCGCAGCGGAGGCAGCTGGATGGGGATGACGTTGAGCCGGTAGAAGAGGTCCTCGCGCAGGACTCCCTCGGCCACCGCCTGCTCCAGATCGCGATTGGAGGCGGCGATCAGCCGCACGTCCACCTTGAGGTCGCGCGTGTCGCCCACCCGGCGGATCTCGCGCTCCTGGATGGCGCGCAGCAGCTTCACCTGGAGAAGCGGAGGAATCTCGGTGATCTCGTCGAGGAAGAGCGTCCCGCCGTCGGCGGCGGAGAAGAGCCCGATCTTGTTGGAGACGGCGCCGGTGAAGGCGCCCTTCACGTGGCCAAACAGCTCGGACTCCATCAGGGCTTCGGGAATGGCTCCGCAGTTCACCGAGATGAAGGGCTTGCCCGCGCGCCCGCCGTTGAAGTGGATGGCCCGCGCCACCAGCTCTTTCCCGGTGCCGCTCTCGCCGGTCACCATGGCAGTGGACGGGCTGTCGGCGATCTTGCGAATGGTGTCGAACACCTCGGCCATCCGCGCGCTCTTGCCCACGATATTGTCGAAACGATGCTGGGTCTCGAGCTGCTTGCGGAGGTAGAAGTTCTCGTCGCGGAGGCGCTTCCGCTCCAGCGCCCGCCGAATGATGAGGTTGATCTCGTCCAGCTTGAACGGCTTCGTGATGTAGTCGTAGGCGCCGAGCTTCATGGCCTCCACCGCGGTCTCGGTGGAGCCGACCGCGGTGATGACAATCACCACCGACTCCGGCGAGGTCTCCTTGGCGGCGCGGAGCACCTGCAGGCCATCCGCGGTGGGCATGCGGAGATCGGTGATGACCACGTCGAAAGGCTCGCGCCGAAGGGTGGCGATGGCGGCCTGGCCGCCGTCGGCGACGGTCACCTCGAAGTGCTGCTTCTCGAGCGTGATGGCGAGGAGATCGCGCATGCTTTTCTCGTCGTCCACCACCAATACGCGCGCGTCGGCCATGGGAGTCTCGCCGTCCCTAGACTAGCACGCAGCCCCCCGGGAACCCCCGCTTCCGCTACACGCCCGGCGGCGCGGCCGGGAGGGTAAGGGTGAAGAGCGTCCCCGATCCCGGAGTGCTGCGCACGTCGATCTCGCCCCCGTGTTCCTGGACCACTCGGTAAACCATGGCGAGGCCGAGCCCGCTCCCCTCCGGCTTGGTGGAGTAGAACGGCTCGAAAACGTGCGGCAGGTCGGTCTCGGCGATGCCCGAGCCGGTGTCGCCGATCCAGAGCTCGATCCGGGCGGGGCGCCCCGGCAGGTCGAGCCGTCGGGCTCCCACGCGGAGCTCGCCCCCCGAGGGCATGGACTGGACGGCGTTGATCACGAGATTCCAGATCGCCTGACGCAGCTGATGGGGATCGGCCCGCACCACCAGCGCGTCTCCGTACTCGCGGACAACCTTCAGGTTGTCCGGCAGCTGCCGGTGCTCGAGCAGGAGGAGCACGTCGTCGAGCAGCTTGGCGGCGTTGACCTCCATCGGCGCCAGGGGGGCGGGCCGCGCGTACTCGAGGAAGTCGGAGATGAGCTGGTTGAGGCGGGCCGACTCGCTCAGCACGATCTCCACCAGGCGGCTGCTGGTGGCGTCGGTGGGGAGATCTCGCGACGAGCACCTCGATGGCTCCCGATACGGAGGCGAGGGGATTGCGGATCTCGTGCGCGATGTTCGCGGAAAGGCGGCCGATGGCGGCGAGCCGGTCCGCCTGGCGCATCCGCTCCTCCATCTGCTTGATCGACGAGAGGTCCTGGCAGACTCCGATGAGGCCGATAGCTTCGCCCTCGCCGGAGCGCAGGAGCCAGAACGAGATGCCCACCGGCACCGAGCGCCCGTCCCTTCGCTGGATCTGGAGCTCGTAGCGTTGCGACTGCCCGTCGCCCCGCCCCACCGCCGCATGCACGCGCTCCAGATCCACGTCGGTCCCGAAGACCTCGTTGAACCGCTGGCCGAGAGCGGCGTCGGCGGGGAGCCCGGCGATGGCCTCGGCGGCCCGGTTGAAGGCGGTGATGCGGCCGTCGGGCCCCACCGCGATGAGTCCGGTACCGACGGACTGGAAGATGAGGTCGCGGAAGGCCTGCACGTCGGAGAGATGCCGCTGCTGCGCCTCCAGGCTCGCCTGGGCGAGCTGGTAGCGCTCGGCCATCGAGCCCGCGACGATGGCGCTCACCAGGAGCACTCCGGCGTTGAGGAACACCGTCAGCACCTCGAGGGCGGTGGTCTCCGAAGGCTCCAGCATGGCGGCGAGCGGGAGGATGGTGCGTCCGAGCACCAAGCCCACGTAGAGCAGGCTGGCCAACCCCGCCACCACCAGCCCGCCCATTCGCGAGAGGAGGAAGCAGCCCTCCATGACGGTGAGGACGTAGAGGAAGGTGAAGAGCGAGCGGGGGCCGCCGCTGGTGGCCACGATGGCGGTGACGAGGACCACGTCGAGACCGAGAAGGAGCCAGGAAAAGCGCCGCCCCCGTTGCGTCGCGGGCCATCCCGCCACGAGCGGGAGCGAGGTGAGGCCGGTGCCGCAGATGGCGAGGACGAAGAGGGGAAACTGGAAGGGGGAGCTGCCGGTGGCGCGCAGCCAGGCGCCGAGCGCGAATACGAGGACCGCCATCAGGAGCCGAGCCCAGCCCAGCCCGCGGAGGCCCGTTCTCGGCCCTGATGGCAGACGCACGATCTGCAGCTACTTGATCAACGTGACCAGTCGGAAGATCGGGAGGTACATGGCCACCACGAGGCCGCCGATGACCACCCCGAGGAACACGATCATGAGGGGCTCGAGGAGCGCGGTGAGCGCGCCCACCGCGGTGTCCACCTCGTCATCGTAGAAGTCGGCGATCTTCGAGAGCATCGCGTCCAGGGCACCCGTCTGCTCGCCGACCGAGATCATCTGGGTCACCATGGGCGGAAACACCCCGGAGGCCTTGAGCGGCTCCGCCAGCGTCTTACCCGCGGTGACCGCGGCCCGGCACTGCATGACCGCCTTCTCCACCACCCGGTTGCCGGCGGTGCGCGCGGTGATGCGCAGGCCTTCCAGGATGGGCACGCCCGAGGACACGAGGGTGCCGAAGGTCCGGGTGAAACGCGCCACCGACACCTTCCGGATCAGGGTGCCGAACACCGGCACCTTGAGGGCCAAGGCGTCGATGGTGCCCCGGCCTCCCTCCGTCTTGTAGTACCGGCGCAGCGCGTACACCGCCCCCGCGATGGCGGCGATGATCAGCAGGATGTAGCTGCGGACGAAGTCGGACAGCCAGAGGACGATCTGCGTGGGCAGCGGCAGCTCCGCGCCCAGTCCCTTGAACATCGAGGCGAAGGTCGGGATGACGAACGTCAGCATGAAGATGACGACCAGGAACGCCACCCCGATGATGGTGGCGGGGTAGATCATGGCGGCCTTGACCTTGCGCTTCAGCGCGGCGGCCTTCTCGATGTACTGGGAGAGCCGTTGCAGTACGACGTCGAGGATACCGCCCGTCTCGCCGACCTGGACGAGGTTGGTGAAGAGGTCATCGAAGGTGCGCGGGTGCCGGCGCAGCGCGTCGGCGAGGGTGGAGCCGGCCTCGACGTGACGGGCCACGCTCGCGGTGACGCCGCGCAGGGTCTTGGACTCGCTCTGCTCGGCGAGGATGTTCAGGCACTGCACGAGCGGAAGGCCGGCGTCGACCATGGTGGAGAACTGGCGCGTGAAGATGGCCATCTCCTTGTCGCTCACCTTGCCGCCGAGCTTAGCGACGGTCTTGCCGCCCGCCTTCTCGGAGATCTTGCTGACGAGAATGGCGCGACTGCGCAGCTCGCCGACCGCGGTGGTGCGGTCGGGGGCGTCGATCTCCCCGTTGATGACGCCCCGGGTACCCCGTCCCGTATACGCGAACGTCGGCATTGTCGGTCCTCCTCCTTCTCGGCCCGGCTTCTACCGCCGGCCGAACGGTGAAGCGGTGCCGCCCGCGGCGGGCGTGGCGGGAGCGGCGCCGGGCCCGGCAGCGGGCGCGGACTTGAGCAGCTGCTCCAGCTCCTCGGGCAGCGTGCTGCGGTTCAGCCCTTCCTCTCGCGTGATCCGTCGCTTGTTGATCAGATCCACCAGCGCCTGGTTCATCGTCTGCATGCCGAACTTGTGTCCCGCCTGCATCGCCGAGTAGATCTGGTGGAGCTTCTCCTCGCGGATCAGGTTCCGGATGGCGGGCGTGGTCACCATGATCTCGAGCGCCATTGCGCGGCCCCGGCCGTCCGCGGTGGGAATGAGCTGCTGGGACAGCACGCCCTCGAGCACCAGTGACAGCTGGGCGCGCACCTGTGCCTGCTGGGTGGTTGGAAACACGTCGATGATCCGGTTCATGGTCTGGGCGCAGGAGTTGGTGTGCAGCGTGCCCAGGGTGAGGTGGCCGGTCTCGGCGATGGTCAGGGCGGCGGCGATGGTCTCGAGGTCGCGCATTTCGCCGACGAGGACCACGTCGGGGTCCTGACGGAGGATGGACTTGAGCGCATTCTTGAACGACTGGGTGTCCGAGAAAACCTCGCGCTGGTTCACCAGACAGCGCTTGTGCTGGTGGACGAACTCGATGGGGTCCTCGATGGTCATGATGTGCTCGCTGCGCTCCGAGTTGATCTTGTCGATCATGGCGGCGAGCGTGGTGGATTTGCCGGAGCCGGTGGGACCGGTGACCAGCACGAGCCCTTTCGGCCGGTCCGCCATCTGCTCCACGATGGGAGGCAGGTTGAGGTCGCCGAAGGTCCGGATCTTGATGGGGATGACGCGGATGGCGGCGGCCACCGCGCCCCGCTGCCGGTACACGTTGCAGCGGAAGCGCGCGAGCCCCTGGATGCCGAAGGACAGGTCGAGCTCGTTGTCCTCCTCGAACTTCTGCTTCTGACCCTCGTTGAGCACACTGTAGGCGAGCCGCTGGGTATCCTGGGGCGTCAGCTGCTCGAACTCGGTGAGGGGCGTCAGCTTCCCGTTTTGCCGGATCTGCGGATACGTGCCGGTGGTGACGTGCAGGTCCGACGCGCCCCGCTCGATCATGATGGTCAGGAGATCGTGCATCGTTGCGGCCATGGTGTCCTCTGTCTGCCCGGCGCGCGGTGTCCCGCGAAGCCCGGGCGTGCGAGCGTTAGCTCACCGTCACCCGCAGGACTTCCTCGATGGTGGTGACCCCTTCGAGGACCTTCTGGAGCGCGTTCTGGCGGAGGGTCTTCATGCCCTGGCTGAGCGCCATGTCCCGGATGTCGGCGGTGGGCGCATTGCGCAGCATCAGCTCCCGGAGCTCTTCCGAGATCGGCATGACCTCGTAGATGGCCACGCGCCCCTTCATGCCGGTGAAGCTGCACGTGTGACAGCCCTTGCCCTTGAAGAACTGCACCCGGCCCAGGCCCTGGGGGACATGCCCATACGGGACCAGGGTGTCCTCGTCGGCGTCGTAGGGCTGCTTGCACTCCTTGCAGATCTTCCGCCCCAGGCGCTGGGCGAGGATGAGGGTCAGGGCGGAGGAGACCAGGAAGGGCGGGATGCCCATGTCGAGCAGCCGCGCCACCGTGGACGGGCAGTCATTGGTGTGCAGCGTGGTCAGCACGAGGTGGCCGGTGAGGGCGGCCCGGATGCCGATCTGCGCCGTCTCGAGGTCGCGCGTCTCGCCGACCAGGATGATGTCGGGGTCCTGTCTGAGGAACGAGCGCAAGGCGGCCGCGAACGTCCGGCCGATGCCCTCGTTGATCTGCACCTGGTTGACGCCCTTGAGGTTGTACTCGACCGGGTCCTCGGCCGTCATGATGTTCACGTCCGGCGAGTTGATCGTGTGGATGGCGGAGTAGAGCGTGGTGGTCTTGCCGGATCCGGTCGGGCCCGTGATGAGGATCATGCCGTACGGCTGATGGATGGCCCGCGTGAACTGTTCCAGGCTCCACGGGTCGAAGCCGAGCAGCGTGAGGTCGAGCTGGAGCGCGTCCTTGTCCAGGATGCGCATGACGGTCTTCTCGCCGAAGATGGTCGGAAGCGTCGAGACGCGGAAGTCGATCTCACGCTGGTTGTAGCGCAGCTTGATGCGGCCGTCCTGGGGCAGGCGCCGTTCCGCGATGTCGAGGTTCGCCATGATCTTCGCGCGGGAGGTGAGCGCCGCCTCCAGCCGCTTGGGCGGGGTCATGATCTCGTGCAGCACGCCGTCGATGCGGAACCGCACCCGGAACACCTTCTCGTAGGGCTCGAGGTGGATGTCCGAGGCCCCGCGACGGATGGCGTCCACCAGGATCATGTTCACGAGCCGGACCACCGGCGCCTCGTCCGCCGACTCCTTCAGCTCGAAGATGTCGGCCTTGGCCCACTGCTCGTCCTCGCCCTCCACCACCTCGACGTCGCCCACGGTGGCGTCCATCTCCGAGAGCACCTCGGCGATGCCGCCGGTCTGGGCCTCGTAGAGTCGGTCGATGGCCTTGCGGATGGCGCCCTGGGACGCGACCACCGGGACCACCTGAAGGTTGGTCATGAACCCGACGTCGTCCACCGCGAAGACGTTGGTGGGGTCGGCCATGGCCAGGGTCAGCTGATTCCCCGTCCGCTTGATCGGCAGGACCTCGTACTTGCGCGCGATCTGGGCGGGAACGAGCTTGACCACCTCGACGTCCACGTCCAGCTGGGTGAGCGTGATGGAGGGGATGCCGTACTGCTTCGAGAGGAAGTCGATGAGCTGGTCTTCGCTGATGATGCTCAGCCGGACCAGGATGGAGCCGAGTTTCTCGTTGTTGCCCTTCTGGTCGGCGAGCGCACGCTGGAGCTGCTCCTGGTTGATGAGTCCCTCTCGGACCAGGAGGTCTCCCAGACGTCGGCTAACGGGCTGACTGGGTTTCGCGTCCGCCATCTTCCAGAGGGCTCAGTAGCGAGCCCGACCTTTCCACTATAACCCAGTAAGCTTTTTCAACGTATCCGTAAAAGCCTTCTGCGCCTCAGCTTGATACAGGATGAACTGCACCTTTTGCAACGAGGACTTGCCCGATTTGAGGTGCTCGGCCAGAGCACCGAGCATGGCCTCCGCGCTCTTGGCCGGGGGCACCCCTCCTACCCCGCTTCCCAGGGCCGGGAAGGCGATCGAGGTGAGCCGGTGTTTTTCGACCAGGGCCAGGCTCGCCTTGGTGGCGGCGGCGATGAGCGCGGGGTCGGTCTTCGAATCCGGGCCCATGGTGGCGGCATGGATGACGTGGGTGGCGGGCAGGTTGCCGGCCACCGATAGGACCGCCTCCCCCACCTCGATGGGCCCCTGACGGACGGCATCCTCCTCGATCACCGTTCCGCCCTTTCGTTTCATCGCGCCCGCCACCCCGGTGCCCATGAGGAGCTGGGGGTTCGCGGCATTCACGATGGCGTCGACCTCGGCGTCCGTGATGTCGCCGAGCAGAATCGAGATGGTGGCGGTGCCGAGCTTGGCCTTCATTGCCGGTCACCCGCGTCCGGCCGGTCGGGCGTGCCTTGACCCTCGCGCGCCTTGACCGCTTCCCACGCCCGATCCAGCTCTTCCAGAGACGCCTCACCGACGGTCCGGCCCGCGGCCTTCATCTCCCCCTCCACCTCGTTGAAGCGACGGGTGAACTTCTCCGCGGCCCCCCGCAAGCTGTCCTCGGCGTCCACGCCGAGCAGCCGGGCCACGTTGACCACCGAGAACAGGAGGTCGCCAAGCTCCTCGCGCACGCGGCCCGCATCGCCTTCCGCCGCCGCGCGCTCGAGCTCCCCCATCTCCTCGCCGACCTTGGGCCAGGCCTCACGCCATCCGGGCCAGTCGAAGCCCACGCGGCTGGCCTTCACCTGGAGCCGTTGGGCTCGCAGGAGCGCGGGCAGCGCGGCGGGCACGCCCGCCAGCGCCGAGCGCGGCGCGCCGTCCGGCTTGCCCTCGGTACGCTTGATCCGCTCCCACTGGGATAGCGCCTCATCGGCGTCGGCGACCTGGCCCCCCGCGAAGACATGCGGATGGCGCCGGACCATCTTCTCGTTGAGACGGGCGAGCAAATCCGCCATGGTGAACTCGCCGCGCTCGCGCGCCAACTGGCTGTGGAAGACCACCTGGAAGAGGACGTCGCCCAGCTCTTCCTGAATATGCTCCGGCCGACCAGAGTCGATGGCCTCCAGGGCCTCGTATGCTTCCTCGATCAGGTAGGGCTTCAGTGACTCTCGCGTCTGCTCGCGGTCCCAGGGACAGCCACCCTCGCTTCTCAGACGAGACATGATGGAGAGCAGGGACTCGAAGAGGGTGCCGGCGGAGTCAGCCATGGAAGGTCCTGGAAGTGCACGAACAGTATACACAAGGGCCTCGCCTCCTTGAAGGACTTCGCAGGGGCGTGTTAGCCTTCGATCCGCCATGGAAGAGGAGGGTTTCAAGGTCACCGACCGCCGTCATCGCGACGCCGCCGCCGGAACCGAGCCGGAGGCCGGCCCGCCCGACCTCTCGAGTGTCTTCATCATGTTCGCGGGCTGGGCGCTGATCGGTCTTGGAGAAGCGCCGGATCCGGCGACGGGCCAGCGGGGCGTGGACCTTCCCCAGGCACGGGACGCCATCGAGACCCTGCGACTCCTTCGTGACAAGACCGCGGGGAACCGGACGGAGCCGGAGAGCGGGCTCCTCGAGGAGCTTCTCTATGACGTCCAGATGCGCTACGTGCGCGTCGCGAAGACCGCAGGCGGCTGACGCGCGAGCTACTGCGTTCGGATCATCGCGCGCCGCTCGTCGATCTGCACCGAATCCACGACGGTCGGCACCTGGAAGCGCAGGAGCTTCGAGCCGGTGGGGCCCAGCATGAGCCACAGCAGCCACCGCCCAACGGGCTGCTTCCCGAGCGCGAACTCGCTGACCTCGACCCGCGCATAGGTCCGGCCGCCCTTGGCACGCGGATGATCGATGACGAAGCGTCCGCGAACCGTGACCCAGACCGTCTGGTCCAGTTGTGCGGCAGGCAGGTATGGCATGAGCTGGGGGAATGGGGGGCCCTGGAGGAGATTCCTGAGCACGGTCTGACCCCGGAGCTCGAGCTGGCCGCCCGCGAAGCGGACGATGAGAGGACTGAAGGGGAGGTCGGCGGCCTCGGCGAGATGATTCGCGAGGAACGCGTTGACCTCCGCCTCGCTCAGGATCACGGGGTCGGTCCGCGTCGAGCGACCCGATTCCCGGAGCACGAGTTCGTAGAGCTTGCGCTGGGCCGAGAATCCATCGGCCCGCGTGAATCGGGTGGGCTGGACCTCCGGGGGGGTACCCATGTTTCCGGACAGGAAGATGAACCCGGCCGCCGCGACGATCACAACGAGGATCGCGACGGTAAAGACCAAGCAGCCGAAGCACCCGAATCGCATCTGGCAACCATAGCATCCCGCGTTTCAAGGTGTCAAAAACCCCAAAGGTTTGAGGCGGTTATGAAAACTTTAGCCAGATTCTTGACATCACATAACTCATAGAATATAAGTAACTCAGACTCATATCGGTCACCGCGATCCGTATCAGACCGGTCGAGGAGGATCGATACGGTGTTTCTCAAGTGGCGTCGGGTGGGGAATTGGTAGAGCGCTGGGATCCGTTTCACGAGACGAAGGCGAGGTATCACGGGGTGCTGACGCCCCGCTCGATCAAGATCGACGTCCTGTAGTTCGCAAGCGCTACGCAGACAATTTAGAGAGGAGAAGGACAACATGGCGAAGGTGATCGGGATCGACCTGGGGACGACGAACTCGGTGGTCGCGGTGGTGGAAGGTGGCGACCCCACCGTCATCCCCAATCAGGAAGGCAGCCGCCTGACCCCGTCCGTGGTGGCGTTCACGAAGGAGGGGGAGACTCTCGTCGGTCAGGTGGCCAAGCGGCAAGCCATCACCAATGCCGACAATACCGTCTTCTCCATCAAGCGCTTCATGGGGCGCCGGTACGATGAGGTCCTTCAGGAGATCAAGCTCGTTCCTTACAAGGTCGTCAAGGCGTCCAGCGCGGACGCGCGCGTGGAGGTTCGAGGCAAGGTCTACACCGCCCAGGAAATCTCCGCGCTCATCCTGCGCAAGCTGAAGGAGGCCGCCGAGGCTTATCTCGGTGAGAAGGTCACCCAGGCGGTGATCACGGTGCCCGCGTATTTCAATGACGGGCAGCGGCAGGCCACTCAGGAGGCGGGCACCATCGCCGGCCTCGAGGTGCTCCGCATCGTCAATGAGCCCACCGCGGCCGCGCTGGCCTACGGGCTCAACAAGAAGAAGGACGAGACCGTCGCGGTCTACGACCTCGGCGGCGGTACCTTCGACATCTCGGTGCTCGAGATCGGCGAAGGCGTGGTCGAGGTGAAGGCGACCAACGGTGACACTCATCTCGGCGGCGACGACTTCGACCAGCGGGTCATGGACTGGATCGCCGACGAGTTCAAGCGGGAGAACGGGATCGATCTCCGCAAGGACCGCATGGCGCTCCAGCGGCTGAAGGAGGCCGCGGAGAAGGCCAAGTGCGAGCTGTCCACCACGGTGCAAACGGAGATCAATCTCCCCTTCATCACCGCGGACGCCACCGGGCCCAAGCACCTCGTTCTCACGCTGACGCGGGCCAAGCTGGAGACCCTCGTGGCCGACCTCATCGAGCGGAGCCTCGTGCCCTGCCGGGAGGCCATGCGGCAGGCCGGCGTGTCCAACGCCGATATCGACGAGGTGATCCTCGTCGGCGGCCAGACCCGCATGCCCATGGTGCAGGAAGAGGTCAAGAAGCTCTTCGGCAAGGAGCCGAACAAGACCGTCAACCCCGACGAGGTGGTGGCGGTGGGCGCCGCGGTCCAGGCCGCCGTGCTCACGGGCGAGGTGAAGGACCTGCTGCTTCTCGACGTGACGCCGCTGTCGCTCGGCATCGAGACCCTGGGCGGGGTGATGACGCGCCTCATCGAAGCAAACACGACCATCCCGACCAAGAAGAGCGAGTCGTTCACCACCGCGTCGGACAGTCAGCCCTCGGTGGAAGTGCACGTGCTGCAGGGCGAGCGGCCGATGGCGCGGGACAACCGGACCCTGGGCCGGTTCCACCTGGACGGCATCCCGCCCGCGCCGCGGGGGGTGCCTCAGATCGAAGTCACGTTCGACATTGACGCCAACGGCATCGTGAACGCCTCGGCGCGCGACAAGGCGACCGGAAAGCAGCAGAACATCACGATCACGGCGTCCTCGACCCTGACCAAGGACGAGATCGCCCGGATGAAGCGCGAGGCGGAGGCGAATGCCGCCGAGGATGCGCGGCATCGCGAGGAGATCGAGCTCCGAAACCACGCCGACTCGCTGGTCTATACCACCGAGCGGACGCTCAGCGACAACGGCGACAAGATCCCGGCCGAGGACAAGCAGGCCGTCGAGGCCGCGATCAACGAGACGAAGGAAGCCCTCAAAGGGACGGACCTCGAGCGGATCAAGCAGGCGCAGGAGGTGCTCACCAAGGCGTCGCACAAGGTCGCCGAGGCCATGTACAGGGCCCAGGCGGCGGGCGCTCCGGGAGGCGCGACCGCCGGCACCTCGGAGGCGACCTCCGCGGCGGTGAGGCCCCCAAGGGCGATGTGATCGACGCGGAATTCAAGGATCTCGGCGACAAGAAGTAACCGATCGGCGTCCCCCCGGCCGCCCGGGGGGGCCCGGATCACCTAGACATGGCAAGAGACTACTACGCGGTACTGGGGATCGGGACGGCGGCGTCCGCCGTTCAGATCCGCCGCGCGTACCAGCGGCTGGCTCGGCGCTACTCACCCGACGTGAACTTCTGGGACCGCGAGGCGCAGGCGCTTTTCGAGGAGATCAGCCAGGCGTATCGCGTCCTCGGCGATGTCTCCGCGCGGACCCTCTATGACCGGCAGGGCGCCGCGGGCGCGACGGACGCGGGCGCTGGTGGACGGCCGGCGGGCCGGCGCGGCGACCACCTGCACGTGCCGGTGGAGCTGGCCTTCGAACAGGCGGCTGGAGGCCTCACTGCCGAGATCGCGGTGGAGCGTCTGTCGGCCTGCGACACCTGCGGCAATAGCGGGTCCCGGCCCGGCGGCCGGATGGCGACATGCGCACATTGCGGCGGCGCCGGGCTGGTCTGGAGCGGCGACTCGGCGCCCCGGACATCCGAGTGCCCTGTCTGCGAGGGCGCGGGCGAGCGGGTAACCGAGCCCTGCGCCGCCTGCCGCGGGCGTGGGGTGACGCCGTCGCGCGCAGTGGTGCCAGTAGCGATTCCCGCCGGCATGGACACCGGCTCGCAGATTCGCATTTCCGAGGAGGGGCATGCCGGGCCCTTCGGCGGCCCGCGCGGGGACCTGATCGTCATCACGCGGGTGCACGACGATCCTGTCTTCACGCGCAAGGGCGACAACCTGTACGCGGAGGTGCCGGTGAGCGTCGCCGAGGCAATTCTCGGCGCCCGCGTGTCCGTCCACACCCTGTGGGGCGAGGTGGACCTTGTGGTGCCGCCCGGCACCCAGAGCGGGCAGGTTCTCCGCATTCGCGGGCGCGGGATGCCGCGGTTGTCGGGAGAGGGCCGAGGGGACCTGTACGCGGCGGTGTCGGTCACGATCCCGCGGGACCTGGACGTGAGAACGCAGGAGATGATCCGCGACCTCGGCCGGCTCCTGCCGGGCCCGGCCACGAATCCCGAGAAAAGGACGGCGCGGGCATGACCGACAAAAGCAGCCCACGCTACATGATCGGCGCGGTGTCCGACATGCTCAAGCTCCACCCCCAGACCCTGCGCATGTACGAGAAGAAGGGCCTCATCCAGCCCAGCCGCAGCGTGGGCAAGACCCGGATGTACTCCGCGGAAGACGTGGAGGAGATCGCCCGGCTGATCAGGCTCACGCGGGATCTCGGCGTGAATCTGGCCGGCGTGGAGATCATCTTAAAGATGAGACGACGGATGCTCGCCATGCAGGCCCAGATGGAGCAGCTCCTGGGCTATGTGCGGGAGGAGGTCGCGCAAAAACCCGACTCGACGAGCCGGGGCTCCGGCGAGGCGCTGGTTCGGGCCGCCTCCGGGCAGCTCTCGCCCATCGAGATGTTCTGACAGAAAGGAAGATCCAATGGCCAACGAACTCGGCGGTGCCACCCAGTCGGTACCCGAGGTGCTTTCCCTCCTCCCGCTGCGCGGGACCGTTCTCTTCCCGGAGGCGGTGCTGCCACTGGCCGCGGGCCGGGAGGCCTCCGTCCGTCTGATCGAGGATGCGATGCGCGGCGATCGCGTGATCGGTGTCTTCGGCCAGCGCGATGCCACGGTGGAGGATCCCCAGGAGCGGGATCTGCACCGGGTGGGCACGGTCGCGACCATTCACAAGGTGCTCAAGCAGCCCGACGGGACGGTGCGGCTCGTGGTCCAGGGCATGTCCCGGATCCGCATCGTGGAGGTGCTGCAGCACAAGCCATTCCTCCGCGCGCGCGTGGAGGTGCTCGCGGACGTGCCCGCCGACAAGGGTGACCTCGAGTCCGAGGCACTCGTCCGCAATGTGACCACGCTCTTCCGCCAGGTGGTGGAGCTCTCGCCCTTTCTCCCCGACGAGCTGGCCGGAGCGGTGGAGACGGTGACCGAGCCCGGGCGCCTCGCCGACGTGGTATCGGCGGCGCTGCCTTCTCTGTCCACCGAGCTCCGCCAGGAGCTCCTAGAGACTGAGTCCGTGAAGGCGCGGCTGGCCCGGCTGGTATCCGCCCTCACCAAGGAGGCGGAGATCCTCGCCCTGGGCTCCAAGATCCAGTCGCAGGTGGAGTCCGAGATGGGCAAGGGGCAGCGCGAATACTACCTGCGCGAGCAGCTCAAGGCCATCCAGAAGGAGCTTGGCGATAGCGACGAGCGCGGACAGGAAGCGGGCGAGCTGCGCGCCAAGATCGAGGCCGCGGGCATGCCCGAGGAGGCCAAGCGCGAGGCGCTGCGCGAGCTGGACCGGCTCGCCAAGATGCCGCCCGCCGCGGCCGAATACACGGTCGCCCGCACCTATCTCGAGTGGCTGGTGGCGCTCCCATGGGCCAAGGAGACCCAGGACAACCTGAATCTGGCCGAGGCCCGGGCCATCCTCGACGCGGATCACTGGGGTCTGCCCAAGGTGAAGGACCGCATCCTCGAGTACCTCGCGGTCAAGAGCATGCGGCCGGCGGGCAAGGACCCGATCCTCTGCTTCGTGGGCCCTCCCGGCGTGGGCAAGACCTCGCTCGGGCGTTCCATCGCCCGGGCGCTGGGCCGGAAATTCCACCGGATCTCGCTCGGCGGCATGCGCGACGAGGCGGAGATCCGCGGGCACCGGCGCACCTATATCGGCGCGCTGCCCGGTCAGATCATCCAGGGCCTGCGCCGCGTGGAAACGAAGAACCCCGTCTTCATGCTGGACGAGATCGACAAGCTCGGCATGGACTTCCGGGGAGATCCGGCCTCCGCACTGCTGGAGGTGCTTGACCCTGAGCAGAACTCGGCCTTCCGCGACCACTATGTCGACGTGCCATTCGATCTGTCGAAGGCGCTGTTCATCACCACCGCCAACGTGCTCGACACGGTGCCGGCGCCGCTCCGCGACCGGATGGAGATCATCGAGCTCGCCGGGTACACCGAGGAGGAGAAGGTGCATATCGCGCATCAGCACCTGATCCCCAAGCAGGCAACCGATCACGGGATGGCGCTGGGCGACCACCTGCGCTGGACCGACGACGCAGTCCGGACCCTCGTGCGGGGCTACACGCGCGAGGCTGGGCTCCGAAACCTCGAGCGAGAGATCGCGGCCATCACCCGGAAGCTCGCCAAGCGGCGCGTGGAGGGACGGTTGGAGCTCGTTGACGTGACGCCGGCGCTGGTGGGCGAGCTGCTCGGCGCCCCGCGCTTCGTGCAGGAAGAGCTCGAGGAGCGGACGCGCGTGCCCGGGGTGGCGGTGGGGCTCGCGTGGACGCCGACCGGCGGCGACATCCTCTTCATCGAGGCCACTCGCATGAAGGGCAGCAAGTCGATGGCGCTCACCGGCCAGCTCGGTGACGTGATGAAGGAGTCTGCGCAGACGGCGCTGTCCTGGGTCCGGTCACATGCGCCCGAGCTTGGCATCCGCTCCGACTTCTGGGAGCACTCCGACATTCACGTGCATATTCCGGCCGGCGCCATCCCCAAGGACGGGCCGTCGGCCGGAGTCACCATGGTGACCTCCCTGGTCTCGCTCCTCACGCGTCGCGCGGTGCGGGCGAACCTGGCCATGACGGGCGAGGTCACGCTGTCCGGGAGGGTGTTGCCGGTGGGCGGCATCAAGGAGAAGGTGCTGGCCGCCCGGCGCGCCGGCGTCCGCACCATCATCCTGCCGAGCCGGAACGAGAAGAACCTGCTCGAGGATGTGCCGGACGACGCGCGGAAGGGCATGACCTTCCATCTGGTCGAGTCCATCGACCAGGTCATCCGCCTCGCTCTGGAGGACGCGCCGCCTGTGGATGCGCCCTCCCTGGGCGAGCTGGTGGCCTCGAATAACTAGTGGGCAAACAAGCTCCCGACTGGGGGTAAACCCCAGTCGAGACAGTCGATTCTCGTTCGTTCTTGCCCCTGTCCGGGTGGGTACCTTATCCTGAACCTACCGTGTCGCGAACCTTCCTGGTCGGTAGTTTCTTCCTGTTCACCGCCACCGGGCTTCCGGTCGTGGACAGCCATGCCTCGTCCTATCGCCTCACCGACGGCGAAGGGGTGACCCACTTCACCAATGCGCCGACGGACCCCCGCTACCGGCAGATGCCGGGTATGACGGGGACCAATGCCGGCTGGCTGCGCCTTCCGCCGGCGACGCAGGCGCGATACCAGGAGGAGATCAAGGAGATCGCGGGGCGCTACGGGCTGAGCCCCAGCCTGGTGGAGTCCGTCATTCGCGTCGAGTCCGCCTTCAATGCCTCCGCCGTGTCCCGCAAAGGCGCCCAGGGGCTCATGCAGCTGATGCCGCAGACCGCCACCTCCCTGGGCGTGCGCAATGCATTCGATCCGAAGCAAAATATCGAGGGCGGCGTCCGTCACCTGCGGTATCTCATCGACCGTTATCCCGGCAATCTCCCCCTGGCGCTGGCCGCCTACAACGCGGGTGCCGGCGCGGTGGACACATATCGCGGTATTCCGCCGTACCCGGAAACGCAGGACTACGTGCGGAAGATCTTGCGAATCCACGGGGGTGGCGTGGGCGTGTCCCAGCCGATTTTCCGCTATGAGGACGGCCGGGGTAGCGTCACGTACACCAATGTCCCCCCCGCCGGCCGCGTTCGCCTCCGCTAGCTGCCCTCTCCTCGTCCGGCCCCTCCGACTTCATGACACACTACGGCGGGAGGAATCCATGCGCGCACGTGTCTCGGTGGTGCTGGGCATCATGATCTTCGGCGGACTCGCGGGCGGCGCCCTTGCCCAGGGCGGCGCCACTCACTCACACGGATCCGGGCACGGCGCGGCGTTGACCCAGGGGCATCTCGAGGCCCAGCAATGCGCGAGTCGCTTCGAGGAGGTCGTCGGGCAGGGGCTTGGCTTCGGCCTTGCCTTCGCCGCCGACCAGAACGGTTACGCCGGGGCCAATTCACGTGCTGGAGCTCAAGGAGCGGCTGGGCCTCAGCGCCGCGCAGGAAGCCCGGGCGCGCAGCCTGTACCACGCCATGCTGGCGGAGTCGCGGCCCAAGAGCGCCCAGCTCCTGGAGGCGGAGGCGCGGCTGCGCGCCTTCTTCGCCGCCGGCCGGGCCACCGAGGAGCGGCTCTCCGCCCAGGTGGATGAGGTCGAGCGCCGCCGGGCGGAGCTCCGCGCCGTTCACCTCCGCTATCACGTGAGGATGCGCGCCGTGCTCGACGAGGGGCAACGCGTCGTCTATCACCAGGCGCGGTGGGGCGCGGCGAGCCGCTAGTCCCGTTCGCTCCGTCACTCCGCGCGATCGAGGCTCCGGTACTGGATGGCCTCGGCCACGTGGTCGATGGTGAGGGCGTCCGTGCCCGCCAGGTCCGCGATGGTGCGGGCGACCTTGAGAACCCGGTGATAGGCCCGCGCGGACAGCCCGAGTCGGCTCACCGCGCGGGCGAGGAGCCGGGCGGCCTCGGGCGGCGGCGCGCACCAGCGGCGGGTGGCCCGTCCCGTCATCGCGGCATTGACGCGAATGTCCGTGCCGCGGAAGCGCGCGGTCTGCCGGGCGCGGGCGGCCAGCACGCGATCCCGGATGGATGCCGAGGGCTCCTCGGCCGTTTCCGAGGTGAGCTCGGCGACGCCCACCGCGGGGAGTTCGAGGTGCAGGTCGATGCGATCCAGCAGGGGACCCGAGAGCCGGCCGAGGTATTGCCGGCGCTCCCCCTCCGTGCACACACAGTGCTCCAGCGAGCGGCAGGCGCGCCGGCAGGGATTGGCGGCGGCGATGAGCTGAACGCGCGCGGGGAACACGGCGCTGCCGGCGGCGCGGGCGACGACGACGGTGCCTTCCTCGAGCGGCTGGCGCAGGGACTCCAGCGCGCGGCGGGTGAATTCGGGGAGCTCGTCGAGGAAGAGGACGCCCAGATGCCCGAGGCTCACCTCGCCCGGATGAGGCACACGACCACCGCCGATGAGGCCGGACTCCGACACCGTGTGATGCGGCGCCCGGAACGGGCGGAGGCTGACGAGGCCCTGGCCGGCGCTGAGCAGACCCGCCACGCTCCAGATCGCCGAGACCTCGATGGCCTCGTCCAGCGTGAGCGGCGGGAGAATGGTGGCCAGCCGCCGGGCCAGCATGGTTTTCCCCGCGCCGGGCGGGCCGAGCATGATCACGTTGTGGGCGCCCGCCGCGGCAATCTCGAGCGCGCGCTTGGCATGCGCCTGCCCCCGCACCTCCGCGAAGTCCACGCCCTCTGCCACCGCCGCGGTGGGGAGGGCCTCGCGCACGAAGGGGAGGAGCGGGCGCTCCCCGTTGAGATACTCGACCGCCTCGTGAAGCGAGGTCACCGCCACCGCGTCCACGCCTCCCACCGCGGCGGCCTCGGCGGCATTGCCCGCGGGCAGCAAGAGCCACGGAATGCCCGCATCCCGACAGAGGAGCGCCACCGGCAGGGCGCCGCGCACGGCCCGAACATTGCCGTCCAGCGCGAGCTCGCCCAGCACGGCGCAGCGCTCCAGGTGCGCGGGCTTCACGACGCCGGTGGCGGCGAGGATCCCCAGCGCCATCGGCAGATCGAACGCCGCGCCCTCTTTCCGGAAGTCGGCCGGCGCCAGGCTGACCGTGATCCGCTCCATGGGAAACTCGAAGCCCGAGTTGCGGATGGCGGCGCGGATCCGGTCGCGACTCTCGCGAACCGTCGAGTCGGGAAGCCCGACGGTAGAAAAACTCGGGAGGCCGCTGGTGACGTCCACCTCCACCCAGACGCTGCGGGCCTGGATGCCGTGGATGCCGGCGGAGCGGATGCGCGCGAGCATGGCCCCGAGTGTTGGCGGGGGGCGGCCCGCCGTCAACGTCTCGAAACCGATACAGCGCGCAGCCCCGGGCGGGGCGCTAGGCGTTCAGCCGGCGCTTGAGGAAGCCGAGGATGCCCTGCGGCATGAAGATCACCATGGCGGTGAAGATGATGCCGACCGGGATGAGGTAGTACTCGGTGAAGTAGCGCGAGAGGCCCTCGCGGAGGAGGAGGAAGAAGGCCGCGCCCGCCACCGGCCCCACCAGGGTGCCCATGCCGCCCATCACGTTGAAGATGACCACTTCGCCGGAGACGGCGAAGAAGACGAAGTCGGGGGCCGCGAACTTGTTCTGGAGCGCGTAGAGGATGCCGGAGAGCCCCGCGAAGAGCCCGGAGAGCATCACCGCCACGATCTTGTAGCGCTCGACGTAGTACCCGATGGCGCGCGTGCGCGGCTCGTTCTCCCGGATCGACTGGAGCACCTTGCCGAAGGGCGACTGGGTGATGCGGCGCAGGAGCAGGAAGGAGACGACCACCACCGCCAGCACGAACCAGTGCAGCGTGGTGGGCGTGAACCGCGCCGAGTAGAGCCCGAGGAACGAGAGCGGCGGCTGGCTGAAGGTGAGCCCGTTCTCCCCGCCGGTGACCTCGGTCCAGGTGAAGATGATGACGTAGAAGATCTGGGAGAAGACCAAGGTGGTGATGGAGAAGTAGATCTCGCGCAGGCGGGTGGCGAAGATAGGCCACGAAGGCCGCCACCACCGCGGCGGCCACCAGCCCGTAGACGAGCGTCACCCAGAGATTCGGCGGCTGCACGGTCAGGAGCGCGGCGGCCGCCCCGTACATCCCCAGGCCGAAGAAGGCGGAGTGCCCGAAGGAGACCATCCCCGTATAGCCGATGAGGATGTCCGAGGACATGGCCAGGAGCCCCCAGATGAGGATCTCGGTGGCGAACCGGCCCCAGAACGGGGGCAGCACCAGCGGGGCCGCCCACAGCAAGCCGACCACCACGACGAAGCCGATCCAGTAGCCGTAGTCCCGGCGCGGCGCGCTCATTTGGGCGTGGGCACGAAGAGCCCGGTGGGGCGGAAGAGCAAGGTGAGGATCAGGGCCACGAAGGACACGATGACGGCCTGGGCGGGAGATACCACCAGCGAGGCATAGGCCTCCAGCAGGCTGATGAAGATGGCGGCGAGGATGGAGCCACCCAGATTGCCCATGCCGCCCACCACCACCACGATGAAGGCGCGCAGGGTGAAGTCGAAGCCCATGTTCTGGGTGACCCCGCCCAGGGGGCCGAAGAGCACCCCGCTGGCCGCCGCCATGGCGGCCCCGATCGCGAACACGGTGGTGTGCACGAGGGGCACCGGGATGCCCATGGCCGCCGCCATCACGCGATCCTGGGTGGTGGCCCGGATCCAGATCCCGTACTTCCCGAACTTCAGGAAGAGATAGAGCGCGCCGATGATGGCGGCGGAAAGCACGGCGGTGAGGATGCGGTACCAGGGATACTGGAGATAGAAGAGCTGGAACTGGCCCGAGATGGGCTCGACGATCTGCCGGGCCGACGGCCCCCACTGCCAGATGGCGTATTTCTGCAAGACCAGCGAGATGCCGAAGGTGGCGAGGATGGTGGTGAGCGGGTCTCGCCCGATCAGCGGCCGCAGCGTAGTGATCTGGAGCGCGGCGCCGAACACCGCGATGGTCACCGCGGCGATCAAGAGGCCCAGCCAGAAGCTGCCCGTGCTGGCCACCGTGGTCGCGCCCACGAAGGCGCCCAGCATCACGAGGTCGCCGTGGGCGAAGTTCACCACGTCCATGATCCCGAAGATCAGGGTGAGGCCGGACGCCACCAGCGCCAGGATCATCCCGTTCACGAGTCCGGTGACGGTCTGGATGAGGATCTGGTCGAAGGGAATGGCCACGGTCTAGACTCCGAGGTACTGGCGGATGACTGTCGTGGTTGTTCTTGAGGTCGGCGGACGGGGCGTGGTACTGCACCGCGCCCTTCTCCATGATGTAGCAGCGGCTGGTGGCCGCGAGCGTGAGGGGAACGTTCTGCTCCACGAGGAGGATGGCCACGCCGTCCTGGCGGAGCCGCTGCACGATGTCGCGGATCTGGGACACCATGCGGGGCATGAGCCCCTCGGTGGGCTCGTCGAGCAGGATGATCTTGGGCTCCAGCATCATGGCGCGCGCGATGGCGAGCATCTGCTGCTCGCCGCCCGACAGCGTGCCGCCCGCCTGGGAACGCCGCTCCGCGAGCACCGGGAAGTAGGCGTAGACCTTGTCCAGGAGCGCGCGTCTTCTGCGCCTCGCTGACCCCCGGCCGCTCCAGCCCCGTGCGCAGGTTCTCCAGCACGGTGAGGAGGCGGAACACGCGCCGGTCCTCGGGCACCCACGCGATCCCGAGATGGGCGAGGCGATACGGCGGCAGTCCTCCGATCGGCTTGCCTTCGAAGCTCACCTGGCCTCCGGAGGGGCGCACGATGCCCGCGATGGTCTTGAGCGTGGTGCTCTTGCCCACGCCGTTGCGGCCCAGGAGGCCCACCACCTCGCCCGGCTGCACCTCGAGGGAGACGCCGTGCAGGATATGGCTCTTGCCGTAGTAGGTCTGGACGTCCTCGAGGCGCAGCAGCATCAGCTCTTCAGATAGACCTCTTGCACGCGGGGGTTGGCCTGGATCTCGGCCGGGGTGCCCTCGGCGAGCACCTCGCCGTAGTGGAGCACGGTGATGGCGCCGGCCAGCCCCATCACCACCTCCATGTCGTGCTCCACGATCACGATGGTGAGGTTGTGGGCGATCCGCCGCACCAGCTCCACGGTGGCCTCGGTCTCGGCCACGCTCATGCCCGCGGTGGGCTCGTCCAGGCACAGGAGCACGGGCTCGGTGGCGAGCGCGATCGCGATCTCGAGCGTCCGCTGCTCCCCGTGGGAGAGGTTCGCCGCGAGCTCGTCCTCCTTGCCGTCGAGGCCGACGTCGCGCAGCACCGCGCGGGCCCGCTCGATCAGGTCCGCGAAGCTCGCGGTGGTGGCGCAGCAGGCTCCAGCCGTGCTTGCGCGACTGGGCGGCGATGCGCACGTTCTCCAGCACGGTGGCGCCGGGGAGGATATTGGTGATCTGGTACGAGCGGGCGATGCCCCGGCGCGAGATGAGATTGGGCGGCAGTCCGGCCACATCGCTCGCCGTCCAGGAGGATGCGGCCCGCGGTGGGGTGCAGGACGCCGGTGATGCAGTTGAAGAAGGTGCTCTTGCCCGCGCCGTTGGGCCCGATGATGGCCCGGATCTGCCCGCGGGGCACCGTGATGCTCACGTTGTTGACGGCGATGAGGCCGCCGAACCGCATGGTGAGCCCTTCGGTGCGCAGGAGGGGGGTCGAGGAGACCCCCGGCCGTTGCCGGCCGGGGGTTCGTTGCGAGGAAAGCGGGTCCGCCGTCACTAGGCGAACTTGCAGGCGGCCGGGACGATGGTCTTTTCCTTCGGGATGACGTCGAGGATCTTGTACTTGCCGCCGCGGATCTCGAACAAGAACTCGCGGAGGAAGGCCTGGTGATCCTCTTTCCTCAAGAGCTTGTCGCCCTGGGGGAAGTCGTCCCCTTCCTTCATCTCCAGGCCCTCGAGGGCCTCGATGAGCTTCATCGAGTCCTCGCGCCCGCGGAAGCCCGACTTCTGCATGCCGACCTTGAGCGCGTTGACGCCCTCGTAGTTCGACTGCACGTACCGGTCCGGGAGCGGCCCGCTGGGGTCGATCGCCTTGAGCCGGGCGGTGGAGTCCTCGAGGAAGCGCTTGTGATGCGGGGTGTTGAGCACGCCCTCCAGCAGCGGGATATAGCGGTCGATGCCCACGAAACCCTCGGCCTTCGCCCCGATGGCGGGCAGGCTGGTGGACACCGCGATGGCGCCGTCACCGGCGAGCTTGTACTTCTTGGTCAGCCCGAGGTCGAAGCACTGCGTGACGAAGGCGATGCCCTGGGGCCCGAAGAAGATGCCGAAGAGCCCGTCGAAGCTCCCGCTGATCTTCGACAGGAAGGACGTCATGTCGGCGGTGCCGAGCGGGATGCCGGTGGTCCCCACCACGTCGCCGCCGTTCTTCTTGATCTCGGCGACGTAGGCGTCCTTGGTGGACTGGCCCCACGCGTAGTCCGCGAAGGCGATGTGCCAGTTCTTGCCCATCTTGTTCACCATGTACGGTGCCGCCGCCACCGCCTGTGCGGGAGCGAAGTCGAAGGGCCGGAAGGTGTACCGGCTGCACTTGCTCTGGGTGATGGTGGTGTCGAGGCACACCGTGATCATGTTGACCAGCTTGTGCTCCTCGTACACGGGCATGCAGGCCAGGCAGACATTGGACAGGTAGCCGCCCGCGTGGACGTCGATCTTGTCGTCCACCACCAGCTTCTCCGCCTTGCGGCGCCCCACGTCCGGCTTCGACTCGTAGTCGGCGATGATGAGCTCGAAGGGCCGGCCGTTGATCCCGCCCGACTTGTTGATGCGGTCCACCGCCATCTGCACGCCCACCAGCGCGGTCTTGCCGCCGGCGGCGGCGGTGCCCGACAGGGGCTGGAGCGTGCCGAGCTTGAAGGCCTTGGCCTGGCCGAAGGCGGCCCGCCACGGCGCGGGGATCAGCATGGAGGCGCCCAGCGCGCCGGCGGCGGCGGCGCCCATCCCGATGAGGCTCCGCCGGGTCACCTTGCCGCTGTACCAGAACTCATCGGTTCTCGCCCAGCTCTCGTCCTTCCAGCGCTCGCTCATCGTTGTCTCCTTCGGTTGTTGGCGGGTGTCGACGCTCCCGTGTGCGGGAGGCCGGGGCGATCGGGCGTCTCAGGGCCGCCGCTCGGCGACGGTGCGGAGCGCCTGGGTAAAGGCCTCGACGGTGTGACGGATCTCGTCCTCGCCATGGGCGAGCGAGACGTAGAACTTCTGCGCCGCCTTCACGACGCCCCGACGGATCAGCTCGTCGGTGAACGCGCGGTGACGCGCCCGGTCCGCGGTGAGCGTGGCGCGGTAGTCCGTGATCGGCCGGTCGGTGAAGTAGATCTCGAAGACCGGCGCCTCGCCGGCCACGTGGGCGGCGAGCCCCGCCGCGTCCGCGGCGGCCTGGAGCGCGGTCTTGATGCGCGTGCCCGTCGCGAAGAGACGCTGGTAGGTGCCGGGCCGGCGCAGCTCCGCCAGGGTGGCCAGCCCGGCGGCGGCCGCCACCGGATTGCCGTTGAGCGTGCCCGCCTGCGCCACGAACTCCGGCGTGCCTTCCAGCTCGGGGGCGAGATGGCGCATGATCTCGCCCCGCCCCACCACCGCCGCGAGGGGGAAGCCGCCGCCCACGATCTTGCCGATGGCCGCGAGGTCGGGGACGACGCCGTAGTACTCCTGGGCGCCGCCGTACGCGAAGCGGAAGCCGGTCACGATCTCGTCGAAGATCAGCGGCACGCCGAAGCGCGTCGTAATCTCCCGCACGCCCTTGAGGAATCCCGGCTCCGGCGGCACCAGGCGCTGGAAGGGCTCCATGATGACGGCGGCCAGGTCCGCGTGGTGGGCGGCCAGGATGGCCTCGGTCTCGGCGAGGTCGTTGAAAGGCGCGATCAGCACGTGCTCCTGGATGGCGTGGGGAATGCCGGCGGAGTCCGGCGTGGGCGCGGGGAAGGCCTTGGGGGCCCTCGGTCCCACGCTCATCAGGGAATAGTCGTGCGTGCCGTGGAAGCCGCCCTCGAACTTCAGAATCTTCTCGCGCTGGCGAAAGGCGCGCGCCACGCGGAGCGCGAAGAACGTGGCCTCGCTCCCGGTGGACGTGAAGCGGATCTGCTCGGCGCAGGGCACCGCGCGGCAGATCTCCTCGGCGAGCTCGAGCGTGGGCTCGCTGAGCTGGAAGTAGGTGGTGCCCTTGCCGAGCTGGCGCTCCACCGCCGACACCACCGCCGGATGCGCGTGGCCGAGCACGAGGGGCCCGCTCCCGAGGATGTAGTCGACGTACTCGCGGCCGGACACGTCGGTGAGGCGAGCCCCGCGCGCTTCCCGCACCACGAAGCTGAGCTCAGCGGGAGCGGAGTAGCCGCCCAGGACTCCACCGGGCAGAAGGCGGCTGGCCTTGTCGAGGAGTGCTTGTTCGTGCTGGCTTCGACCTGCCGAGGATGCCATCGAGCCCCTTGAAGTGGCCAAAATGTTGGACCCTTATACCCTAACCGCCCCGCCCTTGCAACACGCTCCATCCCCCTGGAAGTTCCCTATCCCTGCGGTTCCAGAATCGATTCGTCGGCGGTCGCGGAAGCGGTGAGGTCCCCTCGGCCGACGGCGCCTCGGTCCGCGTCACCGTCGACTTTTAGCTCTCCGCTTCCGCCCGCCACCCTGCTTCCGCCACGCCGCCAGATTGCTCTCGATCTGCCGGGCATGGATCTCGAGGTGGTCGGCGTAGAGCCCGAGCCAGCCCTCCACGGTGTACGTCCCCATCTCGGTGTGCCGCCCGCTCCGGCTCCACGCTGCCTCGTCCAGCGCGCGGAGGAGCGGCACGGTATTCGCGCGCACCGCCACCACGGTGGCGAGCGCGGGGACCAGCGGCCGCCGCGCATAGTCGAGCGCGCGCGCCCATTCCGCCTGGTCATAGCCCACGATGAGCGGGTCCTTCTCGGCGAGCACATAGCGCAGGCGCATGTGCGCGTTGCTCTCGCTGTCCGCGCAGTGGTGAATCACCTCGTGCGCCGACCACTCGCCCGGCGCCGGACGCCAGCGCAGCGCCGGCCGCGGGACCCGGCGCAGCGCCGCACGGAGACGCGCCGGACCCGCCGCGTAGCGGCGGATGGCCGCCTTCCGCTCGGCCGGCGTCACCGCGCGGCGCCCTCGCGGGTGAGCCGCGCCTCGCGCAGCGCCAGCCGGATGCGGTCCCGCTCGTCCTGGGACACCGGCGTGAGCGGGGGCCGTACGTGCGCGGCGGGAATGCGCCCGAGGAGCGCGAGCGCCTCCTTCATCCGGTTGTGCATGTCCACGAAGGGCGGCGCGTAGAAGACGGAGACCAGCGGGGCGAGCCGGTCGTTGAGCGGCGCGCGCCTCCTCGAGCCGCCCGGCCTGGACGGCGGCCAGGAGTGCCGCCTGGAGGTCGGCGGCCACGCTGCCCATGCCCGAGATGCAGCCGTCGGCCCCCAGCGCGAAGCTGGCCATGAGCGACATGGTGAACGACGACAGCATGGCCACCGGTCGGCCGGAGGCGCGCAGGGCGCGCAGATTCTTCTCGTAGGCCACGATGTCGTTCGACCAGTCCTTGACCCCCACCACGGTGGGGATCTTGCAGAGCGCGGAGAGGGTCTCCGGGCTATAGCCGATGCCCGAGGCGGGCGGATACTCGAAGACGATGAGCGGGAGGTCCACGCCGTCGGCCAGCTCCGAGAAGTGGCGGAGGACCATGTCCGGCTTCAACTGGGCGCCCCACATGAACACGGTGGGCGGGAAGACGAGGAGCCCCGCCGCGCCCGCCGCGCGCGCGTCGCGCGCCAGCTCCACCGCCTCGCGGGTGCCGTCCGAGTAGACGCCCGCGATCACCGGCACCTTGCCGGCCACCTCGTCCAGCCCGATGGCGAGCGCGCGCTTCCGCTCCTCGCGCGTGAGCGAGCGCACCTCGGCGGCGTGGCCATTGGCCACGATGCCGGTGACGCCGGGGGCGTCCGCGAGCCAGCGCATGTGGGCGCGGTAGGCGGGCTCGTCGATCTCGAGGTCGCGGGTGAAGGGCAGCAGGTTGGCCGGGATGCAGCCCTGGAAGCGCAGCTCGGTGGCCATGGCCGGGTCCTCGCGTGGACGCTAGAGGTTCGAGATCTCGTCGGCTACCGTCTTGGCCGGCTGCACGCGCCCGTAGGCGCGCGCGATGATGTCCAGCGTGGCTCGCTGGATCTCCGGCCAGAGCGTGGCCACGCCGTCCTCGACCACGGTCATCCGGTACTCGCGGTTGAAGCCGCCGACGACGGTGGCGAGCACGCAGATATCGGTCAGGGTGCCGGTGATCACCAGGTGGCTGATGCCCCGCGCGCGCAGGGCACCGTCGAGCACGGTGCCGTGGAAGGCATCGTAGTAGGGCTTCTGCACCACCAGCTCGTCGGGACGCGGGGCCAGCTCGCCGATGGTCGCCACATTCGCCTCGCCGGCCAGGCAGGAGGACGAGGGCCGGCCGAAGCCGCGTGGCGCGCCGGGCGCCGCACGCCGGTGCTCGGGGTGGAGGTCCCCCACGAGGAGCGGCGCGGTCTCCGTGTAGAGAAACTCGGTGAACACGACGGGGAGCCGCCGGGAGCGGAACACCGCCAGCAGCTCCTGGATCCGCGGCACGATGTCGCGCGCGGCCGGCACCTCCATCGCCTCCCCCGGCTCCACGAAGGCCCGCTGCATGTCCACCACGATGAGCGCGGTGCGCCGCGCCGCCGGGGCCAGCGCCTGGTCGAAGGCGGCCACCCGATCAGCCATGCGCTACCAGGGCGCGACGGAGAAGGCGTTGGGAATGTGACGGATGGCCTTGACGCCGCCCTCGTCGTTGACGATCACCGCCACCACGTCGAAGCGGCAGGGCATCTCCCGCATGCGCTTGGACTTGAGATAGCCGTGCGCCAGCTTGCCGAGACGGTTCTGCTTGCGCACGTTTACGGCCGCCTGGGGCGGATCGCCCTCGATGACCTTGCGCGTCTTCACCTCGACGAAGACGAGGGTCTTGCCCTCTTTCGCCACGAGGTCGATCTCCCCCGCGCGCGTCCGGACATTCTTGTCCAGGATCGCGTAACCGCAGCGCGCGAGGAAGCGCGCCGCCTCATCCTCACCTTTGATTCCGATCGACCTGCGGGTTTCAGTGGGCACGGTTCACTCCTTGATCAACACAAGATCGAACGTCACGGCGGTCTGTCCCGCCCTGGGATAGAGCTGGGTGGTCAATGCCCGGTGGCCGGGCGCAAAGGCCTTGAAATGGATGTGGGACGGGCGGCCCGAGTAGGGCGGCGGAAAGTCGGTCTCGATCTGGTAGCGGCCGGTGTCGCCCGCGATCTGGCTGCCCCGGTGGGCGTCGTCGTACTCGCCTCGCGGATTGGCTTGCCACCATTCCACCCGGGAGCCCGGGAGCGGCGCGCACGAGCCCGCGGCCTTCACGGCGCCGGTGACGGAGAGACCCTTTCCGGTGGCCTCGCGCCGCGGGGCATCGGGCTTGTAGAAGGGCCCTTCCATGTCCGCCCGCGTGGGCGGGCAGGTGCCCTGCGCCCACGCCGAGGGCGCGAGCAGGAGCAATCCCGTGGCGAGGAGCGCGCGCCGCTTCATACCGTGAAGAGCCCCATCTGCGTCGAGACCCCCTGAAAGGTCCGGCGGTGCAGGGGGCAGGGCCCATGCCGCTCCAGCGCCTCGCGGTGCTCGCGCGTGGGATAGCCCTTGTGCCGGCGGAAGCCGTAGACGGGGAATGCCCCGTCCGCCTCCTCCATCAGCCGGTCCCGCGTGACCTTCGCGATGATCGAGGCCGCGGCCACCGTCGCCGAGCGCTGATCGCCCCGGACCAGGTTGCGCTGCGGGCAGTCGAGCCCGGCCAGGCGCACGAAGTCCGTGAGCACCAGCTCCGGCGCTACCTGCAGGGCCGCCACCGCCGCTCCCATCGCCAGCCTCGTCGCCTCCAGGATATTCACCCGGTCAATCGTCTCCGCGTCCGCCATTCCCACACCCACCGCCACCGCCCGCGACTGGATCAGCACGTAGAGCCGCTCCCGCTCCTCGCGCGGCAGGAGCTTCGAGTCATCCAGGCCCGTGATGCGGATCTCCGCGTCGAGGATTACCGCCGCTGCGACCACGGGCCCCGCCAGCGGTGCCCGCCCCGCCTCGTCCACGCCGGCCACCCGGATGACGCCGCGCCGCCAGGCGGCCCCCTCGAACCGGTACGGAGCGACCGTGGCCGGTGCCCGCCTAGGCCTGCTCGCCCGAGCTGGGAACCTGCGCCAGCCGCTTCTCCTTCAGCCGCGCCGCCTTGCCCGCGAGGTCGCGCAGGTAGTAGAGCTTGGAGCGGCGGACCACCGCCCGCTTCGTTACCTGGATCTTGTCGATCCGCGGCGAGTGCAGGGGGAAGGTGCGCTCCACGCCCACCCCGTAGGAGATGCGGCGCACGGTGAAGGACGCGCTGGCCCCGCCGCCCCGCTTCCGGATGACGACGCCCTCGAAGGCCTGCAACCGCTCCTTCTCGCCCTCCACGACCTTGACCTGCACCCGCACGGTGTCGCCCGGGGCAAAGCCCGCCCGGTCCTTCTTGAGCTGTCCCGCGTCCACGAGTCGAATCGCTTCCATGGCCTCTTCCGCTCCTTCGCTAGATGTAGTCCGAGGGCTCGCGCCCCTGGCTGAATCCGTCCACCCACTTCTGCTCCTCGGGCGCGAGGTCCGCGGTCTCGAGAAGATCCGGACGGCGCTGCCACGTCCGCCACACCGACATCACGCGCCGCCAGCGCTCCACCTTGGCATGGTCGCCGCCCAGCAGGAGCGGCGGGACCCGCCAGCCGCGGAAGATCTCCGGGCGCGTGTACTGCGGATGCTCGAGCAAGCCCCGCGCGAACGAGTCGTGCGCGGGCGCCTCGGCATCTCCCAGCACGCCGGGGAGGAGGCGTGTCACCGCGTCGGTCACCACCAGCGCCGCCGGCTCGCCGCCGGTGAGCACGTAGTCGCCCACGGACAGCTCCTCGTCCACGAGGTGCTCGCGCACCCGCTCGTCCACGCCCTCGTAGCGCCCGCATACGAGCACCAGATGCGTCTCCCGCGCGTACTCCCGCGCCACCGCCTGGCTGAAGCGGCGCCCGGCCGGGTCGAGCAGCACCACCCGCGCGGCCGGGGTGCGCAGCGTCTCGAGGCAGGCGGCCAGGGGCTCGGGCTTAAGGATCATGCCGCCCCCGCCCCCGAAGGGCGCGTCGTCCGTGACCAGATGCCGGCCGGTGGCATGGTCGCGGAAATTGAACACGCGGATGTCCACCAGCCCGCGCTCCCGCGCGCGGCCGAGGATCGACTCGCCGAGCGCACCGGTGAGCATCCCCGGGAACAGGGTCACGATGTCGATCCTCACAGCGTGTCCAGCCCCTCCGGCGGGGTCGCCACGATACGGCGCTCCGCCACGCTCACCTCCACCACGAACTCCGGCACCGCGGGCAGGAGCCACTCCCGCCCGTCCCGCTCGATCACCCAGAGCGGCTGGGCGGGGGAGTCCATCACCCGGAGGAACCGGCCGAGCGGCCGGCCGTCCGGCGTCTCCACCGAGGCCCCCTCGAGCTGCCACGGATAGAACTCGCCCGGGCGGGGCGGCAGCGCATCGTCGCGCTCCACCGCGAGCAGCCGGCCCGCCAGCGCGCGGGCCGCCTCGGGGGAGTCCACGCCGTCCAGCCGGACCAGCACGCTCGTCGCCTCGAAGCGCCGGGAGACGATGCGGCACTGCTCCTTGCGATTCTCCGCGGGCTCCCAGAGAAAGCACGATTCCAGCGCGTCGAACCGCTCGCGCGGCCGGTCGGTGAGTGGACGCACGCGCACGTCCCCACGGACCCCGTGGGGCCCGAGCACCTCACCCACCGCGATGAGCGGCGCGCCGGAAGCGTCCGTCACGTCAGACCTTGCCGACTCCGGCGCGCTTGAGGAGGTGCTTCACCGTGTTCGACGGCTGCGCCCCCTTCTTGATCCACGCGGTGGCCTTTTCCGCCTCGATCTTGAGCAGCGGCGGATCGGACAGCGGATTGTAGTGGCCGATGATCTCGATGAACCGCCCGTCGCGCGCGGCGCGGGAGTCCGCCACCACCACGCGATACGTCGGCTTCTTCGTCGTACCCGTCCGTCTCAGTCGAATATGTACCGCCACGTGATCACCTCGGTTGCTGGGGGTTATCGGTTGAGGAACGGCAGGGCGCCCTTGAGCTTGCCCATTCGCCCCTCCATCTGCTTGAGACCCTTCATCATCTTCTTCAGCTGCGCGTGCTGCTTGAGGAGCCGGTTGACGTCGGCGACCTGGGTGCCGCTGCCCCGCGCGATCCGCAGCCGCCGGCTCCCGTTGATGAGCGCCGGCGTCTCGCGCTCCACCGGTGTCATCGAGGCGATGATGGCCTCGTAGCGGCGCAGCTCGCCCTCCTCACCCTTGAGCTCCTTCGGCATGCCGGCCCCCCGGAGGCCGGGCACCATGTCCATGATCTGCTCCAGCGGGCCCATGGAGCGGAGCTGCTTGAGCTGCTTGGCGAAGTCCTCCAGGGAGAACGTCTCCTCGCGGATCTTGCGGGCCAGCTCCTCCGCCTGCGACTGGTCCACCACCGACTGCGCTTTCTCGACCAGGGACAGCACGTCGCCCATGCCGAGGATGCGCGCGGCCAGCCGGTCGGGGTGGAATGGCTCCAGCGCGTCGGTCTTCTCGCCCATCCCCACGAAGGCGATGGGGCGGCCGGTGACCTCGCGGACGGACAGCGCGGCGCCGCCCCGGGCGTCGCCGTCCATCTTGGTGAGGACGAAGGCGTCCACGCCCACGGCGGCGTTGAACTTGTCGGCCACCGTCACCGCGTCCTGCCCGGTCATGGCGTCCACGACCAGCAGCACGTGATGGGGCCCCACCTCGCGCTTGATCGCCTTGAGCTCGCCGAGCATCTCCTCGTCGATGTGCAGGCGCCCCGCGGTGTCCAGGATGAGCGGGGAGAGCCCGCGTTGCGCCGCCTCGTCCCGCGCGGCGGCGCAGATGGCCAGCGGCTTCATGCCGGGATCGCCCAGCACCGGAATGCCGAGGCCGGCGCCGAGCGTCTTGAGCTGGTCGATGGCGGCCGGACGGTAGACGTCGGCGGAGGCAAGGATCGGATGCTGGCCCTGCTTCTGGAACAGGCGCGCGAGCTTGGCGGCGGTGGTGGTCTTGCCCGACCCCTGCAGCCCGACCAGCATGATGACGGTGGGCGGATGCGCCGCCATGGCCAGCCGATGCGCCGAGCCGCCCAGCAAGGTGACCAGCTCGTCGTGGACGACCTTCACGACCTGCTGCCCCGGCGTCAGCGACTTGAGGACGTCCAGCCCGATGGCCTTCTCGCGGACGCGCTCGATGAAGGTCTTGACGACCTTGAAATTGACGTCGGCCTCGAGGAGGGCGATCCGCACTTCGCGGAGGGCTTCCTGGACGTTCTCCTCCGTCAGCCGGCCGAACCCGCGGAGCCGGTCGAAGATCCCGTTGAGGCGAGTCGTGAGGTTGTCGAACATGGCTGACCCAGAAGCATGCTTCTGGAAGACTAAAGCCTAAGGGCGAGAAAGCAAAAAGTCAAGCCTATTTCGCTACTTCCGACGCACTCCGGAGCTCCCTGACGGCCTGGGCCGGGTCCGGGCTCCCGAAGACGGCCGAGCCCGCCACCAGCACCGAGGCGCCAGCCTGCGCGAGCGCTCCCGCGATGTCCTGCTTGACGCCGCCGTCCACCGAGACCTCGATCGTCCGGGATCCCACCAAGGTCCTGATATACCGTATCTTTTGGTAAGCGCTCGGGAGGAAGGACTGTCCGCCGAAACCGGGGTTCACCGACATCACCAGGACCAGGTCCAGGTCGTCGAGTACGTACCGGAGGCCTTCGGGGGAGGTGCCCGGATTGAGCGCCACGCCGGCCCTGGCTCCCGCCTCCCGGATCTGGGACAGGACTCGCTGGAGATGGGTACAGGCCTCGAGGTGCACGGTCACCCAGTCCGCGCCGGCCCGGACATAGACCTCCACCCAGCGCTCGGGCTCCTCGATCATGAGGTGGACGTCGAGGGGAATGCGGGCGCGCTTGCGAATGGCCTCGATGACGGGCGGGCCCAGGGTGAGGTTGGGGACGAAGTGGCCGTCCATCACGTCCACGTGGAGCAGGTCCGCGCCGCCCGCTTCCACGCGCGCGATGGCGTCCCCCAGCGCGGCGAAATCGGCGGACAGGATGCTCGGCGCGATGCGGGCCACGCCCTCACCATACTCGACGGGCCGGGCGCCGCGCAAATGCGCGGGCTCACATCGCGCGTTCCGCGCGTATGGGCGCGTGTTTCCGGAGGACGACGAGCGCCCCCACCATAGCGAGGACCACCACGGTCAGGAGACCGGTCTCGATCATGGTCGCGTGGAACGCCTCGCCGCCGCGCTTGGCTGTCTCCCCCATCTCGGCGTTGAGCACGATGATGCGCCGGACGCTCGCGATCATGGCCACGAGGAGAAAGGGCTCGGGGCCTTCCTGTGCTCTCGGAAGGAGACCTGCACGGTGTAGAGCAGCTCGACGACCATGAGGACGAGGAGCACGCGGTCCAGCACCGCCACCGCGCCGGAGGCCAGGGTGCCTTCCGCGAGCACCTGCCCGAAGATCCGCGCGGTGTGGCCCACGAGCCCGATCGCCCCTGCCGCGAGGAGCAGGGCGAGCGAGAGATAAACCGCATCCTCGACGAGCGTGAATCCCTGGGCGATCCGCTCGCGTATACCTGGTTGTGACGTCGCTTTCATGGGTTGGCCTCGATCAGCGGGCGGGCGGCCGGTTCTGTGCCATGCAGGCGTCTCGAAATAGTCCCGCGCCGTTCCAAAGATCTTGAAGTACGTGCTCGGCTTCCGGGCGATTCCCACCTCCGACTGCTCGGAACACCGTGCCGCTCGCTGCTGATAGTTCTCGTCCGCCCGCCAGCGCTCAAGCGCGCGCGTCTCGGCGCAGCCGGCCTGGATCGCGTATCTCTTGGCAAAGGCGGTGGCGTCCTGCTTGCAGGCCTCCAGGTTGTCGAAGCCGGCCGATTCCCGCCCGCCGGAGCCAGAGTTCACCAGCATCTGGTAGCTGGACTGCGCCTCCAGACCCGGCGCGGAAGCGAGCGTCAACAGCGCCGCGAGCAGGAGCGCGGACGCGAATGCGGACGGACGGGGGCGAACGGGGGGATCTCAAGCGTGGGTCCTCGGATCACCCGCCGGGAGGCGTGGCCCGACTCACCGCTTGGCCGCCGCATTGGGCGTCGGGGCGGGGCTGCCGAGTCCGATGCGCCAGAGCGGCCCGCCGCCGGCGATGGTGGCCTCGCAGCCCACGAAGGCAGGCACCGGATCCGCCAGGATCCAGCACTGCTGCCGTTCCGGCGTCTTGCCGAGCAGGGTGGCGCCGAGCTTGAGCAGGAACCCCAGGCGCGGCTCGAGATCGTACCGGGTTACCGGCCACGACTCGTCTCCCACCCGAACCTTTTGATTCGCCTGGGGCCGGAGCTCGAGGTTGATCACATAGGGCTTGGGCGTGAACGCGACGTAATGAACGCTCGCCGCGGCGCCGCGCGGCAGGTTCCTCAGCACGGTGACGATCAGGCCGTTGTACGTGTCGGCGGGCACTTCGAGCGTTCCGCGGTGGATCTTCTCGCGGCTGGCGTCCCCGGGGAAGGCCTTGACGAGGTATTCCCCGGTGGCCGCGTCGAGAGAAATCTCGGCGGGCTCGGGGAAAGAGGGGCCCTTCTGCACGAGCTTGAAACGGCGCAGCTTGAAGACCTTGTTCTGGGTGAAGGTGACGGACTCGTCGTGAAGCGAGCCGTCGTGCAGGCGGAAGATCATCCGGCTCTCGACATGGCCGGGATGCGCGACCTGCGTGATGTCACCCTGGCCCAGGGACTTGCCGTCCAGGCCGCTGACGGTGAGAAAGCCCCGCGTGATGCCTTCGATGAAGCGCACGGCGACCGGCTCCGCGGCGACGCGGCCGGGATTCGCCAGCGCAAGCGCGAACGCAATGGTCAGGAGTGCCGCCGGAAGTCCGATTCTCATCCGTTTCAACACACACCTCACTGTGGCATCGATTCAGGGACATACACCGCCCTGAGGGACAGAGCATGGGCGATGCCAAGGGAAGAGTCGGACACGCCGGCGTTGGGAAGCCGCTCAATGTCGGCCACATGCGGGGAGAGAGCATGGCCGCGCCAGAGGGCGATCGGCAAACAGGCCTGTCGCCAAAGCGCCGTGACCGGGTAGAATCTGCCCAATGTCCATGTCCCCAACGCCCGGCGATTCGCGCGCGGCAGCCGTGACGGTCGAGCGACCCGGCTGGCTTGCCCCGATCGAGTGGGCGGCCATGACGGCGGCATCCGTGCTCTGGATCGTCCTCGCTCTTCGTCTCGCCGTCGAGGGGTCGGCGTCGTCGCGACTCGTGTGGCTCGCGGTGGGCGTCGCGCTCGGCTATCTCGCGGCCGACTTCTTCTCCGGGATCGTGCACTGGTTCTGCGACACCTTTTTCGAGGAGAGCACGCCGCTCATCGGGCGAATGCTCATCGAGCCCTTTCGCGAGCACCATCGGGACGCGCTGGCGATGACGAGGCACGGGCTGGCCGAGATCGCGGGCAATAGCTGTCTCGCCGTCGCCCCGCTGCTCGGTGTTGTGGCCTTCCTTGCGCCGCCGGCCACGAGCGCGCCGCTCTCACTCGTGGCGCACGCCGCGCTCCTGACCTTCGCGGTGGGAGCGGTGATCACCAACCAGTTCCACAAGTGGGCGCACCTGCCGGTCCCGCCGCGTGGAGTCGTGCGGCTTCAGCGCGCGGGGCTGGTGCTCCGTCCGGCGCATCATGCCGGGCATCATCGGACCCAGGCGGAAGCGTACTGCGTCGCCACCGGCTGGCTGAATCCCGCCCTCGACCGGATCGGCTTCTTCCCGGCTGCCGAGCGGGCGCTCTGCGCGCTGGGGCTCCCGATGTCGGTCACCGCGCCGCGATGGCGCGAAGCGTCGAGCCCCGCAGTACGGCCCGCCCCCGCGAAGGAACGGCCCGCCCCCGCGAAGGAACGGATAAACCAGCTGCCGCCCGTAGCCCTCGGGTACGGGATCGCCCTCGAGGCCGTAGCGCGAGGGCCAGCGCCGCCCCGGCAGGTAGTAGGTCCCGAACAGCCAATCGATCACGGGCAGGTGCACCGCGAAATTCTTGTCCACCGCTTCTGACTCTGCCGCGTGGTGCCAGTGATGGTACTGGGGCGTGGCGACCAGCCAGCGCAAGGGCCCGAAGGCGAAGGACACGTTGGCGTGGATGAGAATGGCCTGGAAGGACACGAAGACGAGGTAGGCATAGGTCGGCCCCGGCGCGAACCCGAGTACGTACACCGGCACGAAGCCCACCGCCCGGCGTGACGGCGATGTCCACCAGGTGCAGGCGCGAGGCGGCCAGCCAGTCCATGTCGCGGCTCGAGTGGTGCACCTGATGGAACCGCCAGAGCCAGGGCACCCGATGGAAGAGCCGGTGCATCCCGTACTGCGTGAGATCGGCGATGAGCAGGATCTCCACGAACTGCAGCGCGATCGGCTGCGCGGCCACCGAGCCCTGGATCGCGGGGCTCACCGCCCAGCGGAAGAACACCGCCGCGGGCGCGAGGGTGAGGAGCACGCTGGCCTGCACCAGGAGGTGACTCACCGCGAAGTGCGCGAGGTCGGTGGTCCAGCCGCGGCGAAACACGCGCTGCGCGGGTAGCCGCGCGAACACCGACTCGAGCGGGACGAAGACGGTGGCGAGGATGAGCAGGTTGATGAGGAACCAGTCCAGCCCCAGGAAATCCGACTGGCGCACCGGCGTGGCGACCTCCACCGCGGATCCGCCCATGAGCGTGGCCAGCGCGGCGAGCCCGATGCCGGTGAGGCCGAGGGCCTTGCGGCGCTTGAGGAGGAGACTGGCCGCGCCGAGCGCGAAGGCGGCGATGAGCCCCGCCTTGATCACGCCGCGGATCAGCCGCATGTCGTAGACCTCGCGCAGGGCGGGAGTCGTCAGCAGCGCCGGATACCAGAGGCAGAGCACGGCGCCGACACCGGCCGCGCCGAGGATCACCGAGGTCACGCCGGTCATCCAGCCCAGCGGGCCGAGCCAGCCGCGGCGCGCGCGCGGCGGCGCGTTCATTCGCGTCCCCGCCGGCGCAGGCGTACCGCGGTGAAGGCGTCGGTGCCGTGCCGGTGCGGGAAGAGCCGGACCACGCCGCCTGCGTCGGGCGCCACCGGGAACTCCGCCGGCGCGTCCATCGCCCAGTCCGCATGCGCGGCGAGGAACGGCATCACCACGTCCTCGTTCTCCTCCGGCTCGGGCGAGCAGGTGGCGTAGACCAGGACACCGCCCGGCCTGGCCATCGCGGCGGCGGAAGCCAGGATGGTGCGCTGCTTCTGTTGCAGGCGTCGGAGGTCGTCCTCCGTGCGCCGCCACTTCACCTCCGGGTTCCGGCGGAGCACGCCCAGGTTGGAGCAGGGGGCGTCCACGAGCACCCGGTCGCAGCGCCCGTTCCAGCGGGGCGCGAGCGCGGCAACGCCGCCGGCATGGCTTTGCACGATGGTGACACCCAGCCGCGCGGCGGCGCGGTCGAGCAGCTTGAGGCGCCCGGCCGAGGCATCGAGGGCGACGATGCGCCCGCGATTGCCCATGAGCTCGGCGAGCTGGGTGGTCTTGGTGCCGGGCGCGGCGCAGGCATCCGCCACCACATCGCCCGGCCGCGGGTCGAGCAGCAGCGCCACCAGCATGGAAGCCTCGTCCTGTACCGTGCACCAGCCCTCGGTGAAGGCAGTCAGGCGAGACACGATTCCCTTGTCCAGCACGAGCCCGTCGGGCGCCAGCGCGGTGGGCTGCGGGTCGGCCAGATCCTCCTCGCGAAGGCGGGCCGCGAGCGCTTCCCGGGTGATGCGGAGCCGGTTGGCGCGGAGGGTGAGCGGAGGCCGCTCGTTGAGCGCCGCCATGAGCGCCTCCGTCTCGGCGCGGCCATATCGCGCGATCCACCGCTCGGCGATCCAGTCTGGAAACGACCACCGGACGCCGACCGCTTCGACTGGCGCCGGGGAGAGCCGGCGGCGGTCCGGGCGCGCGGGTCAGCGCCCGCAGCACGGCATTGACGAACTCCGCGGGGCCCGGCGTGCGCGACTTGAGCTTGGCCAGGCTCACCGCCTCGTCCACCGCGGCCCAGCGGGGCACGCGGTCGAGGAAGAGGATCTGATACGCGGTGAGACGGAGGAGGGCCCGTACCCACGGATCGAGCCGCGCCATGGGCCGGTGCAGATGGGCGGCGAGCCGCCAGTCGAGGTGGCGCTGCCAGCGGAGTGTGCCGTAGACGATCTCGGTGCAGAGCGCCGCGTCCCGCGCCTCCAGCGCGCGCGCGGTCGAGCGCGTGCTCGAGCGTGATGTCGGCGAAAGCCCGGTCGGTCTCCACGCGCACGAGAATGCGAAGCGCCTCGTAGCGCGCCTGCGCGACGGGCCCGGCGCGGAGCACCGGGCTCAAGAGTCGATCTCGGTCAGACGGTCTCCGGGGCCGAGCCGGGCGCCGCGGAGGAAATCCTCCCAGGGCATGGCCTTGCGGTTCTCGGGCTGCACCTCGATCGGGCAAGAGCAAGCCCTCGCCCGTCGCCACCGCGGGGCGCCGGGTCCGGTCCTCACCAGAGTGCCGGGCGCCGCCGTCGTGGGATGCGGCACCACCGCCGCGCGCCAGATCAGTACGCGGCCGTGGCGGCGGCGAGCGCGGCGCCCGGCCATGGGTTGCACCCGCGCACGCGATTGACGAGCGCCTTCGCCGGCTCGTCGAGCCGCAGTGCCGCCGTCCTCTTTCTTGAGCCTCGGGGCCAGCGTGGCCTGCGCATGGTCCTGAGGCGTCGGGGTGAGCGCGTCCAGCGCCGCCAGGGTGCGAAGGATCACCGCCGCGCCGAGGGGCGCCAGCCGCGCCGCCAGCTCGCCCGCCGTCTCGCCGGGGCCGATGGGCGTGGCCTCGCGGAGCAGCATGTCGCCGGTGTCCATGCCCGGATCCATCTGGAACGTGGTGATGCCCGTTTCCGTCTCGCCGCGGATGATGGCCCAGGCGATGGGCGCGGCGCCGCGATAGCGCGGCAGCAGAGAGGCGTGGATATTGATGGAGCCGCGCGCGGGGACGTCGAGCACGGCCTTGGACAGGATCTGGCCGAAGGCCACCACCACCGCGATCTCCGCGTCAAACTCCGCGAGCCGCTCGGGCCAGCCTGCGTCTCGCAGGCGCGGGGGCTGCAAGACGGGCAAGCCGGCCGCGAGCGCGCGCTCCTTCACGGGCGGCGCGGTGACGTGCTGGCCCCGCCCGGCGGGCCTGTCCGGCTGGGTGACGACGGCGACGACGTGATGGGCGCCGAGCAATGCCTCGAGGGTCGGCAAGGCGAAGGCCGGCGTTCCGTAGAAGAGGACCCGCAACGACGCCGTTCCGCTAGAGCGCGAAGGCGTGGTGCGGCGCGTCCTCGGGCAGGCCGTCCTTCTGGATCTTCTTCTTCATCCGGTCCCGGGTCACCGGCGGCAGGCGGTCGATGAAGAGCACGCCGTCGAGATGATCCATCTCGTGCTGGATCACCCGGGCCTGCAGGCCCTTGGCCTCGAAGTTGATTGCGAAAACCCTCGGCGTCCAGCGCCTCGACGCGCACCCACTCGCTGCGCTCGACCTCGCCGAAGAAGCCGGGGATCGACAGACAGCCCTTCCTCGCCGCGCACGGCGCCCCGCCGCTCGACGATGGTGGGGTTGAGCAGCGCGCGCGGGCCACGCGGGCCGTCGTCCACCAAGATGATGCGGAGGCCTATCCCCACCTGCGGCGCGGCGAGACCGATGCCGACCTGGTGGTACAAGGTCTCGAGCATGTCGGCCAGGGTCTTGCGGATCTCGGGCGTGACGGTCTCCACCGGCTGGGCTTTCTGCCGGAGTATGGGGTCGCCGTAGCGCCTGATGGTCAGGACGGGCATTGGAGGTGCTCTCCTAGCATCTTGTTCTTACTAGTTTTCTGTCTTTATTTACGGCCTTTTATTGGTCTGCTGTCTTATTTACGGCCTTTTATTGATCTACGGTCGTCCCAAGGGGCGACCTCTATAAGGAAATGGGGTCTGTCTCTATTTCTACCACACCGGGCGAGCGGCGGCGGCGCTCGAGGAGGGGGCGAAGGGGCCCCTCGAGCAGATGCGGCAGATCGGTGGGGCCCTTGACCAGGATGCGCCACCAGGGCCGGCGCGCGGCCGACGTGCCCCGCGGCGTGGGGGAATAGACGCGGATGCCCGCGATGCCGCTGAGCGCGGCCGTGCATTCCGAGATCAGCGTCCGGGCGCCCTCTTCGGTCTTGCCCCGCACGTCGAGGAGGCAGAGCCGGCGATAAGGCGGATAGCCGAGCTCGGCGCGGAACTGCAGCTCCGGCCCGTAGAACAGTCGCCGCTCGTGCTGGCGTACCGCCTGGATCGCATAGTGCTCGGGATGGAGGGTCTGAACGATCACGCGCCCGCTGCCGCCCACCGCTTCCGCCGCGGCCCAGAGAGACTGGAACGCGCGCTCCCCGGCCCGGAAGTCGGGGATGCGGAGGAGCCCGTCGAGGGCGACGAATCCCACCGCGCTGAGGCTGCCGGGCGCCACGCCGCGCAGGACGCCGGCCGCGCCGATCACGACCTGCGCCCCGGCCGCCCGGGGGCCCGCGCGGGCCACCGCCAGCTTCGGGAAGCGCTTGCGCACCGACGCCTCGACGCGCTCGGGGCTCCAGCCGAAGGGCGAGAGACGATGGCCGCCGCAGCGAGGGCAGGCCCCCGGCGCCGGCTCGGGGCGGCCGCAGATCCGACAGCCGAGCGGCATCCCGGCGCGCGCGAGCCCCAGCGGCACGCCGCAATCGGGACAGCGCAGCACCTCGCCGCACTCGTCGCAGCCCAGCGCGGCGGCCCCACGCGAGACCACGAGCGCCACGCGTCGGTCGCGTCGGCCGGCTTCCTCGATGGCCCGCGTGAGGGGCAAGGTGAGGGGATGGTTGCGGAGAATGCCGCGCGTGTCGGCGGCGACGACTTCTGGCCAGGCTCGGGGCCCGGCCGCCTCACCCGCCGTCGGGGCGCCGAATCGAAACCTCCCGGCCTCGGCGTGGTGCCAGCTCTCGACGGCGGGCGCGCCGGCGAGGAGAACCAGCCGGCTGCCCTCGCGCCGGGCCCGCTCCACCAGGAGCTCGCGCGAGTGCAGCCGCGGGGCGCCCGGGGGCTTGTGCGCGCTGTCGGCCTCGTCGAGCAGCGCCAGGGTGGCGGGCGGCGGCAGGGGAACGAGCAGCGCCGAGCGCGTGCCCACCACGACGCGCGGCCGGCCACGCCCGGCGCCGAACCAGGCCGCGCGGCGCGCGGCGTCGGGAGCGCCGCTGTCCAGACGCGCCGCGTCCAGCCGGTCGGCCCAGGCGGCGGCGGAGTCGATGTCGGGCGCCACCACCAGCACGGGCCCGTCCGCCCGCGCGGCCAGCTCGGCCAGTCGGGCGTCGCGCGCGACCTCGATCCAGAGCTCCGGCGGTAGGGGCGCGGCCGCCGGGGCGGGCATCGGGGGCGGGGCGAGGCTTTCCGCCGTCCCGCGGCGCGGGGCCGGGGGCAGTAGCGCGGCCAGAGTGGAGCCGGGAGCGGAAAGGCTTTCCGCCGCGGCCCAGCGTCCGAGATCCAGCATCACCGGCGAGAGAACCGGCGCGGGCTCCAGCAGGCCCGTCGATGGCCGCCAGTCCTGAGGCGTCCGCGTCACGGAGCGTGAGGACGAGACCCACGCGGGCGCGCCCCTGCACGGGCGCGGTGACGCGCTGGCCCGGCGCGATCGCGAGCCCGTCGGGCACGGCGTAGGACAGCGGGTGGCGCAGCGGGAGATCGAAGAGAAGATCGGCGACGAGCAAGCGGCTAGCGCTTGATGGCGGCCAGGCGGTCGAATTCGCGCTTCGCGAGCTTGAGATCGTCCCACGCCATGCGGCGGTACTCGGGGCCGGGGTTTCGCAGCAGGAAGGCGGGGTGGAAGGTCGGCACGAGGATGCTCGACCGGTACTCGTAGGCGCGGCCCCGCAGCTTGGTGATGCCCTCGCGGGTGCCGAGGAGCGTCTGGGCGGCGAAGTTGCCCAGCGCCAGGATCACCCCGGGCCGCACGGTGTCGAGCTGCGCCATGAGGAAGGGATTGCAGGCGGCGACCTCGTCCGGCTCCGGATTGCGATTCCGCTCCGGCCGGCACTTCACCACGTTGGCGATATAGGCGTCGCGCTCCCGGTCGAAGCCCACCGATGCGAGCATCTTGGTCAGAAGCTGCCCGGCGCGGCCCACGAAAGGCTTGCCCTGCTTGTCTTCTTCTTCGCCCGGCCCTTCGCCCACCACCAGGAGGCCCGCGCGCGGATTGCCGGAGCCGAAGGCGATGGTCGTCCGGCTCCGGCAGAGCTTGCAGAGCGTGCAGCCCTGAAGCGCCGCCTCCTGGGCGGCGAGCGCCTTGGCGGCGTCGATCGGCGGCGGGGGCGGCGAAGGGGCCGCGGCGGCGCTCATGGGGAGCTCGGTGACGCCGAGGTCGCGATGGTGGCGGAGCGTGCCCGCGAGGTCGCGCAGCGCATCGGCGAGCTCTTCCCGGTCGCCCAACCGCCGGCCCTTCTCCGTCAGGCGCGCGCGCTAGGGTGAGGGGCGACCGCGCCTGCGCGAAGCGCCAGCACGCGATCGAGGATGGCATCGGCGACGGCGAGCTTGGACATCTTCGGGAGCTCGAGCTCCCCGCCCCAGCGATCGAGGAGCACGACCTGGTTGTCGTCCGCCTCGAAGCCGATGCCGGTCCGGCTCACGTCGTTGGCGACCAGGAGATCGATGCCCTTGGCGGCCAGCTTGGCCTGCGCATTGCGCCGGAGGTCATTGGTCTCGGCGGCGAAGCCCACCAGGAAGGTGCGTCCCTTGCGCGCGGCCAGCTCGCGGAGGATATCGGGGTTCGGCACCAGATCCAGCGTGAGCCCCTCGTCCTTCTTCGACTTGATCTTCTGGCCGGCGGGGTTCGCCACGCGATAGTCCGCCACCGCGGCGGCCTTGATCACCACGGTGGCCGCGGCTAGGTGCTGGAGCGCGGCTTCGCGCATCTCCTCCGCGGTCTGCACCGGGACGAAGGTGGCGCCGGGCGGGGGCGTGAGCGCGGTGGGACCCGAGATCAAGATGACGGCGGCGCCCCGGCGAAGCGCGGCGGTGGTGATGGCGTGCCCCATCTTGCCCGACGAGCGGTTGGAGAGATAGCGCACGGGATCGATGGGCTCGCGCGTGGGCCCCGAGGTGACGAGGAGCCGCTCGCCGGCGAGGTCGCGGGCGGGCGTCAGGAGTCGCTCCAGCGCCTCGACGATGGCGTCCACCTCGGGCAGGCGGCCCTTGCCGCTGAGCCCGGAGGCGAGCGCGCCCGCGTCCGGCTCGAGCACCGTCACGCCCCGGGACCGCAGCGTGGCCACGTTGGCGGAGACCGCGGCGTGGTCCCACATCCCGCCGTCCATGGCCGGCACCATCAGCACCGGCCCGCGGGCGGCGAGGAGCACCGTGGTCAGGAAGTCGTCGGCGAGGCCGTGGGCCGCCTTGGCGAGGAGATTGGCGGTGGCCGGCGCGACCACCACCGCATCCGCGCGCTCGGCGAGAGCCACGTGCTCCACCGCCTCGCCGCTCTGCGGGTCGAAGAGGTCGGCGAGCACCGGCCGTCCGGACAGCGTGCGCCAGGTGAGATCGCCCACGAACTGCGCGGCGTGGTCGGTGCGGACCACGGTGACGCGGGCGCCCAGACGGACGAGCTCGCGGAGCAGGAACACCGCCTTGTAGGCGGCGATGCTGCCCGTGACCCCGAGGATCAGCTCCCGTCCGCCGAGCGCCATGCCCTCAGTCCTTGGGGGCGTCCTCGTCCTTGAGGCGATAGCCCACCTTGGCGTCGGCGATCTCCTCCAGCGACACGCTAGTGGGCTTCTTGTGCTTGGACTCGAGCTGCGCCTGCGCGCCGCGGTTGAGCTGCCGCGCCCGCTTGGCCGCGAGCACGACGAGCAGATAGCGATTGGATACCTTGTCGAGCGAGCGCTCCAGGGAAGGGAACGTCATCAGTCGGGAACCTCCACGTCGGGGAATCGGATGGTGAGACGGCTCGTGCGGCAGCGCTCGGCCTGGATGATGAGTGGCGAGCTGGTCCACTGCCTCCTTCACGTCACGGTTGATGATCAGGTAGTCGTACTCCCGCCAGGCGGCGATCTCCTCGCGGGCCCGGCTCATGCGCCGGGCGATCTCGCCCGCCGCGTCGCTCTTGCGCTCGCGCAGGCGCGCGTCCAGCTCGGCCATCGAGGGCGCCATGATGAACACCGACACCGCCTCCGGGTAGCGAGCGCGGAGCTGCCGGGCCCCGCTGGTGTCGATGTCGAGCAGGATGTCCAGCCCGCGGGCGAGCGCGCCCTCCAGCGCGCGGGCGGGGGTGCCGTAGTAGTGCCCGTGCACCTGCGCCCACTCCGCGAACTCGTTGCGGTCGCGCATGGCGATGAACTCGCCCGCGTCGATGAAGTGGAAGTCGGTCCCGTTCACCTCGCCGTTGCGAGGGGCGCGGGTGGTGCACGACACCGAGTAGTAGAGGTCGGGCACCAGCGAGCGCACCTCGTGGCAGAGCGTGGTCTTGCCCGCGCCCGACGGGGCCGAGACCACCACCAGGGTGCCGCGCCGCTTGATGAGCTCCATCACTCGATGTTCTGCACTTGCTCGCGGACCTTCTCCAGCGTGGCCTTGGCGGCGATGACCGCCTGGGAGATCTCGAGATCGTCGGCCTTGGATCCCATCGTATTGACCTCGCGGTTGATCTCCTGGATGAGGAAGTCCAGCGGGCGACCCACCTGCCCCCCCTCGTCGATGCGCGCGCGGAGGTCGCCCAGGTGCACGCGAAGCCGCGCCAGCTCCTCGGTGATGTCGGCCCGCTCCGCCAGCGCGGCCACCTCGGTGGCGAGCCGCCCCTGGTCCACCGGGATCTCGCCCAGGAGTGCCTGGATCCGCTCGCGGAGCCGGGTCATCCGCCGGGTCTGGGTCGACCGGCACGCGGACGGCGACCAATGCCACCTCGGCCTCGAGCGTTTCGTGTAGAGCGCCCAGCTCCTGCGCGAGCGCCTTGCCCTCCGCCTCGCGACGCGCCACGAGATCGGCGAGCGCCGCCTCCAGCGCCTGGGCGACCAGCAGCTCCAGCCTTCTTCGGGCGAGACGGTGGGCTCGGCGTCGCGCGCGAGCACGCCGGGCTGCGCGAGCAGCCACTCGATGCGGAGCGCTGCCGTCAGCCGCAGCTCGTCCGCGAGCGCCTGCGCGGCCGCCTCGTACTCGCGGGCCTGCGCGGTATTCACCGACAGCGTGGTGCCGAGGCCGCCGCCGCCCACCGGTGTCAGCGTCGCGGAAACGTCCACGCGGCCGCGCTGCACCGCCGCCTGGACCAGCCGTCGGGCATCGGGCTCATAGATCGCCAGGGCCCGCGGAAGCTTGAGCACGATATCGAGGTGGCGATGATTGACGGACCGGCACTCCACCACCGCCGACAGCCGGGGCCCCGACACCTCGGCCCGGCCGTACCCCGTCATGCTGCGAATCATGAGCGCCTCTGGAGGTGGGAAGTCGAGGGGGACACGGCAGGCTCCCATCGCTGGACTGTAGCCCAAAAACATCTTTCCTGTCAAGGTGTTCCGGGTGTACAGTGCGGCCGAACCCCATCCCGTATCCGGAGGACTTCCATGGCAGAGCGGCCCGGCGATCGGCAGTGGACGCGGCGCGGCTTCATGGGTACGGTGGACCGGGCGGGCCATGCCCAGGGGATGCTCAAGACCTTCACCGCCTCCCACAGCGTCTCCAGGTCCTCCGCATGAGACATCCTGTGTCAACCTTCGGCACGTCACGCGGCGGCGAGGGCCTGGGCGGCGCGATGGCGGCCGACGTCGTACGGGGTGCGGTCCTGCCAGCAGCGCCAGAGGATGCGGGCCCAGGCCCGGGCGAGGATGCGGATGGCATGCGGGTGTCGGCACCCGCGGGCCCGCGCGTGCTCGTAGACCACGGCCGCCCAGCGCGAGGCGTGCCGGGAATTATCGGCGAAGGTGGTGAGGGCTCGGCGCAGCCGCTTATTGCAGGCCCAGCGGAAGACCACGGCGTGATGTTTGCCGGACGCGTGCGTGACGGGAGCCAAGCCGCCCTCGGCGGCGAACTGCTCGGCGGTGGGGAAGCGCGCGCGGTCGTCCCCGAGCTCGGCGAGGATCTGCGCGGCGTTGACGGCGCCGCTGCGCGGCAAGCTCTGCACCAGCGGCCCGTCGGGATGCTGGGGCAGCGCGGCGGTGATGGCCGCGGAGAGTTGCTGGAGGTGCGCCACCGAGCGGGGTGAGGACGGCGACGAGCGCGCGGACGACGTCGCCGCTGGCCTCGGCTTCGGCCTCACCGACCTGGCTCGCGGGGGCGGTGCGGAGGCGGGCGAGCAGGTCGGCCGCCGGCCGCCGGCCACAGTAGGCGTGTTGGCCGAGGAACTGGGCGAGGCGTTTTTCACCCAGGCGCGCGGCGCTGTGGGGGGTGGGATAGCGACTGAGGAAGGCCAGGGCGATGGGCGAGTCGACGTCGGCGAAGATGGCGGCGGCCCCGGGCCAGAACCGCTCGAGCAAGGCGCGGAGCTGATTGGCGAGGGCGACGCGCTGGGCGACGAGATCGTCCCGACCGCGTACGAGGGCGCGCAGGGCACGCGTGTCGTCCGAGGGCGGCCGCCGCGGCCGGAAGCGATGGCCATCGGTCCGCAGCAGATCGGCGAGGATGGACGCATCGCCGGGGTCACTCTTGCCGCCGGCGGCGGAGTAGCGTGGGCGGCTGGCCTTGAGCGCGTTGGGGTGGATCGGTACGACCTCCACCCCGGCCTCGACGAGGGTATCGACGAGCAGGCCGGAGGGGCGTTCGAGCGCGACCCGAAGGGGGCCGCGGTGGAACAAGCGCCGCAGGCGGCCGAGCAGCTCCGTGAGCCCCTCGGCGGTGTGGGGGACGGAGCCCTGCCACTGGATGCGGCCCGCGTCGTCAAGGACGCAGACCGCGTGGGCCTGACTCGCCCAGTCGATCCCGACGAAGAATCTCATTGCGTCGCCTCCGGGGGTAGCGAGACACTGCGCGGGGAGAGGTCCGGCCGGTCGCTCACTGATTGGCGCTCTGGCCTGCTGGGGCACGTGGCGCGTCATCCTGTGGCCGGTCTGGGCCTCTCGTCGTTTAATTCGGGGGAGCAGGTCTCATGCTGGCCGTCGCGCGGCGAGCGAACGTGGCTCTCCCCGAACCTGTCCATGCCTGTTCACGATGCCGTGTCGCGCCGCCCCCGCCCAAGCAATGCGATCGCGCATTGCCTCCCGGAGCGACGACCGACCCGCCGGCCATACCTCGATACCCGGGTCAACGAGGTCATCTCTCGTCTCCCGGGGAGGGTAGTCCAGTGAGCGACCTGCCCGACGTGGTCGAGGTGCACGTCGTCTCGAGCACCGAGTATCCCACCGGCGTGGGCGAGCCCGGCGCTACCACCATCGCGCCCGCGCTGTCCAATGCCATTTTCGCCGCCACCGGCGCGCGGGTCCGGCAGGTGCCGCTCCAGCCCGATCGCGTCCTCCGCGCCATTCAGCAGAAGGCCTGACGCCCTCGAGGCGGGGACGGGCTCGCGCTCCCGTCCCCGCCGCGGTACGCTTCTGCCATGTCGGAGACGCGCGGGACCACTCTCCTCGTGGTGGACGACGAGCCGGAGATGCGCTCGCTCCTCGTGGACATCTTCGGCATGGAGGGGTGGCGTGTGGTCAGCGTCGAGGACGGCGCCGACGCCGCCGAGGCGTATCGGCGGGAGCGGCCCTCGGCCGTGCTCCTCGATCTCGCGATGCCCCGCATGGGCGGCATGGAGGCGCTGGGCGAGATCCGCGCCGTGGACCCCGACGCCAGCGTCATCATCCTCACCGCCTACGTCGAGATTCCCGCGCGCAGTGGAAGCCATGCGCCTCGGCGCCTATGACTACCTGACCAAGCCCTTCGTCAAGGACGAGCTCGTCCTCACCGTGCATCGCGCGCTGGAGCGGCGGCGTCTCGTCGCGCGGGTGGAAGAGCTCGAGCGCGAGTCGGGCCCGGTGGGCTCGCTGCGCCGCCTCATGGGCCCCAGCGCGGAGGTGACGCGGCTCATCGCCCAGTGTCTCGCCGCCGCCCGGTCGTCCAACCATCTCACCATCGAGGGCGAGCGGGGGACGGGCAAGGAGCTGGTGGCGCGGGTCATCCACGACGAGAGCGTGCGCCGCGGACGCCCCTTCGTCACCCTGGACTGTGGGGCGACCCCGGAGTCGCAAGCGGAGCCCGAGCTGTTCGGCTGGGAGCGGGGCGCCGCGCGCGGCACCGAGAGCAGCCGCGAGGGACTGCTGTCCCGGGCGGCGGGCGGCACGCTCTTCGTCGACGAGGTGACCGCGCTGCCGGCGCCGGCCCAGTCACGGCTGCTGCGCGCCCTGCGCGAGGGGCCCACCCCGCCGCTGGGAAGCTCCCGCTCCGTACCCGGTGACAGCGCGCGTGATCGCGGCGGCGCGCGCGCCGCTCGAGAGCGAGGTCCGCGCGGGGCGTCTCCGGCAGGATTTGGCGGTGACCCTCGGCGAGACGCGGGTGACGGTGCCGCCGCTGCGCGAGCGCCGCGAGGACATCATGGTGCTGGCCCGTCGCTTCGCCGAGGAGACCGCCATGGAGCGGGGCCGGCCGCTGCGGGGCATCTCGCCGGCCGCCTGGCAGCTCCTCCTCGCCCACGCCTGGCCCGGCAATGTGCGGGAGCTGCGCGACGTGATTCGCCGCGCAGTCGTGCGCAGCGAGGAAGAGGTGGAGCCCGACCACCTCTGGCCCCGCGGGCGGCGCGTGGAGACGGGCTCGCCGCGCTCGTCCGCCGGCGGGCTGTCGCTCCGCGAGCTGGCCGAGCTGGGCGCCGCCGAGGCCGAGCAGCAGGCCATCCGCGAGGCCCTGCGCGCGAGCCGCGGCAACAAGAGCGCGGCCGCCCGCCTCCTCAAGACCGACTACAAGACCCTGCACGCGAAGATGCGCCAGTACGCCATCGCCGCCGACGAGCACCGGCCCGCTTGACAATGTAGAGCGCGTATGGGAATTTCGCCGCGACCCGTGGCCTGACGTTCGTTCTGTCCGCTCCGTCCGCTCGGCGGTGGTTCGCCCACTGCGTCTCCCTTCGCGACCGGACCAGCAAGGAGAGCCAGGATGTCGACCAAGGATCGGGGCCCGAAGGTTGACGCGAAGCACGTAAGCCGCCGGCAGTTCCTCCGCCGCGCCGGGTGGAGCGGGGTGGGGGTGGGCGCGCTCGCGCTGGGCGCTCCGCGTCGCCGCGCCGCCGCGCAAGCCGGATCCGTATCCCGAGTGGATCCCGGCCAGCACCAAGCCACCCAAGCGCGGCGGGACCCTCACGCGCGCGTCCGCGTGGGATCCGCCGATGCTCGATCCGCGGATGACGCAGTCGGTGGGGCTCTACCAGTTCGCCGGGCTCACGAGCAACCGCCTCGTCCGCTACGTATTCCCCGACGAGGCGAGCGGCCCCGGCGATATGGGGCTCAAGGGCGACCTCGCGGAGTCCTGGTCGGCCAGTCCGGACTATCGCATCTGGACCTTCAAGCTGCGCCAGGGCGTGAAGTGGCAGAACGTGCCGCCGCTGAACGGGCGCGAGCTCACCTCCGCCGACATCAAGTACTGCTTCGAAGCGTACGCCAAGGAAGGCGTGCAGACGTTCAACTTCAAGGAGATCGAGGGGATCGAGACGCCGGACAAGTACACGGTGCGGCTGCACATGCAGACGCCCAACGTGTTCGTGCCGCATGCCCTCGCCGAGCCCATCGCGGTGATCTTCTCGCGCGAGGTGCTCGAGGAGGACGGCGACCTCAAGAAGCGCCTGATCGGCACCGGGCCCTTCATCCTCAAGGAGCACACCCGCAAGGTGCGGGTGGTGCTGGCGCGCAACCCCGACTACTTCGAAAAGGGCCGGCCGTACCTGGACGAGTACATCATCCTGTCGACGCCGGACGCGGCCACCCGCACGGCGGCCTTCCGGACCGGGCAGACCGACTTCATCTGGATGGCGAGCCCCTCCGAGGTGGAGACGATCCGCAAGACGAACCCCAATGCCGTTGTCCAGTCCTATCACAACACGGCGGTACTTCGTTCGGGCTGGCCATGGCCCAGGACAAGCCGCCCTTCAACGACGTCCGGGTGCGTCGGGCCCTCGCCATGGCCATCGACCGCCAGAAGCAGGTCGATACCGTGTTCGAGGGCCACGGCGTCCTGGGCTGGGGCGTGCCCTACATCTACTACCAGGACAAGGCGCCGACGGCGGCCCAGTTCGGCTCCGTGGTGGCAGTACAAGCCGGCGGAGGCCAAGAAGCTCCTCGCCGAGGCGGGACACCCCAACGGCTTCTCGACCACGCTGTTCTACTACGAGTACTTCCCGCAGATGACCTCCCAGGTCCAGCTCGTGCAGTCGGATCTCAAGAAGAACCTCAACATCGACGTCAAGATCACCAAGATGGACTACACGACCTACTACGGCCGCTACGTCGACCCGAAGTGGGAGGGCCTGTCGTGGGGGTTCCAGTCGGGCCACGCGGTGGGCCTCGACGAGCGGACCTACCAGTACATGCACTCCAAGTCCACGAAGAACTTCTTCCGCGTCAACGATCCCCAGATCGACGAGCTGACCACCAAGCTCCGCCAGACGCCCGACCCGAAGGAGCAGCGGGCGATCACCAAGAAGATCGTTGACCGGGAGTTCGACCAGGTCGCTGCGGCTGTGGATGCCCTACGACAACGGCTTCCTGGTGTTCCAGCCGCACATGCGCAATGGCGCCGCCATCGCCCTCCGGCGCACCGACTGCTACGGCTCTCCGTCACATCGCCAGGGTCTGGCTCGACAAGTAGGGACCGGGGACGCAACGGGGCGGCCCCATGTACAAGTACGTGCTCCGCCGGGCGCTGCTGGCCGTTCCCGTGCTCGCTCCTGTCCTCGCTGATCGTGTTCGGGCTGATGCGCGTCATGCCCGGCGACGCGCTCACCGCGCTGATGGCGGAGTCCGGGAACATCGGCGAGAAGGAGCTGGCCAAGCTCCGCAAGGATCTCCGCCTCGACCTCCCGTACCACGAGCAGTATTTGGTCTGGGTCTGGCAGATGGTGAGCCTTTAGCCCCGGCGACTCACTCTTCACCGGCGAGCCCATCGCGGTCAGCCTGAAGAAGGCGATACCCGTCACCCTCGAGCTGACGCTCCTCGCCATGGTGCTGGGGATCGCCATCGCCGTGCCCATCGGCGTGCTCTCCGCCACCCGGCAGGACACGCCGTCCGACTACGCCGGGCGCATGGTGGCGCTGTCCGGGCTCTCCCTGCCCGACTTCTGGCTGGGCACGCTGGTGATCACCTTCGCCGCCATCTGGTTCCACTGGATTCCGCCCATCGGCTACACGAGCTTCTGGGACTCGCCGTGGCGCAATCTCCAGCAGTTCCTCCTGCCCGCGGCGGTGCTGGGCTTTCGCCTGGCCGCCGCGACCATGCGCATGACGCGCTCCACCGTGCTGGAGGTGCTGCGCGAGGACTATGTCCGCACCGCCTGGGCCAAGGGCCTGGCGGGTCGCATCGTCGTCTACAAGCACGCGCTCAAGAACGCGCTCATCCCCGTGGTGACGGTGGTGGGCGGCCAGCTCGGCGTGCTCCTGGCGGGGGCGGTGGTGGTGGAGACGATCTTCGCGCTGCCCGGCATGGGACGGCTCACCGTCGAGGCCATCCTCTACCGCGACTATCCCGTGGTGCAGACCAACGTCATGCTGGTGGCGGGCACCCTCGTCACGCTCAATCTCCTCGTGGACATGACCTATGCGTGGCTGGATCCGCGCATCCGGTATAGCTGAGGCGGGGGCGCGCGTGAACGGTGAGCGCTCCTCGGCCTCGATGACCACGGTGGCCGCGCCCGCGCTCGCGATCCCGGAGGTGGGGGCCGCGGCCGCGACGCACCGGCCGTCGCTCTGGGCCATCCTCCGGCGCAAGCCCCTCGGCGCCGCCTCCGGCGCCATCATCGTGTTGCTCGTCCTCACCGCGGTCTTCGCCGACGTCCTCGCGCCCTACGATCCGCTGGAAACCCACCCGGAGATCCGCCTGGCCGCGCCGAGCCGCGTGCATCTCTTCGGCACCGACGACATCGGCCGCGACGTCTTCAGCCGCGTCATCCACGGGAGCCGCATCTCGCTGTGGGTCGGGCTGCTGGCGGTGGGGATCGGGACCGTGGCGGGCATGCTCATCGGGCTGGCCTGCGGCTACTGGGAGGGGCGCCTCGACCTCGTCGCTCCAGCGGCTCATGGACGCGGTCCAGGCCATTCCCGGGCTCGTCCTCGCCCTGGCCATCGTGTCCGTGCTGACGCCGAACACCACCAATGCCATGATCGCCATCGCCATCGTGATCATTCCCGGCAACTCGCGAATCGTCCGCGGCGCGGTGCTCTCCGCCAAGCAGAACCGCTACGTGGAGGCCGCGCAGGCCCTGGGCTGTCGCCACCTCTCCATCCTCGGGACGCCACATCCTGCCCAACGTGACCGCGCCCATCCTCATCATCGCGTCCATCTGGCTCGGCAATGCCATCCTCATCGAGGCCACCCTGTCCTTCCTCGGGGTGGGCACCCAGCCGCCCACGCCCTCCTGGGGGCTCATGCTGAGCAGCACCGGCCGCGCCTTCATGGAGCAGGCGCCGTGGCTGGCCATCTTCCCGGGTTTCGCCATCAGCCTGGCGGTGTTCGCCTTCAACCTCTTCGGCGACACGCTGCGCGACGCGTGGGATCCCAAGCTCCGCCAGCAGGGCTAGGGCAGGCGGGCGACGTAGGGGAGATTGCGGTACCGCTCGCCGGCATCGAGGCCATAGCCGACCACGAAGGCGTCGGAGATCTCCCGCCCCGCGTAGTCCACCTTCACCTCCACCGGCCGGGCCCGCTGCTTCACGAGGAAGGCGCAGATACGCGCAGGGAGGCGGGCCGGCGCGTCTGGAAATTGCGCAGGAGATAGGACAGGCTGAGCCCGCTCGCGCAGACCCCCTCCACCACGATGACGTCCTTGCCCTCGATGGGATCGTCGAGGTCCTTGCGGATCCGCACCACGCCGGTCACGCTCGCCTGCGCATAGGGCACGATGGAGATGAAGTCCAGGGTGGCCGGGACGGTCAGCGCGCGGGCGAGGTCGGCGATGAACACCGCCGCGCCCTTGAGCACGGCCACGAGGTGAGGCTGGCGGCCCGCGTAGTCCGCGGAGATCTGGGCGCCGAGCCGGGCCACCTCGGCGCGGATGGCGTCGGCGTCGAGCACGATCTCGCCGACGGTGTCCGGGCCCCGCGCCATCAGGCGAACCGCGTGGCCCGCACGAATTCCCGCGCACGCTCGATCACGGGGACCTCCACGAGACTCACGCGGGCCAGCTCGTCGAAGCACTGCGAGATGGTCAGGATGGCGTGCAGCGTATAGCCCTTCTCCGCCAGGCGCTCGCGGCCGCCCTGTTCCCGGTCGATGAGGATGACCAGATCCCGCACCACCAGCCCCGCCGACTCCAGCGGCTCGATCGCCTCGAACTTGCTCGCCCCGTCGGTGATGATGTCGTCGATCACCACCACGTGCTCGCCGGGGGCGAAGGCGCCCTCGATGCGCCGCTTGGTGCCGTAGTCCTTCTCTTCGCGGCGGGGGTACACCGAGCGGGACGCCGCCGGCGAGGCTGGCCGCCACCGCGAGCGGCAGGCCCGCGTAGGGGATGCCGGCGATCCGGTCCGCGCGGCAGTGGCCCACCGCCTCCGCCATCAGCGCGCCGATGCGCGCGAGCACGTCGGGATGGGAGATGACCACGCGGAGGTCCACGTAGAAGGGCGACCGGATCCCGGACTTCAGCGTGAACTCCCCGAACCGCAGCGCCTCGATCTCGAACAGGCGCTGGATGAGGTCGCGATGGGTGACGGTGGGGCTCATCCGCCGATCTCCGCCAGGATGGCCTCCGCCGCGCGGGCAGGCTCCGGCGCCGCCGTGATCGGGCCGGCCCACCACGAGATAGTGCGCGCCCGCGCGGGCCGCCGCGCCCGGGGTAGCCACGCGCGACTGGTCGTCCAGCGCCGCGCCCGCCGGGCGCACGCCCGGCGTCACGATGACCCAGTCGCGCCCCAGCGCGTTCCGGATGGAGGCGATCTCCTGCGGCGAGGCCGACGTTGCCGTCCAGCCCGGCCTCGCGCGCGAGGTCGCAGAGCCGGAGCACATGCCCCTCCACCGAGGAGGCCACCCCCAGCTCGCCGTGCAGGGTGGCCCGATCGAGGCTGGTGAGGACGGTGACCGCGATGACGAGGGGCCGGCGCACCCGGAGCTCGCCCGCGGCCGCCTTGGCGGCTTCCGCGGCCGCCCGCATCATGGCGCGTCCGCCGGAGGCGTGGACATTGAACATGAAGACGCCGGCCCGCGTGGCCTCGCGGGCCGCGCCCGCCACGGTATTCGGGATGTCGTGGAACTTGAGGTCGAGGAACACCTCGGCGCCCCGCTTGTGTACCGCCTCCACCGCGGCGGGCCCGGCGGCGGTGAAGAGCTGAGAGCCGATCTTGTAACGGGTGACGAGGCCGTCGAGGCGATCCATGAGGGCTTCCGCCTGGGCGAGGCTCTCCAGGTCCAGCGCGACGATTAGGCGCTGCGCGGCCGGCAGGCGCTGCGCGGCCGGGCAGTCGATCGCTAGGCGCGGGCGGCGGCATGGTACTCCTGCAGGCTCTGAACGGAGATCTCTCCCTTGAGGAGGGCCTCGATGCCGCCGAGGGCCGCCTGGGCGCCGTCCACCGTGGTGTAGTAGGGGATGTTCTGGGTGACCGCGGTGCGGCGGATCGAGTACGAGTCCTTCCGCGCGCGTCCGTCCTCGGGCGTATTGAAGACCAGCGCGATCTCGTCCCGCTTCATGAGATCCACGATATTCGGCCGGTAACCCTCGCCCACCTTGTGCACCATCTCGACCGTCATGCCCTGCAGCGTGAGCAGCTTGGCGGTGCCCGCGGTGGCCACCAGGCTGAATCCCATCTCGGCCAACCGCTTGGCGATGCCCAGCGCGGCGCGCTTGTCGCGATTCTTCACCGAGATGAAGACCTTGCCCGTGGTCGGCAGCGGGGACCCCGCCGCGATCTGCGACTTCACGTAGGCCTTGCGGAAGTCGCGGTCGATGCCCATCACCTCGCCGGTGGACTTCATCTCCGGCCCCAGCAAGCACGTCCACCCCGGGGAACTTGATGAAGGGGAACACCGCTTCCTTGATGGCGATGTGGCTGACCTCGCGCTCCTCGGCGAAGCCGAGCTCCACCAGCGTCCGGCCCAGCATGATCTTGGTGGCATGCTTGGCCAGCGGTACCCCGATGGCCTTGGACACGAAGGGCACCGTCCGGGACGCCCGCGGGTTCACCTCGAGGACGTAGACCGTCTCGTTCTTGATCGCGAACTGGATATTGAGGAGCCCGATCACACCGAGCTCCAGGGCCAGCGCGCGCGTCTGGCGCTTGATGGTGGCCACCTGGTCGTCGCCCAGCGAATAGGGAGGCAGGGCGCAGGCGGAGTCGCCGGAGTGGACGCCGGCCTTCTCCACGTGCTCCATGACCCCGCCCACCACCACGCGCTCGCCGTCGCAGAGGGCGTCCACGTCGATCTCCAGCGCGTCCTCGAGGAACTTGTCCACCAGGATCGGGTGCTCGGGGCTCACCCGCACCGCCTCCGTCATGTAGGTGCGGAGATCGTCGCCGTCATAGACGATCTGCATGCCGCGCCCGCCCAGGACATAGGACGGCCGCACCAGCACCGGGATAGCCCACATTGGCGGCGATGGCGGCGGCCTCGTCGAACGAGCGCGCGGTGGCGCCCGGCGCCTGGTTGAGGCCGAGCTTCTCCAGGAGCGCGGCGAAGCGCTTGCGGTCCTCCGCGCGGTCGATGGCGTCCGATGGCGTGCCCAGGATGGGCACGCCCGCCCGCTGCAGCGGCACCACCAGCTTGAGTGGCGTCTGCCCGCCGAACTGCACGATGACACCCCGCGGCTTCTCGCGCTCCACGATATTGAGGACGTCCTCGAGGGTCAGCGGCTCGAAGTAGAGCCGATCGGAGGTGTCGTAATCGGTGGAGACCGTTTCCGGGTTGCAGTTGATCATGATGGCTTCCACGCCTGCTTCCTTGAGCGCGAAGGCGGCGTGGACGCAGGCGTAGTCGAACTCGATGCCCTGGCCGATGCGGTTGGGCCCGCTGCCCAGGATCACCACCTTGTCCCGGGTGGTGGGCGGCGCCTCGTCCTCCTCCTCGTAGGTGGAGTAGAGGTAAGGCGTATGCGCGACGAACTCCGCCGCGCAGGTGTCCACCATTTTATAGACGGGTCTGATGCCGGCTCCGACCCGCGCCCGCCGGACCTCTTGCTCCGTGGCTCCGGTCAGCTGTCCGAGGCGCATATCGGAAAATCCCATCTGCTTGGCCCGGCGGAGCAGCGCGAGGTCGGCGAGCCCGGCGGCGGCGATGAGGGGCTCGAGCTCGACGATCTCGCGGATGCCATCGAGGAACCAGGGATCGATACCGGACAGCGCGTGCAGCTCCTCGGTGCCGAGGCCGCGGCGGTACGCCTCCGCGAGGGCGAAGCAGCGCTCCACATTGGGCACCCGGATCTTCTGGCGCAGGGCCTCGAGGTCGGCGATGGGGCGATCCAGCGTGAGCCCCCACCGGTCCTGCTCCAGCGAGCGCACCGCCTTCTGGAGCGCCTCCTTGAAGGTGCGCCCGATGGCCATGACCTCCCCCACCGACTTCATCTGGGTGGTGAGGGTCTGGTCGGCCTCGGGGAACTTCTCGAAGGCCCAGCGGGGGAACTTCACCACGCAGTAGTCGATGGCGGGCTCGAAGGAGGCCGGCGTCTCGCGCGTGATGTCGTTGCGCAGCTCGTCGAGCGTGTAGCCGACGGCCAGCTTCGCCGCGATCTTGGCGATGGGGAACCCGGTGGCCTTGGAGGCCAGCGCCGAGGAGCGCGACACGCGCGGGTTCATCTCGATCACCAGCATGCGGCCGTCCTTGGGGTCCACCGCGAACTGGATATTCGACCCGCCCGTCTCCACGCCGATCTCGCGGATGATGGCGAGGGAGGCGTCGCGCATCCGCTGATATTCCTTGTCGGTCAGCGTCTGCGCGGGGGCCACCGTGATGGAGTCGCCGGTGTGCACGCCCATGGGATCGAGGTTCTCGATGGAGCAGATGATGACGACGTTGTCGGCGAGGTCCCGCATCACCTCGAGCTCGTACTCCTTCCAGCCGATCACCGACTCCTCGATCAGGACCTGCTGCATTGGGCTTTGCTGGAGCGCCCACTTCACCGCCGCCTCCAGCTCCTCCGGGTGATAGGCGATGGAGCCGCCGGTGCCGCCCAGCGTGAACGACGGGCGGATGATGAGCGGGAAGTCCATGCGCCGCTGGCGCATGCCCGTGCAGGGCCTCCTCCGGCGTCCGAGCGTAGAAGCCCTGCGCCATCTCCAGCCCGATGCGCTGCATGGCCGCCGCGAAGAGGTTGCGGTCCTCGGCGGTCTTGATGGCGGGAATCTTGGCGCCGATCAGCTCCACGCCGTAGCGCTCCAGTGTGCCGTCCTCGGCCAGGGCCACCGCGAGGTTGAGCGCGGTCTGGCCGCCCACGGTGGGCAGGAGCGCCTGGGGGCGCTCGCGCGCGATGACGCGGGCCACGAACTCCGGCGAGAGGGGCTCGATATAGGTCCGGTCCGCCATCTCGGGGTCCGTCATGATGGTGGCCGGATTCGAGTTGATGAGGACGACCTCGTAGCCCTCCTCGCGCAGCGCCTTGCAGGCCTGGGTGCCCGAGTAGTCGAACTCGCAGGCCTGTCCGATGACGATGGGCCCGGAGCCGATGAGGAGGATCTTCTTGAGATCGCTACGCTTGGGCACGGTGGGCCTCAGCTCACTCCTGGACCAGCCCGTAGATGATGGACACTTCCGGCGAGGCCTCCTCGCGCTTGTAGAGGACGTCGTCGATGCGGCCGGCGCCCACCCAGCCGACCTCGCCGCTCCCCCAGAGCTTCTCGCCCAGCACGCTGATGCGCTTGTCCACGCGCTCCCGCACCGCGTGGGCCTCCAGCGTGGCCTCGCTCTCGGTGGTGAAGCTCGTCCACTCGGGCTTCTGCCCGGCTTCCTCCGTCTTGCGGTACGAGATCAGGTATTTCGGCACGAAGCGGTCCCTCCTTCCATCAGGGTGACGAAGCGATCGAACAGGTAGTCGGCGTCATGAGGCCCCGGCGAGGCCTCCGGATGGTACTGAACGGAGAAGACCGGCAGCTCGCGATGGCGCATGCCCTCGGAGGTGCCGTCGTTGAGGTTGACGTGGCTCTCGTCGAACCCCGCCCCGCGCACGGACGCCGGGTCCACCGCGAATCCATGATTCTGGGCGGTGATCTCGACGCGCCCGGTGGCGAGATCCTTCACGGGGTGGTTGGCGCCATGGTGGCCGAACTTGAGCTTGTAGGTGCTCCCGCCCGCCGCCAGCCCCAGGATCTGATTGCCGAGGCAGATCCCGAAGATGGGAACCTTGCCGATGAGGTCGCGCACGGTGCTCACCAGATAGGTGACGGCCTCGGGATCGCCGGGGCCATTGGACAGGAAGATCCCGTCGGGCTTCCGCTCGAGCACCGCCGCCGCCGGTGTCTGCGCCGGCACCACCTCGAGACCGCAGCCGAGGCTGGCGAGCCGCCGGAGGATATTGTGCTTGATGCCGGAGTCGAAGGCGATGACGCGATGGCGCGGCGGCGGGGGCGCCAGGTAGCCGCGCTCGATGTCCCAGCTGCCCTCCGACCAGCCATGCGGCGCGCCCACCGAGACCTCGCTCACGAGATCGCGCCCCACCATGCTCGGAAGCGCGCGGGCCCGCTCGGTCAGCCGCCGGACGTCCATCTGGACGGAGGAGATGATGCCCTCCTGTGCTCCGCGGTCCCGGAGATGACGGGTGAGCGCGCGCGTGTCGATGCCCTGGATGCCGACGATGCCGTGCCGCTTGAGATAGGCGTCGAGCGTGACCGTGCCGCGCCAGCTGGACGGGTAGGGGCAGGCTTCCTTCACGATGAAGCCGGCCACCCAGGGACGGCGCGACTCCACGTCCTCCTCGTTGATCCCGTAGTTGCCGATCAGCGGATAGGTCATGGCGACGACCTGCCCGCGGTAGGACGGGTCGGTGAGGATTTCCTGGTAGCCGGTCATCGCCGTGTTGAAGACGACCTCACCGTGGGTCTCGCCCTCGGCGCCACAGGCCTCGCCGCGGAAGACGCGGCCATCCGCCAGCACCAGCAGCGCGGGGGTCATCCCTTGGCTTCCGGCACGGCAAGGGGCTGGCGGCCCGGAAGCGCGGGCACGCCGCCCACCAGAGTGAGCACGGGGCCGCCACGCCCCGTCCAGCCGCCGAAGGGCGTATTGCGGCTGCGCGAGAGGAAGCGGTTCGGCTCCACCGTCCAGCTCCGCTCCAGGTCGAGGACGGTGATGTCGGCGGGCGCGCCGGCGGCCAGGCTGCCGCCGGGCAGGTTGAGCAGCCGCGCCGGCCCCGCGGTGAATCGCGCGACCAGCGTGGGCAGGTCGAGGCGCCCGGCTGCGGACCAGCCGGTCCAGGAGCACGGGCACCGCGGTCTCGAGTCCGACCACGCCATTGGCCGCCTCCGCGAACTCGCCCTCCTTGTCGGACAGCGCATGCGGCGCGTGGTCGGTGGCGATGCAGTCGATGGTGCCGTCGGCCAGGGCCTCCAGCAGGGCCTCCACGTCGCGCTTGCCCCGGAGCGGCGGCGCCATCTTCACGTTCGGGTCGTAGTCGCGCACCGCCTCGTCGGTGAGCACCAGGTGATGCGGCGTTACTTCCGCGGTGACGCGGATGCCCCGCGCCCGCGCCTCGCGCACCAGCCGCACCGCCCCCGCGGTGGAGATATGGGCGATGTGGATGTGGGCGCCGGTGAGCTCCGCGAGGAGGATGTCGCGCGCGACCATCACGTCCTCGGCGGCCGACGGCTGGCCGGACAGCCCCAGCTCGGTGGACACCAGCCCCTCGTTCATGGAGCCGGCCCGCGCGAGATGGCAGTCCTCGGCATGGCTGATGATGGGGGTTCCGAAGGGCAGGGCATACTCCATGGCCCGCCGGTATACCTCGGCGTTCATGACGCACTTGCCGTCGTCGGAAAAGGCCACGCAGCCGCCCTCGGCGAGCTCGCCCATCTCCGCCAGGGTCTCGCCCTTGAGTCCGCGGGTGACGGCGCCGATCGGGTACACCCGCACCGCGCCCTCGACGCGCGCCTTGGCCAGGATATAGTCGGTGACGGCGCGGTTGTCGTTCACGGGCGCGGTATTGGCCATGCAGGCCACCGCGGTGAAGCCGCCGGCCGCCGCCGCGCGGGTTCCCGACGCGATGGTCTCCTTGTACTCGAGGCCCGGCTCGCGCAGGTGCACGTGGATATCGATGAAGCCCGGGCACACCACCTTGCCGGTGACGTCCAGCACCGGCGTGCCCTCCGGCGCCTTGAGCGCGGGCCCGACCCGGACGATGCGGCCGTCCGCGATCAGCACGTCCTGGATGGCGTCTGACCTGGTTGGCGGGATCGACGACTCGGCCGCCGCGGAGGAGGAGGCTCATGCCGCCTTGCTCCCGGCGAGGAGATAGAGCACCGCCATCCGCACCGCCACGCCATTGGTGACCTGATCCAGGATCACCGAGTAGGGCCCGTCGGCGACCTCGGGGGAGAGCTCGACTCCGCGGTTCACCGGGCCCGGATGCATGATCAGCACGTCCGGCCGGCAATGCTCGAGCTTGTCCAGGCCGAGCCCCCAGACCCGCGAGTATTCCCGCACCGAGGGGATGAGGCCCGCCTGCATGCGCTCGTGCTGGAGCCGCAGCATCATGACCACGTCGGCATGCGCGATGGCCTCGTCGAGCCGGTGACTCACCTTCACGCCCAGCTCCTGGCAGGCCGGCGGGATCAAAGTGGGCGGCCCGGCCACCGTCACCGTCATGCCCATGGTCTTCATGCCGTGGATGGCGGAGCGGGCCACCCGGCTATGCATCACATCGCCCACGATGGTGACGTTGAGCCCTTCCAGATGACCCTTCTTCTCCTGGATGGTGAGGAGGTCCAGGAGCGCCTGGGTGGGGTGCTCGTGGGCGCCGTCGCCGGCGTTGACCACCGCGCAGCGAAGGTTGCGCGCGAGCAGGGCGGGGGCGCCGGAGGCGTGGTGGCGCACCACCACCACGTCCGGGCTCATGGCCTCGATGTTCTTCGCGGTGTCGAGCAAGCTCTCGCCCTTGTCGGCGCTCGAGCCCGAGGCGGAGAAGTTGATCACGTCGGCGGAAAGCCACTTGCCGGCGATCTCGAAGGAGGTCCGCGTCCGGGTGGAGGCCTCGTAGAACAGATTGACCACCGTCTTACCCCGAAGAGTCGGCACCTTCTTGATCTCCCGGGTGGCGATCTCCTTCATGGACTCCGCCGTATCCAGCACGTCCCGGATCTCGGCGGCCTCCAGCCCCTGCATGCTCAGGAGGTCTTTCCGCTTCCACGCCATATGCAGTGTCCTCTCTGCTTGTTACTCGGTCGGTTCCTGGATCACGACGCGGTCGACGCCGTCGTGCTCGCGCAGCATCACGGCCACGGTTTCCCGGCGGCTCGTCGGGAGATTCTTGCCGATATAGTCCGGGCGGATGGGCAGCTCGCGGTGGCCCCGGTCCACCAGCACGGCCAGCCGGATGATGCGGGGCCGGCCGAGATCCATGAGGGCGTCCATCGCGGCCCGGATGGTCCGGCCGGTGAAGAGCACGTCGTCCACCAGGACCACGGTGCGCCCCTTGATGGGGAAGGGGATCTCGGTGCCGCGCACCACCGGTTGCTCGGCCTTGAGCCGGAGATCGTCCCGGTAGAGCGTGATGTCGAGCGCGCCCACCGACGGGCTCCGGCCCTCGATGGCCGCGATCTTGGCCGCGATCCGGCGGCCGAGGGTGACCCCGCGGGTCTTGATGCCGACCAGGGCGATGTCCTCCACCCCGCCGGCCTGCTCGACGATCTCGTGGGCGATGCGGGTGAGCGCCCGGTCCAGCGCGCTCTCGTCCAGCACCTGCGCCTTCTCCCGATACGCGACGCTCACCGGGAGTCCGCCGACTGGGGGAGAGCGGGGGCCATTTCTGGGCCCCCGCTGATGGCGAAAAAGGAAAAGGCCCCGCTCAGGGGCCCTGGGGTTCCAGCATTCGTCTTCTGCGTCTAGCATTGCCTCTCCTTGCCGGCCTCGCGGGGCCCGCTTAAAGGAGTGAACTACGTCTTTGTCACCTTACCGTCGGCCGCCTACCCTGTCAAGGGGCCAAGCCTCGATGTGCCTCGCGCCACGGCTCGTCCACCGCGTGGCGATGCTCCACGGTGACGCGCCCGGCCTTCACCACGAGCCGCCGCGGCGCCACGCCGCCTACCGCCTCGTCGAGCGCCGCGGCCTCCCACACCACGAGATCGGCCGGCCGCCCCTCGGCGAGGCCGCGGTCGCCGAGGCCGAGCATGCGCGCGGGCTCGGTCGTGATCATGGCGAGCGCCCGCGCCTGCTCGTCGAGCGTGCCCATGTGAGCGCCGACGGTAAGGAGAAAGGCCATCAGCGCCGGATCGGCGTTGCCGACGGGGGTGAAGGCGTTGCGCACGTTGTTGGTCGCCGCCGCCACCGCCACGCCCCCGGCGAGCAGGCGCTTGGCCGGCGCCAGCCCGCGGCGGACCCGGTAGGCGTCGCCGCGCCCCATCAGGTAGAGGTCGGTGGCCGGCAGCATGACGACGCCCACGCGCGCCGCCGCCAACTCGCGGATCACCGCGTCCGCCTCGGCCGGGGGCAGGGCGGCCAGCTCGGTGAGGTGGCCCACCACCACGCGCCCGTGCCAGCCCAGCCGCGCCGTCTCCTCGCAGATGTAGCGGACGTGCAGATGCGAGGGCTCATCGAAGAAGTCCACGTGGAAGTCCGCGTCCACGCCGAACTCCCGGGCCAGGCGGAACACGATGTCCACGTGGGCGCGGGGGTCCGTGTCGTTGTAGGGGCAGCCGCCAACGAGGTCGGCGCCGCCGCGGAGGGCCCGGGCGAGGAGGGCCTCGGTGCCGGGCGCTTGGAGAATGCCCTCCTGGGCGAAGGCGCAGAGCTGAAGCTCGAGTGCCGGGGAGTACTCCGCCTTGAGGGGGAGGACAGCCTCCAGGGCCATCAGCTCCACGGTCGGGTCGACCTCCACGTGGCCCCGCATGGCCGTGGTGCCGCTCCGCACGGCCAGGTCCAGCACCTGACGGGCGCGGGCGCGGATGTCCTCCACGGTGAAGCGCTTCTTGGCCTCGCCGGTCACGCGGATGGCCTCGGCTAGCGTGCCCTCGCGGCCGGGGGCCCGCGCCGAGAGGAAGGCCTTGTCCAGGTGCACGTGGGCGTCCACGAGCCCTGGGGTGACGAGGCACCCGCCCAGTTCGCGCGTGGCCCCAGCCGGCGCCGCGCCCAGCGAGCCCGCAGCGGCCACGGCGGCGATCAGCCCGTCGCGACAGGCCAGATCCACCCGGCGCCCGTCCGGGAGGAGGGCGTCCCGCAGCAGCAGATCGAAGGGCACGCTCATGCCAGGCCGTGATCGTGCGCGAGGGCGTCCAGCGCCTGCTCGAAGCAGGCCATGGGCGCCCGCACCACGCCGGCGCCGATCTGCCCCGTGCCGGGCTTGCGTCCCGCGATGCCCGTGTTGATCAGCGGCGTGATCCCGGTCTCCACCACTTTCCTGACGTCGATGCCCACCGGCGTGCCGCGGTCGTCGAGCGTGGGGATGCGGAAGTGCGGGTGTTCGCCGAGCGTGATCTCGCCCATCTCCTCGGTGATGCGGACCGCGTCGCGCAGCCCGCCCGCGCCCACGAAGCCCACCACCGCGGGCGAGGCGGCCATGGCGAAGGCGCCCAGCCCCACCGTCTCCACGATGGCGCTGTCGCCCATGTCGGGGTTGGCGTCGGCCGCGCCGTAGGGCGGGAAGTAGAGACCCTCGGGCGTGTTCACGGGCGCGGTGAACCAGCGCGCGCCCAGCCCGGCCACGCGGATGCCGAAGTCCGTGCCGTTTCGCGCCATCGTCGCCACCATGGTGGAGCCCGGCACCTCGAGGCACGGATCGGCCGAGGCCTTGGCCGCGGCCATGGCGAGATTCAGGAAGAACTGGTCGTTGCCGCCGATGAACTCGGCCAGCCGCGCCACCGCCGCCGTGTCGGGCGCGGTGCGCGCGAGATGCGGCATGAGCGCGCGGGCGAGGAGGGACGAGGCGGCCACGTTGCGCTGATGCATCTCGTCGCCCATGCGGAGGGCCTGGGCCATGAGCGCGCGGAGATCCATGCCGCCCGCCGCGCGCAGCGCCGCGCCCAGGAGCGGCCCCGCCTCGCGGGCCAGCCAGCGGAGGCGCGTCACCACGCTCTCGTCGTTGGCGCCGAAGCGCAGCACCTTGCCCAGCCCCTCGTTGATCGTGGCGAAGGCGCGGTTGCCGCGCGGCCGGTTCTCCACCACGAAGACCGGCATGGAGGCGGTGACGATGCCCGTCATGGGCCCCGCCGCCCCCGAGTGATGACAGGGCGCCAGCGTGACGGCGCCCGACTCGACCAGGCGCTGCGCAGCGGCGTCGTCGGCCGCCCAGCCCTCGTAGCGGATCGCGCAGAGGATCGCCGTCTGGACGGGCGGGCAGGCGCGCTCCCAGGCCAGCGGGGGGCCCGAGTGGAGCACGGTGCGCTCGCGCAGACCCAGCGCCTCGCGCGCGGGCGCGCAGTCGACCAGCACGGGCTGCGCGCCGACCAGGCGCGCGAGGGCGGCCGCGTTCGCCTCCCGGACGGTCAGCTCCGTCGCCCGGTCACGGCGTGACTCATGCCTTGGCCGCCTCGTAGACGAGCCGGGCCGCCGCGACATCCTCGATCGCAATGCCGACGGATTTGAAAACCGTCGTTGTGCCTGCGGGAGGCGCCGGCTTCAGATTACCGAAGATCTCTCCGACTTCCGCGTAGGCCGTGGCCTTGGAGAGGATCACGTCCCCAGATTCCTTGAGAACCGCCTCTCGCGAATCCACGACGAGGGCATTGGCCATGACCTCGTCGTCCAGCTCTCGCCACGAGGGGCGTGGTGAGCCGACCGCGTTGACGAGCGCCCCTGGCTTGATCCAGGCGCCCTTCAAGATCGGATCTCGGGCATTCGTCGCGGTGACGATGACGTCTGCGCCTCGTACGGCCGCCTCGGCGTCCGTTGCGGTCGCGCGGTGTTCTCGCGCGAAGCGAATGGCATGCTCCGGCGTCCGGCTCCACACGCGAACGTCATTGAATTGGCGAACCCGGGACAGGGCCTCGAGATGCGCCGCGGCCTGGACGCCGCTGCCGAGCAGCGCGAGAACACGGCTGTCGGGCGCGGCAGACGCCTGGTCACGGCGGCGGAGACGGCCGCCGTCCGCATCTCGGTGATAAGGCGGCCGTCCATGACCGCGAGGGGTTCGCCGGTGTCGGGTCGAAACAGGAGGATCATCGCGAGATGAGTGGGCACTGAGGTACCGGCATTGCCCGGGTAGAAGCTCACGAGCTTCAGCCCCATGGCCTCGGCCGCCACGGCGGGCATGATGCCCAAATACCGCCTGCCCTCCTCGATCGTGATCATGTTGCGCATCGGCTGAATGACGCGGTTACTCGAGAAGGCCGCGAGCGCTGCTTCCATCTCGTCGATGAGCGGATCCCAGTGCAGCACGGCGCGCACCGCTTCCTCGTCCAGATGCATCACCATCAGTCGTCGTCCTCCAGGAGCGCCAGCAGGCGCGCGCGCTGGGGATCGCCGCCGGCCGGCGGCGTCCACTGGACGTGCAGCACCGGCACGCCCAGGGCCTCCAGCGTCTCGGCGAAGCTCTCCAGCCCCAGATTCACCACGCGCAGCTCGCCGCCGAGGCGCGCGAAGAGATCACGGAAGTCGGCCATCAGCCGCCCGCCCCGGCGAGGAGCGCCTCGGCCACGCGCGCCTCGCCCGCGATGCAGGCGGCGGCGCGCGCGGCCTGCGCGTTCGACGGCAGCACCCAGGCGCCCGCGGCCTCGAGCCGCGCCGTCTGGGCGGCCAGGCCCTGGGGATCGGCGGCGGTGCCGATCACGCTCGCCACCACGGCGAGACCGCGGCCGTGAGCTTGCGCGTGCCGTCGCGCGGCTTCCAGCGCCGGCGCGATGTCGCCGGCGGGATCGGGCGCGGCGCCGTGCCCCAGCACCACGTCCACCAGCAGCACGGCGGTGTCCGGCTCCTTGGCCGTGCGCTCGATTTCCTCCACGCGGAGGCCGGCGTCCAGCATGGGATGGGCGCGGCCCACGGTGTATTCGTCCGCACCGAGATCCAGCACGCGATGCGGTCCGCCGCCGTGCCCGCCCAGATTGCCGCCCACCGCGCCCGCGCCCAGAAGGGGCTCGAGGATCAGCAGCGCCTCGTAGGCCAGCGTGCCGCCCGCGAAGAGCCCGCGCACCGCCCCCACGCCCGGGCCGCGCGCCGCGCGGAATTCCTTCACGCGCGCCCGGGCGGCCGTCGCGTCGGCGAACGCGCGCGGCTCGAAGGCGCGCCCCGCGCGCCGCGCGACGGCGGCGGCCGCCGCGTCCTCCAGCGTGGCCACGGTGGTGAGCGGCCCGGCGGCGCCGGTGGCCGCGTCGCGCCCGAGCATGGCCACCACCGCGGGCTTGCCCAGCGCGCGCAGGCGCGCTTCCACCATGGCCCGCACGGCGGGGGCGGGGGGCTTGCCCACCACCACGATCAGCTCGGTGGCGGGATCGGCGCCCAGCGCGTCGAGCGCGGCCAGCGTCATGGCGGCGCCCACGCCGTCGGACATGTCGCGCCCGCCCACGCCGATGGCCTGCGAGACGCCCTCGCCGGCCGCGGCGAGGAGGGTCACCACCTGCTGGAGCCCAGTGCCCGAGGCGGCGACCAGGCCGATGCGGCCGCGCGGCACCGCATTGGCGAAGCCCAGCGGCACGCCCCCGAGATACGCGGTGCCGCAGTCCGGGCCCATGAGGAGCAGGCCCCGCTCCACCGCGAGCCGCTTCAGCGCGATCTCGTCCTCCAGCGTGACATTGTCGCTGAAGAGCATCACGTGGAGGCCGCGGCGCAGGGCCTTGCGCGCCTCCGCCGCGGCGAAGGCGCCGGGCACAGAAATCAGCGCCAGATTGGCGCCCTCGAGCTGGCGCGCGGCGCTGTCGAGCGTGCGCGGCCGCCGCCGGCCGCTCGCCTCCACGCGCGCGCGCCGCGCGGTCAGGAGCGACTCCGCGCGGGCCAGGGCGGCCTCCGCCTCGGCCGCGGAGTCCGCGCGCACCACGACGACGAGATCGTTCGGCCCGGCCGCGCGCCCCTCCTCGGTGAGGAGCCCCGCGTCCGCCATCAGCGCCAGATTGGCGGGCGTGCCCATGAGGGCCGCCGCCTCCCGCACCCCCGCACCCGTGCGCAGCTCGCGCGCCAGCGCCCATCAGCGCCACCGAGTCCTGATAGAAGCTCCGCTTGACCGTGGTGCGCGTCGTCATGCGCGCGCGGCGGCCAGGGCGTCGAGGGTCTCGCGCATTCCCGCCAGCGTATCCGCGCCGGAGGTGGCGCCCATGCGCGCGAGCGCGGTCGCCGCCGCGCCCGCCGCGGCGGCGGTGTCGGCCATGGCCAGATCGCGGAGCGGCTCGGAGAATCGCCCCGCCACGGCGTAGCAGAGAAACGCCGCGCTGACCGTCGGCGTAGTCCGGCACGCATGCGCGATGACCGCATCGCGGAGCGGCGCCTCACCGGTGGGCCAGCCGTCGCCCAGGCGGTGGAGCGCGGCCAGCGCGCCCACAAGATAGTCGTCGCCCGCGGGGGTGAGGCCTTCGCCCAAACCCACCAGCCCCCGCGCGGCCGCGAGAAAGCCATCGGCATCGCGGCGCCGGATGGCGAGGCTCATCGCGCTCCGTGCCGCGCGGCCGGCCGCTGTGTCGAGGCCGGGCGCCAGCGGGGCCGACGCGCTCCGGGCCAGCGCCTCGTCGAGCAGGTCCCGCGCGGCGTCGCCTTGCTCGGCCGCCGGCCGTATGGCGAGATCGACCCGCCGCGCCCCCTCCAGGTCGAGGACCAGATCGCCGGTCGAGAGGTCCTGGTCCCATGCGGGGAGCGCGATGGCGAAGGGGGCGGCGAGCGCCCAGGGACCGTGCAGCGCCAGGAAGGTGCCGTCGGGCGCCGTGAAATTGATCGCGTTCTCGAACACCGAGTGGGGCCGGCCGGGCAGAGACGCGGCCGCGCCGAGGCGCGCGGCCAGATGCGCGCCGATCGCATGTACCCGGAGCTTCGCGGCGATCATGGTTCGGCGAGGATAGAGCCTCGAGGCGGGCGGTTCAAGCGGCGCCGACGACTGTTCGACCGGGCTCAGACCAGGGGCCAGACGTCCGAATGCGTGCGTGGGAAGAGCGTGTGGAGGAGGGCGCGCGGCTCGCCGCCGCGCACCATGCAGTCAGGGTAGGCGTCCTGGAGCTGGTCGAGGCTCCGGTAGCCCAGGATGAGCTCGAGCAGCGTGAGCCCGGGGAACAGCGCCATGGGCCGGCGCGGATCCGACGACGGGAGGCCGAACTCCTGGCCCACCACGTCGCGCGCGATCGGCCAGGGCTCGGCCGCGGCGAGCCGGCCGTCCGTGAAGGCCAGGCGCACGGCCTCGCGATACGTGCTGAGCGTCAGCGTGCCGGTGTGGCCGGCCAGGGGCGAGGCGGCCAGGCGCCGCTCCAGCGCCGGGGCCGACCGCGCGGAAGAAGGCCGCCAGGTCGGGGATGCGCGCGTAGAGCGCGTACGGACGCCAGCGCTCGGCGAAGCGCATCGCTCGTAGAGGGGATTCTCGAGGCCCACGTGCCAGAGCTGGATCTGGGTGAAGCGGCCGCCGTCGCGCGCGGCGTACGCCTCGCCGGTCGCCTCGAGATAGGCGTGGACGGCGGGCCAGGGCTCACGCCACGAGAGGCCCGGCCGGATCTCGTAGTGCGTCAGGGCCGCGGCCGAGCCCGCCCAGAGCGCGGGGATATGGCGAGATGAAGCCCGCCGGCTCGCCGCCGGCCGCCTCGATCACGCGAAACTCGACGCGGGTGAGGCTCCCGGGGCTATGCCCCTCCAGCTCGTAACGCCAGAGACGCTCGTCGCGCGGCACCGACACGAGGCCCCGCGCCCGGGAGCGGCGGTCCAGATCCACGACGAACGGCAAATCGTCCACGCGCATCGGGCCGCACGCGGAAGGGCAGGGGCGCATCGGGCGCGGGCGGGCGTGAGATCGCCGCGCGAGAACCGCGGTCCGCCCCCTCGTGGCAGCGCCATCTCGTAGCCGAACTGGCGGTAGAACCAGGGGATGCCGGCGATGATCTGCATGCAGCTCGCCGCGCTCGGCGCTCCACCCGTGCAGCACCTCGAACTGGCGCGCGCACGAGGCCGCGGCCGCGATACTCCGGGCGGGTGCCCACCAGCTCCGGCTGCCCCACGCGGATGGGCGCGCCGCCGTACTCCCAGACCTGGGAGATCAGGAGCATGGAGGAGACGATGGCCCCGGTCTTCCGCTCCTCCACGATGAGCCCGTCGTCGGGCGTGAAGCTGGGATGCCGGCCCGCGGAGGAGATCGCGCGTCCAGACGGCCAGGGGCGGAAACGGCGCCGGCGCGTCCTGGAACGCGGATCTGGTCGGCGTTGAAGGCAGCCAGGGCCTCGGCGTCGCCGGCGGTGGTGCGGCGGAGGATCAGGCCGTCGCCGAGGTCCCGGAGCATGACGCCACCGAGTAACACGGCGGCGGCGCCAAGGCAATGCGCGCGCGGGATCAGCCCTTGGGCGGAGTGATGCCGTACCCCTTGAGCTTGCGGTAGAGGTGGCTCCGCTCGATGCCGAGCTTATCGGCGGTGCGCGTGACGTTGCCCTCGTGCGCGCGCAGCTCGGCGAGGATGAAGGCGCGCTCGAAGGCGTCGCGCGCCTCCTTGAGCGTCTTCTCGCGCTGGACCTCGTCGGCCCCGCTGGGCGCTTCCTTGGGCCGGAGCGGGGGCGGGAGGTCCTCGGGCCCGATGACGTCGCGGGGGGTCATGATGACGAGGCGCTCCACCATGTTGCGGAGCTCGCGAACATTGCCCGGCCAGTCATAGGCGAGGAAGTAGGCGAGGGCCTCCACCGACATCGTCTTCAGGCGCTTGCCGTTCTCGGCGGAGAACAGCGCGATGAAGTGCTCGACGAGGGCGGGGAGGTCTTCCTTGCGCCGTCGAAGGGGCGGGACCTCGATGGGGATGACATTGAGCCGGTAGAACAGATCCTCGCGGAAGCGGCCCTGGGCGATCTGCTCCGGGAGATCCTGGTTGGACGCGGCGAGGACGCGCACGTCCACGCGGAGGGTCTCCTTGCCGCCCACCCGCTCGAAGGCCTGCTCCTCCAGCGCGCGCAGGACCTTGGCCTGGGTCTTGAGGCTCATGTCCCCGATCTCGTCCAGGAACAGCGTGCCCCCGTTGGCGGTCTCGAACTTGCCGCGGTGCCGCGCCACCGCGCCGGTGAAGGCGCCGCGCTCGTGGCCGAAGAGCTCGGACTCGATGAGCTCCTCGGGGATGGCGGCGCAGTTCACCTCGACGAAGGGGCCCTCGCGGCGCGCGGAACGGGTGTGGATGGCCCGCGCCACCAGCTCCTTGCCGGCGCCGTTTTCCCCGTGGATGAGCACGCGTCCATTGGTGGGCGCCGCCACCGCGATCTGCGCTCGCAGCTCGTCGATGAGGACGCTCTTGCCCACCAGCTCCTGGCCGCGGTCGAGCTGCTCGCGCAGGGCGCGGTTCTCGCGCTCCAGCCGCGAGTGCTCCAGCGCCCGCACCGCCGCCAGCAAGGTCTTTTCCAGGGACAGCGGCTTCTCGATGAAGTCGTAGGCGCCCATCTTGGTGGCCTTGACCGCGGTCTCGATGGTGCCGTGTCCCGAGATCATCACCACCGCGGACTCGGGCCGGCGCTGCTTGATCTCGGCCAGCGCCTCCAGCCCGTCCATGCCCGGCATCCAGATGTCGAGGAAGATGAGATCCGGCGACTCGTCGGCCAGGCCGGCCAGCGCCTCCGCGGCGGAGCCCACCGCGCTGACTCGGTATCCCTCATCCTCGAGTACGCCCCGCAGTGTCGCCTGGATGGCGCGCTCGTCGTCCACGATGAGGATGTGCTCGCCGGCCATGGCTCAGGCCTCGATCGGCGCGGGGGCGGCGGTGAGACGGCCCGCGGGCAGCTCGATGACGAAGCGGCTGCCCTGGGGGACATTGTCCTCGACCCAGATGGTGCCGCCGTGGTCGGTGACGATCTGATGGACGATGGGGAGCCCCAAGCCCATGCCGGTAGTCTTGGTGGAGAAGTACGGCGCGAAGAGGCGCTCCTTGTCCTCGCCGGCGATGCCGGGCCCGGTGTCGGCCACCGCGATGCGGGCGCGCCGGGCGTCGGGGAGCCAGATCGTCTCCACCACCACCTCGCCCGACTCCCCCACCGCCTCCACCGCGTTGTCCACGAGATTGAGCACCGCCCGCTTGATCTGGTTCGGGTCCACCTCGACGGGGGGCAGGTCGGAGGAGAAGGCGGACTTGATGCTCAGCGCGGGATGCGACTCGCGGTAGAGCACGCACACGCCCTCGAGCAGCCGCGCGAGGTCGGTGGGCCGCAGCGCCAGCGCGGGCATGCGCGCGAACCGAGAGAACTCGTCCACGAGCTGCTTGAGCCCGTCCACTTCCTGGATGATGGTGGAGGTGGCCTCCTCGAGAAGCCGCTTTTCCTCGGGGCTGCCGGCCCCGCCGAGCCGCCGCCGCAGCCGCTGGGCGGAGAGCTGGATGGGCGTCAGCGGGTTCTTGATCTCGTGGGCGATGCGCTGGGCCACCTCGCGCCAGGCGGCGAGGCGCTGGGCCTTGAGCAGCTCGGTCAGGTCGTCGAAGACCAGCACCATGCCCATGTCGGTGCCGTCTGGGCCCTTCAGCGCGGTGGCGGAGGCGAGCAGCGTGATGGCCTGGCCGTCGCGTCGGAGGTGCACCTCACGCTCCACCGTGCCCTCGCGCAGCCGCGCCATGCGGGTGACCAGGGCCGCGATCTCGGCGAACTCCGGCCGGCGGAATACCGAAGCCTCGGGGATTCCCGCCCCCGCGGGGGCGGCGATGCCGAGCATTCGCTCCGCGGCGCCGTTGATGGTGGTGATGCGCCCCGCCGGATCCAGCGAGACCACGCCGGTGGCGACGGCGCCCAGCACGGTCTCGGTGTAGCGTCGCCGCATCTCCATTTCACCGTGTTTCGCCTGGAGGTCGGAATAGGCCGCCTCGAGCTTGGACTTGGAGGAGCCGAGGTCGCTGGTCATCTGGTTGAAGGAGTCCACCAGGATGCCGATCTCGTCGTCGGCGCGAACCTGCACCCTGTAGTTGAGGTTCCCCGCGGCCACCTCACGGGTGCCTTCCGCGAGCATCTGGATGGGCTCGGTGATGCCGCGGGCGAGGTAGAGGCCGAACCAGGTGGCGGAGAAGACGATGATCAGGGTCATCAGGAGGAAGAGCAGGATGTAGATGCCCTTGATGGGGGTCTTGAGCAGCTTGAGCTGTTTGTACTCCTGGAAGGCCTGGCTTATCCCGCGGAGGTGGTTCTCCAGCCGCTGCGCCACGTGGGTGGACACCACCAAAGTGCCGATGACCTCGCGGTCGAGGTCCCGCACCGGCACCACCGCCTGGATCATGTCGCCGTTCTCGAGCTCCTGAACCGTGGTCACTTCCTGGCCGCCCAGACCCTGGGTGATCTTTCCCTGGGCGATGGCGCGCGTGCCCGTCGAGCCCAGCGCCGGATCCTTGACGTGCAGCACCTCGCGGCCGCTCCGCTCGAAGAGCGTCACCGCCGAGAGCCCGAGACGGTCGCGCTGCTCGCCGAGGAAGGCCTCCAGCGGCTCGCGCTGAGTCTCGGACATGAGGCCCTCGCGCTCCACCACGCGGGCCATGAAGCGGCCGTGACGGAGCGCGGTGGTCTCGAGCGTCTGGTAGTAGGTCTGGGCGACCTCGAGGGCCTGGTCGAGCGGCCGCTCCACCTGCGGCTTGAACCAGCCCTCGATCGACGTCGTAATGAAATTGGAGGCAATGATGAAGATCAGGATGCTCGGCACCAGGGCGAGGGACAGGAACGCGAGGACGAGCTTCACCTTGAAACGGGCGCCGATGCCCTTCTGGCGGCGCTCGAAGCCCAGCTTCACCAGATTGCGAAAGAGGAGGACGAGCAGCAGCAGGAAGACGATGACGTTGAGGTTCAGGAGCGCGAGCACCACCAGGTTCGACGCCACCGGGAGCTGCGGGGCCCGCAGCGCGAACTCGAAGATGCTGCCCACGATCAGCACGACAAGAGTCGCGCTGATCAGGATGAGATTACGCTTGCGCTTGCCCTGCTCGGCCTGCGGCGAGGAGCCGGCGAGTGGCATCACTGGGTCCGGGTCGGCGTGAGGAGGGTGGACTGCACCCACGGCGTCTCGGCGGCATCGCCCGCCATCCGGGCCACCCAGGAGTTCTCGCCGTTCAGCGAGACGTCGGAGCGCACGCGGATGTAGTAGAGCTCCTTGCTGTCCAGCGCCGCGCCGGGCGCCAGGCGGGAGACGCGCAGGTCGGACAGCACGCGCTGGGCCTCGCGGAGGTTCTTGGTGAGATAGGGCTCGCGCTGCTCGCCCTCGACCGAGGTGACGCGGTATTCCTTCGTCAGCACGTTGTAGGTGAGCTGCCGCTCCACCGTCCGCTTCTGGATCAGGCGCTCCACCCAGAAGCGGCTGTACTGCCAGAGCTCCACATGGAAGCGCACGTGGGTGGGGACCCCGGAGTGGAGGCTCTCGTGCAGGGGGGCGGGGATAGCGCCCAGGAGCACCACCTGTACGGTGATGTCGAAGTCATTGAAGAAGACGGACAGATTGCTGATGCGGATCTCGGCCCGAGCCGGCGAGGGTGCCGCGAGCAGGGACAGAGCGAAGGCGCAGAGGACAAGAGTACGCTGGGCCACGACCGGACCATTATATCCGTATCGCCCCCGGCGGGGAGGGAGTGACGGGGAAGGCTAGACGGCGGCGACGCCGGGGACGACCGGGTAGGCAGCCTCGGCGATGGGGCGCCACCGTCCGCTCCGGGGGGACCCCGCGCCCGCGAGCCCGCCGGCGGTCTGGCACAGCTGCTTCGCGGATGGCGGCGACGAGGCGATGGTTCAGCGCGTGGCCGCCGTTTCGGGCCACCACGTGCCCGATCAGCGGCCGCCCGAGCAGGAAGAGGTCGCCCACGAGGTCGAGGATCTTGTGGCGCACGAACTCGTCGGGAAAGCGCAGGTGATCGTTCAGCACCGCCCGCTTGCCCACCACGATGGTGTTGTCGAGCGAGCCGCCCCGCGCCAGGCCCCGCTCCCGCATCGCGCCCACGTCCTTGAGGAAGCCATAGGTGCGGGCTGGCGCGAGCTCCTCCACGAAGGTGGACTCGGTGATCTCGAGCGACAGCACCTGCAGGCCGATGGCCGGATGGTCGTTGTCCAGCGTATAGCTGATCCGCAGGCTGTCGGAGGGCAGCACCTGCAGCCAGCGGGTCCCGTCTTCGACGCGGAGGGGGGACTCGACGCGGACGGGAGCGCGGCGCGCCGGAAGCACGACACGGCCCGCGCGCTCCAGCAGCTCGACGAACTCCCGGGAGCTGCCGTCGAGCCCAGGCAGCTCATCGCCCGAGACGTCCACCAGCAGATTGTCGATACCCAGCCCGGCCGCCGCCGCCATCAGGTGCTCGATGGTGCGGACCCGTACCCCGAACGACCCCACCGTGGTGGCGAAGTGGCCATCCACGACATGCTCGGCATTGGCCGGAATCAGGGTCCCGTCCGGAGCCCGCAGGAGTATCCCGGTATCGCTGCCGGCCGGGGAGACGGTGAGCCGGATGGTCACACCGCTATGGAGACCGATGCCCTCGATGCTCACCGGCTTCCGAATCGTCGTCTGCTGATCCATGACCGCGTGGGTAGAGAGCAAGCAGAGTGCCACTGTGCGTTAAGACTCGACAAGTAGCTGATTAATTGTCCATATAGGGATGGATTCGAGGGTCGAGGTGCGGATTTCTGTGGTATGAGCGACACGCTAGGTCCATCGAATTGTCTCTTTTTAGACACTACACGTCCAGCACCACCCGGGTCTCGAAGCCGCTCTCGGTGGCCTCGGGTGGCGACCTGATGCATGGTGGCCGCCTTGACCACGGTCCCCAGCCGATGCCGGGCCGGGTCCACCTCCTCCCCGTGAAGGAAGGAATGCAGCCGCAGGCGCTCGCCGCCGGCGCGGGCGGTGCCGTCGAATACCTCGATCTCGACCCGCCGGGCCACGAAGCCCTCCACGTCATGGACATAGAGGCACTCGTTGATCCACGCGACGAGCAAGCTTTCGAGGCTGTCCCCGTGGGCCCGCACTTCCCGCCGTTCGCGCTCCTGCACCCCGGCCGGCTCCACGATGAGGGCGAAGACGCCCAACGCCGTCTGGACGAAGGCCTCCGCGGCTGTCGAGCCCCGGCCGATGACGCCGATGTCGGCGTCAGTTTCGAAGTACTCGTAGGCCGGGGTCATCCCGCCACCGGAGGCGCGCCGGCGCCCAGGTCTCCCCAGCGCGCCTGTAGCAAGGCGACCACCACCGGGCCTGCGGTCTCGGTCCTGAGCACGCGCGGCCCGAGCCCCGCGATGATGGCGCCCGCCGCTTCGAGGCCGGCCACCTCTTCGTCGGCGAGACCGCCCTCGGGCCCCACGACCACGGTAGCGTGGATGGGCCGGGCAATCGGCAGGCGCTCGGCCAGCGGCGCGGGCTCGCGCTCCCAGAGGCAGACGAGGAGCCCGCCGGCGGCTCGCGCGGCCAGCCAGGCGCCCAGGGCCACCGGCACGGAGATCGCGGGCACGACTGCGCGCCCGCTCTGCTTGGCCGCCTCGCGGGCCACGCGCTCCCAGCGGGCCTGCCGGCCCGCGCCGACGGGCACGGTGCGCGAGGTCAGGAGCGGGACCACCGCGGCCACTCCCAGCTCCGTGCTCATGCGGATGATGGTCTCGAGCTTGTCGGCCTTGGGTAGCCCTTGCGCGAGCGTGAGATGCAGGGGGGATTCCCGGGCCGGCGTGGCCGAGTCGAGGATCTCGCCCTCGGCCGAGCGCGCGCCCAGCGCGGTGAGGCGGACGGTGAGCTCCCGGCCCCGCCCGTCCAGCGCGCGCACGAGATCGCCCACGCGGAGCCGCAGGACGCGGCGGAGATGGCGCGCCTCTTCCGCGTCGAGGACCACGCGCGTCCCGCTCACCGCCTCGGGCCGCACGTGGACGCGCGGCCCCGCGCCGCTCACGCGCCGTCCCGGACGAGGAGCGCCGAGGTCCAGCCCTCGCGCTCGAAGATCTCGCGGGGCGTGAAGCCCAGGGGCACCAGCGCGCGCGTGACCTGATCCTCCTCGCCATTGAGCATGCCGCCAAGGATGAGGGCGCCGAAGGGCGCCACTCGCCGGCGGTATTCCTTCAGGAGCGCCAGGTGCGTATGGGCGAGGATATTGGCCACCACGAGGTCGAAGGCGCTGGTGCGCGGCAGCGATTCCGGCCCGCCCAGCCCCACGTGCACGCGCTCCGCCACGCCGTTCGCCTCGGCGTTCTTCTGGGCGGCCGCCACCGCGTCCGGGTCCACGTCGATGGCGAAGACGCGCGGGGCGCCCAGCACGATCGCGGCCACCGCGAGGATGCCGGTGCCGGTGCCGATGTCGAGGACGCGCGCGGGGCGCGCGCCCACGAGCCAGCGGTCGAGAAGAGTGAGGCAGCCTTCCGTCGTCCCGTGATGGCCGGTGCCGAAGGCGCGCCCGGGCTCGATGACGACGCGATGGCGGCCGGGCGGCGTGGCCACCGTTTCCCAGGGCGGGACGACCAGGAGGCGCTCGCCGACGGCGAGCGGCGGGAAGGACTGCTGCCAGGCACTCGCCCACTGCTCATCGAGCAGGGGCGCGATGGCGGGTTCGGCCCCCAGCGCGAAGCCGAGCGTGCGGAGCGAGGCCCGATAGCTCTCCACCGAGCTCAAGAGACGGGTGGACGACACGGACTCGGCGTAAAAGGCGCGGAGCCGCGCCGGATCTCCCGGGATCTCTTCCTCGACGACTCCGAGCGCGCCCTGCTCCCAGAGGAAATTGGTGAGCCCCTCGACCGTCTCGGGAGAGGTCGGGACGGTGAGCTCCCAGAAAGCCATCAGGAGCCGAAGAGTTTCTTCATCCGGTCCACGAAGGAGGTCGAGAGCGGGCCCGCGTGCTCGGCCGAGGCCTTGCGAAACTCCTCGAGCAGCTCCCGCTGGCGCGCGGTGAGCTTGGTCGGCACCTCGACCACCACCTGGTACACGGCATCGCCGCGCCCGCGGCCGCGAAGCTGCGGCATGCCCTTGCCGCGCAGCCGGAGCTGCTGGCCGGGCTGGGTGCCCGCCGGCACCGACAACACCGCCCGGCCCGCGAGCACGGGCACTTCCACCACGTCGCCAAGGGCGGCCTGGGCGAAGGCCAGCGGCAGCTCGCAGAAGAGCTCGGCGCCCTGGCGCACGAAGATCTCGTGCGGCTTCACGTGGAGCACCACGTAGAGATCGCCGGCGGGTCCGCCGAAGAGGCCGCCTTCCCCCTCGCCGCTCAGGCGGAGCTGATTGCCGTCCTCCACGCCAGCCGGGATGGTGACCTTGAGCAGCCGCTCCTTGCGGATCCGGGCCTGGCCGCGGCAGTCCTTGCACGGCGCGCGGTTGATCTGTCCCTCGCCGCCGCACTGGGGGCAGGGGCGGGCCACGGTGAGAAAGCCCTGGGAGAAGCGCACCTGGCCGGCGCCCCGGCAGGCGCTACACGTCTCGGGCTGGGTGCCGACCTGCTGCCCGGTGCCCTTGCAGCCCTCGCAGCTCTCCAGCCGCGGGATCTGGAGCTTGGACTCGAGGCCCTCGGCCGCCTCCTCGAGCGTCACCTCGAGGTCGTAGCGGAGATGCTCGCCCCGGCGCGCCCGCGTGCGGCGGCCGCGCTCGCCGCCGGCGCCGCCGAAGAAGCCCTCGAAGAGATCCTCGAAGATGGTCCCGAAACCGACGTCCTGGCCGCCGCCGGTGCCGCTCACCGTCCCGAAGCGGTCGTACTGGGCGCGCTTGTCCGGCGCGGACAGCACGGCGTAGGCCTCGTTGACTTCCTTGAAGCGCTCCTCGGCGGCCTTGTCCCCGGGGTTCTTGTCGGGGTGGTACATCCGCGCGAGCTTGCGGTAGGCGCTCTTGAGCGTGGCCTCGTCGGCGTCGCGCGGGACCCCGAGGACCGAATAGAGGTTCTGGGCGGCCACGCTAGGCGGTGCCCGCGTTCGGTTCGCCGGCCTCGCTGTCGGCGGTCATCGCGACCGTGACCATGGCGGGGCGCAGGACACGGCCATTGAGCAGATAGCCGCGCGCGGTCTCTCCCACCACGGTCATCTCCGGGCGCCCTTCCGCGGGCACCCGGGCCACCGCCTCGTGGCGCTCAGGATCGAAGGGCGTGCCGACCGAGCTGAACGCGGTCACCCCGAACTTCTCCAGCACGCGGAGCAGCTCGCGCTGGATGAGCTCCACTCCCGCGGTGACGGCGGCCGCCCCCACGTCGCCCCGCGCCGCCTGCAAGGCACGCTCGAAGTTGTCGAGCACCGGCAGGAGCTCGCGGATGAGGCTCTCGTTGGCGCCGCGGATCAGCTCCTCGCGCTCCCGCACCGCCCGCTTGCGCGCATTGTCGAACTCGGCCACGGCGCGCACGTACCGGTCGTGCGTGGCGTCCGCCTCCCGCGCCTTGGTCTCCAGGGCCTCGCGCAGGCGCGTCGACCTCCGCTTCGATTTCGACGGCGGCCCCGCCGGTGGAGTTCCCGGGGCCCAGTCGTCGAAGGAATCGCGGGAATCGGTCATGACAATCTCCGAGTATAGCAGACGGGCGCGTGGCGCCCGCGGGAGGGTCAGGAGGGCAGGTAGAGCTCGGGGCGGACGCGCGAGAGCGAGCTCGAGACGAGCCGGGCGGTCTCGTCCACGATGGAGATGACGTCGGAATAGGCCATGCGGCGCGGGCCCACCACCCCCAGGACCCCGAGCACCTGGTCGCGATAGCTATAGGTCGAGGCCACCAGGCTCACCTCCCGCATCTCCTCCACCGGATTCTCCGCGCCGATCACGATCTGGACGCCCCGCTCCTGGGCGATGCGGGAGAGGAGATCGATCAGACGCGCCTTCTCCTCGAAGGCGTGGAGCAGCCGCCGCACCGTGGCCACGTCGGTGAGATCCGGGTGGTCGAGCATGTTGAGCGCCCCGCTGACGTAGAGCGTGCGCGCGCGCAGCACCGCCACCACCTGATCGAGCAGGGCGCGCCCGCGGGTCCACAGCGGATCGAGGGGATCGGTGGGCGCGGCCACCTCGTCGAGGATCGCCTGGAAGGTCTTGCCCCGAAAGCGCCGCGTGAGGCTCCGGCCCATCTCGCGCAGGTCGTCGAGAGTGCAGCCGCGCCTCGACGCTGATGGGCTGGGTGGTGACCCAGCCGGTCTCCGTCACCACCACCGCGAGCGCGCGGCCCTCGCCAAGCGGCACCAGCTCGATGCGGTCCAGCGCGGTGTGCTGGAGCGGCGGGGCGAGGAGGATGCCCGTCATGTGGGTGCCCTGGGAGAGCTGGGCGGGGGTCTCGGCCATGAGCCGCTCGACGCCGCTCAAGGGCGCCGCCGCCGACTCGCGCGCGGGCGCGCCCGCGGTGGCCTTGTCCACCCACGGCATCCCGCGCAGGTGATCCACGTAGAAGCGATACGCCTTGTCGGTGGGCACGCGGCCGGCGGACGTATGCGGCTGGGAGAGATAGCCCAGCTCCTCGAGATCGGACATCACGTTTCTGATGGTGGCCGGGGACAGGCCGCGCATGTGGCGTCGCGCGATGGACCGCGAGCCCACCGGCTCCGCGCTCTCGACGTACTCCGCGATGATGGACACCAGGACCTGGCGCCGGCGCTCGTCGAGATGGGCGTCCGGCGTCATGGCGTCATTCTACGCTAAAGCAGGTCGACGAAGAGGGCGTCGGAAAGGAGGAATCCGTCCTCGGTGAGCCGCAGGCGCCCGTCGCGCGTCTCCAGCAGGCCGCGCTCGCGCCAGCTCGCCACGCGGGGCGCGAGGCGCGCGGGCTCGAGCGCCACGCGCTCGTCCAGCCACGCCGCCGGCACGCCGTCGGCGGTGCGCAGCCCGAGGAAGAGCCGCTCCGCCAGGCGCTGGCGCGCGGTGAGCGTCTCGTGCGTCGCCACCGGCAGTCGCCCCGCCTCCAGCGTGCCGCAGTAGCGGTCGAGCGGCTTCTCGTTGCCGTAGCGCACCTCGCCGAGAAAGCCGCAGGCGCCCGGGCCGAACGCGAGGTACTCCTCCGCCCGCCAGTAGAGCTGGTTGTGGGCGGAGCGGCGCCCGGGCCGCGCGTAGTTGGAGATCTCGTAGTGCTCGTAGCCGGCGGCGCGGGCGAGCCGAGTGAGGGCGTGGTACTGCGCCGCCGCCTCGTCCTCTCCGGGGAGCCCGCCCACGCCGGCCGCGCTCCAGAGACTGCCGTCGTCGAGCGAGAGCGCATAGGCGGAGAGGTGGTCGGGCGCCCAGGCGAGGACGCCCGCCACGGTTCGCTCCCAGCCGGCCCCATCCGTCCCCGGAAGCCCGTAGATGAGGTCCACGCTCACATTGTCGAAGCCGGCGGCGCGGGCATCATCGAAGGCGCGGCGCGCGTCGGCCGCGGTGTGGAGCCGATCGAGAGCGGGAAGGACGCGATCCTCGAGGCTCTGGACGCCCAGGCTGATCCGGGTCACTCCCGCCGCGCGATAACCCGCGAGGCGCTCCCTCGAGACGCTCTCCGGATTGCACTCCACCGTGACCTCGGCCTCCGCCTCGAGCGGGAATGCGCGCGCGCAGCGCGTCGAGGATACCGGCGAGCTCGGCGGGAGCGAGGAGCGACGGCGTGCCGCCCCCGAGGAAGATCGAGGCCGCGTGGACGCCCCGCGCCCAGGGCGCGGTGCCCGCCAGCGCGATCTCTGCCTCGAGGGCGCGCAGGAAGCGCGGGACGGCGGCCTCGAGATAAGGTGCGGTGTTGAACGCGCAGTAGCCGCAGCGCTTGGCGCAGAAGGGGACGTGGACGTAGACGCCGAGCCGCGCTGCCCGCGGCGCCCAGCCGTCCAGCGGCGCCGCCGACGCGGGCGCGGGCCCTACGGGAGCCAGTTGCCCAGCCGTCTCCAGCGGAGCCAGTGGCGGTCGCCGTTCCACGACCAGTAGATCAGGAAGGCCTTGCCGCGGATCTTCTCGCCCTTGACGAAGCCCCAGTAGCGGCTGTCCTGCGAGTTGTCGCGGTTGTCGCCCATCACGAAGTAGGCCCCCGGCGGCACCACGATGGGATCGCAGCCATAGAGATAGCCGCAGTGCCCCGCCGGCGTGGGGGTCACCGAGCCCGGACGCACATAGGGCTCGTCCAGGGGCTTGCCGTCCACGAAGGCGCGGTTGTCCTTGATCTGCACCGTCTCGCCGCCCACCGCGATGATGCGCTTGATGAAGTCGCGGGTCTCGTCGTTGGGGTACTTGAAGACGATGACGTCGCCGCGGCGCGGGTCGCGCAGGCCGGGCAGGTGGGAGTCGGTGAAGGGGATCTCCGGGCCGTAGAGGAACTTGTTGACGAGGATGTAGTCGCCAACCAGCAGGGAATCCATCATCGAGCCGGAGGGGATGGTGAAGGCCTGCACCACGAAGGCGCGGATGACCAGCGCCAGCAGCACCGCCACCACGATGGCCTCGCCGTACTCGCGGACGAGGGACTTGCGGCGCGGCTTGGCCGCCGCCTCCACCGGACGCGGGGTCGCGTCGGGACGCGTCTCGAGTTCGCTCACGGCGTCAGCTCTTGAGCACCGACAGGAACGCCTCCTGCGGCACCTCGACCTTCCCCACCTGCTTCATGCGCTTCTTGCCCTCTTTCTGCTTCTCGAGGAGCTTCCGCTTCCGGGTGATGTCGCCGCCGTAGCACTTGGCGGTGACGTTCTTGCCCATGGCCTTGACGGTTTCCCGGGCGATGACCCGGCTGCCGATGGCGGCCTGGATGGCCACCTCGTAGAGCTGCCGGGGAATGACCGCGCGGAGCTTCTCGGTCAGCACCTTGCCCTTCTCGTAGGCCTTGTCCCGGTGGGCGATGGTGGAGAGCGCGTCGACCGGGTCGCCGTTAAGGAGGATGTCGAGCTTCACCAGCTCCGACTCCCGGAAGTCGAGGAACTCGTAGTCGAAGGAGGCATAGCCCTTGGAGATGGACTTGAGCTTGTCGTAGAAGTCCACCACGATCTCGGCGAGGGGGAAGTCGAACAGGATGTGGACGCGCTTCCCCACGTACTCCAGCGACCGGTGCTCGCCGCGCTTGTCCTGGGCGAGCTTGTAGATCTCGCTCATGAACTCGGTGGGCACGTAGATGGAGCCGCGGACGTAGGGCTCCTCCATGCGCTCGATCTTGTCCGGGGGCGGCAGCCGGGAGGGGTTCTCCACCTCGAGCGTCTCGCCCTGGGTGGTGATCACCTTGTAGCGCACGCTGGGCGCGGTGACGATCAGCGAGAGATTGAACTCCCGCTCCAGTCGCTCCTGCACGATCTCCAGGTGGAGCATGCCGAGGAAGCCGCACCGGAAGCCGTAGCCGAGCGCCAGCGAGGTCTCGGGCTCGAAGTTGAGGGCGGAGTCGTTGAGCCGGAGCTTCTCCAGCGCGTCGCGCAGGCCTTCGTAGTCGGTGTCCTCGATGGGGTAGAGCCCCGCGAAGACCATGGGCTTGGCGTCGCGATAGCCGGGGCAGGCCTCGGCGGTGGGCCGCAGCGCGTCGGTGATGGTCTCGCCCATCTTGGCGTCGGCCACGCGCTTGATGGCGGCGGTGAGGTAGCCGACCTGGCCCGCCGACAGCTCGTCCACCGGCCGCATGTCGGGCGAGAACACGCCCACCTGCTGTACCTCGTAGATCTTGCCGCTGGACATGTGGAGGATGCGCTGCCCCGCGCGCACGCGCCCGTCGAGCAGCCGGAGATAGACCACCACGCCCTGGTAGGAGTCGTAGAAGGAGTCGAACACCAGCGCCTTGAGCGGCGCGTCCACGTCGCCCTTGGGGGGCGGGACGCGCTCGACGATGGCCTCCAGCACCTCCGGCACGCCGGTGCCATGCTTGGCGGAGATCGCGATGGCGGAATCACCGTCCAGATCGAGGAGCTCGGTGATCTGGGTGCGGGTGCCCTCCACGTCCGCGGCGGGAAGGTCGATCTTGTTGATGACGGGCACTATCTCCAGCCCCCCGTCGGCCGCCAGGTAGAAATTGGCGAGGGTCTGGGCCTCGACCCCCTGCGCGGCGTCCACGATCAGCACCGCGCCCTCGCAGGCGGCCAGCGAGCGGGAGACCTCGTAGGAGAAGTCGACGTGCCCCGGGGTGTCGATGAGGTTGAGCGTGTACTCCTTGCCGTCCCGGGCGGTGTACAGCAGGCGCACGGCATGCGCCTTGATGGTGATGCCCCGCTCCTTTTCCAGGTCCATGGAGTCGAGCACCTGGCCTACCGCCTTCTTGGCGTCCATGGTCCCGGTGAGGGAGAGGAGCCGATCGGCCAGGGTGGACTTACCGTGGTCGATGTGCGCGACAATGGAGAAGTTTCTGATCTGCTCGATGGCCATCGGACTCAGGATAACACGTCGTCAGGGTAGCCGGGCCCCCGCGGGGATCACCGCGCCCGGCGCGACCACCGCGCCCCCGCCGATATGGGCGCCGGCGCCCACCCGTGCTCCTCCGCCGACGATGCAGTCCCGCAGCTCGGCGCCCGGCGCCGACCTCGACGCCCTCCCAGAGGATGGCGCCTGCCACCGCGGCGGCCGACGCCCACCACGCAGTCGGGTCCGAGCACCGTGGATGGGCCCACGGTGGTGCCGGCCCCCACGCGGCAGCCGGCCCCGATCACCACCGGGTCCAGCACGCGCGCCCCTCCGTCCAGCACCGCGCCCGGCCCCACGAAGCGGCCGCCACCCTGCGCGCCGGCCGGCTCGAGCGGGGTGGTGGCGCGCCCCGCGAGAAGATCGAGGGCGCCCTGGCGATACTTGGCGGGATTGCCGATGTCGAGCCAATAGTGCTCCGCCACCCAGCCGAAGAAGGGCAGGCGATCCTCGAGGAGACCCGGGAAGAACTCGCGCTCGATGGACACCGCGCGATCCCGGGGGACACGCGCGAGCAACTGCCTGTCGATCACGTAGATGCCGGCATTGACGGTGTCGGTGGTGACCTGGGACGGCTCAGGCTTCTCGATGAAGCGCCGGATGCGGCCGCCCTCCGCCAGCTCCACGAGGCCGAAGGCGGTGGGATCGGGCACCCGCGTGAGGTACAGGGTCGCCGCCGAGTCGCGCGCCTGATGGAAGGCCAGCATCGCGCCCAGGTCGGCGTCGGTGAGGATGTCGCCGTTGAGCACGAGCACGCGCCCGTCCGCGTCATCCACCGCGTTGCGCACGCCGCCCGCGGTGCCCAGCGGCTCGTCCTCCACCGCGTACGACAGCCGCACGCCCCAGGGGGCGCCGTCGCCCATGGTGGCCCGCACCGCATCCACCATGTAGGAGCAGGACAGCACCGCATCCCGGACCCCGTGGCGCGCGAGGAGCGCGAGCTGATAGGCGAGGAAGGGGATATTGAGCAGCGGGACGATCGCCTTGGGCCGATCGTAGGTGAGCGGCCGGAGCCGGGTGCCCTGCCCGCCCGCGAGGATGACGGCGGTTACTTGGCCGGCGCCCAGGGCTCCGCCTCGCCGATCAGCATCACCGGGATCCCGTCGCGGATGGGATAGGCCTTGCGGCATGCCGGGCAGATGATGCGGGTCTCCTCGAACAAGAGGTCACCCTTGCAGGCGGGGCACGCCAGGATGGCGCGAAGCTCCTCATCGATCATCGTCCTGCCTCCTTCTTGAAGAATTCGAACGTACGGGCCAGCCCCTCGTCCAGCGACACGGTGGGCCGCCAGCCGAGCTCGTCGGCGGCGCGGGCGGGATCCAGGCAGCTCCGATACTGCTCGCCCGGCCGGGCCGGCCGGCGGGCGGGCGGGCCGTCGAAACCGGCCGCGCGCGCCAGGCGCGCGAAGAGCTCATTGACCGACGTCTCCACGCCGGTGCCGATATTGAACGCGCCCTGCACCTGCGGCCGCCTGAGCGCGGCGAGATTGGCCGCCGCCACGTCCTCCACATAGGTGTAGTCGCGCGTCTGCGTGCCGTCGCCGTTGATCGCGGGCGGCTGGCCCTGGAGCAGGCGGTCGCAGAAGATCGCGATGACGCCGGCCTCGCCGGCGGGATTCTGGCGCGGCCCATAGACATTCGCGTAGCGGAGCGACACCGCGGACCAGCCGTGGATGGCGCCGAGCGCGGCGACGTAGTGCTCCATCGCCACCTTGCTGACCCCGTAGGGGGAGGCGGGAAGAGATGGGGCGCTTTCCGGGGTGGGGATGGCGTCGGTGTCCCCGTAGCCGGCGCCGCCGCTCGACGAGTAGATGACGCGCGTCACGCCGGCCCGTCGGCAGCAGTCGAGGAGGTTGAGCCCGCCGACCACGTTGACGGACGCGTCGAACGCCGGGTCGGTCACGGAGCGGCCCACCGAGGCCTGCGCGGCGAGATGAGCCACGATCTCCGGACGCTCGGCCTCGAACACCTCCGCCAGCCGGGCCGCGCGCAGATCCATCGCGTGGAGCGGGACCGGCTTACCCGCGAGCCACGCGGGATTGCCGGTGGCGAGGCTGTCCACCACCGAGACGGTATGGCCCGCGGCGAGAAAGGCGTCCACCACGTGGGAGCCGATGAATCCGGCTCCCCCCGTCACCAGGATCCTCACCGCGCCGCTCCGGTCTTGCGATACCACTCGATGGTCTGGCGCAGCCCGGTCTCCACATCCACGCGCGGCTCCCAGCCGAGCAGGCGCCGCGCGCGGCTGATGTCGGGCTGGCGCACCTTGGGATCGTCCACCGGCAAAGGGGTGAAGACGAGCTCGCTGCGCGAGCCGGTCAGCTCGACGATCATCCGGGCCAGCGCGAGCAAGGTCATCTCGCGCGGGTTGCCGATATTGACGGGGTCGTTGACGGGCTCGTTCATGAGCCGCCAGATGCCGTCCACCAGGTCCGAGTAGTGGGTGAACGAGCGCGTCTGCGAGCCGTCCCCCGCCACCGTAAGCGGCTCGCCGCGCAGGGCCTGCCGGATGAAGGTGGGGATGGCGCGGCCGTCGGTGAGGCGCATGCGCGGCCCGTAGGTGTTGTGGCAACAGACCCCGATCCCTCCGATGAAGTTCTCGGCGTCGGGCACCGAGAAATCGTAGACGTAGGGAGTCGTCAGGCACTTTTCGATGGACTTGACCTTGGCCCAGATGAGGTCGCCCTGACGGCGGGCGTTCAGTGTCTGGGTCGGCCCGTGATCCCAGTTCCGGATGTCGAAGTCCGAAACCTCGCACACCGTCAGACGATAGAACGGAAACCGGCGCTCTCCGTATTTGCGCTTGAAAGTTGTCTCGTAACGCCCGAGGGAGGCAACGATCCCGAAGCGCAGCAGGATCAGGGCGAGATCCTGCGCCCGCCGCTCACTGGTGGTGTCGAAGCACAGCTCACGCCCCAGCTTCTTCCCGCTGTGGGTGCCGTCTCCTTCTCGATACCCCTCCAGGAACCACTTGAGGCGGTGGAGGGGGAGCTGGAGTATCCACGGCGGGATCGCGGGCCCAAGGACGCCGAACACCTCCTCGAAGAGGAGGAGAAGCAGCCTCGAGTGGGCGTAGATGGCCGGCGCCCGTTTGACCGTCCCCCGTTTGACCATCCATGGTTGCGTGACCACGTGCAGACCGAGCTCGCCGCGCAGAATCGCGGCGGCACGGTCCAGGTACCGCTGATCGGAGCTGAATGACAGGAAGGCGGACTTGCCCTTCCGGTACGCAGAGCCCTCAGCAAGGAAGAAGCCCAGCAGCCAGAGTAGGTCGTCGGTAACGGCGACCGTTGCCGGCAGCGAGACGTGAGCGCCGGCGGTGTTCATGCGGAGCCGGGCGCCGGCGGGGACCTCGAGCCCGAGCCGCTTGATCACGGCGAGGGGCACGGTGGCGGTGCGCTCGTACTTGCGCGCGGCGCAGGTGAGACCGTTCCGCTCCCGCCGGGCCCGGACGCGCCCGGATGCGCGGACCGCGTCAAGGACGGCCTCGCGGTGCCGGGCGAGGATCGGCGGAAGCGAAGGTGCGGTCACGGCATAGCCCCAGAGGTGCGACTCGCCGAGGGTCGCCAGGAGATGTCCGGCCAGCGAAACCTCGGGCCGATCCTGCTCGACGACGGGCAGGGCCGCGGCGATTGCCACATGGTCGCCCACTTCAAGCCGGTTGACATGGACCGGCTCGGGCTGTCCGTCGGCGCCCCGGCGGAAGAGACTGTGGTCCCCGGTCACCCGGATGCGCCGGCCGTATCGCATGGTGACCTCGTACACGTCACCCTGGCACGGATGCTTGATGACCGCGCTCACCGGCTTGAGGACCATGCGGCACGTCGCGGGGTCGAAGGCGGGGACGAGGATCTTGCGTCCCTCGATACCCTCGGCCTCGATCGTGTCCACCCAGTTCTCGATGGGGCCGACGTACATCTGGTCGTTATCGAACACGACCACGTGCTCATTTCCCGGGATGCTGTTGAAAATACGAACGATGCGCGTGTCCACTCCGTGGAAGCGGTGATAGGCCATGGTCATGGCCTCCGCGAAGCGCTTGGCCTCGTCGTAGACGCCGCGCGGGCCCACCGGATTGACGTTGCCCCAGTACTCCTCCTGCTGCGGGTGGACGAGGGGGTCGCCGTAGACCTCGGAGGTGGAGGCGAGAAGGAACTTGGCGCCCCGCGCCTTGGCCACGCCCAGCGCTTTGTGCGTGCCCAGCGCGCCCACCTTGAGGGTCTGGATGGGCAGCTCGAGGTAGTCGATGGGGGAGGCGGGGCTCGCGAAGTGGAGCACGTAGTCGATGGGGCCGTCCACCAGGATGTAGTTGGTGACGTCGTGCTTGACGAAGAGGAAGCGCGGGTCGCGGATGTGGGCGATATTGTCGGCGTTGCCGGTGAGGAGATTGTCCATGCACACCACCTCGCGGTCCTTGCCGAGGAGGAGATCGCAGAGGTGCGAGCCGATGAAGCCGGCCCCACCGGTCACGAGCACGCGCAGGGGAGGGACCCTCAGCCCGGGATCACGGGCTTGCGGCCGATCGAGTAGTACTCGAAGCCGAGCCGGCGCATGCGATCGGGCTCCCAGATATTCCGGCCGTCGAAGATGGCGCGCCGGCGGAGGACGCTCCGAAGCCGCTCGAGGTTGAGGAACTTGAACTCGTTCCACTCGGTGACGAGCACCACCGCGTCGGCATCCTGGGCCGCCTCGTAGGGGGAGGAGCTGTAGATGACGCCGTCGGGGAGGAGCGGGTGGGCATTGTCGGCGGCCACCGGATCGTAGGCCCGGATGGTGGCGCCGGCGGCGTGGAGTTGCTGGATCACCTCGACGCTCCTGGCCTCGCGCATGTCGTCGGTATTGGGCTTGAAGGCGAGTCCCAGCACCGCCACCGTCTTGTCGTCGAGCGGGCCCAGCACCTTGCGGATCATCTCCACCAGGTGGCCCGGGCGCTCGCGGTTGATGTCCACCACCGACTTGAGCAGCCGGAAGTCGTAGCCGAGCCGGCCGGCGGTGTGGATGAGCGAGTCCACGTCCTTGGGAAAGCAGGAGCCGCCGTAGCCGAGCCCGGCCTGAAGGAAGGCGCCGCCGATGCGGGTGTCGAGGCCCATGCCCTTCATCACCTGGGTCACGTCGGCGCCCGCCGACTCGCAGATATTGGCGATGGCGTTGATGAAGGAGATCTTGGCGGCGAGGAAGGCATTGGACGCGTACTTGATCACCTCGGCGGAGGGCAGGTCGGTGATGATCATGGGCCGCTCCAGCGGCGCATAGAGCTCCACCAAGCGCATGGCCGCGGGCTGGTTCGGCGCGCCGATCACGATGCGGTCCGGCCGGAGCGTGTCCTCGATGGCGGAGCCTTCCCGGAGGAACTCCGGGTTGGAGACCACGTCGAAGTCGATGGGAGTGGGCTGATGCCGCGCTACCACCTCGCGGACCAGCTCGCCGGTGCCCACCGGCACGGTGGACTTGTTGACCACCACCTTGTAGCGGTCCATGGTCCGCCCGATCTCGGCCGCCACTGCCTCCACGTGGGAGAGGTCAGTCTCGCCGGACTCGCGCGGGGGCGTCCCCACGGCGATGAAGACGACGTCCGACTGGCGGACGCCCGCGGGCAGATCGGTCGTGAAGGTGAGGCGGCCGTCCTCGACGTTGCGCGCGACCATCTCCTCGAGGCCGGGCTCGTAGATGGGCATGCGCCCCGCCTTGAGGGCGTCGATCTTGTCGCGCAGCTTGTCCACGCAGACGACGTCGTTGCCGAGGTCGGCGAACACCGCCCCCGTCACCAGACCCACATAGCCCGTGCCGACCACACAGATATTCATGTCAGCCGATTTGCCCCTCGATCAGGATAGCAAAGAACCCGCGGTCTAGCCGAGCGCGAATCGCGCCAGCCGCTCGCCGACGAAAACGAGAAAGAGAAGGAGGAGATAGAGGTTGGAGAAGAGGAAGAGCGACAACCAGCCGCGCCGGTCCTCCGGATGGCGAGCGAACTTGGTGGCGAGCCAGATCAGGCGCCAGCCCAGCACGGCGGCGGCGGCCAAGGACACCACTCCGCCCAGCCCGAAGGTGGGCGCGGCGAGGGAGAGCGCGGTGAGTCCGAAGGCGTAGACGAGAATGAGCCGGGCGGTGCCTTCCACCCCCACCGCCTCCGCCACCATGGGGAAGCCTCCCGCGGCATAGTCTTCCTTGTAGCGGAGAGCCAGGGCCCAGAAATGCGGCATCTGCCACAGGAAGAGAATTCCGAACAGGATGAAGGCCCCGACGTCCAGCGGGCTGCCTCCACCCGCGACCCAGCCGATCACCGGCGGCAAGGAGCCGGGCAGGGCCCCCGGCACGGCCGCGAAGGGCGAAGTGGGCTTGAGCCAGGGCGTGTAGAGCCCATTGTAGAAGGCGGCGGCCACGATGCCGAGGATGCCGGCGGTGCGTCCGATGCCGAACCAGAGGATGAGCGCGCCCGCGGCCAGCGCCAGGATGGCGAAGAGGAGTCCCTGGCCGAACGAGAGGCGGCCGGACGGGAGCGGGCGACCCGCCGTCCGCGCCATGAGCGCATCGCGCCGACGCTCCTGCACCTGGTTGAGCGCGGAGGCGCCCGAGGACAGAAGCATCACCCCCACCAGCACGATCAGGCCCGCCGCCCAGGGGAACTCCGCTCCCAGCGGCGCCGCCAGCATGAAGCCGGCCCCCGCCGAGACGAGCACGAGCAGCACGATCCCGAACTTCGACAGCTCCGCATAGGCGCCGGCGCGGCTCCGCATGCCGGTCAGCGCGGCGGCGCGCGCGGGCGCCGGATTCGCGGGCCCCGGGGTCGGCGGCGCCACTATTCGGCCCCATCGAGTGCCGGCGCGCCGCAGTGGCTTGGCGAGGCGCAGCCGTGGCTTGGCGAGGCGCAGCCGAAGGCGAGCCGAGCGATACGAAAGTCGAGCAAGCACCTGCCCTCACCGCGATCCAGACGAGGAGCGCCCAGAGCGCATAGGCCACGACTGCGTGGGTGGCCCGCACGGCGATGGGCAGGCGCAGCAGCACGGTCAGGATGCCCAGCGACACCTGGGCCACCGCGAGGCCGGCTACCACGGCGCCGACGCCCGCGAGCGCTCCGCGCCGGCTGGCGCGGGCGAGGTGGAGGAAGAAGCCCAGCAGCAGCACGCCGAGCCAGCGGTGCAGCCAGTGCGCCCAGCCCAGCCAGTGGCCCGGAAACACGTCGCCGCTGCACAGCGGGAAATCGGGACAGGCGAGGCCCGCGCCCGAGTGGCGGACGTATCCGCCCAGCGCCAGCTGGACCAGCAGCACCGCGAGCCCCGCCGTCGCGAAGCGCGCGAGCCTTGGCTCGGCGTGACCCCGGACGCGTCGGGCACGGCGCAGATGGTGATGAGCCCAGCGAGCACGGTCAGCGCGGTGAGGAGATGCACGGTGCTCACCAGCGGGGACAGCCCCAGCAGCACGGTGACGCCGCCGAGGACGATCTGCGCCACGAGCAGGCCGACGAGGGCGACGGCCAGACGCCGCAGCGCGGGCGTGGCGGCGCGGCGCCAGGTGAGGAAGGCGGTGGCCACCAGCAGCACCGAGAAGAGCGGCACCGCGAGGCGGTGGCGGAACTCGATCCAGATCTCTGCGCCGCCGGGCGGGATGACGCGCCCGTGGCAGAGCGGCCAGTCCGGACAGCCGAGCCCGGAGCCGGTGGAGCTCACGATATTGCCCAGGGTCATCACGCAGCGCGAGGGCACCGACGGCGAGCCAGGCGAGACGGCGGGGGAGCCTAGCCGCCACGGCGCGCCTCGCTGGAGGCCACCACAATATCGTCGCCGCCCGCCGCCTGCCAGCGGAAGAAGACCACCGTCAGCGCGATGAGGAAGACGAGCCCGCCGGGAATCCACATGATGAGCCCGCCGAGGTGCTGGTCGGCGCGCGGCGTGAGCGCCGTCCAGATCCGCGGCGCCGCCTCGTAGTACGGGTAGAGGATGCCGTCGGCCATGCTGATGAAGATCGCCACCACCACCATGGGCAGGCCCACCACGAAGACGTAGAGCATCTGCACGGGGTAGGGCGCGCGCGGCAGCTCCGGGAGCGGGGACAGCAGCGGCCACCAGAGGATCACCGCGGCGGCCATGATCATGAGGTGCTCGACGATGTGGACCGGATGCTGCTCCATGGCGAGGTTGTAGAGCGGCGGCAGGTGCCAGGCCACCAGCACCAGGTTGAAGCAGGCGAACGCGCCGGAGGGGCGAGTGAGCCGGCGGCCGAGCGCCGCGCACCCGAGGGTCGCGCAGCAGCGGGCGAAGCATCCAGCCCGGCACGCCGTGGAGCAGCAACGGCGGCATCGCGAACGCCAGCAGCATGTGCTGCACCATGTGCGCGCTGAAGAGATAGTAGTCCGAGAGATCGTGGACGGGCCCGGTGAGCGCCACGAAGAGCACCAGGAGTGCTCCCGCGAAGGCCGCCACCTTGTCCGGTTCCGCGGGCGCCTCCGGGTCGAGCCGGCGCCGCAGGAGGGTCGCGGCCGCGTAGACGGCCCCGAGCGCCACCAGTCCGGCGACCACACCGGGGTCGGCGTTCCAGGCGGTCCAGTCGAATCCCCCGGGCCCGAGGGGCGGTGGCCCCGCCGGCCCGGGCACTGCGTGTGCCATCTCAGCGGCGGCAGCAGGACGAAGGCGCTGAACAGCGCCATGAGGGCGAGGATGATCAGGATGGCGAGGATGAGCGGGCCGATGAAGAAGCTCCGCATGATGTTGTGGTCGTACCGGAGATGCATGAAGAAGCCCACCACCAGGACGAACTTGATCGCGGACATGATGAGGAGGCTCGCCACCAGGAGCCCGTTGGGAATGCTGGGGATGTAGAGCGTCGCGACCTCGATGGCGGTGATGAGGCCGAGCACGATGGCCACGAAGACGTAGGTCTTGACGGTGGCGTGCCCGCCGCCGTGCGCCGGTTCCTGGGCCGCCGTGGCTCTGCTGCCGCGCGACGGCATGTGTGTCGGCCATGTCGACGCTCCTAGGGGATGAGGTAGATGATGGTGAAGATCGCGATCCAGACGATGTCCACGAAGTGCCAGTAAAGCCCCGCGATCTCGACCTTGGTGTAGTCGCGCCTGTCCAGCCGGCCCCGCTTGAGCTGCCACCACAGTCCCATCAGCCAGACCACGCCCCCGGTGACGTGGGCGCCGTGAAAGCCGGTGAGGGTGAAGAAGGTCGAGCCGAAGAGGTTGGTGCTCAGCGTGAGCCCGTCGTGGACGGCGAAGGTGTAGAACTCGTAGACCTGGTTTCCCACGAAGTGCGCGCCGAGCAGCCGCGGTGGCGAGCAGCCAGCGCCCCGTCCACTTGTGGTCGTTCTTCTCCAGCGCGGCCAGGGCCAGCACCATGGTGAGCGAGGAGAGCAGCAGCACCGCCGCGCTCTCCGAGGTGAGCGGGATATTGAACACGTCCTTCGGGGTGGGCCCGCCCAGGCTCTTGCCCTTGTAGGAGAGGTAGGTCCCGATGAGCGATCCGAAGAACATGCAGTCCGAGCCCAGGAAGATCCACATCCCCACCTTGCGGTTGTCGAGCCCGGTGGTGCCCGATATTCGGGTCGTGGTGGACGGCGTGCGCGCCGGCGGCGGCGTGGGCGTCGCTATGGCTGGCCACTAGTGGGCCTCCTGGGCGGGACGGTGATACTCGAGCGCGAACTTGAACATGCAGTAGAGCACGAGCAGCCCGCCCGCGATGATCTGGTACGTGCTGATAGGAGGCCGGCGAGCATGAAGGTCAGCGCGAGGGCGAGCAGGATGGGCCAGTAGGACGGCGGCGGCATGTGGATGGCCGCGATCTCCTGCGCGGTGGGCGGGGCGGGCCTGGGGGTCGGCGCGCCCCCGTGGCCGTCGCCGTGCTTCTGCAGCCAGAGCTCGTCCCGGCCGTGCACGGTGGGGATGGCGGCGAAGTTGTAGATGGGGGGCGGGGAGGGGATGGCCCACTCCAGCGTGCGGGCGTCCCAGGGGTCCGGTCCCGCCACCTGCCCCGATCGCCGCGTCTTGAAGGCGTTGACGATGAAGACGAGGATCGACAGCGCGATGATGAAGGCCCCGATGCGTCGACACCATGTTCCAGAAGTTCCAGCCCAGGTCGCCCGCGTAGGTGTAGATCCGCCGCGGCATTCCGATGAGGCCGAGATAGTGCTGGGGGAAGAAGGTCATGTTGAAGCCGATCATCATGAGCCAGAAGTGCAGCTTGCCCAGCCGCTCGTCGAGGAGGCGCCCGGTCATCTTCGGCCACCAGTAGTAGAAGCCGGAGAAGAGCCCGAAGATGGAGCCGCCGAAGAGCACGTAGTGGAAGTGGGCCACCACGAAGTAGGTGTCGGTCTGCTGGAGATCCACCGGCGGCGAGGCGTGCATGACGCCGCTGAGCCCGCCCATGGTGAACATCGCGATGAAGCCCAGCGAGAACAGGAGCGCGCTGGTGAACCGGATGCTGCCGCCCCACAGCGTGCTGATCCAGTTGAGGATCTTCACCCCGGTGGGCACCGCGATGAGCATGGTCGCGATGGAGAAGGCGGCGTCGGCCACCGGCCCCATGCCCACCGAGAACATGTGGTGGCTCCACACCCCGAAGCCGAAGAAGCCGATCATGATGCCGGAGTAGATGACGACCGGCGCGCCGAACAGCGGCTTGCGCGCGAAGGTCGGCAGCACCTCCGACACGATGCCCATGGCGGGCAGGATGAGGATGTACACCTCGGGATGGCCGAAGATCCAGAAGAGGTGCTGCCACAGCAAGGGATCGGCGCCGGCGGCCGGCGCGAAGAAGAGCGTGCCGAAGAAGCGGTCGAACATGAGGAGGATGAGCGCCACCGTGATGGCGGGGAAGGCGAGCACCACCAGGAACTGCACGACGAGGGACATCCAGATGAACACCGGCATGCGCATCAGGGTCATGCCGGGCGCGCGCATGTTGATGATGGTCACGATGAAATTGAAGCCGGCGAGCATGGACGCGATGCCGAGGATCTGCAGCCCCAGCATCCAGAAGTCGATGCTGGGCCGGGGGAGAACTGCCGCGTGGTCAGCGTGGCGTAGCCGAACCAGCCCCCGTCCGGCGCGGCCGCGAAGAGGAAGCTCGAGTTGAGGAAGAGGCCGCCGCACAGGAAGATCCAGTACGACAGGGCGTTCAGCCGGGGGAAGGCCACGTCGCGGGCGCCGATCTGCAGCGGGATCATGAAATTGAAGAAGGCGGCGCTGAGCGGCATGATGGCGAGGAACACCATGGTGGTGCCGTGCATGGTGAACAGCTCGTTGAAGGTCTGCGCGCTCACCAGGTTACTGTCCGGGCGCGCCAGCTGCGCCCGCATGATCAGCGCCTCGATGCCGCCCATCAGGAAGAAGATGAAGGCGGTGACCCCGTACAGGATCCCGATCCGCTTGTGATCCACGGTGGTGATCCAGGACCAGACGCCGGTGGGCGCCGCGTCCGTCTTGACGCCCGGGCATGAACGCCGCGTGTGTCGCCATGGGCTCCCCTACTTCAGGCTCAGGAGGTAGGCGGCGAGCGCCTTGGATTGCTCTTCGCGCATGCCGAGATTGGGCATCAGCACCCCGGGCTTCAGGTGCGCCGGATTCTCGATCCACTTCGCCAGGTTCTCGGGGGTGCTCAGCATGGTGGCGCTCCCGAGGGTCTTGCGGCTGCCGAAGTGGGTGAGGTTCGGGCCCAGGATGCCCGCGGACACCCCCGCGATGGTGTGGCAGCCCATGCAGGCCGACTGGCTGAAGAGCTCCTTGCCCTTCTGGGCGAGCTCGTCGGCGGCCTCCACCGGCGGGGCCTTCTGCGCGGCCACCCACTTCTCCCAATCGCCCTTGGCGTGCACGATCACGCGGAAGCGCATGTTGGCGTGCGATATGCCGCAGTACTCGGCGCACTGGCCGATGTACTCGCCGGGCACCTCGGGCGTGAGGGTGATCCGGTTCACGCGACCGGGCACCACGTCCCGCTTGCCGCCGAGCTGGGGCACCCAGAAGGAGTGGATCACGTCCGGCCCGTGCAGGTGGAAGGCCACCGTCTGCCCCACGGGGATATGCGCCTCGTTGGCGGTGACCACGCCCTGGCCGGGATAGCGGAACTCCCACCACCACTGGTGCCCGACCACGTCCACCTTGAGGTCGGTGGCGGCGGGCGCCTCCTGCGTCTTGAAGATGACGCGGACGGTGGGCACCGCGATGATCACGAGGATGGCCGCGAAGGCGATGGTCCAGCTCACCTCGAGCACGGTGTGGCCGTGGACCTGCTTCGGAATGGGCGCGCCCGGCCGGTCGCGGAAGCGCCAGCACGCGTAGACCAGCACGGCTTCCACCACGATGAAGATGCCGAGGGTCCACCACGAGATCAGCATGAAGATGTCGTGGGTCATGCGCCCGAAGTCGGACTTCGGGATGACCGTGGTCATCTTCGTGTCCCAATCCCAGCCGACCGCGCCGCAACCGGCGCTCAGCGCGATCACGCCCAGCAGGAGGAGGGAGAGGGCGAGGCGACTCACGGGCTTGGTCATGGTCTCCCTTGGCGGGGCGGGGCGCCCGGTGTCTCCGACGCCGGGGCCGCGGTGATCACGGCCGACGCCACCGCCGGCCGCCCCAGATCGAAGACGGCCACCCAGCTCCGGGCGGCGAGGAACAGCACGAGCATCACGGGGATGACGGTCCACAGGAGCTCGGTGGGCCGCCGCCGGCGGCCCGCCAGCAGCGCGCGCCGCGACCGCAGCACGAAGACGAGCGCGCCCCCCTGGAAGGCCAGAAAGAGGGTCAGCGCCAGCGCGAGCAACAGGTGCGATATCGTGGACACAACATCCTCTTTCGTAAGGTTATTTCCGGTTCCGCCCGGAGTGTACTCGAACGGTCCCCCCGCTGCCAAGTGGAATGTTTCACAATGAGGCGCCGCCCCCGCGGGCGCGGCTCAGAACGACCACTCGGAGAAGAGCTTCTCGCGCAGGCGGGCCAGATCCTCGATCTGGGCGGCCGGCTGCGCGCGCTCGGTGAGCTCGAGCATGGTGTCGTTGAGGCGCAGGACGCGGCGGGCCAGCACTTCGGCCACCGCGCCGAGCAGCTTGTAGGCGGCGAGGTCCCCGTCGACGAGGCGCGCGTGGAAGTCGCTCTTGCGGAGGAGGCGCAGCCGGCAATCCGTCAGCGCGCTCACGGTGGCGGTGCTGGTCCCGCCCACCACCAGGCTCAGCTCCCCGATCAGTGACGGGGCGTCGACCACCGCGAGGCGGGCGGTCTCCCCGTCGGACCGCTTCCGTTTCACCTCGACCTTGCCCTCGAAGAGGAAGTAGATCCCCTCGCTGACCGCGCTCTCGCGGATGATCGTGGACCCGGCCGCCGTCGAGAGGAGCTCGGTGCCCGCGAGCAGACGTTCCGCCTCCCCCCGGGTGAGGGTCCGGCAGAGATGCGTGGTGACCGCGTCGACGAAATCCATCGCTCTAGACTCCTCGGAGCACGGTCGCCCGGCCGACCCGTCCGATGGCGACGTGGCCGGGCGAGGCGAGGGGCGCAGCCCCAAGACGAGCGATTCGATGGAGTGACATGGACGTCAGACTCCTCGGAGCACGGTCGCCCGGCCGACCCGTCCAATCGCCACGATGAACGCCGCGGTGCGGAGGGGCACGCGATGCTCGCGGGCGACCCGCGCGATGGTGGCGTAAGCCTCGCGCATGTGCCGGTGGAGCTCCGCGTTGACCTTGTCCTCATCCCAGGTGAACTGCTGGATGTTCTGCACCCACTCGAAGTACGAGACGGTGACGCCGTCGAGGGTAGTTGGCGGCCGCGCGCCCGCGTCAGCCGGCGAGCTGCAGGAGGGTATGGAGGAGCACGTTCCCGCCGCGCTCGATGGCCTTCCAGTCGCTGGTCTCGTCGGGACGGTGACTGCGTCCGCCGCGGGACGGGATGAAGAGCATGCCGGAGTCGGTGACGGAGGCCAGGTTCTGGGCATCGTGGCCCGGCGCCGGAAGGCATGCGCCGGTACTTGAGCCCGAGCTCCCGCGCAGGCCGCTTCCACCGCCTTCATCACGCGCCGGGAGCAGTGCACGGGCGGGCTCTGCCGAGATGGTCTCCACCTTCACGCGAAGCCCGCGCCGCTTGGCCACCGCGCGCGCCAGGTCGCGGCACTGCCGGTCCAGGCGCGCGAGGGTCCGGCCGTCGAGCGAGCGCATCTCGTGGAGCAGGGTGGCGCGTGCGGGGACGATGTTCGACACACCGGGGGCGATCTCGATGCGGCCGAAGTTGGTCACGCTCTCTCCCGCCGCCCCGCTTCCACCACCAGCTCGCGCGCGGCCAGGGCGTACTCGGCGGCGCCCGAGGAAGGCGTCCTTGCGCCACTCCATGGGCGTGGTGCCCGCGTGGTCGGCCTGGCCGATGAAGGTGACCCAGGCGCGCCGATTGCCCCGACGATCCCCCTCCACCGAGCCGATGGGGAGGCGCGCGGCCTCGAGGTGCGGTCCCTGCTCGATGTGCAGCTCCACGTAGGCGGCCAGGTTCTTCGGGTCGCACTTGGCCTTGGGCGCCTCCAGCGGATCGAAGCCCGCGCGCGCCATCGCGTCCACCAGGGCTTCCCCGTCGGCGGAGCGGAAGTGGGGGATCTGGCGGGTGTCGAGCTTGCCGGTGAAGGCCTTCGAGCCGAACAGCGAGGCGTAGCGCCCCTCCTCGTCGCTCCAGGCGGCCACGGTGAGGGGCCGGCGCGTGCGGACATCTTGGACTCCCGCAGGGTGTGCAGGCACTCGAGACCCGCCAGCACGCCGAGGGCGCCGTCCAGGGAGCCGCCCTGGGGCACGGTGTCGATATGGGAGCCCGTCATCACCGTGGGGCGCCCTCGCCGAGCCGCCCGAAGGTATTGCCCGCCTCGTCCACCCAGGTCGTCAACCCCGCAGTCCTTCATCCGCGCGATGAGCCAGGCGCGGGCCTCTTCGTAGGGAGGGCTCCAGCAGGAGCGGGTGATGCCCTGCCTGCCGGGTTCCGGCCGAACTGAGAGAGGGCCTCGAGGTGGGAGCGGAGACGGGGGAGCGAGATCGCGAGCCTCATGGCCGCGGGTCAGTATACAAGACCTCGCTTACCCTTGACACTTTCTGAGGGGGGCCCGTATCATGGCAATGAACCGTCGTTCAGTCAGTCCTGAGCGCCCCCCAACCTCGCCGTTGCAGGAGGGAGTATGGATTTCACGTTGACCCCCGAGCAGCAACCGTTCCGGGACGAGGTCCGGTCCTGGCTTTCCCGGAACCTTCCCGCCGACTGGACGAGCAAGGTGCAGGCCGCCAGCGACGTGCCGCGGCCGGAGGCCTACGACTTTCTTCGCCAGTGGCAGCGGAAGATGTACGAGGCGGGGTTCGTGGGGTTGACGTGGCCCAAGGAGTCCGGCGGCCGCGGCCTGACCTTCATGGAGGAGATGATCCTCCAGGAAGAGATGGCGCTGGCGAAGGCCCCGCCGGTACTGAACATCCTCGCCGTGGGCATGGCGGGGCCCACCATCATCGCGTACGGCACCGAAGAGCAGAAGAAGCGCTATCCTCCCAAGATGCTCTCCTGCGAGGAGATCTGGTGCCAGGGCTACTCCGAGCCCAACTCGGGCTCCGACCTGGCATCGCTCCAGACGCGCGCGGTCAAGGACGGCGAGCACTACGTGATCAACGGCCAGAAGGTGTGGACCTCGCTCGCCCACATTGCCGACTTGGATGATGCTGCTTGCCCGCACCGACCCTCAGGCGCCCCAAGCACAAGGGCATCACCTACTTCCTCCTCGACATGAAGCGCCCGGGCGTCACCGTGAAGCCGCTCAAGCAGCTCACCGGGGACGACGAGTTCAACGAGGTGTACTTCGACAACGTGCGCGTGCACGAGTCGCAGATCCTGGGCGGGCTCAACAACGGCTGGGAGGTGGGCCTCACCACGCTCATGTACGAGCGCCTGGCCCTCGGCTTCGGGCTCCAGGTGCGGCTGCGCATCGCGCTCGACGGGCTGGTGGACCTCGCGCGCCGCTCCACCAAGAACGGCGTGCCCGCCACGCGGGATCCGGTCATGCGGCAGAAGCTGGCGCAGATGTGGATCGACACCGAGGTGTTCAAGTACACCGGCGCTCGCGCCATCACCAAGCTCCTCAAGGGCGAGCTGCCCGGGCCGAGGCCTCCACCGGCAAGATGATGTGGGTGGAGGGCATCAGCGGCTGCAGGAGATGGCCATGGAGCTCCAGGGCCCCTACGCGCAGCTCATGAGCGGCAGCCGGTGGGCGGTGGAGAACGGGCTCTGGCAGTACGGCTTCCTTCGCTCCCGCGCCAACTCGATCGAGGGCGGGACCACCGAGATCCAGAAGAACATCATCGGCGAGCGTGTGCTCGGCCTCCCGAAAGGCTAGCCATGAACTTCGGCTTCAACGACGAGCAGGAGCTGCTCCGGAGCACCGCCCGCAAGTTCTTCGACAACGAGTGCTCCTCCGAGGTGGTGCGCCGCGCTCATGGACGGCGCGGAGGGGATGACGCCGGAGCTCTGGAAGAAGATCGCCGAGCAGGGCTGGCTGGGCCTGATCTATCCCGAGGCGCTACGGCGGCATGGGGCTGGGCTTCGTGGATCTCACCGTGCTCATGGAGGAGATGGGCCGCGCGGTGATGCCGGGCCCGTACTTCTCCACCGTGCTCCTGGGCGGCCTCGCCCTCCTCGAGGCGGGCACCGAGGCACAGAAGAAGACGTGGCTCCCCGAGCTGGCGAGCGGCGACCAGCGCGTGACGCTCGCCTGGATGGAGCCGTCCGCGCACTCGGCGCCGCCGGGATCACGCTGGAGGCCAAGTCGGCCGGCGGCCGCACACGCTCGCCGGCACCAAGCTCTTCGTGCCCGACGCCCACACCGCCGACGCCATCGTGGTGGCGGCGCGCACGGGCTCGGGCCCGTGCCGGAGGATGGCGTCAGCCTCTTCCTCGTCCCCCGGGCGACGCCGGGCCTCGAGGTCAAGCTTCTGCCCACCATGGACCAGACCCGCAAGCTCTGCGAGGTGACGCTGGCCGGGTCACGCTCGGCGCGGACGCGCTCCTGGGCGAGGCCGGCGCGAGGCTGGGCGCCGCTCGCGCGCGTGCTCGACCGCGCCTGCGTGGCGCTCTGCGCGGAGATGTGCGGGGCGCCCAGAAGGTGCTCGACATGACGGTCGAGTACGCGAAGATCCGCCAGGCCTTCGGCAGGCCCATCGGCTCCTACCAGGGCGTCAAGCACCAGGCCGCCGACATGCTGGTGGAAGTGGAGAACAGCAAGTCCATCACGTACTATGCGGCCTGGGCCATGGACGAGGGCGCCGCCGAGGGCCCGCTGGCAGTGAGCATGGCCAAGGCCTACGTCTCCGACGCCTACCGCCGGGTGTTCGGCCGCGGGCATCCAGCTGCACGGCGGCATCGGCTTCACCTGGGAGCACGATCTGCACCTCTACTTCAAGCGCGCGAAGGGCTCGGAGTTCACCTTCGGCGACGCCACGTATCACCGCGAACGGGTCGCGCAGCTCGTGAACCTGTAGCTCGCGGCCCATGCTCGAGCGGCGTCCGGCGAGACGGTCGCCCGCTGGGTCGGCGCGCGGCGGCGCCCCAGCCGCGGCTCCCGACCGACCCGCTCCTCTTCGCGGACCACGAGGAGATCCGCGACATCGCGCGCCACCTGGGCCGCACCAAGGTCGAGCTGGACCGCTCGGTGCTCACCCTCCGCGGCTGGGCGCGCGACCTGAGCCGGCGCCTCGAGGATCGCCCCGGGACCTCGGTCGGTCGGTCGACCTCCGCGCGCTCGGCGAGACGGTGGGTGGGCTCGCCCACAACTTCAACAACTCGCTCGCCGCCATCCTCGCCTATACCGAGCTCCTGCTGAAGGAGGAGCAGAGCGACACCGCGCAGCGGCGGCTCAAGGTGATCCGCGACGTGGCCCTGGAGGCCTCCGTCTCCGTCCGGCGGTTCCAGGAGTTCGTCTCGCGCGAGCCCCAGGTCGGCTTCGGTCCGGTGGGGCTGCCCGCGGTCGTCGCGGAGGCGCTCGAGATGACCGCGCCGCGCTGGCGCGACGAGGCGCAGCGCCGCGGGGTGGTGATCGACGTCGCCCCCGACTCGAGGCCGTCCCCCCGGTCGAGGGCAACGCCTTCGAGCTGCGCGACGCCCTCGTCCACCTCATCCACAACGCGGTGAGCGCGATGCCCCAGGGCGGCACCCTCGTCGATCCGGGCCGCCACCGAGGAGTCGGGCTGGGTGGCCTCGAGGTGTAGGACACCGGCGTCGGCATGCCCGAAGAGTTGCGCCGGATCCTGGCCGCCAGGCTCACCACGCCGGTCCGGGCGCGGGCTCGCCGAGGTGTCCGATATCGTCGAGCGCCACGGCGGCACGCTCGGCATCGACAGCGGCGAGGGCAAGGGCACCACGGTGCGCCTGCGGCTGCACGCGAGCCGGTTCCAGATCATCCCGCCCTCGGAGGAGACCGCCGAGCCCGTCCACCCGGAACGGGCGGCGCGCGTGCTCCTCGTCGACGACGACCAGCGGCTGCTCCTCGTGCTCTCCGACATGCTGCGCGCGGGGGGTCATCAGTCACCACCGCCGTCAACGGCGAGGAGGCCCTCGCGGTCTTCGACCCGGTCCCCACGACGTCGTCATCACCGACCTCGGCATGCCCAAGGTCAACGGCTGGGAGGTCGCCGAGCGGATCAAGACCCGCGCGCCGGCGACGCGCGTGTTCCTCCTCACCGGCTGGGGGAGGGCGTGGCCGCCGCCGAGGCGAGCCAGTTCGTGGACCAGGTGATCGCCAAGCCCATCTCTGCCGACGCGCTGCTCGGCAGCTCGCGGGCGCGCCGCGGCCCGAGGCCTCGTCCGCTTGACCACGGCCGGCGCCGCGTCGTCCCGAGGCCCGCGGCCTCCGTCCTGCTCGTCCGCCCGGGCGTGCGCACGCCGTTCGAGGTCTACATGATCCGGCGACAGAAGGGCATGCGCTTCCTCGGCGGATTCTACGCCTTTCCCGGCGGGCAAGGTCGACGCTGCCGATGGCGCGCCCGCGCTCCTCGCCCGCTGCCGCGGGCTCTCGCCGGAGGACGCGGCGCGGCTCCTGCCCCGCCCGACGGGGTGCCGCCCTCGCCTTCTGGATCACCGCGGCGCGCGAGCTGCTCGAGGAGACCGGCTGCTCATCGTCTGACCCCGCGGGCCGCCCGTCCCGGCGGGCGAGGCCGCGGTGGCCGCCCGCATCGATCGCATGCGGCACGCGCTGATGGCCCGCCGCGCCGCTGGCCGACCTCCTGGCCGCCGAGGGCTGGCACCTCGACCTGGCGCCGCTCCGGTATCTCTCGCACTTCATCACGCCGCCCACGGGCCCATCCGCTTCACCGCGCGCTTCTTCCTGGCCCCGGTGCCCCCGGGCCAGAGCCCGCGGCTGTTCACGGAAGAGACCTCCGAGGGCCTCTGGATCGAGCCCGAGGCGGGCGTCGCGCGCTACGAGGCGGACGAGATGCCCATGGCCGAGCCCGGCGAGTCGGGCCTTCGCTACCTCGCCGGCTTTCCCAGCCTCGAGGCCCTGTGGCAGTCCCACGCCGACGGCCGCCACAAGTTCCACGGCATCGACGACCGCCTGGTGGAGAAGGGCATTCGCGTCCGGCGCCCGCGCGGCGCGCCCACGGATCCCGAGTGACGCCGGCGGCGGACCCCAACGCGGCCGTCGCGTTCCTCGACGCCGCGGTGGACGAAGGGCGGGGCGCGTGCCGCGCGCTGGTGACGCCCGCGGGGGCGGCGAGCTACGCGAGCTTCTCGCTCTGGTCGAGCGCGCGGGGGCCGGACTCCGGGCCCGCGGGGTGACGCCGAGGATCGGGTCGCCCTTCTCCTCCCGGATGGTCTCCTCTGGGCCGCCCTCTTCTTGGGCACCCTCCGCGCCGGGGCGGTGGCGGTCCCGCTGAATACGCGGCTGGCCGCGGCCGATCTCGCCGCGGTGCTGACCGACTGCGGCGCCGCGGTCCTCGTCGCCGATCCCGCGCTGGCGGCGCCCGCGCGCGAGGCGGCCGCACGCGCGGGCCTTCCCACCGTGCTCGATCCGGAGGCGCTGCTGACCCCGACCGGCACCCGCTTCGCGCCGGTTCCGGTGGGCCCCGACGCCATGGCGTTCTGGCTCTACACCTCGGGCACCACCGGCTCGCCCAAGGCCGCCATGCACCTCCATCGCAATCTTCTCGCCTGCCGGCACTATGGCGGCGAGGTGCTCGGCGCCGGGGCGGAGGATCGCATCTTCGTCACCTCGAAGCTCTTCTTCGCCTACGCCCTCGGCAATGCGCTGCTCGTCCCGCTGCTTCGCACGCAGCGAGAGCTATCTGCATCCGGGCTGGGCCGACGCGGAGACAGTGCGGGCGTGACGCGGGAGTTCCGGCCCACGCTCTTCTTTTCGGTGCCCACCGTGTACGCGCGCCTCCTCGCCGCCGATTTGCCCGCCGACACCTTCGCCTCGGCGCGCGCCTGCGTCTCCGCCGGCGAGCGGTTGCCCGCCGAGATCTCCCGCGCATGGCGGGCGCGCTTCGGCGTGGAGATTCTCGACGGGATCGGCGCGACCGAGACCATTTTCATGGCGCTCTCCAGCGTTCCGGCCAGAGTCGCGAGGGATCACCGGGCGGCCCGTGCCCGATACCGAGGCCCGGCTGCTGGATGGCGAGAGAGGGCCCGTGCCGCCGGCGCGCAGGGCGTCCTCTGGGTCCGCACGCCCTCTCTGGCCAGGGGCTACTGGCAGCGGCCGGAGGCCACGGGCCGCGCCTTCGACGGGGAGTGGTTCCGCACCGGCGACGTATGCTTCGTGGACGCCGGCGGGCACTGGATCCACTGCGGCCGCGACGACGACGTGTTCAAGGTGGCGGGCCTATGGGTGGTGCCGGCCGATGTCGAGGCCGCCGCGCTCCGGCATCCCGCCGTGCTCGAGGCGGGGCTGGTGGGGGCGGAGGACGCCTCGGGGCTGGTGAAGCCGTATCTCTTCGTGGTGCCGCGCGCGGCGGGGGCGGATGCCGCCGCGCTGCCGGCGAGCTGCGCGAGCGGCTGGCGCGCGAGGCGCCCGCGCATGCGCGTCCCCGCGAGCTCATCGAGGTGCCCGAGCTGCCGCGCACGGCCACGGGCAAGCTCCAGCGCTACCGGCTGCGCGATCACCTCACCGCGTCTCATCCACAGAGGAAGTCAATGTCCATGAAGTCGCCCGAAGTCGTGTTCACCACGTCCGCGCCAAAGACCGGCTTCTCCGAGGGCACCGAGTCGCCCATCGCCCAGGGGTGAAGTGCGGCGGCTTCCTCTTCGTGTCGGGCCAGGGGCCGCTGGATCCCGCCACCAAGCAGATCGTCTCTCCCGACATCGCCGAGCAGACGCGGGATCTCACCTCTGCTGGCGGCAGGCGGCCGGCGGCGCCACGGGCGCGGTGCCCGCTCCGGCGCCACATGAAGGACTTCGCCGTCTTCAACCGGGTGTTCAGGGTACTTCCGGGCGGCACCGGCCCGCACCGCCGCGGGCCGCCCCGCCCGCGCCGGCGTGCCCACGAGCTCGACGCGGTGCAGGTGGGCGGTGGAGGCAGGCCATGGGAACCCTGCCGGCAGTGTTCTTGTCGGTGCACACGCCCCGCTTCTGCACGCTCGAGGCCGCCTTCGAGGGCAAGCTCGCCTCCGGGTGTTCCGGCCCGTGCTTCTACGACTGGTGGCCCAGGGCGGCGCGTGGCCGAGGCGCGCCTGGCTGTGATGGTGATCTTCCCCTGTACCGGATCTCACCTTTCCCATCGTGGTCGACGGACCCCGCGGCACCGCGCGCTTACCGCCCGCGCCCGGATCCTCTACGGCGTGGCGTTCGACTATCCCGGCGACTATGCTCTCGCCGCCGCCCTCTTCGCGCGCGGCAAGGCCAAGGACCACCTGGCCGTCCTCGCCACCGGCGTGCGCTATCCGCTCGACTACGGCCCGTGAGCCGTGTGCGCCCATCTTCCCCGTGCCACAGCGGCTGCCCCTGTCCCCATCGCGGTCTGCTTCTCGACGATCTCGCACGAGGCTTCGCGTGGGGCCGCTACCTGGCCCAGGTCGCCCGCGAGGTGACCGGCGCGGGGTCTGGTCGCCAGCGGCGGCGTCGGGGACACGGGTGCGCGGCCCCGAGGTGCGCGCTCCCGTGGACGGCCTCGCCCGGTTCGCCCGACGGCGCGGCCGGGCGACTGCGAGCGCTCGCGCTGCCCGGCAGGCGGGGTCGCCGGCGCCTTCGCGGCGGGCACCGGCCCGACGCGGGACGTGGAGTCAGGCGCCCGGGCCGCCGGGCTGCGCGCCCGGCGCGCCTTGTCGGTGTCCGGCTTCGTGTTGGCTGTCGGCCACCAGGCCGACGATCGGCGACCGGCCCAGCTCGCGGGTTGCCCCGGTCCACGCGCGCTGGCACTCCCTCGCCGACGACGAGGAGGAGGACGATGGCGATGGCTCAAGTGACGCGGCGGAGATTTCTCGGCGGGGCGTCGGCGGCCGCAGCGGGCGCGGCGGTGGGGCCGTGGGTGCGTGCGGGCGCACGCGCAGTCCGCGCCGATCAAGATCGGCCTCGTGCTGCCGTACACGGGCGTCTACGCCGTGCTCGGCGAGTCCATCACCCAGGCCATGGAGCTGGTCTTCGCGCGGGAGAACTGGACGGTCGCCGGCCGCAAGATCGAGATGATCAAGGAAGACGACGAGATGAAGCCGCCGGTCGGCGTGCGCAAGACGGAGAAGCTCATCGACTCCGACAAGGTCGACATCCTCACCGGCCCCGTGCACTCCGGCATCCTGATGGGCATGCGCGACAAGGTCCACGACTCCAAGACGATCCTCATCGTCTCGCAACGCCGGCGCGGACGCGATCAGCCGCGAGCGCTGCTCGAAGTGGATCTTCCGGACGTCGTTCTCGAACTGGCAGCCGTGCCAGCCGATGGGCGGCTGGGTGGCCAAGAACGTCGCCAAGGACGTGTTCCAGATCGCGCCGAACTACCAGGCGGGCAAGGACATGATGGCGGCGTTCAAGGAGACGTTCCTCCCCGCGGGCGGAAGGTGGTGGCCGAGGACTACCCGAAGCTCGGCGAGACCGACTACGCGCCCTACCTCACGAAGATCCGCCAGTCCGGCGCCAAGGCGGTGTTCGCGTTCTTCTCCGGGACCGACGCGGTCAACTTCGTGAAGCAGTACGACCAGTTCGGACTCAAGCAGGCGGCGAAGCTGACCGGCGCCGGCTTCCTCGTGGAGCCCGACGTCCTGCCCGCTCAGGGCGCCTCCGCGCTCGGCGTCATCTCCGGGCACTTCTACACCCCGCTCCTCGACAACCCGGTGAACCAGCGATTCGTCAAGGACTTCCGCGAGAAGTTCGGCGGCAAGATGCCCGACGGCTTCGCGTGCCAGGGGTACGACACCGCGGAGCTGATCGTCCGCTCGCTCAAGGCGGTCAATGGCAACACCCGCGACAAGGACAAGCTGGTCGAGGTCATGGAGAAGGCCGAGTTCGACAGCCCCCGCGGCCGGTTCCGCTTCGATCCGAAGACCCACAACGTGATCCAGCCGTACATCTACGTCCGCGAGGTCAAGGAGGTCGCCGGCGGCCTCAACAACGTGGTGATCGACCGGGTCGCCAACGTGCGCGATCCCGGGCACCGGCTGCACCTTGCCCGCCTGATCAGGCGCGGGGGCCGGCGGCGCGCGCGCCGGTCCCCCAGGATGCTCCCGTGGCCTCCCCGACCTCTTCGCCCAGGCCCTCAACGGCCTCCCTACGGCGTCCTGCTGTTCCTCCTCTCCGTCGGCCTGACCCTGATCTTCGGCATGCTCGACGTGGTCAACCTCGCCCACGGCTCCTTCTACATGCTGGGCGCCTACGCGGGCCTGACCGTCATCGGCGTCACGGGAAGCTTCTGGGTCGCGCGCTCGTGCCGCCCCTGGCTGGTCGGCGCGGTGGGGGCGGCGATCGAGCGCGTCTGCCTCCGGCCGCTCTATCGCCGGCCGCCCCTGGACCAGGTGCTGCTGACCTTCGGCCTCATCTATCTCTTCGAGGACCTGGTCAAGTGGATCTGGGGCGGGCGGATCCGTCCATCCCGCCGCCTGATCTCTTCTCGGGCTCGGTGACGCTGTTCGGGGCGACCATCCCGTCGTACCGCCTGTTCGTCATCGCGTTCGGGCTGGGGACGGCGGTGGCCCTCTGGCTCCTGATCGAGCGGACGCGCCTGGGCGCCATCATCCGCGCCGGCGTGTTCGACGCCGAGATGACCGCGGGGCTCGGGATCGACATCCGCCGGGTCTTCACCGCGGTGTTCGCCTTCGGGGCCGCGCTCGGCGGGCTGTCCGGCGTGATCGCGGGCCCGATCCAGTCCGCGTACCCGGCGATGGGCGCGAGCATCCTGATCCCGGCGCTGATCGTGGTCGTCGTCGGCGGGCTCGGCAGCCTGAAGGGCTCGCTGGCGGGAAGCCTGATCATCGGCCAGGCGGAGACGTTCGGGAAGGCGTGGATGCCCGCTCGGCGATGCTGATCATCTACGTGGTGATGGCGCTCATCATGCTCCTGCGCCCGCAGGGGCTCTTCGGCCGGCCGCTCCGATGACGCCGGCGCTCCTGCGCGCTCGCGCTCGTCGCGCTTCGCCGCCGTCGCGGCGTTCCCGTCGTTCGCCGGAAACTATCCGGTGAAGCTCCTCCAGGAGATCCTGATCTGGGGGATCTTCGCGATGAGCCTCGACCTGCTCATGGGCTACGCCGGGATGGTGTCGTTCGGGCATTCCGCGTTCTTCGGCATCGGCGGCTACGCCGCCGCGTCGCCCTGAACCAGTCGGCGGGGCTGGTCGCCGCGTCGTGCTGCCCGCGGCCGCCGCCGGCCTCGCCGCGCTGGTGATCGGCTTCTTCTCGATCCGCGTCAGCGGCGTGTACTTCATCATGCTCACGCTGGCGTTCTCGCAGATGTTCTACGCCTACACCTTCCAGGTCGCCTGGCTGGGCGCCGAGGACGGTCTCGTCGGGATCCCGCGACCCACGATCGCCGGCGCGAGCGTGGCGAGCACGAAGAGCTTCCACGTCTATCTGCTGGCGCTCGTCGTCCTCGCCGCCCTCGCCCTCTGGCGGATCGTCCGCTCGCCGTTCGGCCACGTGCTCCGCGGGATCCGCGAGAACGAGGCGCGCATGGAGGCGGTCGGCTACGCGGTGGGCCGCGACAAGCTGCTCGCCTTCACCGTGGCCGGCGTCCTCGCCGGGACCGCGGGCTCGCTGTACGCGCAGTTCAACGGCTCGATCACGCCCGACGCGTTCTTCTGGACGACCTCCGGCGAGGCGCTGCTCATGGTCATCATCGGCGGGGTGGGGACGCTCGGCGGCGCGATGCTGGGCGCCGCGGCCTTCATCCTGCTCCAGAGCCTCGTCAGCACCTACACCGAGCGGTGGATGCTGATCCTCGGGCTCACGTTCGTGGGCTTCGTGCTCTTCGCGCCGGGCGGCATCGTCGGGGCGCTCCGGCCCGGCTGGGTGGCGCGCGTGAGCGAGTCGCCACTCCTCCCCCTCGAGGCGCTGGCGCGGAGCTTCGGCGCGCTCTCCGCGCTCGCCGGCGTGTCGCTGCGGTGGCGCGGGCCGAGCGCCGCGCCGTCATCGGGCCGAACGGCGCGGGCAAGACCACGCTGTTCAACCTCATCACCGGGCAGCTCGCCGCGAGCGGCGGCCGCGTCGTCTTCGACGGCGCGCCGGTGACCGGGCTCGCGCCCCACGCGGTGGCGCGCCGGGGCATCTCGCGCTCGTTCCAGCGCAACAACCTGTTCCCGGGCCTGACCGTGCTCGAGAGCCTGCGCCTCGCCGCGGCCGCGGACGGCCGCGGCAGCTACCGCCTCTTCGGCGGCGCGCGCCGGCTGCGCGCGCCGCTCGAGCGCGCGCGCGGACGGCGGCCGAGCGGTGGGCCTGGCCGAGCGGGTGGACGCGCCGACCGGCGCGCTCTCCTACGGCGAGCAGCGCCCTCGAGGTCGGCCTCGCGCTGGCCACGCGCCCGAAGCTCCTGCTGCTGGACGAGCCGACCGCGGGGATGTCCCCCGAGGAGACGGACCGGATGACCCAGCTCCTCGTGGGCCTGCCGCGGGAGGTGACGCTGCTGATCATCGAGCACGACATGGACGTCGTCGCCTCGCTCGCCGACCGGGTTACCGTGCTGCATCACGGCGAGGTGCTCACCGAGGGCTCGTTCGCCGAGGTCAAGGCCGATCCGCGCGTGTACGAGGTCTATTTGGGCTCCGCCTGAATCCCATGCTCGACGTCGACCAGGTCCACACGTACTACGGCGAGAGCCACGTGCTCCACGGCGTGTCGCTGCGCGTCGGCGCCGGCGAGGCGGTGGCGCTCCTCGGACGCAACGGGGCGGGGAAGACCACGGCGATCCGGACCATCGTCGGCTTCACCCCGCCGCGCGCCGGCCGCGTCGTCCTCGACGGGCAGCCGATCCAGGGCTGGCCCGCGCACCGCATCGCGCGGGCCGGCGTCGCCCTCGTGCCTCAGGGCCGGCGCATCTTCGCGCCGCTGTCGGTGCGGGAAAACCTCCTGCTCGGGGCGCGCGCGGCGGGCCGGGGGGGACCGAGGCGACGCGTTGTGACCCGAGGGGACGCCCGGTGGCTGGACGCTCGACCGCGTCTTCGCGCTCTTCCCGCGGCTCCGGGAGCGGAGCCTGCAGTCCGGCGGCACGCTCTCCGGCGGGAGCAGCAGATGCTGGCCATCGGCCGCGCGCTGCTGACCAACGGGCGCGTGCTCGTGCTCGACGAGCCGTCGGAGGGCCTGGCACCATATCGTGCGCGAGATCGGCGACGTGGTGGCCCGCCTCAAGAACGAGCGGCAGTCGATCCTGATCGTGGAGCAGAACTATCACCTGGCGCTCCGCGTCGCCGACCGGGTATACGTGATGAACAAGGGACAGATCGTCTTCGAGGGCGCTCCGGCGGATCTGGAGGCCGCGAGGACGTCAAGCGCCGCTACCTCGGCGTGGCGTGATCTTCCCGGGCACAGAGGAACAGGAGACGCGAGCATGGCCTGGATCGATCCGGACTTTCCCGGGACGTCGACGCCGAGCGACCTCGTCGGCCGCGTCCTCGGCCTCAACCCCGGCATGATGACCGGGCCCGGGACGAACACGTACCTGGTCGGCCGGCGCGACCCGATCCTGATCGACACCGGGATGGGCGTGCCCGAGTACGTGCCGGCCTTCGCCGGATATCTCGCGCACCGCGGCTGGGCGCGGCCGGCGCGCATCCTGCTCACGCACCGCCACAAGGACCACCTGGGCGGCGTGGATCATCTCCGCGAGCGCTATCGCGGCCTGCCCGTGGCGAAGATGATCCACAAGGACGAGGGGCTGCCCGATGGCGTCGAGGACCTGCGCGACGGGCAGCGCGTGTCCGGCGACGGCGTGGCCCTCGTGCCCGTGCACACGCCGGGGCACGCCTCCGATCACCTCTGCTACTACCTGCCGGAGGAGCGCGCGCTCTTCAGCGGCGACCTCATCCTGAACGGGTCGACCTCGGTGATCCCCGACGGCGACGGCGATCTCGGGCTCTACATGGCTCGCTGCGGCGCGTGCAGGCCCTCGGCGTGCGGCGGATCTACCCGGCGCACGGGCCGGTGATCGAGGACGGGCCGGGGAAGATCGAGGAGTACATCGCGCATCGCCTGCTGCGGGAGCGCCAGATCCTCGACGCGGTCGCCGGTGGCGCGCGCACGGTCCCCGACGTCGTGAAGATCGTCTACGTAGAGGTGCCGGAGAAGCTCCACGCCATGGCGGGCCAGTCCGTGCACTCACATCTCAAGAAGCTGGCCGCGGAGCACCGCGTGCGCGAGGAGAAGGTCAGCGGCGCGGCGTCGAGGTGGTCCCTGATCTAGGAGAGCACGCGCTTCCGCCTGTAGCCGCAGGCCGGGCACTCCAGGTGCATGACGAGCTGATCCCCCTCGAGGATCATGTCCGTCCGCCGCATCTGGTGCCCACAGTCCGGACAGGTCACCGAGCCGATCCCGGGTTCGCGAACGCGTATGACCATGGCTCGCCCCCCTTTGGCGCCAGTGTGAGCCCGCGGCCCCTTGGCGCCAAGACTTTTACGTCAGCCCTCTTGCGTCACCCTCGTATGTCACCCCGATGACGGGCAGGCGGCGCCGGAGGCCGCCCAGCCCTTTACGATCTCGTGGAACTCGTGCTGGGACAGCGGAGGCCGGGAGCGGAGGCCGGGATTCCACGCCCACTGCACGAGCGCGTCCGACGTCAGTGTGCTGAACGAGGGCGGGGATGGATCGCCCGCCGTTTCGCTTGGGATCCTTGAGGGCACGGCAGAGCTCGCCGTCGCTCAATCCTTCCCAGCCCATGCGGCGCGGGGCCAGGTGCCAGTGGGGCGCGCCGGGCACCCGGCCATCGGCGGTATTGACGGTCTGATGGCAGGTGGTGCAGCGCATGGCCGGCGTACCGCGATCGTCGGGACCGCGCGCGCACCAGCATGCGATGGAGGTGTCGATCGTCGGTCTGGCGCGGGGAGTCGCCGACGGGATGGCAGTTCATGCAGCGGGGATGGCGGAGCACCTCGGCGATGCGGGCGAAGGCCCGCTCCGATTCCTCGCGCTTCGCGACGTCGGTCTGGGCGCCCGCCGCACTCGCGCTGAAGAGCACGAGGGCGCCGCCCAGCAGGCCGGCGGGGATGCAGTCGCTTCCAGGGTCGCATGGACCGTGACCTCCTCAGGCAGTCGGCAGTGGCGGCAAGTCGCAGCGGCAGCTCGCGCAGGCGCTGGCCGGTCAGGGCGAACACCGCGTTGGCCACCGCCGGCGCGATCGGCGGCGTGCCGGGTTCGCCGACGCCCCAGGCTTCTCGGTGCTCGGCACGATGTGCACCTCGCACCTTCGGCATCTCGTTCAGGCGCAGCACCTGGTAGTCGTGGAAGTTCGACTGCTGCACGCGGCCGTCCTTGAAGCTGAGCTCGCCGTGCAGCGCCGCGCCGAGGCCGAAGGCGATGCCGCCGACTCCATCTGCGCGCGCGATCGTGTCGCGGATTGACCAGCGAGGCCGCAGTCGACCGCGCAGACCACGCGGTGCACGCGGATCGCGCCCTGCCGTCCGACGCCGAGACCTCGGCGACCTGCGCGACGAAGCTGCCGAAGGATTCGTGCACGGCGATGCCGCGCGCGCGGCCCTGCGGCCAGCGGCGTGCCCCAGCCGGCCTTCTCCGCGGCGAGGTTCGAGCACGCCCAGGTGGCGCGGATGGTTCTTCAGCAGCGCGCGGCGGTACTCGACCGGATCCTTGCCGGCGGCGTGCGCCAGCTCGTCGATCAGGCTCTCCATCACGAAGCCGGTGTGGCTGTGGCCGACCGAGCGCCACCACAGCACCGGGATCGCCGGTCTTCGGCGAATGCAGGTCGACGCGGTGGTCGGGGATGTCCTTGAGGTAGGGCGAATCGGCCGCGCCCTCCACCGAGGTCGCGTCGATGCCGTTCTTGACCATCATCGGTTCGAACGGCGTGCCGGCCAGTGATCGACTGGCCGACGATGCCGTGCTGCCACGCCACCGGCATGCCCGTGCGCGTCGACGCCGACGCTGGCGCGCTGCACGTACGCGGGCCGGTAGTAGCCGCCGCGGATGTCGTCCTCGCGCGTCCACACCGTCTTGACCGGCGCCTTCGCCGCCTTGGCGACGTGCACCGCTTCGCTGACGAAGTCGGAGCGTCGGCGTCGCGCGCCGGCCGAAGCCGCCGCCGAGGAACATCGTGTGGATCTGCACCTGCTCCGGCTTCAGCCCGGTGATCTTCGCCGCGACCACCTGGTCGATGGTCTGGAACTGGGTGCCGGTCCAGATCTCGCACTGGTCCGTCGCCGATCTTCGACCGTGCAGTTGAGCGGCTCCATCGGCGCATGCGCGAGATAGGGCACGGCATACTCGGCCTCGACTCGTCTTCGCGGCCGTCGCCAGCGCGGCGGCGACGTCGCCGGCCTGCGCCGCGCGGCGCCCGGGCGTGGCGGCGAGCTTGCGCGAACTCCTCGCGCAGCGCCGCGCTGTCGAGCGCGCGCCTTCGGCCCGAGGTCCCAATCGACCTCGAGCGCATCGCGGCCGAGCTTGGCCGCCCAGTAGTGGTCGGCGACCACCGCGACGCCGCTGGGCACCTGCACCACGTTGCGCACGCCGGGCACGGCCTTGGCCGCGGTCGCGTCGAACGACTTCACCGTTGCCGCCGAACACCGGCGCGCGCGCGACCACCGCGGTGAGCAGGCCGTCGAACTGCACGTCCATGCCGAACTGCGCCCGGCCGGTGATCTTCTCCGGCGTGTCCAGGCGCCGCGTGGGCTTGCCGATGAGCTTCCACTCCTTCGGGTCCTTGAGCGTCAGCGTCTCGTCGGGCGGCGGGCAGCTTGCCGGCGTCGTCGGCGAGCTCGCCGTAGCGGACGCGCTCGCGTCGCCGGCGATGACACTTCGCCGTTCTCGGTGCGGCATTTCGCCGGCCGGCACGCTTCCAGCGCGTCGCGGCCGCGGCCTGCACCAGCATCGTCGCGCGCGGCGGCGCCGGCCTGGCGGTAGCGGTCGAACTCGGCCAGGTGCTCGTGCGAGCCGCCGGTCATCTGCATGCCGAACACCGTGTGCGCGTACGCCGGCGCGGCGGGCGCGTGCTCGACCCGGATCTTCGACCAGTCGGCGTCGAGCTCCTCGGCGATCAGCATCGGCAGCGCGGTCCAGATGCCCTGGCCCATTTCCGAATGCGCGAGCAGCACGGTCACGCTGTCGTCGTCGCCGATGCGCAGGAAGGCGTTGGGCGCGAAGCCGCGCGGCCGTCGGCGCGGCGCCTGGCGGCACGGCGAACGCGCGCGGCGCCGGGCACGACAGAAGCGCGACGCACCAGGCCGCCGCACGAGCGCCGGCCGTGTCGCGCGAGGAAGTCGCGACGGCGAGGCTCCGTTGCAGTGCCATCGTCAGGCCGCGCGCTTCAGCCTTGCCGGCTCGGCCGGCGCGCTTGCACCGCCGGCGCGGATGCGCGGGTAGGTGCCGCAGCGGCAGATGTTGCCGGACAGCGCCTGGTCGATATCGGCGTCGGTCGGCGTCGGGCTCTTCGCGAGCAGCGCCGCCGCCGCCATGATCTGCCCGGACTGGCAGTAGCCGCACTGCACGACGTCGAGCTCGGCCCAGGCGCGCTGCACCGGATGGCTGCCGTCGGGCGACAGGCCTTCGATGGTGGTGATTTCTTGCCGGCCACCGCCGACACCGGCGTGATGCAGGAGCGCAGGGGCGCGCCGTCGACATGCACGGTGCAGGCGCCGCACTGCGCGATGCCGCAGCCGAACTTGGTGCCGGTCAGGCCATCAGGTCGCGCAGCACCCACAGCAGCGGCATGTCCGGCTCGCCGCCACGGTCACCGCCCGTCCGTTCACGTTAAAGGTCGTCATGTCGCGCTACCTCCCCCTCGTGTTCCGTCGCCTCCCAGTATAGGGGGGCCGGCAAGCGCCCGATTGTGAGCCCGACGTCGAGACGGGGGCGCGACCTAGCGTCGCGCTGCGGCCGTCAGCGCGGCGGGATTCACGACATTGATCGGCGCGCCCGCCCGGTACGCGACGACCTGCTCGAAGATGGCGCTGAACATCTCCTCGAGCGCGTCGCGCACGAACGTAGCCCAGGTGCGGCGTGCAAGGCCTCCACGTCGATGTGAGGATAGACGCCAACCTGGCTGATGATGCGGAGCCGGTCGAGGCGCTCGATGGGGGCGGCGGATGGGCGTACGCTCGCGCAGCAGGCAGATCGCCTCGGCGTCGCACAGGCGCTCGGCAAGGACTCCCACGTCCGTGGTGTGATCGCGCCAGATCGTCACCTGATGTCCGGCGACCTTCGCGAACGCGCCGAGCGTGCGAATCGTATCCTGATAGTCATCGAGCACGTGGATGTTCATGCGCCCAGCCTAGCATGGGCTACACTCCTGATTCATGAGCGCCCCGACGCGACCCACCCAGTTCGGCCGGATCCACCCCCCCGACGAGGCCTGGCTGGCCAAGGCGCCCGCCGGAGCCGATTCTCGAGCCCGAGCTTCCCATCATCGACACCCACCATCACCTGTGGGAGCGGAACGGGCACCGCTACCTCCTCCATGAGTTCCTGGAGGATGTCCGCACCGGACACAACCTCGTGGCCAGCGTGTTCATGGAATGTCATGCCATGTATCGCGCGGAAGGGCCCGAGGCGATGCGGCCCGTGGGCGAGACGGAGTTCGTGGCGGGCATCGCGGCCATGAGCGAGAGCGGCAACTATGGCGCCACGCGGGTTGCCGCCGGCATCGTCGGCTTCGCCGATCTCACGCTGGGCGACCGCGTGGAGCCGGTGCTGGAGGCGCTGATCCGCGCCGGCGGCGGCCGCTTTCGCGGGGTGCGCCACTCGGCGGCCTGGGACGCGAGCCCAGTGATCGGCAATAGCCAGACGGCCACCGGGCTGCACCTGTACCGGGACGGCGCCTTGCGCGCTGGGCTGGCACGGCTGACCGCGCTCGGCCTCTCGCTCGACGCCTGGGCCTTTCATCCGCAGCTCGACGACATCGTGGATCTGGCGCGGGCCCACCCCGACGCGCGCATCGTCGTGGGACATGTGGGCGGCCCGCTGGGCTACGGGCCCTATGCGGGCAAGCGGGACGAGGTCTACGCGATCTGGAAGAAGGGCGTGACCGAGCTGGCGCGCTGCCCCAACGTGGTCATGAAGCTCGGAGGCATGATGATGCGGCTCGCCGCCTATGACTATCGGCAGCCAGCCGGCGCCGCCGTCCTCGAGCGAGCTGGCCGTCTCTCTGGGGCCCCTATATCGGGCCCTGTCTCGAGCTCTTCGGCGCGGACCGCTGCATGTACGAGAGCAATTTCCCCGTCGACAAGATGGGGATAGGCTGGGCGGCGTTGTGGAACGCGCTCAAGCGCACCGCCGCGGGCGCGTCCGCCGAGGAGAAGCGCGCGCTGTTCGCCGGCACCGCCCGCCGCGTGTATCGGCTGAGCGACTGAGGCCTATACCGCCAGCGCCATCCCGTCATGCCCCGGGTCGGCGCCGCCGTGGAGGGTGCCATCCGGGCGCACCTCGATGCCGTGCACCGCGGCCACGTCGAACGTGTTGGGGTTGCGCGCCACCGTGTAGCCGTCCCGCTCCAGCTCGTCGGTGACGTAGGTCGGGATGCGCATGGTCACGTCGATGATGTGGCTGGTGGCGCTGAAGCGGGGCGCGGCCACCGCGTCGGACATGGACATGCCGAACTCGAGGAGGTTCACCAGCCCCTGCATCACGCCGATGGCGATCTGGGCGCCGCCCGGCGCCCCGATGGCGGCGCGCAGCCCCTCGGCGCCGAACACGAGCGTGGGGCAGATGGCGCTGAAGCGGCTCTTGCCCGGGGCCACCGAGCCCGCGCGCCCGGGGCGGGGATCGAAGACGCTCATGGCGCCGTTGTACATGAAGCCGAGCCCATCGGTGATCACGCCGGAGGGCATGCCGAGGGTATGCGTCATGGTCACCGCATTGCCGTCGCGGTCGATGACCGCCACATGCGTGGTGTCCTTGGGCTCGCCGAGGCCCATGCGGTCGATGCGGATGCGCCGGCCGGCGCGAATCTCGGCTGCCACCGCTTTCGCATAATCCTTGGACAGGAGCCGATCCACCGGCACCTCCACGAAGGCGGGGTCGCCCACATGGGCATCCTTGTCGGCCACCGCCCGCTTCATCGCCTCCGAGACCACCCGAAGATAGGCCGCGCTGTTGTGCTCGAGCGCCCTGAGATCGAACTGCTCCAGGATGTTGAGCATCTGGAGCAGCATCAGCCCGCCGCCGGGGGGATGATTGGTGGCGAGCCGCCAGTCGCGGAAGGTGCCCCAGAGCGGCGGGCGGTGGCTCGTGCGATAGCTCGCGAGGTCCTCGGCGGACAGCAGCCCGCCGTGACGGCGCATGTCCTCGGCGATCCGCTCGGCCAGCTCGCCCCGGTAGAAGACGTCCGCGCCGCCCTTGGCGATCTTGCGTAACGTCTCCGCCAGCTCCGGATTGCGCACGGTATCGCCGACCCGCTTGGGACTCCCGTCCGGCCGGCAGTAGAGCGCGCGCCCGCTCCGGCTGAAGCGCAGCCGCTCGGGATTGGCGACGCGACCGAGCTGTTCCTCGATGGCCCACCAGTAGCCCACGTGCTTCTTCACCAGCCAGCCCCGCTCCGCCCAGTCGATAGCCGGCTGGACGACCTGCGCCCAGGGCAGCACCCCGTACGCGGTCTGGGCCTCGTGAAAGGCCTTGAGGCTGCCGGGCACCGTGATGGACTGATAGCCGAGGTCGTTCACCCGCCCCTTCAGCACGAAGCCGAATCCGTCGCGCGTCTCGCCCTCGATGAGATGCGCCCACATGTCGGGGCGCGCCGCCGCGGGGGTCTTACCGTGGAAGTCGATGAGCTCGTGGATGCCCCGCGCGGGGAGGTAGATCTGGCAGCTCCCGAAGCCGGCGATGCCGGTCATCATCGGGTCGACCACGCCGGCGGTGAGCGCGCAGGCGATGGCGCCATCCACCGCATTGCCGCCCGCGCGCATCACGAGCGCCCCCGCCTCGGTGGACTCGGGCTGTGCCGCGCAGATCATGCCTCGACGCATGGGCCCCTCCCGCTCACCCGACGCGGTCCGGGAAAATCCGCTTGAACACCGCGGGCGATCCCGCGTCGAGCTTCATGAAGGGGCGGACGCGATGCGTCCACGGATTGAGGTCACGCACACGGTTCCACGCCTCGCTCTTCGGCACGTCCGCGCGCTCGAACTCGTAAACGGTCAGGTACTTCGGCTGGCCGTCCACCACGGTGTAGCGCCGGGCGCGGATGACGCCGGGCACGCCGAGGTAGTCGGGGACGTAGACCGTGTTGTACCAGGCGTTCCACTCCTCTTCCATGGCCGCGGGAATGTCCATGCGGCCCATCTGCAGATACGGCGACGGGCCCATGGTGAGCTCGATCGGATTGGTCCGCGCCGGGTGGATTTGCCGGTACCCCTGCACGAAGTAGTTGCGGCCCACATGCCCGCCGGACGCCTTGGTCCGCCAGGGCGAGGGGCGAAACCGCACCTCGTCGAGGAAGGCCGACGTGCGCAGCACGCTCACGTCTTCCAGCTCGTACATGGCGAGGTATTTCGGCCCGCCCGAGATGGCCTCGTAGCGCGCGGCGGAGAGAAAGCCGGGCACCTTGAGGAGATGGTGGAGATGCTCCTCGTTGTACCAGCGGTTGAACTCCGCCTCATGCGCCGCGTCCACGTCGGTCCACAGCATCAGGAGGCCGGTGCCGCGAGTCTTGGGCATGACATCCTCCGGGCGCCCCGGAGCCCGGGGCCGGGCGGGGGTTACTTGCGGGCGCGCGCGGTGCCGGCGTGCGTGACGAGAGCGGAGAAGAGGCGCCGCGCGGGCTCGGAGTGCCCGATCAGCTCCTCGGGATGCCACTGGACACCCAAGACGAAACCGTCGTGACCCGGCAGCTCCACGCCCTCGATGGTCTGATCGGGCGCCCAGGCGCAGGCGACGAGCCCGCGGCCCAGCGCCTTGATCGCCTGGTGGTGCATGCTGTTCACCTCAACCTCGTCGGCACCCATCACCTCGGCGAGCCGGCTGCCCGGCGTCACCGTCACCTTGTGACTGGGCTCGTGGCGTGGCCCCTTCTGGCTGTGCTCGAGCTGGGTGCCGGGATCGGTGGCCACATCCTGGTAGAGACTGCCGCCCAGGGCCACGTTGAGCACCTGCACGCCGCGGCAAACGCAGAGGAGTGGCACTCCGCGCTCGAGTGCCCCGCGCGCGGCGGTGGTCTCGAAGCTGTCGCGGATCGGCGCCACGTCAGAGAGCGTGGGATGCGGCGCCTCGCCGAAGAGCGCGGGATCGATGTCGCCGCCGCCGGTCAGCAAGAGACCGTCGAGCTCGGCCGCCAGCCGCTCCCACGAGCGCGGGGAAAGCTGCGCGGGCAGCGCGACGGGCACGCCGCCGGCCTGCTGGATCGCATTGAGATAGGTCGAGTTCACGTACGCGCGCTCGGGAGCGGTCCCGACCGTGATGGACATGCTCACGCCGATCAGCGGGAACGTAGACATGTCGCCATGTTACCATACGGGCCATGAGCCTAGACGCCGCGCAGAGCCAGAAGCACATGCCTCAGGCCGCCTCCGGTCTCATGAACCAGGTGATGGGCCGCCGCTGGATGGTAGCCGCGGGCCATCCCCTCGCCGCCCAGGCGGCCGCGCGGGTCCTGGAAGCCGGGGGGCAATGCCATCGACGCCGGCGCCGCGGCCGGAATGATGCTCGGCGTGGTGCACCCGGACATGGTGAGCTTCGCCGGCGTGGGTCCTCTCCTGGTGCACGTGGCGAAGTCGCGGAAGACCTACGAGGTGAGCGGCGTCGGGCCCTATCCGCGCCTGGCGTCCGCCGAATACTACCGGACCCAATGTGGTGGCGAGATTCCCACCGGCATCCTCCGCACCGTGGTCCCGGCCACGCCGGACGTTTGGTGCACGGCGCTCGCGCGCTGGGGCACCAAGAGCTTTGCCGAGGTCGCCGCGCCGGCCTACGAGTGCGCGAAGAACGGCTACCCGGTCTCGATCTTCAGCGCGGCGATGTTCGAGCGGAGCGCGGATAAGCTGACGCGCTGGCCCACGTCCGCCGCGCTGTACCTGCCCGGGGGCAAGGCGCCGAAACCCGGCCAGATCCTCGTGGAGCGCGAGCTGGCGGGGACGATCAAGCTCATGATGGACGGCGAGGCCCGGGCGAAGCGTCACGGCCGCGTGAAGGCCATCCGCGCCGCTCGCGACGTCTTCTACCGGGGCGAAATCGCCCGGCGCATCGTGGCCTATCACGAGAAGTCCGGCGGGCTCCTCCGCGCGGAGGATCTCGCGGAGTTCGCGGTCGAGGTCGCGCCCGCGCTGAAGACGAGCTTCCACGGCTACGAGATGGCCACCTGCGGCTTCTCCTGCCAGGGGCCGGTGCTCCTGCAGATGCTGAATCTCCTCGAGGGCTATGACCTCACCGCCCTCGGCCACAATTCGCCCCGGGCGCTCCACCTCATGGTCGAGGCGATGAAGCTCGCCTTCGCCGACCGCGAGGCTTACTACGGCGACCCCCGGCACGTGAAGGTGCCGGCGGACGGTCTCCTCTCCAAGGTGTACGCGAAGGCCCGCCGCGCGCTCATCCACGAGGATCGCGCCTGGCCGGGGACGCCGCCCGCCGGCGATCCCTATGGGCTGGCCGCGGTGAAGAACGGTGCGCCCCGGACGCCACCCGGACCCAAGGGGATCACCGGCGCCCTGGACACCTCCTATGTCTGCGTGGTGGACGAGCAGGGCAATGGCTTCTCGTCCACGCCCAGCGATCCGTGCGTGGACTCGCCGGTGGTGCCGGGCGTGGGCTGCGTGGTCTCGCCCCGCGGCTCTCAGGGTTGGCTCGCGCCGGGGCATCCCAGCGAGGTGGCCCCGGGCAAGCGGCCGCGTCTCACGCCGGCGCCGGCCATGGCCTTCAAGGACGGTAAGCTCTTCATGCCGTTCGGCACGCCGGGCGGCGACGTGCAGCAGCAGGCCATGCTGCAGGTCTTTCTCAACGTGACCGCGTACGGCATGCCGCTGCAGCGGGCCATCGAGGCGCCCCGGCTGGCCACTCGCTCCTTCCCGGATTCCTTCTGGCCGCATCCCGACGCGCCGGGCGTCCTCGAGATGGAGCGCCGCATGCCCGCCGCGACCCGCGAGGCGCTGGCCGCCCTCGGCCACCAGGTGAGCGAGTGGCCCGAGTGGGACTGGCGCGCGGGCGCGGTATGCGCCATCGTGATCGGCCCCGATGGCACCCGCCACGGCGGCGCCGATCCGCGCCGTGGGGCCCACACCATCGGCTGGTAGCCCGCTCCCGCGCCGGGCGTGCACGCCGCCGCCGCGCGCTGGATCCGCTCCCTCGGCCTGACTCCGCATCCGGAGGGCGGCCACTACCGCGAGACCTATCGCGGCCCCGGCCACGTCTCCACCGCGATCTACTTCCTCCTCGAAGGCCGCCAGGTCTCCCGGTTCCATCGCATTCGCTCCGATGAACTCTGGCATCACTATGCGGGCGGCCCGCTCACCGTGTCCGCGATCGCGCCCGCCGGCACCCTCACGGAGTTCACGCTTGGTGAGGACCTGGACGCGGGACAGGCGCCGCAGGGCGTGGTGCCCGCCGGCCACTGGTTCGGCGCCGCGCTGGCGGTGGCTGATACCTACGCGCTGGTCGGGTGCACGGTGGCGCCCGGGCTTCGACTTCGCGGATCTCGAGCTCGCGCATCGCGACGCCCTGGTCGCGGCGTTTCCCGCAGCACGCGGCGCTCATCGAGCGGCTCACCCCGTGACCGCGTCCGGCGCTCGCGGCAATCTCTTCGCCGCGCTCCCCGCCATGCTTCGCACCGAGCAGGTGGAGGTGCTCACCGAGGCCGTCGGGCTTCGCATCGAGCGGATCATCTCGCGAGGGCAGGTCACGCCACCCGGGGAGTGGTACGACGCCGAGCGCGACGAATGGGTGGCGCTGCTGGCGGGGGCGGCGCGTCTCCGCTTCGAAGGCGACGCGGCGCCCCGCGTGCTGGCGCCCGGCGACTGGCTCCATATCCCCGCGCACGCGCGGCATCGGGTGGAGTGGACGGATCCCGAGCAAGCCACGGTGTGGCTCGCCGTGCACTTCGGCGCGGGCGGCCTAGGCGGCGGGAATCGGGACGCCGGAGGGCGCGGGGCGCGGGGTGGGCGCCTGGCTCACCGGCTCTTCCTTGATGGCAAGGGAGAGGCCCGAGGCGAGGAAGGCCATCAGCGCCGCGGAGACGAAGGCCCACTGGTACGAGCCGGTGAAGTCGAAGATCCAGCCTCCCGCCGCCGCGCCCAGCGCCGAGCCCACCTGGTGGGCGAAGAAGATCCAGCCCGAGAGCACGCCCACCGAGTAGCGCCCGAAGATATTGGCGGTGAGCGTGGTGGTCGGCGGCACCGTCGAGATGTAGTTGAGCCCGAAGATCGCGGCGAAGATGTGCAGCGAGGGCACGTTCCAGATATAGAGCAGGAAGAGCAGGGAGAGCCCGCGCACCCCGTAGTAGAAGGCCAGCGGCCCCTTGCGGCCGAAGCGGTCGCAGATCCAGCCCGAGAGCACCGTGCCCACGATGTTCATCGCGCCCATCACGCCGAGCGCCTGCGCCGCGTGCATCTCGGAGAAGCCGTGCTCGGCGGCATGCGGCACGAGGTGGGTGAGCACCATGCCGTTCGAGGTGTAGCCGCACACGAAGAACGTCCCCGCGAGCAGCCAGAAGGCCGGATAGGTCATGGCCTCGTTGACGGACACCCGCCGGTCGGCGGGCATCTCCTTCATCCCGGCCTGGGGCACGGCGACGCCCGTCCCGAACGCGGTGAGCCCCTTCATCTTGGGATCGTCGCGCACGAAGGCGTAGGTCAACGGGATGGCGGTGAGGAACACGCTGACGCCGAGCCAGAAGAAGGAGCTCCGCCAGCCGTAGTTGAGGGTGAGCCACACCGCGGCCGGGATCATCACCAGTTGGCCCGCCGACATGCCCGCGCCGAGTATGCCCATCACCAGGCCGCGGCGCGCCACGAACCAGCGCGCGGCGAGCGTGGAGGCGGTGGCCATGCCCATGCCGCCCGCGCCGAGGGCCATGAGCACGCCCGCCGTCAGATAGAACTGCCAGAGGCTGGTGACGTAGGCGGAGAGCATGGAGCCCACCGCGACGACGGCGAGGAAGAGCATCATCACATTGCGCGGGCCCCAGCGATCGGCGAGCCACCCCACGAAGGGCCCCACCGCGCCCACCAGCAGGAGCGAGAGCGCCGCCACCTGCGACATGGACGAGCGGTCCCAGCCGAACTCCGCTTCCATGGGCTTGATGAACACGCCCAGAACGGCGCGCAGCCCCGACGCGGCGAGAAAAATGAGGACGACGGCGCCGAGCATGATCCAGGCGTAGTGCACGCCCTTGCGGGATTCGGTCATGGGGCCTCCACGGTGATCATGCCTTGAGAGGCGATAGCGGCACCAGGAGATTCGGCCCGCGGGAGCGAACGGTCAGCCAATCATCCAGGGAAGGACGAAGCCAATCCCGCCTGCGCGCCCTCTCCCCCGCAGGGGAGAGGGAACAGGGTGGGCGGTGTTCTAGACCGCGTGAGCCTCCACGCGCTTGGTGAAGACGATCTTGCCGCCCTGGGCGCCCGCCAGCACGGTGTCGCCCTCGGCGAATTCCCCGTTGAGCAGCGCCAGCGCGAGCGGGTCCTGGATCATCCGCTGGATGGTGCGCTTGAGCGGCCGCGCGCCATAGGCCGGGTCATAACCCTCGTGGGCAAGGAGCTCCACCGCCGCCGGCGTCAGCTCGAGCGTGATGCGCTTGTCGGCCAGCCGCTTGCGCAGCCGCTCGAGCTGGATCTCCACGATGGAGCCGATCTCTTCGCGCCCCAGCGGCTGGAAGATCACGATCTCGTCGATGCGGTTCAAGAATTCCGGCCGGAGGGTCTGCCGGAGGGTCTCCATCACCAGCGGCCGCACCTCCGCGATCTTCTCGTGCTCGCGGAAGAGATGGCTGCCGAGATTCGAGGTCATGATGACCACCGCGTTGCGGAAGTCCACCGTGCGGCCCTGGCCGTCGGTGAGCCGGCCGTCGTCCAGCACCTGGAGGAGCACGTTGAACACGTCCGCATGCGCCTTCTCGATCTCGTCGAAGAGGATGACCGCGTACGGCCGGCGGCGCACCGCCTCCGTGAGCTGGCCGCCCTCGTCGTAGCCCACGTAGCCGGGGGGCGCGCCGATGAGCCGGGCCACCGTGTGCTTTTCCATGTACTCCGACATGTCGATGCGGATCATCGCCCGTTCGTCGTCGAAGAGGAACTCGGCGAGCGCGCGGGCCAGCTCGGTCTTGCCCACTCCGGTGGGCCCGAGGAAGAGGAAGGAGCCGATGGGACGATTGGGGTCGGACAGCCCCGAGCGCGCGCGCCGGACGGCGTTGGAGACCGCCACGATGGCCTCGCGCTGGCCGATCACCCGCCGGCCCAGCCGCTCCTCCATCTTCACGAGCTTCTGCACCTCGGCCTCGAGCAGGCGGGTGACGGGGATGCCCGTCCACTTGGCCACCGTCTCCGCGATGTCCTCCTCGTCCACTTCCTCCTTGAGCATCTTGCCGCCCTTGCGGAGCTCGGCCAGCCGCGCGTTCTCCGCCTCGAGCCGGCGGTCCAGCCCGTGGAGGGTCCCGTAGCGCAGCTCCGCCGCCTTCTGGAGGTCGCCTCGGCGCTCGGCGTCGGTCATGGCCAGCCGCGCGGCCTCCGTCTCCTCCTTGATCTTGCTGATGGCCATGATGGCGGCCTTCTCCGCGCCCCACTGCGCCTTGAGACCGGCGGACTTTTCCTTCAGCTCGGCCAGCTCGGCGTCGATGCGGGCCAGCCGCTCCTGCGACATGGGGTCGGTCTCCCGCGCCACCGAGACGCGCTCGATGCCGAGCTGCATGATGCGGCGCTCGATCTCGTCGATCTCGACGGGCAGGGAGTCGATCTCGATCCGGAGGCGGGAGGCTGCCTCGTCCACCAGATCGATGGCCTTGTCGGGCAGGAAGCGGTCGGCGATATAGCGGTGCGAGAGCACCGCCGCCGCCACCAGCGCCGCGTCCTTGATCTTCACCTTGTGGTGGACCTCGTACTTCTCCTTGAGGCCGCGCAGGATGGCGATGGTGTCCTCGACGGAGGGCTCCTTCACCAGCACGGGCTGGAAGCGCCGCTCCAGCGCGGGGTCTTTCTCGATGTGCTTGCGGTACTCGTCCAGCGTGGTCGCGCCTACGCAGCGCAGCTCGCCGCGGGCCAGCGCCGGCTTGAGCATATTGGCGGCGTCCACCGCGCCCTCGGCGGCGCCCGCGCCCACCAGGGTGTGCAGCTCGTCGATGAAGCAGATGATCTCGCCGCTGGCCTCGGTGATCTCGCGCAGCACGGCCTTGAGCCGGTCCTCGAACTCGCCGCGGTACTTGGAGCCCGCGATCATGGAGCCGATGTCGAGGGAGACGAGGCGCTTGTTCTTCAGCCCCTCGGGGATGTCGCCGGCCACGATACGCTGGGCCAGGCCCTCCACGATGGCGGTCTTGCCCACGCCGGGCTCGCCGATGAGGACGGGGTTGTTCTTGGTGCGGCGCGAGAGCACCTGGACGACCCGACGGATTTCTTCATCCCGCCCGATGACGGGGTCGAGCTTGCCGGTGCGGGCGAGCTCGGTGAGGTCCTTGGAGTAGCGCTGGAGCGCCTGGTACTTCTCCTCGGGATTCTGGTCGGTGACCCGCTGCGACCCGCGCACGTCCACCAGCGCGCGGTAGATCGCCTCCGGCGTCACGCCCTGCGCGGCGAGCACCCGCGCGGCGGCGCCCGTCTTGTCCTGGGCGATGCCGATGAGGAGATGCTCCGTCGAGCAGTAGTCGTCCTTGAGGCGCTGCGCCTCGTCCCACGCCACTCCCAGCGCCTTCTCCAGGCGCGGCCCCACATACTGGCGACCGCCGCCCGACACCTTGGGCAGCTTGTCCAGCTCGGCCTGCACCAGCCGGACGATGGCCTCCGGCCGCGCGCCGAGCTTGGCCAGGAGCGGGCCGACCACGCCTTCCTGCTGCTGGATCAGCGCGAGCAGCAGGTGCTCGGGCTCCAGCGCCTGGTGATTGCCCTGGTCGGCCAGGGACTGGGCGGCCTGCACCGCCTCCTGCGCCTTCACGGTCAGCTTATCGAACCGCATCATGTCCTCTCCTGGAGCAGCCGTCGGAGCTCCGCCAATAGCTCTTGCTCTTTCGCGGTGAGGCCCGCGGGGACCGTCACCTGCACGCGCACGAACTGGTCGCCGGCGCCGCCGCCCTTGAGATGCGGCATGCCGTACCCGGGGATGCGGAAGACCCGGCCGCTCGACGTCTCCGGCGGGATCTTCATCGAGACCTGGCCCTTGAGCGTCGGGACCTGGATCTCCGCGCCCAGCGCGGCGTCCACGAAGGGCACCGGGAGATCCACGTGGAGGTCGTCGCCCTTGCGCACGATCCGGTCGTGGGGCTTCACCGTCACGCGCAGGTAGAGATCGGACTTGCCGCCGCCCGCGCGCGCGGGCCCTTCGCCGGCCACGCGGATGCGCGCGCCGGTGTCCACGCCGGCGGGGATCTTGACCTCGAGGCGGCGCTGGCCCTTGGCCCAGCCGGTGCCGCGGCAAGACGCACAGGGCTTGCGGTTCACGTGGCCGGATCCGCCGCAGGCCGGGCAGGCCTCGTCCAGCTCGAGCGCGATGGGCTTGCGCACGCTCGCGAACGCTTCCTCGAGCGTCAGGTCGAGCTGGCCCTCCGCGTCGCCCGCCGGCTCCGCGGCGCCGGGTCCGCCCAGGTCGCCGAAATCCCCGAGATCGAAGTCCCCCAGGCCGCCACGCCGGAAGTCGCGCACGCGTCCGGTGGTCCGGGGCCCGCCCCCCTTGCCGAGGTTCCCGAATATGCTCTGGAAGAAGTCGGAGAAGCCGCCCTCACCGCCTGTCTCGAAGCGCGCCTCGCGGGCGCCCGGGCCCGTCCCCGCGTCCGCATACCGCTGCCAGTCGGAGCCGAGGGTGTCGTAGCGCCGGCGCTTCTCCGGATCGGAGAGCACGTCGTAAGCCTCGTTGACCTCCTGGAACTTGGTCGCCGAGCCCTTGGAGACGTCGGGGTGGTACTTGCGGGCAAGCTTCCGAAAGGCCGTCTTGATGGCCTTGTCGTCGGCCGCCCGCTCCACGCCGAGGATCTTGTAATAGTCTTTATAGTCCATTTAGTTAGATGCGGAGGCGACGCGCCTGGTACTGCGGCCCCTCGGTGCGCCGCCTCACCCAAATTGTAGCAGACGAAACTGACCGTCGCCGGTCGCCGGCGACGGCGCCGTTGGCGTACTCGACTATACTTGACATCGACTGGGGACGCGGACTGGTGTCGCCCGGAAGGAAGGAGAGCCATGGAGATGACGGACGCGACGGACGGTAAACCCAACTTCCACATCGTGCATCCGACTGATTTCTCGGCGGCGAGCGAGGTGGCGTTTGACCACGCCTTGAAGCTGGCGCTCGTCACCGGCGCGAAGCTGGATCTCCTGCATGTGAGCCGCCAGGGGGAACGAATCGGCCGGGAGGCCTTCCCGGGCGTGGGGGCGACGCTGACCCGCTGGGGGATCCCGCAGCCGGAAGGAGCGACCGTGCCGCCGGGCACCGCCGGCCTTCGCGTGGCCAAGGTCGTCGGCGTGGACTCGAATCTCGTTCGCTCGGTTGTCGACTATGTCGCGAATCATCAGACGGAATTGGTAGTACTGGCGACCCATCAGCGGGACGGGCTCGAGCGCTGGCTCCACGCGGCGGCGGAGCCCATCGCCCGCCGTTCGAATGAGATGACCCTGTTCATTCCGTCCGGGGCGGCCGGCTTTGTCTCCGCGGAGACCGGCGCGGTCACGCTGCGCCGCATCCTCGTCCCCGTCGATCGGGTGCCGGCGCCGCGACCGGCGGTGGAGGCGCTCGCAGCGCTCCTCGATGGACTCCGATGTGCGGAAGCGTCCATCGTCCTGCTCCATGTTGGGGAGGAAGGGGAGGTGCCGTCGGTCGAGGTACCCCTCCGTGACGGGTGGCGTTGGGAGCGGACCCTCCGCAAGGGTGAGCCGGTGGACGCCATCCTCGAGGCAGCGGCCGGGATGGACGCCGAGCTGATCGTGATGACCACGCAGGGGCACCAGGGGCTCGCCGACGCGCTTCGGGGGAGCACGACGGAGCGCGTGATCCGGCGCGCGCGCTGTCCCGTGCTGGCGGTGCCTGAGAACTCGCGCGCCATGGGCCGCTTGTTCTTCCGGTGAGATCCGCGCGCATGCGAGCGGGGGCCAACGCATGGGGGCTCCGGCGGGTGCCGCTCTAGCGCGGCGGGGGCGTCAGGAGGCTTGGCGCGCCCGGATCGATCCCACCGAGGTGGCGTGGGCGTACTCATTGCCCTCGCGGTCTCGGATGACGGCCTCCATGAAGACCACGGAGCGGCCCTTCTTCACCACCGTTCCTTCGCCGACCACGGGGCCGGCGGTGACGGGAGCGAGGAAGTTCAGGGTGAGCGAGGAGGTGGACATGTGCTGGCCATGCTCGAAATGGGTGTGAGCCGCCAGCGCCATGCACAGATCGGCGTAGGCGGTGACGATGCCCCCCTGGACGGCGCCGCCCGGGTGCTTGAACTCCTCGCGCACCTCGAACTCGACGGTCACGCGCCCGTCCTCCACGGTGAGGATGGAGGCTCCGAGCAATCGGGCGATGGGGGCCAGCCTGGCGTGGTTTCCGACGAGGGTTCGGAGACGCGCGGTGCCGGGGCGTTCCCCCATCAGCCCCGCGCCACCGTGAAGGCCACGTAGAGCGCCTGCGCCCCGCGCTGGAGGAGGACGGTGATGCGGTCGCCGTCCTTCAGGTCCTTGATGAGGCGCTCGTACTCCTGGAGCGTGCGCACGCGCTGGCGATTGACCTCGCGGATGACGTCGCCCCGCTGCAGCCCGGCCTCGGCGGCGGGGCTGTCCTCGTCCACACGCACCACCACCACGCCCTCCGGGCTGCGGAGATTGAGCTGCCGGGCGATGTCCGGCGTGATCGGGCGCACGTCGAGCCCGAGCATGGCGCGCCCCGGCTTGTTCGACTTGAGCGCCACGGACTCGTCCGGCGTTTCGCCGATGCGGATCTCGACCGTCTTCGAGCCCTTGTCCCGCCAGAGGGTGAGCGGCACGCCCTTGCCCGGATTGGTATTGGTGACGACCTTCTGGAGGTCGCCGGGGCTGTCCACCTTCTTGCCGTCGAACTCGATGATGATGTCGCCGGCCTGGAGCCCCGCTTTCTCCGCGGGGCTGTCCGAGATGACGTCGGAGAGGAGCACGCCCTTGGGCTCCTTCAGCCCGAAGCCCTTGGCCAGCTCGGGAGTGAGCGGCTGGATGGACACCCCCAGCCAGCCGCGCGTGATCTTGCCCTTGGCCACCAGCTCGGTGTAGATGCGCCGGGCCATGTTGGCGGGGATGGCGAAGCCGATGCCGACATTGCCCCCCGAGCGCGAGAGGATGGCGCTGTTGATGCCGATCACCTCGCCCGCCATGTTCACCAGCGGGCCGCCGGAATTGCCGGGATTGATGGCGGCGTCCGTCTGGAGGAAGTCGTCGAAGGGCCCGCCCTGACCGATGGAGCGCCCCTTGGCGCTGATGATACCGGCGGTCACCGTCTGCTGCAGCCCAAAGGGCGAGCCGATGGCCAGGACCCAGTCGCCGACCTTGATCTTGTCGGAGTCGCCGAGGGGCGCGGCGGGATAAGGCCCGCTGCCCTGGAGCCGGAGCACGGCCACATCGGTCTTGCGGTCCACCCCGACAAGCTTCGCCTTGTGCTTCTTACCGTCGGCGGTGACCACCTCGATGTCGGTGGCTCGCTCCACCACGTGGGCATTGGTCAAGGCGATGCCGGAGGGATCCACGATGACGCCCGAGCCCAGGCTCCGCTGCTGCTGCTCGCGCTCGGGCGTCTCGCCGAAGAAGCGGCGGAAGAATTCCTCGCCGAAGAACTCCTCCACCGGCGTGCGGCCCCCGCCCGCGCGCGCGGTGACGGTATTGATATTGACCACCGCGGGCCCCACCGTCTCCGCCACCTGGGCGAAGCTTCCGGATGCCAGCGGCAGCGCCGCCCGCACGAGGCGCGTCGGCTCGTTGGCGGCGAGTCGGAGTTCCGGCGGGGGAGCCGGGCGCTCGTTCGAGGCCGCCCGTGTACCCCAGCCGCCCGCGAGGGCGCCGAGCGCGCCCGCGACGGCGAGGAGGAAGAGGATGGTGCTGCGTCGTATCGAGATCATCGCGCCACCTCCACGGCTCCCGACAGCAGCTGTCGGAGCCGGTCACCCTCGATGGTTTCACGCTGCTTGAGCTCCCCGGCCACGGCCACCAGCACCGCCTTCTTCTCGGTCATGAGGGCACGCACGCGGTCGTAGATGCGGTCCACGATGGAGCGGATCTCCTCGTCGATGGTGCGCGCGGTGTCCTCGCCGAAGTCACGCTCGGCCGAGATCCCCGCGCCCTTGAGGAAGAGCGCTTGCTGGCCTCCGCCGAAGGTGAGGGGCCCCAGCTTGTCCGACATCCCGTACTGCATCACCATGAGGCGCGCCATCTCGGTGGAGCGCTCGAGGTCATTGTGGGCCCCGGTGGAGACCTCGCCGTAGACGACCTCCTCCGCGGCGCGGCCGCCCAGGAGCACCGCGATGCGGTCCTCCAGCTCGCTCCGGGTGAGGAGGTAGCGGTCCTCCAGGGGCAGCTGATAGGTCGCGCCCAGGGCACCGACCCCTCTCGGGATGATGGTGACCTTGTGCACGGGGTCGGCGTGGGGCAGGGAGGTCGCCACCAGGGCGTGACCGATCTCGTGATGGGCCACGATGTCGCGCTCCTTCTCGGAGAGCACGCGGCTGCGCCGTTCCAGCCCGCCGATGACCCGGTCCACCGCCTCCTCGAGGTCGGCCATCTCCACCGCGTTCTTGCCCTTGCGCGCGGCGAGCAGCGCGGCCTCGTTGATGAGGTTGGCGAGGTCGGCGCCCGCCATGCCGGGGGTGCGGGCGGCCAGCACGCGGAGATCCACCTCGGGGGCGAGCGTCACATTGCGCGCATGCACCTTGAGGATGGCCTCGCGCCCCTTGACGTCGGGTCGGTCCACCACCACCTGCCGATCGAAGCGGCCGGCTCTCAGGAGGGCGGCGTCGAGCACCTCGGGCCGGTTGGTGGCGGCCATGATGATGACGCCCTTGGACGAGTCGAAGCCGTCCATCTCGGCCAGGATCTGGTTGAGCGTCTGCTCGCGCTCGTCGTGACCGCCCATGATTCCGGTGGCGCCCGCGCGCGACTTCCCGATGGCGTCCAGCTCGTCGATGAAGATGATGCAGGGCGCCTTTTCCTTGGCCTGGTCGAAGAGATCGCGCACCCGCGCCGCGCCCACCCCCACGAACATCTCCACGAACTCGGAGCCGGATAGGAAGAAGAAGGGCACGTCGGCCTCGCCCGCCACCGCGCGCGCGAGCAGGGTCTTGCCGGTGCCGGGGGGGCCGACGAGGAGCACGCCCTTGGGGATGCGTCCGCCCAGCCGCTGGTACTTCTTCGGGTTCTTGAGGAAATCCACCACCTCGACCAGCTCCGCCTTGGCCTCGTCCACGCCGGCCACGTCGGCAAAGGTGGTCTTGAGCTCACGCCGGTCGTAGATCTTGGCCTTGGAGCGCCCGAAGGACAGCGCCTGGGTGGGCCCGCCACCGATGCGGCGCATGAGGAAGATCCAGATGGCGGCCATCACGCCCAGCGGCAGCACCCAGCCGAAGAGGAGATCGCGCCAGAAGGTGTTCTCGATGCGCCCCGCGAACTCGACCTTGTGCTGCTCGAGCTCCTTCACCAGCGTGGAGTCGTCCACCAGGGGGATGCGCGTGGTCCGGAACACGGTGGGGCCGGGCTCGGCGCCGAAGAAGGTGCGGACGCGGTCTCCCGGCCGCGGGGCCTGGGCCGGGAGCGCGCCGGGCTTGAGCGTGCCCTGGATCTCCTTGTCGGTGACGTTGACGCGGTCGATCTTGTCGTCGCGCAGCAGGGCCAGGAAGCGGCTCATCGGAATCTCGACCGTTTGCGGCGAGACGAGCCAGCTCTGGACGACGGACAGGACCACGGCGGCGATGAGAACGTAGACAAGGGAGAACTGCGTCTTCTGACGGATCGGCCGTTTCATTTTCTCTATCCAGCGGCGCACTTGCGCGTCATGCTAGCGGAACCCTCCGAGGCTGTCAAACCACGCCCTTCCATCAGTATAGACGGCCTCGCGCAGTATAGACGGCCTCGAGGCGCTCGCCGAATGTGGCGAGAGGAGGGCTGCTTCAGCAGATGATGCCGTCGGGGGGCTCGTAGTTCGGCATCTTGAAGGTAGCGGCGAAATCGTCGTCCCAGACTTCGAGGGTCTGGGGGCCGAGATCGGTCTGGCCATCGAAGCCCAGCACCCGCATGCGGCGGGAGAAGTCTGCGTGGGGAATCCGCCGCTCGAGGAAGTCCAGCCCGGTGGCCTTGTCGATGAAGGCGGCCACGCTCTCGTTCACGGGCTGCCGCGAGGTCCCCGGCTTGAGCCAGCTCAGGACCACCGAGAAGCCGTGCACATTGCCGTCCGCCAGCACGTCGTGGACGCCCGCCATGCGGCGCAGCATGTCCACGCCATAGCGGGAGAACATCGCGGACATGCGGCGGGACTGGGGGAGCGCCGCGAACTGCGCGTTCTCCGCCTGGGGAATGAGGATCCAGGTGGAGAAGTAGCGGTCGTCGCCCGGCGCGCCCTTGGGGCGCTGAAAGCCGATGCTCTGCTTCTGGACGTCGAGCCAGGGGAGACAGCCCCAGACCTGCTCGGCGTACTTCTGGAGCCGCTGCTGATGCGCCCGCGCCAGCGTCTGGCCCTTCGGCGTGGTGTAGCGCTCCAGCGGGATGACCTTCTCGCCCGCCGCCTCCGCGGTCGTGGGCGGCGCCGCGCGAGCGGGAACGTCCGCGGCGCCCAGAGCAAGGGCGAGGAGCGTTGCCACTACCCAGCGCGCCACGGGGAAGGGGTGCTCCCCTAGTTCTGGAAGATCTGGTCGGAGCGCACGGTGATCACCTTGCCCCACCAGCTCTCGCGCGGCGCCGAGGCCATGTCCGCGCGCGTGACCTTCGGGTTGGAGCCATCCTTGTTGTTGCGCACCGAGAACCCCATGTGCTGGTCCGACGCGAAGTGGGTCGAGTGCGCCTTCCACTCCGCCCATTCCTCGGAGGTGGCGCAGCCACCGGTGACGGCGAGCACCGCGAATACGGCGAGCACGAGAGCCGACCTGACGATGCGGGCGTGAATCATTGAAGCCTCCTGTGGGAACGTCCGGGTGGAAGCGCTTCCTTGCCACCGTATGATACCGAGCCCGAGCGGACGGCGTCAACTGGCTGCTGGCGTCACCGGGCGCCGCGCTTTTCTCCTTGCGGGTCTCCGGCTTCTCGGGCATCCTCGTCGGGGAAGGCGGCACGCGACCCAAGGGACAACCTGCCAACGTGACCGATGCGCTGACGATACACGAGGAACCGGCCGGATTGCGGCGGCCCATCCTCATCATGGCCTTCGCGGGCTGGAACGACGCCGCGGAATCGGCGACGGGCGCCGCCCGGTACCTCGGGCAGCTCTGGCCCTCGCGCCCCTTCGCGAGCATCGATCCCGAGGAGTTCTACCACTTCGGTCTCTCCCGTCCCTACGTCCGCTTCAAGGCGGGCTCGCGCACCGAGCGGGAAGTGATCTGGCCGTCCACCGAGTTCTCACTCGCGCAGCCGGACTCGCTGGACCGCGACATCATCGTGGGCGTCGCGGTGGAGCCCCATCTCAAGTGGCGCACCTATTGTGCGGCCTTGCTCGACCTGGCCCGCCGCTCCGGCGCCTCGCTGGTGCTCACGCTGGGGGCGCTGCTCGCCGAGGTGTCCCATACCCGCCCGGTCCGGCTGGTGGGCAGCGCGTACGACGAGGAGCTCTCCGCCCGACTGGGTCTCCGGCCCACCCGCTACGAGGGGCCCACCGGCATCGTGGGCGTGCTGAACACGCTGTGCCGCGAGGAGGGGGTGCCCACCGCGAGCCTGTGGGCCAACGTGCCGCACTACATCTCCGGCATCGAGAATCCCAAGGCCTCCATGGCCCTGGTGCGCCGCGTGCTCACGCTGCTGAACACCGAGGCCGATCTCACGGACCTCGAGGAGTCGACCAAGCAGTTCGAGCAGAACCTCGAGGAGATCGTCTCGCAGAACGCGAAGATCGCGGAGTACATCAAGAAGCTCGAGCGGAAGAAGCCGGAGGAGGGCGAGGAGGACCCGCCCGCCGCCGCGCCGGAGATCCGCGACGAGCTCCCGCCCTCGGGCGACCTCGTGGCCGAGATCGAGCAGTTCCTGCGCCAGCAGCGCCCCGACCAGACCTGATCGCGTTCTTCGGCTCCCCCGCGGCGCCCGCGTACAATCGGGTCGTGCCCGCACGCGCCGTTGCCCCGCGTCTCGCCCGGCTTCTCGCCGCGTTGCTGCTCGCCGCGCTGGCGCCGGGCCCCGCGGACGCGGTGCCGGTGGCCCGTCCCGCGCCGCTGGTCGTGCGTCTGGTTCCGCCGTCCCCCCGCCAGGGCGATGTGGCGCTGCTGCTCGTCTCCGGCGCCCAGGGTGTCCGCCAGATCGAGGGGAGCCTGGGCGGCCTGCCGCTCGCCTTCTTCCCCTACGGCGAGGGCTGGGCCGCGCTCGCGGGCATCGACCTGGAGACGCGCGCGGGAAAGCAGCCCTGGCGCGTGGGCGTGATCGACGGCGACGGCAGCACGCGCAAGCTGAGCGGGGCCCTCACCGTGCGGGCCCGCGCCTTCCCCGTGCAGCGGCTCACCCTGCCCACCGCCATGGTGGACCTCGACCCCGAGGCGGAGCGGCGCGCCGAGGCGGAAGCCGCCCGACTCCGCACGCTCTACGACACTCTCACGCCGGAGCGCCTCTGGCAGGGGCGATTCACCATGCCGCTCGCGGTCGAGGCCGCGGGGTCGGGCTTCGGCTCCCGCCGCATCATCAATGGGCAGCCGCGCCGGCCGCATTCCGGCACCGACTGGGCGGCGGAGCGCGGCACGCCGGTGGTGGCGAGTAATCGCGGGCGCGTGGTGCTGGTGGGTGACTTCTTCTTCGGGGGCCGGCTGGTGATGCTCGACCACGGGCTCGGACTCTACACGCTCTACATGCACCTCGACCGCGTGGACGTGGCCGAGGGCAGCCTCATCGGGCGCGGCGAGGCGCTGGGGGCGGTGGGTTCCACCGGCCGCGCCACCGGCCCGCACCTGCACTTCCAGGTACAGCTCAAGCGCGCGCGCGTGGATCCCGCCGCGTTGCTGGAATTGCCCGCTCAGGACTAGAAGTCAGGGCAGGCGCAGGCTTCCGGTCAGCACGGTGACCGCGGATCCGCCCACGCGCACCCGCGGCGCGGCGCCGCCGGCTCCCTCCACCTCCACCCGCAGGCGCCCCGGCCGTCCCACGGTATCGCCCTGCTCGGCGGTGAAGGCGGCGCGGCCCGCGTCCAGCCGGAGCGCCCCCGCCTCGGCGAGCCAGCGCCCCATCGGCGAATGCACCGAGCCGGTCACGATGTCCTCGGGGATCCCGAAATGTGGGATGAAGACGCGGCAGTGCGTGCCCGAGCCCGGCTCCACCGTCTCGCGCGCCACGACGCAGGTGCCGCGCAGGCCCTGCGCCTCCGCGACGGCGCCGAGAGCCGTCATGTCGGGACGGAGCGCGCGCAGCCGATCCAGGCCCGCGATGGGAAGGAGCAGGTCGGCATCGCCGGTGACGGCGGGTGCGGCCCAGGCGCCGAGGTCGGCGCGCGCAAGGCCGAGCGCCGCCAGCAGGGGCTCGAGCGGCGCCGGTAGCGGGCGAAGTGGCGCCAGCGGCGGCGCCAGCCACATCACGGTGACGTCCCCGGCCGTCTCCACCGCGACGTCGACGATGCCCGCGCCCGTCTCGAAGCGCGTGGGGCCGGGCTTGATGCGGCCCGCCTCGAGCAAGGTGTGGACCGCGCCGAGCGTGGTATGGCCGGAGTAGGTCACCTCGCGCGCGGGCGTGAGATAGCGGAGCCGGAACTCCGCCCCCGGCCCCGTGGGCCGCGTGACGAAGGCGAGACCCGGGAGCCGCAGCTCCCCCGCCAGCGCGCGCATGTCCGACTCCGAGAGACCATCGGCGTCCAGGATGGCGCCGGCGGGGTTTCCCGCGAAGGGACGCCTCGTGAAGATGTCCGCCTGGACGAAGGGGACGGCGCGGCTCACGGCGCCTTGTGCAGGACGCCGTCCTTCATGATCATCTGGATCGAGGCGCGATCCTGCAGGATGGTGATGTCGGCGAGCGGGTCGCCGTCCACGAGCAGCAGGTCGGCCAGCGCGCCCGGTGTCACCACGCCCAGCTCGCCCCCGCGCCCCATGAGCTCGCCGCCCAGGCGGGTCGCCGCCACCAGAGTCTCGGTGGGCGAGAAGCCGAGCGTCTTGACGAAGAGCGCGAGGTCGCGCGCATAGGTGCCGTGGGGCGTATAGACGAAGCCGTAGTCGCCGCCCGGGAGCACCCGGATGCCCCGCTTGCGCATGCGCGTCACCGCCTCCACCGAGACCTCCAGCTCCCCCTCGAACGCGCGCGAGCGCTCCGGCGTGACGCCCCAGTTGCCGCCCGCGTGGCAGAGGGCATGCGTGATGCCCAGCGCGGGTCCCACGAAGACGCGGTCCCGCGCGGCCTCGAGCGCATCCAGCGCGCGTTCGTCGGCATAGTTGGCGTGATAGATGACCTCCACCCCGTGGCGCAGCGCCATGAGCACCGAGTCCGCGCTGCGGCAGTGGCCGGCCACCCGCAGCGCCTGGGCGCGCGCCACCTCGGTGGCGGCCGCCACCTCGGCGTCGGACATGGGCGTCTGCGTCGAGGACGCGGCGGAAGTGCCGAGATCGCCGGAGAGGTTCAGCTTGAGGAGATCCACGCCTTCACGGGCGAGCGTCCGGCACACCCGGCGCATCTCGTCGGCGCCGTCCACCACCCAGCAGAAGGTGGGCGCGTCGTCATGGGGGAGGTGCAGCGCATTGGTGTCGCCGAGCCCGCCGGTGACGGTGAGCTCGGGGCCATTGGCGAGGAGCCGCGGTCCCGCCGCGCGCCCCGCCTCGATCTCCCGGCGCAGCACCACGTCCAGGCGCGGCTTGGCGGAGGCGGCGGAGAACGCGCTCGTATAGCCCGAGTCCAGCATGGTGCGCGCGTTTCGCACCGTGGCCAGCATATGCTCCTCGGGCGGCAGCCGGGTCAGGTCTTGCGAGAGCCCGTCGCAGAAGGACAGATGCGCGTGCGACTCGATGAGGCCGGGCATGAGGGTCCGGCCCCGCCCGTCGATCACCCGCGCGCCCTCGGGCCGCGGCCCGGGGCGGCCCGCCGTCACCGCCGCGATGCGGGTGTCCTCCACCAGCACCTCCCCGCCGAAGGGCTCGCGGCCGGTACCGTCGAAGATGCGCGCGTTCGCGATGACCAGGGCGCTCATGCCCGCTTCGCCATCGCCGCGCGCACCAGGGCGAGGTTTTCCTCCACGGTGTCCTTGGCGGTGATGGCGCGGAGCACCAGCCCGTCCAGCGCGCCCTTCCAGGCCTCCAGCGCGCGGGGAATGGCGTCCGGGGTCATGGCGGCGATACAGGTGTCGACCGGTTTCACGCCCATGCGCTCGAAGTGCGCGGCATAGGCGGGAATGCCCGCATAGCGGCCGCCCTCCTCGCCGAGCCGCTCGATGGCGGCGGGGCCCAGCGCCACCCGCACGTAGCCGTAGAGCGTGGGCGGCTTGCGCCCCGCCGCGGCGGCGCCCGCGCGCACCCACTCGGCGGCGCGCCGGGCGAAGGCCGGGGTCAGCCAGTTGAAGAGCACGCCGTCGGCGACCTCGCCGGCGAGGTGGCACATCTTGGGACCCAGCGCGGCCACGACGATACGCGTCTTGAGGCCCGCGCGCAGCGTCGCGACGCCGTCACGCACGCGGGCGAGGGAGGCGGGATTCGGGCTGCCCACGCCGAGGAGCAGGCGATCCAGCGGCAACGCCTGCGCCTTCACGCCCTCGACGATGCTCTCGGGCCCCCGCGTATGCAGCGGGATGACGCCCACGCCGAGCGCGATGCGCGTCGTCTCCTTCGCGGCGTGCGCGAGGGAGGCCAGCCCGTCGACGGGGCCCGGATGATTCACCCAGAAGGACTCGTAGCCGAGTGCCTCGGCCTCGCGCGCGGAGGCGCGAATCACCTCGGGGGGCGTGGCGGCGAAGAGCGCAAAGCCGTATCCCATTGCCATGGCCTCCTTTTTCCTTCATACAGGGTAGCGGTCATGCCCGCCCCCGGCCGCAATCGTATCCTGATTTGGATGTGTGCGCTCATCGCGGTCAACCAGCTCGGCTTCGGGAGCATCGTGCCCGTGATCGCGCTGTACGCTCGCTCCTTCGGCGTGCTCCAGTCCGCCATCGGAGTGGCCATCGGCGTGTATGGCCTCGCGCGCTTCCTCATCGCCCTCCCCGCCGGGCAGCTCGCGGACCGGCTCGGCCGGCGCAATGTGCTGGCGCTGGGCGGGCTCATCACCGCCGCCGGCAATCTGCTCTGCGCCATTGCGCCGGACTTCGCCACCTTCGTGGTCGCTCGGTTCATCGCGGGGGCGGGCGCCGCCTTCGTGGTCAATACGGGGCAGATCGTGCTGGCCGACATCACCACGCCGGCCCAGCGCGGGCGCGTGATGGCGGTATACCAGGGCACCTTCCTCTTCGCGGTGAGCGTGGGCCCGCTGCCGGGCGGACTCCTCGCCGAGCACTTCGGGCTGGCCGCGCCCTTCATCGCCTATGCGGTGGCGGGGACGCTGGCGGCCGCGCTGGCCTTCTTCAGCATTCCGGAGACGCGCGGACTTCGTGCCGGCGCGGATCCCGCCGGCGATCCTGCCGCCACCGCCGCGCTGCCCCCCTTCATCACCCAGATGCGGCTGCTCACCGGCCAGGTCGGCTTCGTGCTCGTCTGCCTCACCAGCTTCATGGGCGCGGTGGCGCGCACCGGCGGGCTCTTCAACGTGATCCCCATCCTCGCCCATGATCGGCTGGCGCTCTCGGCCGACCGGATCGGCTTCGGCCTGGCGGTGGCGAGCATCGTGGGGCTGGCGCTGGCCTATCCCTCGGGCGTGATGGCGGACCGCTACGGGCGCAAGACGGTGATCGTGCCGGCCACGGTCATGTCCGGCGTCTCCCTGACTCTTTTTCTCGTCGCTCCGACCTATGCCTGGTTCCTCGCCGGCTGCGTCGCGTGGAGCGTGGCGGCGGGGGTGGGCGGCGCGGCGCCCGCCTCGTACGCGGCCGACGTGGCGCCGCCCGGCATGAACGCGGCCGCCATGAGCGCCTACCGCATGCTGTCGGACGTGGGCTATTTCGTGGGCCCGGTGGCGCTGGGGCTCGCCACCGATCTCTTCGGCGCCGAGGCCACGCTCGGGGTGACGGCGCTCTTGCTGGTGGCGGTGGCGGCGCTGTTCGCGCGCCACGCGCCCGAGACCTACCGCGCCATCCGGCCCTAGCCGGCGAGTCTTGCCGCAGCCGGCTAGGCGCTCACCGCGGATCTCGGCCGCCGGGGGCCCGCGCGATCCGCGCGCGAGCCCGGCGCGCCTGGCGGCCCAGCGCGCGCGTGGACCAGACCGTGCCGAGCGAGCGCGCGAGCATGCCGTAGACGCGGACGCGCGGGACCTTGAGCACCACCGCGGGGTCGAGCCAGTTGGGCGTACGCGCGAGGAGGTCGAGCGTGCGTTGCCCGATGAGGAGCGGCCAGGCGCAGGCCAGCCGCATCCGCGTCTCCGCGCGAGGGATGGCGAAGGTGTACTGCCAGCCGGCCTCGTAGTGGTCGAGCGCCACATTGAGCAGCTCGACCAGCAGGGGCCGGAGCGCGCGGCCGGCGGCGGGGTCGAGAAGGTCGCGCGGCTCGAGCCCGAGGAGCGCCAGGTCGCGGCTCGGCAGATAGCAGCGGCCCTGGCGCAGGTCGCGGGGGATGTCACGCAGCACATTGGTGAGCTGGAGACCCTTGCCGAAGCGCACGCCCAGCGCCGTCATCTTCACGGGGTCCCAGTGGCGGAGCCGGGGCCGGTGGGCCATGTGGATCTCGGTCCAGAACTCACCCACGCAGCCGGCCACGAGATAGGTGTAGCGGTCCAGCTCCGTCCGGGTCTCCAGCGCGACGAGCCCGCCCTCGTCCTCGCCCGGGAAGCGGGTGAGGTCCTCGCGCATCCCCTCGACGATGGTGCCGAGCACGCGGCGCAGCCGATCGGCGTCGGCGGGCGGGAGCGCGCGATACGCGGCAAAGCAATCGGGCAGCCGCTCCAGCAGCGCGCGCTCGGCCTCGAGCGCCTGGCTCGCGCGCGTGGCGGCGATCAGGGGTTGCAGCCGCGCGTCGAGGCGGCCGGGCCCGGGCGCGTCGAGCTCGTCTCGAAGGGCCTTTAGGTGGATGAGCCGCTCGGCGCGCGGCAGGAGCCGGGTGTCGGCGATGGTGTCGGCGGCGCGGGCGAACAGATAGGCCAGGCCGACGGTGGGACGGATCTCCCGCGGCAGCACCGCCAGCGAGAGGTAGAAGGACCGGCTGACGCGTTTGAGGAGGGCCCCGGTGAGGAGGGCGCCGGTCAGCTCCGCACCGGCCAACCTCTCAGTCCATGTCCATCGGATTGATGTGCTTGTCCGGCATGTCCTTGGCCTTCTTGATGCTCTCCTGGAACTTCTTGTCGAGGATCTTGCCCTTGTTCTGCTCGGCCTTCATCTGCTCGCGGAAGAGCTCCTCGCGCCGCGCCGCCGCGCCCTTGAGGGTGGACAACGCGCCACCGAGATCCAGCCCAGACTTCTGGCGGGGCGCCTCCTCGTGGGCGATCACCGCCTCGAGCGTGGGGTCGATGGTCAGCCGGCCATTGCAGCAGGGGCAGGTGAGAGTGAAGGTCGTCGCCATGGGGGGACTTTACCACCGTTTCCAGCGGCCGGAGCCCCGGTTGACTTTGTCCGAAGCGGTCGGTAATGTCCGCACCATTCGGCGGCCGATGGCTCCCGCTCGCCCCTCACCGTGGAGGCCGACATGCTCAATGCCCGTGGGTTGATGCGCCGTCTCACCGCCATCGTCGCCGCGCTCGCGCTCGTCGGCGCGGCCCTCCCCGCCGCGGCGGCGCCATCGGGCGCGCCCATCCGGATCGGCAGCACCCTCGCGCTGACCGGGCCGCTCGCGCCTACCGCCCTCATCCACAAGATCGCGGGCGAGATCTACGTGGAGCAGCTCAACCGGGGCAATGGGCTGCTGGGACGGCCGGTGGAGTGGGTGCTCTACGACGACCAATCCAAGCCGGACGTCACGCGCAGCCTCTACGAGAAGCTCATCACGGTGGACAAGGTGGATCTCATCATGGGGCCCTATGCCACCAGCGGCATCCTCGCCGCCATGGGCGTGGCCCAGCGGTACCAGAAGATGATCATCCACCACAGCTTCGGCATGCCGCATCTCGCCACCTACGAGATGCACTTCCCGGTGGCGGCCTTCGGGCCCGAGCCGCAGAAGACCGTCCCCGGCATGGTGTACGACGGCCTCGCCACCACCAGGACCCCGCCGAAGACGGTGGCCATCGTCACGAGCAAGTTTCCCTCCGCGCAGTACCAGTCCAACGGCGCCCGCGAGGTCGCGGAGAAGCGCGGGCTGAAAGTCCTGCTCTACCTCGAGTACGAGTTCGGCACGCGGGACTGGGGCTCCATCGCCGCCCGGGTGAAGGACGCCAACGCGGATTTCCTGTGGGTGGGGGCGCTGGGGCTCGACGGCAATCAGCTCCTCGAAGCGCTCAAGAAGCTCGACTACTCGCCCCCGCGCCACTTCCACCTCTTTCCCGCGCCCGGTCCCATGACCACCGCGCCGGAAGCCAAGCTCGCGCTGTCGAACACCTTCTTCGAGGAGCATCCGCCGTTCACCAATGACCCTGTCACCGCGCGCCTGGTTCCGCTCTTCAAGCAGGCGGCCACCAAGGCCGGGCTCCCGTACACGGCGATGGACACCCAGGCGGCCGGCTCCTTCGCCGCCTGGCAGGTGCTGGAGGCGGCCATTGCCGCCACCAAGAGCCTGGACGACAAGGTCCTGGCCGCATGGCTGCGGAAGAACAAGGTGGACACCGTGGAGGGCAAGCTCCGCTTCGACGGCCCCAATAACTACGGGGACGATCTGTCGAAGATGCGCCAGGTGCAGGACGGGAAATGGCTGGTGGTGTGGCCGAAGGAGTTCGCGGCGCCGGGCGCCCGCATCCTGCCGTAGTGCCGAGCTTCACCCTCCTCGGGCAGTCGGTCGTGTCGGGGCTGCTCGCGGGAGGGCTGTACGGGCTCCTCGCGCTGGGGCTCAGCCTGAGCTGGGGTCTGCTGCGCCTCGTCAACCTCGGCCACTTCGCGCTCGCCTTCCTGGGCGCCTACCTGACCTACCAGCTCGGCACCGCCTGGCACTTTCCCGCCTGGGCTTCCGCGCTCGTCATCGTGCCCGTATTCTTCGCGCTTGGAGTCGGGCTCCACGCCGTGTTCGCCTACTTCCGGGTCACCGAGTTCAGCTCGTTGCTCGTCACCTTCGGCATCACCGTCATCATCGAGTCCCTGATCCAGTGGTTCTGGACGGCGGACTTCCGCCGCTTCGAGACGCCGTACGCGAGCACGTCGAGCCGCATCGGCCCGCTTTTCGTCCCCACCCTCGAGCTTCTCGCCGGGCTCACCGCGACGGTGCTGGCGCTCGGCACCTGGTCCTGGCTGCGGCTGACCTATGTAGGCAAGGCGCTGCGGGCCAGCGCCGAGGATCCGGAGATTGCCGCTGCCTTCGGGGTCAATCACCGCGCGCAGGCCTTTCTCCTCTCCGGCGTCAGCGCGGCCTATGCCGGGGTGGCCGGAGTCTTCATCGCGCTCATCTCCACTCTGGCGCCCGCTCAGATCTGGTCCTGGCTCGGGGTGGTCTTCGCGGTGGTGATCATCGGCGGGCTGGCCAATCCCGTGGGCGCGCTGCTCGCCGGCCTCCTCATCGGCGTGAGCGAGTCCGTCACCATGGCGGTGGTGACGCCCGCGTGGGCGCCGCTGGTGTCCTTCTCGCTGCTCATCCTCATCCTCGTGGCGAGACCCGGCCGCGCGTGAACGCGCGCCCTCTGGCGGCGCTGCTCGCGGTGGGCCTGGGCCTGGCGACCCTGCCGCTCATGGGGTTGCCCGCCTTCTACGAATCCTTCCTTTACCTGATCTTTTCCTGGGTGGCGCTGGCGACTTCGCTGGAGCCTCCTGAGCGGCTATGCGGGCTACTTCAGCTTCGGCCACGGCGCCTTCTTCGGCGCCGGCATGTACACCACCGCCACCCTGGCCGCCTCGCTCAAGATGCCCTTCCTCTGGACGCTTCCCCTGGCGGGACTGCTCTCGGCGCTGCTGGCGCTGGGCATCGGCGCGGTGGTATTCCGGGTGCGGCGGCTGCGCGGCGAGCTCTTCGGCCTGCTCACGCTGGCCATCACCTTCGTGCTCGCCACCATCGTGCTCAATACGCGCATCGACGGCGGCCCCGGCGTCTACCTGATCGGCGTCCCCATCCCGCGCTTCGTGGGCTCGCCCACCGGAACCGTCTATCTCCTGGGGCTCGCGCTGGCCGTGGTCTCGGTGGCCACCGCCAGGCTGGTGGCGGGATCGCGGCTGGGGCTGGGGCTCTTCGCCATCCACGACGACGAGGACGTGGCGGAGGTGAAGGGCGTGCCCACCTTTCGCTACAAGCTCATCGCCTTCGCGCTGTCCGCGGGGATCGCGGGCGTGGCGGGCGGCATCCACGCGGTGTACGTGAGCTACGTGACGGTGGGCGAGACCTTCTCCATCACGGTGCCGCTCTACGTCGTGCTCATGAGCATCCTGGGCGGCGCGCGCCACTGGCTGGGGCCCATGGTGGGCGCGGTGATCATCACCGCCTCGCTGTATCTCTTCACCGGCGGGCAAACCGCGGTGCTCGGGCGCGCGGCGGTGGCCCTCGCCCTCATCCTGGTGATCCTGCTCCTCCCCGAGGGCGTGGTGCCCGCCTCCCTGCGGGGCTGGCGCCGGCTTCGCGGCCGATCGCCGGCGGATCCCTCCGATATCGCCGGTGCTGTCGTCGCCGAGCGACACGCAGGCGATCCGGGCCTGCCCGTGGCCGACGCTCCGGCCTCGTCGTCCCCACGCCGCGCGCCGGAGGCGGCCGCGGCCTCGCCCGTGCTCGAGTGCGTGGACGTCTGCCGCGCCTTCGGCGGCATCCAGGCGCTGCGCGGAGTGAGCCTCACCGTGGGGGGCGGCGAGATCGTGGGGCTGGTGGGGCCCAATGGCTCGGGCAAGACCACGCTCATCAATCTGGTGAGCGGCCACTATGGCTTGGACCGGGGCCGCATCGCGCTGGGTGAGGTCACCCTCACCGGGCGCTCGGCGCATGAGATCGCGCGCCTGGGTGTCTCCCGCACCTATCAGATCCCCCGGCCGTTCTTCAATCTGTCCGTGCTCGACAACGTGGCCCTCGCCGCCACCTTCGGCCCCGCCGGCATCGCGGCGGGCGCGGCGCGCGCGGAGGCCCGCGAGTGGCTCGCCTTTGCCGGGCTCGGCCGGCGCGCGGCGGCGCGGCCCGCCGAGCTGAACCTGCACGAGCGCAAGTTCCTCGAGCTGGCGCGGGCGCTCGCCTCACGGCCGCGGGTCATTCTGCTCGACGAGGTCCTGTCCGGCCTCAATCCGGGCGAGATCGCCAGCGCGGTGCGGCTCATCCGCGAGATTCGCGCGCAGGGAGCGTCCATCCTCTTCGTGGAGCACGTGATGCGGGCGGTGCTCGAGCTGTCGGACCGGGTGGTGGTGCTCAACGAGGGCGAGGTGATCGCGGCCGGCGATCCCCGCGAGGTGCTGCGCGATCCGCACGTGGTGCGGGTGTATCTCGGGACGCGCCATGCTGCTTGAGGCGCGCCATCTGGCCATCGGCTACGGCGACGCCCCCGCGGTGTGGGATGCCTCCCTTACCGTGGACGCGGCCGAGGTGGTGGCGGTGATCGGCCCCAATGGCGCGGGCAAGAGCACCCTCATCAACAGCATCGCCGGCCTCCGGCGGTGGCAAAGCGGCACGCTCACCTTCGACGGCCTGGATCTGGCCACGGTTTCCGCCCATCGCGTCTGCTCCCAGGGCATCGCGCTGGTGCCGGAGGGTCGGCGGCTCTTCACCCGGATGTCGGTGGAGGAAAATCTCGAGCTGGGCGCCTATCGGCCGGGGGCGCGCCGCGACCGGCACACCGCGCTGGAGCGGGTCTTCGGGCTCTTTCCCATTCTCGGCGAGCGCCGCCGCCAGCTCGCCGGCTCGCTCTCCGGCGGGCAGCAGCAGATGGTGGCCATCGGCCGCGCCCTCATGGCCCGCCCCCGCCTCCTGCTGCTGGACGAGCCCTCGCTGGGACTGGCGCCGGCGGTGGTGGACCAGATGTTCGACATCATCCGCGCGATTCACGGCGAGGGGGTGGCCATCCTGCTCGTGGAGCAGAACGTGAGCAAGGCGCTGGAAATCGCCCGCCGCGTCTATGTGCTGGAGGAAGGCCGCACGGTGGCGTCGGGGACGCCGGACGAATTGCTCGCACAGACGAGCATCCAGGACGCGTATCTCGGCCGGTAGTATAGTGGCGCGGGTCGGGCGCAGGACGTTCCACTCACGCTGACTAAGGAGACCGCCGCTCCATGGGGCAGTTCGGGATCGGGCAGGGGATCAAGCGCTTCGACGATGCGCGGCTCTTGAAGGGCGAGGGCCGCTTCCACAACGACGTCAACCTGCCCGGCCAGGTCCACATGGTGGTGGTGCGCTCGCCGCATGCCCATGCGCGGATCCGGTCCATCGAGACGACCGCCGCGCGCGCGATGCCGGGCGTCGTCGCCATCTTCACCGGCGCCGATCTCGCGCGGGACGGCCTCGGCACCATGAAGATGACGCTCAAGCGCACCCGGCCCGACGGCTCGCCCATGTTCGCTCCGCCGCACAAGGGTCTCAGCCAGGAGCGGGTCCGCTATGTCGGCGATCCGGTGGCGGTGGTGATCGCGGAGACCCTGGCCCAGGCCAAGGACGCCGCCGAGCGCGTGGACGTGGACTATGACCCGCTGCCGTCGGTGACGGACACCGCCGCGGCGGCCGCGTCGGGCAGCCCGCGGGTCTGGGACGAGTCGCCCGACAATATCTCCAATGTCTTCACCGCGGGGGACAAGGCCACCACCGACGCCGCCATCGCGGCGGCGCCGCACGTGATCCGCCGGCGCTACGTCATCACCCGCGTGCACGCGCAGTATCTGGAGCCGCGCGGCGCGCTGGGCGTCTACGATCCCGGCGAGGACCGCTACACGCTCCACGCGGACGTGCAGTACCCGCACCGCGTGCGCAATGCCCTGGCCAGCAATATCTTCCAGATCCCCGAGCACCAGATCCGCGTCATCGCGGGCGACGTGGGCGGCGGTTTCGGCACCAAGGGCTGGCAGTACGTGGAGCATCGCCTGGTGCTCTGGGCGGCCCGGCGCGTGGGCCGGCCGGTCAAGTGGGCCTGCGAGCGCAGCGAGGCCATCCCGGCCGACGAGCACGCGCGCGACAATGTCAGCGAGGCGGAGCTGGCGCTGGATCGCGACGGCCGCTTCCTCGGCCTGCGCGTGCGCACGCTGGCCAATGTCGGCGCCTATGTGTCATCGGACCGGAACCTCCTGGCGACGTTCTCGAATGTCTTCACTCTGGTGGGTGTCTACGCCATCCCCGCCGCCTTCGTGCACGTGACCTGCGTGCTGAGCAATACCAGTTCCACCGCCCCCTATCGCGGAGCGGGCCGTCCCGAGGCCACCTACGTCATCGAGCGGCTCATCGACGACGCCGCGCGGGAGCTCGGTCTGGACCCGGTGGCGCTGCGCCGGAAGAACGTCATCCCGCCCTCGGCCATGCCGTACAAGACCCCGCTGGGCCTGACCTATGACTGCGGCGAGTTCGGCCGGGGCATGGACGAGGCGGTGAAGCATGGCGACGTCGCGGGCTTCGCCGCGCGGCGCGAGGCCTCGCGCCGCCAGGGCCGGCTGCGCGGGCTCGCGGTGGTGAACGCCATCGAGCGCGCGGCCTCGCCGGGTCCCGAGTTCGCCGAGGTGCGCTTCAATCCCAGCGGCAGCGCCACTGTCTTCATGGGCACCAAGAACCAGGGACAGGGGCACGAGACCACTTTCAAGCAAATCCTCCACGAGCGGCTGGGTATCGATCCCAAGGAGGTGCGCTTCATCGACGGCGACACCGACCGCGTGGCCTTCGGCATGGGCACCATGGGCTCGCGCTCCACCGTCATCGGCGGCACCGCGCTGACCATGGCCGCCGACAAGGTGATCGCCAAGGGCCGGAAGATCGCCGCCAGGATGCTCGAGGCCGCCGAGGAGGACATCACCTTCGCGGACGCCAGGTTCGCGGTGAAGGGCACGGACCGCGCGGTGGGGCTCAAGGAGGTGGCGCGCACGGCGTTCGTGCCCGCCAACCTGCCCAAGGGCCTCGAGCCCGGACTCTACGAGACGGGCACCTTCTCGCCCGCTGCCGATACCTGGCCCAATGGCTGCCATGTCTGCGAGGTGGAGATCGACGAGGCCACCGGCGCGGTCAGCCTCGCGCGCTACTTGATCGTGGACGACGTGGGCACCGTCATCAATCCGGTCACCCTCAAGGGGCAGATTCACGGCGGCGTCGCCCAGGGCGTGGGGCAAGCGCTCATGGAACAGGTGATCTACGACCCCGACAACGGCGCGCTCCTCACCACCTCCTTCATGGAGTACGGCATGCCGCGGGCGGACGACTTCTGCGACATGCACGTCGAGAGCAACCCGGTCCCGACCAAGCTCAATCCGCTGGGCGCCAAGGGAGCCGGCGAGGCGGGCACCGTCGGGGCCCTGCCCGCCGTGATGAATGCCGTACTCGATGCCCTCGCGCCCCTCGGCGTCCGCGCGCTCGACATGCCGGCCACGAGTGAACGGGTCTGGCAGGCCATGCAGGCCGCCCGGCCTCGCGCCTGACCCCCAACCGGACGAGACGAGGAGATCGATCGTGGGAGGAAAGCTCGACGACGAGGCGCTGGACAACCAGTTTCGGAACGCGCGGACTCAGAACGGCTGGCTGCCCACGCCGGTCTCGGACGCCCTACTGCGCGGCCATCTACGACGTGATGAAGTGGGGACCGACCAGTGCCAACTGCTGCCCGGCGCGGTTGATCTTCCTCCGCACGCCCGAGGCCAAGGCCCGCCTCATCCCCGCGCTCTCGCCCGGCAATGTGGACAAGACCAAGGCAGCGCCGGTCACCGCCATCATCGGCTACGACACGCGCTTCTACGAGCTCCTGCCCAAGCTCTTCGCGCATCGGCCCGAGATGGTGGACAACTTCAAGAGCAACGCCACCCTCGCGCAGACCACCGCCTTTCGGAACGGCACGCTCCAGGGCGCCTATTTCATGCTGGCCGCCCGCGCGGTGGGGCTCGATATCGGGGGCATGTCCGGCTTCGACAATGCCAAGGTGGACGCCGAGTTCTTCCCGGACGGTCGGGTGAAGTCCAATTTCCTCTGCAATGTGGGGCATGGCGACCCCTCCAAGGTCATGCCCCGCCTTCCACGTCTCGCCTTCGAGGAAGCCTGCACCCTGCTATGATCGGGGGAGAGATCAGGGTAACCATGACCAGGCCCACGATCACGTCCACGAGTACGCCCACGAGTAGGGAGGCCACCATGTCGACGTCGACCCAGACCGACTCCATCGCTCCCACCGCCGCCGTCGCCCCTCGCGGGGTCAATCATCTCGTCCTGAACGTGCGCGACATCGAGGTCTCGCACAAGTTCTGGACCGAGATCATGGGCTTCAAGTGCGTCGCGGAGCTCAAGAACCGGCCGTGGAAGATGCGCTTCTATAGCGGTGTGGACGACAAGGGTGGGGTCACCCATCACGACCTGGCCCTCGCGGAAGTCCCGGCCGGGGAGGGCAAGGACGAGGTAGGGGAGTGGAAGCTGCAGCCGCGCCAGGTCGGGCTCAATCACGTGGCGGTGGCCTGGCCGGACCGCGAGTCCTGGCTGAAGCAGATCGCCTTCATGCAGAGCCGGGGCGTGCCCTTTCTCCGGCGCGTCAATCACGGTATGACCCACAGCGTCTACATCGCGGATCCCAACGGGCACGGCATCGAGGTGCTGTACGAGCTGCCGCGCGAGGTCTGGGAGGGCGACATCGAGGGGGCGCAGAACTTCGCCGAGCAGCTCCCCACCGAGGGTGACGCGGCGCTGATCGACCGCACCGACAACCCCGTCTTCCCCGGCCGCGCCTGACCGCGCGCCCGTCCATGGAGCTCCGGACGCTGGGCCGTACCGGCCTCCGCGTCTCCGCGCTGGGGTTCGGCGCGGGCGCGGTGGGCGGGCTCATGACTCGCGGCGCCGCCGCCGACCAGGAGCGCGCGGTGGCCCGGGCGCTCGAGCTCGGGATCAACTACTTCGACACCGCGCCGATCTACGGCGACGGGGAGTCGGAGAAGAACCTGGGCCGGGTGTGGAAGACGCTGCGTCCCGCCGCCGCCGTGGGCACCAAGGTGCGGCTGGCGCCGGAGGACAAGGCCCGCATCGCCGCGGCCATCGCCGCCTCGCTCGAGGCGAGCCTCAAGCGCCTGCAGATGGACCGGGTGGATCTGCTCCAGCTCCACAATCTCATCGATCCCAAGCACCCGCGGGGGCTCGACGCGAGACAGGTGCTGGAAGAAGTGGTGCCCGCGCTCGACAAGCTCCGTCAGGCCGGCAAGATCCGCTTCGTGGGCATCACCGCGCTCGGTGACAGCGCGTCCCTGGCGCGGGTGGTGGACGCAGGCGTGCTGGACTCCGCCCAGGTCTGCCTGAACCTGCTCAACCCCAGCGCGGCCGGCCCCGTGCCCGCGGGCTTTCCGGCCCAGGATTTCGGCGGGCTCCTGCCGCGTCTGGCCAAGGCGGGCGCGGGCGCCATCATCATCCGCGTCCTGGCGGGCGGCGCGCTGTCGGGCGTCGAGTCGCGCCATGCCGTCGCCATGCCCTCCGTCGAGCCCATTGCCAGCGGCGCGGACTACGAAGCCGACGTGCGCCGCGGCCTCTCGCTCCAGGAGCTGGTGACGGCCGGGCATGTGGGCAGCGTGGTCGAGGCGTCGATCAGATTTGCGCTGAGCTCGCCCGAGGTCTCGACCATCCTGGTGGGCTACTCCACCCTCGAGCATCTGGAATACGCGGCGACCTGCGTGGCGAAGGGGCCGCTGCCGGCCGCCGCGCACGCGGCCCTCGGCGCGCGCTGGCGCGCCTGGGCGCAGGTTTCGACTACTTGAATTCGGGCATCACCTGCTCGGCCACGATGCGAAGGCTTCGCATCGCCAGCGCCGGCGGGACGAGCCCTCCCGCGTTGGGCTCGATGATGATCCCGTCGAGCCCCAGCTCCTGCCGGAGCGCGCGCAGGCGGTCCACGAGGGCGGGAGCCGTCCCGAACACCACCCGCGTGCGGCAGATCTCGTCATAGGTCATGCGCTTGAGCCGCTCGAGCCGTGCCGAGCGCCGGTCGTCGGGACCCGCTCCCGCGCGCCCGAGGCCGGCCTGGGTGAGCTCGGCGTGGCGCTTGAAGAAGTAGGTGATGCTCTCGCGCGCGTCTTCCATCGCGCTGCGCTCCGTCTCGCCGGCATAGACGGGGAGGCGGAGATACACGCTGGCGCGGCCGGGCTGCCCGGAGTCGCGCCAGGCGTCGCGGTAGCTGCCGAGCTGGGCCTGGAGCTCGGGGATGTCCAGGTCGCGCAGCCCCACGAAGAGCGCCAGCCCGGACTTGGCCACCTGCGGGAAGGTCTCGGGGCTATTGGCCGCCATTCGCAAGGGAGGATGCGGCTCCTGAAACGGGCGCGGCGTCACCACCGCGTTCTCGAACTGATAGAAGTCACCCTGGTAGCTGAAGGGCTCGCCCTTCCAGGCTTCGCGGATGATCTCGAGGGACTCGCGGAAGCGCGCCTGGCTCTCGCCGTAGGGTATTCCAAGAACGTCGTAGGTCCGCGCGGCGCCGCTGCGGCCGATGCCCATGTCGAAGCGGCCTTCGCTGAGCTGATCGACGGTGGCCGCCTCCTCCGCGATGCGCAGGGGATGGCTGAGCGGCAGGACCTGCACCGCGGTGCCGACCCGGACGCGCCGGGTGCGGCTGGCGATGGCGCTGGCCATGACCATCTGGGCGGAGATGACCGATCGGCCGGGATTGAAGTGGATCTCACCCAGCCATACCCCGTCCAGGCCGTAGGCCTCCGCCGCGTCGGCCAGCTCCAGCACGTCCCGGAAGGCCAGCGCCTGGGTCTGGCCGGGACGCGCTTCCTCGATGAAGAGCCCGAAATGCATCGGATCCGCCCTCCTGGCTAGCGAGGGTAGCCCGGCGCCCGCATCTTCTTCAAGGGGCCTCGCTCGTGTCGGCGAGCGGCAGGCAGGCGGCGGGATCGATGCGGACGCGGACGGCCTCGCCGGCGCGCAGACGCGGCGCGGGCGGGGCCGTCACGCGGAGGACCACGTCCGAGCCGGCGACCTCGATCTCGTATTCCATCGCGTCGCCCAGAAAGCTCGCGCGCCGCACGGTGCCCCCGAGCACATTGCGTCCCGCGTCGTTCGCCTCCACTAGAACAACCAGGTGGGGCCGAATCGACAGCGTCACCCGCGCGCCCCGCGCGAGGCCGGTCGCGGCCACCCGCAGTCGCATGGCCCCGCGCTCGACGATGTCGGGGGCGATGGCGACCGCGTCCACCACATTGGTCTTGCCGATGAACTCGGCGACGAAGCGGCTCCGGGGCGCGTCGAAGAGCTCGTCGGCGGTGCCGACCTGAGCGACGCGCCCGCCCTGGATCACCGCAATGCGGTCGGAGATCACCATGGCCTCCGCCTGATCGTGGGTGACGTAGAGCGTGGTGATGCCGAAGGCCTCGTGGAGGCGCCGGATCTCCACGCGCATCTCCTCGCGCAGATTGGCGTCGAGGTTCGAGAGTGGCTCGTCCAGCAGCAGGATCTCGGGCTCCACCACCAGCGCGCGCGCCACCGCCACGCGCTGCTGCTGGCCGCCGGAAAGCTCGCCCGGGTAGCGCCCCTCGAAGCCGCCGAGCTGTACCACGCGGAGCATCTCGGCCACCCGCCGGGCGCGCTCGGCCCGCGCGAGCGCCCGCTGGAAGCGGAGCCCATAGCCCACGTTCTGCGCCACCGTCATGTGAGGCCAGAGCGCATAGCTCTGGAAGATCATGGCCATGCGGCGCCGCTCCGGCGGCGTCACCGCGCCGGGCGCGGAGAGGCGGCGATCGCCCACCCAGATCTCGCCCGCCTCGGGCTGGAGAAAGCCCGCCACCAGCCTGAGCGTGGTGGTCTTGCCGCAGCCCGAGGGCCCCAGCAGCGCCACCAGCTCGCCGGGGCGCACCTCGAGGGAGAGTTCCTCCACCGCGGCGGCGTCGCCATAGCGCTTCGTCAAGCCGCGCAGGCTCACGCCCGGCATCAGTCGCGCGCTCCCAGGACATCGCGTCCGAGCACGGCCTGCACCAGCGCCACGGTGGCGAAGGTGAGCGCAAGCATGACCAGGCCCAGGACGGCGATGGCGCCGAACTGGCCCTCTTCCTTGAGGTCGAAGAGCACCACCGACATCACTTTCGTATTGGGCGTGAAGAGGATGATGGAGGCGGACAGCTCGCGGATCACGCCGATGAAGATGAAGCACCACGCGGCGATCACGCCGCTCCGGGCCAGCGGCGCGGTGACGTCGCGAAGCACGCGGAAGCGGCCCGCGCCCAGGATGCGCCCGGCATCTTCCAGCTCGGGCGGGATCCCCCGGAACGTCGCGTCGGCCTGCGCGTAGCCGACCGGCATCTCCTTGGTGAGATAGGCGATGAAGAGGATCCACAGCGTGCCGTAGAGCAGAAAGGGCGGGCGGGTATACGCGATGAAGAGCGCCACCGCGAGGACCACGCCGGGAATGACCACCGGGGCCAGCGCGAGAAAGGCCACCACCTGATGGCCGATCACCAGACGGCGGCTGACGACATAGGCCAGGAGCGCTACCAGTCCCGCGCCCACGGTGGCGGTGAGGACGCCCAGCTCGAGCGTGTTCACGATGGCGGCCTGGGTGGCGCTGTACTCGAAGAAGGTGAAGGTGAAGTTCTTCAGCGTGAGATTGCTCCAGGTCAGGGGCTGCGCCCAGGCCCGCGAGAAGGCGGCCTTGGCGAGGATGCCGTAAGGCAGGAATATCGCGCAGGCCATGACGGCCAGGCAGGCCGCCAGCGCGGGCAGGCGCCAGCGCCCCAGCGGGATCACTCGGCGCGCGCCGCCCTTGCCGCCCACCGCGGCATAGCCGCGCCGGCCGAGCAGGCGCTTCTGCGCGCCGAGGAGCAGCGCGGTGGCGAGGAAGAGCGGGAGCGAGAAGGCCGCCGCCATCTCGACCTTGGGCGGGAACTGGAACAGCGACCAGATCTGGGTGGTCACGGTGTGGAAGCCCGCGGGCAGGGCCAGGATGGCGGGAGAGCCGAACAGCGCCAGCGCCTGGAGCGAGGCCAGGATGAAGCCGCTGGCCAGCGCGGGCAGCACCATGGGAAGCGTGATCGTCAGGGCGACCGAGAGTCGCCCGGCGCCGAGAATCGCGCCCGCCTCCTCGAGATCGGAGGCGATGAGGGCCAGCGTATTGGCCACCATGATGTAGACGTAGGGGAAGGTGTAGATGGTGACGACGAAGATGAGCCCCGGCATGCTGAAGATATTGAGCAGCGCGGTGTCGGAGCCGGTGGCGCCGCGCCAGAGCCGGTTGAGCAGGCCCGCATTGGGCCCGGCCAGCATCACCCACGCGAAGGCGCCCAGGAAGGGCGGTGTCACGAAGGACGCGAGCACCAGCGCGCGGATCAGGCCGCGGCCGGGGACGTCGGTGCGCGCGGTGAGCCAGGCCAGCGGCGCGCCCACCGCCACCGAGGCGAGGCCCACCCAGAAGGCCATCACCACGGTATTCCAGAGGGCCTTGCGGAGCGCGGGATCCGCAAAAACCTTCTCGTAGTGTCGGAAGGTGATTCCGTCCTCGCCGCTCACGCTCATCCAGGCCAGCCAGCCCAGCGGCAGGCCCATGAGGAAGACCAGGACCAGGGCGGTCGCCACCCAGACGGGCAGCGCGCGATCGAGGCCCTCGAAGCGGCGCGGCGCGGCGGCGGGGACGGCCACTCCGCTCAGGCCCCGAAGAACTCCACGAAGCGTTTCTTGATCTCCTCGTTCCGCTTCTCCAGCTCCTCGGGATCGGCGGGAAGGAGGCGGAGGTCGGTGAGCTTCGGCTTATCGGCGGGATACTTCACGTCGGGGTGGCCGGTGTAGAGCCCCTCGCTGTCCGCCATCACCTGCTGGACTTCTCGGGTGAATCCAAAGTCCGTGAACAGGCGCGCCGCGTTCGGGTGGGGGGCGAAGGACGTGATCGCGCTCGGGGACACCACCAGCGGCACGCCCTCCTTCGGGTACACGATCTCCACCGGATTGCCCTGCTTCTTCGACTGGTAGAAGGTGTAGTCGCCGCCGTTGACCGCCACCGGCCGCTCGCCCGAGGCCACCACCCCCGCCGGATCCACCGCCGACTGCACCAGCATGAGCTGGTTCTTCGCCAGGGCCTGGAAGTACTCCCACCCGTGGAGGTGCACCAGCGCGAGCACGTGGGTGGCGATGACGCCGCTATAGCCGGGATGCGCGGTGACCATCTTGCCCTTCCACTTCGGGTCGAGGAGGTCCTTCCAGGTCTTCGGCGCCTCCGCGGCGGTGATCTTCTGCGTGTTGTAGGCGATCACGTTGACGGTGGCCCGGAGCCCGTAGTAGTAGCCGTCCTTGTCCTTGAAGCCGGCGGGGAAGCGCTCCACGCCGGCGGGCGTGTGGCGGGCGAGGAGCTTCTTGTCCTTGAGGAGCACGAAGTGGCCCGCATCCGAGGTGTGGACCACGTCCACGTTCTTGATATTCGCCTGGAGCTCCTGCATCACGCGCTGGAGGATGCGCTGGGAGCCGGTGCGGTGCACCTCGACCTTGATGCCGGGGTAGGCCGCCTCGAAGAGCTTGGCCACCTTCTCCGCGCTGGGGAGCGCGAGCGAGGTGTACCACACCACCTTGCCCTCCTTCTTCGCCGCCTCCACCCGCGCATCCTGCGCGGCGGCGGTGGAGACCAGTACGGGGAGGAAGACGAACAGCGTGACGAGCAGGGCGGCCAGCCTTCGCATGGTCATCTCCTTTGGTCAACGAGGGAAGCGAGCAGGTCGGACAGCGGCGCGCCGGCGGCGAGCCCGTTCACCGCGCGGATCACGCCCTCGACCCCCGCGGGAGCCAGCGCGGCGGCATTGCCCCGGAACTTCGCCTCCAGCTCCGCGCGGGTGAGCGGCGCGTCGGGCCCGCCCCGCGGCCGGTCCTGGCGCTCGCGGAGGACGCGGCCGTCGGCCAGCGTCACCTCCACGTCACCCACGAACTGCCGCGGATAGTCGATGGCGGGATCCAGCTCATAGGTCACGCGCCCGGCCAGGGCGAGGACGTCACGGTCGCGCACCGCCGCGTCCTCGAACTCCGCCAGCCCCGCGCGGCCCTGGACGAGGATCACCGCCACCAGATACGGCAAGCTGAACTTCGCGGCATAGCCATTAGGGGGCGCGTGCTTGGAGGCCAGCGGCTCCCAGAGTCGAGGCACCGGCCCCGCGGCGGTGCGACAGCGGATGGCGCGGATATCGGCCGCGCGCACGCCGTGCTGCTGTCGGAGACGCTGAGCGCAGTCCATATAGGGCTGGGCGATGGAGCCGCAGGGATACGGCTTGAAGGTGAGCCGCTCGACCTCCCACTCGCGGCCGAGGCTGGCGAGGAGGCCCTCGAGGCGAGCCGCGTCATGACCGCCCGCGAACGCCGCATAGAAGCCATGGGGCCCGTCGAGCACCGATTCCGGGCCGGTGAAGCCCGCCTCGGCCAGCAGCGTGGCGACCACGCCGGCATGGGCCGCCCAGCCGGGATGCAGCCGCTTCGTCCACGAGCCGTCGGCAAGATACTCGATGATGCCCGACGCCTGGCTTCCGCAGATGCCGAAGGCGCGGACCAGCGCGTCCTCGGATAGTCCACGCAGGCGGGCGGTGGCGGCGGCCGCGGCGAAGCTCCCCGTGATGGCGGTGGGATGGAAATGGCGCGCGTGGAATGCGCCCGGCACCGCGAGGCCCACCCGGCACATCACCTCCACGCCCGCCACCAGCGCGGTCAGCACGTCGCGTCCGTTGGCGCCCGCCGCTTCGCCGGCCGCCAGCGCGGTGGTGACGGCGACGCATCCGGTATGGACGATGGCGTCCTCGCGCGTGTCGTCGAAGTCGAGGCCGTGGGCCAGCGTGGCATTGGCGAGCACGGCATTGGCCGCCGCCACGCGGGCGCCGCCGCCCAGCACGGTGCTCTCGGGCGGGCCACCCAGCCGTTCCGCCACCGTGATGGCGGCGCGACCGAAATCGTCGCCGCACGCGGCGAGGGCATTGCCGAGCGTATCCAGCGCGAGCAGCGCGCCCGTCTCGAGCGCGGAGGACGGGATGGCGTCGGGGGTGAGGCCCGTCACGAATCGGGCGAGCCGTCGCGCCGCGCTGAGCGTGGCCACGGGCGCCGGCCGGCCTCAGGCCGCGTCGACGGCGGGCCGGATGGTCCCCGTGACGAGGTCGAGGATCTCGAGCATGCGCGCGAGATCGTCGCGGCGGAACTCGAGCACCACGTGGGTGAGGCCGATCCGCTTGTACTCCGCGAGCACGTCCACCACTGCCTGCTTGCTCTGGGCGAGCATGGCGTCGGTGATCCCGAAGCGGACGCTCAGCTCGATGGACTCGAAGGGGCGCTTGGCCTTGTCCGCGGCGGCGCGAAGCTTGACCAGCGCCTCGCGGAGCTGCGCGGGGGTCTTGGAGGTGGCGTGCCAGCCGTCCCCGAGGGTGACCACCCGGCGGAAAGCGCCGGGGCTGTCGCCGCCCACCCAGATGGGCGGGTGCGGCTTCTGCACCGGCTTGGGCGCGAAGCCGAGGTCGCGGAACTTGAAGAACTCGCCGTCCAGGGTGGGGTTCTTCTCGGACCACAGGATCTTGAAGGCGCGCAGGATCTCGTCGGCCTGGCGCCCGCGCTGATGGAAGGGCACGCCGAGCATGTCGAGCTCTTCCTTCCACCAGCCCACGCCCACCCCGCAGATGAGGCGGCCATTGGACAGCGCGTCGATGCTGGTGAGCATCTTGGCCATGACGATAGGATGCCGGTGGCCCAGGATGAACACGGACGCGCCCAGCCGCGCGCGCTGGGTGCACACGGCGGCGGCGGCGAGGACGACCACCGGCTCGAGATAGGCCTTGTCAGGCGGATGGGGAAAGCGCCCGCCGGGATAGCCGGGGGTCTCGTGGCGGGGGAAGATCACGTGGTCGCTCACCCAGAGCGAGGCGACCTGGCGCGCCTCGGCGGCGCGGCAGAAGGTGGTGAGCGCCTCGCCGGTGGCCAGCGGGCCCTGTGTCGGAAGATGGCAGCCGATCTCCATGGCAGTATCCCCTCAGAGCGCGAGGTACTGGTGGCGAATGGACTCGTCGGCGCGGAAGGCCTGGGCGGTGCCTTCGTAGCGGACCGCCCCCTTCTCGAGCACATAGACACGATCGGCGAGCTCCAGCGAGAAGTCCACATTTTGCTCGGCGAGCAGGATGGTGAGCCCTTCCCGCTTGAGCCGGCCGATCTGCTCGCCCAGATGCTCGACCACCAGCGGGGCCAGTCCCTCGGACGGCTCGTCGAGGAGGAGCAGCTCGGGATTGCCCATGAGGGTGCGCGCGATGGTGAGCATCTGCTGCTCGCCGCCGGAGAGGAAGCCGCCCTGCCGGTCGCGCAGCTCGGCCAGCTTGGGGAACAGCTCGTAGACGCGCTCGACAGTGAAGCCGCCGCCGGGCGTCCGCCGCGTCGCCACGTCGAGATTCTCCCACACCGTGAGGTCGGCGAAGATCCGGCGGTCCTCGGGCACGAAGCCGATGCCGAGCTGGGCCACCTGGTAGGGCGCGCGGCGCGTGACGTCGCGCCCCTTCCACTCCACGCGGCCCCGGGTGGGCGGGGTGAGGCCCATGATGCTGCGCATGGTGGTGGTCTTGCCCACGCCGTTGCGGCCGAGGAGGCAGACGCACTCGCCGCGGCTCACTTCGAGCGAGACGCCGAAGAGCACCTGGGACAGGCCGTAGGCGGTGTAGACGTCCTGCACCCGGAGGAGGGGATCGCTCACGCGCGCTTCTCCCCGAGATAGACGCGGCGCACCTCGGGATCGCGGCGCACCTCGTCGGGCGCGCCGTCGGCGATGACGCGTCCCTGATGGAGCACGGTGATGCGCTGGGAGATGGAGAACACCACCTCCATGTCGTGCTCGGTGAAGAGGAGGGTGAGGCGGCGCTCGCGGGCCAGCCGCTCGATGAGCGCGATGGACTCGCGCGTCTCGCCGGCCGACATGCCGGCGGTGGGCTCGTCCAGGAGCAGGATTTCCGGCTCCAGCGCCAGCGCGATGCCCAGCTCGAGCTGCTTCTGCCCGCCGTGGGAGAGAAAGCCCGACTCCTCCCCGGCCCGCTCCAGGAGGCCCACCGCGCGAAGGATCGCCTCCGTCTCGTCGGCATAGAGGCGGTCGACCCGCTCGAAGAGGCTCCAGCCGCGCCCGCGATGGGACACATAGGCGGCCTGCACGTTCTGGAACACGGTGAGGCGCGGGAAGATATTGGTGCGCTGGAAGGAGCGCCCCATGCCGAGGCGGCAGAGATCGTGGGGGGCGATCCCGGTGACGTCCTGTCCCTTGAAGACCACCTGGCCGGTGTCGGGCCTCAGGTGCCCGGTGATGAGATTGAACAGGGTGGTCTTCCCGGCGCCGTTGGGTCCGATGATGGCGCTGATCGAGCCGGCTGCCACCGTGAGGCTGACCCCGCCCACCGCCTGGAAGCCGTCGAAGCTCTTGGCGACATCGCGCACCTCAAGCACGGGCGAGCCTCCGCCGCGTCCAGCGCCAGAGGTCCTGGAAGGCGCCGGCGAGGCCGCCCGGAAAGACGAAGAGCAGGAGCACCAGGATGCTGCCCAGCACCAGCGGCCAGTACTGGGTGTAGGAGACGATCTGCTGGTTCAACAGGATGAGCACGACCGCGCCCACGCTCGGCCCCACGAAGGTGCCCATGCCGCCGAGGAGGGTCATGATGAGCACCTCGGAGGACTTCGTCCAGTAGGCGAAGTCGGGGAAGACGCCCCGGTTGAAGATCCCGAACAATCCGCCGGCCAGGCCCGCGAAGGCGCCGGCGAGGACGAAGGCGGCCAGCTCGTAGCGCCGAACGTTCACCCCGATGAACTCCGCCCGTTCAGGATTCTCGCGAATAGTCGTGAGCATGCGTCCGAAGGGCGAGCCGACAATCCGGCGGAGCACCCACAGCGCCGCCGCCACCAGGATGATGCAGAGGAAGTAGAAGTAGTCCGAGGTCCGGTACCCGCCGAGAAACGGCAGCCACCCGGATGCCGTCTCCACCCAGTCAAAGCTGGGGTAGGGGATTTCCGGCATGCCCTGCTCGCCGCCCGTCACCTCGTTCCACTTGAAGCAGATGGCCCAGACGATCTGCGCGAAGGCCAGCGTCAGCATGGCGAAGTAGATGCGGGTGAGGCGCACGCAGAAGAAGCCGAAGAAGACGGCGAAGAGTCCCGCCACCACGCCGGCGGCGGGAAAGGCGAGGAGGAAGGTGACGCCCAGCTTCTTCATGAGGATGCCGGTGGTATAGGCGCCGATCCCGAAATACGCGGCATGGCCGAAGGAGACGAGGCCGGTATAGCCCACCAGCAGGTTGAGGCTGGTGGCGAAGAGCGCCCAGATCACGACGTCATTGGCCAGGAAGGTGTAGAAGCGCGAGCCGAGCGCGGGCACGAAGAACGCCGCGGCGAGGATGAGCAGGCCCCAGGGAATTCTGCGCATGGGGACTACTTGAGTGGCTTCCCGAGGAGACCCCAGGGCCGGATCACGAGCACGGTGGCCATGAGGGCAAAGATCGCGAAGATGGAAAAACGCGGAAAAAAGAGAATGCCGAAGGACAGCACCTGGCCGTAGATCAGCGCGCCGAGGAAGGTGCCCCAGAAGGAGCCGAGGCCCCCGATCACCACCACCACGAAGGCGTCCACGATGACATCGGTATCCATGCCGGGCACCACCGCGCGCATGGGCGTGATGAGCGCGCCGCCCAGCCCGCCCAGGAAGGAGGCCAGCACGAAGACGCCGGTGTAGAGCGCGCTCACGTTCACGCCCAGCGCGCCCAGGGTCTCACGGTCCAGCGCGGCGGCCCGGATGAAGCGGCCCATGCGGGTGCGCTGGAGCACGAACCAGAAGCCGAGCGCGATGGCGGGGCCGAGGAGCAGGATGAAGAGGTTGTAGTGGGGGAGGGTGGCGCCGAAGAGGGAGAAGGAGCCGGTGAGCCCGGGCGGGCGCCCGACGGACTTCTGCTGAGTGCCCCAGATGATCTTCGCCACGTCGCCCAGGATGAGGACCAGAGAATAGGTGAACAGGAGCTGGTAGAGCTCCTCCTTGCCGTAGAGATACCGGAAGAGGAACCGCTCGATGATCCCGCCCAGGAGCCGCAATGGCGCACGCCGCCCCCAGCGCGGCCACCCAGAACATCCCGCCCTCCTGCCCCAGCCACTGCACGATCTGATACGCGCGTGTACGCCCCCAGCATGTAGAACGTGCCATGCGCGAAATTCAGCACGCGCAACACCCCGAATATCAGCGATAAGCCGGACGCGATGAGAAACAGGAACATCGCCGCCGTGAGCCCGCTCAGCGACTGCGCGAACACGAAGGAAGGATCCGGCATCTAATTTTTCAATCTAGGAAAGAACGGGAAGCGATGAAGTCGGCGGGGGAGCGGTGACGCAACGGGGAGCGGACACGGGGCGGGGTGCACCCCCGGCGAATGCTGTACTGAGCAAAGGGGGTGTGCCCCGCCCCGCGTCCGCGCGCTCGTCCGATACCGCTAGTCCATGAACTTCGTCGGGTCCACGTACTCCACCGGCTTCATGATCGGAAACGGATACTTCGGATCCATCGCCGTCTTGCCGTAGAGCTGGCCGCGATTCGCCTGATGATCCTTTTCCCGGATCGTCTGCTTGCCGAAGGGCGTGTCGATGGAGAGGCCCAGCAGCGCCTTGGCCACCTTGTCCGATTCGGTGCTGCCCGCCTTGGTGATGGCCTCGGCGAGGAACTGCATGCCGGTATAGCCCTGGATGGCCCAGGAGGACGGGTACTCGTCCTTCAGATACTTCGCCAGCCGCGCCGTGTAGTCGCGGTGGGCCGGCGTCTCGCCCCAGTAGAACGCGTCATAGGAGTTGCCCCAGATCCCCACCGGGTAGTCCTTGCCCATGGACTTGGTGGTCTCGGGCGAGCCCGCCTCGCCCACGCCGATGAAGTTGTACTTCAGCGCGTCGAACATGCCCAGCGCCTTGGCCTGCTTGGAGTACGTCACGAAGAAGCCGCCCCAGATGGACGAGAACACCGCCTCGGGCTTCTTCCCCATCTGGGCGTTGATGAACGGGTTGTAGTCCTGCTCGCCGAGCTTCGGCCACTGCTGGTCCACGATCTGCACCGACGGCTTGACCTTCTTGAGATGCTCCACGAAGGCCCGGGTCACGTCCTGGCCGTACGCGTAGTCGAAGCTCATCGTGGCCACCCGCGTCACCGGCCACTTGGCCACGATCTCCGCCGCGCTCCGGCCCTCCATGGTGGTGTTGGCGGAAACGCGGAAGACGTACGGGTGCAGCTTGTCCGGCGCGGTGAGCTGGTCGGTCTTCGGGATGGGAGCGATGAAGACGATCTTGTTCTCCTTCGCCACCACCGACACCGCGGGTCCCTCCGCGGAGGTGAGGGTGCCCACCAGGAAGTCCACGTTGTCCTTGAGGATGAGCTCGCGCGCCACGCGCACCGCCTCGTTGGCGTCCGCCTTGGAGTCGCGCACGATGAGCTCGAACTTGCGCCCGCCGAGCACGCCGCCCCTGGCGTTGATCTCGTCCACGTACATCTGGGCGCCCTTGGAGGCGGGCTCGCCGAACAAGGCGGGCGGACCCGAGAGCGGCATGGGCATGCCGACCTTGATCGTCTTCTGCGCCTCGGCCGCCAGCGGCAGCGCCAGCAGGCCGGCCAGCAGCATGGTGAGCACACGGGTCATCATGGGATGTCTCCTTTAGAAGTTGCGAGTCACGAAGCGGCCGCCCTGCATCACGGACAGGCGGCCTCGATCCTGCAGCACCGAGATGTCACGAAGGGGGTCGCCGTTGATCACCACGAGGTCGGCGAGCTTGCCCGGGCGCAGCGTTCCCAGCCGGTCGTCCATCCGCATGAGCTCCGCGCCGCTGCGCGTCGCGCAGGTGAGGGCCTCGAGCGGGGTGAAGCCGATGACGTCCACGAAGACCTGGATGTCCTTGGCGTACTCGCCGTGCGGATTCCAGGCAAATCCGAAATCGCCGCCCGGGCACATCCGGATGCCGAGGTCGCGGGCGCGCCGATAGGTGTCGGCCGCTTGCTTGATCTCGTCGCGGAGCCCGCTGGGCGCGATCACCGCCTCGTCGATCCCGAAGCGGGGCCCGTTCTCGATGATGGAGTAGAGATAGCGGAGCCCCGGCACGAGGGTGAGCCCCTTGTCCGCGATCATCCGGAGCGTCTCGTCGTCGGCATAGGTCGCGTGCTCGAGCGAGTCCACCCCCGCCTGCGCGGCCACCCGGCTCGACTGCTGGCCGCGCACATGCGCCGCGGTCATGCGGCCGCGCATGCGCGACTCGTCCACCAGCGCCGTCACCTCGGGCAGCGTATAGGTGCAGTCGCCGATGGGGGTATGGGGCAGCAGCGCGTCGCCGCCGATATAGCACTTCACCACGTCGGCGCCGTCCTTGATGGAGCGGCGCACGGCGGCGCGGATCTGCTCCGGCCCGTCGGCGATGAGGGCCAGCCCCTCCATGCCGAGCTTGAGGTAGCTGGGGTTCCAGTCCGCCATCCCGCCGGTGGCGCAGATGTCCCGGCTGGCGGCGAGGAGCCGCGGGCCCGGATAGAGCCCCTCCGCGAAGGCCTGCTTCAGCGCGGCGTCGATCCGGTGCACGGCGCCGGCGGAGCGCGCGGCGGTATAGCCACAGTGCAGCAGGAGCTCCCCGTTCTTGGCGGCGCGCAGCGTGGAGAGCTCCGGCGGGCAGTTGAGGTCGAGGTCCGCGATCGCCTTGACGTCGTTGTAGGAGAGGTGGATATGCGCCTCGACCAGCCCGGGGATCACGGTGCGCCCGCCGAGATCCAGGATCTCGGCGTCCGCGGGGGAGGGCGCGTCGCCGGCGGCCAGGGGCCCCGCGTGGACCATGGTCTCGCCCTCGATCAGGAGGGCCGCGCCCTCGCGAGCGGGCGCGCCGGTGCCGTCGATCAGGCGCAGGTTGCGGAGGAGCCGCCTCATAGCGCGGACAGGCCGGGGACCACCGTGCGCATCCGGTACACGGATGTGGACGCGGTGATGTAGAGGCTCCGGAAGTCGGCGTCACCCCAGCAGAAATTCGCGGTGTACTCGGGGACCTGGATCACGCCGAGATCCGCCGCCTCCGGGCTGAACACGTGGATGCCACCGGGCCCGCAGCAGTACACGTTGCCCGCGGCGTCGAGCTTCATCCCATCCGGCGCGCCCTTGCCCTCGCCGCGGGTTTCCGCCCACACCTTGCCGCCGGTGAGCGCACCGTCGGCCTTCACGTCGAAGACGCGGATATGCTGGCGCGCGGTGTCGTTGACCAGGAGCCTTCGCCCGTCGAGCGAGAAACAGAGGCCGTTGGGCCGGTCGAAGTCGTCCACGAGGAGCACGGGACTGCGCGGATCCGCGCCGACCCTGTACACCCCCTGGAAGCCCAGCTCCTGCGGCCGCTTCACGCCGTAGAACTCGGCGCGGCCGTACGGCGGGTCGGAGAAGTAGATGCCGCCGTCAGGGGCGCAGACGATGTCGTTGGGGCTATTGAGCTCCTTGCCCCCGTGATGCGTGGCGAGGGGGACGATGCGCCCGTCGGGCTCGGTGCGCGACACGCGGCTCGAGGCATGCTCGCAGGCGAGGAGCCGCCCCTGACGGTCCCAGGTGAGGCCGTTGGACTTGTCGCAGGGCTTGCGGAAGGTGCGCACCCCGTCGGCCTGCGACCAGCGCCGGAGATGGTCGCCGGGCATGTCGCTCCAGAGCAGGTACTGTCCGCGCGGATGCCAGAGTGGCCCCTCGGTGAAGAGGCAATCGCTGGCGATGCGCTCGAACTCGACGGTGGTGCCGACGATGGAGGTGAACAGCGGTTCCCGGACTTCCACGCTCACTTCTTCATCCGCTCCCCGGGCTTGCCCGCCACGTACCAGTCCGGCGGGTCCACTTCCTCCACGACCACCCACACCGCCTCCTTGGGCAGCTTGGTGACCTCGTGTATGGCTTCGGTGACGCGGCGGGCGATCTCGTCCTTGCGCTCCTTGCCCCAGCCCTCGTAGATCCGGATGTTCACGAACGGCATGGCTGCCTCCTCGCGCTGGGTGTAGTGGGGTGCTTCCGAGGCCGAAAACGGCCGGAGCCTAACATGGCGCCCCGCTTGGCCGCAAGGCCCGCACCCCCCGGATGGTCGCCGCAATGCGTCAGGGTCCCGCGTATGGCACACTGAACGCGTGGACAAGTCCGATCTACTCAAGGAGTTGAGGCGAGACCGCGCCCCCGGGACCGCCCCGCGCCGGCGCGGTCGCCGCGCCCTGCTCGCGCTGCTCGTGCTCCTGCTGCTCGGAGGCGCGGGCTGGCTCGTGACGGCCCGGGCCACGGTGCCCACCGTGCGCACCGCGGTGGCGAAATCGGCCGGCGGGGGGGCCGGGCCAGGGTCCGTGCTGGACGCGAGCGGCTATGTCACCGCGCGACGCCAGGCCACCGTCTCTGCCAAGGTCACCGGCAAGGTGATCGAGGTGCTGATCGAGGAGGGCCAGATCGTGAAGGAGGGCGACGTCCTCGCCCGGCTGGACGACACCGAGGCGCGGGCCCAGCTCTCGCTCAACCAGTCCCAGCTCGCGCTGGCGCGCTCCCAGGTGGCGGAGATCGAGGCCATGCTCGCCCAGGCCGAGCGCGATTTCGTCCGCCAGAACGATCTGTTCGCGCGCCAGCTCGTGAGCGAGCAGTCGCTGGACGCCGCCCGCGCCCAGCGCGATATGCTCCGCGCGCGCCGGGGGAGCACCCGCGAGCAGATCATGGTGGCGCAGGAGTCGGTGGACGTGGCCAAGGTCCAGCTCGACAACACCGTGGTGCGGGCGCCCTTCGCGGGCGTGGTGATCGCCAAATCCGCGCAGCCGGGCGAGATGATCTCGCCCCTGTCGGCGGGCGGGGGCTTCACGCGCACGGGCATCGGCACCATCGTGGACATGGACTCGCTGGAGATCCAGGTGGACGTGAACGAGTCGTTCATCAACAAGGTGGCGCCGAGCCAGCCGGTGGAGGCCATGCTCAACGCCTACCCGGAATGGAAGATTCCCGGCGAGGTCATCGCCATCATTCCCACCGCGGACCGGAGCAAGGCGACGGTGAAGGTCCGCATCGCCATCAAGTCCCGGGACCGGCGCATCGTCCCCGACATGGGGGTGCGCGTGTCCTTCCTCGAGCCCGGCGGTGCCAAGCGCGCGGCCCCGGCTCCCGGCGTGCTCGTCCCGAAAGAGGCGGTGGCCACCGTGGATGGCAAGACGGGCACGGTATTCGTGGTGACATCCGACGCCGTGCAGCGGCGCCCGGTGACGCTCGGCGCCGAGACGACCGGCGGCCGCCTGGTCCTCGGCGGGCTGCGCGAGGGAGAGCGCGTGGTGCTGTCCCCGCCGGAGTCGCTGCGGGACGGCGCCGCCGTCAAGCTGTCCGACCGGCCGTGAGCGAGCCGGCCGCTTCCATCCGGACGCGGCCGCGTCCGGGCCGCTGGTCGAGATCCGCGGCGTCACCAAGCACTATCAGCGGGGCGGCGAGCGCATCGAGGTGCTCCACGGGATCGATCTCGATATTCCACGCGGTGATTTTGTCGCCCTGATGGGGCCGTCCGGCTCCGGCAAGACCACGCTGCTCAACCTGATCGGCGGGCTGGACTCGCCCACCGGCGGCCAGATCACGGTGGACGGCGCCCGCATCGATCAGCTCTCGAGCGGCGAGCTCTCGCGCTGGCGAGCCGCCAATGTCGGCTTCGTGTTCCAGTTCTACAACCTCCTCCCGGTGCTCTCCGCGCAGAAGAACGTGGAGCTGCCCCTGCTGCTCACCGATCTCGCGGCGGGCGAGCGGCGGCGGCGGGCCGGGATCGCCCTGGCCCTGGTGGGGCTGGAAGACCGGGCGCGCCATAAGCCCCGGGAGCTGTCCGGCGGTCAGGAGCAGCGCGTGGCCATCGCCCGCGCCATCGTCACCGATCCGCTGCTCCTGGTCTGCGATGAGCCCACCGGCGACCTCGATCGCGGCACCGCGGACGAGGTGCTGGGGCTGCTCCAGATGCTCAACCGCGAGCACGGCACCACGGTGGTGATGGTCACGCATGATCCCAAGGCCGCCGACCACGCGCGGCGCCAGCTTCACCTGGACAAGGGCGTCCTCGCGGACTGATCGGCCATGCGCTTCCTGCCGCTCCTCCTCGCCGGGCTCTTCCGCAAGAAGACGCGCACCGTGCTGACCCTCCTGTCGGTCACGGTGGCCTTCATGCTCTTCGGGCTGCTGCAGGCGGTGACGACGGCCTTCGAGTCCGGCGCCGACTCCGCCGACGCCAAGCGCCTGCTCACCACCGCGCGCTACTCCATCATCGAGCTCCTGCCCCTCTCCTATCTGCGCCGCATCGAGGGGGCGCCGGGGGTGGTGGGGGCGGCGCACGCCGAGTGGTTCGGCGCCAAGTACCAGAACGAGAGCAATGCCTTCCCGGTATTCGCGGTGGATCCCGCGCGCTACCTGGACATGTACCCCGAGTTCACCGTCGCCCCCGCGGAGCGCGAGGCCTTCGCCAAGACCCGCACCGGCGCCATCGCGGGCCGCCGCCTCGTCGAGCGCTTCGGCTGGAAGGTCGGCCAGAAGCTCCCCATCGCCTCGGAGATCCATCCGCGGGTGGGGGGACATGAACTGGGAGTTCGACCTCGTGGGCGTCATCGACGCCGAGGATCCGGCTGTCCAGGGCAATACCGACATGGTCCTCATCAATGTCGCGCACTTCGACGAGGCCCGCCAGAACGCTCGGGGACGCACCGGCTGGTACATCATCCGCATCGCCGACTCGGGCCAGGCCAAGGAGATCGCCGCCGGCATCGATCGGCTCTTCGCGAACTCGCCCGACGAGACCAAGACCCAGCCCGAGAAAGAGTTCGCCATCGGCTTCGCCAAGCAGATCGGCGATATCGGCGCGCTGATCTCGCGCATCCTCGCCGCGGTGTTCTTCACCATCCTCATCCTCACCGGCAATACCATGGCGCAGTCCATCCGGGAGCGCATCCCCGAGCTGGCCATTCTCAAGACCCTGGGCTTCTCGGACGGGCGGGTCACCGGGCTCGTGCTGGCGGAGGCGGCCCTCCTGCTGCTCATCGGCGGCGCGGTGGGCATGGCCGTCGCCGTGGGCATGCTCCCGTTCCTCAACGGCTCCACCGGCGGCCGCTTCCCGCCGCTCTACGTGGAGACCGGCACCTGGATCGGGGCGGTGGCCGTCGCCGTCGTGCTCGCGCTGGCGGTGGGCCTGCCGCCGGCCTGGCGGGCGCGGCGGCTGCGCATCGTGGACGCCCTCGCGGGGCATCGCTGATGCGCGCGCTGCGCCAGATCGCGCAGATCACCCTCGTCAACCTGCGCAATCTCCCCCAGCGCCTCGGCACGTCCCTGGTGGTCATCATCGGCATCGCGGGGGTGGCGGGGGTCCTGGTGTCGGTGCTCTCGATGGCCGAGGGGTTCCGGCACACCCTGGCGAGCACGGGGCGCGAGGATCGCGTGATCATGCTCCGGGCCGGGTCCGACGCGGAGATGTCCAGCGGCGTGGCGCGCGACCAGACGGTGCTGCTGGCGAGCCTGCCCGCCATCGCGCGTGACGGGGAGGGGCGGCCCCTGGCCTCCGCCGAGCTGGTGGTGATGGTGGATTTGCCGCGCCGGGGCCAGACCGACCCCAACAATGTGCCGTTCCGCGGCGTGCAGCCGGCCGCCTTCGCCATTCGCGACGAGCTCACGGTGGTGGAAGGACGGCGGTTCGCCCGCGGCATCCGAGAAGTCATCGTGGGCCGGCGGGCGCGCAGCAGTTCGAGGGGCTGGGCGTCGGCTCGCGCATCGCTTTCCGCGACAGCGACTGGACGGTGGTGGGCATCTTCTCGAGCGGGGGTGACGTGCACGAGTCCGAGATCTGGGCGGATGCCGAGGTGGCCATGTCGGCGTTCCGGCGGCAGGGATTCCAGTCCCTCACCGCGCGGCTCGTCGACGGGTCGGACGTCGGCCTGGCCGTCCTCACCGCCGCCGTGAAGCAGGACCCGCGCTTCTCCGTCCGCGTCTGGCGCGAGCCCGAGTACTACGCCAAGCAGTCCAAGGTGCTCGCGACCCTGATCAACGTGCTGGGCTACACGGTGGCCGCGTTCATGGCCGTGGGCGCCACCTTCGGGGCGCTCAACTGCATGTACTCGGCCATCGCCAGCCGGCAGGTGGAGATCGCCACTCTGCGCGCGATCGGCTTCGGAAGCGCGCCGGTGGTGGTCTCGGTGCTGATCGAGGCGCTGGTCTTGGCCGCGGTGGGCGGGGCGCTGGGGGGCGGGCTCGCCTACCTCTACTGCGATGGCGCCTCGCTCTCCACGCTCAACTTCGACACCTTCTCCCAGGTGGCCTTCGATTTCCGCGTGACCTGGGCGCTCCTGGGGAAGGGGCTGCTCTGGGCGCTGGCCATCGGCGCGGTGGGAGGCGTGCCCCCCGCGATTCGCGCAGCACGCCTACCTGTTACGCTAGCGCTCCGTGCCTCGTAGCGGAGGCCGACGAGAAGGGCCCAGATGGGCCCTTATCGGCGGCCGACTAGAACGTCAGCTTGTCGCCAGGGCTGATAGGGAAGACCTGGGTGGTGGCGGCGCCGAGCGCGGCCTGATACTCCTGCGGCGTGCCCTTGAGCACCGGGAAGGTGCCGTAGTGGAACGGGATGGCGAAGCGCGGCTTGAGCATCTCGCGCGTGGCATAGGCGGCGTCCCGCGGGTCCATGACGAAGTGCCCGCCGATGGGCACCATGATGAGGTCGGGCTTGTAGTACTCGCCGATGAGGCGCATGTCGCCGAAGAGTCCCGTGTCGCCCATGTGGTAGAGCTTGAAGCCGTTCTCGAACTCGACGATGAAGCCGCAAGGCTCGCCGCCGGGATAGGTCGTGCTCTTCTTCGTGGTGGGGTCGGTGACGGTGACCTCCGAGGAGTGCTCGGCGCGCACCTGGGTGATGGTGATCTGGGGGCCGAGTGGGTTGACCTTGCCGCCCTTGCCGAAGCGGACCACCTTCTCGCCCGGCACCCAGCCGAGGTCGACGATGGTGGCCATCAAGCCGGCGGGGCCCATGACGGTGGCACCGGTGCGCTTGGCCAGCTCGGCGACATCCCCCACGTGATCCCCATGGCCGTGGGTGATGAGGATGACGTCGACCTTGCCCAGCGCGTCGAGGTTCTTCCACTGGGGCGGGGTCTTCGGATTGTTGACGAGGAAGGGGTCGATGACGAGGGTCTTGCCGGTGAGCGTGGTGAGCTTGGTCGCGGCCTGACCGAGCCAGTGCACCTCGACCTTGGCGGTCTGCGCCCACGCGGGCCCCGCGGCCAAGGCGACCGCCGCCGTCCCGGCGAGCTTGAGGAAGTCGCGCCGGCCCAGGCCGGCCATGCGCTCTTCGGGCGATGCGACGCGGCGATTCCGGTACTCGGAAACGATCTGGCACATCGGCGCGCTCCTCCTCTGTGTGGTGTGAGGCTCAGGCCTTTGAGTTCGCGTGTGACCGAGCCCGCGGCGGGCGTCGGGCGGAGGGTACCATGGTGGGGCGAGCGCAGACAGCGCTGCCGTCTCTCCCCGCGGGGAGAGACGGCAGGGTGAGGAGGCGGGACTCTTCTCGCTACGTCCGCGAGCGCGGGGCGCGCCCGCATCACCTCGGGGCGGGCCGAGCTAGGGCTGGGCACCGGCCGAGCACGAGGTCTCGCAGAGCAGCGCGCCCAGGTGTCTCCCCCGGCTGAGCGTTGCCCTGCGGCTCAGCGTAGGGGGCGTTGACGAGCAGGAAGAGCATGGCGGCGAGGGCGAGTCGGCGAGTCTTCATGCGGCCTCCCTTTGTGGGCACCGCGCGGCGCGACTTGCGGCGCGGTGCAACTGGCCGCTCCCCTCGCAGGGAACGTGCCAAGCCGCCGTCTCGTGAATTTTCGCGAGCTTTCGCGATCCTCAGGCTCTCGACCCTCGGGCTTCCCGTCGCCGGTCGGGCGGAGCGCCCGGGCCCCCGAGACCGTGCCCTCCGGCCGCCCCGCCTGCTATCCTGTGCCCGTGGCCGACCTTATCAATGACTTTTCGTGGTCCCGCAGCCGGGACAATGTCTTCCAGGAGTGCCGGCGCCGCTACTTCCTCCACTACTATGGTTCCTGGGGCGGCTGGAACGCGGAGGGCGATCCGCGGACGCGGCTCCTCTACGTGCTCAAGCAGCTCGCCACCCGGCAAATGTGGGCGGGGCGCCTCGTCCACGAATCGGTGGAGCGCGCGCTGCTCTCGCTGCGGGACGGCTACTCCCTGTCCGAACCGTCGCTGATCGAGAGCACGGTGCGCCAGATGCGCGAGGAGTGGAAGGGCTCGCGGGACGGCATCTATCGCGAGTATCCCAAGCGGACGGGCCTCTTCGAGCACGAGTACGCGGCGCCCATTCGCGATTCGGAGTGGCAGGCCATCCGCGACAACGTGATCCGCTGTCTCCGGAACTTCTACCGGCTCCCGCTCTTCGCTGACATCAAGGCCACCCCCACCGACCGCTGGGTGCTCCTCGAGGACATCGGGTCGTTCCAGTTCGAGGGCACCAAGGTGTTCGCCGCCCCGGACTTCGGGTACTGGAATGCGGCCGATCGGCTGCAGCTGGTGGACTGGAAGACGGGCGGCGCCGGCGCGGACGCCTCGCTCCAGCTGGGCGGCTACGCGCTTTACGCCCGCGAGACCATGGGCGTGGACCCGGAGCGGGTGGACCTCCTCGAAGTCAACCTCCGGGAGGGGAAGGTGACCTCCCATCCCTGGGGCTCGCTCGACCTCGATCGCGTGAGGGACCACATCCGCCTCTCCGTGCGCTCCATGCGCGCCTACCTCAAGGATCCTGACCGCAATCTCGCCGAGGAGGCGGACTTTGAGAAGGCGGAGGATCAGCGCATCTGCCGCTGGTGCAATTTCCGGGCGGTATGCCGTCCCGAGATGGCGCCCTTCGCGCCCCCGGCCCCCGAAGTTCCCGTCTCGCTCGAGGGTCAATGAAGGCCCTGCTGGTCGACCTCGACGACACCCTCCTCGACTACTCGGGCGGGGTGGACGATTGCTGGGCGGGGGCCTGCCGCAGCGCGGCGGCGCCCGCAGGCATCGACGTCGCGGCCCTCCTGCCGGCGCTGGCGCGCGCGCGTCGCTGGTTCTGGGACGATCCCGTGCGGCACGCCCGCGAGCGCACCGATATGAACGGCGCCTGGCGGCAGATCGTGGCGCATGCGCTGGAGGACGTCGGGCACCCCAGCGAGCGGCTGGCCGCCGAGGTGGCCGAGGCCTTCGCCGCCAATCGCTGGCGGCGGATGGATCTCTATCCCGGCGCGCGCGAGGCGCTGTCCCGGCTCCGCGCGCAGGGCATTCCGCTGGCGCTGGTCACCAATGGTGACAAGACCCATCAGCGGCGGAAGATCGAGATGCACGACCTCGCGCCCTTCTTCGACGTCATCGTGATCGAAGGCGAGTTCGGGGTGGGCAAGCCCGACGAATCGGTCTATCGCCACGCGCTGGGTGCGCCTCGCCGTCTCGCTCGCGGGATGCGTGGATGGTGGGGGACAACCTCGAGTGGGACGTGGCCGCGCCCCAGCGGCTCGGCCTCCGCGCGGCCTGGGTGGATGCGCCGGGCCAGGGGTTGCCCCCGGAGAGTCCGGTGCGCCCCGACCGAATTCTCCGCGCCTTCACGGAGATACTCGAACCCTCGCGCTGAGCGCGCGCTACGGCTTGGGCGGGCGGACGACCACGGTGCGGAGCGTGCCGAGGTAGAGGTTGGCCACTCGCTGCACGTCGGCGGCAGTCACCGATTTGACCGCGGCGACGTAGCGATCCAGGAACTCGTGGCCCACCCCCGCCGCCTCGTAGCTCGCGAGATACCAGGCCTGGCGCGCATTGGTGCGCCGGTCCATGGCGAGATTGCCCAGCAGATACGCCTTGGCCACGCGCAGCTCCTCCGCGGACACCGGCTCGCGGCGGATGCGTGCGAGCTGCTCCCCCAGCGCGGCCTCGGCGCGATCCACGTTCTCCGGCGCGGTGCCGAGCTGGGCCTGGATGAAGCCGCGGTCCACGCGCGTGGGATAGAGGACCCCGGTGGTATAGGCCAGCCCCTGCTTGTCGCGCAGGTCGGAGAAGAAGCGGCCGGCCATGCCGCCGCCGAGCACGGTGGACAGCACCTTCACCGCGGCGTAGTCGGGCTCGGTCATGGTGGGCGCGAGGCCGCCGGCGAGGATCTGGGCCTGGGCGCCCGGCACCTCCAGCGCGTCGCGCGTGGCGGCGGGCGGAGGAATGGCGGGGGCGCGGAGCGGGGGCGGCGGCCCGGTGGGGATGTCACCGAAGCGCTTCTCCACCTGGGCCAGCACCTCGCGAGCCCGCACGCGGCCGCTCACCGCCAGGAACATCTCGGTCGGCACGTAGTGGCGGCGGTACTCCGCGATCAGGGCGTCCCGGGTGATGCGCTCCACGCTCGCGCGCCGTCCCAGCGGGCTCCAGGCATACGGATGATCGCCGTACAGCCGCGCCAGCATGGCGTCCACCGCCACGTCGTAGGGCTTGTCGGCGCGATTCCGGATCTGGTTGATGATGAAGTCCCGCACGGCCTCGGTAGTGGCCGGCGGCAGGGTGGGCGTGAGCGCCACGTCGGCGACGAGATCGAGGATCTCGGCGGAGTGGCGCGACAGGGCGGTGCCGCTGATCTCGGAGGAGTCCACGTCGCCCCACGCGTCGATGCTGCCGCCCATCCGGTCGGCGGCCGCCACGATCTGGGCGCCGTCCAGCTTTTCCGTACCCCGCACCACCATGAACTGGAGCAGGTTGGCGATGCCCGCGTCGTCGCGTGTCTCCCAGCGCGTGCCCAGGCGCACGATGAGCGAGAGCGCCACCACCGGCGCGGTGGGATTCTCGCGCACCAGCAAGGTGAAGCCATTGGGCAGCTTGGTGCGCGTCACCGTCTGCGCCCAGGCGCGCCCGGGGGTGACGCCGGCGGCGGCGAGGCCGGAGAGTCCCACGGCGAGGAAGTCGCGGCGTCGCATGGCCGCTACCTCGTCCCCGCGCTTCGGCAGGAAGGCCAGGCGCGCGTAGACGGTGCGGGAGAGGAAGCGCCGGGCCGCGTCGCGGATCTGCTCGCGCGTCACCTGGCGAAGCCGGTCCACGTAGCGCAGCTCCTCCTCGAGCGTCCAGGTGGTCTCGGCGATGCCGTACGCATAGGCGAGTCCCTCGGACGTCTCCACCGCGAAGGCATGCTCCGACTCGAACTTGGTCACCGCGAGCTGGCGCTCCTCCTCGGTGGGCCCACTCTCCTGGATCTTGGCGAGCTCCTCCAGGATGACCTGCTCCGCGCGCGCGAGATCCTTGGCCTCCAGCTCGGCGCGGAGCGAGAGGATGCCGCCGCCCATGAGCGCGGCATAACTCATATTGACGCCGGTGACGAGGCGCTCTTCGTCGCGGAGCCGCCGGGCCAGCCGGCTCGACTCGGTGCCCGCGAGAATCGAGGCGAGGAGATCCACCGCGAAGCCGTCGGGATCGTCGGCGCGCGGAGCCGGCCACCCCAGCGCCAGCAGCGCCTGCTGCTCGGGGCGCTCGACGTCCTTCCGCACCACGCCGGTGAGCGGACGCGGGGCGGGCACCGGCGCGCTGGAATAGGGCTGGCGGGGCACGCGGCCGAAGGTCCGGTCCACCGCGGCGCGCACGGCGCGCTCGTCCACCGGGCCGGCCACCACCAGCGCCATGTTGGACGGCGTGTAGTAGTGCCGGTTGAACTCGCGCAGCCGGACCTGGGTGGCGGCATTCATGGTCTCGGGGACGCCGAGCACGGGCCGGCCATAGGGATTGCCCTCGAAGACCATGCCGTAGAGCTGGCGGACGATCGCGGTGCGCGGATTGTCCGCCTCGATGCGGGCCTCCTCGAAGATCACCTCGCGTTCCCGCCCGATCTCCTCGGGGATGAAGCTCGAGCGGAAGGCCATGTCGTGCAGCAGCTCGATGGCGGTGTCGGTGGACTCGCGCGGGACCACGATGTAGAAAGTGGTGTAGTCGAACGACGTCACCGCGTTCGACTTCCCGCCCACCCCTTCCACCGCGCGGTCCACGTAGCCCGGGCCCCACTTGTCGGTGCCCTTGAAGAGCATGTGCTCCTGGAAGTGGGAGTAGCCGAGCTGATCGGGCCGCTCGTAGCGTACGCCCACCCCCACCCAGAGATAGACGGCCACGATGTCGGAGGCGCGGTGATCCTGCACGATGAGGCGCAGTCCATTGGGCAGCACGGTGCGCGTGGGCGGCGGCAGCTCCTCCGGCGCAGCGGCAGCGCGCGGAGCGACCGGCGGGACATTCGAGATCGTGGGGGGCGCGGCGACCTGGGTGCCGGCGCAGCCGGTCAGCGCGAGGAGAGTCAAGCCCAGGGCGAGCCCGCGGTGGGTCGAGTTCATGACGGTGAGTATACCCCGGCGCTCAGACGGGGACGGCGGCGCCGGAGACCGCCTCCGCGGCGTCCGAGGCGAGAAACGCCACCACGAGGGCGACGGCGTCGGTGGTCACCCACGAGGAGCGGTCGGCGTCGGGCATGGCCCGACGATTGGCGAGCGTGTCCATGGTGCTGGGCAGCACCGCGTTCACGGTGATGCCGTGGGCGCGCACTTCCTGGGCCAGGGCCTGGGTGAGCGTGATGACGGCCGACTTCGACACCGTGTAGGCGATGAAGCCGCCCGCGGGCGGCACCACCGCGCGCGAGGCGATGTTCACGATCCGGCCGCCGCCGGCGCGGATCATCGCGGGCAGCACGGCGCGGCAGCCGAGCATGGCGGTGTTGAGGTTGAGCGTGAGCATGCGGTTCCACTCGGCCACCGAGGTCGAGGCGAGGTCGCCGCCCGCGAAGCCACCCACCGCGTTGACCAGCACGTCCACGCGGCCATGCCGCTCGAGGACGCCTTTGACGAAGTGGTTCACCGCGGCCTCGTCGGTGACGTCGCAGGGAGCCGTGTCGAGTCGGGGCGCCTCGGCCGGCGCCAGCCGGGCGCGCAGGGCGTCCGTTTCCTCCGGGACCGCATAGGGCACGCAGACGGTGGCGCCGGTGGACAGGAAGGCCAGGCAGATGGACTGGCCGAGGGCTCCGGTGCCCCCGGCGACGATGGCGACGCGCCCGGCCACGCTCAGGCGTCCGGAATTTCGGGCAGGCGCCGGCGCACGGGCTCGGCGGCGAGGGTCTCCATCCGCTCGGCGAGGGCGAAGTCCAGCTCGGTGAGTCCGCCCGCGTCATGCGTGGAGAGATCCACGGTGACGCGATTCCAGACATTGGACCAGTCCGGATGGTGCTCCAGGGCCTCGGCGGCGTGGGCGGCCGCGGTCATGAAGCCGAAGGCGGCCACGAAGTCCGGGAACTCGAACACCCGGTGGATCTTGCCGTCGTGGAGGGTCCAGCCGGGCAGCGTGCGGAGGCGGGAGGCCACGTGGTCGCCGGAGAGGCGCGCCGGGCGCGGCATGCGGCTAGCCCGCCGCCGGCGCGGCGAAGATGCCGGCGCGCTGGACGTCCTCGTAGCGGACCTTGGCCACGTCGAACTCCTCGATGTTCGCGGTGAGCTTCTTGAACGTCTGCTCGAAGGAGGGCAGGGTCTTGCGCTGCCGCGTCAGCGGCGTGGTGCGCGCCAGCACGAAGTTCTTCACATAGGGATGGTTGATCCCGCGCTTCTTGATCTTGGTCACCACCTTGACGAGGGCCTCGTCGGCCTCCGCCACCATGGCCGCGCGCTCCTCGCGCTCGGCGAGCGTCTTGGGGAACTGGCCCTTGAGGAATTTGTCCACGCGCCGGAGTATGGGCGCGAAGGCGCCGCCCGAGAACCGCTTGTTCTGCTCGTAGAGGAGCCCCAGGGTCACGAAGTGCGGGGCCTCGAACTGGAAGGTGTAATCCTCCTCGCCGCTCGACGGCTCCTCCTTGACGAGGCCCTTGTACATGCGGATCACCTCGAGGGACTTCTCCTTGAGGTTGTGGGCTTTCTCGGTGTTCAGCGCCAGGATCTGGTAGGCCACCTCCGGCTCCGGCACCAGGATGGCGGGCACCATCTTGGCCTTGAGCTTCTCCAGCACGGTGCGCCGGTGATTGCCGTTGGGCGTCCAGTAGAGCCCCGGTCGGGGCGACATCGCCACGATGGGATCCACGAAGCGGTCGATCTTCTTCACGCACTCCTGGAGCCGCTTCACGTGGGTGGGGGAGAGATCGCGCTGGTAGGGCGTGGCCTCCACCAGCGCGGCGGGGAGCAGGCAGAAGATCTGCCAGTGCTGGCCGACGGGCTCGCGGTACAGCGCGAGCGCTCGCCCGCCGTCCTTCTCCACCTGCTCGGCCAGCGCCGCCGCCGGCCTTCGGCGGCTCCTCGCCCTCGGGAAACACCGTCCATCGCGTCATGAATGTCTCCTCCGCGCCTCGGGGCCATTATGCCCGAGGCGCGCGCCACGGGCCAGCGGCTCAGGCGGGGGTCTTGGCCGGAACCGCGGGCACGGAGGCGGGCGGGCTCGCGCGGCGCCGGAGCGCCTCGCGGAGGCTGCCGTAGATGCCGTTGGGGAGGAAGATGATGAAGACGATGAGCAGAAAGCCGTAGATGGTCTCCGCCATGCCGATGAACTTGAGCCCGAACCCGATGCGGAGGGTTTCCCCGAGCGCGATGGTGAGCGCGGTCCCCACGGTGGGGCCGAGCAGCGAGTACATCCCGCCGAGGACGACCGCGAACACGATCCGCAGGGACACGCCGATCCCGGACAGGGTGTCCGGGTTCACGTAGGCGATGTACTGGGCGTAGGCGACCCCGCCCAGCGCGGTGAGCGAGGCGGAGAGCACGGTGATCGCCATCTTGAAGCGGCTCACGTGGATCCCCACCGAGGCGGCCGCGGTCTCGTCCTCGCCGATGGCCTCCATCGCCGATCGGGCCATGGAGCGGTCGAGCCGGTGCCAGACATAGAGGCCGCCCAGCCACAGGACGAGCGACGCCGTAGTAGAACACGCGCTTGTCCGCGAACTGGATGGCCCAGACGCTATCGCCCACCGCGGAGCGGACGGACACCCCGAGCGAGCCGCCCGTCCAGTTGCGCTCGGCGATGATGAGGAGGCGGATCACCTCGCCCACCGCCAGGGTGACGAGCCCGAAGTAGTGGCCGATCACCTGGAAGCGCGAGCAGGGGTAGGCCACGATGAGGGCGAACACCGCGGTGAGCCCTACCGCCGCCACCGCCCCGATCCACGGCGTGAGGCCGTAGAAGTTCCACAGCAGGGTCGAGGTGTAGGCGCCGAGCCCGAGGAAGGCCCCGTGGCCGAGGGAGACGAGACCGAATCGGCCCATGAGCGACCACGCGCCGCCGATGAAGGACCAGATGAGGACCTGCACCGCCACGTGGATGGTGTACTCGCGGGTGATGCCGAGGGGCAGGAAGGGCCCCGCGAGGAGCACGGCGAGGAAGAGACCCCCGACGACGCGCCCCCGGCTCACTGCCGCTTCGCCATGATGCCGCCGGGGCGCGCGAAGATCATCACGATGAACACCACGAAGGCGATCACATAGCCCATCTCGGTGGACCAGAGCACGCCGGAGACCGAGATGATCTCGCTCATGATGAAGGAGGCGATGAAGGCCCCGACCATGTTCCCGAGCCCGCCGAGCACGCAGATCATGAAGGTGAGCGGCCCGAACTGGCCCCCGAAGAACGGGTGCACCGAGTACTGGAAGATGAGCAGCGCCCCCGCGAGGCCCGCCATGAGGCCGCCCACCGCGGAGGTGACGATGTAGACCCGCTGCGGGTTGGCGCCCATCAGGCGCATGGCGTCGCGGTCCTGGGAAACGGCGCGGATCGCCGTGCCCATGTAGGTGCGCGTGAGGAAGAGATACAGCGCCACCATGGCGACGATGGAGATCACGAAGGGGATGATGCGCCCGGCGGGCAGAAAGATGCCGGCCACCTCGTAGGAGGGCAGGGACAGGCGCACGCTCTTGTGGTCGGTGGTCCAGAGGAAGGTGGCGAAGGACTGGATGAAGAAGAGGAGCCCCCCGGTGGCGAGGAGCTGGTTGACGGGGGGGCTTCCCAGGATCGGCGTGATGATGAGGAGGTGGACCCCCACGCCGAGGACGGCGCCGAGGAGCAGCGAGACCAGCCCCGCCGCCCACACCGGCCAGCCGTACACCTGCACGAGGAAGTACATCGCGTACATGCACAGCATGACGAGGTCCACGTACGCGATCCAGACGATATCGATGACGCCGAAGATCAGATTGAGGCCCAGCGCGAGGAGGGCGAGGATGCCGCCGAGGAGGATGCCGTTCACCGCCGCTTCCGCGATGAAGATGGGATCGATCACGGTTGGCGGCGCCTCATGGTTGATGGATCCGGTTGGCGGCGGCTCATGGTTGATGGATCCGGTTGGCGGCGCCTCAGGTTGGTGGACTCGGTTGGCTGCGACTCAAGATTTCCATATCGTTCGCCTCGCCTTCGGCTGCGGCTCACAAACCCACATACGCCTTGCGTACGAAGTCGTGCTCGGCGAGGTCGGCGGCGCGGCCCTCCATCTTGATGCGGCCCACCTCGAGGAGGTACGCGCGGTCCACGAGCTTGAGCACCTGCCGCACGTTCTGCTCCACCACGAGGATGGTGTAGCCCTCCTCGCGCACGCGCCGGATGAGGTCGAAGAGGCGAAGGACCATGACCGGCGCCAGGCCCATGGACGGCTCGTCGAGCAGGATGATCTTCGGCCGCGACATGAGGGCTCGCCCCACCGCGAGCATCTGCTGCTCGCCGCCGGACATGCTGCCCGCGCGCTGGGTGCGCCGCTCCGCGAGGACGGGGAAGAGCGCGTAGACGCGCTCGAGGCTCTCCGCGTACCGGGCGCGCGCGGCGGGCAGGTAGGCCCCCATCTTGAGGTTGTCGGCGACGGTGAGCGCGGGGAAGAGCCGGCGTCCCTCGGGCACATGCGCGATGCCGTGGGCCACGATCTCGTGGGCGGGCCGGCCGGCGAGCGAGGCCCCCTCGAAGACGAGGTCGCCCGCACGCGGAGCGATGAGTCCCGAGATCACACGCATGAGGGTGGTCTTGCCGGCTCCGTTGGGGCCCACCACCGCCACCGCCTCGCCGGGAGCCACCGTGAGGTCCACATCCCACAGCGCGGTGAAGTGGCCGTAGCCCGCGCTGACCTTCCGCAGCTCGAGCATGCTCATGCCAGCGCCGCGGTGTCGCCGAGGTAGGCCTCGATGACGATCGGGTCCTTGGCCACCTCGTGGGGCAGCCCCTCGGCGATCTTCTCGCCATGGTCGAGCACGACCACCCGGTCGACCACGCGCATCAGGGTGGCCATGATGTGCTCGACCCACACGATGGTGATCCCCAGCTCGCCCCGGATGCGGCGGAGCATCTCGGCGGCCCCGCTCATCTCGGCGTGGTCGAGCCCGCCCAGGCTCTCGTCGGCGAGGAGGAGCCGCGGCCCGGTGGCGAGCGCGCGCGCCAGCTCGAGCTTCTTGAGGCCGCCGGCGCCGAGGAGGGTGGGCGCGGCGTCCGGGTCGTCGGGCAGGCCGACCAGGCGCAGAATCTCCGCGGCCTTGACGCGCGCTTCCGCCTCGCCCGTGCGGGCCTCCGCGCCGTAGTGCGCGGCCACCGCCACGTTCTCGAGGATGGTGAGCTTGCGGAAGGGGCGCGGAATCTGGAAGGTGCGGGCAATGCCCCGGTGACAGATGCGGTCGGGGGTCAACCCGCCGATCTCGGCGTCCTTGAAGCGGATGGAGCCGGCGGTGGGGACCAGCGCGCCCGACACGCAATTGAAGAGCGTGGTCTTGCCGGAGCCATTGGGCCCGATGAGGCCGAGGATCTCGCCCTCGCGGACCGAGAAGGACACGGCGTTGAGGGCGGTGAAGCCCCCGAAATGCTTGGTGAGCTCGGTGATGGTGAGCACGCGCGAGGGATCCGCCTCAGGGAGCGCCGGCAGCGGCGCTCCCTGAGGCGAGCGAAGTCGGTCCGCTCAGCGCGCGGCGAACGGTGAGGATGCCGGCAGCGGCAGCACGGGCTGCGCGGTGGCGACGACCTTGGGATAGACGAGCTCGAACTTGCTTTCGATGATCTGGAAGACGGCCGGGTACGCGCGCTCGTTCTGGCCGGCGAAACGGTGGCCGGTGGGATAGAACTTCACGCCGTAGCCCTGCATGGTGCCGCCCTCGGGGATGTCGGTCTCGCGCGCGGCCTTGGCGAGGGCGTCGGGCGCGAAGCCGCCGTGCTTCTGGATCGCGCGCGGCACCACGTCGTTGAGGAGGATCCACATGTTGTTGAAGCCCATGGACACGTGGGGGGCGATGGCGTTGGTCTGCACGGCGGGATCATAGAGCGCCTTGTATCGCTTGACCATCTCCGCGGTGAGATCGCCCACGCCGGGCTTGAGCTTCTTGGGATCGAGGAGCTGCGAGGCGATGGGGTCGAGGGTGTGGAACCACTCGACGTCCTTGCCGAAGGCTTCCTTGAGCTTGTCGAGCTGGCTATGGCCCGCGCCGTGCCCGATATAGGCGCGCACGCGGAGTCCCTGTTCCTTGGCCTGGCGGAGGAAGAGCGAGATGTCGGGGTTGTAGCCGGTGTGGAAGAGCACGTCCGGCCGAACGGAGCGGAGCTTCGTCACGAGCGAGGAGAGATCGGGGGCGTTGATCGAATAGCCTTCCTTGAGCACCACGTTCAGCCCCATCTCCTTGGCTTTCAGCTCGTTGCCGAGGCCCACGTCCGCCCCGTAGGCGCCGTCCTCGTAGATGATGGCGAGGCGGAGGTCCTTCGCCGCCTTCTGGAGCTTGCTCTCGCTGTAGTCGGCGACGTAGGCCACCGACAGCTCGCCGAACTGGATGCCGGTCGCCTGGGGCCGGAACGTGTACTGGAGGTTCCGCCCGTCGAACACCTTCGAGGAGATGGCGGTGGTGATCCAGAGGAAGCGCTTCTGCTTGTCCACCTTCTCGGCCAGCGGCACCGCGTGGGCGCTCGAGTAGACGCCCGCGAGGATGTCCACCTTCTCGACGTTGAGGAGCCGCTCGGCCTCGTTGATCGCGACCTCGGCCTTGGACTGGCTGTCACCGTCCACCTGGACGATCTTGTACTTGCCGAGCACGCCGCCCTTCTCGTTGATGTAGTCGATGATCATCTTGGCCCCGCGCCAGCAATTCAGTGAGCCGGCGGCGGAGAAGGGCCCGGTGTGGTCGTACAGGATCCCGATCTTGATGGTCTGGGCCTGCCCATGGGCCGTCCCGATCCAGGGCCCGGCCGCGGCCGCGGCGGCCGCCGCGAGTGGCGGTGCCAAGAAACGCTCTACGTGAGAAGTCGTACATCGGATGTCCTCCTCAACGCTGAAGGTATGTCGCTGCGATCGGCGACGCGCGCGGCGGATCCGAAGCCCGTCCTCGGCGTGGGCAGGAGCGTACACCGGATGCCGGGCTCGCGTAAACCCCCATAGTAGACTGTCGCGGATGCGAACCGACGCGCTGCTTCTCGTTCTTGCCGCGGCGGCCATCCATGCGGCCTGGAATGCGCTCACGAAGCGGGCCCAGGACCAGCTGGTTTTCCTCTGGTCCTCCGTCTCGCTCGCTACCTTGGTGCTCCTGCCGGTGGGATGGACTTTCTTGCCGCCCGAGGGCGTGCCCGGCGCCGCCTGGCCCTTTCTCGTCGCCACCAGCGTCATCCATGCGGTGTACTTCTACGTGCTCGGGCGCGCCTATGGCTCGGGCGAGTTTTCGCTCGTCTACCCGATCGCGCGCGGCCTGGGCGTGGCGCTGGTGCCGTTGGCCGCGGTGTTCGTGCTGGACGAGCGGCCGTCGCCGCTGGGCGCGCTGGGTGTGCTGCTCGTGGTGGCGGGTATCGTGGGCATCAATCTGAGCTCCGCGGGGCTGAGCTCCGCGGGGCGGAGCGCCGCCGCCCTGAGCGCCGCCGCCGGCCCACCCCGGCTGATCGGCGCGGGCACGGGCTGGGCCCTCGTCACCGGGCTCTCCATCGCCGCCTACTCGCTGGTGGACAAGGCCGGGGTGGCGCGCCTCCACCCGGTCCCGTATATCGCCATCCTCGGCGTGGGTATGAGCCTCCTCCTCGTTCCCGCCATGATGCGCCGGCGGGTCGCGCTGGCGCGCGAGTGGCAGACCAACTGGCGCGCCATCCTGGTGGCCTCGACGCTCAACCTGACGAGCTATCTCCTCGTGCTCTTCGCGTTCCGCCTCTCGAAGGCGGGCTACGTGGTGGCGGCGCGCGAGGTCTCCATCGTGCTCTCGGTGGTCATCGGCCGGCTCTGGCTCGGCGAGCGCGAGGTGGGCCGGCGGCTCGCCGCCGCCAGCCTCGTGCTGGCCGGCGTGATCTGCGTGGCGCTGGCGCGCTAGATGCGAATGGCGCGGAGCAGCCACTCCAGCCCGCGCCGGCGCTCGACGGACGCGGCGGGCGCGCGCGACTCCACCACACGGAAGCCGGGCGCGAGCAGCCGCTCCACCTCGGCCAGCGCCACCGGGTAAGGAGGGCCGTCGCCGCCCTCACGCAGCGGGTAGAAGCAGCCGAGGAGGGTGCCGCCCGGCTTGAGGATGGCGCGCACCACCTCCACGTAGTCCGCCCGGCGGGCGGGATCGATGGCGCAGAAGCACGTGTATTCCCACACGGCGTCGAACGCCTCGGCGCGATCGGCGGCGAGGGTGAAGATGTCGCGCCGCTCGAAGCAGGCCGCGCTGCCCTCGGCGGCGGCGAGCGCGCGAGCCTCGGCGACCGCGGCCTCCGCGAAGTCGAAGCCCACGACGTGATAGCCCCTCGAAGCAAGCAGGCGCGCGTCGTGCCCGCGCCCGCATCCCGGCACCGCGACCAGCGGAGCGTCCGCCAATGAACGAGTGTCCGCCGACGGGGGGCGAGCGGGGGCCGAGCGAGCGTCCGCCGATGGGGGGCGAGCGGGGGCCATTTCTGGGCCCCCGCTGATGGTAAATCGCCCTCCCCCGGCAAGCCAAGCGACCAGCGGAGGCGCAGGCGCGCGGAGCTCCCAGCCGTCATTGCCGTCGGCGTAGAGCCCCTCCCAGAATCCCGGCTCGCCTACGGGCTTGCGATCGAGTCCCATGCGAGCCCCTGGAAGTCGTTGACCACCCGCTCGGCGCCCGCCGCCAGCAGCTCCGCCTCGTCGTAGGCGGTGGCCACGCCGATGGCTCGCATGCCCGCCGCGAGGGCGGCATGGATCCCGACCACCGAGTCCTCGAAGACGACGCAGCCGGCGGGATCGGCATGGAGGCGGCGGGCGGCGAGGACATAGACTTCCGGGTCGGGCTTGCCGAAGCTGACGTCGTCGGCCGTCACCACCACCGCGAAGTGCCGGCGGAACCCCAGCCCGGCCAGGATATTGTCCACATCCCAGCTCGAGGCCGAGGTGCCCACCGCCCGCGGCACGCCGCGACGCGCGAGTTCAGCCACGAAGGTGGGCGCGCCCGGCACCGCGCGCATACCCTGGCGCGAGAACCCCACATAGAGCTCGCGTTTTCGCCGGGCGAGGCGATTCGACTCCCAGTCGGGCACCGCGCGCCCGAGGAGGAGCGGGATGGCCTCCTCGCTGGGCCGGCCGATGGTGAGGCGCCAGTAGTCGGGACGCGGGGGCTCGGCGCCCAGCTCCTCGAGCAGCGCCGCCCACGCCGCCCGGTGCCACACCCCGCTATCGACCAAAACACCATCCATGTCGAAGATACACGTCTGGGCGATCACGATGCGAGGACCTGCGGGCCAGAGGTGGCGGACGGGTCGTCCGCGGACGGGGGGAGAGCGGGGGCCATGTCGAGGCCCCCGCTGATGGTGAACGTCCAGATCGCGTACCCACCTACCTCAGTCTATACAACGGCGCGAGGACATGAAACGTCTCCCGCGCGGTCCGCGCGTAGTCGGCGGGCTTCCAGCGCGCGACGTCCGCGGCGGTGACCACCCGGCCCAGGACAAGCTGGCCGTCGCGTGTGCGGGTGAGCTCGTCGGCCAGGCGCGCCACCTCCTCCGCGGAGAGATCGGCGAGAAAGGCGGCGGGCGTCTCGTCGTGCTCGTTCTTGAACCACGCCAGCCCCTTGGTGCGGCGAAACACCGGCACCAGCTTGGGCGCGTGGCGCTTCCAGGCCGCGATCCACCTCTTCTTCTGCGCGTGCTCGGGCCCCGCCTCGAAGAGGAAGCGCACCGTGCCCCGCGAGATGGCGACCTTGAAATGGCAGTGCTTCTTGTAGCCGCGCTTGTCGGCGGCGAAGGCCACCCAGGTGTCGTCGGGCGGATTCACGGTGCGGCGCATGTGCTTGGCCACGTGCGCGAAGGCCTCCGCCCCGCCGATGCGCGTCACGTCGGGCAGGAGGTGGCGACCGGCGGCCTCGAGCTTGGGCCGGATGCGGCTCCGGATCGCCGCCATCCGCGGCGCGAAGCCGTCCACGTCGAAGACCTTGAAGTCAGCCGCGCTGAAGCCGGGGAACGCCATGCTGAGCCTCCTTGCCGCGGATCACGGATACGTGGCGTCCGGGTCCAGGGGGAAAATGGGCCGGCGGATCCGCTTGAAGTCGAAGCGCGCGAGATTGGACGAGGACAGCCCCGGGGCGTCCACCTCGACGATCTCGCGGACGATGGGCTCGAAGGCGGCGCGGTAGTGAATGGTCGACTTGATCACCAGCACCTTGTGCTCGAGGGGATCGAGGCCGACGAAGCGCATCATCTCCGGATCGAGCGTCTGCCACCGGTAGGAGATGAGGATGATCTTGACGTCGTTCACGTCGAGCACCGCGGTGGTCCCCAGCCGGCCGGGGAGGCCGCGGGCCATGGGCCCCTTGTGGATGAAGCGCCCGTCGGACAGCGTGCGCACGGTGCCGGTCACCCGCACGGGCGCGCCGTGGCGGGTGTCGACCTTGCCGCCCACGTCCAGGGTGACGCTGGCGCCCACCCCCGCCTTCGCGCACTCCCGCACCGCGGCGGGATCCCAGATGCAGGCCACCACCGTCGACCGCGCGCCCACGCGGAGCAGCTCGCGGAGGATCTCGGTGCCGTCGCCCGCCGCGCCGCCGCCGGTATTGTCGGCCATGTCGGCGAGGATGATGGGCCGGCCCTCGGCGGCGAGCGCCTTCGCTACCGCCTCGGGGACGGGCAGGCTCCGGTGGATGAACTCGTGGCGATGCGTCCACGCCACCTGGGCGAGCTGGTCGGCGAGGCGATCGGCGAGGGCCTGGTCGTTGTCGGTCACCACGTACACGCTGAGCCCCGCCTGCGGGATGTCCGCGTGGGGAAAGCCCGCGAAGACGGACACCGAGATCACTGCGGGGTCCTTCTCCATGGCCTCGGCGAGATCGTAGAGGCGCCGCATGGGCCCGCGCGCGGTGCCCTGATTGCCCAGCGGCGGCAGCAGCGGGGGCGTGCGCAGGGCGGCGGTGGGACGGATGCGCCCGGCGATGACCTCCAGGAGGCGCGCGGTGGCCTCCATGCCGCGCTCGGCCATGTCCACGTGCGGGTAGGTCTTGTAGCCGTGGAGGAGCTCGGCCCCGCGCACCATCTCGTCGGAGAGATTGCCGTGGAAGTCCAGGGTCACCGCGATGGGCACCGTCGGCCCCACCACCGCGCGCACCGCCTGGATGAGATCGCCCTCGCCGTCGTCATGGCCCTCGGTGACCATGGCGCCGTGCAGGTCGAGGAGCACGCCGTCGAGACGGCCCGCCGCGCGCAGGTCGGCCAGCATGCGCTCCTTCACGTGCTCGTAGATGTCCTTGGTGACGAGCCCGGCGGGGGAGGCGGACGCCGCCACCGAGGGCACCAGGCGCGCGCCGAGGCGCTCGGCGGCGTCGATCATGCCGCCCAGGCAGGTGCCGGTGCCGCGGAAGGTCTCGAGGATCTCGCCGCCGTAGTGGAGGTTGCGCGCCTCGAACTGGCCGCGATCGGTCGAGACATTGCTGAAGGTGTTGGTCTCGTGGGACATCATGGCGAGGAACAGTTTGGTCATCAGAGCTTCATGTGGGGATCGAACCAGTCGCGCAGGGCGTTTCCCATGAGGTTGATGACGAGCGTGGTGAGGAAGATCGCGGACCCCGGAAAGGTGGCGATCCACCACGAGTTGAGCATGTAGACGCGCCCCTCGCCGAGCATGTTGCCCCAGGCGGGAGTGGGCGGCTGGATGCCCAGCCCGAGGAACGAGAGGAACGACTCCAGGATGATGACCTGGGCCACCTGCAGGGTTGCGATCACGACGATGGCCGACACGAGGTTCGGCAGGATCTGCCGGAAGATGAGCCGCGCGTGGCTCATGCCCAGCGCGCGGCCGGCCACCACGAATTCGCGCTCGCGGATGGCCATGGTCTCCGCGCGGATGATGCGCGCGTAGATCGGCCAGCCCGCGGCGCCCAGCACGACGATCATGTTCACGAGGTTCGGCCCGAGCACGGCGATGACGGCGAGGGCGAGGAGGACGAAGGGGAAGGTGAGCATCACGTTGACCGCCGTCATGATGGTCCAGTCGGCGCGCCCGCCGAAGTAGCCGGCGCCGAGGCCCAGGAGCACGCCGATGGTCGCGGACAGGAGCACCGCGCTCACGCCGACGACGAGAGATACCCGGCCCCCGTAGATCACGCGCGAGAGGAGATCGCGGCCCACCGGGTCGGTGCCGAGCAGGTGCGTGGGCGTGCCCCCCGCCATCCACGCGGGCGGGGCGAGCCGGTGGCGGATATTCACGGTGAGCGGGTCGTGGGGCGAGATCCAGGGCGCGAAAACGGCGCTGGCCACGATCACGGCGAGGATCACGGCGGCGGCGAGGCCCCACCGGAGCCGCCGGAGCTGCTGGAGCGCGGCCCGCCGCACGCCCCTCCGGGGGGCCAGATTGTTGCCGACATCCGCGCGCGCCACCTCGGTCCGCGCGCTCACCGCCTTCACCCGCCCGTCCGGATGCGGGGGTCGATCGAATCCCACCGTCAGATCCACGATGAGGTTCACGGCGACGATGACGAGGGCGAGCAGGATCACCGCGCATTGCACGACCGGGAAGTCCTGATTTCGGATCGACTCCACCGTGAGGGTGGCCACTCCCGGCCAGGCGAAGACCGTCTCCGTGATGATGGCGCCTCCGAGGAGCTGCCCGAACTGGAGCCCCAGCACGGTGATGACGGGGATGCACGCATTCCGGAAGGCGTGCTTGATCACCACCATGGGCTCCGCCACCCCCTTGGCGCGGGCGGTCTTGATGAACTCCATGTTCATGACCTCGATGACGCCGGAGCGCACGAGTCGCATGGTGATGGGCGCCAGCGCGGCGCCCAGGCAGAAGGAGGGCAGGAGGAAGTGCTGCCAGGTGCCGTAGCCGGAGGCGGGCAGGAGCCGCAGCTGCACCGCGAACACGATGATGAGCATGATGCCGAGCCAGAAAAGCGGCGTGGCCTGGCCCGCCACCGCGATTGCCGTGCAGAGGCTGTCGATCCACGAGTGGCGCTTGAGCGCGGAGAGTATGCCCAGGGGCAGGGCGATGAGGAGCGCCACCGCAAGCCCCGCGAGGGTGAGGTAGATGGTGGGGGGCATGCGCTCGATCACGAGCTGGAACGCCGGGGTGTCGGCGTACCACGACTTGCCGAAGTCGCCGAACACCGCCTTCGACGCGAACTTCCAGTACTGCACGTAGAGCGGCTGGTCGAGACCGAGGAGCTTGCGGTACCGCTCGAACTCTTCCTTGCCCGCGTTCTGGGGGAGCAGGAGGAGCACGGGGTCGCCGAGGACGTGCAGGATGGTGAAGGCGAGGAGGGAGATGCCGAATATCACGACGACGAGCTGGACGAGCTGGCGGGTGACGTAGCGTCTCATAGCGTCGCGAGGGGCGGCGGGCGCGCGCGCCCGGGGCAGGCTCCCTTGTTCGGTACCCCACTCACCGGTAGCCTGCCCCGGGCGCGCGCGCCCGCCGCCCTCCCGAGGGCGTCTGACTTACTTCTTCCGCGGCGTCACGATGAACATCCGGTCGATCTCGTCGCGCGGGGCTTCGTAGTCGAGGCGGTTGCTGATGCCCCAGACGCCCCGGAGCCCCCACTTGTAGAGATAGGCGGCGTCATCGTGAATGAGCTTCTGGGCACGGACATAGATGTCCGCCCGCTTCTTCTGGTCGAGAGTGGACCGGCCCTGGATGACGAGATCGTCGTGCGCCTTGTTGCAGTAGTAGCTGTAGGCCTGCCCGCACGTCATCACGTCGAAGAGGATGGCGTCGGCATCGAAGATCGAGTAGTAGCCCCACGACCATTCGAAGATCGGGTCGGCCTTGCCGTCACGAACCAGGTTCACGTAGGGGCCGATCTCGCCGACCATGCGCTGCTTGGTGCGGATTCCCACCTTGCCGAGGTCGGACACGATGGCGTCGGTGGTCTGGATGAGGCCGGGCTCCACGATGGGCTGCCCGCGGAGGAAGCCCACCTCGAAGCCGTTGGGGAAGCCGGCGTCGGCGAGGAGCTTCTTGGCCTGGGCGAGGTCCTGCTTGAAGGGCTTGAGGGTCGGATCGAAGCCGAACGCCATGGGATTGACGCTCGTGGCCGTCCGGTCGCCGAGACCGTTGAGCACGTGCTTGATGATGGCGTCCACGTCCACCGCGAGGTTGGCGGCCTGGCGCACGCGGCGGTCCTGGAAGGGGTTCGGGCCGGTGCGGCCGGCCTGGTCCAGCTGGAGGAAAGCGGTGCGGAGGATCGGCGAGGTGGAGGTGCGGGCCTGCCCGGACTTGTTGATCACGTCCATCTGGTCGGGCGGCACCGCTTTGATGATGTCCACGCCGCCCGACATCAGCTCGGCGATCTGGGTGGCCTGCTCCGGGATGATGCGGATGCGGACGTGCTTGAAGGCGGGCTTGGACCCCCAGTAGTCGTCGTTCCGGATCAGGAGGTGATCCTGCTTCTTGGACCACTTCACCAGCTTGTAGGGCCCGGTGCCGATGGGGTTCTCCTGCATCCACTCGTGGCCCTTCTCCTTGATCACCTTCTCCGACTGGATCACCTGGGCGGTCATGCGCTCGACGAAGAGCGGGTAGGGGCCGTCGGTCTTGAAGCGCGCGGTGAGGTCGTCCACGACTTCCACGCTCTTGATCTTCACGTGGTTCCCGCGGGCGGTGAGCTTGTTCTCGGGGTTGAGCACGCGATCGAAGGTGGCCTTGACGTCCTTCGCGCCGAAGGGCGTGCCGTCGTGGAACTTGACGTTGGGTCGGAGCTTGACCTCCCAGGTGGTGTCGTCGATGGCCTTCCACGACACCGCCAGGCTCGGTCCCACCCGGCCCGTCTTCAAGTCGCGGGCGGCGAGATGGTCGAAGACGTGATAGCCGAAGATGATGCTCTCGCGGAGCACCGAGTTCGGTGGATCCCAGTTCGGGATGTCGCCCTGGACCGCGTAGACGATGGTATCGTCCTTCGTCTGGGCGCCGACGTCGCCGGCAGCCGCGAATCCGAGCGTCAGCGCGAGGGCAAGGACTACGGTGAGGGCACGGCGCATGGCGGCCTCCTTCTTCAGCGGGGCGGAAGAGACTCTGAGGTCGAGCAAGAGGGCAACATACTAGCGACCACCCGCGTGCTTGTCAAACCACGGTGGCCACGACGGGCGCCGCGCGGACGTTCGCGCGGAACATTGACAAGGCGCGCGGCCGCCCACCATAATCGGGGACGTCGCGCACCTCATGGCCACTCCACCTCTCGCCCTCGTCACCGGCGGTGCGGGCTTCATCGGCTCGCACCTCGTCGAGCGTCTGCTCGCCGAGGGCTATCGCGTCCGGGTCTTCGACAATTTCTCGACCGGCCGCCGGGCCAACCTCGACTTCGCCAAGGGCCACCGGCGCCTGGACATCCGGCGTGGCGACCTCACCAGCCTGGCCGCGGTGACGCGCGCGATGAAGGGCGTGGACGTGGTGTTCCACCAGGCCGCCATGCGCTCGGTGCCGCGCTCGGTGGCGGATCCCCTCGGGGCCCACGCCTCCAATGTCACCGGGACGCTGCACATCCTCCACGCGGCGGCGGGCCAGCGGAAGAAGCCGCGGGTGGTGTACGCCTCCTCCTCGTCCGTGTACGGGGAGCGGCCCGAACTGCCCAAGCGGGAGGACCAGCCCACCGCCCCCATCTCCCCCTACGCCGCCACCAAGGTGGCGGGCGAGCTCTACGCGTCCGTGTGGAGCCGGCTCTTCGACGTGGAGACGGTGGGGCTGCGCTACTTCAACGTGTTCGGCCCGCGCCAGGATCCCAAGAGCGAGTACGCGGCGGTGATCCCGAAGTTCATCCTCTGGGGCATGGGGGGCAAGCCGCTGCTGGTGCACGGCGACGGCACCCAGTCGCGCGACTTCACCTATCATCGACAATGTGGTCTCGGCGAATCTGCTCGCCGCCCGCGCGGACGGCCGCGCGGTGGCGGGCAAGTCCTACAATGTCGGCTGCGGCAGCCGCACCAGCCTGCTCGAGATCATCGCCATGATCGAGGTGATGCTCGACCGGCCGCTCAAGCGCCGTCACCAGCCGGGGCGGGTGGGGGACGTACCCCATACCCTGGCCGACGTGAGCGCGGCCAAGCGGGACATGGGCTACGAGCCCCTGGTGACCTTCGAGGACGGGCTGCGTCGCACCGTCGCATTCTTCACGGGGAGGTCGGCATGAGGATCGGGAAGCTCGCACGCCTGACGCTCGCAATCGCTCTCGCGCTCGCCATCGGGGCGACGGGCGTGACGGCCCAGACCACGCCCAGCGCGCTGCCCACCGCGCTGGTGGTCCAGGTCTCCACCGAGCCGCCGGGGCTCGACCTGACCACGAGCCCGGCTTCCGCCATCGCGGGGGTGGTGTTCGACAACGTGCAGGAAGGCCTCATCAAGATCGACCGCACCGGGAAGATGATCCCGTGGCTGGCCGAGCGCTGGTACACCACCGACAGCCGGAACTACACCTTCTTCCTCAGGAAGGGCGTGCGGTTCCACAACGGGCGCGAGATGCGGGCCGCCGACGTGAAGTTCGCGCTGGATCGCGCGGTGAATCCCGAGACCAAGCATCCCTATCGCACCCAGTACGAGGCCATCCAGGACGTGATCGTGAAGGACGACTACACGATCACCGTCAGCCTCAAGAAGCTGGACGCGACCTTCCTCTACACCCTCGCCCGCCAGGGCTCGGTGATCTATCCCCGCGAAGCGGTGGACACGCTCAAGACCCAGCCGCTGGGCACCGGCCCCTTCATGGTGTCGGAGTGGGTGCGGGGCGACCGGATCATCCTCACCCGGAACAAGGACTACTGGGTCAAGGGTCTTCCGAAGCTGGACAAGGTGACGTACCGCTTCATCGCCGATCCCAATGCCGCGCTCGCCGCGCTCAAGGCCGGCGACGTGGACGTCTCCGCCTTCGGCATCGGCCCCGAGAGCATCGACGAGCTGAAGAAGGACGCGCGCTTCCAGGTGATCGTGGGCGACACCACCAATGACGTCACGCTCTCCATGAACAACAGCAAGAAGCCGTTCTCGGACAAGCGGGTGCGGCTGGCGGTGACGCACGCCATCAACAAGGACGAGGTGCTCAAGGGCGCCATGTTCGGCCACGGGAAAATCCTGGGCTCGAACGTGGATCCGCTCAACCCGTACTTCGTGGACCTGTCCAAGCGGGTGCCCTATGACCCCGCCAAGGCCAAGAAGCTCCTCGCCGAGGCGGGCTATCCGAACGGCTTCGACGTGACCTTCCGGGTGGCGCCCCAGTACTACTACACGGTGCGGAGCGCGGAGATCATCACCAGCCAGTTCGCCAAGGTGGGCATCCGGGCCAAGATCGAGCAGATCGAGTGGGGCGCCTGGCTCTCCCAGGTGTTCTGCCTGGCGCCCTGCCAGAATCCCGACTACGAGATGTCCATCATCGGGCACGCGGAGGCGTGGGACATCGCGAACTTCGCCAATCCCAAGTACTACTTCCGCTGGGACAGCGCCGACTTCCAGAAGCTCTTCGCGGAGTCGCAGATCACGGTGGACGACAAGAAGCGCCGCGACCTCTACGTGAAGATGCAGGAGATGCTGGCCGACGAGGCGCCGGCGGTGTGGCTCTACATGCACCCGCGGCTGGTGGTGACCAAGAAGGGCGTGACCGGACTGTGGAAGGACCTGCCGCTGCCGGTCCTCGACCTGTCCGAGGTGTCCTGGCAGAAGTAGCCGGGAGCGGGCGGGCGGTTTTTGCGCCGATTCGTCCTGAGGAGGGTGGCCGCGCTGGCGGTCACCCTCCTTTTCGTTTCTCTCCTGGTCTTTCTGGTGGTGCGCGTGCTCCCCGGCGATCCCGCCGTCATCATCGTGGGCACCGAGGGCAGCGCGGAGGCCGCCGAGCGCATCCGTGAGTCGCTGGGGCTGAACCGTCCCCTCATCGTCCAGTACGGGGAGTGGGCGGGCCGGGCCCTCCGCGGCGACCTCGGCGACTCCATCCAGTACGACGTGCCGGTGGCCGGGCTCATCGCCTCGCGGCTGCCGGTGACGCTCCCGCTCACCCTCATGGCCGCGGGCTTCATGGCGCTGGCCGCGATCCCGGTGGGCCTCTTCGCGGCCACGCATCAGCGGCGCTGGGGCGACTATCTCGCCATGGCCCTGTCCCAGCTCGGGGTGGCGGTGCCCGCGTTCTGGGCCGGCCTCCTCCTGATCCTGCTCTTCGCGGTGCAGCTCGGGTGGTTCAAGTCGGGCGGATTCGACGGCTGGGGGCAGGGTGTGCTGCCCGCGCTCAAGTCCCTGCTGCTGCCCGCGGTGGCGCTGGGCCTCTTCCAGTTCGCCGTCCTCGCCCGGACCACGCGCTCCGCCGTGCTCGAGGTGCTGCGCGAGGAGTACGTCAAGACCGCGCGCGCCAAGGGACTCGCCGAGCGCACCGTGCTCTTCCGCCACGCGCTCCGCAACGCCATGATCCCCATCCTCACCGTGGCGGGCATCCAGCTCGGCCAGCTCATGGCAGGGAGCATCGTGCTGGAGTCCGTCTTCTATCTGCCCGGCCTCGGCCGGCTCGCCATCGGCGCGATCAGCGCGCGCGACCTGCCGGTGGTGCAGGGGGTCGTCCTCTTCGTGGCCTGCGTGATCGTGACCATCAACGTCGCGGTGGACCTGCTCTACGGGGTGCTCGACCCGCGGATCCGGTACGAGTGATGAGCACTTCAAAGATGCGAAGCCACCTTATGAAGGTCGCCCCTTGGGGCGACCGTAGATCAAATTCCCCCGGAGCGCGAGCGCGAGCGAGGGCAAGACGCACGTGTTGAGGAGTCGCGCGCTTCAGGCACGTCACGTTCGTGATCGGGCTGGCCATCACGCTGGGGCTGGTGGCCACGGCCGCGCTGAGCCTCGTCTACACGCCGCGGGATCCGCTGGAGATGTCCATCACCGGACGCCTGCAGGGGCCGACCGCGCATCATCTCTTCGGCACCGACCACTTCGGCCGCGATCTCCTCTCGCGCGTGATGACCGGCGCCGTGACCTCCATCCTGGTGGGCGTGATCGCGGTGGGCATCGGCATGGGGGTCGGCGTCTTCCTCGGCGTGATCTCGGGCTACTTCGGCGGCTGGCTGGACGAGGGCTTCATGCGCCTCATGGACGCGGTGCAGGGCTTTCCCGCCATCCTCTCCGCGCTCCTCATCTCCGCCGTCTTCCGGCCCAGCGTCACCATCAGCATGGTGGCCATCGGCGTCGCCTTCCTGCCCGTCTTCGCGCGGCTCACCCGCGCCGCCTTCCTCGAGCTGCGCGACCGCGACTTCGTGGCGGCGGCGCGCGCGCTGGGGGCGGGAGACGCCACCATCATCGGGCGCCACATCATGCCGAACACGCTGTCCCCCCTCATCGTCCAGGCCACCATCAGCTTCCCGGTGGCCATCCTCGCCGAGGCCGCCCTGGCCTATCTGGGGCTGGGCACCCAGCCCCCGCATCCCTCCTGGGGGCTCATGCTCCGCGAGTCGCAGGCCTTCCTCGCCACCAACCCGTGGTTCGCGATCTTCCCCGGCGGGGCCATCGCGCTCACCGTGCTCGGGCTCAATCTCCTCGGCGACGGTCTGCGGGACATCCTGGATCCGAAGCAGGTGGGGTGATGCGCGCGCGTCAGCGCGACGCAGCGGTGTCGAGCCGTCACGGAGCGCGGGGAGGAATCGCGCCAGAACTCGCGCGGGCTCTTTGCTGGCGACCCTCAAATGCGCGTGTCACGACGGTGCCTTAGCACGGGCGTCGGCTTGAAAGTTCTTGACGGGCTCCCTCGGGCCGTGTGGAATAGATAGCCGTGCTCTTCAGCTCGTTGGAGTTACTGGTCCTCTTCCTCCCGATCGTCCTCGGTGTCGCGTTCTGCTTCCGGGGACAGCCGCTTCTCCGGTGGGGCGCCCTCACGAGCGTGAACTGTTGGCGCCGGACCCGCCGGGAGGCGCGCCGCTGATGCGCCTCGGACTCTTGCCCGCGCTGGGCGGCGGGATCCGGGAGCTGGCGCGCACGGGGCAGGCCTCGCGGCTGGTCGATGGCTATCTGCGGCGCTATGTCGAAGCCTTCGACGAGGTCGCCTACTTCAGCTATCTGACCGAGACGCTCGACGAATTTACGCAGGACGACGCCATACGGAACAGGGTCCGGATCTTCTCGCCTCCCGGATCGCTGCCTCGCGGCAAATGGGCGCGCCGGATGGTGGACGAGCAAGGCGAGGAGCTGCGCCGGTGCGATGTGCTGCGCGCCTTCCAGGTCACGGGCGTCACCCCGCTGTACTGGGCGGACAGCTGGCGCCGAACGCTCGAGGTCCCGTTCGTCACCACCTACGGATTCTCCTCTGCGGCGCTCTCGGACTCGATGGTCAAGAAGATTCTGAAACAGCAGGTCGAGAAATGGGCCTTGCGCCATGCGGCGGCGGTCATCGCCACCACCGAGACCCTGAAGGATCAGGCGCTGGCCATCGCGCCGAAAGCTCGGGTGGAGCTGATTCCCAACGGTGTGGACACCGCGCGCTTCGTGCCAGGAGGGCGCCGGCGCGCCGCCGGCACCCTCCTTCGCGTGCTCTATGTGGGTCGCCTCTCGGCCGAGAAGAACGTCGCGACTGCGGTGCAGGCGACCGCAATCCTCGGAGTGGGCGGCGCGGCCGCGCCATCGGTGACTCTGGTGGTGGTGGGAGCGGGCCCGCGCGAGAGTGCGCTCACCGAGCAGGCGCGCGAGAGCGGCGTGCCCGACCGAGTGGAGTTCCGCGGTGTGATCGACCAGCGCGACCTGCCCGACGTGTACGCCGCCGCCGACGCCTTCGTGCTCCCGTCTTTCACCGAGGGACACCCGAAGGCTCTGATCGAGGCGATGAGCTGCGGGCTGCCGTGCGTGGTATCCAATCACGGCGGCAACCTGCCCCTGGTCACGAATGAGGTCACCGGACTGCTCTTCGATCCCGAGCAGCCGGCCGAGCTTGCCGCATGTCTCAGGCGGCTGCGCGATGATCCCGCGCTGGCGGCGCGGCTGGGAGCGGCCGCGCGCGAGCAGGCGGTGGCCCGCTACGATCTGGGCACGCTGGTCACTCGCGAGATCGCGCTGCTCAAGGACGTGGCGCGGAGCCGGCGGTAGCCGATACCGCTGACCTACTACTCGCGCTACCGCCTCCGCGCGCGCGGCGGTTGGGGCTGGGGGGCACCGTGGTCTGGGCCGGGCCGCTGCCGGATGTCGCGCGCTACGTGACGGCGTTCGACGTCTACGTGACGGCGTCCCTGGCGAGGGGTATGACCGCCGAGGTCGCGGACGTGTACCGCCGGGGGGCGGCGAGTTTGCGCGGGGAGCCATAGGGGGGCTTGGCGTATAATTACGGTCGACATCGAAACGGTGCGGCCGAGAGGAGCGCGTGGGGCACGGATGCGACTTCTGATCACGGGAATCACCGGGTTCGTGGGCAGCCACATGACGGAGTACGCCCTGGCGCGCGGCGCCGAGGTCTCCGGCTCCATGCGCTGGCGGAGCAAGACCGAGAACATCGACCACCTGCGCGCCCGCATCACCTTGGTCGAGTGCGACCTGCGAGACCTCTCCTCGGTGCGAAACCTCCTCGAGATCACGGAGCCCACCCACGTGGTGCATCTGGCCGCCCAGAGCTTCGTGGCCGCGTCGTGGAAGGCACCGGCGGAGACGCTGACCACCAATATCATCTCCCAGGTCAATCTGTTCGAGGCCATGCGGGGTCTCAAGACCTCGCCCCGCTTTCTCGCCATCGGCAGCAGCGAGGAATATGGGCTGGTCCATCCCGACGAGCTCCCCATCAAGGAGACCAACCCGCTGCGGCCGCTCTCACCCTATGCGGTGAGCAAGGTGGCGCAGGACATGCTGGGCTACCAGTACTTCAAAAGCTACGGGATGCCCATCATCCGCACGCGCGCCTTCAATCACGAGGGGCCGCGGCGCGGCGACGTCTTCGTGACCTCGAACTTCGCCCGGCAGATCGCCGAGATCGAGGCCGGGCTCCGCGAGCCGGTGATCTTCGTGGGCGATCTCAAGCCCAAGCGCGACTACTCCGACGTGCGCGACATCGTCCGGGGCTACTGGGCGCTGCTGGAGCGGGGGGAGCCGGGCGAGGTGTACAACATCTGCTCGGGCAAGTCGTGGCCTATCCAGCACGTGCTCGACTTCCTGCTCGGCCAGTCCCGGGTCAAGGGCATCGCGGTCAAAATCGATCCCGCGCGGCTGCGACCCTCCGACGTGATGGAGCTCGAGGGCGACCCCGGCAAGATCGAGCGGGCCGTGGGATGGAAGGTCGAGATCCCCTTCGAACGCACCCTGATGGATCTCCTCGACTACTGGCGGCAGCGGACCCCCACGGCGCCGCGCTGAGCCGTCGGGTCGTGACGCGCACGTGAGAGTCGCGCTCGTCCACGACTGGCTCACCGGGATGCGGGGCGGCGAGCGCTGCCTCGAGGTGTTCTGCGAGCTCTTTCCCGACGCCGATCTCTATACGCTCCTGCACGTGCGCGGCTCCGTCTCCCCCACGATCGAGGGGCGCCGGATCATCACCTCCTTCATCCAGCGCTTGCCCGACGCGGAGCGCCGGTACCGCTCCTATCTCCCGCTCTTTCCCGCCGCCATCCGCCGCTTCGACCTGTCCGCGTACGACCTCATCCTGTCCTCCAGCCATGCCGTGGCCAAGGGCGTGCGGGTGCCGCCCGGCGCGCTGCACGTGTGCTACTGCTTCACGCCCATGCGCTATGTCTGGGATCTCTACGACGACTACTTCGGCGAGCGCGCGGGGGCGCTCACCCGGACCCTCATGCCCGCCGTGGCCGCCGCGCTCCGCCGCTGGGACCGGCGCACCGCCGCCGGGGTGCATCACTTCGTGGGAATCTCGCACTTCATCGCCGACCGCATCCGGCGCTGCTACGGCCGCGACGCCGACGTGATCTACCCGCCGGTGGACGTGGCGCGCTTCCGCCTCGAGGAACGCCCCGAGGATTTCTACTTGGTTGTCTCGGCTCTCACTCCCTACAAGCGTGTGGATCTCGCGGTGGAGGCGGCCAGCCGGCTCGGCCGGTCCCTGGTGGTGGTGGGCACCGGCCCGGAAGAGGCGAGGCTGCGGGCACTGGCCGGTCCCAGCGTGCGGTTTCTCGGCTGGAAGGACGATGCCCAGGTGGCGGAGCTCTACGCGCGCTGCCGCGCGCTGCTCTTTCCCACCGTGGAGGACTTCGGCATCACGCCGCTGGAGGCCATGGCGGCCGGCCGGCCCGTCATCGCGCTCGGGCAGGGCGGCGCGCTGGAGACGGTGGTGCCGCCGGGCGGGCCGGAGCCGCCCACCGGGCTCTTCTTCGCGCGCCAGACCGCGGACGATCTCGCGGACGCCATGCGGCGCTTCGAATCCGGCGCCACCGTCTTCGAGCCCAAGGCCCTGCGCCGCCACGCCGAGCGCTTCGACCGGCCGATCTTCAAGGAGCGCGTGGATGGCTATCTGAGCGCGGTGCTCGCGAGGGCGCGCGCATGCTGAAGGCGTACTCGCGCGTCCTCGAGCACCTCATGCTGGCGGGGGATCTCATCCTCGTGGTGGGCTGCTGGCTGCTCGCGTACGTGGCGCGTTTCTATCTCTTCGGGCCGGCGCGCGTCTCCGATGAGATTCCCCCGCTGGGTCCCTACCTCATCATGATCCTGCCCATCGTGGTGGTGTGGGGAATCTCCTTCCAGGCCTTTGACCTCTACCGGCCGCGCCGCATCGGCTCGCGCCTGTCCGAGGTGGCCGACGTCGCCAAGGCCTCCTCGCTGGCCGCCCTCGTCCTGGTTACCATCATGACTTTCCTCTTCCGCGAGTACGAATTCTCGCGCGTGGTCATCGTCTACTTCTGGCTCTTCTCCATCGCCGCCGTGTCCTTCGCCCGCAACGTGTTCCGCGAGGGGCTGCGTGTCGCGCGCCGGCGGGGCTACAACATACGCTACGGCCTGGTGGTGGGATCGGGCGAGCTGGCGCAGAACGTGATCGAGCGGCTGCGCGGGCGGTCCGACATCGGCATCCAGGTGGTGGGAGTGGTGGGTGACGCCAAGGAAGGGGCGGGCGGGGTGCCGTGTCTGGGAGCGTATGCGGATCTCGCCGTGGTGCTGGCGACCCGTCCGGTGGACCACGTCGTGATCGCGCTGGCGCACGAGGACGCGAGCCGGCTCCCGGGACTGCTCGACGCCATCGGCGACGAGCCGGTCACCATCCATGTGGTGCCCGATCTCTTCCGCTTCACCACGCTGCGGGGCGGCGTGGAGGAGTTCGAGGGTATCCCCTTCGTTCACCTCCGCGAGTCGCCGCTGCACGGCTGGAACGCGGTGGCCAAGCGCGTCTTCGACGTGGTCTTCTCCGCCGCGGTGCTGGTGGCGCTCTCCCCCGCCCTCGCCCTGCTCGCGGCGGCGGTGCGGCTCACGTCGAAGGGGCCCGTGCTCTACCAGCAGGACCGCATGGGCCTGGACGGTCAGAGCTTCCGGATGCTCAAGTTCCGGACCATGAAGGTGGACGCGGAGGACAAGTCGGGGCCGGTGTGGGCGCATGCCGGCGATCCGCGTCGCACGCCCATCGGGAGCTTTCTCCGGCGCTTCAGCCTCGACGAGCTGCCCCAGTTCGTCAACGTACTGCGGGGCGAGATGAGCGTGGTGGGCCCGCGCCCGGAGCGGCCCGTCTTCGTCGAGCGGTTCCGCCAGACCGTGCCCGGCTACATGTTGCGCCACAAGGTGCGGTCCGGCCTCACCGGCTGGGCTCAGATCCACGGCCTGCGCGGAAACACCTCGCTCGAGAAGCGAATCGCGTTCGACATCGAGTACATCGAGCGCTGGTCCTTCTGGCTCGATCTCCGGATCATCGCCGCCACCGTCACCCGGGTGCTCTTCGACCGGAACGCCTACTGACGTGGCGCGCGGCCTCCTTCGCGGCACGGAGGGGCGCGGGGCTAGAAGCGCTGGTAGAGATCCGTCGCCGAGCGAACCTTCACGAAGTACTGCTTGAGGCGGGCGAGGTCGTCGTCGGAGACGAGATCCGCGACGAGCACGCAGAAGAGCCCCTGCTGCTTCCACATGATGAGGCTGAAGCCGCTCTCCTTGCGCACCACCGGGCGCCAGGTCTCGATCTTGACGCGCTCGTGCTCCGGCAGCGCCACCAGGGCGGCGCCGGGGAAGATCACGTAAGTTACCGCGTGACCCCGCGCGTCCAGATAGGCCAGGGAGAGTCCGCGGTGGCCCTCGACATAGGTGGGGTGCGCATTGACGAGGCGGATGTCGCTGTCGCCGGTGAAGAGGAGATTCAGCGTGACTCCGCTCTCGTCCATCACCCGGGGCAAAGTGGCGGCTACCACGTCGGGCTGGGCATCGCTCCAGGAGAGGGTGCGCGCGTGCTCGGTGACCACCGCGCGGGTCAGGTCGCGCAGCGTATCGCCGGGCACGGCGGTGGGCAGCCCCCCTGCGACCCAGAAGAGCATCACCACCGCGGTGGCCAGGGCGGAGATCGCGGGCGCCAGCCATCGCGTGCCCCAGCGGGGAGAAGCCGCCTCCGGCTCGAGCGCTTGCAGGAGTGCGGCACGGAGGCGCGGCGAGGCTGGATAGCGCCCCAGCCGCTCGCGTAGAGCGCGGCTCACCAGCCGCTCGTCGCCGGTCGGCTGGCCCTCACCGTGCCCCTGTTCGGGATCCTTGGCCATGTTCCTTTCGATCAGCTCCTGAAATCCTGTCCGTAGTCCTTGAGATAGTCGCGCAACCGTTCCTTCGCCCGGAAGATGCGCGACTTCACCGTTCCCACCGGGCAATCCATGATCTGCGCCACCTCGTCCAGAGGCAGCCCTTCCACTTCGGCGAGCAGGAGCGGGGTCTTGAACTCCTCCGGGAGTCGGGACAGCGCCCGATCCAGGTCCGTGAGGACCTCCGTGCTTGCCGCGTCCTGGTCCGGCGCGTCATGGAACATCGGCGCCCCGCCCGCCGGTACCCCGTCCTCGGAGAGCGCCGGTTCGCGCTCCCGAAGCCGGTAAAACGTGAGGAAGGTATTCCTCAGTATCTGGAACAACCAAGCGCGGAGATGGGTTCCCGGCTGGAACCGATGGGAGAAACGCATGGCCCGGACATAGGTTTCCTGGACCAGATCCTCCGCTTCCGAGCCGTTCCGGGTCAGGTAGACGGCGAGGTTGTGGAGGGCGTCCAGATGGGTCAGGGCCTGCCGCCGGAACTCCTCGTCGCTCACCGCTCGAACCAGCGTCGCGGGAGGTCGGATGGACGTACCTCGTGCTCGTCGTCCAGCGCGGCCACCAGTTCCCGGATGGTCTGGTAGAGGATGGGATGCTCGAAGTCCGGCGCCAGATCCGCGAGGGGTCGCAGCACAAAGCCGCGCTCGTGCATCAGGAGATGTGGGACGTGGAGCGCGTCGGAGACGGCGATGACCTCGTCGCCGTAGAGCAGGATGTCGATGTCCAGCGGGCGCGGCTCGTAGCGCTGGCTCTCGTGCGTGCCCTTTCCCCGCACACGGCCGAGCGCCCCCTCGATGGCCTGGACCTCCGCGAGCAGATCGCGCGCGGGCAGAGTGGTATCGATTGCCACCACGCAGTTGAAGAACCAGGCCTCGGGGTCGGGGACCTCGCCGGGCCGCTGCTCCCATGGCTCGGTCTGATACAGCGGCGAGGCGTCCACGAAGACCGTGTTCGCGAGTGCACGCAAGCGCGCCACCGCCTCGCGCATGGCGTCCACGCGGTCGCCCAGATTGGATCCGACGCTCAGGAAGACTCTCGGCATAGTCAGCGCCGCCGCGTCACCTCGACCCCCGGTGTCGCGTGCAGCCCCTCCATCGGTGGCGTCAGCTTCCGCACCCGCACCCGGACTTCGGAGCAGGGGAACTCCGCGAGCAGCATGCTCGCCAGCCCCACCGCGAGCCGCTCCAGGAGGTTCACCCGCTGCTTGGTGCACATCTCGACGATCCGGGCCGCCACCACACCGTAGTCCACCGTGGCCCGCACGTCGTCGGAGACCGCGGCGGGCCCCACGTCCACGGACAGCTCCGCGTCCACCGAGAACCAGGCGCCCACGGTTTGCTGGGCGCGGGTGACGCCGTGGTGCCCGTAAAACCGGACGTCCTCGAGGAATATCTTATCAGAGGCCAGCGGGTGGTCTCTCAGGCCCGGCTCACGGCGAGAGCCGGATCACGGGATTGGTCAGGCTGCCGATCCCCTCGATGCGGATCTCGATCTTGTCCCCGGGCTGGATGGAGCCCACCCCGGCGGGGGTGCCGGTGGCGATGAGGTCCCCGGGCAGCAAGGTCATCACCGCCGAGATGCGGGCGATGAGGTCCTCCACCGGGAAGATCAGGTTCTTGGTGCTCCCGCTTTGCCGGCGCTCGCCGTTGAGATAGGCCTCGATCTCGACCCCGTTGGGGTCGATGTCGGTGGCGATGCACGGGCCCACCGGACAGAAGGTGTCGAAGGCCTTGGCGCGGCTGGGCTGGCCGTCGCGGGCCTGCAGATCGCGGGCGGTCACGTCGTTGAGGCAGGTATAGCCCAGCACGTGCTCACGCGCGCGCTCCGGCGGCACGTTGCGGCAGCGCTTCTTGATCACCACCGCCAGCTCCGCCTCGAAGTCCACCCGGCCCGAGCAGGCCGGATAGACGATGGGATCGTCCGGCCCGCAGAGCGCGGAGGGCGGCTTGAAGAAGATGCGCGGCTCGGCGGGAATGGGCAGATGCATCTCCTCCGCATGGTCCCGGTAGTTGAGGCCCACCGCCACGATCTTCGACGGAACCACCGGGACGAGGAGCACGGTTTGCCGGAGCAGGTACTTCTTGCGCCCGCGGCGGAAGGGCCCGAAGGGCGTGCCCGCGTACTCGACGACGTGGGTGCCCTCCACCACGCCGAAGCGTATCTTCCCCGCGGCCTTGAACCGGACGATACGCATCAACCGAGCCCGAGCACGTCCTGCATGGAGTAGAGACCGGGGCGCGCGCCGGCGATGAAGCGGGCGGCCCGGAGCGCGCCCCGCGCGTAGTTGTCTCGACTGTGGGACCGATGGGTGAGCTCGAGACGCTCGCCCAGCGTGCCGAAGGACACCGTATGGTCGCCCACCACATCGCCCGAGCGCAGCGAGAAGATGCCGATCTCCTTCTGCGTGCGCTCGCCGGGGAGGCCCTGGCGGCCGTAGACCGCGGTGCTGGCGAGGTCGCGCCCCAGCGCCTCCGCCACCACCTCCGCCATCCGCAGCGCGGTGCCGCTGGGCGCGTCCTTCTTGAACCGGTGGTGGATCTCGGTGACCTCCACGTCGAAATCGTCCCCGAGCATGCGCGCCATGTCCCGCAGCACGCGGAAGGCCACGTTCACCGCCACGCTCATATTGGGCGAAAGGAGGATGGGCGCCTGCCCGGCGAGGCCCGCGATCTCTTCTCGTTGAACGGGCGTGAAGCCGGTGGTGCCGATCACCGCGCGGCCGCCCGCGCGCGCCACCAGGCGGAGATGCGCCAGGGTCGCCTCGGGAACGGAGAACTCGATGAGGATCCGGCCGGCGCCCAGCGCGCCCTCGGGCTTGTCGGAGATGGCCACGCCGGTGCGGTCGACCCCCGCCACCTCACCCGTGTCCTTACCCAGCGCGGGATGCCCCGGCGCCTCGAGGGCGGCGGCCAGGCGCAGGTCCTTGTCCCCCTGGAGATTGGCGACGAGACGGCACCCCATGCGGCCGGCAGCGCCGGCGATGACCACGTCGGCCATTACGGCGGATCAGCCCTTGAGAAGGCCCAGCTGGCGCAGCACGCCCCGCAGCTTCTCGCGGTTGGCGTCGCCCATCCGGCACATCGGCAGGCGGAACTCGGGCTCGAGCATGCCCAGCATCGCCATCGCTTCCTTGATGGGGATGGGGTTCGTCTCGAGGAAAGCGGCCCGGGATAGCGGGTAGAGCCGGTGGTGGAGATCGCGGGCCAGCTTCCAGTCGCCGCTGAGCGCGGCATGCGTCAGCTCGGCGGTTTCCTTGGGCACCAGGTTGGCGATGACGGAGATGACCCCGCGCCCGCCCACCGCCATGAGGGGGAGGGTGAGGTTGTCGTCGCCAGACAGCACGCTGAAGTCCGGGCCGCAGGCGAGGATGACCTGGGTCATCTGGTCCAGCGAGCCCGAGGCCTCCTTCACCCCCACGATGCCCGGGCAGTCCTTGACGAGCCGCACCAGGGTGTCCGTCTCCACGTTGATCGCGGTCCGGCCGGCGATATTGTAGAGAATGATCGGCAGGTCCACCGACTCCGCGATGGCGCGGAAGTGCCGGTAGAGGCCCTCCTGGGTGGGCTTGTTGTAGTAGGGATTGACCACGAGGGCCGCGGTGGCGCCCGCGCGCTTGGCGTGGCGCGTGAGATCGATGGCCTCCACCGTCGAGTTGGAGCCCGTCCCCGCGATGATGGGTAGGCGCCCGCGCGCAGCCTCGACCACGATCTCCACCACACGCTTGTGCTCGTCGTGGTTCAGGGTGGGCGACTCGCCGGTGGTGCCGCAGGGCACGATGCCGTCGGTGCCGTTGGTCGCGTGGAGCTCGACGAGCTCACGCAGCTTCGCCTCGTCCACGGCGCCGTTCCGGAACGGGGTGACGAGGGCGACGATGGAGCCCTGGAACATGGGACGCATGGCGGATCCTCCATGACTCGCGGCATGTCTCTCGGCACGATCAATCCGCGAAGACTCGTCCGACTCTAGCACCAAGTGGCGAGGCTCTTCAAGCCAGCCGGGCCCTGGGTTATCATTCTCGGCATGAGCCCGACCCCCGCGCCGCCCGCGGTGCCCATTCTCAGCCACGCGCGCGCCTCCGAGGTGCGCGAGCGCTTCGGCACGCCGTGCTACGTCTACGATCGCGCCACGCTGGAAGCCACCGCGCGGGAGGCGCTGGCCTTCCCCGCGCCCTTCGGCTTCACGCTGCGCTATGCCATGAAGGCCAATCCGAGCGCGGGCGTCCTCGCGATCTTCCGCGACCTGGGCCTGCACCTCGACGCCTCCAGCGATTTCGAGGTGGAGCGCGCGCTCCGGGCGGGCTTCAAGCCCGAGGCCATCCAGCTCACCTCCCAGGCGCCCTCGCGGCGGCTGGGCGAGCACCTGGCCCGGGGCATTCTCTACAATGCCTGCTCGCTGCATCAGCTCGAGGAATTCGGGCGCGCCGCGCCCGGGGGCCAGGTGAGCGTGCGGATGAATCCCGGACTGGGCAGCGGCGCCACCAACCGCACCAATACCGGGGGCCCCGGCTCCTCCTTCGGGATCTGGCACGAGCACCTCGACGAGGTGCTGCGGATCGCCGCGCGCCACCGGGTGACCATCCGCGGGCTGCATAGCCATATCGGCTCGGGCACCGATCCCGAGGTGTGGAAGCGGGTGACGCGGATGACGCTCGATCTCGCCGCGCGGTTCCCCGACGTGGTGAGCGTCAATCTGGGCGGTGGCTTCAAGGTGGGCCGGATGCCGGAGGAGCCCTCGGTGGATCTCGCCGACGTGGGCGGGCATGTGCGGCGGGAGCTGATGGGCTTTCGCGACCGTACCGGGCGTTCGCCCCATCTCGAGATCGAGCCCGGGACCTACCTGGTGGCGCGCGCGGGCGCGGTGGTGGCGACGTGCATCGACGTCGCGGACACCGGCAAGGACGGCTATCGCTTCGCCAAGCTCGACACCGGGATGACCGAGGTCACGCGCCCGTCGCTCTACGGCGCGCAGCACCCCATCGACGTGCTCACGCCCGAGGGCGCCCCCGCGCGTCCGGCCGCGGAGGTGGTCTTCGTCGGGCCCTGCTGCGAGTCGGGCGACATCCTCACCCCGGCGCCCGGCGATCCCGAGGCGCTGGCGCCACGCTGGGTGCCCCTGCCGCGCATCGGCGACCTCGTGGTGGTGGGCGGGGCGGGAGCCTACTGCGCGGCGATGTCCACCATCAACTACAACTCCTATCCGCAGGCGCCCGAGGTCATGCTGGAGACCGACGGGACCTTGCGCCTCCTCCGCCGCCGGCAGGATCCCGCCGAGGTCTGGGCGAACGAGGTCTGATGGGCCGCTGGGTCAGGGAATGCTGACCGCGGCCTCGTTCGAGCGCGGGCTCTCGTTGGGCGCGCGCGCCGCGTCGAGCGCGGTCACCGCATAGCGGTAGCGGGCGCCCGCCGCCACCTCGCGGTCGGTGAACACGGTATTGAGCGCGGGTGTCGTCCCGATGCGGACGAACGGCCCTACGCCGGTGGCCCGGTACACCACATAGCTCGTCACGTCGGGGGAGGCGCTCGCGTTCCAGGCCAGGCGCACCGCCGCCGGCGACGGGATCGCGACGAGGTTGGTGGGCGGCGCGGGCGCGGTGCGGTCCACCGGCGTCACCGTGGCCGGCGCCGACGGCTCGCTATAGGCCGCCGCCGCGCCCTCGCGGCGTACCGCGCGCACCGCGTAGCGGTAGAGCGTCTCGTTGTCGAGTCCCGTGTCGGTATAGCCGGTGTCTCGCACGGGCTCTCCGGCGATGGCGGCCAGCGGGCCGTCCGCTCCGGTGCCGCGCAGGATCACATAGGTCAGCTCGCCGCGCAGTGGGCTGCCGTCGATCAGGCCCGCGGGCGGCTGCCAGGTGAGCCGCGCCTCCCGCTCGCCCGCGGCGGCGGCGAGCGCCTGCGGCGGCCGAGGCGCGGCGAGATAGAGCACGGGGAAGCGCTCCGAGGGCGCGCTCCACCGCCCCGTGCTGTCCACCACGGTGGTCACGTAGACGTAGCGCCGGCCGAAGACCAGGCCCTGGCGGTCCACCCACTTGATGGAATTGCCCGCCACCACCGCGGGGCTGGGCGCGTCGAGCTTGATGGCGGCGATCTCGTCCCAGCCGACGACCTGGCCGGAGGAAACCATGGCGGACTTCGCGGGCTCGCCCTCGGCCTCGGCGCGCCGGTGCAGCCGCACGAGGGCGACGTCCCGCATCGGCGTCCCGTCCACGCGCGTGCGCGGAATGCTCCAGTTGAGCACGACGGAATCCGCCTCCACGGTGGCGGACATCGCGGTGGGCGGGGCGGGCAGCCGGGTCTCCGGCGCCATCGGCGGGCCCTTCTTGCCGCAGCCGGCGCCGCCGGCGCCGAGACCCATGAGAAGCGCGACGGCGAGGAGGAAGGGCGGGCGCCGCCTCACCGGCGCGGCTCGGTCCCGACGAGCGCGCGGGCGCGCGCCAGCGCCTGCTTGACCGCGTCCGGCGCGGTCCCGCCGATCACCGCGCGCGCGGCCAGCGAGGCCTCCACCGTGAGGGCGGCATGGACGTCGGCGCCGATGAGAGGCGAGAAGCGGCGGAGCTCGTCGAGCGACATCGACGCCAGCTCGCGCCCCTGCGCGAGCCCGTGACGGACCACGCCGCCCACCACCTCGTGGGCCTCGCGGAAGGGCAGCCCCTTGCGCACCAGATAGTCGGCGAGGTCGGTGGCGGTGGAAAAGTTCGCCCCCGCCGCCTCGCGCATCCGCTCCAGCCGGAACGTCAAGGTCCTCACCATGGGCGGCACCACGCGGAGCACCGCCTCGAGGGTGTCCACGGTGTCGAAGAGGGGGTGCTTGTCCTCCTGCATGTCGGAGTTGTAGGTCAGCGGAAGCCCCTTCATCACGGTGAGGAGCGCGGCGAGATTGCCGTAGAGGCGGCCCGTCTTGCCGCGGAGCAGCTCCGCCACATCCGGATTCTTCTTCTGCGGCATGATGGACGATCCCGTGGCGAACTTGTCGTCGAATTCCACGAAGCCGAACTCGCTGGTGGTCCAGAGCGTGAGGTCGGCGGCCAGCCGCGAGAGATGCATGCCGAGGATGGCAGCGGCGGCAAGAAACTCGATGAGGTGGTCCCGATCGCTGACCGCGTCCAGGCTGTTGGCGGAGGGCCCGGCGAAGCCGAGATCGCGGGCGAGGGCCTCGCGGTCGATGGGGAAGGCGGCGCCGGCCAGGGCGGAGGCCCCCAGCGGCAGCACGTTCACGCGCTCGCGGCACTCGCGGAGCCGCTGCCGGTCGCGGTCCAGCATGAACACGTAGGCGAGGAGGTGATGCGAGAGCAGCACCGGCTGGGCGCGCTGCAGATGGGTGTAGCCCGGCATGGGCGCTCCCATGTGCTCCTCGGCGCGGGCCACCAGCGCCGCCTGGACCTCGCGGATCCCAGCCTCCGCGTGGCCGATCATGTCGCGCAGGTAGAGCCGCTCGTCCAGCGCGATCTGGTCATTGCGCGAGCGGCCGGTGTGGAGCTTGCCCCCCACCGGCCCCGCCAGCTCGGTGAGCCGGCGCTCGATATTGAGGTGGATGTCCTCCAGCTCGCGCCGGAAAGGGAAGGTCCCGCCCTCGAGCTCGGCCCGCACCGCGTCGAGGCCCGCGAGCAACGCGGTCAGCTCCGCCTCGGTGAGGAGGCCCGCGCGGCCCAGGGCGCGCGCCCACGCGCGGCTCCCGTCGATGTCCCAGGGCCACAGCCGCCGGTCGAAGTCGATGGAGGCGGTGAACGCCTGCGCGCCCGGGTCCATGCGCTCGGCGAAGCGGCCGCCCCAGCGGGTGCCGCCGGGCTCGGTCACGCGTGGGCTCGGGCGAGGAGCCGGTCGATCTCGGCCATGATCCGGCGCGTGACTTCCACGCGCTCGGCGCGGCCGGCCCCATGGCGGCGCGGTCCCGGCAGGGCGAGGGGGGTGCCGAAGCGGACGCCGAGCGGGTGCCGGCGAGGCAGGTAGAACCGCCGGCCCCGCAGCGCCTCGAAGGTGCCCAGGACGGCGGTGGGCACCACGGGCACGCCGGCGCGGAGCGCGAGCGCGGCGGCCCCGGGCTGGCCGGGCACGAGCCGCCCCTCGCGGCTGAAGGGACCCTCGGGGAAGATGCCCACGATGTGTCCCTCGTCCAGCGCGTGCAGCGCCCGCTTGATCGCGCCCGGCTCGGGGCGCGTGAGGTTGACGGGGATGGACCCGATGTGGCGGTGAAAGGCCGGGTGCAGTGGACTCGCGTGGTAGACGCGCGGCATGACGATGAAGGAGATGGGCCGCGGGACGGCCACCCCGAGCACCACGCCGTCGAGGTAGTTGTGGTGGTTGGCGGCGAGGATGAAGGGCCCGGCGGGCAGCCGCTCCACGCCCTCGATGGACAGGTCGAACCAGCGCGCGAGCGCGGGCCGGCAGAGCTCGCGCACGAGGCGGTAGAGAGCGGGGAAGCGCTCGCCGGCGGCAGGGCGGAAGGGCAGCGCCACCGGCCGCGACGGGACCGACAGCATGCTGGACTCCTCGCTCGGCGACATGGTCGGGTCGGTTATAGCACCCGAGTCCAACCCCTGACAAGGACGCCTCAGCGGGCTTTCGCCATCCGGTATTGCGCAACGGCGGCGTTGTGCTCGGCGAGGTTGGTGGAGAAGTGGTGGCGGCGGTCATCCACCGAGACGAAGTAGAGGTAGTTCACCGCCGCCGGCTTCACCGCCGCCTCGATGGCGGCGCGGCTGGGGGCGGCGATGGGGCCCGGCGGCAGCCCTTGCCGCCGATAGGTGTTGTACGGCGAATCCACCTGGAGATCGGCGCGGGTGAGGGCTTTGCCGTCCTTGCCCACCGCGAACTGCACGGTGGGGTCCGCTTGCAGCGGCATGTCGCGCTTGAGGCGGTTCCAGAACACGGCCGAGATGATCGGCATCTCGACGCGGATCACCGCTTCTTTTTCGATGATGGAGGCGAGGGTGAGCACCTGGTGCACGGAGAATTCGCGCACCCGCGCCCGCTCCAGGACCTCGGGGGAGATCTGGTCCCGCATCCGCGCCACCATTCGCGCCAGGATCTCTTCCGTGGTCATCCCCTTCACGAACTGATAGGTGTCGGGGTAGAGATAGCCCTCGAGCGTCTCCGCCTGGACGTCGAGGGTCTTGAGGAAGACGGGATCGCGCGCCACGCGATGCACGTCGTCGGAGCGGGCCAGCCGCTCGGTCTCGAGGATGCGGGCGAGCTCGGTCAGGGAGCTCCCCTCCCGGAAGAGGACCGCGTGCTGACGGACGCGTCCGCCCTCGAGCAGGGTGAGCACGGCCAGCGTATTCGACCCCTGCGGGATCTCGTACTCGCCCGCCTTGAGTCCGCGCGCGGTGCCGCGGCCCAGGGCGAGGAGCATGAAGCCCAGCGGACTGCGGATGACGCCCGCCTCATCGAGGCGGGTGGCGACTCCGGTGAGCCCCTGGTGCGGCGGGATTTCCACCACCCGGGGCCCGGCCTGCACGGCGGGCGCGGCGGTGAAGATCCAGAAGGACTGTAGCGCGAGGAACGCGGCGAGCAGGCAACGCGAGGACGCCGAGCACGGCCCGGAGGGCGCTTCCCCGCTGGCCCGAAGGTTCGGCCCAGGTCTTGACGAACCAAGGTCGTTCCATCATTTTCTTCTATTTTGAGGGCACTTTGGCCATGGGTCAACTTCTCCGGCGGCAGGCGCCCAGGCGGCACGCAAGACCGTGACCGAGAAGGCTTTATGGTATAGTCACGGCTCGGGGTTTCGGCCCCTGATCATCCCAGGAGGGGAATACATGTCGCAGCTCGTCATGCCCGCCCGTCACGAATGGCAAGCCCAGGATCGCAAGCACGGCAAGATCACCATCGAGCCGTTCGAGCCGGGCTTCGCGCTCACCGTGGGCAATGCCTATCGGCGCGTGCTCCTGTCCTCGATCCACGGGGCCTCGCCCACGTGGGCCAAGATCGAGGGCGTGCTCCACGAGTTCTCCTACATGCAGGGCGTGACCGAGGACACCCTCGACATCATCATGAATCTCCGCAAGGTCGTGTTCGCGCTGCACGTGAACCGGCCCAAGATTCTCCGGCTCAAGGCGCAGGGGCCGCGCACCATCAGCGCCGGCGATTTCGAGCCCGACGCCGACGTGGAGATCCTCAACCCGGAGGTGGTACTCGCCACTCTGGACAAGGACGGCGCGCTGGAGATGGAGCTGTGCGTGGAGCGCGGCCGCGGCTATCAGGCGGCGGAGCGGCGCGAGCCGGAAGCGCTGCCCATCAACGCCATGCTCATCGACGCGGATTTCTCGCCGGTCAAGCGCGTGAACTTCCACGTGGAGAACGCGGCGGGGGGCGCGGAGAAGCTGGTCCTGGAAGTGTGGACCAACGGCAGCGTGACGCCCGACGCCGCGGTGGCGGAGGCCTCGCGCATCCTGCAGGACCAGTTCAACCTCCTCACCGACTTCCCCGTGCCCACGCAGGAGGAGGCGGAGAGCCCGGAGACGGGCGTGGAGCCGGCGGCGCGCTTCGAGCTCAACGAGCACCTGTTCCGCAACGTGGACGAGCTGGAGCTGTCGGTGCGCGCCTCCAATTGCCTCAAGACCGCCAATATCCGCACCATCGCCGACCTCGTCCAGAAGACGGAGTCGGAGCTGTTGAAGACGAAGAACTTCGGGAAGAAGTCCCTGAACGAGATCAAGACGATCCTGGGGGAGATGGGGCTCTCCCTGGGTATCCGTCTCGATCCCGAGGAGCTGGAGCGGCTGCGCGCTCAGTACGAGCGCACGTTCGAAAGCTAGACCCCTCCCGCTTCGCGCGCGTGCGTCACGGCCTCCGGGTCGGCAACGGCCCGGGGGCCGTGGTGCTTCTACCGTCGGCGCGATCAGCGGGCCGTCGGCGCGGGGACGAGCGGGATGTGTTCCGTGCGCCGCGTGGCCCAGCGCGTGACCCAGAGGCTCGCGCCGTCCGTCTCGACGATGACCGCGCCGTCGCGGTCCGTGCGATACACGCGCGCGCCCGCCAGGTCGAGCCGTCCGAGCACCTCGGGGGCGGGATGGCGGAAGGGGTTCCGAGCGCCCACGGATACGACGGCGAGACGCGGCTGACTCGCGTTCACGAAGGGCTCCGCGGTGGAGGTGCGGCTGCCATGGTGCGCGACCTTGAGTACGGTGGCCGCAAGCGGCGCGCGCTCCGCAAGGAGCGCTTCCTCGCCGCTCTCGGTGAGATCGCCGGTGAGGAGGAACGAGACCCCGCGCCAGTCCAGACGCAAGACGAGCGAGCGATCGTTCTCGCCGGTCGTGCCCGGTTCGGGCTGGCCGGGGCCGGGCGGGTTGAGCACGGTGACGAGAGCCTCACCGAGCCGGATGCGCTGCCGCGCGGCGACGATACGCCGCGCCGCCCCCGAACGCTCGAGCGCGGCCACCACGTCCGCGTGTCCCGGGCCCCAGCGCCCGTTCTCCCATACCTCGCGGACCGTGAACTGGCGGAGCACGGCCGCCAGCCCGCCCGAGTGGTCGGCGTCCGCATGGGTGGCGGCGACCACGTCGAGCCGCATCGCGCCGCGGTTCCAGAGATAGGGCGCCACCACGCGCGCGCCCACGTCGAAGCGCGCGCCGCCGCCCGGCCCCCCGTCCACGAGGAGCCGTGACCCCCCCGGCACCTCGATGAAGATGGCGTCGCCCTGGCCGACGTCGAGAAAGGTGACGCGGAGTCGGCCGTCGCCCGACGCGAGGAAGGGCCAGGCCGCCGCCGCCAGCCCCGCCCCGAGCAGGACGCCGGCGGCGCGGCGCGCCCATCGCCGGTGAACGGTGGCGGCCAGCGCGGCGGCGAGCACCCACGCGGCCGTGGCCACGGGGCCGGGCGCCGGAATGTGCACGAGCGCATAGGGGACCGCCGCCGCCAGCCACACCGCCAGCCGGAGCAAGATCACCAGCGCCCAGGCGAGGTTGAGCGCGAGGGAGCCGGCGAGATCGCTGGCCACGGCGGCGATCAAGACCGAAGAGCCCCACCGTGGTGGCGGCCCCCGCGAGCGGGACGACGGCAAGATTCGCGGCGAGTCCGATCAGCGAGAGCTGGTTGAAGTGCGCGGCCATGACCGGCAGCACGGCGGCCTGCGCCACCGCGCTCACGGCGATGGCGGTGGCGGCGCGCGGTGGGCAGCCGAGCCGCGCGAGGGCCGCGCCCGCCGGCGCCGCGAGGTACACGATGCCGGCCGTCGCCGCGAAGGAGAGCTGGAAGCCCGGATCCCAGAGATCGCTCCGGCCGCCAGGCGAGCAGCGCGAGCGCGGCGAGCGCGAGCGCATTCGGGAGCTGGGACTCGCGCTCGAGGAGAATCCCGCCCAGGAGAACGAGCCCCATCAGGGTTGCGCGCAGCACCGAGGGCTGGGCGCCCACGACGAGGGCAAAGGCCACCAGCGCCACCGCGGCCACCCCGGCCGTCACGCGGCGCGCGACGCCGACCATGCTCAGCGCCGCGAAGATCGAAGCGGAGACGAGCGCCACGTTGAAGCCGGACACCGCCAGCACGTGATAGACGCCGGCGCGACGGAAGGCATCGTCCATCTCGCGGGGGAGCGCGGTACGCTCGCCGAGGAGCAGGCCGGCCAGGAGCGCGGCCGAGCCCTCGGGCAGCGCGGCGCCGATGCGCGCCACCGCCCAGCGTTTCACTCGCGCGGGCCAGGGTGGGGCATCGGCGGTGAGCGGCCGCACGCGGTCCGCGCGCCCGCTGCCGACGAGCGCCACCCCCTCGCGCCGGAGCTGGGCGGGATAGTCGAAGCCACCCGGGTTTCGGTATCCCACGGGCGCATGCAGACGCAGGTCGGCGGCGATGCGCTGCCCCTCGCCCAGCGCGGGCGCCTCGCCATAGATGGTGACGAGCACGCGCCCGGAGGCCGGCCGCCGCTCCGCCTCGGTCACGAGCGCCTCCACTTCGAGGAGGAGGCGGAGGCGGTCCGGCGCCCACCGTCGCGGCTCCTCCGCGATCCGCGCCTCCACGGCGAGCGGTCCGTCCGATCCCACCGTGGCGATGTCGTCCCCTTCCGGCGGGAGCTCATGCGCCCGAAGCGCGCCCAGAAGCGCGGCCGCGGCGAGCAGCAGGGCGCTGGTCACACTCTCGCGGCGGATGGCAAGCGCTCCCGCCGCCGCCAGGAGCAGCGCTCCGGCGCCCGCGATCAGCCAGGCGGCGGGCGGCGCCAGCGCCGGGCCGACGGCGATCCCCGCCGCCCAGGCCAGCGCCAGGGGCACCAGCGGGGCCCGCCCCGCCGGAGCGATCCGAGGACGCGCGACCGGCTCCAGGGCAGTGGACGCCAGCGCGGCCGGCGGCACGGAGGCCATGGGCCCACGTCAGGGCGCGGCGGTGACGAGCTCGCGCAGCGCGGCCAGCTTGCGCGGCCCCAGGCCCAGCACCGAACGCAGCCCCTCCGCGCCCTCGAAGCGCCCGCGCCGCTGCCGCTCCTCGACGATGCGGCGCGCGAGCCCCGGGCCCACGCCGGGCAGCCGGGCGAGCTGCTCGGCCGTGGCCTCGTTGAGATCGAGCGGCCGCGGGTCGGCCGGCGTCGCCTCCTGGCTCACGAGGCGCTCGGTGGCGACCGGGGCGGAGAGCGACACGTGGCGGCCGCGACGGGCGCGCGAGTCGGGGCGGCCCCGTGATGGGTGTGGGCCCCGGCAGATTCCCGGACTCGTCCCGGTCGAAGGTCTCGAGCCGTGCCGCCGCGTCGGGAAATCCCGCGCGCCACTCGCGCACGGCCAAGCCGGCGAGGAGCGCGACGCCGAGGAGCAGCAGGAGCGAGAGCTGCGGCCGCGAGTAGAGCATCGCGCTCCCACGCTGCCACGCCAATCGGAAGCCGGCTAGAGTGTCGGTTCGGATACAGCGGCGTGAGAGGATGAAGACGGATGGCGAGCCGGCGGGCGTTCCTGATGGCGAAGCATGTCGTGCTGCTCGCCGGGCTCCTGGCGGGCTGTGCCGGGCTCACGCGAACCGACGAGGTCAATCTCCGCGGAGCGCAGCGGTTGGCCGACGCGGCTGTGGACGCCTATGGCGTGGCGCCGGTGCGGGTGGAGATGGAGCCGGGCGGCGCCAGTCGCTATCAGCGTGGCCGGATCGTGCTGGGCCAGGCGCTCCTCACGAATGACTCCGGCTCGGCCGCGCTCGCGCATGAGCTGGCGCACCATGTGCTCGGGCACCCCGAGCTGGCCGGCCCGCGTCCGGCGCAGCAGGAGCTGGACGCCAACGCGAAGTCGGTGGAGGTCATGGTGCGCGCCTGGGGCGTCGACCCGGGCGTGGCGTTCCGCCTGGTCGCCGCGCATCTGCGGGCCCTCTCCGCGCAGCCGGTGCTGCCCGGTCGCTTGCCGCCGTGCGAGGAGCTTGCGGATCTCTATCGTCGCATTCCCGGCCGCACCGAGCCGCGGGAGGCCTATGCGCTCGGCTGCACCCAGATCCGCGGCGGCCAGGCGGGCGCGGCGACCGCCGCGTTCACATCCCGTCGCGCTCGATCACCTCGCGCAGCCGCGCCAACGGCACCGCGATCTTCACGCCCGCCCGTTCCTCTTCGAGCTGCATGAAGCTACTGGAGTCGCGATCCCCCCAGCCGCGATTGAGCGCCTCGGTCATCTCCGCCAGGGCCAGATTGGCCAGCCGCATGGGCACCCCGACCTCGCGACCCAGCTCGGTAGCCAGGGATACGTCCTTGTGACCCAGCTTGAGGGCGAACGAGGGCGGCTCGTAGGTGCCGGGCAGGAACTTGTCCATGAGCCGATCGAAGGTCCGCGCGCGCCCGCTGGCACCCTGACGCACGGCCTGCCAGAGGAGATCCGGCTCCACGCCGGCCTTGACGCCCATGCAGAACACCTCGGCGAGCGCGACGCGGATGGTGAAGCTCGCGCAGTTGTGGACGAGCTTGGCCACCGCGCCCGCGCCGATGGGGCCCACGTAGTAGGGCTGATCGCCCATTGCCTCGAGCAGCGCGCGGTGCTGGTCGAACAGCGCGCGGTCGCCGCCTACCCAGATGGCCAGCTTGCGCGACTTGGCGCCGGCGGGGCCGCCGCTCACGGGGGCGTCCAGGACCTGGACGCCCTTCGCCGCGAAGGTCGCGTGCAGCCGGCGGATCAGGGCGGGTGAATTGGTGGAGAGGTCGAAGAACGCACATCCGCGCCGCATGCCCTCGAGCAGGCCGCCGGCGCCCGTCGCGACCGCGGTCACCTCGGGGGGGCCGGGGAGCGAGGTGAAGACCACGTCGCTCACCTCGGCCACCGCCCGCGGAGTGTCCTTCCACGTGGCGCCCTTGTCGAGGTGCCGCACGGCGGATTCCTTCCGGAGATCGTTGACCGCGAGGGTGTGCCCGGCGGCCTGGAGGTTCAATGCCATGCTCCCGCCCATGAGCCCCAGCCCGATGAATCCGACATTCATATTCGTCCTCCTCGCCCGGGAGCATACCCGGTGGGGGCCAGGGAAGCCATGGCGACCGTCGTCGCTTGAACGGCATGCAAAACTTTCCAGGCCGCCCGGGGGCCGGTCCCCGGAAACGGAAGCGCGCTCACAAAGCTTGTGGCCCGCTGGTCCGTTCGAGAGGTGATGTGCTCCGTTCAACTACGTCTTTCCAGGTATTTCGGCGCCGACGGCGGCGGAAGGGCCCCTGGCATTCCGATTGCTCCTTGCCTTGTCGGGATGTCCAGACCAGTCTCGGCGGGAATGGGCAGTACCGGATTCGAGGCCAATGCCTCGCCCGACGGCCGCGCCGGAGGCTCCTGGACCGGCGGGCGGGGCGCCGGCGCCGTCCGGACCGTCCTGCTAGCGCACTCGGACCCCGAGGGCCTTCGCCCCCTCACCCAGGAGACCTGCGCTGCCCTCTTGACCGTCGCGGGGCGGCCGCTCGCGGAGTTCGCGGTGGAGTCCATTCGCGCCGCGGGGATTCGCTCGGCCCTGGTCGTGCTCGGCCCGCACGCCGACCAGGTCGAGCAGCTGCTCGGGACGGGCGAGCGATGGGGCGTGGCGCTCGACTATCTGCGCGCCCCCGACCACGAGCCGGACGGGTCCATCCTCGCGCGGCTCACCACCGAGCTCGGCGGCGATCTCCTGGTCCTCCGGAGTGACGTGCTGCGGAGCCCGGTGGTCGATCGGTTCCTCGCCGCGGCCACCGCGCGTCCCGGCACCTCGGCCTGGGCCGCGATCGGCGGCGTTCCCGCCGGCCTGGCCCTGGTCCGGCGTGACCAGACCGCATGGCTCGATCGGCCGAGCACGGACGGGTGTCTGGCCTGGGAGCAGGCGGGCCGGCGGATCCAGTTCCGCGACGCGCTGCTCTGCCGCCTGGAAACGGTCGCGGACTTTCAGCGCGCGAACCTCCGGGTCCCCACGCCCCGCGGGGCGGCGTGGCTACTTCCGGGGGACTCGCCCCCGGCGCTCAAGGAAGAGGCCGTCACGCCGGAACCCGAGGAGCGGCGCCGCTCTCCGAGCCGAAATGGGCGGATGGCGAAGTTCGACTACCTGGTGGCTCAGCGCTTCGTCACGCGCGAGCAGCTCCTCGAGGCCAGCGCGGAAGCCCGCCGCCGCCAGATCAGCATCGAGACCGTCCTGCTGGACCACCACGGGGTCCGCGAGTCCGACCTGGCCGCCGCGCTCGCGCTCTACTACAAGTGCGCCTACGTCGCGCTCGACGAGCGCACTCCGCTCGCGCCCGAGCTCCTGGCCGGGCTGCACCGGCCGCGCCTCCGGGCGGGCGCCTGGCTGCCGATCAAGCGCGAGGGCGACGTGGTGACGGTGGCGGTGGACGACCCGCACGATCTCCTCAAGGTCGACGTGATCGAGGCCGTGCTCCGGCCCGCCAGGGTCACCCTCGCGGTGGCCGTCCGCGAGCGCATCCTGCGCGTGCTCGACGGGGCGGCGTCACCCGAGGTCCGACTGGAGTCGGTCATCGACATCCTCGCGGGAGTCGCAGCCGAGCCGATCACGGACGATGCCGTCGAGGTCGGCAGCGAGGAGATCAGCGAGAACGACAGCACGGTGGTCCGCCTCGCCAACCAGGTCATCGTCGATGCGCACAAGGCCCGCGCGTCCGACATCCACCTCGAGCCCCGCGGGAACGGGCGGGAAACGGCGATCCGCTTCCGCATCGACGGCACCTGCGTCGATTACCAGCGCATCCCGCCGGCGCTGCGGAATCCCCTGGTGGCCCGCCTCAAGGTCATGGCCCACCTCGACATCGCCGAGCGCCGCAAGCCGCAGGACGGGAAGATCCGCGTGCGGATCCCGGGCAAGAACGAGATCGAGCTCCGCATGGCCACCGTCCCCACCGTGGGTGGCAACGAGGACGTGGTGCTGCGCCTCCTCGGCTCGGCGGACGTCTTTCCCCTCGAGCAGCTGGGCCTGAGCGAGCGGAACCTCCGCGAGCTCCGGAGCATCGTGGAGAAGCCCTACGGTCTCATCCTGTGCGTCGGCCCCACCGGCGCCGGCAAGACCACGTCGCTCCACGCCGTGCTGAGCCACCTCAATACGCCGGGGCGGAAGATCTGGACGGCGGAGGACCCGGTGGAGATCACCCAGGACGGGCTCCGGCAGGTGCAGGTGCGCCCCAAGATCGGCTACACCTTCGCCGCCGCCATGCGCGCCATGCTGCGCGCCGACCCCGACGTCATCATGGTCGGCGAGATGCGCGACGTGGAAACGGCCCACCTCGCGGTGGAAGCCTCGCTCACCGGACATCTGGTGCTGAGCACGCTGCACACCAACAGCGCCGCGGAGACCGTCGTCCGCCTCCTGGACCTGGGCCTCAACCCCTTCAACTTCGCGGACGCGCTCCTGGGCGTGCTGGCCCAGCGCCTCGTGAAGCGCCTCTGCGTCGACTGCCGCCAGCCCTACCATCCCGCGCGCCGCGAATGGAACGAGCTGGCGGATGCCTTCGGGGCCGAGGAGCTCGAGGCGCAGGGCCACCGCTACACCGAGGATCTCGAGCTCTTCGCCAGCAAGGGTTGCGAGACCTGTGACGGCAAGGGGTATCGCGAGCGGATCGCCATCCACGAGCTCCTGATCGGCACCCCCGCCATCAAGCGCCACATGCAGAAGAGCGCGCGGGTGGTGAAGATCGTCGCGCGGGGCAAGCGCGAGGGCATGACCACTCTGGTGCAGGACGGCGTGCTCAAGGTTCTGCAGGGGATCACCGACTTCCGCCAGGTCAAGGCCGTCGCGATCCGCTGACGGCGTCCGGCCGACCTCCCCGTTCGAGACCTACCGAGTCTCCGGCCGCCGGAACGCCGAGCGGCCGCCCACGGCTTCGCGGACGGCGCGCAGCAGCGCGTCGATGGTGAAGGGCTTCGCGAGGATGGGACGGCCGGAGGCCTTCATGGGCGGCGTCATGAAGCCCGACATCATGAGCACCTTGGTCGTGGGGCTGGCCGCCTCGACCCGCTCCGCCAGCTCGAGCCCGTTCATCCTCGGCATGACGACGTCGGTGAGCAGGAGCTGGACGGCGCGGGTCTCCACCAGGCGCCGGGCCTCCAGGGGATCACCCGTCTCGAGGACCGTGTAGCCCTCGCTCTCGAGCGCGTCGCGGACGAACGCGCGCACGGGATCCTCGTCGTCGACCACCAGGATGGTCGGGAGCGGCGTCGAAGCGGGCGACTCGGGGGCCATGCTCGCGCGCGTTCCCCGACCGCTACGGCACCAGCGCGGCGCGGGTGATGTTGAGCGTGTCCTTGTTGTGCCACTCAGAGGCGGCGAAGGCCTCGTTGATCTGGGTGAGCGGGAACTTGTGGGAGATGATGCGGCTCCACGGGAAGCGCTCGCGGGCGCGCACGAGGAAGTCGAGCGCGCGCGGAATCACCCAGGGATCGTACTGGATCACGCCCACGATCTTCTTCGAGCCCCAGACGAGGAGCGACGGCTCGAGGTCGATCTTGGCGCCCCGGCTGATGGTTCCGATCTCGAGATAGGTGCCGCCCGAGCGGAGCATCTCGATGCCCTCGGGGATGACGGCGGGGAACCCCACGAAGTCGCAGGCCACGTCGGCGCCCACCCCCTCCGTCCACTGCCGCACCTGCTTCACGCGGTCGCGGCGCTCCGGCATCTCCTTGATGTTCAGCGTGTGGTCGGCGCCGAAGGCCCGGGCCAGCTCGAGGCGGCCGGGGATCTGATCCACCACGATGACGCAGGAGGCGCCCATGTCCTTGGCCACCGCGGCCGCCTGGACACCGAGCCCCCCCGCGCCCTGGATGATCACCCGATCACCCATCCGCACCCCGGCCACCCAGAGCCCGTAGAGCACCTGGGAGAGCGCGCAGTTGACGGGGGCCACCACGTCGTCGGATAGCATGTCCGGGACCTTGAAGATGGCGCCGCCGGGCCGGAGATAGTAGTGGTCGGCGAAGGCCCCGTGGAGATGCGGGAACGCGCTCGGGCCGAGCGGGCGCTCGATCTTGTTGGGGCAGGCCGCCGGCTCCTTGTGGAGACACGCGTGGCAGCGTCCACACGGATAGAAGTAGGTGTAGGCGACACGGTCACCTTCCTTGAGCGCCCGGCCCAGCGAGTCGGTCTTCACCTTGGAGCCGAGCCGCGCCACTGTCCCCGTCATCTCATGACCGAAGATCCAGCCGTCCTCCGGGTACTTCAGCGGGGCGTCCCCGCGCCAGAAGTGCAGGTCGCTCCCGCAGATGTTCGCGCGGGTCACGCGGATCAGCACCCCCTCGGGCTCCACCTCGGGCATGGGAACCTGGATCAGCTCGAAGGGCTTGCCCGGTCCGAAGAAGACGGCGGCGGTCGCAGTCGGCGCCATGGTCAGGCTCCTCGCTCCTTGCCCAGCTCGAAGGCGTCGTGCAGCGCCCGCACCGCAAGCTCGGTGTACTTGTCCTCGATCACGCAGGACACCGCGATCTCCGAGGTGGAGATCATCTGGATATTGACGCCCTCCCGCGACAGCGTTTCGAACATGCGGGCGGCTACGCCGGCGTGGCTGCGCATGCCCACGCCCACGATGGACACCTTGGCCACGCGATCGTCCGAGGCTACCCCGGAGGCGCCGACCTCCTTGCCCACATTGGCCAGCACCTGCTCGGCGCGGACGCGATCGGCGCGGGCGAGGGTGAAGGAGATGTCGGTGTAGCCGTCGCGGCTGATGTTCTGCACGATCATGTCGACCACGATGTTCTGGCCGCCGAGCGAGCCGAACACCCGCGAGGCGATGCCCGGGCGGTCCGGCACGCGGAGGATGGAGAGCTTCGCCTGGCCGCGATCGTGGGTGATGCCGGTGACCACCACATCTTCCATGCTGAGATCCTCCCTCGTCACCAGCGTGCCCGGGTCGGGCTTGAAGGTGGAGCGGACGTGGACGGGCACGCTGTACTTCTTCGCGAACTCCACCGAGCGCGCCTGCAGGACCTTGGCCCCCAGCGCGGCCATCTCGAGCATCTCGTCGTAGGAGACCCGGGGCAGCTTGCGGGCGTCCGGCACCACGTTGGGGTCGGCGGTGTAGACGCCGTCCACGTCGGTGAAGATCTCGCACACGTCTGCCTTCAGCGCGGCGGCCAGCGCCACCCCGGTGAGGTCGGAGCCGCCGCGGCCCAGCGTGGTGATGTCGCCGGCCTCGGTCATGCCCTGGAAGCCCGCCACCACCGCCACCTTGCCGGCGGCGAGCGCGGCGCCGATGCGCTCGGCCGTGATGCGCTTGATGCGCGCGCGGGTATGCGCCTCGTCGGTGACCATGCCCACCTGCGGCCCGGTGAAGGAGCAGGCGGGGTGGCCCAGCGCCTGGAGCGCCATGGCGAGGAGCCCGATGGTGACCTGCTCGCCGGTGGCCAGCAGCATGTCCATCTCGCGCGGATCCGGCGTCGGGGTGATGGCGTCCGGCGAGGGCGACGAGGGAGTCGGTGGTCTTGCCCATGGCCGAGACCACCACCACCATGCGGTGGCCCTGGCGCGCCGATTCGGCCACGCGGCGGGCCACGTTCTTGATCTTCTCGGGGTCGGCGACGGAGGAGCCGCCGTATTTCTGGACGATCAGCTGGCCCATGAGAGGGCCAATTTACCATAGGAGCCACTAGCGATTCGGGCCGGCCTCCCCCCTGGACATTCGGGGCGCTGCGCGGCCCGCCGCCTCGCGGGCGGTCCGGCGTGCCGTCATCGTCGTCCCGGTCCCGGCGGCGGCTTTGCATGGCGTCGCGCGCCTTCTGCCGCTCCTCCGGGGTCATGGTCCGCCAGCGCTCGAGGTTCTTGTCCATCCGCGCCCGCTGCTCCGGCGTGAGGCTCTGGTACTGCCGCAGCCGCTCCAGCATCTGCTGCTGGCGCTCCGGTGACAGCTTCTGGAAGCGATCGTGGGCATGCTCGAGCTCCTGACGGCGCTCGGTGGGCAGCTCGTTCCAGCGCTGGAGGTCCTGGAGGACCTGGGCGCGCTGGGCCGGCGTCATGCGCTGAAGGCGCTCCTGGTTCTGCCGCGCCTGCTGCCGCTCCTCGGGAGAGAGCGCCTTCCAGTGGCGATAGTTCTCCATCGCGCGCGCCCGCTGCTCCGGCGACATCATGCGCCACCGCTCCAGGTTTTGCCGCGCCCGCGCCTGCTCGTCGGGCGAGAGCTTGTCGAACCCCTCGACGGGCGGATCGCCCGCCGGGGGCGGGGTCTGGGCGGCCACCGGATTGGGCGCGAGCCCGAGAACGAGCGCGGCCGCGAGGGCCACGAGGAGCCGCGTCAACATGTCACTTCACCTCCTTCGGAGGAGTGGGCGGACGACTGGGCGGACTGGTGGCCGAATTCGAGGTCGGAGTCGAGGACCGCACCGCCGGGACGACGGGCGGATCGGCCTCCGCCTGGCGGAGTGTCTCCAGCATGCGGAGCCGCTCGATGAGCGGAAGCCGCTTGCCCAGCTCGCGGTCCCGCGCGTACGTCGAGCTGCCCAGCATGTCGAGGTCGCGCAGCATCTCCGCATCGAGGGGCGCCCCCGGGGGCTCGGCGGCGCGCGCGGGGGAGGCGGTCGCCAGCAGCAGCGCCAGGGCGACGGCCCCGCGCGCGGGCTCCATGCCTCAGCTCTCCCGGCGCGGCTCGACCCGGTCGAGCCGGTCGATGGCGTCGAAGTCCTCGAGGAGATCCAGGTGCTGGACGAGATCGAGCTGCGTAACCACCTCGAGGCGACCGGCCAGCACCTGGCCCTCCAGCATCGCCTGATCGCCCACGGGCGTCTGGCCGCCCGGGCCGAGCACACCCAGATATAGCAGCACCGCGGCGAGGCCGGCGGCGAGCGCGGCGGGCAGGGGGCGCAGCGACCAGCGGCGTCCGGCTGCGGCGGGGCGCTGCCGCCGCTCGAGCCTGGCGTGGATCTGGGCCCGGAACGCGCCCCAGTGCATGGGCGGCGCCGGCTCCGGCGCGCGGGCGAGCAGCGCCGCGAGGGCCGCGAAGTCCCGGACGGAATCGCGGCACTCGGCGCAGCCGGCCAGATGGGTGTCCACCGTCGCGCGCTCGGCGGCGGCCAGCTCCCCGCGCAGATAGGGCAGCAGCCGGTCGGCCGGATGCGCGGTCATCGGGCTGCCTCCGACGCGCTGGCGCAACGCCGCGAACGCGCGGTGCAGGTGCACGCGGACCGTGGCCTCCGAGGTGTTCAATACCGACGCGATTTCCTTGGTGGCCAGGCCCTCGCGGTACTGCAGCGTCACTGCCGCGCGCTGCTGGGGCGAGAGCGTCTCCACGGCTTTCCAGATGCGGCTCAACTGCTCGTCCTCGTCCATCCGCTCGCCGGGATCATCCGGCGGCGCGGGCTGGCGCTCGATGAGATCGTCCGCGCCGGCCTCGTCCTCCGCGCCGCGCCAGACGAGCAGGCGGCGCCAGCCACGCCCGCGGCGGCGATTGTCCAGGCAACAGTTGACCAGGATCCGGTAGAACCAGGTCGAGAACTTGGCCTGGCCGGAGAAGGAGCCCGCCGCGTCGTGGAGGCGGATGAAGGCATCCTGGGCGCAGTCCTTGGCTTCCTCGCGATCGCGAACGATGGACCAGGCGATCCGGTAGGCTCGCTCCTGGTACCGCTCGACGAGGAGGTCGAAGGCCCCCGGTTCGCGATTCGCAACGTCTCGGCACAGCGCTTCATCGGATTGCTCCACGGACTCGTCTCGGTCCGATCTTCCCATACGCTCATGCGCGCCACCTAGTGGCGGGCGGATAGGCTCCGGCCTTCCCCCGCCTTCCCTTCGCTCTCTAGGACGCTAAGCCGCGGGCCCCCGTTTACAGGCCCGGGGAGTCCACCCTAAGTACCCGTAGATTCAGGGGGAACCTCCTGGGTCCGGACGGCCTCGGCCAGGCTCACGTGTTCCACGAAGAGCAGCCCCAACCCCCACACGGTGACCGGGATGAACTGCGAAACGTGCAGCAGCAGCGAGAAGGACAGCGCGTCGTCATAGGGCACGCCGAAGAGGCGCAGCGCCGTGACCACCGCGGCCTGGATCACTCCGACGAAGCCCGGGCTCGAGGGCAGGCTCACGCCGAGTCCGAGGAAGCCCAGCGTGGTCCAGGCCGCCACCAGGGGCAGATCCAGCCGCGCGGCGCGGAAGCCGGCCCAGATGCAGACCACCAGCGCCCCCCAGATGGCGCAGGACCAGCCGAGCATGGGCAGGAAGTGGCGCGGCGCCCGCACTCCGGCGAGGCCGGCGTCGAAGGTGTCGAGCAGCCGCTCTGCCCGGGCGGCGAGGGCCGGGCGGCCCTTCGTGAGGACGCGGACCAGCTCCTTGCAGCGCGCGGGCGCCAGCGCGAAGACTCCCAGGAAGGCGATGAGGGCGAGGTCCACGGAGAGGAAGACGAGGGCCGCCCACTCGAGCTCGCGCGGGATGGGGATGAGCAGGAACAGCGAGGCAAGCAGGAGGCCGATGGCGAGCCCGTCGAGCACGCGCTCCACCACCATGGTGGTCACCGTGGTCCAGAAGCGCTGCCCGCGCCGCGTGACCACGTAGGCGCGGACGACCTCGCCGGCGCGGAGCGGGAGGAGATTATTGGCCATGTAGCCGATCATCACCGCGTTGAAGAGGCCCGAAGGCCGCGCCCCAGGTGGAAACAGATAGCTCCAGCGCCGGGAGCGGGCCCAGAGCGAGCCGAGGTTCAGCACGATGCTCGCGGCGAGGAATCCCCAGTGCGTGTCGGCGAGGCGCGCGCCGATGGCGCGCAGGTCGGCGTGCCAGAAGAGATACACGATCAGGGCCGCGCTGACCGCGAGCCCGAGGACGATCTTGAGGAGCCGTCCGCGCGACGGCACGCGCGGGGTCAGCGACCGGAGCGATCGGGCATCAGGCCTCTACCCGGATCATGGTGGTGGGCCCGGCCACCACCGGCAGCCGGTCGATGGCGGCCAGCGCCGCGCGCATGTCGCGCTCGCGCGCCTCGTGGGTCATCATCACCACCGGTACCGCCTCGTGCCGCTCGGCGCGCGTCTTCTGGAGCACGGAGACGAGCGAGATGCCGTGCTGACCCAGGATCCCCGCCACCTGGGCGAGCGTGCCCGGCCGGTCCAGGGCCATCACGCGGAGATAGTAGGCGGTGCGGATGTCGTCGATGGGCCGGATGGGGAGCGGAGTCTGCGCGGCTGTGGGCAGGTCCACCGCGAGAGCGGGCACGCCGTGGGCCACGCGGCGGGCGATGTCCAGCGCGTCGGACCACACCGCGGAGGCGGTGGGCAGCTGGCCCGCGCCGCGCCCGTAGAACATGAGGTCGCCCACATTGTCACCGATGATGAACACGGCGTTGAAGACACCGGAGACGGCGGCCATGGGCGACACGGCGGGGATCATGGTGGGATGCACCCGCGCCTCCAGCTGGCCGTCGCCCGCCTTGGCGATGGCGAGGAGCTTGATCCGGTAGCCGAGCTCGCGCGCGTTGACCACGTCCTCCTGCGAGACCCCGGTGATCCCCTCCGTGTAGATGTCCTTGAGGTCCACCGCGGTGCGGAAGGCGAGCATGGCGAGGATCTGGAGCTTGTGGGCGGAGTCGAGCCCCTCGATGTCGAGCGTGGGGTCTGCTTCCGCGTAGCCGCGCGCCTGTGCCTCCTTGAGCACGCCGGAGAAGTCCAGGCCCTCGTCGGTCATCTTGGAGAGGATGTAGTTGCACGTCCCGTTGACGATGCCGAAGGCGGAGAGGACGCGGTTGGCGGGAAGCCCGTCCTTCACCGCCCGGATGAGGGGAATGCCGCCCGCCACCGCCGCCTCGAAGCCCAGCATGACGCGATGGCGCCGCGCTTCCTCGAAGAGCTCCGGGCCGTGATGCGCGAGCAGCGCCTTGTTGGCGGTGACCACGTGCTTGCCGGCGGCCAGCGCGCGCAGAATGAAGGTGCGCGCGGGCTCCAGCCCGCCCACCAGCTCGATGACGATGCGGATGTCGGGGTCGCCGAGGACCCGCGCCACATCGGAGGTCAAAGGCAGGCGCGCGAGGTCCAGGCCCTCGCGCGGGCGGACGAGGTCGAGGTCCGCGATGGCGGCGAGGGTGAGCTTGCAGCCGGCACGCTCCTCCATCTCGGCGCCGTGGGTCTGGAGAATGCGCGCCACGCCCGCACCCACCGTGCCGAGCCCGAGGAGACCGAGCTTGATCTCGTTCATGCGGGGGAAGCCGCCCCGGAAGGCATCATCGGGAGGCGAGGGTCTTGAGGCCGCGGAGCGCCTGCTTGATGCGCTGCTCGTTCTCGACGAGGGCGAAGCGGACGTGGCCCTCGCCGTACTCGCCGAAGCCGATGCCCGGGGACACCGCGACCTTGCACTCCTGGATGAGCATCTTGGAGAACTCGAGCGAGCCCATGGCCCGGAAGGCCTCGGGCACCGGCGCCCACACGAACATGGTGGCCTTGGGCTTCTCGACCTGCCAGCCGATCTTGTTGAGCCCGTCCACGAGGACGTCCCGGCGGCGGCGGTACAGCTCGTTGATCTCCGCCACGCACTTCTGGTCGCCTTCCAGCGCCACGATGCCGGCGATCTGGATGGGCTGGAACACGCCGTAGTCGAGGTAGGACTTCATCCGCGCCAGCGCATTGACCATCTGGCGGTTGCCGCAGCAGAAGGCCAGCCGCCACCCCGCCATGTTGTAGGACTTCGTGGTGGAGACGAACTCCACGCCGACGTCCTTGGCCCCCGGGACTTCCAGGAACGAGGGCGGCCGGTACCCGTCGAAGGAGATGTCCGCATACGCGAAGTCGTGCACCACCATCAAGCGGTGCTCCTTGGCGAAGGCCACCACCTTGACGAAGAAGTCGCGGTCCACGCAGAGCGTGGTGGGGTTGTGCGGGAAGGACAGGATGAGGAGCTTGGCCTTGGGCCACGACAGGCGCGCGGTCTCGGTGAGGCGGGCGAAGAAGTCCTCGCCCGGCACCAGCGGCACCGAGCGCAGGTCCCCGTCCGCGATGACCACCGAGTACGAGTGGATGGGGTAGGTCGGGTTCGGGACCAGGGCGCCGTCGCCCGGCTGGAGCACGGCCAGGGCCAGATGGGCCAGGCCCTCCTTGGCGCCGATGGTGGCGATGGCCTCGGTCTCGGGGTCCAGCTCCACCCCGTAGCGCGTCGCGTACCAGGTGGTGATGGCCTTGCGCAGCCGCGTGATCCCCTTGGATGCCGAGTAGCGGTGATTGCGCGGGTTGCGCGCCGCCTCGACGAGCTTGTCGACGATGTGCTTGGGCGTGGCCTGGTCGGGATTGCCCATGCCGAGGTCGATGACGTCTTCTCCCCGGGCCCGGGCCTTGGCCTTGAGGTCATTCACGATGGCGAAGACGTAGGGCGGGAGGCGCTTGATCCGGTAGAAGTCGTCCATGGGAAACCCGCCCGAAAGCATACTCCTGTACTGTCAAAACTGTCAACAAATCGGGTGGATGCATGGGGCTAAGAGCGGGGGCGAGCCCGGGAGGTGATTGACGGTTGACACCCCCCGGGGACGGTGTTACAAACTCGCTAGCCGCGGGGGCAGAACCCCTGCCGGCACCCATCCGGCAGTATCTGGTCTCGCTCGATGCCGAGCGCTCCCGTCGCCCCCAAGCGGCGCTCCCGGGAGAAATCATGAACAACGTGACGAACGCGAGGTCCATTTGAACGGAAAGCGGGGACCGAAGCAGCAGGAGCCGAAACGGCCAACCGAGCGCGTGCACGTCGTGGTGGAGCGGCCCGACGGTACCCGGCTGATCCGGCTTCCGGCCCCGCGCTGGCTGGTCTCGGTGGTGGTCGGGCTGCTCGGCCTGCTCCTGGTTGTTGGCGGCGCCTGGTACCGTGACTACTCCTCGCTCCGCAGCAGCCGTGCCGAATTCGGCGCGCTCGAGGCTCGGCTCGCCGATCAGCAGCGGCTGCTCGAAGGGTTTCAGCAGCGCGTGGCCCGCATCCGAGCCGAGGTGGACGGCTGGCGCGGGCTCCATGACCGGATCTGGCAGCCCTTTGGGCCCTGACGCGGGCCAGGACCGTCGCGGCAGCGCAGTCGGCGGCCGCGGGACGGCCAGCACGCACGTGGATGGTGACGAGGGCGGCGCGGTGGCGGATGAGGTCGAGCGGTTGGCCGCGGTGGTCGCCGAGGAGGGGCAGGGCCTCCGATCGCTGGAGCGCTTCCTCGGCCGGGTGGGCCGGGTGCTCGCCGCGCTGCCGTCACGCTGGCCGGTGCGCGGGCCCGTGAACTCTGAGTTTGGCCGCCGCAGCTCGCCCTGGCAGGACGACTCCGTCGAGGTGCACAGCGGGCTCGACATCGGGGCGGTGCGGGGGACGCCGGTGATCGCGCCCGCTCCCGGCATGGTGATCTACGCGGGTCAGCACGCGGAGTACGGGGTCACCCTCATCATCGACCACGGGAACGACATCAAGACGCTCTACGGCCATCTCACCCGCGTGGGCGTTCAGTCCGAGCAGAAGGTGGAGCGCGGCCAGGTCGTCGCCTTCACCGGCAACACCGGCCGCTCCTCGGGCCCGCACCTGCACTACGAAATCCAGGTGAAGGGGCAGGCGGTCAACCCGCGTTCTTATCTCTGGGATTAGCGCCGCACGCCGATAAGCGCCCATCTGCTTCGTTGGCGCCACTCGTCCGCCTGCTCAACGTACCAGGGGTACGCCTCGCAGGCGGATCTCGGGCGCCGCCTTGCATCTGGGCACTTCTCGGCGCGCGCCGGCACGTGGCCGACGGGTCATCGGCTCCCAGCGTGTTTCTGCAAGAACCCGAGCATGGCGGCGTTGAAGGCGTCGGGCTGCTCGAGGAAGTGGACGTGGCCGGCGTCGGCGATCACGGCCAGCTCGGCGCCGGGGATGCGCGCGTGGACTTCGCGTGAGAAGGCGGGCGGGACCAGGATGTCCTCGGCGCCGAGCGTCACGAGGGTGGGCACGCGGATCGGCGGCGAGGCGCTCCAGCGTGTCGTGCCCGCCGATGGCCTCGGCCTGGCGCCGCAGTCCCGTATAGCTCGTGGGATAGGGGTTGTCCAGCGAGCGCTGCAGCATGAGCTGGACGAACTCGGGCCGCTCGCGGACGGTCTTCCGGCAGATGACCCAGGGCAGCATCGCGCGCGCCCATTCCTCGCGGTCCTCGCGGGCGCGCACGCGGAGGAGGCTTTCGACGAGGAGAGTCCCGTACGCGTCGATGCGCCCGAGGGTGCAGTGCAACTGGAGCGATTGCACCCGCGCCGGATGCCGGAGGGCCAGCTCCTGCGCGATCATGCCCCCCATCGAGGCGCCGCAGATGTGCGCGCGGGTCAGGCCGAGCGCCTCCATCAGGCCCACCACATCCGCCGCCATTCCGGCGATCGAGTACGGGGCATCCGGCTGATCGCTCTGCCCCGCGCCCCGATTGTCGAGCGCGATCACGCGATGGCTCCCGGCGAGGGCCTGCATCTGGAAGGCCCAGGCGGTGTGATCGCCGCCCCAGCCCATGATGAGGACCACCGGCTCGCCGGTCGGAGGTCCGAGATCCTGATAGAAGAGCCCGATGCCGTTGACGGTCAGGCGGGGCATCCCGGCGCCGCCTAGCCGGCGACGGCGGTGAGGATCTCCGTGAGCTCCTCGAGCGTCTCCCCGTCCAGCGCGGGCGCGGGGGGCCGCACGAAGGCGGAACGGATCCACCCGCGCCGGCGGAGGATCTCCTTGCGGATACCGACGGACGTGCCGGGCGTGGAGCCGGGCTGGCTCTCGAAGCGGATCAGCGGCAGCCACCGGTAGAAGAGCGCGCGGGCGGTGCCGCGCCGGCCCGCCACGAACTCGTCGCGGATGGCGCGCAGGGCTTCGGGGTAGGGGAAGCCGGTCATGGCGCCGTCGGCCCCCCGGGAGAGCTCCTCGAAGAAGTAGCAGCCGCCCAGCCCCCCGAAGATGGGCACCCGGCGCTCGCAGAGGGCGCGCAGTCGCGTGATCTTGGGCAGGGTGGGCGCTTCCTCCAGCTTCACCGCCTCGATCCTGGGTATCTCGCCGACGAGGCGCCCGATGAAGGCGGGCGGCATCATCACCTGGGTGGTCACCGGCTCGTCCTGCAAGCACGATGGGGAGCGGCGTGGCGGCCGCCACCGCATGGTAGTAGGCGAGCACCGCGTCGAGGTTCCGCGAGCCGGTGGGCGGGGCCAGCATGAGGGCCTGGGCGCCGGAATCCTGCGCCATGCGCGCCAGGGCCGCCGCGATGTGGGTGCCGGAGGCCGAGGCGCCCACCGCCACCGGAACGCGCCCGCGCACTTCCTTGACCACCGTCTCCACCACCTGCCGGCGCTCGTCGTCGGTGAGGCGATGTGCCTCCCCGGCGATGCCGAGGACGGTGAAGCCCGTGATGCCGGTCTCGAGCGCCCGCTCCACCAGGAGCGGCAGCCCATCACGGTCCAGCGCGCCGCCGTCGGTGAACGGCGTCGCCATGATGTGAAAGACGCCGGACCAGTCGATCAGGCGCGGACCTGGCAGGCCACCCAGTGGCCGGGCGAGATCTGCTTCAGCACCTGCTCGTTCTCCGAGCAGGACGGGACCCGGATGCTGCAGCGCGTGTGGAAGCGGCAGCCGGAGGGCGGCTTGATGGGGCTGGGCACGTCACCCTCCAGCAGGATGCGCTTGCGCTTCACCGCCGGGTCCGGGATCGGCACCGCGGAGAGCAGCGCCTCGGTGTAGGGGTGCTTCGGGTTGTTGTAGAGCTCCTTGGCGGGCGCGATCTCGACGATCTTGCCGAGATACATCACCGCCACCCGCGTGGAGATGTGCTCGACCACGGAGAGATCGTGGGCGATGAAGAGGTAGGTCAGGTTGAACTGCTTCTGGAGGTCTTCCAGGAGGTTGATGACCTGGGCCTGGATGGACACGTCCAGCGCCGACACCGGCTCGTCGCAGACGATGAGCTTGGGATTCACGGCCAGCGCGCGCGCGATCCCGATCCGCTGCCGCTGGCCGCCGGAGAACTCGTGCGGGTAGCGGCGGAGGTGGTCGGCGCCGAGGCCCACCGTCTCGAGGAGGTGGACGACCCGCTCCTCCCGGTCGCGCCGCGATTTGGCGAGCTTGTGGATGACGAGGGCCTCTCCGATGATCGAGCCCACCGTCATCCGCGGATTGAGCGACGCATAAGGGTCCTGGAAGATGATCTGCATGTCCCGCCGCAGGTGGCGGAGGGAGCGCTTGTCGAGCGTGGTGACGTTCTTGTCCTCGAACCACACCTCGCCCGCGGTGGGCTCGATGAGGCGGAGGATGCAGCGCCCGGTGGTGGACTTGCCGCAACCCGACTCGCCCACCAGGCCCAGGGTCTCCCCCTTGAGGATCTCCATGGAGATGTCGTCCACCGCGTGGACCCGCGCCACTTCCCGGGAGAACAGCCCACCCCGGATGGGGAAGTACTTCTTGAGATTCTTGACTTGCAGGAGCGGCGTCTCAGCCATGGCGTGCGTCCCTCTCAGTACAGCCAGCAGGAGACTTTGTGGCCGGGCTTGACTTCCTTGAGCACGGGGTCCTTCTCGGTGCACACGGGCTTGACGAAGGGGCACCGGGGCGCGAACCGGCAGCCGGGGGCGATGTCGCCGCGCAGGGTGGGGACGGTGCCGCCGATCACCTCGAGCCGGCGCCGCTCGGTGGCGGCGAGGTCGATCCTGGGGATCGATCGCAAGAGCCCCTGGGTGTAGGGGTGTAGCGGCTCCTTGAAGAGATCCGCCACCGAGGCTTCCTCGGCCACCTTGGCCGCGTACATGACGACCACCCGCTGCGCCGTCTCCGCGATGACGCCCATGTCATGGGTGATGAGCATGATCGCCATTTTCAGGCGCGCCTTGAGCTCGTTGAGGAGCTCGAGGATCTGAGCCTGGATGGTCACGTCCAGCGCGGTGGTGGGCTCGTCGGCGATGAGGAGCTTGGGGTTGCAGGACAGCGCCATCGCGATCATGATGCGCTGCCGCATGCCGCCGGAGAGCTGGTGCGGGTACTCCTTCACCCGCCGCTCCGCGTTGGGGATGTGGACGAGCTTGAGCATCTCGACGGTCTTGTCCATGGCATCGCGGCGGCCCAGACCCTCGTGCAGCCGCAGGGCCTCCGCGATCTGCTCCCCGCAGGTGAACACGGGGTTGAGCGACGTCATGGGCTCCTGGAAGATCATCGAGATCTCCTTGCCCCGGATCTTCCGCATCTGGCCCGCCGGCAGGTCCACCAGGTTCTTGCCGTCGTAGAGGATCTGGCCCTCCACGATCTTGCCGGGGGGCTGCGGGATCAGCTTCATCACGCTGAGCGCGGTCACCGATTTGCCGCAGCCGGACTCGCCGACCACGCCGAGGGTCTCGCTCTTGTCGATGTGCAGGTCCACGCCGTCCACGGCGCGGACGGTGCCCTCGTCCGTGAAGAAGTACGTCTTGAGATTCTTGACTTCGAGTAGACGCTCGGCCATGTGCGATGTCCTCTCAGCGCCAGGCGGCGGTGATCTCCCGAAACGCGTCCAGGGCGCGGTCGATATCCTCTCCGTCCACGTCCTTGTGGGTGACGCAGCGAATTGCCGCCGGGCCCGCGTGGTGGACCTTGACCTTCCGGGCGAGGCAGCCGGTGACGAGCTCGGTAGCGCGCTCGGCGCTGACCACCTGGAAGCGGACGATATTGGTCTCCACGGTGGCCAGGTCGACGGTGAGCCCTGGGAGTGTGGTCAGACCTTCGGCGAGCCGGCGCGCGTGATCGTGGTCCTCGGCGAGCCGGTCGACCATCGTCTCCAGGGAAATGATCCCCGCGGCGGCAAGCACGCCCGCCTGCCGCATCCCGCCTCCGAGCATCTTGCGCACGCGCCGGGCCCGCGCGATGAAGTCGCGCCGCCCGCAGATGACCGATCCCACCGGCGCCCCCAGGCCCTTGGACAGGCAGAAGGTGAGGGAGTCCACCGGCCGGGTGAAGTCGTCCACCGGGCGCTTGAGCGCCACCGCCGCATTGAAGATGCGGGCGCCGTCCAGGTGCACGGCGCACGCCGGCGGCATGGGCGGCCGACGCCACCGCGGCGATCTCCTCGGGCGTGCAGCAGGTGCCCCCGTGGCGATTGTGCGTGTTCTCGATGCAGACGAGGCCGGTGACGGGCAGGTGGATATTGCTGGGCCGCACGGAGTCGCGCACCTGGGCGGGAGTGAGAAAGCCGCGCTCGGTGACCAGCGGGCGGGTCTGGAGCCCCCCCAGCCGCGCCGCCCCGCCCACCTCCGAGCCGAACACGTGACAGTCGGCGTCGAGGAGGATTTCCTGGCCGGGCTCGGTCTGCGCGAGGACGGAGACGAGGTTGCCCTGGGTGCCGGAGGCCACGAACAGCCCGGCCTCCTTGCCCGTCCGCCGGGCCGCCAGGGCCTCGAGGCGCTGGACGGTGGGATCCTCCTCCCACACGTCGTCGCCGACCTCGGCGCGCGCCATGGCCTCCCGCATCGCCGGGCTGGGGAGCGTGAAGGTGTCGGATCGCAGCTCGACGACGTCGTGCATCCGGGCTACCTCGCGGCGGTCCGGAGGCGCTGCGCCGCGCGCCGCCCCCATTCCGTGTAGGGGAACTCGTTGGCCAGGCGCTCGAACTTGACGCGGGCGTCCTGAGCGCGGCCTTCCTGCGTGTCCACGTCGGCCAGGCGGTACAGCGCCTCCGGCACCACCAGCGTGCGCGGATATTCCTTCAGCACGTACTCGAGACGCTGACGGGCCGCGGGGGCATTGCCCTGGTCGATGTAGTAGGCGGCGACCCAGATCTCCTTCTGGGCGAGCCGGCCGCGGCAGATATCGATCTTGGAGAGCGCGTCCGAGGCGTAGCGGCTGTCCGGGTACTCGCGCACGAGCCGGCGAAACTGCTCGGCCGCTCTCGCGGTGATGGACTGATCCTGCTCCACCGGCTTCATCTGATCGTAATAGCTCATGGCAAGCCGAAACTGGGCCAGATCGGAGATCTCGTGGCGGGGGAAGAAGGCGAGAAAGGCTTCGAGCTCCTTGATGGCCTTGTCGAACTCCCCCTCGCGGTAGTAGGCCTCGCCGATGAGGAAGCGCGCGCGGGGAGCGTAGCTGGACTGAGGATGTCGCTCGACCACCTTGCGGAACTGCAGGCGAGCGTCCTCGTACCGCCTCTTGGTCATCTCGAGCTCGCCATTCGCGTAGAGCTCGGCGGCCGGGGCCAGCGGTGTCGGCTTCGGCCTGAGGAGATCCGCCAGCCATCCGCCGGAGGAACAGCCTCCCGTCAGCAGTGCGAGCGAGAGGAATGCGACCGCGAATACTCGGGACCGGGCGTGCATTTGTGCGTGCAAGGTAAGGGCAGACCTCTGCAAAGTCAAGGACATTGACAGGCTCCCACCCCTTGCGTAAGATCGCCCGCGATGGCCCTTCCCAGGATGTTAAGGGTGCGTCAATCCTTCACCGGCCCCCGGTTAGCAGATATCCCTGGCGGCGTCCGTTCGGCCCTTGCCGCCGCCCCCCTCCCGATACGGCGCGGGGATACGCGTCGCGGTGGGCGCAGGCAGCCGTGGCATCGCGAATATCGCGACCATGGTGCGGGCCACGGTGGACCACCTCAAGGCCATCGGCGCGCGCCCCTTCGTCTTTCCCGCCATGGGCAGCCATGGGGGCGCCACCGCGGAGGGGCAGCTCGACGTCCTGGCCCACTACGGCATCACCGAGTCCACCATGGGCTGCGAGCTGCGGGCCTCCATGGACGTCGTGCAGATCGGGCAGGCCCTCGACATGCCGGTCTGGCTTGACCGCGTGGCCAGCGAGGCGGACTGGATCGGTCTGGTCAATCGCGTCAAACCGCATACCGATTTCAAGGGGTCCATCGAGTCCGGGCTCTTCAAGATGATGACCATCGGGCTGGGGAAGCTCAAGGGCGCGACCCAGTACCATCGCGCCAGCGTCAACCAGGGCTACGAGACCGTCATCACCGCGGTGGGTCGCGAGGTGCTCGCCAAGGTGCGCATCGGCTTCGGGCTCGGCATCGTCGAGAACGGCTACGACGAGACCGCCAAGGTGGAGGCCTTTGCCGCCGCCGATCTCGAGGCGGGCGAGCGGCGTCTCCTGAAGGAGGCGCGGGAGTGGATGGCGCGCCTGCCGTTCTCCCCCATCGACGTTCTGGTGGTGGAGGAGATGGGCAAGAACATCTCCGGGTCGGGGATGGACACCAATGTGATCGGGCGCCCCTCGAACCCGCACGAGCCCTTTCCCAGTGATCCCAAGATCCTCTGGATCGTCGCCCTCGATCTCACCGACGAGAGCTACGGCAATGCCATCGGCATCGGCAACGCCGACTTCGCCACGAGACGCTTGGTAGACAAGATCGACATGAAGCCGACCCTGATCAACTGCATCACCGCCTGCCAGCCCAACGGAGCGAAGGTGCCCGCCACCTACGACTCCGACCGCGAGGCGGTGGAGACCGCGCTGTCCTGCATCGGTCGCATCCCTCCCGAGCGCGCCCGGGTGATCCGGATCAAGAACACCCTGATGCTCGGCGAGATCGAATGCTCCGAAGCGTTCCTGCCCGCCATCGCCAAGCGCCCCGACCTCGACGGTCGTGGGCGAGGCGCGCCCGCTCGGCTTCGACGCCGGCGGCCGGATCGCGCCGCTACTCGCTCACTGACTTCTCACTCGTGAACAAGGGGGTTCGCTCATGCTGGATCTGAAGGTGTTGCGTGCGTATGTACTCGCTGGTGGCCGCCGCCCTCATGCTCCTCGCGGGGGTACCGGCGCCCGGCCGCCGCCCAGAACAAGGTCAACCTCGTCTTCTCCGCCGGCCCCACCGGCGGGAGCTGGACGCCGATGGCCGCCGCCACCGCCGAGGTGATCAAGCGGAAGTTCCCCGAGATCGATGTGCAGGTGGAGCCCGGCGCCGCGCTGGTGAACATGGAGAAGATGCGCAACGACAAGACCGATCTCGGGCTGGTCCATGACCACGGTGCTCTCGGACGCGCGGGCCGGCACCAACTCCTGGAAGGGTAAGCAGACCGACAAGCCGCTCTTCGTGGCCAACTACTATCCCAACGTCTGGCAGCTGGTGGCGCCGGCCTCGGCCGACATCCTCAAGTTCCCCGACCTCAAGGGCAAGGCGGTGGCTCTGCCCCCGCGGGGGAACACCAGCCTGGCCGAGGGCTGGGAGCTGCTGCTGCGCGCGTACGGGATGAAGCTCGAGGATCTCGGCACCAAGAGCTACGGCTCCATCACCGAGAACGCCGAGGCCATCCGCAACCGGCAAGCCATCGCCATGGGCTGGTTCACCACCGTGCCCGCCGCGTTCATGCTCGATCTCGGCACCTCGCTCAAGCTCCGCATGGTCGTCGGTGCCCGACGACGTTCTCGAGAAGCTCCGCCAGATCAATCCCGGCTTCGTGCGCCACGTCATCCCCAAGGCCACCTACGGCTCCTACGGCATCGAGGAAGACGTGGTCACCTTCCAGTCCCCCACCATCCTCATCGCGCATGCCAAGACGCCGGCCGACGTCGTGTACAAGATCACCAAGGCCATCGTCGAAGGGCGCGAGGACTTCGGGCGCGTCACCGCGGCCATGAAGGGCGTCACTCCCAAGCAGATGGCGGAGAGCCACGGCATGCCCCATCCATCCCGGGGCGGAGAAGTACTTCAAGGAAGCCGGACTGGCGAAGTAGCCGCCGCTCGTGCGCAAGCTCGCCGGCTACGCGGCGCTCGTGGTGGGCGTGGTGGGGGTCGTCATGTCCCTCTACTTCGTCTATGCGCGCCTCACCCCCGCCGCGCCCGACGGCCTCGTCCTCAGGATCATCGCGCTGGCGTTCTGCCTCGTTCCTCGCGTTCCTGCTCTTCCCGTTCAAGACGTCCGCCCCGCTCGACGAGGACGGCACGCGGCTGGGACCCCAGGACGACGCGCCCACCACCATCCCGTGGATCGACCTCGGGCTCGCCGCGCTGTCCCTCGCCTGCCTCGCCTACGTGTTCGTCTACTACGACTACATCACCCAGCGCTTTCCCACCGCGCATCCGCTGGCCGTCATGGACATCGTGGTGGGCACCGTCACCGTGCTCCTCGTGCTGGAGGCCACCCGGCGCACGCTCGGAATCGCCCTGCCCATCCTGGCCTTGCTCTTCATCGCCTATGCGCTGGGCGGGCCCTTGGTTGCCCGGGCCCCTCCGGCACAAGGGGCTCACCTACGAGATCCTCATCGACCAGACGTTCTTCACCACCGAGGGTCTGTTCGGGATTCCGCTGGGGGTGGCCGCCTCCTACGTGATCCTGTTCATCATCTTCGGCGCCTTCCTCGAGCAATCGGGCGCGGGGCAGTTCTTCATGAACTTCGCCAACTCCATCGCGGGCGGCCAGCGCGGGGGGCCCGGCAAGGTCTCGGTGGTGTCCTCGAGCATGTTCGGGACCATCTCCGGCTCCGCGGTGGCGAACGTCATGGTAGACGGCTGGCTCACCATTCCCATGATGAAGCGCACCGGCTTCAAGCCGGAGGCGGCGGCGGCCATCGAGGCGGTGGCGTCCACCGGCGGGCAGATCATGCCGCCGGTGATGGGGGCGGCCTCGTTCGTGATGGCCGAGTTCCTCGGCGTCCCCTACTCCCACATCATGCTGGCGGCGGCGATCCCGGCGATCTTCTACTACGGGACTCTCTTCGCGGCCATCCACTTCAACGCGGGGCGGAACGGGCTCAAGGGGATCCCGAAGGCGGAGCTGCCGAAGATGGGCGTGATCATGCGCCGCCAGGGGCATCTCCTGGTGCCGGTGCTGGTGATCTTCTGGCTCTTGCTCCTGGGCTACACCGCCACCTACGCCGCCATCATCTCCACCGCCTCGGTGGTGGTGGTGTCCTGGTTCCGGGCGCGAGTCGCGCATCACCTTGCGCAGGGCGCTCCAGGCGCTTCCGCGACGGCGCGCAGCAGACCGTCCCGGTGGCCATGGCCACCGCCACCGCCGGCATCATGATCGGGGTCATCCTCCAGACCGGCCTGGCCATCCGCTTCACGAGCTTCCTGGTGGATTTCGCGGGCGGCTCGCTGTTCCTCGCGCTGGTGATCACCATGCTCGCGGCGATCATCCTCGGCACCGCGCTGCCCACCACCCCCGCCTACATCATGCTGGCCGCGCTGCTCATCCCGGCCCTCATCAAGCTGGGCGTCCCGCCGCTGGCCGCCCACATGTTCGCGTTCTACTTCGGGTGCCTCTCCGCGGTGACACCGCCGGAGTGTCTGGCCGTGTACGCGGCGGCCTCCATCAGCCGCTGCAGCGTGTGGGCGGCGGGTTGGCACGCCATGCGGTTCGCCGCCGCGGGCTTCATCGTGCCGTTCTTCTTCGTCTACTACCCGGCGCTGCTGTTCCAGGGCTCCTGGGGCGAGATCACCCAGGCCGTGGTGAGCGGGGGCGATCGGCGTGGTCTTCCTCGCCGCGGGACTGGAGGGCTATCTCTTCCGGCGCGCGACCTGGCTGGAGCGGGCGCTCTTCGTGGCCGCGGCGCTCCTGCTCATCGATCCCCGCCTGCTCACGGATCTGCTCGGGCTGGGGTTGATCGCGATCGCGATCGCCTCGCAGAAGCTCCGGCGCCCCGATGTCTCTCCCGAGGGCCTGATCGGAGCCGCGCGATGAGCCGGGCCCAGCAGGTGGCGCTGACTCTGATCGCGGGCGCGCTGGTGCTGGGGACCCTCGCCTACGGGGTACTCCGCCTCTACGCGTCCTAGTCGCTGCTTGGCGAGGCGCAGCCGCAGGCGAGACGAGCGAATATGGAGATGGTTCCCGAGCGGAGCGAGGCGGGCGAGGCGCAGCCGCAGGCGAGACGAGCGGGTATGACTGCTGGGCGAGGCGCAGCCGCAGGCGAGACGAGCGGAGTATGTGGACCGGCTAGTCGACGAGACCGATCTCCCGGTAGCGGGTCTGGACGCGGGAGGTGATGAGCCCGAGGCGCTGGAGCCGCGGGATCAGCACCTCGGTGAAGAGGAAGCGGTTGAAGGCCTTGGCGGTCTGCGAGTTGGTCATGGTGTCCCGCCAGATGGCGTCGGCGTCCCAGCCCATCTCCTTCCAGACGTCCCGGATGGACTGGAAGCCCGTCCGCTCGTCGCGGGCGAACATCGAGTCGCAGGCGCGCAGGGCGAAGTCCTCCAGCAGCTCGTGCTTGGCGCCGTCCATGTCGGGCAGGGCGCGCTTGAGCGCGAAGTAGCCGAAGTTCACGTGACGGCCCTCGTCCTGGAGGACATAGTCCAGGAGCTGGGCGAGGGTGGGATCGCCGGTCTGCTTGTGCATGACGTTGAACGCCGCGATGGCCAGCCCCTCGATGAGCATCTGCATGCCGAGGAGCTTGAGCTCCCAGTGCTCCGAGGTGAGGATCTCGTCGATGAGCCCCTTGAGGAGCGGGTCCACCGGGTAGATCTTGTGGAGCTTCTTGACGTATCTCTCGAACACCTCCACGTGCCGCCCCTCGTCCACCACCTGGGTGGACGCGTAGAGCTTGCAGTCCAGCTCGGGGATGGGGTTCACGAGCTGGCTCGCCACCAGGAGGGCGCCCTGCTCGCCGTGGAGGAACTGGGAGAGCCGCCAGGCCGACACCCGGACCTCCACCTCCTTCTGCTCTTCGGAGGTGAGGCGGGGGAAGAACTCGGTGCCCATGAAGGCCAGATGGGTGTTGAGCACCGGCCCTTCCTTGCCGATGGGCCGGCTCCAGTCCAGATCGATGCTCCCGTTCCACTGGTTCTTCTTGGCCGTCTCGTAGAGCGATTCGAGCTCGGCATGGGTGGGCTCGTAGTCGAAGTCCCACAGGGTGTCGAGCCGGGAGGACACCGTCCGGGCCGCCGCCGCGCGTGAAGTCGTCATGGGCCGAGAGTACGACCCCCACCGCAGCCGGTCAAGGTGGCGCCCGGTGCCTTGACAGGTGAGGGGGGAGCCCGTAAAGTCGCCTCAACTCAGCGCGCGTTGTTCGCCGTTCCATTCAAAGGAGGCCTTCATGGAGCCTGTCAGCCGCCGCCGTTTCGTCATTGGGAGCACCGCCGGCCTCGCCGGCATCCTCGCCGCCCGCGTCCCGCCTGCCCGGGGCCAGCAGCGAGAGATCTCCTACCTCTGCTGGAACAACTTCGCCCCCGCCTCCGACAAGAAGATGGCGGAGATCGGGCAGCGCTTCACCAAGGACACCGGCATCAAGCTCAAGATCGACCACATCTCCCACATGGGGCCGCAGCAGGCCAAGTACGCGGCCGAGGTGCAGACGCAGGCCGGGCACGATCTGGTCGAGATGCGCATGCACTTCCCGTGGCTCTACGAGCCGCAGCTCGTCGACGTCTCCGACGTGGTGGCCGAGCTCGAGAAGAAGTACGGCAAGGCGCTGTCCTCCGCCTACGAGGGCGCGCACGTCAAGGGCGTCTGGCGCGCGGTGCCCCAGTACCACGGCATGTTCGTGGCCACCTACCGCGAGGACCTCTTCAAGAAGGCGAGCCTCAAGGTGCCCGACACCTGGGAGGACCTCTACGTCGTCGGCAAGGAGCTCAAGAAGATGGGGAACCCCGTGGGCATCCCCATCTCGCAGAACTACGACACTATCTCCACCGCGTCGCCCGTGCTGTGGTCCTTCGGCGGCATGGAGGTGGACAAGGACGGCAAGACCGTCCGCATCAACTCGCCCGCCACCGTCCAGACCATCGAGTGGTACCAGAAGATGTACCAGCGACTGCATGGAGCCCGAGGTGCTGTCGTGGTCGGACTCGAGCAACAACGAGTCCATCCAGCAGGGCAAGGCGGGATGGATCCACAACCCGGTGTCCGCCTATATCGTGGCGCGGAACCGCAAGCTGGTCACCGCCGACGGGATCAACCACCACCGCAGCCTCGCCGGCCCTCATGGGCGCCACGAGACGGACGTGCCGCGCTCCATCGGCATCTGGAAGTTCTCGAAGAACATCGACGCGTCCAAGGAGTGGATCCGCTACCTGATCGGCAAGCGCGAAGTCTACGACGAGTACATCATGTCCGGGGACGCGTTCAACCTGCCCGTCTACGACCAACCTGCAGGACCACCCGGTCCTCAAGACCGACCCGAAGTACGCCGCCCTCAAGGGCGAGGGCGTGCAGTACCACACCTACGGCTGGCCGGCGCCGCCCTCGGACAAGGTGCAGCTCATCACCAACACCCATCTCCTGCCCAACATGATCGCCAAGGCGGTCACCGGCACCTCGACCAAGGACGCCATCGCCTGGGCCGAGAACGAGATGAAGAAGATCCTCGCCGGCTAAGTCGCAGCCGAGAGAACGGCATGGCCGTCAGAGCGGAGGAGATTCCGGTCCCACGCGGGCGCCCGGGGCTGGTGGCCCGGGTGCGAGGATTGCTCGACCGCGAGGAGATCCTGGGGCCGGTCTTCGTCACCCCGGCCCTGCTCCTCCTGCTCCTGCTCGTCGCCTATCCCTTCGTGGTGGCGCTGTACTTCTCGATGTCCAATGCCTTCATCGGCCGGCCCAGCGAGTTCATCGGCTTCCGGAATTTCGTGAAGCTGTGGGATAGCGACGCCTTCCGCCAGACCTTCCAGAACGCGTTCGTCTTCACCGGGATCGCGGTGGTGTTCAAGGTGGTGCTGGGGATCGCCCTGGCGCTCCTCCTCAACGAGCAGCTCTGGTTCAAGCGCTTCATTCGCGGCGCGGTGCTCCTGCCGTGGGTGATTCCCACCGCGCTCAGCACGCTGGGCTGGTGGTGGATGTTCAACTCGCTCTACAGCGTGGTGAACTGGACGGGCATCGCCACCGGGCTCATGGATCCGCCCGGCCCGAACTGGCTGGGCCAGCGGTACTACGCCATGGCCGCGGTCATCACCGTCAACATCTGGCGGGGTCTCCCGTTCTTCGCCATCACCATCCTTGCCGGCCTCGTCGCCATCCCGAAGGAGCTCTACGAGGCGGCCGAGGCCGACGGCGCCGGCGCCAATGCCCGCTTCTGGCACATCACCTTGCCGCTCCTCAAGCCCGTACTGGCGGTGGTGGTGCTCTTCTCCACCATCTTCACCTTCAGCGACTTCAACATCGTCTACATTCTCACCCACGGCGGGCCCATCAACTCCACCCACCTCTTCGCCACCCTGTCGCGCATGATCGGCATCGACACCGGGCGGATCGGCGAGGGCGCGGCGATCTCGCTCTATCTGTTCCCGCTGCTCGTCTTCGTGGTCTGGGCGCAGCTTCGCTTCGTGCGAAGCAGACGTTCTAATGGCTTGGCGAGCGGCAGCCGAAGGCGAGGCGAGCGGATATGGAAGAGCTTGCCGAGCGAGCGAGGCGCATGACCGTCGCGCGCCGGCCGTTCCTGGGGAAGGTGACGAAGCACCTGCTGCTGTTGCCGTTCCTCGTCTTCGCGCTGTTCCCCTTCTATCACATGACGCTGACCTCACTGAAGCAGGACCGCGAGCTCTACGACCGCCACGCGGTGCCCCTCGTCATCAAGCAGGGACCGACGCTCGAGCACTACACCAAGCTCCTCTGGGACACCGAGTTCCTCACCTGGACCATGAACAGCCTGCTCGTGGCGGTCCTGTCCACGGTGGTGTCGGTCGCGATCGGTACCGTGGCCGCCTACGCGCTCGCCCGGCTGAAGTTCGCCGGAGTGGCGGCCCTCGGCACCGGCATCTTCGTCACCTACCTCGTGCCCACGTCGCTCCTCTTCTTACCGCTGGCCCAGATCATCAACTGGATCGGCCTGGGCGATTCGAAGTGGGCGCTCGTGCTCACGTACCCGACCTTCCTCGTTCCGTTCTGCACCTGGCTCCTCATCGGCTACTTCCGCACCGTGCCCAAGGAGATCGAGGAGTGCGCCATGGTGGACGGCGCCACGCGGATCCAGGCGCTGTGGCGCATCGTCCTGCCCATCGCGGTGCCGGGGCTCGTGTGCGCGGCGCTGTTCGCCTTCACGCTGTCGTGGAACGAGTTCATCTACGCGCTCACCTTCACCTCCTCCTCGGAGCAGATCACCGCCAGCGTGGGGGTCACCACGGAGCTGATCCGCGGCGACATCTACTTCTGGGGCTCGCTCATGGCGGGCGCGGTGCTGGGCTCGGTGCCCATCGTGATCCTGTACGTGTTCTTCCTCGACTACTACGTGTCCGGCCTCACCGCCGGCGCCATCAAGTAAGGCAGCAGCGCCTTCCCGACACGCAGCGTGAGCGCCGGAGGTCTCTCTCCGGGCCCCGTGATTCCGGACACTTGGCCATTTCTCTCCCCTGGCATCTCCGTTGCTACGCAGAGCGTCATAAGAGAGGAGGGCGAGCCGATTGAAAGAGGACCAGCCGGGTACCGCGACCATGACCATTCCGGCGGAGTATCCGAAAGAGCTCGAGCGCGCCGCGACGCTCAAGGACGGGACGGCCGTGCATCTCCGGCCGATCCGTCCCGACGATGCCCCGGGCCTCGTCGCGCTCTTCGATCGGCTGAGCCAGCATACCGCCTACCAGCGTTTCTTCTCCGTGCTCAAGCGCCTGCCGCCGGCTTACGCGAAAGTGTTCGCCAACGTGGACTATCGACAGCGCCTGGCCATCGTGGCAGAGCGGACACCCCGGCCGGCCCCGAGCTGATCGGCGTGGGCCGCTACGAGCCGAACCGACACGCCCGGGAGTGCTCGTCGAAGTCGCCTTCGTGGTCCAGGACGCCTGGCAAGGGCAGGGGCTCGGCTCCATCCTCCTCGACGCGGTACTGCGGGCGGCGGTAGCGCGGGGCGTGCAGCATTTCCGCGCCTTCGTGCTCGGCGACAACCACCGCATGCTCGGGCTGCTGGCCCGCCGCACCGAGATCACGGAGCGCAAGCTCGAGGAAGGCGTGGTGTCCGTGGAGTTCCGTCCGCGATGATGGGCCGGGGCTCCGTGGATCATCGGTCCCGGGAATCGGCGCGCAGCGTCGGCCGCGGCGGCCGCCTGCACACCCTCGCCCTGATCGCCCACGACAACAAGAAGGTCGACCTGGTGGCCTGGGCCACCTTCAATCGGCGCCGCGCTGTCCCTCGTTCGACCTCGTGGCCACCGGACACACGGCCCAGCTGGTCCATACCAAGGTCGGGCTGCCGGTGCAGGCGCTCCTCAGCGGCCCTCAGGGCGGTGACGCGCAAATCGCGGCGCTGGTCGCCACCGGCGTGGTCGGCGGCGTGTTCTTCTTCGTGGATCCGCTGAGCGCCCAGCCGCATGAGCCCGACATCCGCGCGCTCCTGCGCGTGTGCAATGTCCACAACGTGCCGGTGGCCACCAATCTCGCCACCGCGGACCTGATCATCGAGGCGCTCTGCGCGCTGGGGGCTCCACCGGACCATGCGCGCGAGCGACCGTCCTAGAGGTCTCGCTCCTCTTCCGCGCCCGCGGACCGGCGAACCCCGCCGCCTGAGCCACCCGCCGCCCGCCGCCCAGACTGGCAGCAGACCGCACGCGACTGCCTCGATCTCGATCATCCGCGCGACCGCGGTCCCCATGTGCGTGTCGCGCAAGTCTCTACTGGGATTGATGACGTCTACGTCGGGGGGCGGCTCCGGCGCCCTGGCACCGAGCGTGCAGTATCGGCAATGAGCGGGCGCCCGACGACGGCCCCCGTGGGAGCGACGGCGCTCCTGCCTCGGTCGGAGGCAGGGCGCCGTTCTTTTTTCCACCGTTCACGGTTCGGCGAGGGGAGGAGATCGGATGAGCTGACTCGACGCGAGGTTCTCAGAGGCTCGGCGGCGGCCGCGCTGCTTGCCGGCGTGCCCGCCGGATGGCGGGGGAGCGCGTACGCGCAGGACGCGCCCGAGCACCCCAAGGTGCGCATCGGCATCATCGCGCTCACCGACTGCTCGTCCATCGTCATGGCGCACGAGCTCGGGCTCTTCAAGAAGCACGGGATCGAGTCGACGATCTCGAAGGAAGCCTCGTGGGCGGTGATCCGCGACCGTCTCACGCTGGGCGAGAACCAGGCGACCCACATGCTGCTCGGTATGCCCGTACGCCTCGACCATGGGCCTGCAGGGGCGCCTGTGAAGCCGATGGTCATTCCCTTCTACCTCAACCGGAACGGGCAAGCCATCACCCTGAACAAGGAACTGATCGGACAAGGGCGTGAAGACGCCCCAGCAGCTCAAGCCGATCGTGCTGGAGGCGAAGGCCAAGGGCGCGCCCATGACCTTCGCCATGACCTTCCCGCCGGGCACGCACGCCATGTGGATCCGGTACTGGCTCGCGTCCGGCGGCATCAACCCCGACCGCGACGTGACCCTCATCACCATTCCGCCGCCCCAGATGGTCGCCAACATGAAGGTCGGCAAGATGAGCGGCTATTGCGTGGGCGAGCCGTGGCCCGCGCGCGCCATCGCCGACGGCATCGGCTTCACCGCCATCACCACCCAGCAGATGTGGAAGGACCATCCGGAAAAGGTGCTCGCCTTCACCGAGGAGTTCGCGACGAAGAACCCCCGGACGGTGAAGGCGGTGATGCGCGCGGTCCTCGAGGCGAGCCAGTGGGCTGACAAGCTGGAGAACCGGCCCAAGATGGTGGAGGTCGTCGTCGCAGCCCCAGTATATCAACACGACCAAGGAGGTCATCCTCGGCCGCCTGCTCGGGGAATACGACTATGGGGACGGGCGGAAGGAGAAGGACAAGCTCTACATGACCTTCTTCGACCGGCAGACGAATTTCCCGCTCAAGTCGCACGGGGTCTGGTGGATATCCCAGTTCCGCCGGTGGGGGATGGCCAAGGAGTCGCCCGACTACAAGGCCATCGTGGACCGGGTGCACCGCCCCGATCTCTACCGGGAGGTCGCCAAGGAGATGAGCGTGGAGGCCCCCCGTGAGGACATGAAGAAGGAGACGTTCTGGGACGGGGTGGTCTTCGACCCCGCGGATCCGGAGAAGTACGCGAAGAGCTTCCCCGATCCACTCGATGGCATAGGAGGGACCGATGACGCAGGGACTGGCGCCCCGGCTGATCCTGCCGCTCCTCGGAGGGCTCGGTCGTCCTCGTCGTCTGGGCGGTGATCAGCCAGACCGTTGCCCCCGACCTGCCTTCGCCCATCAGGACGTGGTCAGAATCCCGGCGCTATGTTCTCGAGCCCTTCTTCAAGGACGGCGAGATGAACCAGGGCATCGGGCGGCTCGCCTTCTACTCCCTCGTCCGCGTGGCTAAGGGCTATCTGCTCGCGCTGGCCATCGGGACACCCATCGGGTTCCTCCTGGGCCTCTCGCGCCCCTTCCACCAGTCCTTCGACCCCATCATCCAGTTCCTGCGCCCGATCTCGCCGCTGGCCTGGCTGCCGCTGGGGCTCGTCATCTTCCAGAAGTCCGAGCCCGCCGCCATCTTCACTATCGCGCTCTGCGCGATGTGGCCCACCGTGATCAATACCGCGGTGGGGGTGCGAAGCATCAGCCAGGACTATCTCAACGTGGGGCGCGTCCTCCGGCTCTCGCGCACCAAGATGCTCGCCAAGATCATCGTGCCCGCGTCGCTCCCGTACGTGTTCACGGGCTACCGGCTCTCGCTCGGCCTGGCCTGGCTCGTCATCGTCGCCGCAGAGATGCTCACCGGCACCCCGGGCATCGGCGGGTTCCTCTGGCAGGAGTACAACAGCCTCGTCTACTCCCACATCATCCTCAGCGTCATCACCATCGGCGCGATCGGCTTCGTCCTGGATCGGCTGATGGGGCTGGTCGAGGCTCGGTTCCGGACCACGTAATGCCCTACCTCGACGTGCGTGGCGTCGAGAAGTCCTTCACCACGGCGTCCGGCACGACGCGGGTGCTGGGCGGCGTCAGCCTCGCCCTCGAGGAGGGCGAGTTCGTCGCCATCGTGGGTTACTCGGGCTCGGGCAAGACCACACTCATCTCGCTGGTCGCCGGCCTCCTCGCGCCCGACGCGGGCGAGATCCTCCTCGAGGGCCAGCCGGTGAAGGGGCCCGGCCCCGAGCGCGGCATCGTGTTCCAGCAGTACTCGCTCCTGCCCTGGCTCACCGCGCACGACAATGTCGCCCTCGCGGTGGACGCGGTGAATTCCGGACTCGCGCGGACGGAGCGCCGGCGCCTCACCGACGAATTCATCGCCCTCGTCAACCTCACCCCTGCCGCGGGCAAGCGCCCGCGCGAGCTCTCAGGCGGGATGCGCCAGCGGGTGGCGGTGGCCCGCGGGCTGGCCATGCAGCCCAAGGTGCTTCTCATGGACGAGCCCTTCAGCGCCCTCGACGCCCTCACCCGGGCCTCCCTCCAGGACGAGCTCTTGCGGATCTGGCAGGCGGCGGCGGACCACCGTGGTGCTGGTGACCAACGACGTGGACGAGGCCATCCTCCTCGCCGACCGCATTTACCCCATGACCCCGGGCCCAGGCGCCGTGCTCGGCCCCGCCATCGACGTCGGCCTCCCGCGTCCGCGCGAGCGGCGCCACATGAGCCTCTCGCCCGCCTACCAGAAGGCGCGCCAGGCCATCGTGGAGTTCCTCCGCGAGTGCCGGCGGCGGACCGCCTGACGGGAAGCCGGCATGGCCGCCTTCGTCGAGATCGACCTCCTCGGCAAGACCTACGACACCCCCGCGGGCCCCGCGGTGATCGTGCGCGACTTCACCCTGCACGTGCGCGAGGGGGAGTTCGTCTGCATCGTCGGCCATTCCGGCTGCGGCAAGTCCACCGTGCTCTCCATCCTGATGGGGCTCAACCAGGCGACCACCGGGGGCGTGGTCATCGGGGGCCGCGAGGTGGACGGCCCGGGCACGGACCGCGGTGTGGTCTTCCAGTCCGCCACCCTGCTGCCGTGGCTCACCGTCCGCGACAACGTGCGGCTGGCGCTGGAGCAGGTGCGGCGCGGGGCGGGCCCCAAGGCGGCCGACGCCTATCTCGAGCGCGTCGGCCTCGCGGGGCAGGGGGGGCGGCTGCCCCGCGAGCTGTCGGCGGGCATGCAGCAGCGAGTCGGCATCGCGCGCGCGTTCTCGCTGGAGCCACGGCTCCTGCTCCTCGACGAGCCCTTCTCGCTCCTCGACGCCCTCACCCGGATGGAGCTGCAGGACGAGCTGATGGCGCTCTGGGAGGGAACCCGGCGCACCGTCATCATGGTGACCCACGACGTGGACGAGGCCCTCCTCCTCGCCGACCGCATCGTGATGATGACGAGTGGGCCCGCCGCCACCGTCGGCGAGATCCTCGAGGTGCCGTTCCCGCGGCCCCGCCTGCGCGAGGACATCCTCGCCAACACCGACTATTTCTGGCTGCGGGACGCAGTCCTCGGCTTCCTCGAGGAGCGCGCCCATGCCTGAGTGGTCGCGGACACTCTGCCCGTATTGCGGAGTGGGCTGCGGGCTCCTCGTGGGTACCGAAGGGGGCGCGGTGGTCAAGATCAAGGGCGACCCCACGCATCCCGCCAATCGCGGGGACGTCTGCGCCAAGGCGGTGCACCTGCCGCCCGCCCTCCGCGCGAAGACGCGACTCCTCCATCCCCACGCCCGGACCCGGCGCGACCTGCCGCTCGAGCGCGTGCCGTGGCCGCTCGCCCTCCGCGCCGCCGCCGACGGCCTCCGCGAGATCGTGCGCGCGCACGGGCCCGACGCGGTGGCCGTCTACGCGTCGGGCCAGCTCCTCACCGAGGAGTACTATCTCGCCGCCAAGCTCACCAAGGGCTATCCTCGGCACCAACAACTTCGACACCAACTCGCGGCTCTGCATGGCCTCCGCCGCGGTGGGCTATGCGCGCTCCCTCGGCGCGGACGGGCCGCCGGCCGCCTACGCCGACATCGAATCCGCCGATTGCTTTTTCTTGATCGGCACGAATACCGCGGACTGCCACCCGATCACCTACAAGCGGATCCGCCGGCGCAAGCTCGCGGCGCGGAACGCGGTGAGCGTGATCGTGGCCGATCCGCGCTGGACGGAGACGGCGGACATCGCCGACCTCCACCTGCCGCTCCGGCCCGGCTCGGACGGGGCCCTCCTCAACGCGATGCTGCACGTCCTCTGGCGCCGCGAGCTGCTCGACCGGGACTTCATGGCCGCGCACACCGTCGGCTGGGACGCGCTGCGGGCGGGGATCGCGGCCTGGCCGCCCGAGCGCGCGGCCGAGCCCACGGGGCTCTCCGCGGGAATCATCGAGACCGCCGCGCTGCTCTTCGGCGGCGCGCGGGCGGCGCTCACCCTGTGGAGCATGGGCATCAACCAGAGCCGGTCGGGCACCGACAAGAACGCCGCGATCATCAATCTCCACCTGGCCACCGGCCAGATCGGGCGGCCGGGCGCGGGCCCCTTCTCCCTCACCGGGCAGCCCAATGCCATGGGCGGGCGCGAGACGGGCGGGCTCTCCCATCTCCTGCCGGGCTATCGGGCGGTCGCCGACCCCGCCGCGCGCGCCCTGGTCGAGCGCCACTGGGGCGTGCCGCCGGGGCGGATCGCGCCCGCGCCCGGCCGCTCCGCGCTGGAGATCTTCGAGGGGCTCGCGCGGGGCGAGGTGCGCGCGGTGTGGATCCTCTGCACCAATCCCGCCGCCTCCATGCCGGATCTGGACCTCATCGAGAAGGCGCTCCGCCAGGCCGAGCTCGTCATCGTGCAGGACGCGTATCACCCCACGGAAACCACGCGCTTCGCCGATGTCCTCCTCCCCGCCGCGCAGTGGCCCGAGAAGGACGGCGTGATGACCAACTCGGAGCGCTGCCTCACCTATCTCCCCAAGCTGGTGGAGCCGCCGGGGGAGGCGCTGCCCGACGCGGTCATCGTGTCCCGCCTCGCCGAGGAGTTGGGCTGGAAGGAGGCGTTCGCCCACACCAGCGCCGCCGAGGTCTTCGACGAGTTCGCGGCGCTCACCGCGGGCACGCCCTGCGACTATTCGGGCGTGTCGCATGCGCGCCTCCGCGCCGAGGGGCCGCTGCAGTGGCCGTGTCCGGCCCCTGACCATGCGGGGACGGAACGGCTCTACACCGATGGCCGCTTTCCCACCGCCGACGGGCGCGCGCGTCTCGTGCCCGTCGAGCCGATGGAGGCGGCGGAGCCCTGCGACGCGGATTTCCCCCTCACCCTGACCACCGGGCGTGTCCGCGACCACTGGCATACCCTGACGCGCACCGCCGAGAGCCCCGCGCTCCTCGCGCGCACGCCCGAGCCCTTCGTCGAGGTCAACCCGCGCGACGCGCGCCGGGCGGGGGTGCGCGACGGCGACTTCGTGGAGGTCACCTCGCGCCGCGGCAAGGCGGTGGCCCAGGCGCGCGTCACCGAGTCCATCCGCGTGGGGACCTGCTTTTTCCCCTTCCACTGGGGTCGCCGCTTCGGCTTTTACAAGTCGGCGAACAATCTCACGCTGTCCACCCGCGATCCGCTCTCGGGCCAGCCCGAGCTGAAGGCCTGTGCGGTGCGGCTCCGGCCCGTCGCCACGGAGACGCGGGCGTGAACCGCATCGAGGCGCTCAAGCACGAGAAGGACGGCCTCGACGTCCTCGATGACCTCGCCCGCTTCGCCCGGGAAGGGTGGAAGACGCTGGGCGACGACGACAAGGAGCGGCTCAAGTGGGCGGGTGTGTTCCACCGCCGGCCGACGCCCGGGCACTTCATGATGCGGATCCGCATGCCCAACGGCATCGTCAGCGCGGCGCAGGCGCGCCTCCTCGGCGAGATCACCCGCCAGAGCGGCCGGAACGTGGCGGACGTGACGACCCGCCAGCAGGTGCAGCTCCGCTGGCTGACCATGGAGGGCGTGCCCGAGGTGATGGCGCGGCTCGAGGCGGCCGGGCTCACCAGCCTCCAGACCGGGATGGACAATATCCGCGGCATCGTGGGCTGTCCCGTCACCGGGCTCACCGCACGCGAGCTCTTCGACACCGCGCCCATCGCCCGCGAGTTCCAGCGCCTCTTCGTGGGCAACAAAGCTTTCACCAACCTGCCGCGCAAGTTCAACGTCACCATCACCGGCTGCCCGGACAACTGCACGACCGCGGAGACCCAGGACATCGCCATGACCCCGGCGGTGGCGGCCCGGGACGGCGTCGAGATCGCCGGGCTCAACTTGGCGGTGGGCGGCAAACAGGGCTCGGGCGGTCCGCGCTTCGCCACCGCGCTCGACGCCTTCGTCCGGCCGGACGAGGCCGCCGAGGTCTGCGCCGCCATCGCCCTCCTCTTCCGCGACCACGGCCCGCGCGAGTCGCGGAGCAAGTCACGGCTGGCCTTCCTCCTGGACGAGTGGGGGGCGACCCGGTTCCGCGCCGCGCTCGAGACGCGGCTCGGTCGCGCGCTGCCGCCGGGGGGACACGACGCGCGCACCGCCGCCGCCGCTGACCACGTGGGGATCTTCCGCCAGCGCGAGCCCGGGCTCAGCTACGCGGGGCTCAAGACCTCGGTGGGTCGTGTCACCGGCGACCAGCTTCTCGAGCTGGCGCGGCTCGCCGACGTGTACGGGGGCGGCGAGCTCCGCTTCACGCCGGGGCAGAACGTGATCGTCCCTCATATCCCGGACGGCCGCCTGGGCGACTTCACCCAGGAGCCGCTGCTCCGCGAGCTGCCCTACAACCCGAGCGAGGTACAGCGCGGGCTCCTCTCCTGCGTCGGGACCGACTTCTGCAACCTCGCCCTCATCGACACCAAGACGCGGGCGGTGGCGCTCGCGCGCGAGCTCGAGGCGCGCATCGGCCGCAGCCGGCCCCTGACCGTGCGGTGGTCGGGCTGCCCGGCTTCCTGCGGCAACCACCACACCGCGGACGTGGGGCTGCAGGGCTGCAAGGTGAAGGTGGACGGCAAGATCGTGGACGGGGTGCACATCTTCGTGGGCGGCCGCGGCGGGGCCGACCCGCGTGCGGGCACCCGCATTCTCGAGGACGTGCCCTGCGACGCGCTGCCGGAGGTGCTCGATCGCCTCATCCGCTTCTTCCCGCGCGCCGCCCGCGGCGCCGAGGACGAGGCTCAGGAGTGAGCCCCGACCCTGCCCCCCTCGCGTTCCGATATCCGGTCGTCCTCGACCTCGCTGGGCGCGACTGTCTCGTGGTGGGGGGCGGGCCGGTGGCCGCGCGCAAGGCGGAGGGGCTGCTCGAGGCCGCCGCCCGGGTGACCGTGGTGAGCCCGGTCCTCGTGCCGACGCTTCTGGCCCTCGCCAACGAGGGCCGCGTGCACTGGAAGCCGCGGGAGTACCGCCCAGGGGACGTGGCGGGGGCCGGGCTGGTCATGGTGGCCACCGACGATCGCGCGGTGAACGCCGAGGTGGCGGCGGAGGCCCGGTCGCGCGGGGTCTGGGTGAACTGCGCCGACGATCCCGCCCATTGCGACTTCGCCCTGCCCGCCGTGCTGCGACGTGGCCCCCTCACGGTGAGCGTCTCCACCGGCGGCGCGAGCCCCGCCATGGCGCGACTGCTGCGCGAGGAGATCGGACGCCGGCTCCCCGCGGACTGGGCGACGATGACGGACCTCGTCGCGGGGTGCGGCGCGAGCTGCGCGCCCGCGGAATCGCGCCGGGCGGGGCGCGCTGGCGTGCTTCGCTGGGGGAGGAGCTGCGGGCCCTGGTGGCGGCGGGGCGCGAGCGCGAGGCCCGCGCGTGGCTCCGGGAGCGCCTTGGTGCCTGAGGGCCGCGTGGTGCTCGTGGGCGCGGGGCCGGGCGATCCGGAGCTCATCACGCTCCGCGGGCTGGCGTGGCTCCGGAAGGCCGAGGTCGTGGTCTACGACCTGCTGGTGGCGCCGGCTCTGCTCGACGAGGCGCCGCCCTCCGCCCTCCGGATCTTCGCAGGCAAGGCGGCGGGGCGCCACTGCGCGTCGCAGTCGGCCATCAATGCCATCCTCGTCCACCACGCCTCCGCGGGCCGGCTGGTCGTGCGCCTCAAGGGCGGCGATCCCTTCGTGTTCGGCCGCGGCGGCGAGGAGGTGCTCGCCTGCCGCGGCGCGAGGATTCCCGTCGAGGTCGTGCCGGGCGTGTCCTCGGCGATGGCCGCGCCCGCGGCCGCCGGCATCCCGCTCACCCACCGCGGGCTCGCCGCCTCGTTCGTTGTGGCCACCGGCCACGAGGATTCCGCCAAGCCCGCGGACGCCGCGGGCGGGCGGGTGGACTGGAACGCGCTCGCGCGGGCCGCCGACACCATAGTGGTCCTGATGGGGATGGACTCGCTGGAGGCCATCGCGTGTCGGCTCGTCGCGGCGGGACGCGATCCCGACACTCCCGCCGCGGTGATTCACCGCGGCGCCACCCCCGCGCAGCGCGTCGTCATTGGCTCGCTCCGGGACATCGCCGCCCGCGCGGCGGACCTGGGCCCGCCGGGGGTGATCGTGGTCGGGGACGTGGTGCGCCTCGCGTTGACTGGCCAGCGGGAGGACGCCGCGCTCGCCGCTAGAGCAGCTTCTCCATGATCAGGGTGTCCATCCAGCGGCCGTCGAGCTGGCCCATCTCGTGGAAGACGCCCGCCCGGGTGAAGCCCATGCGCTCGTAGAGGGCCACCCCGGAGGCGTTGAAGGGGAAGGCGGAGAGCATCATCTTGTGGTAGCCGAGGGCCCGCGCCTGATCGATCAGGTGCTCGAGGAGCCGCCGGCCCACGCCCTTCCCCCGCCAGGCGCGCTCGATATAGATGGAGAGATCGGCCACGTGCTGATAGGCCGGGCGCGGGTTGTACACGTTGAGGCTGCTCCAGCCGACCACCGCGCTCGCCTCCGCCTCCGCCACGAACACCGGATGCCGCGGGCCCGCGGCGCGGCCAGCCACTGCCGGCGCTCCTCCGGCGTGCGCGGCTCGGTTTCCAGCGTGGCGATGCGGTCCTCGATGCCCTGGTTGTAGACGAGGCAGATGGCTCCCGCGTCGGCTTCGGTGGCGGCGCGGATGGCGATCGCGGTCATGCCTTGGGCGGGTCGAGCTCCCGCGCGTCGAGCCGGCCGGCCTTCTGCAAGGCGGCGAACTCGTCGAGCGTCTTCCGGATCCCGTCGCGGAGGCCGGTGCGCGGGCGCGGGCCGAGATCGCGCTGATACCCGGGATCGTCGAGGGCGCCCGGGAAGGGGATGGGCTGCTCCACATGCGAGAGCTTGCCCTTGGCGGCCGGCCACGCTTCCTCGATCATCCGCACCACGTCGGCGATCTTCGCGGACTCGCCGTGCAGGTTGTAGACGCGCGCGCGATCCAGCGTGGAAGTGGACGCCGCGATGCAGCCTGCGCCACGTCCTCGGCATAGATGAGGTCGGTGGCCCCGCCCCAGCGGATCTGATAGGGCCGGCCGAGCACGGCCGCCTTCATGGCCAGCGTGGGATCGGCGGTGAGGCCGAAGTCGCGGCCGGGGCCGTAGACCGAGAGCGGCCGGAAGCCCATGGAGGGGATCTTGTGCTCCTCCCAGTAGATGCGGGCGGTCTCCTCGTTGGCGACCTTGTAGACGCCGTAGTGCGTGGCGGGGCGCGGCGGCGAGTCGTCGGTCACCGGCCCGGGGCCGTAGTGCTCGGGCGGGCCGAACACCGCCGCCGGAGGAGAAATACGACGACCCGTGAGACTCGGTGGCGGTGCGCCTTACCGCCTCGAAGACGTTGGCGGTGCCCACCACGTTCACGAGGGCGCCGCGGGCGGGATCCTGCCGGCACAGCGGCACCTGCCAGGCGGCGAGGTGGATGACCCGGTCCATCTTGTGCTCGCCGATGACGCGGATCAGCGCGTCCTTGTCCGCGATGTCTCCGCGTACCATGGCCACGTCACGGAGTGGCGTCGGCACCCACCAGCATGCGCATGCGCCACGGGTCGTCGCCGAGGTCGTAGACCACCGGGCGTCTCGCCCGCCGGCGAGCAGCCGCTTGATTACCCACGACCCGATGCAACCGAATGCGCCAGTGACCAGCGTCGTCATCTGTGAAACCTCCCGTTCCGGTATAATGCGGCTCGTGTTCCACGGCAAGCCCAACTTCCAGGAGACCCCATGAAGCCACATATCGTCGTCGGCGGCGGCCTGCATGCGGATGGGCTCAAGCTGATGGAGGCGGAAGCGCGCGTCACCCTGGTGTCCGATTCCGAGACCGAGGCCGGCATGGTGGCGGCGGCGAAGGACGCCGCCGGCATCCTCTTCCGCTCCAAGCCGCTCTGCTCGCGCTCCCTCATGGCCGCCCTGCCCAATCTCAAGGTGATCGGCCGGCACGGGGTGGGGCTCGACATCGTGGACCTGCCCGCCGCCACCGATCTCGGCATCGCGGTGGTGCACGCCCCCGGCTCGAACTCGAGCTCGGTGGCCGAGCACGCCATCATGCTGATGCTCGCCTGCGCCAAGCAAGCGGTGGTGGTGGATCAGCGCACGCGCAAGGCGGACTGGGGCAAAGGCCGGTGGGAGTCGCTCTTCGAGATGAACGGCAAGACGCTGGGCATCATCGGCGTGGGCAATATCGGCCGGCGGGTGGCGAAGACGGCGGGGGCGCTCGGCATGAAGGTGATCGGCTATGACAAGTACGTGTCCGCCGAGGAGCTCCGGAGCCGCGGGGTGGAGCCCATGCCGGACATGGCCTCGGTGCTCCGGGCGGCCGACGTGGTGACCTGCCACACGCCGCACACGAAGGAAACGCACCACATGATCGATGCCGCCGCCGTGGCCCAGATGAAGCCCGGCGTCATCTTCATCAATACCTCGCGCGGCAAGACGCAGGACGAGTCGGCGCTCCTGGCCGGACTCGAGAGCGGCAAGATCCGCGCCGCCGGGCTCGACGTCTTCGAGGAGGAGCCGGTGTCCTCGGACAACCGCCTGCTCCAGCTGGACCAGGTCGTCGTGTCGCCGCATATCGCCGGCGTGACGCGCGAGACCATGCGGGGGATGGCCATCCAGGTCGACCGAGGAGATGCTGCGCGTGCTGCGCGGCGAGAAGCCGCACGTGCTCGCCAATCCCGATTGCTGGCCGAAGCTCGGCCATCTCAAGTAGGCTGGAGACCACCATGCCGATCGACGCGCGCCATCCGAAGGAGATCCGAGCGGATATTCGCCGCGGGGCGCTCACGGGCGTGACCGCGGGGCTGGCCCCGGGCTTCGTCCAGGCCAATCTCGCCATCCTGCCCAGGGATGCGGCCTATGATTTCCTGCTCTTCTGCCAGCGCAATCCGCGCCCATGCCCGCTCATCGAGGTGACCGACGCCGGCTCGCGCGGAGCCGGTGGGGGTGGCCCCGGGCGCGGATCTCCGCACCGATCTCCCGCGCTACCGCATCTACAAGGACGGGGTCATGGCCGACGAGGTCACCGACATCACGCCGTTCTGGCGTGACGATCTGGTGTCCTTCCTCCTCGGCTGCTCCTTCACCTTCGAGTGGGCGCTGCTCGATGCCGGCATTCCCATGCGCCACATCGAGCAGGGCAAGAACGTGGCGATGTGGAAGACGTCCGTGGAGTGCCGGCCGGCGGGGCGCTTCCACGGGCCCATGGTGGTCTCGATGCGCCCGATCCCGCAGGGCATGCTCTCCAAGGCGGTGACCGCCTCCGCGCGCTTTCCCAACGCCCACGGGGCGCCGGTCCAGATCGGCGATCCCGCCGCCCTCGGCATCAAGGACGTGTCGCGGCCGGACTGGGGCGACTTCGTGGGGATACAGGCGGGCGAGGTCCCGGTGTTCTGGGCCTGCGGCGTGACGCCCCAGGCGGTGGCGCTGGCATCCAAGCCCGAGTTCATGATCACGCATAGCCCCGGCCACATGTTCATCACCGACCTGCCGAATCACCAGCTGGCGGCGATCTAGGGCGAGGCCCGCCCGGGTGATCTATTCCGAGCCGCGCCTGCTGCCCTGCGGCGACCTCGCCGTGTCGGTGGAGCTGGCCGACGAGATCAATCGCGAGGTCAATGCCCGGGTCCTGGCGCTGGAGTATCTGATCCAGCAGAAGGGGATCGCGGGCGTCACCGAGACCCTGCCGACCTACCGCTCGCTGCTGGTCTACTACGACCCCGCCGTCATCGGCGCCGGCGAGCTTCACGCCACGCTCCGCGCGCTGGCCGCCGAGGCGCGGCCCGAGGTGCTGCCGCCCGCGCGCACCGTGGAGCTGCCCTGCGCCTATGGCGGCGAGCTCGGATTCGAGCTGGAGGCCGCCGCCGCCAAGCTGGGCCTGGCGCCCGAGGAGATGGTGCGGCTCCACGCCGGCGCCGACTACCACGTCTACTTCGTGGGCTTCACCCCCGGCCTGCCCTATATGACGGGAATGCCCGAGCGGCTCAATATCCCCCGCCTCGTCAACCCGCGCACCAAGACGCCACCGGGCAGCGTGGCCATCGGCGGCGTGCAGTGCTGCATCTACTCGGTGGAGAGCCCGGGCGGTTTCTGGGTGCTGGGCCGCACCCCGGTGCGGCTCTACGACCCGACCGCCGCGGATCCCATCCTCCTGCGCGCGGGTGATCAGGTGCGCTTCCGCCCCATCGAGCGCGCCGAGCACGACGCCATTGCGGCCGAGGTGGCGGCGGGCCGGTTCCAGCCGCGCGTGACGGAGGCGCGATGAGACTCGTCGTGCTCGACGCGGGCCCGCTCACCACCGTCCAGGATCTCGGACGCGCCGGCCACCTCCGGGTCGGGATCCCGCCGTCGGGACCGGTGGACCGGGAAGCCTTCGTGCTTGCCAATCGCCTGGTCGGCAATCCCGACGGCGCCGCCGGGCTCGAGTGCACCCTCATGGGCCCGCGGCTGGAGTTCGCGGACGCGCGCTCGGTGGCGGTGACCGGCGCCGACGTCCCGGTGACCCTCGACGGCGCGGAGATGCCGCGCTGGGCTTCGTTCCCCGTGCCGGCGGGTGGCGTCCTCAAGCTCGGCGCGGCGCGCGCGGGCGTGCGCGCCTATGTCGCCGTATCGGGCGGGGTCGACACCCCGCTGGTGCTCGGCTCGCGGGCGACCTATCTTCGCGGCGCGCTAGGCGGCCTGAGTGGGCGCGCGATTCGAAAAGGTGACGTGCTGCGGTTGGGCGCGCCCGCGGGCGGGGCGGTGGAGCGTCGAGTGCGAGCGGAGCGCATTCCCATCCATGGCGGCGAGCCCGAGATCGCCACCATTCTCGGTCCCCAGGCCGATCGCTTCACCCCCGGCGGGATCGCCGCCCTCTTCGAGGGCGCTTATGAGATGCTGCCGCAATCGGACCGGATGGGCGCGCGCTTCAAGGGGCCGCGCATCGAGCATACGCGCGGCCACGACATCATCTCGGACGGCATCGCGCTGGGCGGGATCCAGGTGATCGGAGACGGGCAACCCATCGTGCTCCTGGTGGATCGGCAAACCGCCGGAGGCTATACGAAGATCGGTGCCGTGTGCTCGTACGAGATCGGCCGCATCGGGCAGATCAAGCCCGGAGGGAAGCTCCGCTTCAAGCAGATAGAGGTGTCGGACGCTCACGCTGTCCTCGCGGCGCGCCGTGCCGCGCTCGAATCCGCGATCGCTTAACCAGTCAGGGGAGGCTTCACCATGACGCTCGAGACCACCATCCGCGACTATCAGGCCAAGACGCCCCGCTCCCGCCAGCTCTTCGAGGACGCCCTGCGCGTCATGCCGGGCGGCAACAGCCGCACCACTACCTTCTTCGATCCGTATCCCTTCTATATCGCCCGCGGGGCGGGGGCGCGGATCTGGGACGCCGACGGCAACGAGCGGCTGGACTTCAACGGTAACTACACCAGCTTCATCCTGGGCCACGCCAATCCGGCGGTGGTGAAAGCCATCCAGGACGCGGCGGTGCACGGAATGTCCTTCCCCGGTCCCAGCGAGCACGAGATCCGGCTCGCCGAGATCCTCACCCGGCGTATCCCCACCATGGAGGTCATCCGGTTCGCCAACTCGGGCACCGAGGCCACCATGCACGCCATCCGAGTGGCCCGCGCATTCACCGGAAAGTCCAAGATCGCCAAGTTCGAGGGCGCCTATCACGGCACCCATGACTGGGTGCTGGTGAGCGTGTCCACCGCGGAGGGGCAGGGAGGCTCGCGCAAGCGGCCCAAGTCGGTGGCGTGGTCGGCGGGGGTGCCGGCGGCGGTGATGAAGCACGTGGTGGTGCTGCCCTGGAACGACCTCGACGCCTGCGTGAAGATTCTCGAGAAGGAAGCGGGCGATCTCGCGGCCCTCATCATCGACCCCATGCTCGCCAACGCGGGGATGATCCCGGTGGCGGAGGGCTTCCTCGAGGGCCTGCGCGCGGCCACCACCCGGCTCGGCATCCTCCTCATCTTCGACGAGGTGATTTCATTTCGTGTGGCGACGGGTGGCGCGCAGGCGCGCTTCGGCATCCGGCCCGATCTCACCACGCTCGGCAAGATCATCGGGGGCGGCCTCGCGGTGGGCGCCTTCGGCGGGCGCGCGGAGGTGATGAACTACTACGATCCGCGCGGGGGCAAGGGGCGCATCAATCACGGCGGCACCTTCAACGCCAATCCGCTCACCATGGCGGGCGGCGTGGCCACCATGGAGCAGCTCACGCCGGAGGCGTATGCGCGCCTGGACGTCCTCGGCGACCGGCTGCGCGCGGGGATCGCCAAGGCGCTGCGGTCGCTCAAGTATCCCGGCCAGATCACGGGCACGGGCTCGCTGTTCTGGCTGCACCACACCAAGAAGCGCCTCACCGACTATCGCTCGCAGCGGCCGGCCGATCCCACCGCGTCCGCGGAGACCTTCATGGCGCTCATCAACGAGGGGTTCCTCATCTCCCAGCGGGGGCTCGGGGCCTGCTCCCTGGCCATGACCGACGCCGATGTGGACCGCTTCGTGGAGGCGGTGAAGCGGGTGCTCGGGGCGCGCGCGTGAGAAGTGCGCGCGTGAGGGTGCGCAGCGGGCGGCGGCGCTACTCGTCGCGGGCGCCCTCGTCCTCGCCGCCGGCGTGGAGGTCGGAGGCCCAGGCGCCGGCCGCAAAGACGCCGGCGCTGACCCCGCGGGCCGGCGGCACCCTCACGCTCTCCTTCCATCCCGAGCCGTCCGCGCTCACCACCATCGCCACCACCGCGGTGCCCACCGCGCTGGTGGCGAGCAAGATCTTCGAGAGCCTGCTCGCCTACGAGGCCGGCATGAAGCCGGTGCCCTCGCTCGCCCAGTCCTGGAGCGTCACCCCGGACGGTCTGACCTGGACCTTCAAGCTCCAGCGGAACGTGAAGTTCCACGACGGCAAACCCTTCACCAGCGCCGACGTGAAGTTTTCCGTGGAGAGGATCGTCCGCCCGCTCCACTCGCGGGGGCGCGCCAATTTCCGCGACCTCCGCGCCATCGAGACTCCCGACGACTATACCGTGATCTTTCGGCTCTCGGCTCCCCAGGCGCATTTCCTGTCGGTGTTCCAGCCCACCGAGGTGCCGATCTTCCCGCGGCATCTCCTCGAGAACGAGACGGACTTCCGGAAGAGCGCCTTCAACAATCAGCCCGTGGGGACGGGGCCCTTCAAGCTAACTGAATGGAAGCGCGGGAGCTACCTGGTCCTCGGAAAGAACCCCGACTACTGGAGGCCCGGGCGGCCGTATCTCGACCGCATCATCTACAAGGTGATCCCGGATGGCGGCGCGCGAGTGGCCGCGCTCGAGACGGGCGAAGTGGATCTGGCGCCGTCCGGCGCGGTGCCGGAGGCGGAGATCGGGCGGCTCGTCAAGCTGCCGCATCTGGCCTCCACCGACCGCGGCTACGAGGCGCTGGGGCCGCTGATGTGGCTGGAGCTGAATCTCCGCGACAAGCAGCTCGCGGACGTGCGCGTGCGCCGCGCGCTCGCCCAGGCCATCGACAAGAAGGTGGTGGTGGACACCATCTGGTTCGGGGTGGGGAACGCCGCCACCGGCCCCATCGTCAGCGGGAATGCCACCTTCTACAATCCGGCGGTGCGGCGTTATCCCTTCGATCCCGCCGCCGCCGAGCGACTGCTCGACGAGGCAGGCTTCAAGCGCGGCGCCGGCGGCGTCCGCTTCGAGCTGACCCAGGACTACCTCCCCTATGGCGAGAACTGGGTGCGCCTGGCCGAGTACGTGAAGCAGGCGCTGGGCAAGGTCGGCATCCGCGTCACCACGCGCGCCTCCGACCTGCCGGGTTGGCTCAAGCGCGTCTACACCGACTGGGATTTCCAGCTCACCTCGACGTTCAGTAACAACTACGCTGATCCGGCGATCGGGGTGGAGCGGACCTATATCTCGACCAATATCCTCAAGGGCGTGCCGTTCACCAACTCGATGGGCTACAACAACCCCGCGGTGGACCATCTCTTCGCGGCGGCGGGGCGCGAGATGAATCCCGCGATCCGCGCCCAGCAGTACAAGAAAGTCCAGGAGATCCTGGTCGAGGATTTGCCCGTGCTCTGGCTCATGGAGATGGGCACCACCACGGTGTACAACCGGCGCGTGCAGGACGTGTTCCGCGGCCCCATCGCGCTGTATTCCAGCTTCGACCAGGTGTGGCTCAGCAAGTAGCGCGCACGGCTGGGGCCGCCGCCGCGGCGGCCGCGCGCGGTGGCCCGACGCCGGCGCGCGGAGGCGACCGCCTTCCTGGCCGGCTTCGTGCGCACGCCGAGCCTCACCGGCGAGGAAGGGCCCGGCCAGGAATACCTGGGCCGCCGGCTCGACGCTCTCGGGCTCTCGGTGGAGACGGGCGAGCCGGACGTGGAGCGGCTCTTCCGCAGCTTCCCGGCGGTAGCCCAGTATCCGACTCACTGGCAGCACGATCTCATTTTGCCCTACGAAGCGCTGCCCACCTTCGAGTCGCTGCAGGCGAGCGGGCTCGAGACGGTGCTGCACTATCGCGGCCGCCCCAATCTCTGGGCGCGCCGGCCCGGGGCGGGCGGGGGGCGCTCGCTCATCCTCAACGGCCACGTGGACACCGTCACCGTCGAGCCCCGCGGGGCGTGGACGCGCGATCCCTTCGGCGCGGCCATCGAGGATGGGCTTCTGTACGGCCGCGGCGCCGCGGACATGAAGGCCGGGCCTCGCTGCCGCGGTGGAAGCCCTGGCCTGCCTCACCGAGGCCGGCGTCCGGCTCCGGGGCGACGTGCTCCTCCAGAGCGTGGTCAACGAGGAGCATGCCGGCAACGGGACGTCTGGATCTCGTTGCCCGCGGCCAGCGCGCCGACGCCGCGCTGGTGCTCGAGCCGACCGAGTGCCGGCTCTTCGTCACCGCGCCCGGCGGCTTGTACTGGGAGCTGGAGGTGCCGGGGGTGCCGACCTCGCCGGGGGCCCGCTGGCAGGGGACCCGCCAGGTGGGCGTGAGCGCGGTGGAGAAGCTACCCGCCGCCATCGGAGCGCTGCTCGCGGTGGAGCGCGAGTACAATGCGCGGCCCGCGCATCCGCTGCACCGAGAGGGCAATCCCTTTGCCCTCGTGCTGGGCAAGGTGACGGGCGGCCACTACGAGACCGTGACCGCGCTCTCCGCCACCCTGCGGGGCTCGGCCTACTTCGCGCCGGGCTCGGGAGAGATCGCCGACGTCATGGCGGCCCTGCGCGCGGCGGTGGCGCGGCTGAACGCCGCCGATCCGTTCCTGACCGCGCACCCGGCCCGGCTGCGCTTTCTCCACCACGACGACGGCGTGGCCCAGCCCGCTGCGCTGCCCTTCGCCGCCGAGGTGGCCGCCGCGCTGGGCGCCGCCGGGATCGCCGCCGCGCCCGAGCGGCGGGCCCTTCTGCTGCGACATCCGCCACCTCGTGAACCAGGGCGGCATGCCGGCGGCGGTCTTCGGTCCGGGTAGCATCGGCCGGGCCCATCGCCCCGACGAGTTCGTGCCGCTGGCCGAGTACCATGCCGCCATCGAGGGCCTCGATCGAGCTGCTCGTGCGCTGGTGCGGCATACTCGAATAGCGACGTTACCGGAGGATCAGCCATGGATACCGACGAGGTGGTGCACCGAACCGTTGAGGGGCAGCGCTGGAAAGCCACCGCGACCGCGGGCGTCGAATACTGCGGGCTCCGGACCCACGGCGCCGACGGAGGCGCGACCTTCCTGGTGCGCATCGCCCAGGGCGCGCGGGTGCCGCTGCACGATCATCCGGGCGGCGAGGAAGTGTATGTGCTGCGGGGCCGGGCGCGCATCGGCGGGCAACCGGTGAAGACCGGCGACTTCTTCTGGACGCCACCCGGCGGCAAGCACGACCTGGTGGCCGACGAGGAGACCCTCATCTACGTGAACGCGCCCCGCGGGGTCCAGTTCCTCGAGTGAAGCCGCAATTGCGGGCTCGGTTTCCTTCGGTTAAGATGACGCCGGCTTTCCGATGACCGCACACGAATCCGGCCCGCTCAAGCGCACGCCGCTCCATGACGTCCACGTCAAGGCCGGAGCGAAGATGGTCCCCTTCGGCGGCTGGGACATGCCCGTGCAGTACGCGGGCATCGTCGAGGAGCACAAGGCGGTGCGCTCCGCCGTCGGCCTCTTCGACATCAGCCATATGGGCGAATTCGAGGTGGGCGGCGCCGCTGCGCTCGCCGCGGTGCAGCGGCTGTGCACCAATGACGCCGCGCCGCTCGCGGAGGGTCAGGTGCAGTACTCGGTCCTCTGCTATCCCGAGGGCGGCGTCGTGGACGATCTCACGCTCTATCGGCTGGCCGGCGACCGTTACATGCTCACGGTGAACGCGTCCAATATCGAGAAGGACTGGCGCTGGGTGACCGAGCACGAGCCCGGCGCCGGCTGGAAGAATCTGAGCGCGGAGACGGCGCTCCTGGCCGTGCAGGGACCGAAGGCGGAAGGGCTGGTGCAGCGCCTCACCGACACCGATGTGGTCTCGATCCGCTACTACCACTTCGCCCGCGGCAAGGTGGCGGGGGTGCCCGCCGTCATCTCCCGCACCGGCTATACCGGCGAGGACGGCTTCGAGCTCTATGTCCCCGCGGCGGAGGCGGCGCGGCTCTGGCACGCCCTCATCGAAGCGGGCCGGCCCGACGGCATCCAGCCCATCGGGCTCGGGGCCCGCGACACGCTGCGGCTCGAGATGAAGTTCGCGCTCTACGGCAACGACATCGACCAGACCACCAACCCGCTCGAGGCCGGCCTCGGCTGGGTGGTCAAGCCCGCCAAGGGCGAGTTCATCGGGCGGGCGGCCATCGAGGCCCTGCGCGCCGGGGGCGTGGCGCGCAAGCTCATCGGTTTCGAGATGGTCGAGCGCCAGGTGCCGCGCCACGGCTATCGCATTCTCAAGGACGGCGCGGCGATCGGGGTGGTGACGTCGGGATCGTTCTCGCCGATCCTGGAGCGCGGCATCGGCATGGGGTATGTGCGCGCGGACCTCGCCGCCGTGGGCAGCGAGTGGGACGTCGAGATCCGTGGCGTGGGCCAGCGGGCCCGCGTCGTCCGCACGCCGTTCGTTCCTTCCAAGGCCAAGAAGTCGTAGGGGGGCGTGATGTCCAATGTTCCGGCAGACCTGAAGTACACCAAGGAGCACGAGTGGGCGAAGATCGAGGGCGATCGCGCCCGCATCGGCATCACCGCCTTCGCTCAGGAGCAGCTCGGCGACGTGGTGTTCGTGGAGCTGCCCAAGGTGGGCGCCAAGGTCACCAGCATGTCCACCTTCGGCGTGGTGGAGTCGGTGAAGGCGGTGTCGGATCTCTTCGCCCCGCTCACCGGCGAGGTGGTGGAGATCAATGGCGAGCTGCCCAAGAAGCCGGAGACGGTGAACCACGACCCATATGGTCAGGGCTGGATGATCGTGATCCGCATGGCCAAGCCCGCGGAGGCGAGCGCGCTCCTGAGCGCGGCCCAGTACGAGCAGCTCATCGCCGCCGCCGGGCACTGAGGGATATTCCGCATGCGCTATATCTCGAATACGCCCGCCCAGCAAAAGGACATGCTGGGTCGGATCGGCGCGGCGAGCATCGAGGCGCTGCTGGCCAATGTGCCCGCCAAGGCGCGGCTGTCCCGTCCCCTGGCACTGCCCGCCGCCATGGCGGAGACGGACCTCGTCCGCCACCTCCGCGCCATGGCCGCGAAGGATGCCTCCGCCGACGACTATGCCTGCTTTCTCGGCGCCGGGTCCTATGACCACATCGTGCCCAGCCCGATCAACCACCTCATCTCCCGAGGAGAATTCTTCACCGCCTATACGCCCTATCAGCCCGAAGCCAGCCAGGGCACGCTGCGCACCATCTTCGAGTACCAGACCATGATGGCGGAGCTGACCGGGATGGAGGTCGCCAACGCGTCCATCTACGACGGGGCGTCCTCGCTGGCGGAAGCGGTGCTCATGGCGCATGCCGTCACCGGCCGGAACGAGACTGCCTTCAGCCGGGGTATCAATCCGCTCTATGGCCAGGTGGTCGAGACCTATTGTGAGGGGCCGGACCTCCGCCTCAAGCGGGTGCCGCTCGCCGATGGCGTCACCGATCTCGACGCCCTCCGGCGCGCGGTGACGGAGCGCACGGCCGCGGTGGTCGTGCAGTACCCGAACTTCCTCGGCTGCCTCGAGGACGTCCGCGAGGCGGGAGAGATCGCCCACGCCAAGGGCGCGCTCCTCGTCGTGGCCGCCGACCCCCTGAATCTCGGCTTCCTGACGCCGCCCGGCGCCCTCGGCGCCGACATCGTGGTGGGAGAGGGGCAGGGCCTCGGGGTGCCGTTGAGCTATGGGGGACCCAACCTGGGCGTCTTCGCCTGCCGCGCGGAGCTGGTGCGGCGCATGCCCGGCCGCCTGGTGGGCGCCACCGTGGACCGAGACGGCCATCGCGGCTATGTCCTCACGCTGCAGACGCGCGAGCAGCATATCCGCCGCGAGAAGGCCACGTCGAATATCTGCACCAATGTGGCCCTCTGCGCGCTGATGGCGACGATCTACGTCTCGATCATGGGCAAGCAGGGTTTGCGCCGGGTGGGGGAGCTCGCCACCGCCAAGGCGCACTACGCGGCGGAGCGCTTCGCGACGGTCCCCGGGGTCCGGCTGCGTCACCGCGCGCCCTTCTTCAAGGAGTTCGCCATCGAGCTGCCCAAGGCGCCGGAGCGTGTGGTCAAGCGCTTGCTCAAGGACCGCATCCTCGCCGGCGTGCCGCTCAAGATGTTCGATCGCGCTGCGAAGAACGCGCTGCTGGTCGCGGTGACCGAGCGGCGTACCAAGGACGAGATCGACGCCTACGCCGCGGCGCTGGCCGCCGCGGTGGCGTGAGCGGCCCGACATGGAAGCCAAGCCCTCCTACGACAAGCTGATCTTCGAGCTCTCCGCGCCCGGGCGCTTCGCTCATTCGCTGCCCGCGCTGGACGTGCCATCCGCCGACCCCGCGACGCTCGTGCCCGCCCAGTTCGTTCGCGCCACCCCGCCCGAGCTGCCCGAGGTCTCCGAGGTGGACGTGGTCCGCCACTACTCGCGGCTCAGCCTGATGAACTACGGGGTGGACACGCACTTCTACCCGCTCGGCTCCTGCACCATGAAGTACAACCCCAAGATCAACGAGGACATCGCGCGGCTGCCGGGCTTCGCCCGCCTGCACCCGCTGGCGCCGGTGGCGGCCAGCCAGGGCGCGCTGCAGCTCATGTGGGAGCTGGCGCGCGATCTCGCCGAGATCTCGGGCATGGATCACGTCTCGCTGCAGCCCGCCGCGGGCGCCCAGGGCGAGTTCGCGGGGGTGCTGATGATCCGCGCCTGGCACCTCTCGCGCGGCGAGCGGCGGCACAAGGTGCTCATCCCCGACTCCGCGCATGGCACCAACCCCGCCACCACCGCGCTGGCCGGCTACCAGGTCGTGCAGCTCAAGTCGGACGAGGCGGGCGAGGTGGATCTGGCCGACCTCGAGCGGCATCTCGACGAGGACGTGGCCGCCTTCATGATCACCCAGCCGAACACGCTGGGGCTCTTCGAGTCCAGGATCCACCAGATCACCGAGATGTGCCACGCCAAGGGCGTGCAGGTCTACATGGACGGGGCGAACTTCAACGCCATCCTCGGCATCACGCGCCCGGGCGATCTCGGCTTCGACGTCTGCCACTTCAACCTCCACAAGACCTTCACCACGCCGCATGGCGGGGGCGGGCCGGGGTCAGGGCCGGTGGGCATCAAGGCGCATCTCGCGCCGTTCCTGCCCACGCCGGTGGTGGTGGCCAGCAATCAAGCGAACGGCGAGACCGGCTACTCGCTGGACTGGAACCGGGCCCAGTCCATCGGCAAGCTCCAGGCGTTCTGGGGCAATTTCGGCATGCTGGTGCGCGCCTACACCTATATCCGCACCATGGGCCCCGACGGCCTGCGCGCGGTGTCCGAGAACGCGGTGCTCAACGCCAACTACATCCTCAAGCGACTCGAGGGCGACTACGACCGCGCCACCGCGGGCCCGTGCATGCACGAGTGCGTGGTCTCGGCGCGCCGCCAGAAGAAGCTCGGCGTCTCCGCGACCGACATTGCCAAGCGGCTACTGGATCTGGGCTTCTATGCGCCCACCACGTACTTCCCGTTGATCGTGGAAGAGGCGCTGATGATCGAGCCTACCGAGACCGAGTCCAAGGAGACGCTCGACCAGTTCTGCGACGCCATGATCCAGATCGCCCGGGAGGCGGAGACCAATCCCCACCTGCTCCACGAGGCGCCGGTGACGACCTCGGTGCGCCGGCTCGACCAGACGCTCGCCGCGCGCCAGCCCGTCTTGAAGTGGATGCCCGGGCAGGGGTGAGCGCCGACTTCCGGCTGCTCGTCACCGAGCCGCTCGACGGCGCCGCCAACATGGCGCTGGACGAGGCGCTGCTACTCTCCCGCCTCGGCGGCGACGCGCCGCCGAGCCTCCGCTTCTTCGCCTGGGATCCCGCCACCATCTCGCTGGGCTATGGCCAGCGGCTGGACGGCCGCGTGGACGTGGACGCGGCGAGCGCCATGGGCATCGGCCTCGTGCGCCGCACCACCGGTGGCAGCGCCATCCTCCACGAGGGGCCGGCGCTCGAGGTCACCTACAGCGTCACCGCCGCGGCCGGCGATTTCCCCGGCGCCGACGAGCTCCTCCGGACGTACCAATGGATCGGCCGCGCCCTCGAGGCCGGCCTCCGCGCCCTCGGCGCGCCGGTGGCCATGGTATCGGTGCAGCCGTCCGATCCGCGGAGCATGCCGGCTTTCTGCTTCGCGCGCACCGGCTCCTACGAGCTCGAGGTGGACGGGCTCAAGCTGGTGGGCAGCGCCCAGCGCCGCCAGGGGACGGGCTTCCTCCAGCACGGCGCGGTGATGCTGGGCGCCGATCCGGCACGCCTGCGCCGCGTCTTTCCCGGCGCCGGCGATCCCCTCGCGGGCATGACCACGCTCGAGACGGTGCTGGGCCGGCGGCCCGCCTTCGATGTCACGGTGGCCGCGCTCGCCGAGGGCTTTCGTGCCGTGCACGGGCTCACCCTGGAGCCCGGCGGCCTCACCGCCGCCGAAGTCGCGCTCGCGGACACACTCGCGCGGGACAAGTACGGCTCGGTCGACTGGACCCGCGCCGGCCGCATCGCCACCCTGCTATGACCGAGGCGCCGCGCGAGTATCCCGACGCGCCGCGGGTGGGAGTGGGAGCGGTGGTGCTCGATGGCGACCGCGTGCTGCTGGTGCAGCGCGGCCAACCTCCATCCCTGGGGAAGTGGAGCCTGCCCGGCGGCCTGGTCCATCTGGGCGAGCGGCTGGAGGACGCGGTGCGCCGCGAGGTGACGGAGGAGTGCGGCCTCAGCGTGCGCGTGCTCGACGTCTGCGGCGTCATTGATCGGATAGTTCGCGATCCCGCGGCCGCGAGCGCGGCCGCTCCCGGCGGCGCCCCGCGCGTCCGGTACCACTGGGTGATCGTGGACTATGTCGCGGAGCCGGCGGGCGGCGCCGTCCGCGCGGGTAGCGATGCCGCCGACGCGCGCTGGGTGTCCTTGGCCGACCTCGCGCGCTACGACACCACGGATGGTCTGGCCGACATGATTCACCGCGCCGTCGCGGCCCGCGCGACGAGCGAAAGGAGAATTGACCGATGAGAGTGTCCGTCCAGGTCCGGAAGCCCGTGGAAGCGCGCGCCGACGTGCTCGTGCTGGGTCGCCATGCCGACGAGGCGCGGCCCGGGCCCGAGTCGGCGGCGGTGGACGCACGGCTGGGTGGGCTCCTCTCGCGCGTGCTCGCGGCCGAGAAATTCGAGGGCAAGCCGGGGCAGGTCTCTTCCGTCCACACCAACGGCAAGCTGCCCGCGGCGCGGGTGATGGTGGTGGGACTGGGCGCGCGGCGCGGGGCGAGCGCCGAGGCCGTGCGCCATGCCGCCGCCACCGCGGCGCGGCGCGCGCGCGACCTCGGCGCCGCCACCGTGGCCATGCATCTCGCCGCGGAGGGGGTGCCGGCGCGCAGCCGCGCGCAGGCCACCGTGGAAGGGGCGCGGCTGGGCACGTACCGATTCGACAAGTACCTGAAGGAGAAGAGCTCCAAGGTGCTGACCGGTGTCACCGTGCTGGAGCCGGATGCGCGCCAGGGCGCCGCCGCCCGCGAGGGCGCGCGGCTCGGCGAGATCGGCGCCGCCGCCACCAGCCTGGCGCGCGACCTCGTCAACGAGCCCGCCAACGTGGTGACGCCGACCTACCTCGCCGATCGCGCCCGCGAGATCGCCAAGGCCGGGCGTCTCCGCGTCCGCGTGCTGGACCGCGACGACTGCGCCAAGCTCGGCATGGGCGCCTTTCTCGGCGTCGCGCAGGGCAGCCAGGAGCCGCCCCGGTTCATCCACCTCACCTATGCGCCCCGCCGCCGCGCGCGGCGCAAGGTGGTGATCATCGGCAAGGGCATCACCTTCGACTCCGGCGGTCTCGATCTCAAATCCGCCGACGGGATGCTGCGCATGAAGGGCGACATGGCGGGCTCCGCCGCCGTCCTCGGCCTCTTCCAGGCACTGCCGAAGCTGCGCCTCCCCGTCGAGGTCCACGGCCTCATCGCCGCCACCGAGAACATGCCGTCGGGCGCCGCGCAAAGGCCGGGCGACATCGTCCGCGCGTTGAACGGGCTCACCATCGAGATCGGGAATACCGACGCCGAGGGCCGGCTCACCCTGGCCGACGCGCTGGCCTACGCGGCGAAGGAGATCAAGCCCGACGAGATGGTGGACATGGCCACCCTCACCGGGGCGGTGGTGATCGCGCTGGGCCTGCAGGTGACCGGCCTCTTCGCGACGCAGGACGGCCTCGCCGAGCGCCTGCTCGCGGGCGCGCAGGCGGCGGGCGAGCGGATGTGGCGGCTGCCGCTGCACGACGATTACAAGGACGGGCTCAAGAGCGATATCGCCGACCTCAACAATATCTCCAGCCAGCGGGGCGCGGGCTCCATCGTCGCCGCGCTCTTCATGCGCGAGTTCACCGGCGGGGTACCGTGGGCGCACCTCGACATCGCGGGCACCGGGTTCTCCGAGCGGGACGGGACCCTGGGCCCCAAGGGCGGCACCGGCGTGACCGTGCGCACCCTGATCGCCTACCTCGCGCGGGCCGCGGGCAGCCGGCGCTAGAGGCGGACGGAAGGTGGCGGGCGCGGTGGATCTGCACTCCCATACGACGGCATCGGACGGCACGCTGTCGCCGCGAGAGCTGGCCCGGGAGGCGGCCCGCCGCGGCGTGCGCATTCTCGCCGTGACGGACCACGACTCCACCGAGGGTCTCGCCGACGCCATGGCCGAGGCGGAAACGCTCCGGCCGCTCGCCATCGTCCCTGGTATCGAGATCAACTGCGACGTCGAGGGCGGCGAGATCCACGTCCTCGGCTATGGCATGGACTACGAGCTTCCCTGGTTCCAGGATTTCTGCCGCGCCCAGCGCGCGGAGCGCCGCGAGCGCGTGTACCGGATGGCGGACCGCCTCGCGGAGCTCGGCATGCCCATCGACCCGGAGGCGGTGTTCGCCCTCGTCAAGGAGGGTTCGGCGGGGCGCCCGCACGTGGCCCAGGTCATGGTGGAGCGCGGCTACGTGAAGAGCGTGCGCGACGCCTTCGATCGGTATCTCGCCGCGGGCAAGCCCGGGCACGTGCCGCGCAAGAAGCTCACGCCCGAGGACGCGGTGCGGCTGCTGCGCCGCGCGGGCGGCGTGCCCGTCTTCGCGCACCCGGGACTGGCCGGCCGCGACGACCTCATTCCCGCCCTGGTGCGCGCCGGGCTCATGGGGATCGAGTGCTACTACCCCGAGCATTCCGCGGCCCGGACCGGCTCCTACGTGGAGCTATGCCGCCAGTATGGCCTGGTCGCCACCGGCGGTTCCGACTTCCACGGGCCGCGCGTGCGCTCGAGCCAGCTGGGCGATCCTGCCATCCCGCTCGCCGTCTGGGAGGCCCTGTCCGCCCGGATCGCCGCGGCGCGGGCCGCCCGCCCCGACTGAGCCGGGCGGGTAACGATTACACGGCGACGTCCTGCCGTCGTCACTCGCTCGGTAGGCCCGTACGAACAATCAAGTACTTAGAAGTCGGAACGGCGCTTGCTTCTACACGGCGGCAGGAGGGCTCGAGCATGCGCAACCGCACGCGATTCGTATCCGTGGCCATCGTTCCGGCCGCCCTGGCGGCATCCCTTCTCGCCGTTTCATCCGTGCCGGCCGCCGACGATTCCAAGGTCAAGGCCGGCACGCAGCAGGTCGAGACGGGCGCGAAGAAGATCGGCCAGGGCGAGGTGGGCAAGGGCGTCGAGCAGACGGCCAAGGGCGTGGGCAAGACCGTCGAGGAGGGCGCCAAATTCACGGGCGAGAAGTTCAAGGAGGCGGGCAAGGCCGCGGAACCGCCGGCGAAGAGCTCCTGGCAGAGCGTGAAGGACGGTGCTTCCTCGTTCGGCCACTCGGTGAAGAGCTTCTTCGGGACGCTCTTCACCAACTGACTACCATGCGCCGCGCCCGCGCGTTCGCCGCCACGCTACTGGTCATGGGGCTCACCGCCGCGCCGGGGGGTGAGGCGGGACCGCTCACCGATCAATTCAAGGTCGACCTCGAGCGCGTCCTGCAGGTCATCGTGGAGTCCGGCAAGAGTGGCGCGACCGCGGCGCAGCGGCGCGAAGCCATCCGGACGGCGGCGGAGCCGGCATTCGACTGGCGTGAGATGTCGAGCCGCTCGATGGGCGTGCACTGGCAGGCCCGCAGCGAGGCCGAGCGGACGGAGTTCGTCGAGCTGTTCCGCGACCTCATCCAGCGTTCGTATATCATGCACGTGGAGCGCTATAGCGGGGAGCCGGTTCGCTTCACGGGCGAGAAGGTGGATGGCAACCTCGGTGTCGTCAACACGCGCATCGTGACCGGCCAGGGCCAGGAAGTCCCGATCGACTACCGGCTCGTGAACCGGGATGGGCGCTGGCGCGTCTATGAAGTGCTCGTCGAGGGCGTGAGCTTGATCAGCAACTTCCGCACCCAGTTCGACAAAGTGATCCGCACCTCGGGGTACGGGGAGCTGGTCAAGCGGCTCAGGGAGAAGGGTTCGCCGACCCCTCAGACGTAGCCCGGAAACATCCGGGCGAAGGTCGCGCCGTCGGTCCGGGCCTTGAAGTAGGGCAGCTGTCGCGCCGACCACTCGGGCCCACCGCGAAACACGATGGCGGCTTCCGCGAGGACACGGCCGCCCTCGTCGAAGAGCGCGCAGGCCGTCCGCCAGAAGGTGCGATGGCGGTCCACCGGCGCGACGTCGGCGAAACGCCCGGCCGCGAGGAGCGGGCCCGCGGCGGGTAGGGGAGATGCGTGGAAGGTCACCTGGATCCGGTTGGTGAGGCCGCCCTCCCGCATCATCAGCGCGCCCAGCCACCACGCCACCTCGTCGAGCAGCACGGGCGCGAGTGCCGCATGCGCCCGCGCGGCATCCAGCCGCCAGGGTCCGCGGGGCACCAGGCGCGCCCAGACCCCCGCTTCATCGAAGCGGAGCGCCTGCTGCAAGCCCAGGGGATTGCGGGCGCCGCAGGCCAGACAGTCGTCCGACATCGGCAGCGCGGTCCCGTCCTCGAGCTTCCCTTCCGGCGGCGTGGCCGCCGCCGACGCCGCCGAGGGCCGCACCGAGGCCGAGGTGAGAGTTTGGCCGTTCTGGAGAATGGTGACCACCGCGCTCCCGGCGCGCGCGGAGCCCTCAAGCTCCAGCGCGGTGGCCACGGGTACGGACGAGGTGAGCCGGCCCTCGATCACACGAGGCTCATCGCGGGTGCCGAGAGCACGCGTAACGGCGTCGAGAATGGCGACGAGCCCGCCGCCGTGCACGATGCCGGGCCAGCTCTGCAGCACCGCGGGGGCATCGAACCGCCCGCGCCCGTCGGGGGCGAGCGCGGCGGCGGCGGCGAGCGCTTCGGCGACGGTGATCAGGCGCGGGCCCGCATGCTATACTTCGTGCGTCTCATGGCGGCCGCCATTCTACTGTTCCGCCCCGCCCCGCCGCAACGCGCGTGACCTCGGCCGTCCCGTTGCTGACGAGCCGGCCGTTCCTCCAGGCCATGCTCATGAACTTCCTCTTCTTCATGGGCATGAACCTCTTCCTCCTCCTGCCCATCCACGTCCAGCAGATGGGGGGCGACGAGGCCGATGTGGGGCTGGTCCAGGGCGCGTACAGCCTGGCCGGCATCCTCTTCCAGCCGCTGGTGGGCTTGTGGGTGAATCGCCTGGGCCGCGGCTTCTTCATGCGGCTGGGCGCGCTGCTCCTCGCGCTCTCGGCGGCGGGCCTGGTGCTGAGCCATTCCATCCCGCTCCATGCCCTGTTGCGCGCCGTGCAGGGGCTTGCCTTCTCCGCGTTTTTCGTGGCGAACTACATCCACATCGTGGACCTGGCGCCGGTGGATCGCCGCGGCTGGGCGCTCGGCATCTTCGGCCTCTCCGGCCTCACCTCCACCGCGCTGGCTCCGCTGCTGGGCGAGGCGGTGCTCCGCCACGCGGGGTTTCGCTGGTGCTTCGCGCTCGCCGCGCTCCTGGCCGCCGGGTCGTTCGCCATCATCCTGCGCACCAAGGGGATCCGACCGCCCGCGCCCGGCGGCGGCCCGGGCCTCGCCGAGCTTCGCGAGGGCCTGCAGGAAGTTCTCCGCGTGCACATGGTGCTGGGCTTCTTCTTCGGGCTGGGCACGGGGACCGTCTTCACCTTCCTGCCCACCTTCGCCGAGCAGCTCGGCGTGACCGGACTCGGCCTCTTCTACACCGCGTACGCCGCCTCCGCGGTGGCGGTGCGCATCTTGGGCGGGGACCTCATCGACACCCGGGGCCGGCGCGCCGTCATCGTGCCGTGCATGATCGTCTTCACGGGCGCGGTGTGCATCTTGGCCCTCCTCGCCGGGTCGGTGGGGCCCGGGGTGCGCGTGCCCGTGCTGCCCTTCATCTTCCTCGCCGGTCTCCTGGGCGGCGGGGCCCACGGCTTTCTCTATCCCGCGCTATCCGCGCAGCTCGTGGACGTTACCCCCGAGCCGCGACGCGCCAGCGCGGTGGGAATATTCAGCGCGGTGTGCCTGCTTGGCAACGCGGTAGGCGCGGTGGCCTTCGGCTATCTTGCGCTTGGCGCGGGTTACTCGCCCATGTGGACCGCGCTGGCGGTGGTCCTGGCCGGCGGTATCATCGCGAGCTTTCGGCTCGCGCCGGGTCCGGGCGAGGTCCGCGTGTCCGAGGGGCCCTCCGCCGCGCGCGCCGCCGCCACCGCGGAGCTCTCTACCGACCGCTGAGTTGACTTGCTCCGAGCCGGGGCCGATACTTCGTGGGCGCTCGCGCGAACCGCGGCGCGGAGGACGGTCATGCCCAACGCGAGACGGATGCCGGCGCTGGCCCTGCTGCTCGGCGGTGGCGTGCTCCTCGTGGCCGTGAGCGGCCACGGCGACACGCCGGGACCGAACGCCACCGGCGCACAGGAAGTGACGGTGCTCGGGGTGGTGCTGAGCCCGCAGACCGGTGTCCCCACCGTCGTCCTGCAGGGCCGGCGCGACGGCCGCACCGTCGCCATGTCCATCGGGCCCGCCGAGGCCACCGGCATCGCGTTCCCGCTGGCGAAGCGGACACCTCCGCGACCGCTCACCCACGACCTCTTCCTCACCGTCTTCGGGCGGCTCGACGTCACCGTCACCCGCGTAGTGATCACCGACCTGCGCGACGACGTTTACTACGCGGTGCTTCACCTCACCGCGCGCGGCGAGAGCCTGGCGCTGGACGCGCGCCCCTCCGACGCCATCGCCCTGGCCATCCGCGCGGGCGCGCCGGTGCTGGTGGAGGAGCGGGTGTTCGAGAAGTCGGAGCGCGCGCCCGCGCCGATGGCGCCCGCGGGGCCGAGAATCTGACCATGGCCAACGAGCTGCCGCGAGAGGCCGGCTCCTCGGAGCGTGCGCCCTCGCCCGAGCCGGAGGGCCAGCAGTGGGCCATCCAGCGTCGCATCGAGGACGTCTTCACCAAGCTGGGGGAGAAGTTCGGCGATCTCAGCGGCCGCGTGGTGGTGACGATCAAGCCAGACACGCTGTTCGAGCATATCGGCGGGATCCCGCAGGCCAAGGCCGCCATCCGCGGCTTCACCACCGCGCTCACCGAGCCTGACCTCTACCGCAAGTGGGGGATCAGCCCGCCCCGGGGCATCCTCCTCTACGGGCCGCGCGGCACCGGCAAGACCATGCTGGCGCGCGCGCTCGCCACCAGCGCGGGGGCCATCTTCTATCACCTCAAGCTGATGAACCTCACGTCGAAGTTCGGCCCCAATACCGGCGAGCTGCTCCAGGAGATCATCAATATCGCCAAGACCGAGGGGAAGGCGGTGGTATGCCTCGACGAGGCCAATGCGCTCTCGCTCGAGCACCTGCTGCCGCCCGCCCCCGCCCGCGAGGGCAGCGCGCGCCTGGTGGCCGCGCTGTGCGAGAAGCTCGACGGGCTCGATGAGTCCGCGCGCATGCTGGTGGTGGCCTCGACCATTCGCACCGACTCGGTGGACCGGTCCCTCGTGGAGCCCGGCCGCCTGGATCGGCTGGTCGAGGTGGCCCTGCCCGACGGCGCCGCCCAGCAGGAAATCCTCCAGCTCGTGCGGCGGAGTGCGGAGACCAAGGCAGGGCGGCCCCTCTTCGACGAGATCGACTACCGCTCGCTGCTGCCCCCGATGGGCGGGATGAGCGGCGCGGAGATCTCGGAGGTCTTCCGGCGCGCGCTCGAGCAGAAGGTGCAGGCGGCGGGCGAGGGGCGGGACGCCGGGCTGGTCGCCACGCCGGATCTCCTCCAGCAGCTGGACGGCTATCGCCGGATCCGCGAGGTCGTGGAGAAGACCCGCTACGGCCAGTATCTCTGATCGGCGGACCATCGCCCTCGATGCCGTCTCACACCAGCATCCGCGTGCGCTACAAGGACACCGACACCATGTCGGTGGTCTACTACGGCAACTACCTCACGTACTTCGAGGTCGCCCGCGTGGAGTATCTCCGCGAGCGGGGACTGCCGATGTCCGAGGTAGACCGGCGCATCCACATGCCGGTGGTGGAGGCGTGCGTGCACTACGCGCGACCCGCGCTCCTCGACGATCTCCTCGACGTCACCTCGCGCGTGAGCGAGCGGCGGCGCGCCAGCTTCACCTTCAAGTACGAGATCCACAATGAGAAGCGCGAGCTCGTCGCGCACGGCCACACACGCCACGCGTGCTGGGATCCCGCGTCCCAGAAGATGATCGCGCTGCCCGAGTGGCTCAAGGAGATCATGCCCGATGGCGACCTCGATCCCGCCGCCGTCCGATCCTAGCCCGCCGCGACCGATCGGGGCGGTGGCCGCCGACCTCGGCCTCACCGAGTCGGAGTGGCTGCCCTACGGGCATACCAAGGCCAAGGTCCACCTGAGCGCGCTGGAGGCGCGCCGGAGCCGGCCCGACGGCAAGCTCGTGGTCGTCTCCTCGATCACCCCCACGCCGGCGGGCGACGGCAAGACCACCATGACCATCGGCCTCGGCCAGGCACTCTGGAAGGCGGGCGCGCGCCCGGTCATCGCGCTGCGCGAGCCGTCCATCGGTCCGACCCTCGGTCTCAAGGGCGGCGGCACCGGCGGCGGGCGGTCGCAGATCGTGCCCATGGACGAGATCAACCTGCACTTCACCGGAGACTTTCACGCGATCACCGCCGCCAACAATCTCCTCGCCGCCGCGCTGGACAATCACCTCCACCACGGCAATGCGCTGGGCATCGACGTGCGCCAGGTGCTCTGGAAGCGCACGCTGGACGTCAACGACCGCGCGCTGCGGAAGGTGGTGGCGGGGCTGGGCGGGCGCATGGACGGGGTGCCCCGGGAGAGCGGTTTCCTCATCACGGCCGCCTCCGAGATCATGGCCGTGCTCTGCCTTGCCGAGAATCTGACGGACCTCAAGCAACGGCTGGGCCGCATGGTGGTGGCGCTCACCCGGGACGGCAAGGGGGTGCCCGCGGAGGCCCTCAATGTCACCGGGGCCATGGCCGCGTTGCTGCGTGACGCCATCCACCCGAATCTCGTGCAGACCATGGAGGGCACGCCCGCCCTGGTTCACGGCGGCCCCTTCGCCAATATCGCGCACGGGTGCAACTCGGTGGTGGCGACGCGGCTGGCGCTCAAGCTCGGCGATATCTGCCTCACCGAGGCGGGCTTCGCCACCGACCTGGGCGCGGAGAAGTTCTTCGACATCAAGTGCCGCCTGGCCGGCCTGCGCCCGGACGCGGCCATGATCGTCGCCACCTGCCGGGCGCTGAAGTATCACGGCGGCGTGGCGATCAAGGATCTGGAGCCCGAGAACGTGGACGCGCTCCGGCGCGGCCTCGCCAACCTCGACGCCCATGTCGACATCATCCGGCAGTTCAAGCTGCCCGCCATCGTGGGGCTCAACCGCTATCCCAGCGACACGGAGCGCGAGTATCAGCTGGTGGCCGAGCACTGCGCCAAGCTCGGCGTTCGTGTGCACGTGGCCGACATCTTCGCCCGGGGCGGGGACGGGGGCGGCGATCTGGCCAAGGGGCTCCGCGAGCTCCTCGCCAGCGAGCGCTCCGACTTCACGCCGCTCTACGCCCTGGATCAACCCGTGAAGGCGAAGCTCGACACCATCGCGCGGCGCATTTACGGCGCCGACGGCGTGGTCTATCCCGGGCCGGGTAGACCGGCAGATCGCGGAGCTCGAGGCCCTGGGGTATGGCGGCCTGCCGGTCTGCGTGGCCAAGACCCAGCGGTCGCTGTCCGACGACCCGACTCTGCTCGGCCGGCCGCGCGGATTCACGGTCACGGTGAACGACTTCTACGTCTCGGCGGGGGCGGGGTTCCTGGTGGCGATCACGGGCGACATCACGACCATGCCCGGCTTTCCGCGAAAGCCCAATGCGGAAGGGGTGGACGTCACGCCCGACGGTCGCATTACCGGCCTGTTCTAGGGGGCGGTTCCGGGCCGCGGTTTCGCGTGGGGCGCTAGATCGAGCGCGGGAGCTCGGCGGGCACCGCGATGATGATGCGGTCGCGGCCCTCGCGCTTGGCCCGGTACAGCGCGGTGTCGGCGGCGCGGAGCAGCACGTCGCCCGCGAGGCCGTGGTCGGGGTAGGCGGCCACTCCGAATGACGCGGTGAGGGGACCGAGGAGCCGGCCCTTGTCCGACACGCGCAGCCGCTTGATCTCGTCGCGCAGCTCCTCCGCCCGCCGCTCCCCGTCCGCCAGCGAGGCTTCCGGCAGCACCAGCACGAACTCCTCGCCGCCGTAGCGGCAGGCCACGTCCTCGCGCCGCAGGTTCCGCATGAGGAGGGCGCCCAGCTCGCGCAGGAGCGCGTCGCCGGCGTCATGGTCGAAGTCGTCGTTGATGCGCTTGAAGTGGTCGAGGTCCAGCATGAGCACGGCCATGGGTCGGCCCGCGCGCTGGGCGCGGCGCACCTCGCGCTCCAGGGTCTCCTCCATGTACCGGCGGTTGAAGAGCCCGGTGAGGGGATCGCGGATGGACTGGCTGCGCAGCACCTCGCGCAGCTTGACATTGGCCAGCCCCAGCGCCACCTGCTCGCCCACCGCGGCGGCAAGGCGGCGCTTCGCCTCGGTGAGCGGCACGGGGGCCAGCGCGGCCGCGGGCGAAGAAGGCCACGTAGAGCACGCCGAGGGCGTCGCCCTGCGCCACCAGCGGAGTGCACAGATAGGCGCCCGGCGGCGGCGAGGGCAGGTGGGTGCACACCGGCCCCGAGCGGGTGTCGTCCACCACGTGCACGCGCCCGCTCGCGGAGCGCCCAGCACTCCTCGATGGCGAACACGCCCGCGCTGTTCTGGGGAGTCGGGGCCCCAGCGCGCCACCGCCTCGATGAGATTGCGCGAGGAGCTGCAGGCGAATACGGCGCCGGCCTCGCCGCGGAACAGCTCCCGGAGCTCGCGCTCCACCACCGCGTAGGCCTCCGGCAGGGTGAAGCAGGCCTGCAGCAGCTCGCCCAGCCGATTGATGTGGTCGAGCTCGCTCACGCGCTCGGCCAGGCCCTCGCGCGTCTCCTGCTCGGCCTTGACCATGGCGGAGAGGCGCTCCGCCATGTTGTTGAAGGCGCGCCCCATCACCGCGATCTCGTCCGTCCCGTCCACCTCCGCGCGCGCGGAGAGGTCGCCGGCCCGCACCAGCTCGGCGGTCACGGACCACGTCGCGCAGCCGCCGGATGATGAGCAGATGGCCGACGATGGCCGCCACGCCGAGCGCCATCGCGCCCACCAGACCGAGCGAGAGGAGGTTGCGGACGAGCGTGCGGTCGGCCTCGGTGAAGGCCACCGCGCGGGAGATGCCGACGGAGACGTAGAGCCGGTCGGCGGGCGGGACGCCGCCCACCGCGGTGAAGGCAAACAGCCGCGCATTGCTGCCGTTGAGTGACTCCACCGTGATCTTGGCCTCGCTTTGCTGGGCGCGGATGGCCTGGGTCACCTCCGACTCCGGCATGGGCTGACCCACCGAGCGCTCCGATTCCGGATACCCCGCGAGAACGATGCCGCTGGCGTCGGTGACCACGAACGACGAGTTGAGCGGCAGGCGCGCCCGCTCGGCCAGCTGGTGTATCCAGCCGAGGTCCAGGCTGGCGAAGAGCACCGAGCGCACCTCGCCGGTGGGTCCCAGGGCGGGCCAGGCGAGGATGAGGGCGGGGCTGCCGGTGACGGGCTCCATCACATAGCCCGACACCACGAAGTCGTGGGTGGCGCGCGCGCGGAGGAAGTAGGGCTGGTCCGCCACGTTGACCGCGGCCCGCAGAGGCACGGCACTACAGGTGATATCCCCGGTCGGGCCCGCCATGCTCAGGTTCACGTACACCGGAAAGCGCTTGCGGAGATCGGTGAGCAAGGGGCCGCACGCGCTGGTCTTGCCGGGCTGGGCGGCGGGGACCTGGGCGAGCCCGATGAGGAGCGAGCGGGCGCCCTCGATGAGCCGTTCCTGGTTCGAGGCGGCCACCCGGGCCAGCCGCAGGGCGCTTTCCTGCGCGTCCACGGCCGCGAGCTGGCGCTGCTCCCAGGCGGTGATCAGGATGAGGACCAGCGCCGGAAGGAGGGCAAGGAGCACCAGCAGGAGCAGTCGCGATCGGAGGCTCGACCGGAGTATCCTGGTCATCCTCGTCACCGACCTTATTTTCTCACGGGGAGGGAAGGGACGCCACCTCGAGCGGAGGCTCTCCGGAACCCCGCGCGGCGTATGGTATACTCACCTCCGCGCGCGAGCCCAACGAACCCCACCCATGATTCAAGTCGACCATCTGACCAAGCGATATGGCCCTATCACGGCCGTGTCCGACGTTTCCTTCACCGTGGACAAGGGGCAGATCGTGGGCTTTCTGGGCCCCAATGGTGCCGGAAAGTCGACCACCATGAAGATCCTCTCCTGCTTCATGCCCGCCTCGGGCGGCAGCGCGCGGGTGGCGGGATTCGACGTGTTCTCCCAGTCCATGGAGGTGCGCCGCCGGATCGGCTACCTCCCCGAGAACGCGCCGCTCTACGGAGACCTGGGGGTCGGCTCATACCTCGAGTTCGTGGCCGAGATCAAGGGCGTGCCGCGGGGGGAGCGCAAGGGGCGGGTGGCCGACGTCATGGCCCGGTGCTTCATCACCGACATGCAGCGCCGCCTCATCAGCAAGCTGTCCAAGGGCTATCGCCAGCGCGTGGGCCTGGCCCAGGCGCTGCTGGGCGACCCCGAGGTGCTGATCCTGGACGAGCCCACCATCGGTCTCGACCCCCAGCAGATCGCCGAGATCCGCGCCCTCATCCGGTCCCTGGCCGGCCAGCACACCGTCATCCTCTCGACCCACATCCTTCCTGAGGTCTCCATGGTCTGCGATGGGGTGGTGATCATCAATCGCGGCCGCATCGTGGCCCAGGGCACCCAGGCGCAGCTCGTGGAGCAGGTCTTCCCCACCGCGCGCATCGAGGTCGAGATCGGCGGCCCGCGCGAGGCGGTGGCGAGCGGCCCTTCGCGCCATCGGCGGGGTGCTCCGCGTGGACGACCTCACCGGGGCGGACGGCTCGGGGCGCTTCCTGGTGGAGTCGCCGCGAGGCCGCGACGTGCGGGGCGAAGTGGTGCAGCTCGTGTCCGCGCGCGGATGGAAGCTGCTCGAGCTGCATCAGGTGGGCATGAGTCTCGAAGAGGTGTTCATCCGAGTCGTGGCGGGCGAGGAGCATGGCGAGGCGGTCCGCCTGATGCGCTGGCTGCCCATCTTCAAGAAAGAGATGCGGCTGTACTTCGGCTCGCCGGTGGCCTATGCCTTCCTCGCGCTGTTCCTCCTCATCACGGGCTGGATGTTCGCGCAGATCTTCCTCATCTACAGCGAGCTGTCCATGCGCGCGTTCATGCAGCCGATGGCGGCCCAGAATCTCAATCCCACCGAGAACGTCATGCGGCCGCTCTTCTCCAATATGAGCGTGGTGCTGCTCTTCTTCATGCCCATGCTCACCATGCGGCTCTTCGCCGAGGAGAAGAAGTCCGGCACCATCGAGCTGTTGCTGACCTATCCGGTGCGTGACGGCGAGGTGCTGGCGGGCAAGTTCCTCGCCGCGGGCGCGGTGTACGGCCTCCTGCTTCTCCTCACGCTCACCTATCCGGGCCTCATGGCGGCCTTCGGGCGCATCGAGTGGGGGGCCATCCTCACCGGCTACCTCGGCCTGCTGCTCCTCGGGTGCGCGTTTCTCGCCGTGGGCGTGTTCATCTCCTCGCTCACGGAGAACCAGATCGTGGCCGGCTCCGCCACCTTCGGCGCGCTGCTGGGCTTCTGGCTCATCGGGTGGGGCGCGGACGCAGCGGGAGGCTGGGTGCGCACGGTCTTGCAGTATCTGTCCATCATCGAGCACATGGATAGCTTCGGGAAGGGCGTCATCGACACCAAGGACGTCGTCTACTACCTCTCGGTGACGGCCTTCGCGCTCTTCCTCACCCTCCGCGCGCTCGACGCGAAGCGGTGGAAGGGCTAGTCCCAGGTGAGCCTCCTGCAGCGCTGGGCCTTCCCCGCCGCGGCCGCGTGCCTGGTGGCCTCCCTGGCCCTCTGGCGCCTGGTCCCCTGGCTCACGCGCCTCCGGTGGGCGCTGCTCATCGCGGGCGGCCTGCTCCTCCTCGCCTCCCTCGTCCTCAACGCGGGCACCCTTCGCGCGGCTTCCGGCCGGCGGGCAGCGCGCTACGGCGCCGGCGCGGCGGTGCTCATCGTGCTGGCTCTCGGGGTGGCGGTGCTCGCCAACGCGCTGTCCGTCCGCCACAATGCCCGCTGGGACCTCACCGAGAACCGCCGCCAGAGCCTCTCGCCGCAGAGCATCAAGGTGCTGGGCTCCCTGCCGGGGCCGGTGGAGGCCATCGCCTTCTTCCGCGGCGACACGCCGGGCCGGCGCACCGCCGAGGACCTCCTCAAGCTCTATGGCTCCTTCTCGAACGGGAAGTTCACCTGGCGCATGGAGGATCCGGATCGCTCGCCCGGCCTGGCCCAGCGCTACGGGGTGGACACCTACGGCACCGTCATCCTCGAGCGGGGCGGCAAGGCGGGCGACAAGGTCGCCGCCAAGTCCGAGAAGGTGCTCGACGCCGACGAGGAGCGCCTCACCAACGGCCTGCTCAAGCTCACGCGCGATGCCAAGCGGGTGATCTATCTCCTCAAGGGGCACGGCGAGAGCGATCCCGCCAATAGCGAGCGTCCCGGCTTCAGCCAGGCCAAGGAGCAGATGGAGAAGGCCAACTACGAGGTGAAGGAGATCACGCTCGCGCGCGATCCCAATGTGCCCGGGGACGCCGCCATGGTCATCGTGGCGGGGCCCAAGACCGATCTCCTGGCCGCCCGAGCTGGCCGCGCTGGACGCCTTCATCGGCCGGGGCGGCAAAGCCTTCTTCATGCTCGCGCCCTTCCAGGCCGATGGGCTGCGGAAATACCTCGCCCGCTACGGCTTCGAGGTGGGGGACGACCTGGTGGTCGAGCTCAATCCCATCGGGCGCGCCTTCGGGCTCGGGCCCGAGGTGCCCGTGGTCACCCAGTACGAGGCGCACCCGATCACGCGGGATCTTTCCGGGCTCATGACGCTTGTTCCCGCTCTCGCGCTCGATCGACGTGACCAAGACTCCGCCCAAGGGCACCACGGTCCAGGCGCTGGCCCGAACGAGCGCGCAGTCCTGGGGTGAGACGGACAAGAACGCGCTCCAGCGCGGCGAGGCCAAGCCCGATCCGCAAGACAAGCCGGGGCCGCTGTCGGTGGCCGCCGTCGCCACCATGGACGCGGTGACGCCCGCGCCGGCCGCGCCGGCGCCGGGCGCTCCGCCCGCGGCCGCCCCCGCAGCGCCCACCGCCGCGCCGCCCACCGCGCCCAAGGACGGCGACGCCGCCGACGCCGCGAAGAAGGGGGCGAAGGCGCGCCTGGTAGTGATCGGCACCGCGAATCTCGCGTCCAACCAGTTCCTGGGCGCCCAGGGCAATCGTGACTTCTTCCTGAACGTGGTTTCGTGGCTAGCCGAGGACGAGAATCAGATCTCCGTGCGCGCGCGCGACGCCAAGTCGAATCCCATCGTGCTCTCGCCGCCTCAGGCCGAGCTCGTTCTCTGGCTCCCGGTCGCCATCCTGCCCGGCGCCGTCGTTCTCGCGGGGATCTTCGCCGTCGTCAGTCGCCGCCGTCGCTCGAGATAGCCGGCCCGGACGATGAGCTGGAAGACCGTCGCCGTGCTCGCCATCCTCGTCGCGGGGCTCGGCGGCTTCTTCTACTACGACACCTACTGGCTGGAGCCCGCCCGGGAGAAGAAGGACTCCGTCAAGGGCCGCCTCTGGGAGGTCGACCCCAAGGACGTCGAGTCCCTGACCATCAAGCGCAAGGGGGAGACGGTGCGGATCAAGCGCACCGACTCCGGCTGGGAGCTGCTCGAGCCGGTGAAGACGCGCGCCGACCGCGGCGCGGTGGATGGCATCGTCACCACGCTGGTCACCGCGCGGGTGGACCGGGAGGTGGCGGCGACGCCCGGCAAGCTCGACGAGTTCGGTCTGGCGCCGCCCGAGACCGAGGTGACGCTCGAGGTGAAGGGGCGCGCGCCGCTGGCGCTGCTGATGGGCGCCAAGAGCCCGACCGGCGCCTGGCTCTTCGCCAAGGAGTCGAGCAAGCCGGCGGTGATCGCGCTTTCCGAGATCGTGGCCCGCGACCTCGCCAAGCCCGTGACGGAGCTGCGTGACCGCACCGTGCTCGCCTTCGACCGCAAGAGCGTGGGGCAGGTGGACATTCAGCTCCTGGGCAGCTCGCCGGGGAGGCCATCACGCTGGAGAGCGCGGAGGCGGGCAAATGGCGCCTGACCAAGCCGCGCGTGCTGGCCGCCGATCCCGACGTGGTGGCGGACTTCCTCGAGAAGCTCGACGGGGCCAAGGCCAAGGACTTCGTGGAGGACGCGCCGCAAGTCCCTGGCGCCCTACGGCCTCGATCGCCCCACCACGGTCACCCTCTGGATCGGCAAGGACAAGGAGCGGGCGTCGCGAATCCTCCTCTTCGGCCGGGAGGACAAGGACAAGAAGGGCGTCTACGTGATGCGCTCCGGGGAGCCCGGCGTCATGCTGGTGGGCGAAGAGCTCTGGGCCGCGGTCCCCAAGACGATGGGCGTGCTGCGCGACAAGGTGGTCCTCGCCTACCAGTACGACAAGGTCAGCCGCGTGGAGCTCGCGGGCCCGCGCGGTCCCCTCACGCTCGAGCGCGAGGGCGTCGGCTGGAAGATCACCGCCCCGGAGGCCCTCAAGGCCGACACCGGCGCGGTGAACGGCGTGCTCTGGAGGATCCGCGACCTGCGCGCCAGTGGATTCCTCGCCGAGGAGGCGGCCGCCATTCCGCGCCTCCTGCCGAAGCCCGACCTCACGGTGAAGTGTGGGAGGAAGGGGCCAAGGAGCCCAAGTCCTCCTCCTCGCCGCGTCGCGAGAGACGCGCGGCGGCCAACCCGCCGCGCTGGCGGCGGTGGAGGGACGTGGCCCCGTCGTCCTCGTGGACGGCAAGGTCCTCGACGACCTCGCGCGCGGGCCGACGACCTCCGCGACAAGAGCCTCCTGCCGGCCTTCGAGATGGGCGACGTCAAGCGGGCCCGCCTGGTCTCCGGCGGCGCGCCCCTCGTCGTCGAGCGTAAGGGCGAGAGCGACTGGCAGGTGGTGGAGCCCAAGCGCGGCGGCACCAAGGAGCGGCGCGTGGCCGATCTCCTCCTCTCGCTCAAGACGCTGCGCTGGAAGTCCATCGCCTCCGCCAAGGGTGACGACGCCGCGCGCTTCGGGCTGGACAAGCCCGAGCTCGAGATCACCCTCCTCAAGGCCGATGGGGGCGAGATCGCCGGCCTCCTGGTGGGCAAGGCCGACGGGCCCCTGACCTATCTGAAGCTCAAGACCTCCCCGACCGTCTATGCAGTAGACTCCAGCTTGATCGGGGACCTCCGCAAGGCACCCGTCGAGATTCCGGGTTAACCCGGAACCGGGGGGTCCCCCGCCGCGTTACGCGGGGAAGGAGAGCGCGATGAATCAGGTGAACCGGATCGCGCCAACCAGCATCGCCAGTCAGATCGCGCGGTTCTCGACCATTGCTCTCTCGGGTGTCGCGCTCCTCGCGGCCCTCTGCCTGGCTCCGGCCCCGGCGTCGGCCCAGACGCTGCGGATGGGCGGCGGATCGCCACCCCCGAGCGGTGGCCCGCAGACCCTCGGGGCCGCCCCGGCCGCTCTTCCGCCCCGCTCCGCCTACCGTGGTGAACACGGCGCCCAGCGTGGTGTATCAGCCCCGGTACTTCTACAGCGTGCCGCTCCAACTATTACCGGGCGCCCTATGGCCACGTGCCGCACTACCCAGAGGCCCGTCCCATACGGGCGCCTACTCTCCCGGGCCCGTATATCGCGCCTCTCGTACGGCCAGTGGACGCCCGGGTACTGGGCCTATACATGGGTGCCGCAGGGCCAGGCCACCAGCGTCTGGGTGCCCGGCTACTACGACAGGGATGGCGTCTGGGTAGCGGGGTATCACGCGGCCCAGGTCACGCAGAGCGGCTACTATCAGCCATACTGGGTCAGCGGTTACTGGGCTCCTTGACCGGGAGACGGCCTCACCCACACGGCCGCCGTCCCTCACCCGCAGTTCATGAGGAGGCATGCATGAAGACCGTGTCCACCACATTCGGCATCGCGCTCGCGACCGGCGCGCTCGTTCTCGGGCTCGTCACCACCGCGCCCGCGCTCGAGGTCGGTCAGAAGGCGCCGGACTTCACCCTGGCCGCGCCCGGGGGCAAGACGGTCAAGCTCTCGGACCTCCTCGGCAAGGGGCCGGTGGTTCTCTACACCTTCATCCAGGCGTTCACCAAGACCTGAAGCGAGGAAATCAACGGCTTCGAGGCGAATCTTCCCGCCTTCGAGGCCGCCAACGCCCAGGTCGTGGGCGTGAGCGCCGACCACGTCGCCACCATCGAAGCCTTCGTCAATGCCAACAAGACCAAGCAGATCCTTCTCTCCGACTTCCGCCGCCAGATGCTGCCCGCATACGACGCCCTCGTCACCGACGACAAGAGCCCCATCTACCGTTACGCGAAGCGCGCCTACTTCATCCTCGACAAGAACGGGGTGGTCCGCTACATGAAGATCCAGAACAATGCGCTCGACCTCCTCAAGCCCGAGGAAGTGCTCAAGGCGCTCAAGGATTCCGGCGCATGAGGTCGGGCCCACTCCGGGGCCTGATCGCCGGCCTCTCACTGGTCCTCGCGGCCGCCGCCCTGCCGGCGGCGGCCGCCGGACCCGACTGGGCGTCCTTCAAGGCGGTGCCCTATGAGCCGCCCAAGGCTGCGCCGGAGTTCAGCCTGCCTGATCTCGATGGGCGGCCGGTGGCGCTGGCCGACTTTCGCGGCAAGGTCACGCTTGTCTTCTTCTGGGCCACCTGGTGACCGGATTGCCGGGAGGAGTTACCTTCCGTCAACCGTCTCTACGCTGATCTCCAGAAGAAGGGGCTCGCGGTGCTCCTGGTGAGCTTCCGTGAGGACGCGGCCCTCGTGAAACGCGTCGCCCGCGAGCGCGGCTACGTGGCGCCGGTGCTGCTCGACGCGGGCGGTGACGTCACCGGACGCCTCTACGGGGTGTGGGGCTCGCCGACCGCGTACGTGATCGACCGGCAGGGCCGGCTCCTGGCCCGGCTTATCGGCGCGCATGACTGGAAGAGCCCGGCGGCGCGCCGCCTCCTCGAAGAGGTGCTGGATCTGCGCTAGCATGGGGCCATGAGCGCCGCCGCCTATATCAAGCAGCTCGAGCTCGGCCCCATGCAGAATTTCGTGTATTTGATCGGTGATCCCGAGACGCGCGAGTGCGTGGTGGTCGATCCCGCCTGGGAGATCGACGCCATCCTCGACGAGGCGGCCGCCGACGGCATGCGGATCCGCGACGTCCTCGTCACCCACACGCATCAGGATCATGTCGGCGGCCACCTCTTCGGCCACGATATTCCCGGGGTGGCGGAGCTGCTCGAGAAGAATCCCGCCAAGGTGCACGTGCACAAGGCGGAGCGCGAGTTCCTCCGCGGCTTCGGCTCGGATCTCGTGAAGGTCGAGAGCGGCGACACGCTCGCGGTGGGCCGGTTCCCCCTGACCTTCGTCCACACCCCCGGCCACACGCCGGGCTCCCAGTGCTTCCTCGTGGATGGGCGCCTCGTCTCCGGTGACACGCTCTTCATCCGCTCGTGCGGCCGCACCGACCTGCCCGGCAGCGATCCGGCGGAGATGTACCGGTCACTCAACGAGCGGCTCGGCGTGCTGCCGGACGCCACCGTGGTGCTGCCCGGCCACAACTACGGCGGCTCGCACACCACCATCGGCGACGAGAAGCGCGGGAATCCCATGATGCGCTTTGCGTCCATGACCGACTTCCTCCGCGCGATGGGCGGCGGCCGCGCCTGACCCGCGCGCTCGCCGTCGTCAACCCCGCCGCGGGCGGCGGGCGGACCGCGGGGCTCTGGCCGGATCTCCGCGACCGGCTGCATCGACTCGGCTTGGCCTTCGACCACGCGGAGACGCGCGCCCCCGGCGACGGCCGGACGCTGGCGGCGGCTGCGGTGGCAGCCGGCGCGGAGCTCGTGATCGCCGTGGGCGGCGATGGTACCCTCAACGAGGTCGTGAACGGGGTCACCGGCGAGGACGGCCGGACGGTGGCCGCCGTCGGCACGCTCCTCACCGGGCGCGGCCGCGACGCGGCGCGGACGCTGGGGCTGCCCCGTGATCCGCGTCGCGCCGCCGAGCGCCTCGTGCACGGAGGTGAGACGCGGCGCGATCTCGGCCTCGTGCGCGGGGGCGCCGGTCGCCGCTACTTCGTGACCGTGGCGGGCGCCGGCTTCGACGCGGTGGTGGCCGCGCGCGCGGCCGTCATGCCCGGCCGGGGCACCACGCCCTACCTTCGCGCGGTGGCGGCCAGTCTCCGCGCGCACCGGCCCTGGGCTCTGAGCCTCGTCGTGGACGGCGCTCCCGCCCGCTCGCTGTCGGTCACGGGCGTGGTGATCGCCAATGGGCCCTGCTTCGGAGGCGGCATGCGGGTGGCGCCGGGCGCCGATGCCACCGACGGCCTGCTGGATCTGGTGGTGCTGGGGAGGCTCGGCCGCATGGCGCTGCTGCGTTGGCTGCCGACGTTGTACTGGGGTGGCCATCTCCGCCATCCGCGCGTCACGCGGGAGCCCGTGCGCTCGGTGGTGGTGACGAGCGAGGTGCCGGTGCCGCTCCAGGTGGACGGCGAGCCCTGGGGCGCCACACCCTTCGAGGTCACCGTCTGCCCGGGAGCGCTGCGGCTGCGCGGGTGATCAGCGCGCGAGCATGCCCCCGTCCACGAAGAGCGCCTGGCCGGTGATGTAGTCGGGGCAGGTGGCGAAGAAGCAGACGGCGGCGGCGACGTCCTCGGGCCGGCCGTGGCGGCCCATGGGGATGCGGGCCCGGCTGCGCCGCGCCTGCTCGCGCGGGAAGCCCTCGGGCAGGAGTACCACGCCGGGCCCCACCGCATTGACCTGGATGCGCGGCGCCAGCGCAACCGCCAGCCCACCCGTGAGCATGAGCACGCCGGCCTTGGAGATCCCGTAGGGGATATAGCCCGGCCATGCGCGCACCCCGCCCACATCCGCGATATTGACGATACGCCCGCCCACCGGCAGGAGGCGCGCCGCCGCCTGAGCGCAGAAGAACGCCCCGCGCAGGTTCACCGCGATGAGGCGGTCGAACTGCGCGGGGGTGGTGTCCGCGAGCGGGGTGCGGAAGAAGACGGCGGCATTGTTGACGAGGACGTCGAGCCGTCCCAGCCGGCGCGCGGCGGCGACCACCAGCGCGCGCGCGGCCGCGGGCTTCGCGATATCGGCGCGCAGCGCCACCGCGCGCACGCCGAGCGCCTCGAGGTCGGCGACGGTGGCGCGCGCGGCCGCCGAGGAGGCGTGATAACCCACCGCCACGTCCGCCCCTTCGCGCGCGAGGGCGAGCGCAATGGCGCGTCCCACGCGCGCGGCGCCGCCGGTGACGAGGGCCACTTTCCCGGCCAGTTTCTTGACTTGCTGCGTCGCACGTGATTTCATCGAGCAGTTATGAGGAGTCAGTGAGGAACTGGCTGAAAGTTCGGTTCATCACGGGTTTCTTCGTCACCGTCCCCGCCATCGCCACCGCGTGGCTCCTGTACGTGTTCTGGGACGCGATCGATACCTTCTTCTCCCCCGGATACGAGCAGATCTTCGGGCGCCGCATCCCCGGCCTCGGCTTTCTCACCGCCATCGGGGTCATGCTGGTCATGGGCACCATTGCCACCAATGTGGTGGGGCGCCGCATCCTCGCCCGCGTCGAGCGCGGGCTCTCGCACGTGCCGATCTTCCGTAGCATCTATCCGACCATCAAGGAGCTGCTGGCGTCCTTCTCCCCCGAGAAGCGCGGCTCCTTCAAGGAGGTCGTCCTCGCCGAGCACCCGCGCAAGGGCGAGTACGTCTTCGGCTTCGTGACCTCCGAGATCCTCGTGGAAACCCCGGAGGCCAAGCGGCAGATGGTGACGGTGTTCGTACCGAGCAATAATCTCTATCTCGGCGACGTGATCGTGGTGCCGCGCGAGGAGGCGCTCGCCACCGGGCTCAGCGTGGAGGAAGGCATCCGCATCATCCTATCAGCCGGCACCGCCGCGCCCCCCGGCTCCCCCGGCAGCGCGGCTGAGCCGCCGCCGGCCCACTCCCGCAGCCAGCCCTCGATCGCGAGCCCCATCGGATACAGCTTGCCGAAGAAGAAGTGGTCGGCGCCATCGATGATGGTGGCGCGCGCCCCGGGCAGCCGCGCCGTGAAGCGCTCGAGGTCGGGCAGTGGACAGTACTGATCGCGGGTGCCCGCGACGATGAGGAGCGGCATGGCCCTCCGCGGTGGTACCTCGGCCCAGTCGAGCATACCCAGCGGCGGCGCCACCAGGCCGAGCGGGAGGGGCAGGGCGGGGGGCTTCGCGGCGACGCGGGCCGAGACCCAGGCCCCGAAGGAGTAGCCCAGCAACCCGAGGGGTGCGGTGACCGGCAGCGCCGCTCGGGCCCGCGCCAGCGCTGCCCGTACGTCGTCCGCTTCCGTGATGCCGCCGCCATGGGTGCCGCCCGAGGCCCCCACCCCGCGGAAGTTGAATCGCAGGGTGGTCAGCCCCAGGCCCTGCGCCACCTCGGCCGCCCGGACGATGACGGGATTGTCCAGGTCCCCGCCATAGAGGGGGTGGGGATGGCAAAGGACGAGGCCGCCGGTGGCGGCGGGAGACTCGGCGAGCCGGGCCTCGAGGCGCGGCCCGCCGGGCACCTCGATCTCGATGGGGATCTCCATCTTTCTCAGACCTTAGGCGGGAGAGGGGGAATATACAAGGGTCGAGAGCCGTCCCAGACGGCAAGGTATACTCCACGCCATGCCGTCGTTGAGCTGCTTCTGGAATCGATCCCGTGTCGAGTCGTTCGCGGATGCGGCGCTCCCCGCCCCGAGTCGACCCGCGCCGTGGCCCGGCACCTCGGGGGCTGCCAATCCTGCCGGGACCGGGTGGAGCGCATCACCACCCTCCGAGTCCAGGTGCATGGGGCTGCGGCCGCGCCTCCCGTGGCCGACTGGGCCGGGTTCTGGACGGGCATTCAGTCGCGCATCGGCTCCGAGCCGGCACGGCCCCTGCGGGAGCGCTGGTGGCTGCCCTTCTGGAAGCCGGTATGGGGCCATCCCCGGGTGGCCCTGGCCGCCGGGCTCGCGACGGTGACGCTACTGTCCGTCCCCTTCTGGCCGGTGGATGAGGGCGAGTTCCTGCCGGCATGGGCGGGACCGGTGATGGTGCAGGACGTCGGGACCGAGGATCCGGGCGGCAGCGTGATGGTCTATTCCGATCCTGATCGCGGCTCCGAGCGGGGCGTCACCGTGATCTGGGTCTTCGCCTCGCGCTAGCCGCCCAGATTGGTAAGCCGCTCCTTCGCGAGCGGCGCTTCCTCCGACTGCGGAAAATTATCGAGTAGATACTGCAGTCGCGTCTGCGCTAGGCGCGTCTGCTTCAGCTCGAGGAGCGCCAGCGCCTCCTTGTACAAGGCCGTCGGTGCCTTGTCGCCGCGCGGATAGTTCAGGCTCACGCGGCGGAATTCCTGCACCGCCTGCTCCAGCTCGCGCGTGGCCTTGTCCGATTGACCCGCGGCGAGGCTGGCGCGCGCCTGGCTGAACAGGGACTCCCCCACCCAGTACTGGGCCTGATCCGCGAGCGCGGCGTCGGGATAGCGCCGCACGAACTCGCGGAAGCCCGCTATCGCCAGCGGGTAGTTTCCCTTGCTGAAGTCGAGATAGGCGGCCTGGTAGGCCTGCTCCGGCGTGGGCCCTCCCGAGCTTCGCGGTGCTCCCGCCGGCCCCGGCGCCACCGGCGCTGGGCTTCCGGACGCGGGGGCCGGCGCCGGTCGCGAGGCGAGCTCGCGGCTCAGGGTCTCGATGCGCCGTGACAGCTCGTCGAGCCGCGCGGACACGCGAGTCATCTCGGCCGAGAGCGTGTCGACACGCGCGGACAGCGCGCCCATCTGGCGGCTGGACTCGGCATTGGCCTCCCGCGTCCGCCGGTCGAGCTGACCCAGCACCGCCTCCGTGTCGCCGCGGCCGCGGTGCACGGACAGGGTCAGGGCATTGAGGTCCTGCCGGAGCTGGGTGACGTCCTGCTGCAGGGCCCCGCCGGCCGAGTCGGCGCAGCCGCCCGCGAGCGGCGCCACCGCGGCGAGGAAGAACAAAACGCCGAAGGGGAGCCCGAGGCTCCCCTTCGCTTTCCACTGCTTCAACTCGGGTCGTTCCTTCCCGGTGTGGCGCCCGCTAGCGGGCCTTGGCCAGGAAATGTGCCCGCCGGTTCTTCTGCCAGCAGCCCTCGCTCTTCTCGCTGCAGACCGGGCGCTCCTTGCCGTACGAGATGATGGTGATGCGGTTGGCCTGGATGCCCTGGGAAACGAGATAGTTCATCGTGGACTTGGCCCGGCGCTCGCCCAGCGCGAGGTTGTACTCGTTGGTGCCGCGCTCGTCGCAGTGCCCCTCGATGAGGACGAGGTTGGCGGCGTTGGACTTCAGCCACGCCGCGTTGCCGTCGAGGATCTTCGCGTCGTCGGCGCGCACGTCGTACTTGTCGAAGTCGAAGAACACGTCCTTGAGGTTCGCGTTCTCGGAGAACTCACTCGGGCGCGGCGGTGCGCCTGGAGCAGGGGCGGCCGCGGCAGGGGCGGCAGCCGCGGGCGCCATGGCCGACGGTCCGGGGGGGGAGCCGGTGCGGGCGGTGTCGCCATCGAGGGGCCCGGTCCGGGAGCGGGCGCTATCGCCGAGCCCGTGGGCGCGGGCGCGGAGGCGACCGGGGTGGCGGGGCGCTTGGGGCAGCCCACGAGGAACAGAGTCAACACGAGCAGGGGCATCACCAAAAGCACAGAACCCCGTCGTTGAGCCATGGTGTGGAACCCTCCTTTTGACACGCTGAAGATCCGAGTGAAAAACAAGCCCAATCCTATCACGGAAGTCGGGGCGACCATGCAGGACTTGCCGCATCCGCGGGTCCGTTGGGCACGGGCTGCTGTTCGGAGCCGTCGGGGAGCATGGTGAAGATCCTCGCGCCGCGCTGTCGGCTCGACTGGAACGCCAGGTGGCGGCCGTTGGGAGCCCACGACGAGCTCTCGTTGTCTCCGGGACCGGTGGTGAGGCGCCGTACGTTCGACCCGTCAGGCGCCACGATCCAGATATCGTGCGCGCCCTGGCGGGAAGTATAGGTGATCGCGTCCCCTTTGGGTGACCACCGTGGCTGGGTATTGAAGCCGGCCTGGGTCAGGCGCCGGACATTGGTGCCCTCCACGTCCATCACGTAGACTTGCGCTGGTCCTGCCCGGTCGGAGACGAAGGCGATCTCGCGGCCGGTCGGCGACCAGTTGGGTTCGGTGTCGATGCCGGGATGGGTGGTGAGCCGCCGGAACGCGCCGGTAGCCAGGGTCAGGATATAGATCTCGGGATTGCCGTCCTTGGACAGCGTCAACGCCACCTGCTTGCCGTCCGGGCTCCACGCCGGCGACGAATTGATGCCGAGGAAGCCGGCCAGGAGCTGCACGGGCCGCCGCTCGAAGGCGAAGAGCCGGTAGAGGTACGGGTAGCCCCGCATATACGAGGTGAAGGCGAGGGAGCGAGCATCCGGGCTCCAGCGCGGTGAGATATTGATGGATTGGTTGGCGGTCAACGGCACCGGCCCCGCGCCATCGTAGTCCATCACCCCGATCTCCTTGGCGCCGTCGCGCTGCGCGACGTAGGCGATCTTGGTGTCGGCCACGCCGGCCTCCCCGGTGAACTGGAGCACCACCTCGTCGGCCATCTTGTGGGCCAGCCGCCGCGGCTCGGCTGGGCACCACCGCCAGCTTCTTGGTCCCGATGAGGCGCAGCTCGGGCGAGGTCAGGTCGTAGAGCCGCAGCTCGCCCTCCAGGCGATCGACGCGGGGGGTGAGGAGGCCGTGGAGCGCGGCATGCGCGCCGGCGGCGGCGGCGTCCGTCCAGGCTTTCCTGAGGGCCTCCGGGTTCGCGGCCGGGAGGGCCGGCTGGCCGCCCACCACGGAGAAGAGCGCGGAGAACTTCAGGTCGCCGGCCGTCACTTCGGCGAGCGAGCGTGACAGCCCCGACGGGTCCGAGGCCGCCCACCACGGTGAAGTCCGGCATGAAGAGGTTCAGCTTCTTCGCGCCGCCTCCGAGAACATTGAGGAGCACGTCCGGGGCCTGCGAGCGCGCGGGGCGGGCGGGCAGGGCGAGGAGCCCCGCGCTCACCACGAGGAGGGTCCCGGCGAACGGCGGCGAGCCGGCGGGACATCATCCGCGCTCCGGCTTGAAGTCGAAGCTGAACATCACGCGCAGCGAGGGACGGATCCAGTCGCCAGGCAGGGGCGCGAAGGGTCGCGCGTCCATGACTGCGCGGAGAGCGGCCTGATCGTAGAACGCGTTGCCCGAGCTCTTCTCGATCTTCGGCGTGCCGATGGAGCCATCGCGCAGTATCTCCACCATGATCAGCGGCTTCTGGCCCGGCTCGGCGATCTGACCTTGCTTCTGCCATTCCCGCTCGACCTTGGTCAGCACCTGCCGCAGGTACCACGCGTGCGGGAAGTCCGACGCCTCGAGCGTGCGTACCCCCGTGCCGGTCAGGGAGCCTGCCACCTGTCCCGGCGGCGCGGGCGGCGCCGGGCGCGACACTTCATTGGGAGGCTCCGTGGTCCGAGGCGCGGCCGGTGGCAGCGGGCGGCGCTCGGTCGGCGGCGCCAGGGGCGGGAGCTCCTTCTCGCCGGGGCGCGGCAGCGCGGGCGCCCTCGGCGGCAGTGCGGCGCTCGTGGGCGCGGCCTCGGGGAGGCTCGGCGCCTTCGCGGGCTCGGGCGGCCGCGTGTCACGCGGCGGCGGCGGTTCCGGGACGCGCGGTGGTGGCGCCACCGCGGGCCGGGGGGGCAGCGGGGTGGGCGGGGCGGTGGGCGCGCCCACGGCGGCGATGCTCGGCACGAGGTTCACCACGTAGACCTTTCGGGCGCTCAAGCCGCCCCAGATGACCGTGACGAGGAGCCCGCCGCCGAGGACGACATGCACCACCGCCGAGACGGTGAGCGCTGCCACGGGGAGACGCCGGCGCCGCAACGCCGGACCGAGCCGGCCGCGGGGCACCTCCATCGGAGACGGCATGGGGAACTCGCGGGCGACGCCGGCGGCGATCAGCGTTCCCTCGCCGGCTCGGTGACCATGCCGAGCTTCTCGACGCCGGCGCGCCGAATCCGGTCCATGGTCTCGACCACGAAGCCGTACGAGAGCCCCTGATCGGCCTTGAGGTAGACGGTCTTGTCGGCGCGGGCCTTGATGGCGTCGCGGAGGCGCGGCTCGAGCCCCGCGACGGGGACCAGCTTGTCGTTGAGGTAGATGGTCTGTTCCTTGGTGAGCGTGAGGACCAGCCGTTCCTCGGTCGCGGTGGGCTTGGCCGAGCTCTTGGGCAGGGCCACGTCGATGCCCCGATGCATCAGCGGCGCGGTGAGCATGAAGATGAGGAGCAGGACGAGGATCACGTCCACGAGCGGAATGATGTTGATCTCGGACAGGTTGGCCCCGATCCGCGAGCTCCGCCCGCTCCCCGAGGACTCGAGCCTAAACGCCATCTTTCGCCGAGGCCGCCGTCTTGGGCATGGGACGCGACAGGAGGTTGAGGAGATCGAGGGTGAAGCCCTCCATCTCCGCCGCCCAGTGCTTCACGCGGTTGACGAAGAAGTTGTAGCCCATGACTGCGGGAATGGCTGCGCCGAGACCGGCCGCGGTGGCGATGAAGGCCTCCGAGATTCCGGGGGCGACGACGGCAAGGCTGGCCGAGCCCTGCTGCCCGATGCCGTGGAAGGCGCTCATGACACCCCATACCGTGCCGAAGAGGCCGATGAACGGCGCCGCGCTGGCGGTGGTGGCGAGGAAAGGAAGGTAGCGCTCCATTCGTGCCACCTCGACGGAGGCGGCGCGCCGCATCGCGCGATCCACCGCCTCGAGCCGGCTCGGCGGCAGCCCATCCTCGGCCTCCGCGAGCGCGTGCTCGAGCATCTCGCCGCCCGCCAAGCCGCCCGCCGCCTCCTGGCAGCCCGCCAGGTAGAGCAGGGCGAGCGGGCTCTCCCGGTGCCGCCGCGCGCCCACGTAGATGGTGGCGAGCCGGCGGCCGTCGCGGAAGACCTTCAGGAAGCTCATCGACTCCCGGCGGACCTTCCGGAACTCCCACCACTTCTCCACGATGAGCGCCCAGCAGATCACCGAGAAGACGCCGAGCAGGAGGAGGATGAACTTCGCGACGGGTCCCGCATTGAGGACGAGCTCGACGACGCTCGAGTTCAGACTGCCGTTGCCTGGCACCGAGGGCTCCTTTTGAAGGTGGATCTTCGCGCGGGAAACGCCTGATTTCGATGATACAGAACGCCTCCGAAGCGTGTCAAACAATTGACAGCGAGGGAGCGCCGCCGTATAAGAGTTCCGACATGTTCCGTTCGCCGGGCCCCGTCGCCCTCCAGATCGGCCCGCTGAGCATCCGCTGGTACGGCATCCTGATGGCGCTCGCCATGGCAATCGGGCTCTGGCTTGCCTATCGCGATGCCAAGCGCCGCGGTCTCGATCCCGAAAGCCTGCTCAAGGCCTCCGAGCTGGGGCTCCTGGGCGCGCTGGTGGGTGCCCGCCTCTACTACGTGCTCTTCAACCTCGACTACTACATACAGGTCCCGCGCAAGATCATCGCCGTGTGGGAGGGCGGGCTCGCCATCCACGGCGGCATCATCGGGGGTATCCTGGTGGGCGGCGGCTATGCCTACCTGCGGAAGCTGCCGGTTCGGGAGTATCTGGACATCGCCGCGCCCAGCATCGTGCTGGGGCAGGCCATCGGGCGGTGGGGAAACTACTTCAACGAGGAGGCCTTCGGCACGCCTACCGCTTTGCCCTGGAAGCTCTATATCTCCCCGTCGCACCGCCCCCTCCTGTACGCGCAGGACGATTTCTTCCATCCCGCGTTCCTGTATGAGTCGATCTGGGACCTCGGCGTATTCTTCCTCCTGGTCTACGTGTTCCGCGACCGCTTCAAGCAGGCGAAGGGCGCGCTCTTCCTCACCTACCTGGGGCTCTACTCCGTCGGCCGCTTCATCACGGAGGGGCTCCGGACCGATCCCCTGATGTTCGGCCCCATCCGGGTGGCTCAGGTGGTGAGCCTGCTCGGCGTGGCGGCGGCCGTGATCGCTCGTCCCGCTCATGCTCCGGCGCAGCCGCGCCTGATCGGCGCGCGCGTGCACTTCGCCTTCCTCGGTACCTCGGGCGCGGTGCCGTCCCTGCGGCGGGACAATACGTCGCTGGTCTTCGTGGGCGGCGACGAGTCGGTGCTGGTGGACTGCGGCGGCAGCCCCATCCAGAAGCTCTTGCTGGCCGCCGTGAACCCCCGGAGCCTGACGCGGGTGGTGATCACCCATCTGCATGTGGATCATTCCTACGGCCTGCCCTCCCTGATCCGCGGGCTCGGGCTCATGGGCCGGAGCGCCCCCCTCCGCATCAACTGCCGTGAAGAGCATGCCGAACCCCTCCGCGACCTCTTGCGCATCTTTCGCATCCTCGACCGGCCGGATCAATTTCCGCTCGTCTTCGAGCCCGTGCCGGCGACGCCGCGGGTGGCCCTCGGCCGCACCGGCCCCTTCACCATCACCGCCTCGCCCAATGCGCATGGGGCCATGCCGAACCTGGCCCTGCGCTTCGACGCGGCGGCGGCGCTTTCGGTGGTCTACTCCTCGGACACCGAGCCCTGCGAGGCGGTGGTGGAGCTCGCCCGGGGCGCCCACACCCTCGTCCACGAGGCGACGTTTGCCGAGGGCGACCGGGACCGCCACGGCGTGCACTCGACGGCGCGGCAGGCGGGGGAGATCGCGGCGCGTGCCGGGGTGCGCCGCCTCATCCTCGCCCACATCGATCCCGCCCATCACGACGCCACCGCCGCCCTCGCGGACGAGGCCCAGCAAGGCTTCGACGGCGAGGTGGAGATCGCGGAAGAGTTCATCCCATATCCCCTGTGACCACGTATGCGTCCGCGGACGGCCGGGGGCGGCTCATGGTGGGAGACGGCCGCCGGCTCGGCGCCATCGTCACCGGCGAGGTCGCGGTGATCATCACCTCGCCGCCGTACTGGGTGCGAGGCCGCGGCCTTGCCTCCGCGGAGCGCTGGGCGCGGACCCTGGCCATGGAGTTCGGCCGGCAGTGGCAGCGCGTGCTCGCGGCCGACGGAGATTGCTGGCTCGTCATCGGCGACCGTCACGACGGGCGGGAATGGGCCGGCCTCGACGGGCTCGTCACCCACTGGATGCGGCGCGCCGGCTGGACACTCCAGGCCAAGGGTTGCTGGGCCCAGGTGCGCTCGCGGGCGCGCTGGGACAACCGGATCAACTACGTGCTCCGCTTCCGCAAGGTGGGCGCCCATCCGGTCCGCCCCCGATCGGTGACGCTGCGCCTGGATGCTGCCATTGCCGTGGTCGCATCCGGAGAGCCGTTGGGACGCCACGCCGCCGGCGGTGATCCGGAGACTGCTGGCGGTGAGCCGCAAGCGCGGCGCCGTCCTGGATCCCTTTCTCGGCGCGGGGACGGTGGCCCTGCTGGCGGCGCGAGAGGGCCGGCGGTGGATAGGAGTGGAGCGCGACCGGCGTATGGCCGCGCTGGCGGCGCGACGGCTCGGGTTGCGCCGGCTCAGGCCACGCGTGCGCGGATCCGCTTGACGAGCTCCTGATAGGAGGTCTTGGTCAGGATCTCGTTGAACTGGGCCCGGTAATTGGCCGTGATGCTGGTGCCGTCCACCACCACGTCGTGGATGAGCCAGCGGTCGCCGCGCGCGCTCAGCCGATAGTCGATGCTCACGTCACCCTGGCGCATGACCACCCGCGTGCGGACGGTGGCCTGCTCGCCCTCCACCGACTCTCCCGCGTAGGCGATCTTCTCGCCGCCGTATCGCTCGATCTTGGCGAGGTAGGCGCGCTCGACCAGCCCGCGGAAGAGCTCCGAGAACTCGGCGCGCTCCGCCTCGCTGCGGGCATTCCAGTGCGGGCCCAGCGCGCGATGCGCCATCTCCGCCCAGTCGAAGAGCCCGTTGGTGACCTCCCGGAGGGCCTGGCGCCGCTCGGGCGCCTTGGTGGCGGGCTTGAGCGTGGGGTCGTCGAGGGTCTGCAGCACCCGCTCGATCTCGGGCCGGAGGCGGTCCGTGACCGAATCCGCCGCCACATGCGCCGCGCCCCAGAGCGCGAGCAGGACCATGGATACGGACAGCAGCAGGCGGGTCGGCGTCACGGCCGGGTAGGAGTGCAAGCGATATGCCCGGCCGTGACGCGCGCTTGCGCCGGATGCGCTCCGTCGCAACCCGCTGGTTTATTGGAGGAGGCCCGCCGCTCCTCAGGGGCCGGCGGCCGGCGCTCAGGCCGGCTATGTCAAATGTGCCGGCACGGGACGACCAACCTTGTCAGCGTGAGGACGTGGAGCGGGGGTGGCCGAGCCGCTCCTCGACCAGCCGCCGCAGCGAGGCGGCATCGAAGGCAGTGGCCCGGCGGCCCGGCGGCGCAGCCTCGGTCTTGAGCCCGGTCTCGCTGATGATCACGCAGATGGTGGCGTTCGGGTCCAGGGCGCGCTCCGCCAGGAGCCGCTCGAGGACGGCGAAGCTGGCCGAGCCGGTCGGTCCGGCCCAGATCCCCTCCACGCGGGCCAGCCGCGCCTGGGCGCGGAGGATGGCGTCGTCCTCGGCGTCGCCCGCCACACCGCCGTCTTCCCGGAGAATGCGGAGTACCCACTCGCCCTTCTTCCCGGGGTTCCCGGCCGCGAGGCCCTCGGCCACGGTATAGCCGATCTTGAGGGGGGCCAGCGCCCGCTTCTCGCGCCACGCGCTCGCGATGGCATTGGCGCGCGTGGCCTGGGCGGCGACCATGCGAGGCCGGCGGGGGATCCAGCCGGCGCGCTCCATCTCCGCGAAGCCGCGCGCGGCGGCGATGAAGGTCTCGCCCACCGCGACCGGCGCCACCACGACCTCCGGCGGCTGCCAGTCGAGCTGCTCTGCGATCTCGTAGGCGATGGTCTTCTTGCCCTCGTGCTTGTACGGATTGCGCGAGGCCCCACAGTCGAAGAAGAGCCGCTCGTCCACCAAGCGATCCCACAGGTCAATGAGGTCGTCGTACACGCCGGCGTAGAGGACGAGATCGGTGGCGGTGGCCGCCATGTGCAGGAGCTTGGGTGCGGAGGCCTTCTCGTAGGCAAAGATGAGCGACCGCAGGCCCGCGCGCGCGGAATAGGCGGCCACGGAGGAGCCGGCATTCCCGCTCGACACAACTGAGGTCGCGCGGAAGTTGAACTGGAGCGCGGCGGCCACCGCGGTGGCGGAGGAGCGGTCCTTCACGGTGCCGGTCGGACCCGAGCCCTCGTACTTCACCAGGAGCCGCCGCACGCCCAGCTCGCGGGCCAGCCGCGGGCAGTCCAGCAGCGGGCTGCCGCCCTCGCCCAGGCTGACGCGATGGGCCGGGTCCGCGATCGGAAGCACGGCGGCGTAGCGCCAGAGTCCGGTGCCGGCGAGGAGGGCCCGGCCGTCGTGGACGAGCCGCGCGGTGTCGTAGGTCAGCTCGAGCAGCCCCGCGCAGGCCCCGCACTGGAGCGTATAGCCCAGCGGGTGGGTGGCGCCGCAGTCGATGCAGCGAAGCCCGGTGGCGAGGCTAGTGGACTCCAAACCGCCGGTCCACCTCGTGGATGATCTCCTCGATGCGGTGCCGCAGGGTGTGCTCGCCCAGCGCGCGCTTGAGCGCGTTCTGGCCGATCTCGCGCGCCTCGTCGGGATGGGCGAGGTAGTAGTCGAGGTGGCGGCGCAGCTCGTGGAGGTCGCGGTAGGTGATCACCTCGTGGCCGGGGACGAAGAGCGAGGGCAGCTCGTCCTTGTGATCGGCCACCTGGCAGGCGCCGGCGGCGGCCAGCTCGAAGGCGCGCGTGTTCACCCCCACGATGTCGTTCATCGGGTGGTGGTGGTTGAGCGACAGCGTGGCCCCGGAGTAGACGGCCAGCTTGGCCTCGCCCCAGAGGGGACCGCCCGCGACCAGGGCGCGCACCTCGGGCGCCTCCGCGCGGTCCCACCCGCTCCCCCACAGGCGCACGGGATAGGTGGCCAGCTCGCGCACGAAGCGCTCGCGGTAGGGATAGCGGCTGCCCACGAAGGCCACCGCGCCCCGCAGCCCGCGCGCCTGCTCCGGCGTGGGTGTCACCGGATGGTGGATCTCCGGCACGCAGTAGAGCGGGAGGTAGTAGAGGTTGCGCAGCCCCACGCTCTCGAGCGAGCGCAACGCGTACCGCTCCTTGGTGAGGAAGAGATCGTAGGCCTCGATATGCTCGAAGGGGATCATCCACAGCGGGTTGTCGGGAAAGAGATTCACGAAGAGCGTGTCCACCCGCGCCTTGATCCGGCGGATCACCCCCGGAGTGATGGGCCCGCCCTTGACCACCAGCACCACCGCGGGGCGCCAGTCCAGGCAGGCGCGCTCGAGCCGGCGCAGGATCCAGAGCTGATAGGCGGCCTTGGTGCCGCGGTTCTTGTACAGCGGATTGTCGCGGCGGTAGGCGAAGGTCCGAACCTCGTGGCCCAGGCCGCGGAGCTCGTCGCGGAGGTCCATCCCCATGTGCTCGGCCCGCTCGAAGGGCAGGACGATGAGCCAGCGCATCGGCCGGAGCGTATCACAAACGGGCATTGACAGGCCCGGCGGGGCGGCCGGACAATCCTCCCATCCTGCGCATGCGATCCACCGCGCTCCGCCGCTACCTGCCGTCGCTGGTCCTGTTCGCGTCGCTGCTCGCGGCGTGGCAGCTCGCGGTGTCCGCCTTCAAGATCCGCGAGTATCTCCTGCCGGGGCCGTGGGCGGTGCTGCGCGCCACCGTGGACTTCCGCATCCCGTGGGCGCATCACATCTGGATCACCAGCGTGGAGATCGTGGGCGCCTTTCTCCTCGCCGGCGCGGTGGGCGTGCTGCTCGGCACCGCCATCGCGTGGTCGCCCACCGTGGCCCGCGCGCTGGTGCCCTTCCTCGTCTTCGTCAACACCTTGCCCAAGGTGGCGGTGGCGCCGCTCTTCCTGCTCTGGCTCGGCTACGGCATCTTCCCCAACATGCTCATCGGCGCCCTCATCGGCTTCTTCCCGGTGGTGATCAATACCGCGGTGGGGCTCACCCAGGTGGAGTCGGACATGCTCGACCTGGGGCGCGTCTTCGGGGCGCCCAAGTGGAAGGTGTTCGCCACCATCCGCATCCCCAACGCGCTTTCCCTATATCCTCAGCGCGCTCAAGATCACCGCCACCGCCGCGGTGGTGGGCGCCATCGTGGGCGAGTTCGTCGCCTCGCAGGCGGGCCTGGGCAGCGTGATCGTCGTCACCCAGACCAACCTCAATACGCCGGTGGCCTTCGCCGCCCTCGTCTGGATCTCCGTCGTCGGCCTCGTCCTTTACGGCGCCGTCGGCCTTGCCGCGCGCTGGCTCGCCCCCTGGGCGGAGACCGGCGCCGCATCGTGAACAAGGAGAAACCCATGCTTCGACTCGTGCTCGCCGCGGTGCTGGCCCTCGCGTTCGTCGCGCCCGTCTTCGCCCAGGCGCCCCAGAAGGTGGTGTTCGCGCTGAACTGGTTCGCCGTCGGCGACCATGCTGCCTACTGGGTGGCGCTGGAGAAGGGGTACTACAAGGAGAAGGGCCTCGACGTCGAGCTCCAGAACTCCAAGGGCTCGGGCGACTCCATCGCCAAGGTGGACACCGGGCGCGCCGACATCGGGCTGGCCGACGCCGCGGTGGTGATCCCGCTGGTGGCCAAGGGCGCCAAGGTCAAGGTGGTGGGCGCGGTGTTCGATCTCACACCGCTGAATATCTGGACGCGCAAGGACACCGGCATCGTCAAGCCCAAGGATCTCGAGGGCAAGACCCTCGCGGCGCCGCCGGGCGACGGGCAACGCCAGCTCTTCCCGGCTTTCGCGCGCATCAACGGCATCGACGAGAAGAAGGTGAACTGGGTGAACATCGAGCCCGCCGCCAAGTTCGTGGCGCTGTCCGAGAAGCGCGCGGACGCGGTGCCCGACTACACCACCGGCCAGCCCTTCTGGGAAAAGGCGGTCGGCAAGGAGAACCTCGTCCGCATGCCGTGGTTCCAATACGGGTTCGACACCTACTCCATGTCCATCATGGCCAGCGAGAAGACCATGAACGAGCGGCCCAAGGTGCTGAAGGACTTCCTGGAGGCGTCCTACCGGGGCTGGCGCGACGTGATGGAGAATCCCAAGGCCGCGCTGGCGATCTTCCAGAAGCGCGTGCCCGAGATCGACCTCGCCCTCATCGAGCCCAATATGATGCTGGGCCTCGAGCTGATGAAGACCGACCGCTATGCGCAGAACGGGATTGGCTGGATGGATCGCGCCAAGATGTGCCGCACGGTGGAGCTGATCAATACCTACATGGACATGCCGCGCAAGGTGGGCTGCGACGAGGTGTTCACCAACTCCTTCCTGACCAAGATCGAGCCGCCCAAGAGCATGCGCTAGGGGCGGATGCCTGAGACAGGCGCGCGTCCCGCGTCATGCTGATCGAGCTTGACGGCGTCGGCATGACCTATGCCTCGGCGAGCGGCCCCGTCGAGGCGCTGAGCGGGATCTCCTTCGGCGTGGGCCGCGGCGAGCTCGTCGCCCTCGTCGGCCCGTCGGGCTGCGGGAAATCCACCCTTCTCCGGGTCGTCGCGGGACTCCGGCCCCCCACCGTGGGCCGCGCCCGCGTGGAGGGCCGCGAGGTCGTCGCGCCGCTCCCCGCGGTCGGCATGGTCTTCCAGGCGCCCGTGCTGCTCCGGTGGCGGCGCTTGCTCGACAATGTGCTGCTGCCGGTGGACCTCGCCGGTCGCCGGCGCGCCGACTACCGCGCGCGGGCCCTGGACCTGCTGCGGACGACGGGCCTCGCCGACTTCGCCGAGAAGTACCCGGCCGAGCTCTCGGGCGGCATGCAGCAACGGGCTTCGCTGTGTCGCGCGTTGATCTTGGATCCACCGATTCTCCTGATGGACGAGCCGTTCGGCGCGCTGGACGCCATGACCCGCGACGAGATGAACCTCGAGCTGCTGCGCGTCTGGGGCGAGACGGCGGGCCCGGCGGCGCAGCGAAAGACCATTGTCTTCGTCACCCACTCCATCTCGGAGGCGGTATTCCTCGCCGACCGCGTGGTGGTGATGACGCCTCGGCCGGGCCGGGTGGCCCGGGTGGTGGACGTGCCGCTCCCGCGCCCCCGCACCATGGCTCAGCGCGCCGAGCCCATCTTCGGGCGGCTGGCGCTGGAGATTTACGAGACGCTCACCACGTTTGGCGAGCCGCCGCCGCCGACGAGGCGAGCGGAAACATGATCCGGCGCGCCGGCCGGTCGGGCTGAGCTGAGGAGTTTCGATGCCCACGACTGATCGCGATCTCGCCTTCACGCCCGCCGTCGAGCTCGCGCGCCTCTACCGCGCCCGCACGGTGTCGCCGCTGGAAGTCATGCTGGCGGTGCTGGCCCGCATCGACGCCGTGAATCCACAAGTGAACGCCTTCGTCACGCTGGCGCGGGACGCCGCGCTGCGGGAGGCGCGCCGAACCACCGCCGGACTCCGCCGGGGCAAGGCCCTGCCGCCGCTCTTCGGCGTGCCGGTGGGCATCAAGGACGTGACCCAGACCAAGGGCATCCTCACGACCTACGGCTCGACCTTGTTCAAGGACCATATGCCGCGAGGCGGACGCGCTCGTGGTGGAGCGTCTGCGGGCGGCGGGGGCCATCGTGCTCGGCAAGACGAATACGCCGGAGTTCGCCTTCGGGCCGAACACGGTGAACGCCGTCTTCGGGGCCACGCGCAATCCGTGGAACCTCGCGCGCACCGCGGGCGGGTCCAGCGGCGGCTCCGCGGCGGCGCTGGCCACCGGCATGTGTCCGATCGCGGAGGGGACGGATCTCGGCGGCTCGCTGCGGGGGCCGGCCTCTCACTGCGGCGTGGTCGGCTTTCGCACCACGCCCGGGCTCATCCCGCGTTATCCATCGGTGCTGGCGTGGGACACCTACTCGGTGGAAGGCCCCATGGCGCGCACCGTCGCCGATGCCGCGCTGATGCTATCGGTGATGGCAGGGCCCGATGAGCGCTCGCCCATCTCCTATGCGGTGGACACGCGGGACTTCCTCCGCGCCGTCAAGAGCCCCTCGGTGAAGAGCTGGCGCATCGCGTGGACGCCCGATCTCGGCGGGCTGGTGGCGGTGGATCGAGAGGTGCGCGAGGTATTCGAGGCGGCCGTGGGCGTCTTCCTCAGGGCCGGAGCGCGCATGGAGGCGGCCTGCCCCGACATGGCCGAGGTGCCGGAGATCGTGCGGCTCACGCGCGGCTTGCTCATGGTGGCGCGCCATGCCGAGAAGCTGCCGCGGCATCGCGAGGTGCTGCAGGCGGGGCTGGTGGAGAACACCGAGCAGGGGCTGGCACTGACCTCGGCCGACATCGCGCGCGGCGAGCTGCTCCGCACCGCGCTCTGGAACCGCGTGCGGGAATTCCTCGCCGATCGCGATCTCTGGATCACGCCGACTTCGGCCACGCCGCCTTTCCCCCTCGAGCAGCCGCACCCGCAGGTGGTGGACGGCCGGCCGGTGGGGAAGATGCTGCAGCGGTCCTTCCCGACCTATGCCTTCTCCGTGCTGGGGTTGCCGGCTATCTCGATTCCCGCCGGGTTCACGCGAGACGGCTTACCGGTGGGGCTCCAGATCGTGGGGAAACGCGGGGGCGAGGCCGCGGTCCAGCGCGCGGCGGCGACGTTCGAGGCGGCGCACCCGTGGGCGGATCGCATCCCGCCCCTCGTGCCGCGGCAGGGGCTCAGCGCGCGGGGGTGAACACCCAGACGTTCTGGTTGCCGTGGTTCACGTAGTAGAAGCGCCCGCCCCACTCGAAGAAGCGCTTCCAGACCCCCTGTGCCACCGGCGGCGGCGGATGCACGTCGTCAGGATGCCCGTGGCGCTCCCAGCGGCACTTGGGCTGGGTGGTGCGCCCGCAATTGGCGGGATCGAGGATGTGGAGGGCGCCGTGCTTGCCGTCTTCCGTCTTGCCCATGCCGATCACGCGCCCCGCATGAATTCGAAGCCCGACGCCGGCGAGGCTCTCGATGCCGACGCCGCCCTCGGTGGCCAGGGTCTGCTCCTTCGCGTCCAACGCCTCCAGGTCGATCATCCGGATATTGGGTGTCTTCGCGGGCGAAGCGAGCCGATAGATCTTGCGTCCGGCGGGATCCAGGGCGAGGGAGGAGCTCGCGGACATGGTGCCGCCCTGCTGCCCGAACAGTTTCGTGTAGGCGTCGAACTTCGGGGCGTAGGCGACGAACTCGCCCGACAGCCGGATCAGCACGCGCTCCCCGCGAGGATCCCACACGCTCGCGCAGCCATAGCCTCCCGGGCGGTCGACCTTTCGTACCCATGACGCGTCACTGGGATTCCACCAGAAGGTTGCGCGGTCGGAGTTCCCGGCCGGAGACCAGTAGATGCCCCCCGCGCTCCAGATCCGATCGACGCTCGGCAGATAGGCCACGCAATCATACGAATGGACCGAGGCGGGGGTCTCGTCGGAATACGTCGAGGCGAAGGGCCCTTTCGGCATGGGAGGGAACGCCATCGACATGTCCCGCCGGAGGCGCCATTCGGCCGGCTTGTTCCCGTCCGGGGGCCGGAACGCCAGCACCTGATTGCCCGGCCAGTCCGCATGTCCGCCGCCTCGAGGGATCACGCAGCTCGCCACGCTGGGTATCGAGGTCACCGCTCACCCAGGCCCCGATGCTGGCCGCGAGGATATTGTTGCCCCCGTGCGGGACCGTTCGGGGTAGACAGCCCGGCGGAGCCGCCGGCGCGTCTTTGTTCCCGCACACGACCCGCGACTCGGTCATCCGGGTGTTCGGCAGCTCTTGCCAGGTTCCGGGGGTCTCCGCGAACGCAGACCCCGCCTGGGAGCCGGTGCCCAGGGCGAGAACGAGCATGGTCGCGACGGTCAGGGTACGCACGAGCACCGAGCCTATCGTAAAGATGCCGTCCCCGCGACCCTATCGCTTCGCGGGAAAGCGCGCGGCGAAGAGCGGGTCGGCCAGCGCGGCGGTGGCGACCAGCGCGGCATTGGCGCCCGCGTCGAGCGCGGCGCGGGCGCGCATCGCGGTGGTGAGGCCGCCCACCGCGAGAATCACGCGGTCCCAGGCGCCGGCCTTGCGCCAGGCGAGCAGCTCTTCCACCTGGATGCGGCAGGTGTCGTAGACGCCGGCCCCCACCACGCCGGCCAGGTCCCGGCCCGAGCCCGGAAAGGCGGGGTTCCCCGCGGGTTTGATGACTTTCCGCTGCAGCCCATTGACGAGGACGAAGCCGTCCAGCCAGGGGGCCAGGCGCGTGGCCAGCTCATGGAGCGCGCGGGGGCCGGTCAGGGCGCCCAGCTTCGCCACCAGCGGCAGGCCGCCCGTCGCGCGGCGCACACGCTCGATGACGAGACCCGACAGCTCCTTGTCCTCGTAGACCATGTGGGCATGCTCCGTTGTGGCGTTGGGGCAGGACAGATGCACCTCCACCACGTCCGCGCCTGCTTCCGCCGCCCAGCGCGCGCAGGTGGCGTAGTCCTGCGCGAGCTGCTCGCCGTCCCCGCCCGGCTGGGGCGTACCCGCCACGCTCACGAGGAGGAGCTGATCGGCGGCGAGCCGGGCGCGCGCGCGCTTCACGTCGGCGCGCCACACGTCCGGCGCCGCCGAGGGCAACCCGAACGAGGTGGCCCAGGTGACGGTGGCGGGATCGACCTTGCGCGGCGCTTTCGGCTCCGCCACCGCCGGATCGCCGAGCCGGCAGAAGATGAGATTCGGCGTCGGGTAGGCGAGCCGGGCCGCGCTGCGGACGGTCTTGTAGGTGAAGATGCCGTAGCCGAGGCGCGCATAGGCCTCGATCCACTTGGAGTTGGGCAGGGGACCGGCGGCTATGCCGATGGGGCTCACCACGCGCCGGCCGAACAGCGGCACCGGCGGGATGGCGAACCGCTTGCGCGGGCGCGCCGGCAGCTTGGGCGGATGCGCCGCATTCCACGCGAACGAGCGGTTCGCCCGATAGGCGATCACGCGCGATCCTCCACTTCCCCCGGGCTCCAGCGCTCGAGCGGCGTCATTGAGCCCAGGTCTGGCTCGAAGGCCACGCCGTAGCCGGCCGCGGCGAGGGAGCCCACGCGGAGCCTCCCGCCGTCGATCCGGAGCCTTGCCTCGTGCGCATCGCCCTCGTAGAGGTCGGCGTGGAGCTGGGTGGCCTGGGCGCGCTCGGCGGCCGAGCAGTGAGCGAGGCCGCGCACGTAGTGATGCCCGTTCCGCTCCACGTGGCCGATGCCCAGCGCGCGCACGGTGGCAAGGTCTTGCTGCAGCGGCACCACCGGGACATTGGTGAGGTCTTCCGCGCTCATGAAGAGCCGCGCCGCGGGCGCGCGATGGCGGTTCTCCCGCTCCACCAGCGATCGGTTGAGGATGGACTTCACGATGCCCTTGCAGTTCTTGGTGGACACGCCGCGGTAGCCGAGTCTCATCGCGGTCGTGAAGGAGTCCAGCTCGGCGTCGCTCTCGTCGATGAGCATGGGGATGCGCCGAACCCGCTCCTCCAGTCCCTCGGTGGCGATCGGATCGAGGGCGATGGCGCGGTCGAGCGGCTGCTCGATGAAGGCGAGGGCGGCGACGAGTCGGGCCAGCGCGCGCGTGCGCTCCATGGCGTCAACCAGGCGCGCGAAGTCGCCCATGGACTTGTACTGCTCGTTCCCGTCGAGAGTGACCACGTACGGCCCGGCGACGAGACGATCCAGCGTGGCCGCGATGGCGCCCAGGCGATCGAGGTCCGCGTCGAGCGAGCCGCCCACCTTCAGCTTGAAGTGGGTGAGGCCGTACTGAAGGATGCACTCCTCGAGCGTCTGGGGCAGGCCGTCGCGCCGCCAGCCGTCGGCGGGCACGTCGGCGGCGACGATGGGATCGAGGAGGCCGACGGTGTGGCGAACGGCGAGGTGCGCGGGCGGCGACGCGCCTGCCCACGCCTGGACGTGCTCGAGGGTGAGCCCCGGATGCACCGCGTCCGGGCGCAACCCGAGTGTATTCGCGCGGAGCATGCCCACCAGGTCGAGGCCGGCCAGGCGTCCGGCCGCGTCCGCGAGGGCCCGCTCGAAGAAGGAGGACCCGAAGGACGCGGTGAGCCCGTTGAGGCCGAGCGCGCGGCATTGCGCCCGGGAGGCGCGGTAGGCCTCCTGCCAGACGTCGAAGATCGGGCGCGGCGCGCGCGCGGCATCGAGAAAGGCGGTCTCGGCGGCTCGGATGGACGCCAGCTCGTCCTCGACATTGTCGCGGAAGGTTTTCCGCGGATCCTTGTCGAACCATTTGGGGGGCAGGTTGTCGGCGGCGAAGCCCCGGCCGCGCCGGCCGTCCGCCGTCTCCACCTCGATGGCGAGATGCAGGAGCGGGAAGTGCGTGAGGGTGACGATGCCGTAGCGGAACGGCAGGCGCGTGCGCAGGCTCCGCACGTGGAAGGAGGCGGCCTTGAGCGCCAGCGGCAGGCCGCCGGTCACTTGAAGGCCGGCATGACCTCCTTCGCCAGGAGCTCCAGCTCGCGCATGATATGCGTGTGGGGCATCCCGGGGAAGAAGAGCCGACAGATCAGGTGGTTCATGCCGTACTGCTCCACGAACGGCTTGAGGTCGCGAATGACCTGGTCGGGACTGCCGATCAGGAAGCGATCCTTCTTGACCTTGTCGAGGTCGACGGCGATGGAGGCGTCGATGAAGGGATGGCGCCAGCCGCCCGCGTACTCCTTCCGGTACGACACCATGATGTGCTTCTCGGCGAGCTCGCGGGCCTGCTTCTCGGTGTCGGCGACGATGACGTCGCGCGTGAGCGGCCACTCCGCCACCGGCGCGGTGATGCCCGCCGCCTTGCGATTGGCCAGGAACTGCGCTTTACCCTTGAGGAGGCGTGGGAGCTCGCCGGTGGGGCCGGGAATCCAATTGTCGGCCATGGTGGCGGCTCGGCGGAGCGTGATGTCGCCCCAGCCGCCTATCCACACCGGCGGCCCGCCCCGGGTAAAGGGCTTCGGCTCGAGGCTCCCCTCGAGCTGATAGTAGGTGCCCTTGTGGGTGATCCGATCCTTGGTCCAGAGGCCCTTGACGATGGCCATCTGCTCCTCGAAGCGGGCGCCGCGCTTTTCCAGCTCGGCGCCGTACAGCGCGAACTCGTCCGGCTTGTAGCCGATGGCGATGCCGAGGACGAAGCGTCCGTTCGACATGATGTCCAGCAGCGCGCAGTCCTCCGCCAGCCGGACGGGATGATAGAAGGGCGCCACCAGGATGTCGGTGCCCAGCACCATCTTGCTGGTGCGGGTGGCGAAGCCCGCCAGCACCGGCAGGGGCGACGGCCAGTAGTGGTCCACCACGGAGTGATGCTCTTCCATCCACACCGAGTGGAAGCCGAGATCTTCGGCGCGGACGACTTCCTCGAGGGCCTCCTTGTAGTAGTGGCCTCCCTCGATGGGGATGAAGCCGAACTTGAGCTGGGCCATGGGGTCCCTTACTTGCAGTCGAAAAATTCGTTCGTGTAGTAATCCGCGTGGGCCTTCACCGGCTCGAGCCCGCCGTACTCCTTGGCCAGACCCAGCAGGATGTCCCAGTCCTCCTTCATCATGAGGCCGGGGGTCTTGCCCTGTGAGGTTTTCGTGTAGAGGAGATCGGCCGAGTCCAGCCACTGCTTCTTGGTCAGGTCGGTGAGGCCCTTGTTGGTCTTGGGGAAGAGCTTGTGCAGCGCCGCCACCGCGCCGTCGGGGTCCTTTATGGCCGCCTGCCAGGCGCGGCCGGTGGCCCGCACCATGCGGCAATTCAGCGACTTCTCGCCGAGATGCTTGGTGTGCACGAAGAGCCCCTGGGTCATCGCGCCCACCCCGAAATCCGTGTAGCGAAGATAGCCCACCTTCTTCTTGGTCTCGGACTCGATGAGCCCGGCCTGGGTGGTGTAGTAGCCGCCCATGGCGTCCACCGTGCCCGTCATCACCGCTGTCTGCTTGGCGGCGGGGGCGAGCAGCACCTCCTGGATCTTGGACTTGTCCACCCGGTTGAGCTTGATGAGGGCAGGGAAATTCTGGTGCAACGAGTCGCCCGCGGTGAAGGAGACCTTCTTGCCCTCGAGGTCCTTGGGCGACTTGATGCCCGACTCGGCGAAGAAGATGATGGACATCGGGCTGGTCTGCACGTAGTTGGCGATCATCTTGACGGGAAGACCCTTGGACACGAGATTGGCCATGGTGGTGGCGTCGGCGTACCCGAAGCGCTCGCTCCCGATGCCGATCTCCTGCACCACCTTGCCCGAGCCGCCGCCCTCGACGATGGCGAGCTCGATCCCCTCTTCCGCGTAGATCCCTTTCTCGACCCCGTAGGCGAAGGCGGCGTGCTCGCCGTAGGCGTAGAAATTCAGCTTGAGCGTGGCCTTGTCGCGCGGGGCCTGGGCCGGCGCGGGCAGGGCGGTCACGGCGAGCGCCGCGAGGGCGGCGAGGATGGCGATGAGCACGGGACGTCGGGACATGTGGGGTGTCCTCCTTGGGACGGCTGCGTTAGAGAGTGCCGGCGGCCAGCTCGGAGCGATGGGACGCGTGCCAGGGAATGAGCCGCCGCTCGATCATATCCACGGCCACGAACATGGCGATGCCGACCGCCGAGAGCACGGTGATGGCGGCGAAGCCCAGCCGCGTGTCCATCACTGCATTGGCCTGGAGCAAGGCATAGCCGAGCCCCCGGTCGGCCTGGATGAACTCGCCCACGATGGCTCCCACCACCGAGAGCGTCACCGCCACCTTGAGCCCGGCGAAGATGTTCGGCAAGGCGGACGGGAAGCGGATCTTGAGGAAGGTGCGCCCGGCCCCCGCCCCCATGGAGCGGGCGAGGTGGAGCATCTCGGGCTCCACCGACCGGAGGCCCACCACGGTGTCGATGATGATGGGAAAGAACGAGATGAGAAAGGCCACCAGCACCTTGGGGAAGAGGCCGAGCCCCGCCCAGAAGATCAGGAGGGGGGCGATGGCGATCTTGGGCACCGACTGCGAGCCGACCAGGAGCGGGTAGATCGCGCGCTCGATCAGGGGGGAGTACACGATGGCCATGGCGATGGGGATGCCCACCGCCACCGCCATTGCGAAGCCGAGCAGCACTTCCTGGACGGTGATCCAGGTGTGCAGCGCGAGATACTGCCATTCCTTGACCATGGCGGCGGCGATGGCCCGCGGGGTGGGCAGGATGTACTCGGGCACGCGGAAGAGATCCACCGCGAGCTCCCATACCACCACCATCGCCACCAGAGTCAGCACCGGCGGGCTCCACTCGCGCCAGGTCATGACGGGGGGGCTTCCTCGATGTCGTGAAGCACGCCCTGGGCCATGAATCGATCGCGGATCCCGCGCGCGTAACCCGCGAACGCCGGGTGCTCGCGCACGGCCAGCCGCCGCGGGCGGGGCAGCTCCACCTCTACCACGCTGTCGATGCGGCCCGGGCGCGGGGTCATCACGATCACGCGATCGGACAGGAATACCGCCTCGGTGATGGAGTGGGTGATGAAGAGCACCGTCTTGCCGCCGCGCGCGCAGATACCCTGGATGTCGAGCGTCATCTGGTCGCGGGTGAGCGCATCCAGCGCACCGAATGGCTCGTCCATGAGCAGCAGCGGCGGTTCGTGGATGAGGGCCCGGCAGATGGCCACGCGCTGACGCATGCCGCCCGACAGCTCATGGGGGAGCCGGCGCTCGAAGCCTTCGAGCCCCACGCTGCGCAGCAGCTCGAGCGCCCGATCCCGGTAGGTCCGCGGGTCGATCCCGCGCATCTCGAGCTGAAGGAGGACATTGTCGAGAGCGGTGCGCCAGGCCAGGAGCACCGCGTTCTGGAACACGATGCCGAGATCGGTCTGGGGCCGGTCCACCGCACGGCCGTCCACCGCGATGACGCCCGAGGTGGGGCGCAGGAGGCCCGCGATGAGCATGGCCAGGGTGCTCTTGCCGCAGCCGGACGGGCCCACGATGGAAAGGAACTCGCCCCGGCGCACGTCGAAGGACACGCCGTCCAGCGCCCGCACCGGCCCCTCGGGGGTGGGGAACACCCGCACCAGGTCCGAGACCTCCACGAACTTGGGCCCACTGAGCATCAATACGTAGGCAGCTCCGCCACGTGGCGCTGGCACATCTCGCAGCTCGTGATCCCCCGCGCGCGCGCGGCGGGATCGAGCACGGACGTGGCCCAGACCCGGAAGCGCCGGTAGTTCGCGTAGACCTCCGCGGGCGGGGTTTCCAGCGTTCCCAGCCGGTAGTGCGGAGCATTGCTCTCGATCGCGAAAGGGCAGGCGTGGAACTCGCCGGTGGACTTGAGCACCGGGAAGCAGAGCACGCAGCCCGAGAGCGCGTGGTAGTCGCTTTCGCGGTCGCGATCGAACGCCTGATTCACTCCGGCTCCCACTCGGTACAGCACCTTGTAGCCGGAGAACATCCGCATGGGATGCGCGCGCGCCCACTCCTCCAGCGCGGCCCGGGAAGCCTCGGGCAGGGGCTCGGCGTCGCGCCCGAGGTAGATCGAGTAGTTCAGCACCGCTTCCGTCCGCGGATCCGACTCCAGCAGCCGGAGTAGGGTGCGGGCCTTCACGCCATTGGAGAAGATGGAGAAGAGACCGCGGAAGCCCCGCGCGCGAAGATAGCGCATGGCCTCGATGAGTCCGTCGGCGTGCAGCGTGGGCTCTCCGCCGTAGAACTTGATGTTCCCATCGGCCGCCACGTGGGTGAGCACGGCGTCGAGCAACGGCGCGGCATAGTCCACGTGCCAGCCCTTGGGCGAGCCGAACACCGTGCACCAGGAGCAGTCGCGGTTGCAGAAGTTACCATCGTAGAGATACAGCTCGCGCAGCCCCGGGTCGGCCTCGTGGAAGGCTTCCACGCTCTCGTGGAAGGTGATGGGGCGAAGGCGCGGGTCACGGTGCGAGTCGTTGAGCCCCCAGTCGTAGGTGTTGTAGACGAGCTCGAAGGTCTCGAGTGTGGGCAGCGGGAGTCCGGTGTGCTCGGCCACGAAGCGAAGGACGCCCCGGCGGTACTCCACCGTGGAGTCGGCGTCGCCCGCGAAGTCCTCCGCGTACATCCGGAAGATGCGCGAGACGTAGATCTTGGCCTCGGCGGCGTCCACCCGGCAGTTCCACTCGCTGGCAAGGAACTGGCGGGTGGCGGCCTCCAGCGTCTCCCGCAGTCCGGCGGACTCGTAGGCCCGCGGGCGCATGGGCGGGCAGCCGTTGGAGGCGCAGTTGATGGCGAAGTGGATGCGCGGCTCGCGGAAGCGCCCGCGCAGGATGCGGTGCTCGATGTCGTTGAGGCTCACCGCCCGCCCGCCCGCCACGTGCCGGAGCCGCTCGAAGAACTGTCCGTCCTTGGCTTTCCAGACGGAGCGGATCGGATACTCCTCGATCACGGCGTGCAGCACGAAGGCGTTGTAGGCGTTGATCCAGTAGGCCAGCGCGTCCTCGTCGGTGGGGAAGCGGTCGGGCGCGCTATCGGGGCTGACCGCCTCCAGGGAGGCGACGAATCGGGTGAGGAGGTCCCGCCGGGGGGTGAGCACCTCGTAGTCCACCTTGCCGTCCGGCGTGACGATGGCGGCGAGGAGCTCCGTCCAGGGCGAGTAGTCGATGCCCGCGCTCAAAGGGTGGGGCGGCTCCGGCTAAAGCTCCCCGGCCTCCTCGAGCGCGCGCTTGAGCCGCGCGCGATCGTCGGCGCTGATGGGCAGGAGCGGCGGGCGCATGTGCGCGTGCCGGATCACGCCCTGCATGACCAGCGCCTCCTTGGAGCGCGCGCGATAGTCACGCACCGGCGCCGCGAAGACCACGTCCACCAGCTTCTGGACGCGGTCGCCCTTCTCGCGCGCGGTGGCCCAGTCGCCGCGCATGGCCGCCGCGTGCACCTCCACGTGGGTGCGCGTGGTGACCGCGCAGGCGCCCAGCAGCGCGCCCTCGGCGCCGAGGAGATAGGACTCCCAGATGAAATTGTCATTGCCGGTGAGCACGGTGATGCGCCGCGGGGCGCGCCGCACCACGTCCACGATCTCGCGGAAGCGCTTGGCGTCGAAGAGCGCTTCCTTGATGGCCACCACCTGGGGAATCTCGATGAGCCGCAGCAGGGTCTCGTCGTCGAAGGCCACCCCGCCCAGCGCCGGCTGCAGCGTGAAGATGACCATGGGAAGCCCGACCTCGTCGGCGATGGCCCGGTGATAGCGGTAGGGCACCTCGGGATCGAGGGGCTGGCCCAGATAGGCGGTGATGGGGAAGACGAGGAAGGCGTCGGCCCCCGCCTCGCGATACTCCTTGGCGTACTTCACCGCCTGGGCGGTGAAGGAGGCCCCGAGCCCGGCCACGATGGGGATGTTCCGGCCCGCCAGCTCTTCCTTGTAGACGCGGAGAACGCGCAGCTTCTCGTCGTGCCAGAGGTGCGGGCCCTCGCCGGTGTCCACGTTGACCGCCACCGCCTTGATGCCCTGGCCGGCGATCCAGCGGATGTACTTGCGCAGCTCGGGCTCGTCGATCTGGGCGTCTGCGGTCAGCGGCAGGACGGTGGCGGGCGTGATCCCCTTGAGGTCGAGCATGGCGGCTCCTACGTGTCGCTCGCGAGCTTGCCGTTATAGCCCCAGTTGGACTTCTCCACGTCCTGGAAGACGATGTGGACCTGGTCGGCGGTGGTCTTGCCGATCTTCACCATCGCCTCCGTGATGGCCTGGGTGATCTCGCGCTTCTGCTGGTCGGTACGGCCGGCGAACCACTGGACGGTGATGTTCGGCATGGCGCCTCCCGAGGCATTGGTTGGAACGCTCGAAAGTATCCCATGCGCCCCCGGAGCGGGTCAACGCCGCTTGACTTGCCGGGGGCGGCTGGCTAGGGTCGAGGCAGGTCGAGCTGGCCCCAAAGGAGGCCCCCGCCATGGCGATCCCCGTGATGCACGGTTACGCCAACCTCAAGGAGCTCCCCGAGGAGAAGATCGGCGACAAGATCAGCCGCCGCATCTTGGTGGGCGACAAGGGCATGGTCGTCTTCTGGCAGATGAAGGCGGGGGCACATGCGGCGCGGCACCAGCACCCGCACGAGCAGATCTTCTGGATGATCTCGGGCCGGATGGAGTTCGATCTCGACGGCGAGAAGCGTGTCTGCCGGGCGGGGGACTGCGGGGTGATTCCCGGTAACACCCCCCACGAGGCGTATTTCCCCGAGGACACCGAGGTCATCGACGTCTTCGCGCCGCCGCGCGAGGACATGTTCACCGGGCAAGACTCCTACCTCCGGCGGGGATAGGCCCCGGCGAGAGCGCCGCTCACCCCCGGATCTCCAACGAGGGAGGCTCACCTTATGCAGTCCGGATGGCTCCGGCAGTTCTTCCACCAGCATGACGCGCAGTGCGGGCACGGGGTCGTGGCGGATCCGACCGCCGAAGTGAAGACCGACGAGGACGTCTCGCGACGGGACTTCGTGAAGACGGGTTTCGTGGCCGGCGTGGCCGCCGGGGTGGCGGCGGGCACCGTGGTCGCCCAGACCAGCTCCGCCCAGGCCCAGCCGGCGAACCCGATGGGACGCAACTGGTGGCCCTCCCAGTGGGGTGCGGCTGACGAGAAGGGCGCCTATAACCGGCAGACGCCTGCCAAGGCCATGGAGGCGGCGCGGCTCATCAAGACCGGGCGCATCTATTCCCTCAGCCAGGCGCTCGAGGTCGGCATCCCGCTCTTCGGGGCCCGGCACGTGTCCCTCACCATCCCGGGCGGCCCGACGGGCGGTCCCTTCGGCACCCACAATCTCTACTACAACGACGAGATGTTCAGCGGCGAGATCGGCCAGGTGGGTTCGCAGTTCGACGGGCTCGGCCATATCGGTGCCAAGGTGGGCAACGACATTCGCTATTACAACGGTTTCACCCAGGACCAGGTGGGGGGCGCCTACGGCCTGCAAAAGCTCGGCATCCAGAACCTCGGCCCCATCTTCACGCGTGGCATCATGCTCGACATCGCCACCCTCAAGGGGACGGACCGTCTCGCCATCGACTACATCGTGACCATGGCCGATGTCCAGCAGGCGATCTCACGGCAGGGGATCCGCGAGCCGGGCGAAGGGGACGTGGTGCTGTTCCACACCGGTCACAGCAAGCTCTGGAAGACGCACAATCACGAATACAACAAGGGCTGCCCCGGGCCCAGCAATACCGTGGCCAACTGGCTCGTCAGCAAGGGCGTCATGGTGGTGGGCGCCGACACCTGGCCGGTGGAAGCGGTGCCCGGGGAGAACGCGGCTCGTCCCTTCGAGTGCCACGTCATCTGGATCACCATGAACGGGATCCACATCAACGAGAACCTGAATCTCGCTGGGCTCGTGAAGGACAGGGTCTACGAGTTTGCCTATTCCTTCAATCCGCTGCGCCTCACGGGCGCCACGGGATCTCCCGGCAACTCGGTCGCCATCGCCTGATCTTCTCGCTGTGGCCGGCGGGGTCGGTCGAGGGAGCCCCGCCGGCCGCGGCTCGCACCGCGTGCTACCATGATCGCCGTGGAGACGTTCACCGCCGAGGAGCGTGCCGCCCTCACCCCGCATTTCACGAATCTCGACGGGCCCGTCTTCGCCCTCGTCAATCTCCCGGAAGTGGTGAAGGGCGCGCTCTTCGCGCGCTACTCGCGCTCGGCCAAGTCCCTGCGGCGGCTCTATTTGGACGAGTTCCGCGAGGGGGCGCGCGGGGCCGCGGGCGCGCCCGCGGTGGGCACCACGCGCGCCGACGCCTTGTACGAGCGGGTGCTCTCGGACTACGGCGACGACTCCGTCGCCCAGCTGGGCGGCGTGCACCTCGCCTGCGAGGGCGCCTCGAACCTCCTCACCAAGGTGCTCGAGTGGGGTCGGCTCATGGCCTATCTCGAGCAGTCGACCCGGTACGTGCCGTACACGGACCGGCCGGGCGGGGCCTGGAAGTACCACGTCCCTGCCGAGCTCGACGGTCATCCGCTGCGGAGGCGCTTCGTCGAGACCCTCGATCGCGCGTTCGACACCTATGCGGGCTGGATCGAGCCCATGCAGGCCTTCTGGGCCGCGCGCGTGCCGCGCGAGGCCGGCCAGGCCGAGGGCCCGTGGCGCATGACCATACGGGCCAAGGCGCTGGACAGCCTGCGTGGGCTCCTGCCCGCGGCCACGCGCTCCAACGTGGGCATATTCGGTACCGCGCAAGGCTATGAGGCGCTCCTCCTCCGCATGCGCGCGCACGCCCTGCGCGAGGTGCGCGACGAGGCGGAGCTGATGCTCGTCGAGCTGCGCAAGGTGATCCCGGCCTTCCTCAAGCGCCTCGAGCGGCCGGACCGCGGTGGCGTCTGGGTGCAGTACCTCGCGGATAGCGCAACGGCCACGCGCGCGATGGCGGAGTCACTCCTGACCGGCATCGAGCCCGAGCCGCGGCCCGAGGTCACGCTGACCGACTGGGATCCGGACGGGGAGGTGAAAGTGGTGGCGGCGGCGCTCTACGCCGTCTCCGACCTGCCCGATGACCAGTTGTTCGCCCTGGCCCGGAAGCTCGGACCGGATGAGCGCCGGCGAGTGCTCGACGCCTATACCGGCGCGCGCGAGAACCGCCGCCACAAGCCCGGACGCGCCTTCGAGCGCACCACGTACCGCTTCGACGTTCTGGGTGACTACGGCTCGTTCCGCGATCTCCAGCGTCACCGGTTGCTCACGCTGGAGTGGCAGCCGCTCTCGACGCGGCATGGCTGGCTGGCCGGCGACGAGATCGCGGAGGCGGGCGCTCTCGCCGACTGGACGCGTGTGATGGATGATTGCGCCGCGCTCGACGCCGATCTCGCGGGCGCGGGGCTGGCCGCGGTGGCGCCCTATGCGGTGGCCATGGCCTATCGCGTGCGCTACTACATGGAGATGAACGCCCGCGAGGCCATGCACATGCTCGAGCTCCGCACCGCGCCGCAGGGCCATCCCGCCTACCGGCGCGTCTGCCAGGCCATGCACCGGCTCATCGCGGAGCAGGCCGGCCATGGCGCGCTGGCGGCCGCGATGCGCCATGTGGATGTGTCCGGCGCGGAAACCGGCCGGCTCGCCGCCGAGCGCGACGCCGAGGCGCGCCGGTCCGCCGCGCCCTGAGCCGATCGCCAACCACCACCCAAGGAGACCAAGCGATGCCCGACGCCAGACCGAATGCGGTGACGCTTCGCGGAAACCCCGTGACCCTGATGGGACCCGAGATCAAGGCCGGCCAGCCCGCGCCCGACTTCACCGCCGTGGACAATGCGCTCGGCGCCGTGAAGCTCTCGGACGCCAAGGGCAAGGTGCTCATCCTCAGCGCGGTGCCGTCCCTCGATACCCCCACCTGCGACACCGAGACACGTCGCTTCAATATGGAGGCCGGCAAGCTGCCCGGCGGCGTGGAAGTGTGGACCATCAGCATGGATCTGCCGTTCGCCCAGAAGCGCTGGTGCGGCGCCGCCGGGGCCACCGCGGTGAAGACCCTGTCCGACTTCCGCGAGCGGTCCTTCGCGCCCGCCTACGGCACCCTCGTGAAGGACGGGCCGCTGGCCGGGCTCAGCGCCCGCGCCGTCTTCGTGGTGGGCAAGGACGGCAAGGTGGCGCACGCGGAGTACGTCAAGGACATCACCCAAGAGCCGAACTACGAGTCGGCGCTGGCGGCGGCCAAGAAGGCGGCCGGCTAGCCCGGCCGGGGAGGCATGCGTATGTCCGATCTCGACACCCTGCTGGAGCTCAATCGCGACTATGTCCGGTCCGTGCAGAACTCGGACGTGGGGCGCTTCGAGGAGATCCTCGCCGACGAGTTCTACTGCTCGAATCCCGACGGGTCCCTGGTCAACCGAGCGGCGTTCCTGAAGCAGACGGCGGTGCCGCTCAAGATCTCCGATCTCGTCGCCCACGACGTCCTCGTTCGGATCCTCGGAGAGGTGGCCATCATCCACGCCCGGACCAGTTACCGGATGCCGGACGGCTCGTCCGGCGCCGGTCGCTACACGGACGTGTGGGCGCGCCAGGGCGGGCGCTGGCTCGCCGTCTCCGCCCACGTCACCCGCTACCAGGGGTGACCCGATTCACGAATTGTTATAGTTAATCGGTTGACCGACCTATAAAAATCGCGTAGAGCCTGGGGTATGAGCCCCAGGGTCGGGGTGGCCTCACTCCGGCGCGAGCAGATCGTGCGCGCCACCATCCGGTGCCTGGCCCGCGACGGCTATGCTGGCCTCACCATGAAGCGCGTGGCCGCCGCCGCCGGCCTCAGCCAGGGTATTCTCCACTACTACTTCGCGGACAAGCGGGCTATCCTCGCCGCCGCCGCGCTCCGCGTCACCGCCGATCTCGACCGCCGCGTGGCCGCGGAGGCGCGCGGGGCGCGTGACGCGCGGGGGCGCCTCCGCGCGCTGGTACGGGCCTGCCTGACGGTGGCCGCCCGCGACCGGGAGTTCTGGACGGTGTTCATCGAGTTCTGGGGTGAGAGCCTGCACGACCGGGCCCTGGCCACGCTCAACGCGCGGACCTATGCGCGCAGCCGCCGGCTCATCGCCCGCATGATCGCGGGAGGCGTGGCCAGCGGCGCCTTCCGCAAGATCGACCCGCTCGCCGCCGCCGCCGCGGTGCTCGGGCTCCTCGATGGGCTCTCGCTGCAGCACACCTTCGACCGCCGAGGCCTGCCGAGGGTCGAGGCGGAGCGGCTCTGCACCGACGTCCTGTGGGCGTATCTCCGCCGAGGAGGCAAGCGATGACCGAGCTGATGGAGCAGGTGCGGATGCGGGAGTATCTGCGCGACAAGGGCGACGGCCTGCCGCTGGCCGAGGTGCGCGCCAGAGTGGCGGGCGCCTTCGACACCATGGAGGCATTGCTGGTCCCCCTGTCCTCGGCGGAGGCCGCCGGCCGGCCGCGGCCGGGCGAGTGGAGCATCCACGAGGTGGTGGACCATCTCATCCTCACCCATGAGCCGAGCGTGGGCGAGCTCGTGGATCTCCTGGCCGGTCGCCGGCCCGCTGGCCCCCCCATCCCCGCCGGCCTCCAGTCTCCCGATCCGCTGGCACGCCCCTGGGACGCCTTGCGGATCGGGCTCCACGCCCAGCATGCCGCCGCGCTCCGCGTGCTCGACGGCGCGCGCGACATCCCCACGGCTGCGCGCGCGCCGGTGGTGGCGGTGGTCAATGTCCGCGGGGGGGACGGCCGCGAGGCGCCCGTGCACTGGGAAGAGGAGATCGCGTGGAAGGCCTATGCGGTCTTCGCATTCCGCCTTCATACGCTGGATCATATCGGCCAGATCCGGAAGGTCCTGGCGGCGGGGAAGCGGTCGTGACCGTCTCCCGAGGGGACCTTGCGCAGGTTCTGGCGACGGCCTCCTTCCAGGCCGGCTATGGCTTCCGGGTTCGCGCCTGCGGGGACGGGGAGTGCACGCTGGAGGTGCCCTTCCGGCCGGCCTTCGAGCGGCCGGGTGGCGTGGTGAGCGGGCCCGTGTTCATGGCCGCCGCGGACGCCGCCATGTGGCTGGCCATCATGACGCGGCTCGGCGTGGACGATGCGTCGGTGACGGTGGACCTGCGGACGGCCTTTCTCTCCGCGGCGCGGCAGGAGGATTTCACCTGCACGGCGCGCGTGCTCAAGTGGGGCCGCCGCCTGGTGTACGGCGTTGCGGAGTGTGCGGGAGGAGACGGGCGGCTCCTCGCCCATCACACCATTTGGTACGCGCGCGCGGGGCTTCCCGGGGCGTCTGACCCGGGCCCCTCGTTCTAGAGCCGCAGGCTCTTCGCCGCTGATCCGCGCCCGATCCGCCCTCTATCCGGCGGTGGAGGCGAACTCCGCCTTTGCCTTCCGCAGCTCGTCGGGCTGGGCGAGGAGGTCCAGCGCGGTCATGGCCAGGGTCTTGGCCGCCGCCACCATGCCGGTATGCGCGATCGGGGACTTGGCCCACTCCGCGAACTCGCGCGAGTGGCCGGGAATCCCGTCGGGGCTGATCCGGATATACGGATGAATGGTCGGCAGGGCCTGGCTCACATTGCCGCAGTCGGTGGAGCCGTAGCCGGCCTCGCCGTCGTCCGGGTCCTCAGGGAAGTCGATGCGCTCGAGGTTCTGCCTGAACAGCGCGGCCATGGTGAAGTTCGGCTTGAGCGGGTCGTGGATGATGTCGTCCGGCATCACCTTGGCGGCGCAGCCGGTGGCCAGCCCCGCGCCCTCGGCCGCGGCCTCGAAGCGGCGCAGCAGCTCCTTGCAGTAGTCGCGCGTGGGCGCGCGCAGGTAGAACTCCGCGGCGGTGAGCTCGGGGATGATATTGGCCTGGTCGCCGCCCTTGGTAATGACGCCGTGGATGCGGGCGTCCGGCTTCACCTGCTGGCGCATCTGGTCGAGCGACACGAAGAGCTGGATCATCGCGTTCAGGGCATTGACCCCCCGCCAGGGCCAGGAGGAGGCATGGGCGGCGCGGCCGTGAAACTCCACCTTCACCTTGATGATGCCGAGGCTCGGCCGCCAGACCTGGGTGCCCGGGCGCCCGTGAATCATCATGGCCGCGTCCACGTCCTTGAAGACGCCCGCCTCCATGAGGCGCACCTTGCCCGCGCCGCCCTCCTCGGCGGGCGTGCCGATCACCTGGATGCGTCCCGCGAAGGGGAGAATCGTGAGCGCGGCGGCGAGCGCCGCGCCGGCCCCCGCGCCGGAGGTCGCGATGATGTTGTGGCCGCAGGCATGCCCGATGCCGGGCAGCGCGTCGTACTCGGCGAGAATAGCCACCGTGGGCCCGACGCCTTGCCCCGGGATGGTGGCCCGGAACGCGGTGGGCAGCCCCCCCACGCCCCGCTCCACCTGGGCCCCGTGCTTGCCGAGAAACTCGGCGAGCCACGCCGAGGCCTTCTCTTCCTTGAAGCAGAGCTCCGGATTGCCGTGGATCTGGAGGCTCAGCGCTTCCAGCTCGCCGCTCAGCCGGTCCACCGCGTCCGCGACCTTGCTCTTGGCGGCGTCGAGCGTCGGGTTCGCGCCGGCCATGGCTAGCGGCTCCGCGCGAACTCGTCCTTCGCCGCCCGCACCCGGGCCGGATCGGCGAGGAGATCGAAGGTGGTGAGCGCCATGGTCTTGGCGGCGGCGAGGAGCCCCGCGCGCGCGAGCGGCTTCACCGCCGCGTCGGCGAACTCGCGCGTGTGGATGGCCGTTCCCAGCGGGGCGATGCCGATCATGGGCTGGATGGTGGGGATGACCTGGCTCACGTTGCCGACGTCGGAGGAGCCGAGCCGGTCGAGCACGGCGGGGCCCTCGGCGAGCCCGACCGTGGCCATGTTGGCGGCAAAGAGGTCGAGAAGCGTCTGGTTGCGCTTCAAGGGCTCGTACACATTGTCGGTCCCCTGCGTCACCTTCACGGTGGCGCCGGTCGCCTTGGCCGCCCCCTCCGCGCACGCCACCACGCGCTTGAAGAGGTCCCACATCACATCGATGCGCGGGGCGCGCACGTAAAAAACGGCCGCCGCGTATTCCGGGATGATATTGGCGGCGGCGCCCCCGTTGGTGATGATCCCGTGGATGCGGCAGTCCGGCCGCACCTGCTGGCGCATCATGCTCACCGCGTTGAAGGTGGCGATGCAGGCGTCCAGCGCGTTCACGCCCTCCCAGGGATCGGCGGAGGCGTGGGAGGCCTTGCCCTGGAACTCGAAGGTCCCGCGCACGATGCCGAGCAGCTCCTGGTGCAAGATGGTGCGGTCGAAGCCGTGGATCATCATGGCGCAGTCCACGTCCTTGAAGACGCCGCCCTTGATGAGGCGATTCTTCCCGCCGCCGCCTTCCTCCGCCGGCGTGCCGATCACCTGAATCCGGCCCTTGGGCAAGGCGCTCTTCGAGAGCGCCAGCGCCGCCCCTGCGCCGGCGCCCGAAGCGGCGATGACGTTGTGGCCGCAGGCGTGCCCGATGCCCGGCAGTGCGTCGTACTCGCACAGAATGGCGATGGTGGGTCCCTCGCCCGTCTCGATGGTCGCGCGGAAGGCGGTGTCCACGCCCGCCACCCCCGACTCGACCTTGAAGCCCTTGGCAGCGAGGAATTCGGTCAGCCAGCCCGCAGCCTGCTTTTCCTGGTAGCCCAGCTCCGGATGATCGTGGATTCGGCGGGAAAGCGCTTCGAGCTCGTCGGCGATGCCGTCGACGGCCTGGGTGACGGTGTCCTTCGCGGCGTTCATACGGATCCTCCGGATGGGGGCTCCAGATTGGCAGCGGTGAACAGAGCGGAGCCTAGCACGCGCCTGGGGCGCGCTCAACAACCGCCCCCGCCTCACCCGATCAGGGAGACTGGACGCAGAAGAAGAAGAGGAGCGGCCGGTCCGGCGAATCGGACGAGCCGGCGGCGCCGGCGCCGCCGGATTCGCCCGGGTTCATACACCGCACCGAGGTGCCGCTGCTCCGGCCGGACGACGAGCCGCTCACCGGCGCGCAGGCGGCCACGAGGGTGAGCGCGAGACAGAATATCGCGGGAGCAAGGAGGCGCCGCATGGCGCTCCAGCCTACCACAGCGATTCCGGTGTCGGGGCGGGAGCCGGTCAGTCGGAGACGCGTTCGGTGCGGCGGAGGCTCACCGGCAGCTCGATGACCAGCAGGGCGCCGCCAGAGGAGCCGTTCTCCGCCCAGAGCCGGCCGCCATGCTCCTTGATGATGCCGTGGGCCACGGCGAGCCCCAGCCCGCGCCCCTGGTCCGGCCCCTTGGTCGTGAAGAACGGATTGAAGATCCGGGGCAGGTGATTCGGCAGGATGCCGGGGCCGTCGTCGGCGACCTCGATGCGGACCCCGGCCGGCACCGGCATGACCCGGAGTGTGAGCCGGCCGCCGTCGTGGGACGACGCCATCGCGAAGCGGGCATTGTCCATCAGGCTCTGGAGCACCTGGCCGAGCTGGGTGCCGTCGGCCCAGATGGTGGGCACCTGCTCGAGGTTGGTCTCCCACTCCACGTGGTCGGCGCGGAGGCGCGACTGGTTGGTATCCAGCACCTGGCGGATGAGCGCCGGGATCGAGACGGGGGCGCGCTGGGCGGGCGAGGGCTCGGCGAAGGAGCGCAGGTCCTTCACGATCTTGGCCGCGCGCTTGGCGGCGCCGTCGATCACCCGGAGCTGGGTCTGTAGCTCCTCGGCCGGGTCGCACTGCAGCATCACGTGGATCTGGCCCAGGATGATGGTGAGCGGGTTGTTGATCTCGTGCGCCACGCCCGCGGCGAGCCCGTCGATAGCGGACATCCGCTCCGCGCGCACCGCCGCCGCCCGCGACTTCTCGTGTTCCTGGAGCTGGTGCCGCGTCTCCGAGTACAGGCGCGCATTGTCCAGCGCGAGGCCGATCTGGTCGGACACGCACTCGAGCAGCGAGACCTCCGCGTCGGAGAAGCGATGGCCCGCTTGCCGTCCCAGCGACAGCGTGCCCAGCAGACGCTGGCGGGCGCGAATGGGCACGCAGACGAACGCGCGGATGCCGTCCGCGATCACCGCCTCGCGCGCGGCGTGCAGGAGGTCGCGGGTCCGCGTGACGTCGTCCACCCGACGCGGCTGGCCGGACTGCGCCACGCTGCCGATCAGTCCTACGCCCATCGGCAGCACGAGGTTGACCTCTCTGAGTTGGGGCGACAGGCCGCGATCGCCGCGCAGAAGCAGCTGCTCGCCGTCCGGGGACACCAGGTGCAGGCTCGAGATCTCGTGTCCCGTGACCTGCGTGAGAGCGTCGAGCGAGCGGTCGAGGACCTCTTCCAGGTCCAGCGACCGGCTCACGGCCTCGGAGACGATGCGAATCACCTGTAGGTGCCGCAGGAGAGAGGTCGGCGGGCTGGGGGGCCTGGGATTGGTCACGGGTACCGTCGTCTCGTTGGTCGCCACGCTCTGGTCTCCGAGCTTACTGGTCAGCAAGAGGGGTGCCAGCGATTCGCGGTTGCAACATCTTGAAACAATTAGCTATTTCTGTCCGACAAGAGCCGCTCACGTCGACTCCAGAACAAGCTGCCGGTTACAGTGTCAGCCGTGCGACCCCGCGGTGAGCGCCTGGGCCCGCGCCACCCGACGCCTGATGGCCGGGTGGGAGTACAACAGGAACTCCTTGAGGGGGTGCGGATCGCGCTCGGCCAGGTTGAGCCGCGCCAGTCGCTCCATGGCCGCGACGAAGGCGCCGGCCGATCCCAGCGCGCGCACCGCGAAGTCGTCGGCCTGGCGCTCCACGTGGCGAGACCATCCATTGGTGAGTGGCAGCGCCACCACGCCGGCACCCAGCAGCGATCAGGAGGAGCAGGGGAAGGCCGGCGAGGTCGGCCGGTCCCGCGAGGCCGAGGCTCGCGGCGCCGGCGGCGAGCAGCCGATCAGCCAGCCAGAAGGTCGCCAGCGTGACCGCGCCCTGAACGGCGAGCCCGCGCCAGATGTCGGCGTGCGCGTGGTGGGCCAGCTCGTGGGCGAGCACCGCCTCGATCTCGTCAGCGGTGAACTCGCGCACGAGGGTGTCGAAGAGGATGATTCGGCGCGTGCGGCCGAGCCCCGTCACCGCGGCATTCGCGGTGCGGCTCTTGCGCGATTGATCGCCCACCCACACCCCCAGCACGGGCACGCCGGTTCGCCGGCCGAGCCGGAGCAGGCGCTCGCGCAGCTCGCCGTCCGCCAGCGGCTCGAGGCGATAGAAGAGCGGGACCAGCCAGACCGGCGCGACCAGAGTGAGGAGGATGGCGGCGAGGAGGAATGCCACCGCGGCGGCGAGCCACCACCATGGGGTCCAGCGCAGCAGCGCGTAGACCAGCTCGATGCCCGCCAGGGCCAGCGCGCCGCCGATCGCGCCCGCTTTCACCGCATCCCACACCCAGCGCGCGAAGGACTGGTGGAGGAGACCGAAGCGGCGAGGCAGCCAGAACGCCGCCAGCCAGGTCAGCGGGAGCGTGAGGAGCCGCCAGCCCGCGCCGACCACCAGCGCCATGGCGGCCAGCGCGAGCCACGGCCGCGCGGTCCACTCGGTGATCCACGCGGCCAGCCGGGCGCCGGCGCCGGTGGCGAGCAGGATGGAGAGATAGGCCACGCCCAGCGCCAGGGCCAGCAGAGAGAGGCCGAGCTGGATCCGGTGATACCCGCGCGCGCGCTCGTCGGTCATGAGGTCAGTGTCCCACGCGCACGCCGCTCGCCAAACCCGCGTCCGTGATGCTAGGATGAACGCCAATTCATTCCAAGGAGCCGCCATGTTCCGATCGGTGGAGGACGTCCAGCAGAGCTTCAAGAACGCCCGCTACATCGCCAACCGGCGCATCTGCACCGTCGTGTACCTCGCGGCGAAGATGGGCCGGCCGGTGCTCGTCGAGGGGCCCGCGGGCGTCGGGAAGACGGAGCTGGCCAAGACGCTGGCCGACATCGCGGGCCGGCGGCTCATCCGTCTCCAGTGCTACGAGGGGCTCGACGAGGGCAAGGCGCTGTACGAGTGGAAGTACGCCAAGCAGCTCCTCTATACCCAGCTCCTTCGCGATCGGATCGGCGAGCTGATCGCCGACGCGCCCTCGCTGCCGGACGCGGTGGCGAAGATCTCCGGCCAGGATGACGCCTTCTTCTCCCACCGCTTTCTCTCCCCGCGGCCGCTGCTCCAGGCCATCGAGTCGGAGGATCCGGTGGTGCTGCTGGTGGACGAGATCGACAAGGCGGAGCCCGAGTTCGAAGCCTTCTTGCTCGAGGTCCTCTCCGATTTCCAGGTCTCCGTGCCCGAGCTCGGCACCATCAAGGCCACGAACATTCCATTGGTGGTTCTTACCTCGAACAATGCGCGCGAGCTGTCGGACGGCCTCAAGCGCCGGTGCCTCCACCTGTTCATCGACTTCCCGCCGCCGGACGAGGAGCTCGCCATCATCCGGCTCAAGGTGCCCGAGCTGCCGGAGCGCCTGGCCCAGGCGGTGGTGGGAGTGGTGAACAAGATCCGCGGGCTGGAGCTGCGGAAGGCCCCGTCGGTGTCGGAGAGTCTCGACTGGGCGCGCTCGCTGGTGATCCTCAACGCCGATTCGCTGGACCGCGAGCTGGTGGAGTCCACGCTCACCATGCTCGTCAAGCACGAGAAGGACCTCGAGCGGGTGCGGGGCGCGCTGGACAAGGTGCTCGCCGAGGCGCCGGCCAAGTAGGCGACGGCGATGGACTGGGCGGGTCTCTCCGAGTTCCGCGAGCTGTGGTTTCCCTCGCCCCGCCTCCGGCTCCCCGAGCTGGGGCCCTCGGGGCCGGTATTCATCGAGGGGGGCCGCTGCGTCTCGGGCGCGCTGGGCGAGTACACCAAGCTCTGGATCTCCGCGGCCGGGCGCTGGCACTTCTACTACGTGCACCCGACGCCGCGCGACTTCTTCCGCGCCACCATGCCGGACGCGGTGCCGCATCTCCTTCACCCCGGCGAGATGACGGTGGAGACCTTCCGCCAGGGCCTGTCCTACAAGGTCGTGCTCGGCCTGCGCTGCGCGGAGGGGCCGGTGCGGGTGCTGCACCTGGTGGGCGACGTCCCCGACGTGACCCGTGCGACGGAGCTGGACGAGGAAGTCCCGCTCGGCTCGCTCGGCTGGAAATTCCGCATGACCCACCTCGTGTGCCGCGGCTCCTTCCACGGGCTCCTGCGGCTCGAGGACGGCCGGCTCCACCCCATCAGCCGCGACGGCAACGAGGACGTCTTCAAGTCCTCCTGGGTCACCTTCTCCCGATGAGCCCCCGCGCGCGAGTGCTCACCGAGGAGAAGACGCCCCGATGAGCCCGAAGGGGCGAAGAGGCCAAACCGCGACCGTCAAGGTCGCCAGAGGCGACTAAATGGACCAACGAATCCTCGAGTTCATCAGCGACCTGCGCCGGGCGGAGCTGCGCATCTCCACCAGCGAGGCGCTGGACGCGCTCTCCGCCTCCACCGAGATCGGCGTGGAAACGCGCGAGACCTTCAAGTCCGCGCTGGCCGCCACCCTGGTGAAGGAAGCCCGCGACCTGCCGACCTTCGACCGCATCTTCGACCTCTACTTCCTCGACCTCGAGGCGCTGGGCGCCGGGCTCAAGAAGGCGCTCGGGCCCGAGGACCCGAAGATGCGCGAGATGCTCGACAAGCTCATGGCCCAGGACGGGCTCGAGATGGACGACATGACCGAGCTCATGCTCCGCGGCGAGGGCGCGGAGATGGAGATGGCCATCCGCGGCCAGGGGCAGGGGGCCGGGCTGGAGCGGCTCATGTACTTCCTCCAGATCGGCTACTTCTCCCGGCGCATCTACGACAAGTTCGACTGGGAGGCCATCGAGCGCGACCTCTCCCGCATCATGCAGATGCTGGAGGCGCAGGGTCTCGATCCCGGCCAGCTCGCCCGCATCCGGAACTACCTCGACCTGCGCCTGGAAGCCTTCCGGCGCATGATCCGGCAGCACGTGGAGCGCGAGCTGGAGCGGCGGGCCTTCCGCGAGGGCGAGAAGCTCACCCGCGAGGTCCTCGCCGACAAGCCGCTGTTCGCGCTCTCGCCCGACGAGGTGGCGCAGATGAAGGCGGTGGTGGCGCGGCTGGCCCGCAAGATCAAGGACGCCCTCGCCCTGCGCCAGCGCCAGGAGGAGAAGGGGCGGCTCGACTCGCGGCGGACCATCAGGAAGAGCCTGCAGTACGGCGGCATCCCCATGGAGGTGCGCTACCGCCGCCGGCACCGGGAAAAGCCCAAGCTCGTCACCCTCTGTGACGTGTCGGACTCCGTGCGCAACGCGTCGCGCTTCATGCTCCAGCTCGTGTGGAGCCTCCAGGACTGCTTCTCCCGGATGCGCTCCTACGTCTTCGTGTCCGAGATCGCGGAGGTCAGCCAGGCCTTCAAGACCTACCCGGTGGACCGGGCCATCGAGTGGGCGCTCAAGGGCTCGCCGGTGGACTATCACTGCCGCTCCGACTTCGGCTATGCCTTCAACCGCTTCGTCCGCACGGAGCTGGACTCGCTGGACCGGAAGACGACGGTGCTCATCCTCGGGGACGCGCGCAACAACTACAACGATCCCCAGGCCTGGGCCATCCGCCAGATCCGCGAGCGCGTGAAGGGCATCATCTGGCTCAATCCCGAGGGCCAGTGGGGCTGGGGCATCGGCGACAGCGTGATGCCGCTCTACTCGCCCTCGTGCGACATCGTCAAGGAGTGCCGCACGGTGGCGCAGCTCGTCCAGGTGGTGGATCAGCTCGTCCATCAGTGGTGGCGCCGAGGGCGGTAGCCAGGCATGCTGTAGGCCTGCGCCCGCTTCGTCCTCGTCGTCCTCCTCGCTGCTCTCCCCCGGGTCGCGCTCGCCGCCGACTGCATCGTGCTGGACGACTTCTCGCGCGCCACGCCGGCGAGTACCCGGCCGGCTGGAAGCTCCGCAAGGAGTCCGGGCGCGGCGTGTACACGGTGCGCGAGGAAGGCGGGCGCCGTTTCCTGCCGGCGGTCTCCGACGGCATCGGCATCCAGGCAGCGCGCGAGCAGCCGTGGGACACGCCACCTATCCGTGCTCGCCTGGGCCTGGCGGCTCGGCGAGCATCCCAAGGGCTCGGACGAGCGCAACAGCAAGACCAACGACAGCGCGCTGTCCGTGTACGCGGTGTGGCCCCACTCCTCCGTGTCGCTCAAGTCGCTCAAGTACGTGTGGAGCGCGGTGGTGCCGGTGGGCACGCCCTTGACCTCGAGCGCGGGGCTCACGCAGGCGCGCGTGCTCCGCAGCGGCTCCATGCGCGAAGGGGCAGTGGGTGGAGGAGCGTGTCAACGTGGCCGAGGAGTACCGCGCGCGCTTCAAGGAGACCGAGTCCCCGAAGCTCGCGGGCATCGCCGTCCTCACCGACGCCGACGATACCAAGAGCCGGGCCGCCGGTGACTACGCGAATTTCCAGCGCCTGCCGGTCGTGAGCGGTCAGCGACGTGGACCGCCGCCGATGACCCCTTCGAGGCGCTGACGCGCGGGGGGTGACCGACGGGCTGCCGGTGGTGCCGCCCACCCGCGAGCGGGTGGCGGCGGCGGTGGCCGCCGCGGGTCGCCCCGCCGATGGCCTGGTCGCCCTCGTCCCGCCCAACTTCGGCCGCGCCACCGTGGAGAAGATCGCGGTCAACGCGGTGATGGCGGGCTGCCGGCCCGAATACCTGCCGGTGGTGATCGCGGGCGTGGAAGCGATGTGCGACGACGCCTTCGACCTCCACGGCGTGTCCGCCACCACCAACAGCGCGGCGCCGCTCTTCATCGTGAACGGCCCGGTGCGCAAGCGGCTCGACTTCAACGCGGGAGCGGGCGTCTTCGGACCCGGCCATCGCGCCAACGCCACCATCGGGCGGGCGCTCCGCCTCATCGTGCGCAATCTGGGCGGGGCCGCCGCCGGCGGCATCACCATGTCCACCCTCGCGCATCCGGGCTACTTCACTTACTGCATCGCGGAGAACGAGGAGGAGAGCCCCTGGTCGCCGCTCTCGATGGAGGCGGGCTTCGCGCCCGGGGAGAGCGTGATCAGCGCCTTCGCCGGCGCGGCGCCGCAGACCGTCTACGACCACCTGAGCCGCACGGGCGAGGACCTCCTCGTCACCCTCGCGCACTCGCTGGCGGTGATCTCCCATCACAAGTCCACCCACCACGGCGATACCCTGATCGTGCTCTCGCCCGAGCACGCGCGCATGCTCGCCGCCGACGGGTGGGACCGGGGCCGCATGCGCGCCTTCCTGTGGGAGCGCCTGCGCAAGCCGGTGCGCGCGCTCATCCCGGGCGTGGACGGCGGCGAGGGGCTGCCCGCCCACGTGCTGGCGAAGTTCGCCGCCCCCGCCACCGAGGAGACGCTGATCGCCAAGTTCCGTGAGCCGGCCAACCTCAAGTTCGTGGTGGCGGGCGGCACCGCCGGCCGCTTCTCGGCGGTGGTGGCGGGCTGGACGTTTCCCAAGATGTCGCGGATGGTGCATCGCAAGATCGACGCCGACTAGGAGGCGCCATGAGCGACGAATTCCTGGATCCCACCGACTCCGTGGCGGTGCCGCGGCGCCGCGCGCCCCGGCCCGACTCCCTCGACGGGAAGGTGATCACCCTGCTCGACATCTCCAAGGCCAAGGGCGACCACCTGCTGGACCGCGTGGAGGAGCTGCTGCGCGAGCGGCACCGGCCCAAGGCGATCCATCGCCGCAAGAAGCCCACCTTCGCGCGCCCGGCGCCGGAGGACCTGCGCAAGAAGATCCTCGAGGAGACGGAGGTGCTCATCGAGGGCCTCGCCGACTGAGGGTCCTGCACAACGTGCAGTGTGCACGACGGCGTATTTTTCGAGGACCACGGGATTCCCACCGCCACCGTCATCTCGACGGAGTTCCAGCGGGCGGCGCGGGCGCAGGCCTCGGCGCTGGGCGCGGACGACTACGAGACGGTGATGGTGCCGCACCCCATCCAGCCGCTCACCCGGGACGAGGTGCGCGACCTGGCGGACAAGGCGTTCGAGGCCATCGTGGCCCGGCTGACGCGGGGGTAGGACGGCACCAGAGCGTCCGCCCCCGCCGGCGTGGTCAGTTCCGCTACCCGGGGAAGCGCCAGACGCGGCCCACCGGCGGCTCGTCGGTGAGGCTCACCTGGGGCAGGGCCCAGTCCTCCCCGATGTCCTGGAAGACCACACGCACCCGCTTGCCGATGGCGACATTGGCCTCGGGCTCGGGCCGGAACTCCCGCGTGACCACATTGGCGATGATGCGGAGCGCCTCGTCGGCCGTGGGCGCGCCCCGCTGCTCGTCGAGCTCCACCAGGGCCACCGTGTAGGGCGTCCACTCCTTGAAGCCGGGCTGGATGGCGTGATGCACCACCTCGTAGGAGTAGATGTGGCCGCCCCCCTGACACGTCCTGCCAGCTCCACTCGAGCGAGGGGCACCAGGGACAGCCGTGGCTGGGGGGATAGCGCATGAGCCCGCACTTCGTGCACTTGCGGAGCACAAGCTTCCGCCGCTGCCGGGCCAGCTTGAAGTGCTCGCGCCACTCCGAGTCGTTCTCGGGGATCACCAGGTTCATACCGCGGTATTCCACGTTGGCCATGGGGCGATCTCCGCTCTCAGGTGTGGAGGATCAGGGCCGAGCCGGTCGGGGGCATCGCCCAGCCGAGGTTCATGGTGATGCGCGCGTCTTTGACCTGCCGGCACTTGCCCGGCGCGTAGTCATACGAGTGCTTGCCGTCGGCGGCTCCCGGGCAATAGTCGTCCACGGTGCCCCGCAGCTGGCGCACGTTCTCGATGACCATGCTCATGCCATGGGTGTAACCCTCGCAGAGATGCCCGCCGGAGGTGTTATTGGGCCGCTTGCCGCCCAGCTCGATGATTCCGCTCGAGACGTAGGCCCCGCCCTCGCCCTTCTTGCAGAAGCCGTACTCCTCGAGCTGGAGCATGGTGGTGAAGGTGAAAGCGTCGTAGGAGCCGGTGACGTCCACGTCCTCGGGCCCGATGCCGGCCTGGCCGAACACGACCTCCTTGGCATAGTAGCCGGCCACGCGGCTGATCGGCCCGTGCGCCCAGTGGAAGTCGAGGCGCGGCTTGTTGACGCGGCCGGCGACGCCCATGATGTGGGCGGGCTTCCGCTTGAGGTCGCGCGCGCGCTCGGTGGAGGTGACGATGAGGGCGGTGGCGTTGTCCGTCTCCAGGCAGCAGTCGAGGAGGTGCAGCGGCTTCACGATCCAGCGCGAGCCCACCACGTCCGCCACCGTCACCCGGTCCTTCAGGAAGGCCTTCGGGTTCTGGGAGGCGTGCCGGCTGTGGGCCACGCGCACGGCCGCCACCTGCTCCGAGGTGGTGCCGTACTCGTACATGTGCCGCATGAAGGTGGGCGCGAAGTTCTGGCCCGCGCTCCGCATGCCGAACGGCACCTGCGCCAGGTCCAGGCCGCGCACCGGCTGGGCCGCGCGCGCCCCGGTGCCTCCGATGCGGAAGTCGGAATAGCCGTTCATCGAGCGAAACAGCGCCACCGTGTTGCACATCCCCGCCTCGATGGCGCCGATGGCGAGTCCGACGAGCGCCTCGGTGGACGAGCCGCCGCCGAATACGTCCATGTAGAAGTTCAGCCGCAGGCCGAGGTCGCCGGAGACCCAGGGGGCGGGAGTGGAGTCGCCGCCCTGGTAGGACATCATCCCGTCCACCTGGGCGGAGGCGAGCCCGGCGTCGTCCATGGCCTTCCGGACCGCTTCCACCGCCATCGCACGCGTGCTCCGGCGGGATTCGCGGCTGTACTCGGTTTCACCGACGCCGACGATGCAGTACTTGTCCTTGAGCCCGGCCATCGCGCCTCCCTGGAGAAGTTCGTTGGCGCCGGCTTCGGTTCGTGGCGGCCGGCGGCCGGCCCAGTCTAGCGGGCGCGCGCGGACCGGTCAATCGGCGCCCGCCGGGGCGGGCGCGCGAACGCGAGCAGGGCCAACGCCGCCAGGTTGATGCCCGCGCTGAGCCACCAGGCGAGCTCGTAACCGCCGTGGCGATCGTAGATCCAGCCCGCCGCCACCGGGCCGACGGCCGCCGAGGGCGCGGCGATCCCGAACAGGAGCCCGACCAGGCTGCCCGCGTTGGCGCGGCCGAAGAAGTCCGCCACCATGGCGGGGAAGATCGTCGAGATCGTTCCATAGGAGAAGCCGAAGGTCAGCGCGGCCGCGTACAGCGCGGGCAGTCCGGTCGCCTGCGCGAGCCCCACGAAGGACACCGACTGGAGCGCGAGCCCGACGGCGAGCACGGGACGCCGGCCGATGCGGTCCGACACCCACCCCATGGCGATCCGCCCCGCCACCGCGGCGATGCCCAGCGCGCTGACCAGGGTCGCCGCGCGGAGCGAGTCCACGCCGAGATCGCGCGCCAGGGGCACGAGGTGCACGAGGGGCACGAAGACGGACATCCAGGTGAGACCGAAGATGCAGAAGAGCATCCAGAAGGCGCGGGTCCGCATCGCCGCCCGCACCGGCCAGCCGGCAACTTCCGCCTCGGCGGTGAGAGGTCGGGCCGCGCCATCGGGAGAAAGGCCGAGGGATTCCGGATCGCGGCGCATCAGGAAGGCGACCCCATTGAGCACGAGGAAGACCGCCACCCCGAAGGCGAGGTAGGCGCCTCTCCAGCCGAGCCCGCTCACCAGCCAGTGGGCCACCGGGGGCAAGACAAAGGTGCCGAGACTGCCGCCCGCGGTGGCCAGCCCCACCGCGAGCCCGCGGCGACGCACGAACCACCGCACCACGGTGGCGTTGCAGGGAACGAAGGCGGTGGACATGCCCAATGCGGCCACGCCGCCGTAGAGGACATAGGGCTGCCAGAGCGCATCCACGCGGCTCATACCGGCGAGCCCGGCCCCGAGAAGCACGCCGCCCCCGCCGATCACCGCGCGGGGTCCCCAGCGATCGGTGAGGCGTCCCGCCACCAGTCCGAACACGCTGTAGACGAAGGCATAGAGCGAAAAAGCGCCCGAGAGACTGGCGCGTGACCAGTGGAACTCGGCGAGCAGCGCGGCGAAGAAGACGCCGAAGGCGTACTGCGTGCCATAGGCGAGGAAGAGGACGAGGAAGGCGCCCGCGACGACGACCCAGCCGTAGTAGAGCGGGGCCCTCACGGAGCGGGCGAAGGGGGCGGCGGAGGCGCGGGCGGCGGGGGAGCGGTCGCCGCCGGCGCGGAGGAGCGGGTGGTGTCGAGCATGGGGGGAACGCTGCCGACGGGCGTGGTCGCCTCGATCTTGGTGATGCTGTTGAACCGTCCGACGGCGTCCCGGATGCGGACGCAGGAGTCGGTCATCTGGCGTATCCATCCCGCTTCCTTGGTCTCGGGGGCCACGCGGCCGCCCATGAGCTGCAGATATCCCAGCACGACGGCGAGCGGGTTGTTGATCTCGTGGGCGGCGGCCCGGGCGAGGAGGGTAGCCGCCCGCAGTGCCGAGGTCTCGTGGTCCGCCGTTTCCGCGGCGATGCGCGCGGCGGCATCGCGCCACACGATGATCTCGTAGCGCCGCCCCTGGAACTCGACAATCCGGCGCGTGGTGTCCACCGGGAAGACGGTTCCGCCCTGATTGCGGAAGGGCGAGCTCCTCGTCGTCAAGAACCCGGTGGCGTACGTCTCAGCAAAGGACCGCTCCTGGGTCCGGCGGGCCTCGGGATCGTCGGGCCAGAACTCATGCCGGTCGCGTCCCACCAGCTCCTCGCGAGGGCAGCCCGACAGCACGCAGTCGGCACGGTTGACGTCCACGATGCGCTGGTTGTCGCAGTCGATGATCCGGATGGCGTCGGTGGCCTCGTCGAGCACGGCGCGGAAGCGTCCCTGGGCGGCGGCCAGCCGGTGTTGCTCGGCCACGTCGTAGAAGAGCCGCGCCACCAGCCCGATTCCCACGCCAAAGGCGACGGCGTACTCCGACCACACCCGGGAGAAGAGGGCCAGGCCCCCGGCGCCGAGCATCGCGAAGGCGAGGCCGGTGACCGCGAAGGTGGCGGCGGCGAGGGCGATGACGTGGCGGGGGCGCATCCGGCCGTCGCGCCGCACCCACACGTGCGCGAGGCCCGCGACGGCGGCGGTGACGAGGAGGCTCGAGACTCCCGCCCATTTGCCGTCGCCGCCGAGCGCGAGGCGGTACGCGCAAGCGATGCCGGCGGCCACCAGGGCCGCCGGCCCGCCCTCGAAGAGGCCGATGAGCGCCACCGGTACCCCGCGGACGTCGATGAAGATGCCGGGCGCGATCTCGATGCGGGCGATCATGATGGCCACCGTGAGCGCGCCGAAGCCCACGCCGTGAAGGAGGGCGCGACTCAGACGGTGGGTGGGTCGGGTGCCGGCGAACCACTCGAAGGTGTACGAGTAGAAGAGCAGGCCCAGGATGAGGAGACCGATGGCCTCGAGGATGTGGTAGGGGTTCATCCCATCCGCCCGCCGGCGCCCTTGCCGTTGGGTCGAGGAAGGAACTCGCGGAGGAACTTGCCGGTGTAGGAGCCGTCCACCTGGGCCAGCTGCTCCGGAGTGCCCTCGGCGATGATAGCGCCGCCGGCCCCGCCGCCCTCGGGCCCGAGATCCACCACCCAGTCCGCGGACTTGATGACGTCGAGGTGATGCTCGACTACGATCACGGTGTTGCCCGAGTCGACCAAGCGGCTGAGCACCACGAGCAGCTTCTTGACGTCGTCGAGGTGCAGGCCGGTGGTCGGCTCGTCGAGGATGTACAGATGATCCGAGGTCTGGCGCGTCCCCAGCTCGGCCGCGATCTTCAGCCGCTGCGCCTCGCCGCCGGAGAGGGTGGTGGCGGGCTGGCCGAGGCGAAGATAGCCCAGGCCCACGTCCTGCAGCAGCTTGAGGCGCCGGGCCAGCACGGTATGGGCTCCGAAGAAGTCCACTGACTCGTCCACGGTGAGCTGCAGGACCTGGCTGATGTCCTTGCCCTTGTAGGTGACCTTGAGCACCTCGGACCGGTAGCGGCGGCCCTCGCACTCTGGACACGACACGTAGACGTCCTCGAAGAAGTACATCTCGAGCTTCTGGAACCCGCCGCCCTCGCAGGCCTCGCAACGGCCGCCCGGCACGTTGAAGGAGAAGGCACCCGCGCCGAGGCCCAGCGTCCGCGCCCGTGGCAGCGCCGCGAAGAGCTTCCGGATCTCGTCGAAGATCTTCACATAGGTGACCGGGTTGGACCGGGCGTGCGGCCGATGGGCTCCTGATCGATGAGGCGCACGCCCTTGAGGTACTCCAGCCCACGCACCTCGTCGTGCTCGCCGGGAGTCTTGAAGTCCGCCTTGAAGTGCCGGGCCACCGCGCGATAGAGCGTCTCGTGCACGAGGGTGGACTTGCCGGATCCGGACACGCCGGACACGCAGGTGAGGGTGTGGAGCGGGATGCGGAGGGTGACGTCCTTGAGGTTGTGGGCCCGGGCGCCGCGCACCACGAGGGCCCGCCGGCCCTCGCGCCGGGTGATGGGCAGCGGGATACCCTCGCGACCGCTGAGGTAGCGGGCGGTGAGGGAGTGCGGGTCGCGCGCGAACTCTGCCTGGTTCCCCGCGAAGGTGACGGTCCCCCCGCGATCGCCCGAGCCGGGGCCCATCTCCACCACGTAGTCGGCGGCCTGGATGAACGAGCGGTCGTGCTCGACCACCACCACGGTGTTGCCGGCGGCGGCCAGCTCGCCGCAGAGCTCGGCCAGACGCGAGGTGTCGCGGGCGTGGAGCCCGATGGAGGGCTCGTCCAGGATGTAGAGCGTTCCCACCAGCTGGGCGCCGAGCTGATTGGCCAGGTTGATGCGCTGGGCCTCGCCCCCGGAGAGCGTCCGCGTCTGGCGCCCGAGCGTGATGTAGCCCAGGCCCACGCGCAGCAGGAAGGACAGCTTGGCGCGGAGAAGGCGGAGGACGTCGCGCGCCACCGCCGCCTCGAGGCTGCCGAGGCGGAGGTCCTCGACGAAGGCGGCCAGGTCCTCGATGGTCCGGTCACAGAGCTCGGCGATGGTGGCGCCGCCCACCTTGACCGACAGCGCCTCCGGCTTGAGCCGCGTGCCCTCGCAGCGCGGACAGCGCGACTGGGTGCGGTAGCGCGAGAGAAACACGCGCACGTGGAGCTTGTAGCGGTACGACTCCACCTCCTCGAAGAATCCCTGGATCCCGCCATAGCCGTCGGCGCCCGCGTACACCCACTCGCGGTCGGCGCTGGGGAGCTCGGCATACGGCCGGCTCAGGTCCACCCCGCGCTTCTTGGCCGCCTTGAGGAGCTGCTTCTGGTACCAGCGCCCCGACGGATGGGTCCAGGGCTCCACCGCCCCGTCGGCGAGGCTCCGGGTGGGATCGGGCACCACCAGGCGCTCGTCGTAGCGCAGGATATTGCCGAAGCCCTTGCACTCGGGGCAGGCCCCCACCGGGTGATTGAACGAGAAGAGGAGCGGCTGCGGCCGGGTGAGTGGAGTCTCGCAGCTGGGGCACCGGTACTCGCGGCTGACCGAGATCACCGCCCGGCCGAGCACGTCCACCTCGGCCCGGCCCTCGCCTTCGGCCAGCGCGGCATCGAGGGACTCCGCCACCCGGCGCCGGGACTCCCGGCCGAGCGTCACGCGGTCCAGCACGATCAGGAGAGGCTGCCCGGCTCGGGCGCGGGCAGGGCGGCGGGCTGGCCGGCGGCGTCGGCCAGCTCGCGGACCTCCCCGGCGACCTTGACCCGCGCGAAGCCGCGGCGGAGTAGCGCGGCATAGGTCGCCTGCGTGTCCACGCCGACGGGGACGGGCAGCGGGAAGCACACGAGGGCGCGCGCGTCGGGGTGCTCGCGCACCAGTGCCTCCGTCACCGTGTCGGCGGCGTCGCTCCGCGCCTCGCTTCCGCAGCGCGGGCAGTGGACGCGCCCAATGCGGCCGAAGAGGAGGCGAAGGTAGTCGTAGAGCTCGGTGGCCGTGCCCACCGTGGAGCGGGCCGTCCGCACGGGGTTCTTCTGCTCCAGCGCGATGGCGGGCCGGATGTTCTCGATCCGGTCCACGTCGGGCCGGTCCACCCGGTCGAGGAACATGCGCGCGTAGGTGGACAGGGACTCGACGTACCGCCACTGGCCTTCCGCGAAGAGCGTGTCGAAGGCGAGCGAAGATTTTCCGGAGCCCGACACGCCGGTGACCACGGTCACCGCATCGTGCGGGATGGCGAGGGACACGTTCTTGAGATTGTTCTGCCGGGCTCCCTCGATCCGGAGCCACCGGGGTTGGGGCATTCGAACAGGTCCTCCTGAGGTCGTCAGTCTACAGGAAGGCGCGCGCGGGGAGCAACACGAAGCGCTTGACAGGGTCCGCGCCTCCGGCTACGGTGGGGCCAAATTGAGAATGATTCCTAAAACGAGCCCGAGCTCTAAAGCGAAGATGATCTCTAAACCGAAAATGATTCCGAGAACGATTCCCAGAAAAAAGTCCACCCCCGCCGGGGGGGCGACCACCGGTCGCGCTCCCGATACCAGCGCGGCGGGCTCGCTGCGCACGCGGGGCCTGCGGCTCACCGGGCCCCGCCGCATCGTCCTCGAGGTGGTGCGCGGCACCGAGGCCCATCCCACCGCGGAGTCGGTGCATCGCATGGTGCGGCGGCGCCTGCCGCGGGTGAGCCTGGGCACGGTGTACCGCAACCTGCGCCTGCTGGTGGCGGAGGGGCTGGTGCACGAGCTGCCGGGACCGCACGCCCGCTTCGATGGGAACCTCGAGCGGCACCATCACTTCACGTGTACCGGCTGTGGTCGCATCGTGGACGTGAACGGACCCCTCTGCGATCCGTCCACCCGCGCCGTCTCCGCCCGGGTGGCCGCGCTCACCGGGCTCACCATCACGCATCACCGCATCGAGTTCTTCGGCCGCTGTCCCGCCTGCCGGCCGACTCCGGCCCGGCGCGGGCCGGATCGCTCCCCGCGCGGGCGATCCCGTCGTTCATCCTGACCGGCCCTCCGGGCGACCGTGGGGGCGAGAGGAGAATCACCATGGCAGGGAAGAGCCTGAAGGGCAGCAAGAGCCACGAGAACCTCAAGGAGGCCTTCGCGGGAGAGTCGCAGGCGAATCGGCGCTACCTCTACTTCGCCCGCGTCGCCGACATCGAAGGGTTCCCGGACATCGCGGGCCTGTTCAAGGACACCGCCGACGCGGAGACGGGTCATGCGTTCGGGCATCTCGACTTCATCAAGGAAGTCGGGGACCCTGCCACCGGCGAGCCCATCGGCAAGACGGAGAAGAATCTCAAGGCGGCGGTGGCGGGCGAGACCTACGAGTACACCCAGATGTATCCCGGCATGGCCAAGACCGCCCGCGAGGAAGGCTACCCCGAGCTGGCGGAGTGGTTCGAGACGCTGGCCAAGGCGGAGAAGTCCCACGCCGGCCGCTTCGCCAAGGGTCTCACGCAGGTGGCCGGGAAAGATCCAGCCGACGCGATCTGATCGTGCCGGGCCGGGCGCCGTGATCCCCGGGCGCCCGGCCCGCCGCCCCTTTCTTCACCTGAGAGCCAAACGGATGACGCTCGACATCAGGCAGCCGGAATTCTGGAAGCAGGACGCGGTGGATCACGAGCTGCGCCGCGTCTACGACATCTGCGCCGGCTGCCGGCGCTGCTTGCCGCTCTGCCCGTCGTTCAAGGTGATGTTCGACCGCCTGGACGTCGACGCGGTGGACGGAGACGTGGAGAAGCTTTCCGCCGGCGACGTAAGGAAGTGGTGGATCTCTGCTACCAGTGCAAGCTCTGCTACAACCACTGCCCGTACACTCCGCCGCACCGGTGGCAGGTAGATTTCCCCGCCTCATGCTGCGCGCGCGCTCGGCGGAGGCGCGGGCGCAGGGCGTCACCCTGCAGGACCGCTTCCTCGGCAATACCGAGCTGGTGGGGCGGCTGGGCAGCCTGACCGCCCCGCTCTCGAACTGGATGAACGAGTTCCCGCCCACCGGGCGGTGATGCAGTCGGTGGTCGGCATCCACAGGGGTCGCCAGCTCCCTCGCTTCCACCGCGAGACGTTCTCGAAGTGGTTCGACCAGCGCCGCCGCCCGACCGTGCCGGCGCCGCTGGCGGCCCCGGCCAATTTGAAGGTCGCGCTCTTCGCCACGTGCTCGGTGGAATACAACGACCCCGGCACCGGCAAGGCGATGGTGGCCGTGCTGGAGAAGAACGGCGTGGACGTGTCCCTGCCCGCGCAGCGTTGCTGCGGCATGCCGTACCTCGACGGGGGCGCGGTCAAGGAGGCCAAGGCCCTCATCGCGGACAATGCCCAGAGCCTCGCGCAGGCGGTGCGGGAAGGGCGCGAGATCGTGGTGCCGGGTCCCACCTGCTCCTACATGCTCAAGCAGGAGTATCCGTGGCTGGACGGGTCGGAGGACGCGAACCTCGTGGCCGCCCACACCCGCGACCTCTTCGAGTACCTGTCCGGCCTTCACGCGCAGGGGCGCCTGGACACGCGCTTCCCGCGGCCGCCGAGGAAGATCGCGTATCAGCTGCCCTGCCATCTCAAGGCGCAGAACATGGGCACGCGCTCCGCCGACGTGCTGCGGCTCACCGGGGCCGAGGTGGAGACGGTGGAGCGCTGTTCCGCGGTGGACGGGACCTGGGGCATGAAGAAAGAGTACTTCCAGCTCTCCATGAAGCTGGCCGAGCCGCTGTTCAAGGACATCGAGGCGGCGCGACCCGATCGGGTGGCTACCGACTGCCCGCTGGCCGCGTTGCAGATCAACCAAGGCACCGGCCGTACCGCCGAGCACCCCATCCGCATCCTCGCCTCGGCCTACGGCCTCGAGGTGGAGGAGTGAGCGGGGCCATGGACAAGATCCGACCGGACGAGGTGGTCAACTTCTTCGAGTACGAGAAGGTCCGCGACGCGCGGCGGGCGTGCGTGATCGAGCTCAAGCGCCGGCGGCGCGTCTCGGTGGGAAGGTACCTCTCGCTCGTCTTCGAGAACCGCGAGACGGTGCTGTTCCAGATCCAGGAGATGTGCCGCGCCGAGCGCATCGCCGACGACGCCAAGGTGCGGGAGGAGATCGACGTCTACAACGCGCTCTTACCGGGGCCCCGCGAGCTGTCCGCGACGCTCTTCATCGAGATCGAGGACATGGCGCGTATCCAGCCCATCCTGGACGAGCTGATGGGCATCGACACCGCGCAATGCGTGTGGCTGCAGGTGGGCCGGGAGTTCGCGGTGCCCGGTGAGTTCGAGGCCGGTCACTCCGACGAGGAGAAGGGCAAGCTCGCCGCGGTGCACTTCGTCCGCTTCCGCTTCTCGCCCGAGGCGGCGCGCGCGTTTCGCGAGGCCGAGGTGCACCTGGTGCTGGATCACCCCGCGGACCGGGCGCGGACGCGCCTCTCCGACGAGACCCGGGCGGCGCTGCTTCCGGACCTCGCCGAGTGAGGCGGGGCGTCCGCCGCGCCGCGGGGCTGGCCGCGGCCATGCTCGTGGTCGCCGCTTGCGGCGACCAGCCGCCGCCGCCCGGAGCGAAGAGCGCCCCACCGGCCCCCTCCGCCTCGGCGCCGGCGCCCGCCGAGAAGGCGCCGGTCGAACCGGTGGCGGCGGTGCCGCCGTCCAGGGGCTCAGCGGATAAGGGCAAGCAAGTCTGGCTGGGCCAGTGCGTGGCCTGCCATAACCCCGATCCCACCAAGGACGGCCCCTTGGGGCCGGCAGTGAAGGGGGCCTCGCCCGCATTGCTCGAGGCACGGGTGGTTCGGGGGGAGTACCCGCCCGCCTACAAGCCCAAGCGTCCTACCAAGGTCATGCCGCCGCGCCCCGACCTGGCGCCGAGCGTGCCCGACCTCGCCGCCTATCTCCAGTGACGGAAACGCCGGGAGGGGCCCGCAGCCCCGCCCGGCGTGCCGGTGACTCGCGCCGCCGCGAGCGCCCGACTAGCGCATGATCTCGAACCAGATGTAGAAGACCGCCGAGAGTATGAAGCCCGCCCAGAGGGTGCCGGATACGGTGGCGAGCGGCTTGGCCGCGCCCTTGCCGGGGGTGGCCTGGAGCGCGTTGATCTCCACCAGGGCCATGATCACGATGGCGCCAATCCAGAATACGAGGCCGGAGCGGGGTATGCCCAGTCCCTGGAGATGGCTCGCCGCGCCCATGAAGAAGAGCATGGGCACCGACAGCATGGTGTTGGTGCGGGAGGCGAGACCGGCGCGGGCGCCCGAGGGAGCGGCGGCGGGATTGGCCGGCTTTCCCGCCGCGGTGTCGAGCGCGTTCTGGATGACGATCTTCTGCTTGGGGTGAATGACGAACCAGACATTGGCCCACATGATGGAGCCAAGGAGCGCGCCGAGCAGAATCGCCCAGGTCCCCGAGCTCGCCGCGAAGCCGACCTTTCCGTACCACCAGTGGAGGAAGTAGAGCCAGCCGGAGATGAAGGTGATCATCGCGGCCCAGCGGAACCACCACATCGCCCGCGGGAGGAGCTTCTGCTGGGCGCCGCTCCGCACCGGCGCCTCGGTCTCCGCGAAGAACGGCGTCTGGACGAAGTTGAAATAGTAGAGGAGACCGATCCAGGTGATGCCGGACAGGAAGTGGATCCAGCGTAGGAGGAATAACCAACCAGCTTCGGAGAAGAGTGCCATGAAGCCCTCCTTGGTGAAGGGGTTAGGCCGATGCCGGTGAGCTACTCGTCCTCAGCGTCGTCCGCCTCGTCCTCGTCGTCGTCGTCATCATCCTCGTCGTCGTCGAGGTCGTCGTCCTCGAGATCGTCGTCGTCCTCCTCGAGATCGTCGTCGTCCTCCTCCTCGTCGTCGTCGAGGGCATCGTCGTCCTCGAGATCGTCGTCCTCGTCATCATCATCATCGTCGTCTTCGACGACGTCGGGGTCGTCGATCTGGCGCAGGTAGATCGTCTGCTCGTCGTCGGTCCATGGCCGAGCGCTACATGCCATGAAAGGTTCCTCCGGGCGGCTGCCGCGCTTGACTTGACAGGTGAGAGTCGTTACTGTTGGACTCCGTTCGGCGGGATTATAACAAACGGGTTTTTCGTGTCCACGCCATTTTGGCGGCGTAGCTCAGGTGGCAGAGCAGGGGTCTCATAAGCCCCGTGTCGGAGGTTCGAGTCCTCCCGCCGCCACCATTCGGGTCCGACACCGACGCCGTCGACCGCTCCTGGCCGGGAGCGTGACCCAAGGGCAGAGTAGCCAGCCGCCCAATCGCCGAGAAGCAGACCGGAGGAGAGGAATGAGCGATCACATCCTGGTCGAGCGCGCGGACGGTATCGCCACCGTCACCATCAACCGCCCGAAGATGCGCAACGCGGTCAGCCTGGCGATGTGGACCGCGATCGGTCAGGAGACACAGGCGCTCGCCAAAGACGACTCCGTGCGGGCGATCGTCTTTCGGGGCGCGGGGACGGATGCCTTCGCCTCCGGCGCCGACATCTCCGAGTTCAAGGAGAACCGCAAGGACACCGAGACCGCGCTGCACTACAACCAGCAGACCGAGATCGCCTACCGCTCCATCCGCAACTGCCCCAAGCCCACGGTGGCGATGATCTTCGGCTACTGCATGGGGGGCGCGATGGCACTGGCCATGGCCTGCGACCTCCGCTTCGCCGCCGAGGGCTCGAAGTTCGGCATTCCCGCCGCGCGGCTGTCCATCATCTACGGGCTCGATCCCGTCCACCAGCTGGTGGACCTCGTGGGACCGGCCTACGCCAAGGACATCCTGTACTCCGCGCGCACGGTGGAGGCGGAGGAGGCGCTGCGCATCGGCTTCATCCAGCGTCTGGTGCCCGCCGCCCAGCTCGAGGCTCACACGCTCGACTACCTCGGCAAGGTGGCGAGCAACGCGCCCCTGTCCATCCGCGGCACCAAGACCCAGGTGCGCGCGATCTTCGAGGGCATCACCGACCAGCATCGCGCCGACCTCGCCGAGCTCGGGCTCGAGACCTTCAACAGCCAGGACTACAAGGAAGGCACCACCGCGTTCCTCGAGAAGCGCGCCCCCCGCTTCCAGGGCCGCTAGCGGGGCGCCGCCCCGGGCCGCCCCGGTGCGCATCGCGGTCCTCACCTCCACGCCGCTCAATCCGCGCGAGGGGAGCGGCACCTACGTCTCGCTCGCTAACTTCCGCGCCGGTCTCGAGGCGTGGGGGCACACGGTGGAGCTGCGCCCCCTGCGCACCCGCACCCGCTTCCACACCTTCGACCGCTGGCTCTACAACGCGGGCGTGGCGGCAGCCCCGCCCCGGGATGCGGACCTCGTCGTCGGGTACGATCTCGACGGGTTTCTCTGGGCGCGCCGTCGAGGCCGCCAGCCCTTCGTGGTCCTGCTCAAGGGCATCATCGCGGACGAGCTCCGCAACGAGCGCGGCCTCGTGCGGGTCCTCCTCTCCGTGCAGGCGCGCTGGGAGCGACGCAACACCGCGCGCGCCGACGCGGTCCTGGTGCCGAGCCACTACTCCGCCGCGGTGGCCCAGGACGTGTACGGCGTGCCGGCCTCCCGCATCGGCGTGGTGCCCGAGGCCATCGATCTCGCGGCGTGGCAGGCGCGCCTCGCCGCCGCCCCGCGCCGGCCGCGCGCGGGCCCGACCGTGCTCGCCGTGGGCCGGACCTACGCGCGGAAGCGCTTTCCAGATCTCCTGCAGGCCGCGGCACGATTGCGATCGGCCATCCCCGGGCTGCGCGTCCGCGTGGTCGGGAAGGGCCCGGAGTGGGAGGCGCTCGCGCGGCTCCACGCCGAGCTTGCGCTCGACGGGACGGTGACCCTCCTGGGTGACGTGACCTGGGAGCAGCTGGCGGAGGAGTACGTGAACGCCGACTGCTTCTGTCTCCCCACGGTGCAGGAAGGGTTCGGCATCGTCTTCCTCGAGGCCATGGCGGCGGGCCTGCCGGTGGTGGCCTGCCGCGCCGCCGCCGTCCCCGAGGTGGTGCGGGAGGGAGAAACGGGCGTGCTCGTCCCGCCGCGGGACCCCCCGGCCCTGGCGGGGGCGCTGGCGGGCCTCCTGCGGAGCCCCGAGCGGGCGCGGGCCCTCGGCGCCGCCGCCCGGCATCGGGTGGCGGACTATGCGGTGGAGAGGGTCGCGCAGCGCTTCCTCGATACGGTACGATCATATTGCGTGCTCCCATGACCCCGTCCATGACCCCCGGCCCTGTCTACGTGACGCGGAAGTTCACATTCTCCGCCGCCCACCGCTACTGGCAGCCGCGGTGGAGCGCGGAAGAGAACGCGCGCGCCTTCGGCTCGCTCACGGTCACCCACGGGCACAACTACGTGCTGGACGTGACCCTGGTGGGGTCGGTGGATCCCATCACCGGCATGGTGATGGACCTGGCCGAGCTCAAGCGGCTGGTGGGCGACACCGTGATCCAGCGCTTCGATCATGCCGATCTCAATGCGGACCCGCTCTTCGCCGGGGATCTCATCCCGACCACCGAGAACCTCGTCCGCGCGCTCTGGGACCTGCTCGTCCCCAAGCTCGGAGGGGATCGTCTCTACCGCCTGCGGCTCTGGGAGGACCCGACCTTCCACGTGGAGTACCTCGGGCCATGAGCGGCTACCGGCTCACGCGCGCTTATCACTTCAGCGCCGGGCACCAGCTGGCCAGCGCGGCCTTGTCTCCGGCCGAGAACGAGCGGGTGTATGGCCAGTGCTACCGCCCGCACGGGCACAACTACGTGGTGGAGGTGACGCTGGCGGGCGCCCTCGATCCCGTCACGGGGATGGCCGCCGATCTCGGCGCCCTCGATGCCGCCGTGCGCCGCGTGCTCCTCGAGCGCGTGGACCACTACGATCTCTCCGGCGCAGTGCCCGAGCTCGAGGGCGTGATCACCACCGGCGAGAACCTGGCCCGCACGTTCTGGGACTGGCTGGCCGAGGCGCTGCCGCCCGGCCACCTGGAGCGCGTGGCGGTGATCGAGACCGCCAACAACTCGTTCGAGTACTGCGGCGAGGCCACAAGGAGCCCCCGGTGAGCGACCTGAACGCGATGGAGCGCCTGATCCGCGACTTCCTGAAGGAGCTCGGCGAGGACCCGAGCCGCGAGGGCCTGGAGAGGACCCCCGCCCGGGTGGCCAAGGCTCTACGAGTACCTGACCTCGGGCTATCACCAGAACGTGGAGGAGGTGCTCAACTCCGCGCTCTTCACCGAGGATTACGACGAGATGGTGGTGGTGAAGGACATCGACTACTTCTCGATGTGCGAGCACCACATGCTCCCATTCTTCGGCAAGGCGCACATCGCCTACATGCCCTCGCGGAAGATCGTGGGGCTGTCCAAGATTCCGCGGCTGGTGGAGATGTACAGCCGGCGCCTTCAGGTGCAGGAGCGCCTCACCACCCAGATCGCGCACACCATCAACGACGTGCTGCAGCCGCGCGGGGTGGCGGTAGTGATCGAAGGCCTGCACCTCTGCATGCTCATGCGGGGCGTGGAGAAGCAGAACTCCAAGGCGGTGACCTCGGCCATGCTCGGCGCCTTCCGCGACCGGCCCGAGACGCGGGCCGAGTTCATGGAGCTGATCAAGTCGCGCGGCGGGCTATGCTGTGAGTGACCAGCGCCTGGCCGGTCAGGTCGCCCTCGTCACCGGCGCGGGACGGGGCATCGGCCGGGCGGTGGCCGAGACCTTCGCGCGCGAGGGCGCGGCGGTGACGTTGGCCGCCCGCTCCACGCGGCAGCTCGGCAGCGCGGTGGCGGGTATGAGGCGGCCGGCGGGCGAGCGCTGGCCGTCCCCACCGACGTCCGCCAGGAGCCCGCGGTGGCGGCGCTGGTGGCTCGGACTCGGGCGGAGCTCGAGCGGGTGGACGTGCTCGTGGCCGCGGCGGGGGTGGCGGTGTTCGCGCCCGTGAGCGAAAGCCGGCCCGCCGACTGGGACGAGATGATGGCGGTGAACCTGCGGGGCGCCTATCTCTGCTGCCGCGCCGTGCTCCCCACCATGGTCGCCCAGGGTCGGGGCACCTTGATCCTGATAGCTCCATGGTCACCAGCGCGGACCCTCCCGGGCAGCGCCGCCTATACCGCCTCCAAGTACGGCCTGCTCGGGCTGGGCCGCGTCCTCACCGAGGAGTTGCGCGGGACGGGCGTCCGCGTGGGCGTGCTGTCCGCGGGGGCGGTGGACACCCCGCTCTGGGACGCCATCCCGGGCGCCCCCGACCGGGCGCTCATGATCACCCCCGCCCAGGTCGCCGATGCCGCCCTCTTCATGGCCACTCTGGACCCCAATGCGGCGCTGGAAGAAATGACCCTGATGCCGGCCCGCGGGGTGCTCTGACCCGCCGCCTCGCGGGTCTGATATACTGACGGCGGAGCCAAGGCTCCAATGGACCTGAACTCCCAAGGAGGATCGCATGGTGACATTGACCGAAACGGCCGCGAAGAAGATCTCCGAGCTGCGGCTCGAAGAGGGCAAGCCCGAGTGGGGTCTGCGCATCCGTATCGTCGGCGGCGGCTGCTCGGGGATGTCCTACGAGCTGGGCTGGGACGATGCGGCGGCCGAAGATGACAACGTGGTCGAGTCGCTGGGCGTCAAGGTGTTCGTGGACGCCAAGAGCGCGCAGTACGTCGCGGGCAGCGAGATCGACTACGTGGACAACAACATGATGGGGGCGGGCTTCGCGATCAAGAACCCCAACGTGAAGTCGTCCTGCGGCTGCGGCTCCTCCCACCAGTTCTAGTCGCGCGGGAGTCGCGGATGAAGGTGCAGGTGCGGTTGTTCGCCCGCTACCGTGAGGCGGCCGGGCGCGACCGCGTCGAGTTGGATCTTCCCGAGGGCGGTACGGTCGAGGCGGCATGGGACGCGGTGACGAGCCGATTCCCCTCTCTCTCGGCGTACCGCCCTTTCACGTTGTTCGCGGTGGGCAATGACTATGTCGGACCCGAACGTCCTCTCCGTTCCGGAGAGGAGTTGTGCCTCTTTCCCCCCGTGAGCGGCGGGTCCAGGACCTCCCCGTCCATGCCGCCGGACGATCTGGTCGACCTCGTGGCCGAGCCCCTGTCCGAGAAGGCCCTGGTCACCGCGGTGGAGGACCCGGGCGCGGGCGCGGTGGTGCTCTTCTCGGGCGTGGTCCGGGACCAGACGGGCGGACGCCGGGTGAAGTTCCTCGAGTACGAGGCCCATACCCCGATGGCGGTGGCCAAGATGCGGGAGATCGCGGTGGCGGCGCGCCAGCGCTATCCCGGCATCCGGCGGCTGGCCATTGTCCACCGCGTGGGGCGGCTCGAGATCGGCGAGTCGAGCGTGCTCATCGCGGTGTCCACCGCCCACCGGGGCGAGGGCTTCGACGCCTGCCGATTCGCCATCGACACGCTCAAGGAGACGGTGCCGATCTGGAAGAAGGAGCACTTCGAGGACGGCGAGGTGTGGGTGGGGCTCCAGTCGGAATGTGACCACCGCCACTAGCCTGCCCGCTCGCTGTCTGGCCACCATTCGCCGCCACGGGATGCTCCGCGGCGGCGAAACCGTCTTGGCGGCGGTATCGGGCGGCGCCGACTCCGTCGCGCTCCTCGACGTCCTCCGCGCGCTCGCGCCCGGGCTAGGCCTCGCCCTGCACGCGGTGCACGTCGACCATGGTCTCCGCCCCGAGTCGGCCGCGGACGCCGCCTTCGTGACGGACCTCTGCCGCGCCTGGGGCATTCCCCTCCACGTGGAGCGGGTGGAGGTCGCGCGGGCCGGGACGGGCGGCGAATGGAACGGGCTGGAGGTCGCCGCGCGCCGCGCCCGCTATGCGGCCTTCCGGAGCGCGGCGGCCGCTGCCGGCGCCGGGTGCGTGGCCACCGGGCATTCCGCCGATGACCAGGCGGAGACGGTGGTGATGCGGCTGCTCGACGGGGCCGGCCCGCGCGGGCTCGGCGGCATCGCGCCCATTCGGGGTTCCTATATCCGGCCGCTGCTCGAGACCCGCCGGCACGTCATCGAGGCGCACCTGCTGGCGCGCGGGATCGGCTGGCGAGAAGACGACTCGAATGCCGATCCGCGATTCCTGCGTAACCGGATCCGCCACGACGTGCTGCCGTTCCTGGTGGCGCGCTGGGACGCCGACGCCGTGGAGTGGCTGAACCGCGGGGCGGCGCGGGCCCGCGCGGTGGAGGGCGCGCTCGAGACGCAGGCGCGCGCGATCGTGACCGCGCTCGGCCGTCCCGTGTCCGGCGCCCTGGTCCTGCCCGCGCGCGAGCTCGAGCGCCTGCCCGGCGAGCTCGCCGCCCAGGTCCTGCGCGCAGCGGCGGCGGGACTCGGCGGCGGCGGCGCGCAGCGGGCGGCGGGCGAGCGCGCCCTGCGCCGCCTGCTCGAGCCCGGCCGGTCCCGCGCCGCCCGGCTCGGGCGGGTGCGCTGCGAGCGCAGCGGACCGTGGGTGCGCGTGGGCGGCGCGCCCGACGCCGCGCTGCGCGAGCGGGTCTGGCAGGTGCCGGGGGAGCTGGCACTGCCCGAGCTGGGCACGCGGCTGTCGGCGCGCTGTGTTGTCCGCCCCGCGGGCTGGGAACCCACCCGCGATCCCACCCGCGCCGAGTTCGATGCGGATCGCGTTCCCGCGCGGCTCACCGTGCGGGCGCGCCGCGCCGGCGACCGGTTCCTGCCGTGGGGCGGCCCGGGCGAGCGGCGGCTCAAGACCTTCCTCATCGACGCGGGGGTGCCCCGGTGGGAGCGGTCGCGCATTCCGCTGCTCGAGGCCGATGGCGAGATCATCTGGGTCGCGGGGCTTCGCCGGGGTCGCGCGGCGCCGGTCACCGACGACACGCGCCGTATCCTGGAGGTGACACTCGCTTCTCCGCTGGCGGTGTCCACGGCGCGAGCGTAAGATGGCCGCCGGAGGCTAGTTCCATGATCATCGCCCGCGGGATCGTCACGTCCGGCACGCTCGCGCTCACCGCGTTGCTGCTCTTGCTGACGCCGGCGTCATCTTCCGCCCAGCGGCCGGCGCCCGCGACGCCCGAGCCGGCGCGTATCCTGGAGGCGCTGGAGACCGCCTTCGTCGCCGTGGCCGATCGCGTGATGCCCGCGGTGGTCAATGTGAACGTCAAGTCCAAGCGGAGCCCCGCCGTCTCGGAGGCGCCCGAGCGCCCGGAGATGGACGAGCGTTTCAAGGAGTTCTTCGGCCAGGAGTTCTTCGACCGCTTCTTCCGGCGCCGCTCGCCCCGCGACGAGGGCCGCGCCAGCGGATCCGGTGTCATCGTCGATCCCCGCGGCTATATCCTCACCAATAACCATGTGGTGGAGAGCGCGACGGAGATCGAGGTGGGGCTGTCGGACGACCGCAAGTTCAAGGCGACGCTGGTGGGGCGGGACCCCAAGACCGACCTGGCGGTGCTCAAGATCGAAGTGCCCCCGGGCTCGCTCCCGGTGGCGGAGCTGGGGGACTCCGACCGGCTCAAGGTGGGGCAGTGGGCGGTGGCCATCGGCAATCCCTTCGGGCTCGACCGCACGGTGACGGTGGGCATCATCTCCGCCACTGGCCGCACTCGCGTGGGGGTGGCCACCTATGAGGCGTTCATCCAGACCGACGCCTCCATCAATCCGGGCAACTCGGGCGGGCCGCTGCTCAATCTGCAGGGCCGCGTCATCGGCATCAATACCGCCATCGTCGCGACCGGCCAGGGCATCGGGTTTTCCATTCCCATCAACATGGCGCGCGAGGTCATGGCCCAGCTCATCGCCCGGGGCCGGGTGGTGCGCGGTTGGCTGGGCATCGTGATCCAGGATCTCACCCCGGATCTCGCCGCCGGTTTCGGCCTGCCGAACGCGGGCGGCGTGCTCGTCTCCGACGTGATGAAGGACGGGCCCGCGGAGGGCGCGGGAATGCGCGCGGGCGACGTGATCGTGGAGTTCGCGGGGACGCCCATCAAGGAGGTTACCGACCTCCAGAAGCGCGTGGCCGCCGTCGAGCCGGGCAAGCCGACCGCCCTCACGGTGATCCGCGACAAGCGGCCCACACGGCTCTCGGTGCGCATCGGCGAGCAGCCCTCGGAAGAGGTGGCGGTGGCGGCCCAGCCGCGCGAGGAGCGCCTCGGCCTCACCGTGGAGCCGCTCAGCGCGGAGACCGCCGAGCGCTTCGGGCTATCCGCCCGCGCGGGCGTGGTGGTCACGGACGTCAAGCCGGGCAGCGCGGGAGCGGAGGCCGGCATCCGGCCCGGCGACGCCATCCTCGAGGTGAACCGCCGCCCCATCACGGGAGTGGACAGCTTCCGCGAGTCCATGGCGGCGGTGCGGCCGGGCGACGTGGTGCCGGTGTACATCCAGCGCGGGCGGCGGCGGCAACGAGTACGTCGTGCTCAAGTCGACCGAGCCCACCAAGCCCTGAGCCCCGTGTCCGCCGAGCCCGATACCACGCACGTCTACCGGCCTCACCCCGTCGTGCTCGTGATCGATGACGAGCCCGGGGTACGCGAGTCGCTGCGGGAAATCCTCAAGCTCGACTTCGAGGTGCTGGAGGCGGAGGACGGCGCCGCCGGGCTGGAGCTCGTGCGCTCGCGGCGCGTGGACGTGGCCATGCTCGACGTGCGGCTACCCGGCGAGCGCGGCCCGGCGGTGCTCCCCAGGATCCTGGCGCTGGACGATTCCATCGCGGTGATCCTGATGACGGCGGTGCCGGATGTGCGCACCGCGGTGGACGCCATCAAGGCGGGCGCGTACGACTACATCGTCAAACCCTTCGACGTGGACGAGATCCACCTCCTGGTGCGGCAGGCGGCGCAGCGGCGGGTGCTCGAGCGCGAGGTGTGTTATCTCCGGGCCGAGCTGGACCGGGCGCATGGCTTCGACTCCCTGGTGGGCCGCCACTCCGCCATGGTCCGCCTCTACGAGCAGATCGCCCAGGTGGCGCAGACGCATGCCACCGTGCTGGTCACCGGGGAGAGCGGGACCGGCAAGGAGCTGGTGGCGCGCGCGGTGCACCGCCAGAGCCCCCGTCGCGACGCGCCCTTGGTCGCCGTCAACGTGGCCGCCATTCCCGACGGGCTCTTCGAGTCAGAGATGTTCGGCCACGAGAAGGGCGCCTTCACGGGGGCCCATTCGCGCAAGCTCGGCCGGTTCGAGCTCGCCCACGGGGGCACGCTCTTCCTCGACGAGGTGGGCAGCCTGCGGATGGAGCTCCAGGCCAAGCTGCTGCGCGCCCTGCAGGAGCGTGAGGTGGAGCGGCTGGGCGGCACCAGGACCATCCCGGTGGACGTGCGGGTGATCGCCGCCACCAATGTCGACCTCCGCTCACCTGGTGCGCGCGCGGGCCTTCCGCGAGGATCTCTACTACCGGCTCAACGTGGCCACGCTCGACCATCCCGCCGCTGCGCGAGCGGAAGGACGACATTCCCATCCTGGTCGAGCACTTCATCCGCAAGTACGCGCGCGAGTTCAAGAAGGACGTCCGCGGCATCTCCCGCGGCGCGCTGCCGTCGCTGGCCGCCTATGACTGGCCGGGCAATGTCCGCGAGCTCGAGAACGTGATCGAGCGGAGCGTGGCCCTGGCCACCCGCGCGGTGATCCGCCTCGACGATCTCCCCCTCGACCTCGCCATCCACGACGAGCCCGCGCGCGGACCGGGCGCGGGCGCATCCCTGTCGCTCCCGCTGTCGCTCAAGGAAGCGCGCGACCGCTTCGAGCAGGTGTACATCCTGCGGGCGCTGGAGCGGGAGAACTGGAACCAGAGCCGGGCCGCCCGCAGCCTCGGCGTGCACCGGAACACGCTCCTGGCGCGGCTGGCCGGGTGGGGGATACGCCGAGACGACGAGTCGGGCGCCGCGCGCGGGGACGCGTCCGCCCTGTGAGGCGCTGCCGGCGGGCGCGTTGCTGCTCGCCGCGACTCCTCCTCGCCGCGCTCGGGCTCGGCCCTGCCGGGAGCGGGGACGCTTCCTCCCCCTCGCGCCTGCGCAGGCGGCCGACGCCCCGCTCACGCTGGCGCTCACCCCGTCACGCGATCCCGCCGCGCTCCAGGAGGCGGGCGACGCCTTCGTCCGCGACCATCACGCGCCTCTCAGGCGTGCCGATGCGCGCGCAGGTGGCGTCCGACTACGCGGGCGTGGTGGAGGCCCTGCGGAGCCGCCGCGTGGATCTGGCCTTCGTGCACCCGGTGGGCTACGTGCTCGCCAACCGCGAGGCCGGCTGCCTCATCCTGGTTCGCGACATCTGGCAGGGCAAGACCGCGTATACCGCGCGCTTCTACGTGCGCAAGGACAGCGGCATCCAGCGCGTGGAGGACCTGCGCGGCAAGACGGTCGCCTTCGTGGACCCCGCGTCGAGCTCGGGCTACATCTACCCGATGATGCTCCTCATCAAGCAGGGACTGGTGCGCGACCGCGATCCCAAGACCTTCTTCAAGGAGGCCCTGTTCGCCGGGACGCACGAGTCGGCGCTGCGCTCGCTCGTCCAGGGCCGGGTGGACGCGGCGGCCTCCTTCGACAAGTCCCCCGAGCTGGAGCTCAAGGATCCCGCTCTCGTCGCCCGGCTGACCTTCGTGGGCGAGACGCCGCCGATTCCCGAGGCGGGGATCTGCGCGCGGCCCGGACTTCCCCCCGACGCGGTGGCGCGGGTGAAGAGCGCGCTTCTCGCCATGAAGGGCCCCGAGCACGCGGCGGTGCTGAAGAACATCTACAACATCGACGGCTTCGTCGAGGCTGCCGACGCCGACTACGATCCCGTGCGTGATGCCGTCAGCCTCATGGGGCTCGCCCGGCCGAAGTAGCGGCGAAGGCGTGGAAGAGGGCGCCGAGCCGCGCCACCTCGGCGAGGCGCGTGCCGGCGCCCGGCTCCACGTGGCCCACCGCGCCCACCATCGCGAGCCGCGTCGACCGCCCCGCGCGCGCGGCCGTCTCCGCCAGCCGCCGGCTCTCCGACACCGGCACCGCGGGATCGTCGCGCCCGTGGACGAGGAAGAGCGGCGCGCGCAGGCCCCCCACGTACCGCGCGGGGGAGAGCGCGTCCAGCAGCCGCTGCGTAGCCTCCGGCAGCTCGGCGAGGAGCTGCGTCCACCGCGGCGGGCTCGCGATTGGCCGCGAGCTGCCGGCCCGCCGCGTCCATCAGCTCGGGGTTCGCCGTCACGAAGAGCCGCGATGGCGCCCTCGTCCGGGCGGCCGCGTCCTTCCCGGGCGTCTCGCGCGTCGCCGGTCAGCGTATAGCGCAGCAGCTCGCGGGCCGAGGCGTAGCCCCCGAGGGTGAGCACGGCGGAGACGTCCCCGGCGAGCGCAGGATCCGCGGCGGCGGCCAGGGCGGGGCCCGCGCCCACGCTCACCGCCAGCATCGCGATGGGCTGGGCGCCCGCGGCGCGCAGCGCGCGTCCCGCCGCCGTCACCGCGTCCGCGTCCTCCGGGCGCAGCCGGAGCCGCGTCAGGCCCTCCACCGTCGGCACCGCCACCGCCCAGCCCGCCCGGGCCAGCAGCCGCGCCGCCTCGCGTAGACGCGGGTCGTCCTTACCCGCGGCGCTGAGCCCGTGGACGAGGATGAGACCGGGCCGCGTGGCCGGATGGCCGCTCGCGTAGAGATCGGCGGGGATATCGCGCGCGCCGGCGCGCGCGGGGAGGGGCCGTACCTGCGGCTCGGCGGTGACGGCGGAGAGCGGCCGCCAGCGGCCGTCCGACAGGAACTCGGTCAGGAAGAGGCCGGTGCGCAGGGCCAGGCCGGCGGCGGAAATCGTCGGGAGGACAACCACGATCGCGACCACGAGCCAGGCGAGCCTGCCCACCGCGCGCTCGCCTCGGGTCGACTCCGAGGGGTCCTTCTAGCGGCTTCGCTCGCGGGCGGCGGCGATCCGCGCTACTTCCGATTCGTGCACTTGATCAGGCGCCAGCCATTGAAGAGATTGACCTTGGCGGAGATCTCGGGCTTGAGCCCGACCCGGTCCAGGAGCGGCTCCAGCAGGAGGTTGGACTTCCAGCCCAGCCGCGTGCAAACCGGCGCCACCAGGTCCTCGATGCGGCCCACCACCCGCCGGTCGCTGCGGAAGTGGTTGAGGACCACGATGCTGCCGCCCGGCTTCACCACCCGCTGCATCTCGCGCAGCACGCCCACGGGATCGGGTACCGCGCTGATGGTGTAGGTGGCCACCGCGGAGTCGAACTCGTTCTCGGGGAAATCCATGACGGTGGCGTCCATCGCCCGCAGCGTCACGTTGGTCTGGCCCAGCTCGCGCACGCGCTCCTGGGCCTTGCGCAGCATCTCCTCGGAGAGATCGATGCCGGTGATGCGGCTCCACTTCGGGTAGAGGGGAAGATTGAGCCCGGTGCCGATTCCCACCTCGAGCACGTGGTGGCCGGGGCGGATGTCGCACAGCCTGACCGCGGCCTCGCGGCCGGGGTGGAAGATCCAGTCGAAGACCAGATCGTAGGCGGGCGCGTATAGCTTGTAGGCTCGCTTGACCTGTCGTTTTTCCAGCGCTACGTCCACGCTCGCAGCCCTCCCTGGTACCGTCGGTCCCGTGAGCCGCAGGCCAACGTGCGAAGACTTATCATACGGTCCAATGGCTTGCCAAGTGCTTTCTTACCTCCCGGAACTACAGGAGAAATTTGATGAGCAGCGTGGCCAGCCCGAGGAAGGAGAAGAACCCGCATACGTCGGTGAATGTCGTGATGATAACACTGGAGGCGATGGCGGGGTCGATCCGAACGATCTTGAGCGCTATGGGTATGGTGACTCCCACCACCGCCGCCACCAGCATGTTGATGATGAGCGCGGCGCCGATGATGAGGGCCAGCAGAAGCTGGCCCTTCCACACGTAGGCGATGACCGCCATGACCACCGCGTTCGCGGCGCCGGTGGTGAGCCCGAGCCAGAGCTCCTTCTTGAGCACCCGCCAGAGATGGGCCGAGGTCATGTCGCCCAGGGCCAGGCCCCGCACGACCACGGTCGCGGTCTGGGTGGTCCCGATGCCCCCCATGGAGGCCACGATGGGCATGAAGATGGCCAAGGTGGCGAGGGACTGGATGGAGGACTCGAAGAGGCCGATGACCGAGGCGGCGAGGATGGCGGTGGCCAGGTTGATGAATCGCCAGAGCAGTCGCCGGGGGAAGACCGCGAACGGCGAGTCGAACACCGTCTCATCGCCGGCGGCGCCGGCCAGCCGCTGGATGTCCTCGGTGGCTTCCTCGCGGATGACGTCGATGACATCGTCGACGGTGATCACGCCGAGGAGACGGTGGTCCCCATTCACCACCGGAAGCGTCACGATGTCGTACTTGGCCACCAGGCGCGCCACCTCCTCCTGGTCCGTGTCCGGCGTCACCGTCACCACGTCTTCCTGGGCGAGGAGCCGGATGGGGGTGGACGGATCTGCGGTGAGGAGCCGCCGCAGTGGCAGCACTCCGACCAGATGGTCGTGGTCGTCGACCAGATAGAGGTAGTGGGCCGACTGGGCGGCGGGGGCCTTGCGGACGTGGTCGATGGCCTGGGCCACGGTGGCATACTCGTGGACGGCGAGCACGTCGGGCGACATGATGCGCCCGGCCGTCTTCTCGCCGTACTCGAGCAGCTCCTGGACGTCCTCGGACTGCTGCTCCTTCATGAGGTCGAGGACCTTCTCCGCCTGCTCGTCGGGGAGCTCCTCGATGACCTGGGCCGCGTCGTCCGGCTGCATGCGGTCGAGGATGCCGGAGATCTCGGCCTCGTCCAGCGCGCGCACGAGCTCGAGGAGCGGCAGATCGTCCAGCTCCGACAGCACCGCGCCCGCCTGCTCGCGGTTCAGGAGACGGAACAGAGTGACCTGCTCGGCGACGGGGAGATCGCGAAGGGCGGCGGCGATGTCGGCCGCATGCGCCTCCTCCAGCACCTGGGCGAGGCGCTCGTGCCGTCCTCCCTCGAGGAGGGCGCGAACCGTCTCGACGAGCTTCGCGGCGGCGTGCTGCTCCATCTCAGGAAAGGGGAGAAGGCGGGCGGAGCGGCGCGTCCGGTGGCGGCACGCGCTCGAGCTGCCGGATCCGGGAGCGGAGCCGGAGCTGCTGGATCAGGCCCACGGTGGAGCCGATGAACAGCCCCACCAGCAGCGAGAGCAGGATGACCAGGGCCAGCGGCATGCCCTCCACCCGCCAGCCGATGAAGCGGATCACCACCGGGTCGGTATTCTGGACGGTGAAGACCGCGGTGACCGCGCCGACCAGCACCAGAAGGACATAGACCACCACCATCGCGGCTACCCCTTGCCGTTGACGCCCAGCGCCCGCAGAAGGCGCTGGACCACCCGGTCCTGGATGTCGCGCCCGTCCTCGACGCCGAGGCGCGCGAGGGGGATCACCGCCTTCGCCATGGTGCGGTGGCCGCCCGCGGAGCCCAGGTCCCCGAAGGCCGCCTTCGCGATCTCGCCCGCGCTCCGGACATAGCCCACGTTGCGGATGGAGATGTGGACCTCGGCGCCCACCACGCCCGACACCACCGACCACTCCACGCCTTCGGCCTGTAGCCCGAAGTCGGCGAATTGTGGAACGAGGTCGGCCACCGCCACCGATCCCAGGTGGGAGAAGAAGACGCCGTGGAGCACCCGCCGACGGGCCAGTCCCTGGGCGAGGGCGTCCAGCGCGGTGTCGGACAGCTCCGGGCGCTCGATGCGGCGCAGGGCATTGTGGTTGGCGAGCAGGTAGAGGAACGCGAAGGCGTCGAGGTCGGCCTTGGTGCCGCCGCGCTCGAGACCCAGGGTGTCGGACTTGATCCCGTAGAGGAGCGCGGTGGCCAGCCGCTGGCTGATCTTCACGTCGGCGGCGCGGAGATACTCCACCAGGATGGTGGAGGTGGCGCCGTAGGTGGGGCGCACGTCCTTGATATGCGCTTTGATGGGCCGCTCCACTGGGTGATGGTCGATCACGAGGTCCACGTCGGCGAAACGCTCCTCGAGGAACGACGGCTGCACGTCCACCATGGCCACGCGGTCGAACTGGTCGATCTCCCGCGCACTGATCTCCTCGACCTCGATCTCGAGGATCTTGCACATGGCCACGTTCTCGGGCCGGGTGATGGTGCCGAAGGTGCAAAGCGGCGCCGAGGCCCGCGTGCGGCCCAGCAGGGTCTTCAGCGCCAGCGCGGAGGCGATGGCGTCGGGATCGGGATCGTCCTGCATGAGAATGAGCACCCGCTCGGCCGCCGCAAAGTGCTCGCGGATCCGCTCCACCCGCGCCCGCCCGCAGGCCCGATCCAGGGCGGGGCGAATGAGCGACTCGCCCAGGGCGCCGAGGGGCACCGTGGTGGCCCCCGGCACCGCGCGCCCGTCATCCGTCACCGCGAGCACGGGGCCGTCCGGAAAGGCCTCGCGCGCGGCCGCCACCGCGCGGGCCATCCGGGACGGGGGCGTGGCCGCGATCACCGCCCCGCGATGGTGCTTCGCCGCCTTCCGGTAGGCGTCGGGATCCGTGGGGTCGCCGGCCATCACCGAGGCGCCCGCCCGGGCCAGGCGTCCGCGCAGCGCGGGCCGGGACACGAGATACACCGGCGCGTCGCCCGGGAAGGTGGTGCCGGCGGCGAGGTGCTCGAGGAGGTCGTCGGGGCAGAGCAGCGCGTAGCGCATCACGGTATTGTCGGCCTCTCGTGGAGGGCCGCCAAGCGAATTCTACCCCCGTTCCTTCACTCGGTAGGCCTCGCGGCCCGCGCGCATGCCCGCGCGGAGACCACGCGTAAGCACGGAAACCTCGCGCTCGACCCGCTCGCGCGAGGTCGACAGCGCCCGGCTGACGCGGGTCAGGGAGTCGCCGAGCGCCGCCTTGGCGGCCGCGACGCGCTCGGCCACCGTCTCGGCCACCCGCTCCAGGCGGATGCGCGCCGCGCCGCTCGAGCGCCCGGCCTGGGCGCGCACCTCGGCCAGCATGGTCTCGAGCTGGGCCAGCCGCGCCTCGAGCTCCTTGATCTGGCGTCCCACCGAGGCGGCGGCGGGAGCCTTGGCTTTCGCGCGTTCCGGCATGAGTGATCTCCTTGAGGTTCCGGCTGGTCTCGCAGGTCAGGTCTAACCCAATCGGAGGGAGGCGGCAAGCCCCCTCCGGCGGCGCGACGCGACCGGAGAGTGACGGGGCCGCCGCGGCGCACGTGCTAGATTGCGTCAATGGTCTCGGATCCACACGTCTTCACGGATCTCGCGTTCGTCTTTCTCGCCGCCGTGGTCGGGGGCTCGCTGGCGTGGGCGCTCCGACAGCCCCTCATCCTCGGCTACGTGTTCGGCGGGCTGCTCATCAGCCCCTTCACGCCGGGCCCCTCCGTCAGCGACCCGCGCTCGTTCGACCTCTTCGCGGAGATCGGCGTGGTGCTGCTCATGTTCTCCATCGGCCTCGAGTTCTCGGTGCGCGACCTCATGCGGGTCAAGTGGATCGCGCTCCTGGGTGGACCGCTGGCGGTCCTCCTGTTCATCGCCATGGGCACCGGCACCGGCGTCCTCCTGGGCTGGGGCGTGCTGCCCAGCCTGGCGGTGGGCGTGGTGATCTCGGTGTCCAGCACCATGGTGCTGGCGCGGCTCCTCCTCGACCGGGGCGAGCTCCACTCCCATCACGGGCGCATCATGATGGGGCTGTCCCTCGTCGAGGATCTGGCCGCGGTGGCCCTCATGGTGCTCCTTCCCAGCCTGGGAGAGCTCGAGCCCGGCCGCTTCCTCGCCATCGCGCTGGCCCTGGGCAAGGCCGCCCTCATCCTCGTCCCCTTCCTCTACCTGGTCTCGCGCGTGATTCCTCCGCTGCTGAACCAGATGGCCCGGATGCGCAGCGCCGAGCTCTTCCTGCTGGTGGCGCTCGCCATCGGCCTCGGTACCGCCGCCCTGACCCAGGCGGTGGGACTGTCGCTCGCGCTGGGCGCCTTCCTCGCCGGGCTCATCATCAGCGAGTCGGACTATGCGCACGAGACCCTGGCCCGCCTGCTCCCCCTGCGCGACACGTTTGGGGCGCTCTTCTTCGTCACCGTGGGCGGGCTCATCGATCCGCGCACCGTGCTGGACAACCTGCCGATGCTGATCGTGCTCGTGCTGCTCATCGTGGTCGGCAAGGCGGTGATCCGGACCGGCGTGGTCTGGCTGTTCGGGGAGCCCCTGTCCATCGCCGCCCTCGTGGGCGTGGGCCTGGCCCAGATCGGCGAGTTCTCCTTCGTCCTCGTCCAGGTGGCGCAGGACGCCGGGCACGTGGACCACGAGATCTACAGCGCCATCCTCGCCGCTTCCCTCCTCACCATCCTGATCAACGCGGCGCTGATGCGCGTGAGCCCGGACTGGATCGGCCGCCTCCGGCTGGGGCGCGGCGGCGTCCGCCGTCGGCGGGCGGCGCGAGCGGCTGAGGGTGGCCCGCCCTCGGGTCACGTCGTGCTCTGCGGCTTCGGACGGGTGGGCAGCGCCATCGGCGAGGCATTCGACAGCTTCGAGCAGCCGTATGTCGTCATCGAGCCCGACGCGGGGATCATCCGCGGGCTGCGGGAGCGGGGCGTGCCCTGCGTGTTCGGCGACGCCACCCGACGGCGGGTGCTCGAGCGGGCCGGCGCCGCCGGGGCCACCCTCGTGGTGGTGGCGCTGCCGGAGATCGATCGCGCGCAACCTGGTGGTGCGGAACGTGCGGACGCTCAACCGGGACGCGCCCGTCCTGGTGCGCTCCCACGACCCCGCCGCGCTCGATACCCTGCTGCGCGCGGGAGCCACCGAGATCATCCAGCCCGAGGTGGAGGCCGCCGCCACCCTGATCCGTCACGCCCTGCGGCGGCTTGCCCTGCCGCAGGACCGCGTGCTCGCCTATCTCGATCGCTTCCACCGCGCCATGGTCCTGGACACGGGCGACGCGGCGGTCCTTCCCGCGACCATTTGCCCCAGCTGGCCGACATCGCCCTCGGCCCGGGCGCCCTCGCCGACCAGTCGCTCCGCGAGGCGCGCATCCGCGAGCGGCTGGGCGTCACCGTGGTGGCGGTGACGCACTCGGGAGGGGGCACCACGGTGAATCCCTCCGCGGAGACCATCCTCCGATCGGGCGACCGGGTGCGCGTGTTCGGTCTGCCCGAGCAGATCGCGGCGTTTCGCGGCGAGGCGACGACCGAGGGCTAACCCTCGCCGCCGCGCTTCAGGCGCCGAAAGCCGTCCAGAGGGCCAGCGCGAAGCCGGCGAGGGTCAGCATCGCCGTCAGCCCCGCGGCGAGCGTATGCCAGGGGCGCTCCGGCCGCGTGCCGGCATTTCCCAGGAGGAGCCCGGCGAGGACGCCCCCCACGAAGCCGCCCGCGTGCGCGGCGTTGTTCACCCCCGGCATGAGGAAGCCCATCACGAAGAGCACCAGCGCCCACTGCCAGTACTGGCGGAACACCGCGACTCCGTAAGTCCCGCCGCGGCTACGGCCGAACTGGACCATGGCCCCCAGAAGCCCGAACACCGCGCCGGAGGCGCCGATGGTGAACGAGATGCCGAGGGCATTGGAGAGGACGAAGCTCACCGCGCCGCTCGCGGTGAAGAGCAGGAAGGCACGCGCGCGCCCGTACGCCTCCTCCACCCCGGGGGCGAGCTGACGTATCCACAGCACGTTGAAGAGGCAGTGCAGCAGGCTCCCGTGGAGATAGATGGCGGTGAGCAGGGTCCACCAGCGGCCGGCCTCCCACGGGAGTGCGCCCGTCATGCCCAGCGCGAGCAGGGCGCTGCTGCTAGGAGCGAGCAGGGAGAACGGTCCGCGTCCCTGAAACATCGCCCCCGGATCCAGACCGAGGGAGGCCACGTACACCACCACGCACACCACGGTGACGAGGCGGGCGAGGTCCAGCTCCGCGCCCATTCGTCCGAGGAGGTGGCCCCAGCCCCAGAGGCCCGGCCGCGGCGCCGCGCAGTAGAAGCAGCGGTCGGCGTCGACCCGGTTCAGGCGGCGACAGCGATAGCAGAGACTCGAACCCGAGATACGACGCAGCACCCCGCCAGTATCTCATCGGCGGGAAGGCTAGCCGTTGTCCTTCTCCACTGCGGTGACCAGCCGATCGAAGGCGTCGGGCACCGCCGCGAGCACGCGATTCCAGCTCGGGATGACGGGACCGCCCACCGGATCGGCGAGGTACTCGTCGGAGGCCAGCCGCACCGCGCGGGCGAAGGCCTCCACCGCCTGACCTTCCTCGTGCGCGTCGAAGACCAAGCTGTTGATCAGCGCGTCGCTCTCGTAGCGCGCCATGATCTCGCGCGCCACTCGGAGATAGGTGACCGGCAAGCTTTTCAGCAGCGGGTCCGAGATGGGCACACCTTCCTCGGCGAGCGTGCGCAGGAGGGACGTGGTGATGTCCACCGCCATGCGCATGAGCCCCTTCTTCGGGTCGTCGGCGCTCAATGCCTGGTGCTTGTGCTCGTAGTTGTCCGAGAGGTCGGCCTGGCATACCCGTGCCGGCACCACATTGCGGTAAACCTCGGCGAGGGTGCCCACCTCGAGCCCCCAGTCGCCGGGGATGCGATTCACGCGCGCGAGATCCGCGGCCATGGCGAACTCTCCCGCGAGCGAGTAGCGGAAGGAGTCCATGAAGGCGAGGAAGGGCCGATCCGTCCCTACGAAGCGTCCCAGCGCGCGGATGAGGGGCGTGACGAGGAGCCGGGTGGCCCGCCCGTGCAGCCGCTCGGTCACGCGGCTGTAGTAGCCCTTGCAGAAGTCGAAGCCGAGGCGGGGGTTCGCCACCGGATAGACGAGGCGCGCGAGGAGGTCGCGCCGGTAGGAGAGGATGTCGCAGTCGTGCAGCGCGATGACGTCGCACTGGCCACGCGCGAGGAGATAGCCGTAGCACAGCCAGGCCGAGCGCCCCTTGCCGTCCTGGCCCACCGACAGCCCGCGCTCCTCCATCTCCCGCAGGAGGGCCTGGGTGCGGCTCGACTCGACCCAGAGCACGGTGGTGCGCTGGGGGAGCGGGGAGAAGAAGTCGCGAGCGGCGAGGAACTGCTCCTCGCTGGCGCGCCCCAGCGCGACCACTACTTCCTCGAGGTAGCGCACCTCCTTGAGCTCGTCCACGATGCGCGGCAGCGCCGGCGCTTCGAGCTCCGCGGCCAGGCAGGGGAGCACCAGGCCCACCGGCCTGAGCGCGGCCGTCTTCTCCAGGTCGCGCTCGAGCGTGTCGAGGTTGTCCGCGCCCAGCCGGTGCAGCGTCGTGATGACGCCGTTCTGGTGGAAGTCGCTCACTGGACTACCCTCTCCCCGTCATGGAGTGTGGGAGGGTTTTCGTACGATCGGTGTTCGGGGAGAGCCCCGCTCGCTCGCCGCGCGATGGCCAGCATGAGACCTGCTCCCCCGAATAAAACGACGAGAGGCCCAGACCGGCCACAGGATGACGCGCCACGTGCCCAGGCAGGCCAGAGCGCCAATCAGTGAGCGACCGGCCGGACCTCTCCCCCTGCAGTGTCTCGCCGTCCCCGGAGGCGACGCAATGCGATTCTTCGTCGGCATCGACTGGGCCAGTCAGGCCCACGCGGTCTGCGTCCTCGACGACGCCGGCCGCCGCCACTGGCAGGGCGCGGTCCCGCACACCGCCGAGGGCCTCACCGAGCTGCTCGGCCGCCTGCGGCGCTTCCACGCGCGCGGCGCCCTCCAGGTCGCCCTCGAACGCCCGTCCGGCCTGCTCGTCGATACCCTCGTCGAGGCCGAGTTGGCGGTCGTGCCGATCCACCCCAACGCCCTCAAGGCCACCCGCCCGCGCTACACCGCCGCGGGCGGCAAGAGTGACCCCGGCGATGCGTTCATCCTCGCCGACCTGCTGCGGACCGATGGCCATCGCTTCCGGCCGCGCCGGCCGCCCTCGGACGACACCCGCGCGCTGCGCGCCCTCGTGCGCGGCCGCGACGATCTCGTCGCCCAGCGCCTCGCCCTCGCCAATCAGCTCCGCGCCTTGCTCGAGCGCTTCTGGCCCGGCGCGGCCGCCATCTTCGCCGACGTCGCCTCGCCCATCGCCCTGGCCTTCCTCAGCCCGCTATCCCACCCCCCACAGCGCCGCGCGCCTGGGCGAAAAACGCCTCGCCCAGTTCCTCGGCCAACACGCGTACTGTGGCCGGCGCCCCGTGGCCGAGCTGCTCGCCCGCCTCCGCACCGCCCCCGCGAGCCAGGTCGGTGAGGCCGAAGCCGAGGCCAGCAGCGAGGTCGTGCGCGCGCTCGTCGCCGTCCTCACCCCGCTCGTGACGCACCTCCAACTCCTCTCCGCGGCCATCACGGCGGCCCTGCCCCAGCACCCCGATGGGCCGCTGGTGCAGAGCTTGCCGCGCAGCGGCGCCGTCAATGCCGCGCAGATCCTCGCCGAGCTCGGCGACGACCGCGCCCGCTTCCCCACCGCCGAGCACTTGGCCGCCGAGGGCGGCTTGGCCCCCGTCACCCATGCGTCCGGCAAACATCACGCCGTCGTCTTCCGCTGGGCCTGCAATAAACGGCTCCGCCGGGCCCTGACCACCTTCGCCGATAATTCCCGGCACGCCTCGCAGTGGGCCGCCCGGGTCTACCAGCGCGCGCGCGCTCGCGGCTGTCGACACCCCCATGCGATCCGGATCCTCGCCCGCGCCTGGGCCCGGATCCTCTGGCGCTGCTGGCAAGACCGCGCCCTCTACGATGTCGCGCGCCATCGCGCCGCCCAGGCTGTCCCCGCCGCCTGACCGGCCCAGGGTTGACACAGGATGTCTCATGCGTGCTCCGTCAGGCGGCGCCTCGCGTGGCGTCGACCGCCCCGACGCGCGGCGCCTCGCGCCCCTCCCCCTCCGCGCCCTCCGGCGGAGCCAGCGCGGCGAGGAAGCGGTGGACGGCGGACACGTCGGTGACCCACCGGGCGGCGCGGCTGCCGCGATGGCCGGAGCCGACGCGGACGGTGAGGGCTTTGCCGCGGAGGGCCTGGAACGCGCTCTCGTCGGTCTCGTCGTCGCCGAGATACACCACGGCGGGGTCGAGGGACTGGGTGCGCGCCCAGCGATCGCGAATCCACAGCGCGCACTCGCCCTTATTCCAGGGCACGTTCGGCACCAGCTCGAGCACCTTCTTGCCCGGACGGGTGGTGAGGTGGGGCGCGTTGGCCTCGCGGGCTTCCTCCACCTGGAAGAAGACCTCAGCGAGATCCGACGGGTAGGCACGGCGATAGTGAACGGCCACGCCGAACTCCTTGGGCTCGACTTCCACGCCCCGGAGCCCGCTCAGCCGCTCGACGAGGTCGCCGGCGAGGCCCTTCAGGATCTGGCGGCACTCCGCCGCCTGCAGATGAGTGAAGCTCATCGCCGGCCCCTCGATGATGAGCCCGTGACAGCCGGCGAGGACGATGCCGGGCAGGTCCATCCGCGCCGTGATGTCGGGGAGATCGCGGCCGGAGATCACCGCGAGGCCGACGCCGGGCGCGGTGGCCAGGCGCGCGAGGACCTTGCGGGCGGGCGGGGCCAGCCGCGCCTCGCCCGGGGTGGCCGCGATGGGCGCGAGGGTGCCGTCGAAATCGGCCATGATCAGGAGGGCGCCGCGCTCGCGTGCGGCCTCCCGGACTTCCGTGGCGAGGAGCGCAGGGGGCGACGGGGCTCTCATGAGACGACCTCCGGGTCGGGCAGGCGCAGCACGGTATCCAGCATCTCGCCGGCCCAGCGATAGATGTTCCACTCGAGCACGCGCTCGCGAAGGCGCGTCATGCGCACTCGCCGCTGCGGCTCCGGCATCGTGAGGGCGGCGCCGAGCCGCTCCGCGGTGCCATCCAGGTTGTAGGGATTGACGAGGAAGGCCTCGGGGAACTCCCGGGCCGCCCCCGTGAACTGCGAGAGGACGAGGGCGCCGTCGCCGTCGGTCCGCGCGGCCACGTACTCCTTGGCCACCAGGTTCATGCCGTCGTGGAGCGAGGAGACCACCAGGCAGTCCGCGATGCGGTACAGCGCCAGGATCGCCGTCCGCGACAGGTGCTCGGGCAGCAGCACGATGGGGACCCAGCCGTTGTGGCCATGCCGCTGGTTGATCCGGCGCACCAGCCGCTCGATGCGGCGCCACACCGACCGGTAGGCGGGGATGCGCGAGCGGCTGGGCACCCCCGACCTGCACGAAGACGAGTCGTCCGCGCCACTCCGGCGAGAGCGTCGAGCAGCCGGTCCACCGCCATGAGCCGCTCCGGAATTCCCTTGGTGTAGTCGAAGCGGTCGACGCCCACGCACGATCTTGTCGCCCGACCGAACCCGTAGCTGCTCGCGCAGCCGCACCATCTCCCGCGCCACCGCCTCGGACCGCGCCTCCACCTCGATGCCGGCGGCGTCCACGCTGATGGGGAAGGGGCGCACGAGGGTGCGTGTGGCCCCCGTAGGTGACCGCCGAGCGCTCGCGGTCGATATTGACCTCGAGCTCCCGGCTTACCGCGTCGAGGAAGTTGTCACAGTGGTAGCGGATATGGAAGCCCAGCACGTCGTTGGCGAGGAGCCCTTCCAGGATCTCCTTCCGCCAGGGACAGATGCGGAAGACTTCCGACGATTCGGCCACGGGATGTGCCAGAAGTGCGCGACGGTGAGGTCGGGCCGCGCCGCCTTCAGCATCGCGGGCAGCAGGGCGAGGTGATAGTCGTGCACCCAACACCGTGGCCTTCTGGGGGGCTTCCTCCGCCACCGCCCGGCAGAAATGCGCGTTCACCGCCTGGTAGTGCGCCCAGTCGTCGGCTCCGGAAGGTGGGCCGCACGTAGACGACGTGGCAGAGCGGCCACAGGGTCTCGTTGGCGAATCCGTAGTAGTAGCCCCGCTCCTCCTCCTCCGTGAGCCAGACGCGCCGGAGCGCGTAGCGCGGGATCGTCGGGCGGCACCATGATGCGCCCGTCGGGATCCACGACCTTCCGGTCCGCGGAGCCGGAGCCGTGCGCGATCCAGGTGCCGCCGATGGCCCGCATGATCGGCTCCACCGCGGTGACGAGACCGCTCGCCGGGCGCACCCAGCGGATCTCGTCCCCGTCGATGCTCGTGGACGTAGGGCTCGCGGTTGGAGACCACCAGCAGGGTATTGCCGCCCAGCCGGCGAGCGGCCAGGTCGCGCACGCGCTCGGCGGTCCAGAGGTCCACTGGGGACGTGCCCGGGAGCGAGGCCGCGGCCGGCACGAGCGCGAGATCACGCATCAGGAGCTCCTATCGCCGCCGCGCGCGCGTCGGTGATCGCGCGGAGCGTGTCGAGCAGCATCGCCATTCGGAACGGTTTCTCGAGATAGCCGGCGGCGCCGGCCCGGATCGCCTCCGCGCGCACCGCGGCGCCGCCGAAGGCGGTGATGACGAGCACGGGGATGCCGGGATACCCGCGCCGCAGGGTGGCGAGGAGCTCGATCCCGTTGCTGCCCGCCATCTCCTTGTCGAGGACGATGGCGCGCGGCCGGATGCGCTCCACCACCGCGGCCACCCGCTCCGGTCCGGGCTCCTCGTGCACCTGGAAGCCCTCGTCGGTGAGCACGTCGCGCAGCACCGCGCGCATGCCGGGATCGTCTTCGACCACCATGATGGTCCAGGCCGACGAGGCCCCGCGCGACACGTCCCGCTCCGCCGTTGCCGTCGCCATCACGCGGTGAGATGGACCATGATGGAGAGGTACTCGCGAAGCTGGCGCGTGATGAGGAAGTTCTGGCGCACGTGCTCGCGGCCCGCCTCGCCCATGCGCGCGGCGAGCCTCGGGATGGGCGAGGAGGTGGCGGGTCCGGAACGCGGCGCCCTCCACCGAGCTCACCGTGTAGCCGGTCACGCCGGGGATGATCTGGGCGGTGATGCCGCCGGCGGCGCCGCCGATCACCGGCTTGCCCTTCCACATCGCCTCCGCCACGGTGAGGCCGAAGCCCTCGCGGGTGGATTTCTGGAAGCACGATCGTCGCGGCGCGCTGGAGCGCGTTGATCTCGAGGTGCGCGTCGGGGGGCAGGTCGAGGATGTGGATGTCCGCGTCGTGCGCTCGCCGCCTCGCGCACGTCCGCCGAGCAGCTCGCGCGCCCTCCGGATCGTCGCTCGGCGCCGCCGCCGGCGAGGACGAGGCCGGCAGTCGTGCTGGCGCTTCACGCAGCCGGTAGGCGCTCGATCACGCCCAGCGGATCCTTGAAGCGGTCGAAGCGCGACGACCTGCAGGAGGATGGGCCGGTCGCGCGGGGATGCCGAGCGGCTCGAGCAGTCGCGTCGACCTCCGCGCGGCCGAGAGCTCGCGGTTCTTGTCGGCTGAGCGGGTCGATGGACGGGATAGATCGAGGAACTGCGGGAATCGGGCAGGCTGCTGGGCGAAGGCGGGCAGCGAGAAGATGGCCGCGTCGTAGCGGAGCACGTGGCGCCGCAGGAAGGACCACGCACGGCGCTGCGGCGTCGAGAGATCGATGTGGCAGCGCCACACCCAGCGCCCCTCGGTGGGCCGGCGCTCGACGAGGGCGGCGGGCTGGGGGTCGTGGATGAGGACGAGGTCGCCGGACAGATCCAGCCGCGCGGCATTGCTCCGGTTGATCTCCAGATAGTGCTGGAGGAGCGCGTCGGTGAAGACCTGGTCGTGGCCCTGGAGCGCGTTGTGGAAGGCCTTGGTCACCGCGAAGAAATCCGGGTCCCCTTTGATGACCTCCCACTCCGCCTTCACGCCCACCTCGCTCATGAGGGGGACCAGGCGGCGCAGGATCTCCGCCACCCCGCCGCCCACCCGCGTGGAGTTCACGTGGACGAAGCGCCGGCCACGTGCCCGCTCCGCGAGCTGGAGCAGGAAATCCACCGCGCCGCGAGGCGCCACCTCGCGATAGCTCTCGATGGACAGCGCGGATTCCGTCACCGGTCGTCTCCGGGCGCGGGGACGGCGCCGAGCTCGGCGTCGATCAGCGCGAGCATCTGTGCCCGCAGCCGCTCCAGGCCGCCCACATAGGGGTTGAGCCGGCCCACCTGCTCCGCGAGCGCGTCGAGACCGAGCTCGTCCCCGATCCACTGCGCGAACTGCCCGCCGGGAACACCCCGCCGCGCGCGCGCGTCCAGGGCGTGCAGGTAGATGGCGCTCACGTCCACCTCCGCCAGCGCCGTGCGCAGCGCGAGCAGGGTGGACGCGGTGAGTCCGGTGGGCACCTCGATGAGGTGCGAGCGCACGAAGAAGAACGGATCGCCGAAGACGACGCGGGGCACGGGATTCAGGTGCTCCAGATGGTCGTCGAGCAGGCTGAGCAGCGCCTCGCGGAGGTCCTCGACATTGCCGAGGAGGAACGGATCCACCATGCCCAGCCGCTCCGCGAGCACCTGGTCGCGGATCTGGCTGGCCACCCAGGTGGCGAAGTCGTTCGGGTAGGCGCTGCCCACGAGCGGACGCCGCAGAAACACGCTGTCGGTGTGGTAGTAGATGCTCTCCGCAGGGGCTTGCTCGATCTCCTCCATCAGCTCGCGCTCGTCGCGCGCGCGGCGCCCCAGGATCTCGCGTAGCTCGATGCAGCCGGTGAGCGCAAAGGGGCGGACCGCGTGGCTGGCCTTGCCATGGCGCATGGCGGGGGTAAGCTGCAAAGGACAGGCCAGCGAACCGGACCGAGGTCACCGTCCGAACGTCCACGATCACGGGTACTTGCGCCACGGAGCAGGCTGGTAAAGACTACCGGTAGGTAGGACTTACCGGACAAGATGTCGCCGGCGCGACAACTTGTCGCGGGCTCAGGGCGAGGTCAGGAGCGAACCCCGTCGGCCGCGAGCGGAGCCTCGCGCTCCAGGCGCTCGAGCAGCGTCTCCAGGTGGCGATCGAAGGCGCCGCGCCGGCGCGCGGGTACCGGCTCGCCGGGGATGAACTTCTCGCCCAGCGGATTGACCCAGCGGCCGTCCTTCTTCACGCGGTAGTCGAGATGGGGGCCGGTGGCGAGCCCGGTGGCGCCCACGCGACCGATAACCTGGCGCTGGCGCACGCGCTCGCCCGGGCGCACCAGCGCCGCGGAGAGGTGGTTGTACATGGTCTCGTACCCGCGGGCGTGCCGGACGGTCACGCTGATGCCATTGCCCCCCTGCCAGCCCGCCGTCAGCACGGTGCCGTCCGACACTGCCCGCACCGGCGTGCCCACCGGGGCCCCGTAGTCCACGGCCAGATGCGGCCGCGTCCCGCCGAGGATCGGATGTGTCCGCGCGTGAGAGAAGCCGGAGGTGATGCGGGTGAAGTCCAGCGGCGCCCGCAGGAACATCTTCCGCACCGACCGGCCGGACGCATCGTAGTAGGCGGTGCGGCCGTCGCCGTCGGAGAACCCGAGGCTGGTCAGCGGCGCGCGGCCGCTGGAGCGGTACTGGGCGACGAGGATCTCGCCGTAGCCGAGGAAGTCCCCCTCCGCATACCGCTTCTCCACCAGCAAGCGGAAGTGGTCGCCGGGCAGGGAGTCGGCGGCGAAGTCGAAGTCCCACTCGAGGAGACCGACCACGGCGGCGGTGAGGGCGGGCCCTTCGCCGAGCCGCTCCATGCTCGCGAACAGCGAGTCCGTCAGCCGGCCCGCCACCGCCACGATGCGCGTATCCACCGGCACCCGCACCGTGCGGAGCGCCCAGCCGGCCTCCGTGCGGGCGAGCTCGTAGCGCTCGACGGGCGAGCGCCAGTAGATGACGGCGGCGGGAATCTCGTCGGGGCCGCGCGTGACGCTCAGGCGCTCGCCCGGCCGGAGGCGGCGCATGTCCACCGCGCCGCGCAGGAGGCCGATGAGCTCACGTGCCTCCGTCCGGGCGAACCCGCTGCGGACGAGGGCCGCCTCCAGCGTCTCGCGGGGACGGAGACGTGTGTCCTCGGCGGCGGCCACCGCGGGCGTCCCGTCCTCCGGCGCGCGGACGGTCAGGGGCGGCCCCGGATCGATGGGCGCGGCGGCCCAGCCGAGGACGATGAGGGCGGTGAGGCCGCCGATGGCGAGCGGGCGAGCGGGACGAGCCATGCGTCGGGGCAGGATACCCCGCCGGGTCCGCGCCCTCCCAGCTTTCTCGGGTCCGCGGGGAGAATTTTCTCTCCGGGGTCTTGACGCGGCGTGCCGAATGCATGATTATGCATATCTATGAATGAATATTCAGACCCCCGGCCGGTCCGTCGTCACCAGACCATCCTCGGCCTCATCCGCTCCGTTCCCGTCCGCTCGCAGACCCAGCTCCAGCGCCTCCTGCGCCGGCGCGGCCTCCGCGTGGCCCAGCCCACCCTCTCGCGCGATCTTCGCGACCTGGGCCTGGCCAAGACGCCGCGGGGCTACGTGGCGGCGGAGGGCGCGGCCACGCGCTTCGTGCCCGGCCCCCGGCGGGAGGCGCGGCTGGGCCGCGCGCTCCGGGGCTCCGTGCTCTCCGTGCGGGCGGCGGGCACGGTGGTGGTGCTCAAGACCCCGGCGGCGGCGGCGCCGCCGGTGGCGCGCGCGCTCGACGAGGCGGCGCTGCCGGAGGCAGTGGGAGCCCTCGCGGGCGACGACACCGTCTTCATTGCCACAACGAGCGAGCGGACGGCCCGCGCGCTGGCCCGCCGGCTCACGGCGGCGGTCTCGCGGCCGGCGCTTCGGAAAGGCGCGTGATGGACTTCGGACACCTGATGGAGATCACCGAGCGGCCCGAGCTCGTCTTCGTGGAGGGCCGCGGGTCCTGGCTCACCGACCATGCCGGCAAGCGCTACCTCGACTTCGTCCAGGGCTGGGCGGTCAACTGCCTGGGCCATTGCCCGCCCGCGGTGGTGGACGCGCTCGCGGCGCAGTCCCGGACCCTCATCACGCCCAGCCCCGCCTTCTACAACGAGCCGTCGCTGAAGCTGGCGCGCCTGCTCGCCGAGCACTCCGATTTCCAGCGCACCTTCTTCACCAACTCGGGAGCGGAGGCCAACGAGGGCGCCATCAAGCTGGCCCGCAAGTGGGGCCGCCGTTTCAAGGGCGGCGCGTACGAGATCATCACCTTCGACCACGGGTTTCACGGGCGCACCCTGGCCACCATGTCCGCCAGCGGCAAGCCGGGCTGGGACACGATGTTCGCGCCCCAGGTGCCGGGCTTCCCCAAGGCCACCCTCAACGACCTCGCCTCGGTGGAGGCCCTCATCGGCGAGCGGACGGCGGCAGTGATGCTGGAGCCGGTGCAGGGCGAGAGCGGCGTGGTGCCGGCCACGGTGGAGTTCCTCCAGGCTTTGCGGGCCCTCACCCGGCGGCACCACTGTCTCCTCATCGTGGACGAGGTGCAGACCGGCATCGGCCGCACCGGCCGCCTGTTCGCCTATCAGCACTTCGCGCGGAGCGCGGAAGAGGCGCCGGACATCATGACGCTGGGCAAGGGCCTGGGCGCGGGCGTTCCCCTCGCCGCGTTGTGCGCCACCGAGGCGGTGTCGGTGTTCGAGCCCGGGGAGCAGGGCGGCACCTTCAATGGCAGCCCGCTCATGACGGCGGTGGGGTTCGCGGTGCTGGAGCGTATCCTGGCGCCGGGCTTCCTGGAGGGGGTGGCGGAGTCGGGCCGGTACCTCTCGGGGCGTCTCGAGACCATGGTGGGCGAGCTCGGACTCTCGCACGAGCGGGGATGGGGTCTCCTGAGGGCGCTGGATCTCGGCGCCGAGATCGCCCCCGCGGTGGTGGCTTACGCGCGGGACCGGCTGGCGCAGCATCCCGGCTGGGACAATCAAGGTCTCCTGCTCAACGCTCCGCGGCCCGAGCTCATCCGGTTCATGCCCGCGCTGAACGTCACTCGCGAGGAGATCGACCGGATGCTCGGCGGCCTGCGGCTGGCCATCGCGACGGTGCGCTAGAGCTCCTTTTCCTTTCGCTGGAGCGTGCGGACCGAGACGCCGAGGATCTTGGCCGCGGCCTGCTTGTCGCCCTGGACCTCGTCGAGCACCCGCCGGATGTACTGGCGCTCCAGCTCGTCGAGGGTGGGGCGCAGGGCGGAAGCGGCCGGCTCCACGCTGAACTCGGTGCGGACGTCGGCGAGCGGTCACGATGGGGCCGGCGGCCAGCACGGCCGCGCGCTCGACCACGTTCTCCAGCTCGCGAACATTGCCCGGCCAGCGATATTCGCGCATCCACTGCCAGCGGCGTCGGCGGCATAGCCGGCCAGGCGCTTGCCCAGCCGCTCCGACGCGTCGCGGAGGAAGTGCTCGGCCAGCAGCGGGATGTCCTCCGCGCGCTCGCGCAGCGACGGCAGCCGGATGGGGATGACGGCAAGCCGGTAGTAGAGGTCCTCGCGGAACTTGCCCTCCGGCACCAGTGCCGGCGAGATCGCGATTGGTGGCGGCGACCAGGCGCAGGTCGAGCTGCAGCGTCTCGGCGCCGCCCACCGGGCGTACCGCTTTGTCCTGGATCGCGCGCAGAAGCTTGGCCTGCATGGCGAGGGGGAGATCCCCCACCTCGTCGAGGAAGAGCGTGCCGCCGTGCGCGGCCGCGAAGAGGCCGACGTGCTTCCGGTCGGCGCCGGTGAAGGCGCCCTTCTCGTGGCCGAAGAGCTCGGACTCCAGCAGGGACTCGGGCACCGCCGCGCAGTTCACCGCCACGAAGGGCCCCGCGCGCCGGGCGCTCGACCAGTGCAGCGCGCGCGCCACCAGCTCCTTGCCGGTGCCGCTCTCGCCGAGCAGGAGCACGGAGGCGTCGCTGTCCGCCACCGCGCGGATCTTGCTCGAGCAGGGCCTGGATGGCCCGCGAGCGGCCCACCACGCGCTCGAAGCCGAGCTGGCGCTCCACCTCGGCGCGGAGCCGCGCGTTCTCGGCGCGCAGCCGCTGGTCGTCCAGCGCGCGGCGGATGGCCAGAGTCATCTCGGCGAGCTTGAACGGCTTGGTGAGGTAGTCGTAGGCGCCCTGCCGCATGGCCTCGATGGCGGTTTCCAGGCTGCCGAAGGCGGTCATGAGCAGCACGCGCGGGGTGGGCGGTGCGCGCCTGCGCGGCGGCGAGGACCTCGAGCCCGCCCACGTCGTCCATGATGAGGTCCGTGAGGATGACGTCGTAGTCCGCGCGCTCGATGACGGCGAGGGCCTCGCGGCCGCCCGTCGCTCCGGCCACCGCGAGCCCCTCGCCCTCGAGGTGACGTCGCAGCATGGTGAGCATCTCCGGGTCATTGTCCACCACCAGCACCCGGGGCGGCTCACGCGGCTCCCTCGTGGACTCGGGAGCCACGCGGTGAAGGTGGCGCCCTGACCGCTCCGGCTCTGCACCGCGAGGGTGCCGCCGTGCTCGCGCAGGATGTCGCGGCAGATGGCCAGGCCCGAGCCCGGTGCCCTGGCCCTGCGGCTTGGTGGTGAAGAAGGGCTCGAAGACGCGCGGGAGCGCCTCGCCGGGAATGCCCGAGCCGGTGTCGCTCACCGCCACCGCCACCCCCGGCCGGCCATCATTGGGACACGCCCAGGCCTCCACGGAGATGAGCCCTCCGCGCGGGGTGGCCTCGAGCGCGTTCATCAGGAGATTGATGAGCACCTGCTGCACCTGATTCGGATCGGCGCCCACGTCGGGCAGGGGCTCCGCATGCCTTGGTGGCGATGGTCACGCCGCGCCGGCGCGCCATGTGGTCGAGGAGCGGCACCAGCCGCTGCAGGAGCGGCGGGATGGGCACCGGCTGGATCTCCGGCTTCTGCTGGCGCACGGTATCGAGCAGCGACCGGATGATGCCCGAGATCCGGTCGATCTGGCCCACGATCACCTCGAGGTCGGGCCGGCCGGGATGATCGGCAGGGAGGCTGCGCAGGAGTATCTCCGCGCGTCCCGAGATGATGTTCAGCGGCGTGCCCACCTCGTGCGCGATGCCGGAGGTGAGCTTGCCCGCCACCGCGAGCGTCTCCGCGCGGCGGAGCTGCTGCTCGAGCTCGAGCGCGCGGTCGCTCTCGAGGAGCAGGCGTTGCCCCGCGCCTCTCGAGCTGCTCGGCCATGCGGTTGAAAGCCTCCGCCACCTCGCCGAGCTCGTCGCGCCGCTGCACCGGCAGGGGTGGTCCCGGCGCGCCCTCGCCCAGCGCGCGGATCGAGCGGGTGAGACGCGACAGCGGCCGCAACACCTGGCGCGAGAGGACGACGGTGGTGAGCCCTGCCAGCCCCAATGCCAGGAGACCCAGCCGGATGATCACGTCACGGGTGGCGCGCTCGCGCTTCCCCTTGGCCCCGGGCGAGGTGAACAGGATCTCGATGGCGCCCACCATCTCACCCTTTCGCCCGCGCAGCGGCATCAGGTAGGAGAAGGTGTCGCCGCCGCCACCCTCCTCCGCGACCACCTCCGCGCGCCCCTGCGTCATCACGCGCTGGATGCGCTCCGCCGCCACCGGGCCGCCTACCGCGCCCGGCTCCGACTCGAGGGTGGGGGCGAGGGACTTGTCGAAGATGCGGATGCGGTCGATCTGCTCCTGGCGGTTGACGAGCTCGGAGAGCAGGCGCCGGATGTCGGCCAGCTGCCGGTCGCGCACCGCGTTCTCCACCGCGATCTGGATGGCGCGCGCGGCCACCGAGGCATTGCGCTGCTCGGCGGCGAGGAGCTGGGCCTCCTCCTCGCGCACGCGCACCACCGCGTAGAGACCGACCAGAAGGGTCAGCGGGACGATGAGAACGAAGAACAGCCGCAGCCGCAGGCCCATCGGATGGATCGATGATACCGGGGGCCGCGGATGGCGGCAACCCCGAAGGCGCGTCCGGCCTCAGGCTCCGTACTTGGTGAAGCGCAGCGCGTTGGCCATCACCAGCGGCATCAAGGCATGGGCGGGAATGAGGCCCAGTGTGCCGCCGGCGCAGTCGCGCTCCGTGAAGCGCGTGACGGGATCGCCGCCGCAGTACGCGCTGGAGACGAGCGCGGGCACCGGCTGCCAGCCGTGCCCGGCCAGGATGGAGGGAGTGGCGTGATCGCCGGAGATGACGAGGACGTCGGGGGCGAGCGCGAGGATCTCCGGCAGGAGCGCGTCCCAGCGCTCGAGCGCGGCCACCTTGGCGTCGAAGTCGCCGTCTTCCCCCGCCTTGTCGGTGTCCTTGTAGTGGAGGAAGAAGAAATCGTAGCCGCTCCAGTTCTCGCGGAGGGTGGCCACCTCCTCGGCGAAGCTCCCGCCCGTCTTCAGCACCTCCATGCCCACCAGCCGCGCCAGGCCGCGGTACATGGGATAGGCGGCGATGGCGGCGGCGCGAAGCCCGAAGAGCTCGGGGAAGCGCGGCATCTCCGGACGCTGGTCGAAGCCGCGGAGGAGGATCATGTTGGCGGGCGCCGCGTCGGCGAGCAGCGGCCGCGCGGCCTCCACGAAGCGGTTGACGAGGGCAGCGGTGCGCGCGGCCTCCGGCGCGGTGGCGGCGACGGGGACGGGGGGCACGCCGGTGGCCTGGGGATCGGTCTCGGTGAGTCGGCCGGAGAGTCCGGTGCCGCGGAGCACCAGCACGAAGCGGTGCTCCTTCACCGGCTCGATGAGGAGCTCGGCGCCTTCCACGCGGATGCCGCGCAGGCGATCGCAGAGCCGGACGCAGACCTCGGTGGGGATGCGACCCGCGCGGCGATCCGTGATGCGCCCGTTCGCGTCCACCGAGCAGAAGTTTCCGCGCGCGGCCACGTCGCCGGCCGCGCAGGTCAAAGTCGATGCCCAGCGCCTCCAGCACGCCACGCCCCACCGGATAGCGCAGCGGGTCATAGCCGAAGAGGCCGAGATGGCCGGGCCCGCTGCCGGGCGTGATCCCGGGCGCCACGTGGCGCAGGAGCCCGCAAGCGGAGCGCGCGGCGAGCGCGTGCAAGTGGGGGATGCGGGCGGTCTCGAGCTCGCTCTTACCCGTCTCGGGGCGCGGGAGGCCGCCGAGCCCGTCGAGGGAGCAGAGGACGATCTTGCTGGTGCCCGGGATGACGAGCGCGTGGAGCGCGTCGAGGTCCAGGGTCACGCGGCTCCTTCCTTGTTCTCGCCGAAGTCGGGCGGTCACCGGCGGACCCCAGATGTACAGCGAGTCCTCGCCGGGCCAGTCACGCGGCTCCCACGCGCAGTCCTCGGGGATCACGTCGAGATCGAAGAAGTACTCGGCGAAGCTCCCCCACGGATCCCGGATGTAGTAGAAGAAGTTCGAGCCGATGACGTGACGGCCGAAGCCCCAGCCCGGCTGCCAGCCGCGGTCGGCCATCCGCGCCGCGCCCATCCCGATCTCGTCCACGCTTCCCACCTGGAACGACCCGTGATGAAAGCCCGGGGCGTGCGAGGTGAGGAAGGCCACGTTGTGGTGATCGGGAGTGCAGCGGAGGAAGGAGATCACGTCGCCCGAGCGGTCGGAGAGCTTCATCCCCAGCACGCGCGTGTAGAAGTCCATCTGGCGCGGCATGTCGGGGGTGAAGAGCAGAACGTGGCCGAGCCGACGCGGCGCGACGCCGGCGGTGCGCTCCGGCGCCCCGCGGACCGCCACCCGCGCCGCGTAGCCGGGGCCATTGAGGGTGAGCGGCGGATCCACCGGCTCGGGGGACGCCGCCTCGTCGCGCACATTGATGAGGTTGTCGTCGGGGTCGCGGAGCCAGATCCCGCCCTCGGGGGCTCCGCGCGGGGGAGTCACCTCCGCCACTCCGGCGCGCCGCATGGCCTCGCGGGTCTCCCCGAAGGCACCGCCCGGCGCGCCGAAGCAGAGGTGATGGAGGCGCTTGCGGGGCCCTTCGTAGAGCAACACGTTGTCGCGCGGCTGCCGCGGCGCGCGAAGCCGTACCACATTGCCGCCGGCCGTCTCGGCGAGCCCGAAGTCGCGGTAGTAGCGCTGGCCCACCGACTGGTCCGGCACCTCGAGGGCGTAGTGGAGGAGCGCCTTGACCGCCATCGCGGAGCCCTCCTAGGCGTCCTTGACGGGATTCTCGAGGGTGCCGAGGCCGGTGATCTCGAGTTTCACCGAGTCGCCGGGTTGGAGCGTGACCTGCGGCTTGCGCGAGAAGCCCACGCCGGCCGGGGTGCCGGTGGCGATGAGGTCTCCCGGCGAAAGCGTCATGATACTGGTGAGGTACATGATGACGTAGCGCACGTCGAAGATGAAGTTCCGGGTGTTCCCGTTCTGCATCAGCGTCCCGTTGACCCAGGTCTTGAGGTCGAGGACATGGGGATCCGGGATCTCCGCGCGGTCGGCGATGTACGGGCCCACCGGCGCGAGGGTGTCACCCACCTTGCCCGCGCCCCACTGGGTGGTGTGGAACTGGAAGTCCCGGGCGCTGGCATCGTTGACGATGGTGTAGCCGTAGACGTAGTCGAGCGCCTTGTCCTGGGCGACGAAGCGCGCGGTGCGTCCGATCACCACGCCGAGCTCCACCTCCCAGTCGAGCGTCTTCTCGCCCCGGGGCCGCAGGATGGGCTCGCCCGGATCGATGATGGTATTGGCCCACTTGGGGAAGACCGGCGGCTGCTTGGGGGCGGGATTGTTGGTCTCCGCCGCATGATCCTTGTAGTTGAGCCCGATGCAGATGAACTTGCCGGGGTCGTTGATGGGGGCATGTAGCCGCACCGCGCTGGCGGGGTGGGTGACGGCGGCGAACTTGCCGCTCTTGGAGGCGTCGAGCATGGCGGTCAGCATGTCCTGGCTGGCGGCGCCACCTTCCAGGAACCCGCGCGTGCTCTGCGGGAAGAGCGCGTCCGCGATGGCCTCCGCGCGCACGACCCCGCGGGAGGCGAGATAGGCGGCGCCGCTCGCGGCCAGATCCATCACGCGGTCACTGCCCACGTAGCAGCCGAGCCGGGGCGCGTGCCCATTTTGCGAGTACCGGACGATCTTCATACGCGTGCTCCTTTGTCCATCGGGCGTGAGGGGTGGGCCATCCGAACGGAATGATAGCACCGGGGCGGGGTGTCCGCATCCCCGGGGGTGGCTGCATCCTGTGTGGTATTCGCGCCACGCCTCTATATACGGTAGGCGGCGCGGGCCCCTCAATGTCTTGTCGTAGCGCGATTCGCTTTGCTACGATAGTTCCAGGAGGGAATTCCTCATGACGATCATCCCCCGCTGGCTGTGCGCGCTCGTAGCTTTCGCCATGATCCTCGCCGGGCCGTTCGCGAGCTGGACGGCCGGTGCGCAGAGTCTCATGCAGCAGCAGCAAGGCTCCATCCTCAACGAGCCGCCATCCGGCTCCGCGGAGCCCACCGAAGGCGATGCGGTGGCGGCGGGCCTGATGAACGTCGTCTACGTGCCCGGCAAGGTGATTCTCTGCTCGCTCGGCACCCTCGCGAGCTTCGGCGCCCTCTTGGTGACCTTCGGCACCGGCTACCAGTTCGCCAAGTCGATCTTTGTCGAAGGGTGCGGCGGCGACTGGGTCCTGACCGCCGACCACCTCGCGGGGAAATACCAGAGGAAGGACGACCTCCAGTACTAGGGCGCCCGGCGGCTCTCCGCCGCGCCATGAGAGGACGGTCACCCGTCGCTCCGCTGCCGCGCCCGCGGCGGCCGGAGCGTCGGCGCGCGCGGACCGCGCCACCGCGGGAAGGATAGCGATGGCGCAGGTCCGCGGCTGGGTCGCCCCCGTGCTCTTCATCGTGCTCCTCGCCGCTTTCGCGGTGGGCATCTGGGGAGTCTACCGGGCGGCGTTCCCGGGGCAGGGGCTCCACCGCGTCAACGGTGTCTACGAGAACCGCTTCACCGACGTCATGATCTCCGTGCGCCACGAGGGCATCCCCGGCGTCATGGACCCGATGAGCTCCATGGTCTTCATGGCGGAGTCCAAGGGACTGGTCGATCGCGCCAAGCTCATGCCCGGCGACCGGGTGCGCCTCACCGTGCGCACCACCGCTGACCGGCTCCTGCTGGTCGAAATCCAGAAGATTCAGTAGCGCGGGAGGGCGCCCGTGCCCGCGGTCGACCGGCGTGAGCTGTGGTACGACTTGGCCCTGGGGGTTCCCGCCCTGGCGGTGTACCTCGCCACGCTGGCACCCGGGCTCTACACCCTGGACAGCGCCGAGTTGGCTACGGGCGCGCATGTGCTCGGCATCGTTCACGCCCCCGGCTATCCCGTGTACCTGGTTCTCCTCAAGGCGTGGACTCTCCTGGTGCCGGTGGGCGAGATCGCCTATCGCGCGAACCTCTTCTCGGCTGTCTGCGCGGTGGGCGCTCTCGTTGCGTTTCGCCGCGCGATGGTGGCCCTCACCGGCGCGCCGGTGGCCGCCCTGGCCGCCGCCGCGCTGCTCGGCGTGGCCGCGCCCTTCTGGTCACAGGCCCTGCGCGCCGAGGTCTACACGCTCCACGTCCTCTTTCTCGCCCTCATTCTTCTTCTCGTGGTGAAGTGGCGTGCGGACGGCGGAACGGGACGGCTGGCCGCGCTGGGTCTTCTTCTGGGCCTGTCGCTGGGCAATCACATGGCGACCGTGCTCCTGCTCCCCGGCCTCGGAGTTCTCCTGTGGTCCGGCATCGGCCGGGCCCGGCCCCCCGCGCGCGCCTGGCTGCTCATGGCGCTGGGTCTGGCGGCCGGCCCGCTCTCCTATCTCTATCTGCCGCTGCGCCAGGCCGCGCACCCGCCGATGGATCTCGCGGCGCCGTTCGGCGTGGATCTCGCCACGCCGGCCGGCCTCTTCTGGATGGTCCGCGGCGCCATGTTCTCGGGCCTGATGTTCGGGTACCCGCTCGCGGAGATCCCCGCCGAGGTCCTGGCCCTGGTCACCCTGGCCTGGAGGCCTTCCTCGGCGTCGGCCTCCTCGTGGCGGTGTTCGGCGCCTGGGCCCAGTGGCAGCGCGCCCGCGACGTTGCCGTAGCGCTTGGCCTCATAGCGGCGGCGACCACGGTCTTTTTCGTGAACTACCGCGTCCCCGACAAGGACACGATGTTCCTGCCGCTCGTGATGGTGCTGGCGGTGTGGCTCGGGGAAGGGCCGGCCGCCTTCCTCGCGGCTGGCGCAGGGGTGGGCCGCCGCCGGCTTACCCAGCGCGTGGTCGCGGTAGGCGCCACCATCCTGGGCGCTGCCCTCCTGCTCGTGAACTACGTCAATGTGGATCTCCACCGCCATCACGATACGCGCGACTACGCGGAGGGTGTGCTCGGGGAGGTGGCCCCCGACGCCTTCGTCATGGGTGCCTGGGCGCGCATGACGCCGCTTCAGTACCTCCAGTTGGTGGAAGCCCGCCGCCTCGACGTGGTGCTGTTCGACTGGGGGCTGCATAACCTGGCGGACCGGCTCCGGTTGCGGGCGGAGGGCCTGGACGAGGCGCGGGCGCGCGGTCTCGCCGCCGAGGAGCTGCTGGTCGTCGCCGCCCGCGAGCTGCTCCGGGGGCGACCCGTGTACTCGCTCGAGGACAATCTCCTGCTCCGGGAGCGCTTCGAGCTGATTCGCGGCACCCGGGTGTTCCGGGTCTGCGCGTCCGGCACCGTGGTAAACGGCGCCTGCTAGGATAGGACCGCCAGGGGTGCTCTGCCGCCCGCTCGTCATGCTGTGCATGGGACTCGCCGTCCTGGGCGGCGGCGCCGAGCTGCTCTGGGCTCAGACAGCCGCGCCGGGACCCGCCGCCGGGAAGGTCTTCTCGCTCATCGGACAGGCCACGGTGACGCGGGCCCCCGTGGCCGCGCCGGCGGCGCTCAAGCTCTCGGAGGACGTGTTCGTCCGCGATCTCGCCCCGACGCTGCGTCGGCGTACTGCTAGTCGTCCCTGTCGCTAGTACTGCCACGACAGGATCAGCGAGAACACGCTGCGGTTGTAGCTGAAGATGGGCAGGTTCGACTTCGCGATGATGCCCTGGTATTCCGCGGCGAGCGTGAAGCCGGCGGGCAGCGGTTGCTCGATGCGCACGATGTGGGTTTGCTCCACGTCCGAGCGCACCTTCTTGGTGGGCGAGTTGGTGGGGAAGATCGCGCTGAAGTGCTGGTAGTTCCGGAAGTGGACGTCGAAGTCGTAGCGGAGGCGGGTGCCCCACCAGGGCAGGGTGTACTGGCGCGCCGGCGATGGCGCGGTGGCCCAGATAGCTGAAGAGGCAGTCCCACCGCGTACTCCGCGTCGAGCTGATAGCCCACCCGTACCAGGTGCCGGTCGCCCGCGAAGCGAAAGACGTGAAGCACCCCCGCCATCCAGTTGTTGGCGTCGCGGACGTCGGAGGCCAGGAGGGTGCCCTTGTTGGCGAAACCCTTGTGCTGGTAGCGGAACTGCAGCGCGGTGAGGTTCACCCGGCCCTCCACCAGGGTCCCGACCAGCCCCACGGTATGCCGCTGCAGGAACTCGGTCGTCGTCGAGAATGGTGTAGTCGTAGGCGTAGGATACCGCCGCCTGCCACGGCATGTCGGCCGACCTTACCGGTATAGGACCCGCCCACGGTGCCCAGGTGGCTCTGGACATTGAAGCTCGGCAGATCATTGTAGATGAGCTGGAAGAACTGGTACCCGACGCTGGCTTCCCAGGGGCCGGTGCGAAGAACGTGTAGTCGAACCGCGCGCCGAAGAGCTCGCCCAGGCTCGCCTGATCGTCCCGCCTCTCCCGCGTCGCCTCCGCGATGGGGTCGTGGCTGGGGTTGGGGAGCGCCAGCACGTTGGTGTCATAGGTCAGGCCGGCGCGGAGCTCGACATTGCAGCCGCTGGTCGCGCCGGCGAGGCGCGAGCACGGTGTCGCGCAGGCCGCTCGGCGGGGCCCGCCAGCACGGAGGTGGATTGCATCCGCAGCGCCTCCTGCACCTCGGCCGCCGCGGCATCACGCTCTCCGAGGGCGGCGAGCGAGAGCCCCGCGTAGAAGCGGGACAGCTGCTGGAGGTCGGGATCGGTCGGACGCCCCCGCGCGCAGCGCCTCCAGCGCGCCGCGATAGTCGCGCTTCCGGTAGCGCATGAAGCCCACGTAGTAGCCCACCCCGTCCGCGGTGGGCTGCGCCCGGAAGACCGTGGTGAGCGGCTCCTCCGCGCGGTCGTAGTCCTTCAGCGAGAAATACGCCACGCCGAGCTGGTAGAGGAGGGCGAGGTCGTTGGGGGACCGGCGCCGCGCCCGTTCCAGGGGATCCACCGCCTCCGCAGGTTTGCGCTGGGCGAAGAGCGTGAGGCCGGTGTAGTAGAGCGCGTCCAGGTTGTCGGGGTCCTGGGCGAGCGCCTGGCGGAGGAAGGCGAGGGCTTCGTCATAGCGCCGGTCCTCGTACGCGAGTATGGCCTGGGCGACGAAGACGTCGGCCTCGCTTTGCTGGGCGCGCGCCGGCGAGGTGAGCGCGAGCAAGCAGTCCGCCACGAGCGCGGACGACCAGGGTGAAGCGGCCGGCGGGACGGGGGCCGGCCAGCCCGGCGCATTGGCTCCGTTTCTACCAGAGCCGGGCCGGGGAGTCCAGGTTCACCGCCGCGGCAGCGTCCGGAGATAGCGGATCAGCTCGCGGATCTGCTCGTCGGTCAGGTGATAGCCGAACGCGGGCATGCCGGGCTTTCCCAGGGTGGCGCCCCCGCTCTTGACGAGAGTGAAGAGATACTCGTCGCTGAGCGGGGCCATCCTGCGCGCGTCGGTGAGATCGCCCGGCCGCATGAGGAAGAGCGTCGCCCGCCGGGAGCCGTCGCCCCGGGCCCCGTGACAGGTGGCGCAATTGGAGAGGTACAGGCGCTGGGCCGGCGTGGCGGTGCGGGGCACGGGGTGCGGAAGAAAGAGCATCGCGGCCAGGCTGCCCAGGAGCATCAGGAGCGCCGGGCCGAAGATGACGAGCAGCCACCGCGATCGCATCGCCGCAGCATAGCACCCAGCGCCGCGCCGGCGGCGAGCCCGCGCCGACAGCGCAGCGCGAAGAGCGTGGAATTGACAGCGTCCACCGGGGAGCCGCCGTAGCGTCCCGGATGGACGTGCGCCGAGGGCTCATCCTCATGCGTCATGCCCATGCGGGGGAGGCGGATCCGGGTCGCTGGCCCGACGATCGCCAGCGGCCGCTCTCCGACAAGGGCCGGCGCAAGCATGCGGTGGTGGCCGACGCGCTCCGGCGCATGGGGGTGCGCTTCGACCGGCTGCTCTCGAGCCCCTTGGTGCGCGCCCGGCAGACCGCCGAGATCACCGCCGCGGTGTATGGCGGCGCGCCCGCCATCGAGGAAACGCCCGCGCTGGGCGACCGGGCCACCCTGCCCGATCTCCTCGCTGTCCTCGCCCGATTGCCCGCGGACGCCGCCGTGCTCTGCGTCGGACACGAGCCCTTCCTGTCCGAGGCGGAGGCCGCCCTCATCTCCCGCGACGGCCGCGCGCGAATCGAGATGCGGAAGAGTGGGGTGGCGGGGCTGGATTTCGACGGGCGCCCCGCCGCGGGGGCGGGCACCCTGCTCTATCACTTCCGGCCGCGTGAGCTGCTCGCGCTGATGGAGAGCGGGGCGCGGAAGTCGGAGCGCTAGCCTTTCACCGCCCCGGCGGTGAGGCCGGAGACGTAGTAGTCGAGGAAGAGGACGTAGACGATCACCACCGGCACGAGCGAGTGAACGGAGCGGGCTAGTTGATGACCTGCTCGGTCTTGTTGTCGAAGAAGTGCATGCGCTCGGGCACGAAGCTGAATCGGATCTTCTCGTGCGGGCGCGCCTTCACGCTGGGCTCCACTCGCGCCACCACCGACTGGCCGGCCACGGTGGCGTCGAGCAGGATCTCCGCACCCAGCGGCTCGACCACCTCGACCACCGCCTCGAAGGTGGTGTCGACGTCCGTGGACGAGCTGACCCGGAGGTCCTCCGGCCGAACCCCGAGGGTGATGGGCTGGCCCTTGTAGGCGCCGAGCCGGGCCTGGAGCGCCGCGGGCACCTTGACCCGCAGGCCGTTGGCCTGAGCGTAGAGGCTGCCGGACGTCTCCGCCATGGTCACCGGAATGAAGTTCATCGCCGGAGAGCCGATGAATCCGGCCACGAACTTGTTCTGCGGGCGGGTATAGATCTCCATGGGCTCGCCCACCTGCTGCACCCAGCCGTCCTTCATCACCACCACCCGGCTGCCCAGAGTCATGGCCTCCACCTGGTCGTGGGTGACGTAGATGGCGGTGGTCTCGAGCCGCTCGTGCAGCCGCTTGAGCTCCACCCGCATCTGCACGCGCAGCTTGGCGTCGAGGTTGGAGAGCGGCTCGTCGAAGAGGAACACCTGCGGATGCCGCACGATGGCGCGCCCCACCGCCACCCGCTGGCGCTGGCCGCCCGAGAGCTGACGGGGTTTCCGCTTGAGGAGCTCCTGGATGCCGAGGATCTCCGCCGCCTCCTGCACCCGCTTCTGGATCTCGGTCTTGGGGAACTTGCGCATCTTGAGGCCGAAGGCCATGTTGTCGTACACGCTCATGTGCGGATAGAGCGCGTAGTTCTGGAACACCATCGCGATGTCGCGGTCCTTGGGCGGGAGATCGTTGACCACGCGCTCGCCGATGGAGATCTCGCCGGCGGTGATCTCTTCCAGGCCCGCCACCATGCGCAGGGTGGTGGTCTTGCCACAGCCGGAGGGACCCACGAGGACCATGAATTCCTTGTCGCGGATGGTGAGGTTCACATCCTTGACGGCGTGGACCTCGTCGTACTTCTTGTTCAGCTCCTTGAGCACCACCTGAGCCATGGGCGACCTCGCTGTCCTCTGGAAGTTTGGGGCGGCGCCGCCTGACGCGGAGCGTGAGAGGCTGGCCGCACGCGCGGCATACTAGCATACTCGCCGGGCCCGCGGTTCCTCTCCTGGGAGGCCTCCGGGCGCGGGGCAAATCCCAAGATTCTCCTTGACAGGCCCCCGCTCGGGGCCCTACCGTGCGTCGATCCTCTATGCGAATCATCATGGGTCGGTGAGCATTGGGCGCCCTACTGAGGTTTTCCGAGGGCTCGCGGCGGCTGCTCGAATCCGTCGCGCTCGTGTCCGGCTGGCTGCTCGTCGTCATGGCGGCGGTGACCTGCTTCGACGTCCTCGCGCGCAAGACCGGCATCCCCGCCCCTTTGACCAAGCTCCAGGAGCTGGAATGGCACTTCCACGCGGCGCTCTTCTCCCTGTGGATGGGCTACGGGTACACGATCAACGCGAATCCCCGGGTTGACTCCTTCACCGAGAACTTGTCCTACCGGCGCAAGGCCTGGATCGAGCTCGCCGGCTGCGTACTCTTCGCGCTGCCGTACTGCGCGCTCGTCGCCTACCACAGCCTCGATTTCGTCACCCAATCCTACTTGCTCGCCGAGCAGTCCGATAGCACGGTGGGACTCCGCTTCCGCTGGGTCATCAAGGGCATCTATGCCGCCGGGCTCTGGCTGGTGGTGCTCGGGATCCTCAGCGTCCTCGCCCGGGTAATCGTCTTTCTGTTCGGGGGCCGGTCGGAAGAGGAAGTCAATCTGCAGATCGGTCACGTCGAAGCGGAAGTTTAGCCCACACCAAGGGGGCCTCGTGCTCGATCTGCTGGCCGACAACCTCGCTCTGATCATGTTCGTGTCGATGTTCTTCGTCATCTTCTGCGGCTACCCCGTGGCCTTCGTCATGGGGGGCATGGCCCTGATCTTCGCCCTCGCCGGGTGGTTCCTCGGCGTGTTCTCGATCATCGGCATCTACGACGTCGTGCTGCGCATGTGGGGGGGCGTCGCCGCCGACCCGGTGCTCGCGTCGATCCCCATGTTCATCTTCATGGGGTCGATCCTGGAGCGGTCCGGCTCCGCCATGGACATGCTCAAGGCGACCGAGGCCATGCTGAGGCGGGTGCCCGGCGCGCTCGCCGTCGCCGTCATGGTGATGGGCACGATCCTGGCCGCGCCGATCGGGGTGGTCGGCGCGGCGGTGATCACGCTCTCGGTGATCGCGCTGCCGCAGATGCTGGCCTCGGGTTACGACAAGCGATTGGCCATCGGCACCATCGCTTCGGCGGGAACCCTCGGCATCCTCATCCCGCCGGCGATCATGCTGGTGGTGATGGCGGAGATGCTGGTGACCTCCGCGGGAGCGCTCTTTCTCGCCGCCACCATGCCGGGCTTCCTGCTCTCGGGTCTGTATTTGATCTACATCATCATCGTCGCGATAGTGCGGCCCGACAAGGCGCCCAAGCTTCCGCCCGACCATGGGCCGCAGACGCGCGGCGAGTTCTGGACCGCGGTGTGGCGGGGGCTGTTCCCGATGACGGCGCTGATGGTGATCGTGATCGGGTCGATCTTTGCCGGCTGGGCCACGCCCACGGAGAGCGGCGCCGTGGGGGTATTCGGCTCGATGCTCATCGCGGCCTTGAATCGACGCTTGACCATGAAGATGATGACCGAGGCCATCTTCTCGTGCTGCCGGGCGAACGGCCTCGTGTTCCTGATCTTCCTGGGCGCGACCGGCTTCTCCTATGTGTTCCGGGTGCTGGGCGGGGACGATCTGATGATCGGGATGCTGGCGAAGATGGGCATCGACACGGGGTGGGAGGTGCTCGCCTTCGTGATGGTCCTGATCTTCCTCCTCGGCTTTCCCTTCGAGTGGATCGAGATCTGCCTGATCGTCCTGCCGGTATTCGGACCGATCATCGCGAAGTACGACTTCTCCGCCCACCTGGGGAGCAACCAGTACCTGATGGCGTGGTTCGGTACCCTGGTCGCGGTCAATCTGCAGACCGCCTTCATGACACCGCCGTTCGGGGCCACTCTCTTCTACATGAAGGGAACCGCGCCGCCCGGCGTGACCATGACCGATGTCTACCGGGGGATGTATCCATTCGTGGCGCTGCAGGTCCTCGGGCTCTTGCTCTGCATCTACTTCCCCAGCATCGTGCTGTGGCTGCCCAAGCTGGCGGGGTTCCTCGACTAGTGGAGAGAGCGGCTATTGAGAGTCACAGTGTGAGCTCGAGCACGTAGAGACCACCGGTGAGGCGATCGACGGCGTAGACAACGCCGCGCTCATCGACGAAGACGTCGTTGATCTGCACGGCGCCGGCCGATGAGCCGCGCGGCGCCGCGGGGACGTAGTACGCGGCTTCCGTGGGCCGGAAGGGATCGGAGAGATCGAAGGCGCGCACGCCGCCGTTGAAGAAAGTGCCGACGATGGTCGTCTCCGACGCCCAAGCGCCGGGCGCCGGCCGGTTCTCATGTAAGTTGTGGGCGCCGTACCGACCGCCGCGACCCTTGAACTCGGCGACGGGCGGCAGCGGGCACGTCGCGATCGGCACCGGGTTGGTCTCGTCGCGCACGTCCACGACCCAGACCAGCTTGGGCCAGTCGTTGCCGTCGTCCTGAACGGCCTCGTCGGAGACGATCAGGAGGCCGCGGCTGAGCAGCGGCAGCAGCGTGTGCGTGAAGCCGGGGAAGGGCGGGTGGTAATCCCAGCGGCTCACCAGGCGGGGATGGGCCATGTCCGAGATATCGAGGATGACCGCGCCGCCGTCGATGTAGCCGACCCACGCGCGGTCCGGCCGCTGCGGGTAGACGTTGGTGTTGTGGGCGCGAAAGCCGGTGTCGAATGTCGGATGCCGCGCGGGCGGCGGCGCCGAGTCGCCGTCGCGCGTGCCCGGCAACCACCAGCGCCCGACCTCCGCCGGCTTCGACGGCTGGCGGATGTCCACGATGCGATAGAACTGGTCGTCCTTCGGGTTGCGGGCTTTGAAATCGCCGGCGCCGCTGGCCATGTGGACGTAGGCGCCGTCGACGAACCAGAGATGGTGCACGCCCCGCGAGTGCGGCCCCGAGGCGTCGAAGAACGCGACCGACCGCGGCCGGCCGGGGTCGCCGACGTCGAAGATCTCGAAGCCGGCGGGCTTCAGGCCGACCGTCTTGGTCTGGTAGGCGACGACGAGCAGGTCACCCGCCAGATCGAGCGAGTTCGAGCGCATGTCGTGGTGGGGCAGATCGGTCTGGAGAATGACCGAGGGTTTGCGAGGATCGGTCACGTCGAGCGCGGTGACGTTCTTGGGTGCCGACTCGTGGGCCAGCCACAGCACGCGCCGGCCGTCCCGTGCCAGCTGGATCACCATGCCCTCGCCCACGTTGCCGAAACCGTCGAGCTCGTGGTGTGCGAGGAGCTGCATGTTCTTGGATTCGTCGGTGGATGCCATCGAGGCCCTCCGGTTCGAAACTCTAGTAGAGGTGACACGCCACCAGATGATCGGTGGCGATCTCCTTCAGCTCCGGCTCCTTCTCTGCGCAGTGGGGCATGACGAAAGGACAGCGGGGATGGAAGCGACAGCCCGAGGGCGGGTTGATGGGTGAGGGGACTTCTCCAGGCAGGATGATCTCCTCTCGAGCAATGTCGGGGTGAGCCGGAAGGGCAGCCGAGAAGAGGGCCCTGGTGTAGGGGTGCAGTGGATTCTTGAACAGCTCCTTCGTTCTGGCCTTTTCCACGATCTTTCCCAGATACATGACCGCCACCTCGTGGGCCATGTAGCGGGTTGTCGCCAGGTGGTGGGCGATGAGCAGATAGCTCACGTGGTACTGCTTCTGGAGATCCACGAGCAGGTTCATGATCTGCGCGCGAATGGACACGTCCAGAGCGGAGACCGGCTCGTCCAGGATGATGAGCTTTGGATTCGACACCAGGGCGCTGGCCACGGCAATGCGCTGGCGCTGCCCACCGCTGAACTCGTGGGGATAGAGGTCGGCCTGCTCCGGGCGCAGGCCGACGCGGGCCAGCATCTCGGCGACGCGTCCCTTGATCTCCTCGGAGGAGGCCGCCTGCCGGTTGACCACCAGCGGCTCGGCCACGATCTCCCGCACCCGCATGCGAGGGCTCAGGGAGGACCAGGGGTCCTGAAAGACCGCCTGGACCGTGGTTCGGTATTCCTTCAGGAGGTCGCCGCTCAACGTGTGGACGTCTTTCCCATCGACGAACACCCGGCCAGCGGTCGGCTGTTCCAGGCGCAGGATGAGCTTGGCGGTCGTGGTCTTGCCACAGCCGGACTCGCCCACGAGGGCGAGCGTCTCGCCCTGCGGGATCGAGAAGCTGATGCCGTCCACGGCCTGGACCCAGCCGACGACTCGTGTCCACAGCAAGCCATCGATGACCGGAAAATGCTTCTTCAGCCCCTCGGCCCGGAGGATCAGCTCGGCGGCCACGCCTTCTCCAACCGCCAACAGTCCGCGGTGTGACCGTCTCCGACGGCGAACGAGGCCGGATACTCCTTGCGGCACCGGTCTTCCGCATAGGGGCACCGGGCGGCGAACCGGCACCCCGGGGGGAGGTCCCAGAGCGCGGGAGGCTGGCCGGTGATCGAGTAGAGACGCTCGACATCGTCGTCCATGCTGGGGACGGAGTTCAGTAATGCCTGGGTGTACGGGTGAGACGGATGATTGAAGATTGCCCGCACCGGCCCGCTTTCCACGACGCGACCGGCATACATCACCATGACGCGGTCGCACATCTTCGCCACGATGCCGAAGTCGTGCGTGATGAAGATCAACGCGAGGTTCGTTTCCTCCTGGATCTCGCGCAACAGGCGCAAGTATTGAGCCTGGATGGTCACGTCCAGTGAGGTGGTGGGCTCGTCGGCGATGATGACTTTCGGCTCGCAGGAGATGGCGATGGCGCCCACGACGCGCTGCTTCATGCCGCCGCTGATCTGGTGCGGGTAATCCCGCACGCGACGCTCGGGGGCCGCCACCCGCACCTGTTGCAACCCGTCGATCGCGCGCCGCACCAGCGATCGATGACCGGCCCGGTGGTGGATCTTGATGGCTTCGATGAGCTGGTTGCCGACGGTGAACACGGGGTTCAGAGAGGTCTGGGGGTCCTGCAGGATCATGGAGATGCGTCGCCCCCGGATGTTGCGCATCTCCCGCTCGCTCTTGTCGAGGAGATTCTCCCCTTCGAACCGGATGGCTCCCTTGACGATACGGGCGGCCGGCCGCGGGACCAGTCTCAGCAGCGACAGCGCGGTCATGGTCTTCCCGCACCCTGACTCGCCCACGATGCCCAGCGCCTCTCCCTGTCGCAAGGAAAAGCTCACCCCGTCCACCGCCTTCACGACACCCCCGCGGGTGAAGCAGTAGGTGTGGAGGTCCTCGACCTCCAGGATGACCTCCCCGATCCGTCTGGGCATGCACGACTGGCGGCGGTCCTACTTCCCGGGCTTCACGAGATGGAAGTGCGTCGACCTCCCGGCCCCGAGCCCCGGGTACACCCATTCGCCCACGACCTTGGGGTTGGCGACCACTTCGTTGGCGAACCAGAAGAGCGGGATGTCGGCGAATTCCTCGAAGAGATGGTCACCGATCGCCCGAGTCAGGCGCTGTCGTTCCTGGGGGTTTACCGACCTGGTCAACGCGTCGTAGGTCTTGTCGATGAATTCGTTCTCGTAGTGGTGGTTCTGGCTCTTGCTCCAGTAGCTGATCCGGATCCACTCCTCCGACGGCCGCCAGGAGATGATGTTGGGCCAGATGCAGCACTGGATCACCTTCTTGCGGAACATCTCCCGCACCTTGGCCCAGTCGAGCACCTCGATCTCCGTGTCGACGCCGATGTCTTTGTAGTAGATGCCGAGTGACTCGGCGACCTGCGGGCCTTCCGACTCTCCGGGCTCGGTGAAGGCCAGGATCTTGAACTTGAGTTGCCCGGGACCGTAGCCGGCTTCCTTCAGGAGCGCCTTGGCCTTCCCGGGGTTGTAGCCGTACATCTGGTCGAACCGGCTCTGCCATTCCGGGTTGTAGCCCTCGGACTTCTCGGACCAGCCGGTCACGTACGTCATGGTCCCCTTGCCCGCAAAGACCGTGCTGAGGAGCTCCTTCCGGTTGATGGCAATGTTCAGGGCCTGCCGCACCGGCTTCTTGGTCCAGGCCACGTCCGGCTTGAACGCGGGGTCCCCGGGCAGGAAGTACATCCCACCCAGATAGACGGTCATCCAGTCCACGGGGAACGTCGACGAGTAGATCTTCATGCCCTTCTTCACCGCGTCCTTCTGCAGCTCGCGAGGCAGGTCCGCGATGTGGGCCTCGCCCGACAGCAGGAGCGCCAGCCGGGTCGACTCCTCACGGGCCAGCCTGAACACCAGCTCCTTGAACGCCGGCTTCTCGCCCTTCCAGTGGTTGTCCACCCGCTCGTAAGCTGACGGAGAGGCCCTGCTGCCGTCCGACATAACGATAGGAGCCGGTCCCGGCCGGCCGCTTGTCGAACCCTTCCATCCCTTCCTTGTCCCACTGAGCCTTGCTGACCATCCGAGGTCGCCGGCGCGGGACACCGCGTACGGCATGAGGTGGTCGACGGCGCTTCATGCGGAACACGACCTGGTAGTCGTTGACGACCTCGACCTTCTCGACGCCGCGCCAGAACCCGGCCAGCGTCGCGGTCGCCTCCGGACGCAGCATGAGGGAGTGGGAGTGGACGACGTCCTTCGCGGTGAAGGGGCCGATACCCATAGTGGAACTGGACGCCCTTACGCAGGGTAAATGTCCACTCCTTGAAGTCGGGGCTGGCCAGCCACTTCTCGGCCAGGCGCGGCGTGTACTCGCCGGTCTTGGGGTCGACCTCGAGCAGCGTCTCCAGGAACGGGTCGTACTGCAGGTGGTCGGGGCGGGAGACCATCCAGAACCGGTTGCTGTCCTCGAACCCGGCGGAGGCGAACACCAGCTTCTGGGTCTTCGCGTCCTGCGCCGACCCGACATCGGCAGCGTCCAGCTCACTGCGAACGCGAGAGCCACCGCCACCACGAGCACGACGAGAACGATTCGCAGTCTCATCGGGCTCCTCCTCTTACACGTGCCTGAGCTTGGGATCGAGGTGATCTCGCAGCCAGTCGCCCAACAGGTTCAGGGAGAGCACGGTCAGCATGATGGCCAGACCCGGGAAACATCGAGACCCACCAGGCGGTGACGATCAGCTCGCGCCCGTCCGCGATCATGAGGCCCCACGCCGGGGTCGGACGCGGCAGGCCGGCGCCGAGGAAGCTCAGGGCCGACTCCAGGAGGATGACGTAGCCCACCTGCAGCGTCGCCAGGACGACGAGCGAGTTGACGACGTTGGGGAAGATGTATCGCACCATGATGCGGGCGTGGGAGGCGCCGGCCACCCGCGCCCGGGCGATGAAGTCGCGCTCCTTGATGCCGAGGGTCTCGGCGCGGACCAGCCGGGCATAGCGCGCCCACAGGAGCACCACCAGGACGGTGATCACCGTCCCGAAGCTCGGACCCACCGCCGCCACCAGGACCAGCGCCAGCAAGATCGTCGGTAGCGACAGCGAGATGTCCACCAGGCGCATGATCAGCGAGTCGACCCAGCGCCCGAAGTAGCCCGAGATCAGCCCCAGGGCGGTGCCGATGCCGCCGCCGACGAAGATCGCCACCAGCGAGACCACGAGCGAGACGCGGGCGCCGTGGATGATCCGGCTCAGGATGTCGCGGCCGAGCTTGTCGGTGCCCAGCGGATACGTCGAGGCTGCCGCCATCCTGCCAGGCCGGCGGCTTCAACCGGTTGGCCAGCGACCCCTTCAAGGGATCGTGCGGCGCCACCTGCGGCGCGAGCACGGCCGGGATCACCAGCAGGAACGTGAGCATCGCGAGCGGCACCAGCGGATACCGCCCGAGCTTGCGCAGCGCCAGCGCCACCCGGGGCGGCGCGTACCAGGGAAGCGTTCTCGCGGTCACGGTCGCCATGCTCTGGGCCTCCTTCCCGGCCTCACTGATACCGGATGCGCGGATCGAGGTAGGCATAGAGGATGTCGACCAGCAGGTTGGTCAGGATGAAGATCCCGGCGAACACGATCACGACCGCCTGGACCACCTGGAAGTCCCGGGCCCGCACGGCGTCGACCACGAGCAGCCCGGTGCCCGGCCACGAGAAGACGCTCTCGGTCACCACCGCGCCGGTCATGAGGACGCCGGCGATGATCGCGAAGAACGTCAGCGGGGCGATCGCCGCGTTGCGCAGGCAGTGCTTCCACACCACCTTCCACTCCGCCAGCCCCTTGATGCGCGTCAGCTTCACGAACTCGCTGTCCAGCACCTCGAGCATCGACGAGCGGACCAGCCGCATGAGGGCCGCCACCTGGAACCAGCCGAGCGTGATGGCGGGCAGGATCATGTGCTGGATCCCGCCCTTGGCCGGAGGTCGGGAACCAGCCCAGGTGCACGGCGAAGATCCACATCAGCACGATCCCCAGCCAGAAGGCGGGCAACGACTGGCCGAGCAGGGCGATGATCTTCGCCGCCGAGTCCCACACGGTGCCCTTCATGACCGCGGACAGCACGCCGATGGGCAGCGCGATCACGACGCTGATGAGCAGCGCGAAGCCGGCGAGCTGCAGCGTGGCGGGCAAGCGTTGCCACACCAGGCCCATGGCCGAATGGCCGTGCCACTTCCAGGAGTTGCCGAAGTCACCCCGGAGGGCCTTGCCCAGGAAGATGAAGTACTGGGTGGCGAGCGGCTTATCCAGGCCCCAGTGCTTGGAGACCCGCTCGTAGTCCTCGGGCGCTGGCCTCCAGCGGCAACATCACGTCCAGCGGGTTGCCGCGTGATGCGGGCGAGGCTGAACACGATGAGGCTCATGACCAAGATGGCCAGCAAGCTCTGAATGCGCGTCTCGCCACGAACCGCTGCATGGATCCCTCCGCACTGAGGGACGGGCCGGCCGACCCTGGTACGGGAGCTCGCCTCCCCCGAGCCGTCTCTCTGGAAGGCGGAAGGCTCGCTCGGCCAGGATTGGCTGACGGTACTCTACGTCACTGTCCGTTGCAAGCCGCGCGCCTTGCCCTCGAGCGGCGCGGGCGCGCCCCGATCGATCTACGAATAGAGAAAGCAAACGGGGCTACGGATCGCTCCGTAGCCCCGCGAGAAGAATTGGTGGGGCTGAGGGGCCCGCGCGTGGGGGCGCTCTACTTCTGGTAGGTGCTCTTCAGCTCCTGGGCGTCGCCCCAGATCTTGTAGGTTTTCCGCCACGCGAAGTAGTGGTCGGCGACCTTCTTGAAGAGGGGGTCCTTGGCGCTCTCGCTCTCCAGCACCTCGAGCCAGCCCTTCTCGAATTGCCGCAGGTCGTCGTCGGACCAGCGGCGGTTGGTGACCTTGTGCTTGTCCTTCATCTCCATCATGACCGGGGGATTCTTGGCCTCGGTTTCCACGTAGGTGTGGACGACCGCATCGTTGAGGGCGACCTGGATGATGCGCTTGTGCTGCTCGGAGAGCTTGTCCCACTCCGCCTTGTTCATGAGCAGCTCGCTCACCGAGACCTGCTGGTGCCATCCGGGATAGTAGTTGTTCTTGGCGATCTGATGAAAGCCCAGCGCGAGATCCATGGTCGGCATCGAGAACTCGGTGGCGTCGATGACGCCCCGCTCGAGCGCGGGATAGATGTCGGCCGCGGCCATGAGCTGGGTGTTCACGCCCAGCTTCTGCATCACCTGGGCCCCGAGGCCGAAGAACCGCATCTTGATGCCCTTCAGCTCGGCCACGTTCTTGACTTCCTTCTTGAACCAGCCGGACGTCTCGGGCCCGATCGCGAAGCAGTCGAGCGCGAAGAGGTTGTGCTTGGCGTAGATCTCGTTCCGAAGCTCGTTGCCGCCCCCGAACCACTTCCAGGCCAGGAACTCGCCGATCTGGGGGCCGAACGGCACCGTGGTGAAGAAGGCCAGGGCCGGGTACTTGCCGGTGTGGTAGCCGGGGGTCGTCCAGCACGACTCCACAGACCCCTTGGAGACGGCGTCGAAGCACTCGAGCGCGGGCACCAGCGCGCCGGGCTCGAAGAACTTCAGCTCGAGGGTACCTCCCGACATGACCTTGACGTTGTCGGCAAAGCGCGTGGCGGACGTCCCGAGGTGGGGCAGCTTGCTGCCGAAGGCGCTCGCCATCTTCCACGTCACCTTCTTCTGCGCTTCCGCGGGCGTGGTCAAAAAGGACGCCAGATACGCGGCGCCCGCCAGGACGACGACCAGGACGATGAGACCCTTGATCAACCTTGTTCGCATGGAGATCCCTCCTCAGTGTGGGTTGAGGTCTCTCGACACCAGCCTGCGCATGAGCCGTCTCTCCACTGAGAGTTCGGAATGTCGAAAGGTGGCGCGAGTTTAGTCAGGGTGCTCTGGTCTGTCAAGGGATTTGGGACTGGGCCCGGATGTAGGGGCAGGGGGGGTAGCGGGGAGCCGGAAGGGAAGGGGCAGCAGCCGGCGCTGCTGCCCCTCACGCCGTTCGGACTGCGGGGCCGGTCCTACTTCTTCCAGTAGTGCGCCACCACCATCTCGATGGGCGGGCGGATCTTCTGTGCGTGTGGCACCGCCCGGGAGGCGAAGTCCTTCTGCGACTTGAGGACCTTGGCGAAGAAGGGGTTCTTCTGCGCCTCGACCTCGTACACCTTGTCGATGGCCGGCAGCTGGGCCTTGAGGACGTCGTCTGGCGTCTTGAGGATCTTCACGCCGTGCTTCTTCTCCAGCTCCTCGATGGCTTTGCTGTCCTGATCCACGCTGTAGGCGGTCATGCGGATGATCTCCGCCATGCCCGCCCACTTCACGATGGCCTGGAGGTCCTTCGGCAGCGCGTCCCATTTCGCCTTGTTGATCAGCACCTCCTGGTAGGAGGCGGGCTGGCGCAGGTCGGGCATGTAGTAGTTCTTGGCGACGTTGTGGAACCCCATGAGGATGTCGTGGCTGGGGACCGCCCACTCCGCGCCCTCGATGGCCCCCCGCTCGAGCGCGGGGATGACCTCGCCGCCGGCGAGCGTCACCACCGAGACGCCCATGGTCTTCATCATCTCCATGCCGAGCCCGGAGGTGCGGAATCGCATCTTGCGCAGCTCGTCGAGGTTGTTGAAGGGCTTCTTGAACCAGCCGAGCGGCTCCCAGTACGGCAGGCTGGTGGTGAAGACGGGCACCACCACGTTCATCTTCAGCTCTTTCTGGAGCAGCTCGTTGTAGAGCTCGAGCCCGCCGCCGGCGAAGAGCCAGCCGAGGTACTCCTCGCGGTCCATGCCGAACGGCCCCCCGGGGCCGGGCGCGAAGAGCCCCGCCGCCGAGTTCTTGCCCGCCCAGTAGCCCGGCCACGCGTGGCTCGCGTCGATGATGCCGCGGTTGACGGCGTCGAGGACCTCGAAGGCGGGGACCACGGTGCCCGCCGCCGACATCTCCCACTTGAGGCGGCCGCCCGACATCTCCTCCACCATCTTGGCGAGCTCGAGGGCGGAGATGTGCAAGAGGTTGTTGGCGGGCCAGGTGCTCTGCACCTTCCAGACGATCTTCTGCTGCGCGGCGGCGTCGCCGGGGCCGCGCCAGAGCACGGCGGCGAGGATCAGGACGGGCAGGGCGAAGGCGATCCAGACAATCAAGACGTTCCTCGGTTTCATGGCTCCTCCTCTGTCACATGGTTACTTGCCGAACAGATAGCGCGGGAACCAGAGCGCGATCTCGGGGAAGATGATGCAGAGGGCAAGGCCGATGAGCTGAAGCACCATGAACTGGCCCATGCCGCGGTAGATGTCCCCGAGGGACCACTGGGGCGCCACACCCTTGAGATAGTACGCCGACATGGCCACCGGCGGCGAGAGGAAGGCGGTCTGGAGATTCACCGCGATGAGGGTGGCGAACCACAGCATGTCGATCTTCAGCCCCACGATGACCGGCTGGAGCAGCGGGCACGAACACGAGGATGATGGCCGGCCACTCGAAGGGCCAGCCGAGCAGGAAGATCACCACCATGATCAAGGCCAGCATCGCCATCGGCGGGATCTGCCAGGCGATCAGCGCGTCGGTGGCCACCTTGGCCGTCCCCAGCCGTGAGAACACCGCGCCGAACACGTTGCCGCAGACGGCCAGGAAGATGACGGTGCTGGACTGGAGCAAGGTGTTGAAGACCGCGTCCTTGAGCCGCCGCCACGTGAACTGTCCGTAGATCACGGCCAGGAAGGCGGCGCCGACGACGCCCATCGCTGCCGCCTCGGTGGGGGTCGCCCACCCCCAGACGATGGTCCCCAGCGTGGCGATGATGAGGATGGCGTGCGGCACCATCCCCATCGTCAGCTCGATGGCGATCTCCTTGAAGCTCCCGGTTCGCTCCGCGAGCGGCAGCGGCGGCCCCAGGCGGGGGTTGATGAGGCAGCGGACGAGGCAGTAGACGATGAAGATGCCGGCGAGGAGGAACCCGGGACCGAAGCAGGAGGCGTAGAGCTCGGCGACGGAGACGCCCATGACCGGCCCCATCACCACCAGCATGACGCTCGGAGGGACCAGGATACCCGAGCGTGCCGCCCGCGGTGATGGCGCCGGCGGACATTTTGATGTCGTAGCCGGCCTTGGTCATGACGGGCACGGCCATGATGCCCATGAGCACGACCGTCGCCCCCACCGTGCCGGCGGCGATGCCGAAGATGGTGGCGGTGATGAGCACGCCCACGTAGAGCGAGCCGGGCACCGGCCCCATCAGGAGCTGGAATCCCTTGAACAGGCGCTCCATGAGGCCGCCCTGCTCCATCAAATAGCCCATGAAGATGAATAACGGCACCGCGGCCAGCACCTCTTCTTTCATGAGCCCGATGGTCTGGAACACCATGATATAGAAGGCCCGCTCTCCGAGGCCCGACCCAGCCGAAGATCAACGCGAGGAGCAGCAGCGTGAACGCGATCGGGAAGCCGATGAAGATGGCCCCCAGCATGAGCACCAGCATGAGGGCGCCGAGCAGCTCGGGGCTCATCCGATCTCCATGTGCTCGCGATGGACCCACTCGCGGCCGGTTCGAATGGCGTAGAGGCTCTTGAGGAGCTCCGCGACCCCCTGGATGAGCAGGAACAGCGCGGTGAAGGGGATGACGAATTTGAACGGCCAGACGATCGGGCGCCAGGGGCTCGCGTCCGAGGTCTCCCCGATCTGGAACGAGTGATAGGCCTCCTGCCAGCCGAAGTAGAACAGGAAGATCATCGCCGGGAAGAAGAAGAAGAAGTATCCGATGGCGTCGATCCGGTTCTGGCGGCGGATGGACCAGCGCGAATAGAGCATGTCGGTTCGCACGTGCCCGATGCGCATGAGGGTGTAGGCGGTTCCCAGCATGAAGTGGGTGCCGTACATCATGTAGACCACGTCGAACGCCCAGATGGTGGGGGCGCGGAAGAAGTGGCGGGCCACCACCTCCCAGGTGACCGCGATGGTCATGGGGATGATGAGCCACGCGGTGGCGCGGCCGATATAGCTCGCGAAGCGGTCGATCCACTCTACGGTGGTTCGGAAGGCCGGCGATGCGTCGCGATGCTCGGGTTCTAGGGGCACAGCCGTCGCCACACGGATCCTCCGTTCTGTTAGCGGAAGTTGAGCGCCGAGCTCAAGGAAGAGTGGGTCCGTGGGTCGGCGGAGCGGTCCGTCGAACACCCGGACGGCGCGCCCGCGGAGGGGCCCGCCGTCCGGGTGTCCAGCCTTACCGGTCGGCTACTTCAGCCAGATCTTGTCCTTGTAGTAGTGCTCCCCGATGAAGCTGTAGTTCGGCCAGTACGAGAGGCGGTAGGGCACGAGCAGGCTGGAATACTTCTTCTGCGAGTCGACCACCTTCTTGTAGAACTCGTCCTTGGCCACGTTCCCCGCCACGATCTCGTCGTACGTCTTCAGGAAGCGTCGGTTCAGCTCGTCGCTCGTCTTGATGATCTTGACGCCCGCGGCAAGCAGCTCCTGACAGGCCTTGGCCGTCTTCTCCTGGAACCGGACGAAGTGGTTCCAGTAGGACGCCTGGACGGCGGTCTTGACGATCTCCTTCAGGTCGGCCGGCAGCGCGTCCCACTTGCCCTTGTTGATGATGAACTCTCCGACCGTGACCGGCTCGTGCATCCCCGGGGCGTAGTGGAACTTGGCGATCTTGTCGATGCCCAGGACCTTGTCGTCGGAGCAGTTGACCCACTCGGCGCCGTCGATCGCGCCCCGCTCGAGCGCCGGGACGATCTCGCCGCCGGGCAACGTCACCGTGGCGATGCCCAGCTTGCTATAGGTCTCGGCACCGATCCCGAAGATGCGATACCGTTGCCCCTTGATGTCGTCGAACGTCCGGATCTCCTTCTTGAACCACCCCATCGCCTGGGGGCCTTCCGGGTGGACCTGGAAGCTGACCACGTTCATCTTGATCTTCTGGTAGGCTTCCTGGAGCAGCTCGTGGCCGCCGCCTTCCCAGTACCAGCCGTAGTAGTCGATGAAGTCCATGCCGAAGAGCGGGCCGTGGGTCAGGGGGACGAACGCGGCCAGCTTCCCGATGATGTACCCGGGGGTGGTGTGCCCCGCGTCGAGGACGCCGCGGCTCACCGCGTCCTGGATCTCGAAGGGCGGAACGATGGCTCCCGCGGGCGACACCTCGATCTTGAGCCGTCCACCGGAGGTCTTCTCGATCGTCGCCACCAGCAGCTTGGCGGCGTCGTCGGGGAATACCCCCAGCGGCCAGGCGGTCTGCATCTTCCACCGGATCGGCGCCTGCGCGGTGGCGGGGGTGGGAGTGCTGTAGGAGCCGGCGACGAAGGCGAGGATGCCGACGAGCATCGCGAGCGCGATCGCGGACTTTACGGACACGAGTTTCCGCATGGTGCCCTCCGCTGTGAGGGTTCGCAATATCGAAAGGTGGCGCGATTCTAGTGAGGCGACCGGGGCCTGTCAATGGCCAAATCTAGGGCGAAGGGCCCGCGCTCGAGACGGCCGTCTAGGATGCGGCGGGCGGCTAGCCCTTCACCGAGCCGGTGAGCCCGGTGACGTAGTACTCGACGAAGAAGGAGTAGACGATGGCCACTGGCACCGAGCCCAGCAGCGCCCCCGCCATGAGCTGCCCCCAGAAGTAGATATCGCCGCGGATGAGCTCGGAGACCACGCCCACCGGCACCGTCTTGCGCTCGGGCGAGGACAGGAAGATCAAGGCGTAGATGAACTCGTTCCAGGACAGCGTGAAGGCGAAGATGCCGGCGGAGAGGATGCCGGGAACCGCGATGGGGAAGATGATGCGGGTCATGGCCCCGAAGCGGGTGGCGCCGTCGATGCGCGCGCATTCCTCCAGCTCCTTGGGGATGGTCTTGAAGTAGCCCATGAGGAGCCAGGTGCAGAACGGGATGAGGAAGGTCGGGTAGGTGAGGATGAGGGCCCAGGGTGTGTTCCCGAGCTGGAAGTTCCGGATGATGTCGGCGAGCGGGATGAAGAGCAGGGTGGGGGGCACCAGGTAGGTCACGAAGATCGAGGTGCCCATGAGGCCGGCCATGGGGAAGCGCAGCCGCGCCAGGGCATAGCCGGCGAGCAGCCCGCAGAAGAGCGAGATGAGCGTGGAGACCACGGCGATGAAGAAGGTGTTCCACAGCCAGGTGGGAAAGGTGGTCTTCGCCATCAGGTCCCGGAAGTGCTCGAGCGTCGGCTGGAGCGTCCAGAACGGCGTATTGTTGGCGTTCCGCCAGGAGCGGTAAAGCTCGGCATCCGGCCGGATGGCGGTGATGAACATCCAGTAAAAGGGGAAGAGCGTCCCGATCACGAAGAAGGTGAGGGGAATATAGAAGTACACCCAGCGTTTCCACTTAGGTTCAATGACCATCGCGTCCTCCCCTATGCCCCTCCTGCCCGCCCGCCGCTATGCTCCCTCCAGGCGCCGGAGGTATCGCAGCTGAGCCCACACGACGATGAAGAGGACGGGAAGCATGAACAGGGAGATGGCGGCGCCCTCGCCGAGCAGACCGGTGGCCACGCCGATCTGGTACGCGTAGGTCGCGATCAGGTGCGTGGAGTTGGCGGGGCCGCCGCCGGTGAGCACGTAGATGAGCTGGAAGTCGGAGAAGGTCTGGATGACGGAGAAGACGACGACCACCACCGTGACCGGCTTGAGCAGCGGCCAGGTCACGTGCCAGAAGCGGTACCAGCCATTGGCGCCGTCCAGCGACGCGGCTTCCTGGAGGTCGGGGCTGATGGTCTGGAGCCCCGCCAGGAGGGTGATGGCGAAGAAGGGCATGCCGCGCCAGGTGTTCACCACGATGGCGCACGCCATGCCGTAGGTGCCGTCGGACAGGAACGGCACCTTGGTCACGATGAAGCCGCCCTGGTAGAGCAGCCAGTTCAGCACGCTGAAGGTGGGATCGAACATCCACCGCCAGGCGAACGTCGAGAGCACGGTGGGGATGATGAAGGGCAGGAGCATGGAGGCCCGGATGATCCGCTTGCCCTTGAAGCTTCGGTTGAGCAACAGGGCCAGCCACATGCCCAGCGCGAGCTTGAAGATGGTGGCCCAGAACGTGTAGACGAAGGTGTTCTTGAAGGCGGTCTGGAAGATCGAGTCGTCCCAGGCCTTGATGAAATTCTTGAGCCCGACGAAGTGGCCGATATTGCCCACGCTGGTATCCGACAGCGAGAGCCACACCCCCATGATGAAGGGGTAGGCGATGAACGTCCCCAGGAGGAGCACGGTGGGTGCGAGCAGGAGCGCGGCGAGGAGCCGCTCGTTCTCCAGCATCCGCACGTAGCTCGTGGGCCGGGTGTCGGCGCGAGGCAGCGCGACCGTGCTGCCGGTCGCGCGGCCCGATCCTCCCGCGATGGTCTTCTTCATTTCCGGCGTGCGGACCCCGGGGGCCGCCTCAAGCCTCGTAGATCTTCTTCAGCTCGCCCTCGGCCCACTTCACCGCATCTTCGGCCTTCATGCCCTGGACGGCCTTGGCGTACATGTCGGTGATGACGTACTTGGTGAAGCCCTCGGTGGCCTTGGCGGTGGAGGGGCCGGCATATCCGAAGAGGCGGGTATTGCGCGCCGCGGTGCGGAACATCTTGAGCGGCTCGTCGAGCTTGCCCCACATGGGGTCGCCCTCCCACTTCTTGGTCGAGCCGATGGAGTAGCCCTCCTGGGTGGTGAACCACTTGCCGTAGTTCTCGGGCTTGTGGATCCAGAGAAGGAGGTCCTTGGCGAGCTTCTGGTTCTTGCCGTACTTCATGATCGCGTGCGACTGGTTGAGGAAGAGGAGATAGCCGCCGGCGGGGCCGCTGGGGAGGGGCGCATGGTCGATGTCCGTCCACATCGGCTCGCCCTTGTCGTCCTTGATCTTGTCCTTCTGCCGCTTGGCCACGATGTAGATGGAGGCGCCGTTGAGCGTGGCGGAGAGCTCGCCCGCGTGGAAGGCGCGGTTGTTGTTGGTGTCGTCCCAGGCCAGGCCGCCCTCGTCGCAGCATTCCTTCCAGAAGGCCTGCATGAACTTGACCGACTCGAGCGTGCCCTTGGAGTTGAGGACGACCTTCTTGCCCGACGGATCGGTCTCGGCGCCGCCGAAGGCCCAGAGCAGGGTGTAGGTGAAGACGGGCGCGTCGCCGAAGGTGTGGCCGAGGGTCTGCCCGTAGGGCTTGCCCTTCTTCTTGAGGATCGTGAAGAGCTTGCGGGCGTCGTCCCAGGTCTTGGGATACTGGGTGGCGCCGGCCTCCTTGAGCCAGGACTTCCGATAGGCCACGGCATTACCGACGATCGCGTGCGGGACGGAGAGCCACTTGCCGTTGACCTGGCAGGAAGGCGCCCAGACATCGTAGAAGCCGCCCTCGGCCTTGGCGAGGGCGCCGGCGACATCGGAGACGTCCACCACCGCGTTCTGGTAGAGGTGGGGCCAGTTGTACTGGAAGTTGAAGATGTCCGCCCCGGCGCCGGACTGGACGGCGGCGGTGATGCGGGGCTGGAGGTCGTTGGCGTTGATGGTCTCCAGCGTGACCTCGGCGCCGAGAGCCTTGGAGGCCTCGGGCATCTGGCGCTTGAGCTCGACGTCGGACTCGGGGATGAAGTCATTCCAGCGCACCCAGTGGAGCTTGGTGCCCTGCGCGAAGGCGGGGGCGCGGCGCGCGGCGAGGATGCCTTCGATGCCGCCGGCGGCCGCGGCGGCGGCGCCCGCGGTCTGCAGGAAACGGCGGCGGCCCAGGGACAGGGTGGAAGCGTCGTTGCTTTCGTGGTTCAAGATGATCCCCCTTGGATGGTCGGAGACGCGCGGAGTATCGGTAAAGTGTGGAGAATTCTTAACAAAGAAGCCCGAATCTGTCAACGGGTATCCCCGCCAGCGCGCCTCACGCGGCGAGCGCGGGAGACGGCGCGGGCGGCCGGAGCGCGACCGCCATCACAACCGCCATGGTCCCGATGGCGCCCGAGGCCAGGAACAGCCATGCGTAGGAGCCCAGCGCGTCGTAGAGGAAGCCGCCGCCATAAGAGCCCAGCCCCATCCCGATGCACGAGATGAAGAATACGGCGCCGAACGCGGTGCCCAGAGCCTGCTCCCCGAAGTACTCCCGGGTCACCAGGGCATAGAGCGGCATGGAGGCGCCGTAGGCGATGCCGAACACGAAGGTCAGGGCGGACAGCGGGCCGAGATCGCGCACGAAGAGGAAGGCGAACACGGTCAGAGCCTGGAGCGACAGCGCCACGATGAGGGTGGGCTTGGCGCCGACGCGGTCGGCCACGATGCCGGTGCCCACGCGGCCGAAGATGGACGACAGGCCCGAGAGCCCCAGCAGGCTCGCCGCCGACATTCGCGCCACGCCCTGGTCGATGGCATGGGTGACGAGATGGAAGATTGGCCCCGAGTGGGCCGCGCAGCACGCGAAATGCGTCAACGCGATCGCCCAGAACGGCCAGCTCCGGAAAATGGCGCCGGCGCTCAACGCCACCGGCCCCGAGGTTGTCCGCCGTGGGGGAGGGGGGGCCCCTCAGGTTGTCCGCCGTGGGGGGAGAGCGGGGGCCATTTCGAGGCCCCCGCTGAAGAAAGAAGCCCGCGCTGCCCTACCGCCGAACCTTCAAGAGTGCTGGGCGCGTCCCGCAACAACAGCGCCGCCGGAATCACCACGAGCCAGGCGAGATCACCGAGGACCAGAAAGGCCATGCGCCAGTCCAGCTCGTTCACCAGCCAGCGGGTGAGGGGCGAGAGGAGGAGGATGCCCGCGCCATTGCCCGCGGAGACCACCGCGGCCGCCATCCCGCGGCGATCGCCGAACCACTTGATGGCAAGCACGGTGAGCGGCACGTAGAACGCGCTGACGCCGCCGGCCACGAGGATGCCGAAGGTGATGTACAGCTGCCAGAGCGCGGTGACCTGGCTGGACAGCACGAGGCCCAGTCCCAGAAGCCCGCTGCCCACGAGCACCACGACGCGGGTGCCGATGCGATCGGAGATGAACCCGGCGAGCACGCCGCCCAGCCCCATCACCACCCAGTTGAGGAGCCCGACGCTGCTGATGCTGGAGCGGCTCCAGCCCATCGCCTCTTCCATCGGCTTGAGGAAGATGGCGAGCGTGAAGAGCATGCCGATGGACATGGAGATGATGACGAAGGCGGCGGCGAGAACGCTCCAGCCGTAAAACGGCTTCGCGGGCGCGGCGGGGACGGCGCGATCTCTCACGGGACGTCCATTCCTCTCTCACGGACCGGGATGAGCAAGCACAAGGAGAGCAACATCGCCCCGGCCAGGACCAGCCACGGCACCGTGAATCCTCCCAGATGCTCCACGAAGGCCCCGAAGATCGGCGGGCAGGCGGTGACGCCGAACGACGAGATGGCCAAGCCCAGCCCCACCGCGGTGCCCGACGAGCGCGGGCCGGCGAGCTCGGCCAGCAAGGTGTGCTGGACGCCATTCCAGCCGATGCCCACGAAGCCGAAGGCCACCGCGAGGACGGCCAGGAGCCACGGGCTCGTTCCGCTCCCCGTGGTCGCGATGAGCAGGGTGCACACGGTGGAGCCCAGTCCCGCCAGCACGAGCACGATGCGCCGCCGCCCGCCGAAGAAGCGGTCGGACAGGAGGCCGAACACGACGCGGCCGGTCGCACCGGCGATCTGGGCGAGCACGAGATAGCGTGCGGCCGTGATAGCGCCATGCCCACGATGTCGCGGAGGTAGAGGACGAGATAGGCCATCCACACCGTCTGCATGCCCGCGAAGATGAAGGTGGAGGCAGCCACCAGCCAGAGATCGCGGTTGCGCAGGACGCTGGCGAGGCTGGCCGCGGGCGCCATCGTCCTCTCGCCCTCGCGCTCGGGCGGGTCGCGGTAGAGCAGCCAGCTCAGCGCGGCGAGCACGGCGATCACGGTGGCGGACAGCGCCACCGCCTCGCGCCAGCCCAGCCAGATGGCCAGCGGCGGCATGATGAGCGCGCCGAGCGCGCCGCCGAAGGGCAGCCCGACCTGCTTGAGGCCTACCACGGTGGCGCGATGGCGCCGGGGGAACCAGGCGATCACCGCTTTCGCGGTGGTGGGATTGAGCATGCCGTAGCCCGCGCCGGCCACCACCATCAACACGGTCAGCAGGGTGAAGCTGTTCGCGCCGGTGACGGCGAAGAGGCCCAGCGCGATCAGCACCTGGCCCATCACCATGGTCGCGGTGACGCCCCAGCGGTCGGCCATGCGGCCCGCGGGCAGGGACATCAGCGAGGGGCCGATGTAATACGCGGAGAGGAAGGAGCCGGCCTGCGCGGTGGACAGGCCGAGGCTGTCGCGAATGAGCGGCGCAATGGCGGGGATGCCCAGCGGGCCGACATTGGCCATGGTCTGGGCGGCCATGATCAGGGCGAGGATGCCCCAGCGATTGGTCACGGGCGGGCGGGGCGCCGGCTCAGGACGCCGCGGCGGGACCGCGGCGGGCGAGCAGCGCCGTCACCGCGCGCAGATCATCCTCGGTGTCCACACCCACCGTGGGCTCGTCGGTCTCGACGACGCGGATCGGGATGCCGTTCTCGAGCAGCCGCAGCTGCTCGAGCTGCTCGGCCTGCTCGAGGGGAGAGGGCGGCAGCATGTGGTAGCGCTCCAGCGCCGCGCGACGGTAGGCGTAGAAGCCCGGGTGCTTCCAGTAGACGACGTTCCCGCGGTTGTCGCGATCGAAAGGGATGGGCAGGCGCGAGAAGTACAGGGCGTCGCCGTGAATATTGGTCACCACCTTGTTGGCCGTGCGCGTGGGGACTTCTTCCGGCTTCGCCCGGATCTTGAGTGTGGTCACCTGCACGGATGGATCGTCGAAGAAGGGCTGGACGAGCCGCTCGATGTGGCCGGTCGTGACCAGCGGCTCGTCCCCCTGGATATTGACGTAGACGTCGGCTTCACGCCCGCGCGACACCTCCCAGAGCCGGTCGGTGCCGGTGGGGTGATCGGGAGAGGTCATCACGGCGGGGATGCCATGGGTGCGGCACGCCGCCAGCACCTCGTCGGAGTCGGTGGCGACCAGGAGATCGTCCAGCCGAGGGGAACGACGGGCGGCCTGGTAGACGTGGACCACGAGCGGGAGTCCCGCGATCTCACGCAAGACCTTCCGGGGCAGGCGGGTGGAGGCGAGCCGGGCCGGGATAACGCCGAGAACCTTCATGCGGGCTGGCACGAGTGCTTGTACTCTCGGGCACTTACGTGGCGGCTCCGCATCGCTCCACATGGTAGCACGCGGCTTCCGGTGCTAGACTGGATGTCCCATGAGCCAGCTGGAGCACCATCCCGGAGCGCAGTCCTCCATCGCCTCGGCCGTGCTGGGTTTTCCCTTCCGGACCGAGTTCAGCCTGGCGCCCCTCATCCGGTTCTGGGAGCACGAGATCGCCGCCGGGGCTTCCGTCTTCGCCGGGGCCGCCCGGTCCGTGCTGGACCAGGTCCGGCAGGCCCCGGAGCTGACCGGTCCCGCCGTCGATCCGGCCGCGGTCGAGGCGCACATGGACGTGATCCATGCCCTCATGACCGCGGTGTTCGCGCCGACCTTTCAGGACGAGGAGCATGCAGCGGCGGTGTTGCCCTTCCGGTTGCAGAGCTTCTACTCCACGCCGGGCTTCAAGCGGCTGCTCGCCGGTCCCGACGGGGCGCTCCAGTTCCGGATGGACGCGGACATCGCGCTCGTGCTGCAGGTCCGCATTCTCAACGCCTACTCGCTGATCCTGGAGCGCGTGTACGGCTTCGACCTCGGCATCGAGTTCCCGTGGGTGGCCGTCATCACGGATCCCGACACCGGCCTCGACCGGCACTTCAAGCTCATCACCAGCCGCCGCTTCCTCGATGTGGACGTGGTGGGTGAGGCGCCGGTCCTGTCCGACGCGGACCTGCGGGGCCTGCGGGCCCACGCCGCCGACCCCGCGGTGCTGATGCGGCTCCTGCCCGCCGACCGCTTCGTGATCCGCGGCTTCTCGGTCATGCGGGCCATCGAGGTGACGGAGCCGGAGGTGCTGTCGGCCATCGAGCGGGAGCTCATCGACAAGGAGTCGATCGTCTCCACCGAGCGCTTCCGGGAGCTGCAGAACAAGCTGCGCGCCCTCTTCCGGCGGCCGGAGCTGGAGCTGGGCCTGGCCGCCATCGACGGCGATCGAGTGCTCACGCTGCAGTTCGGCACCCGGTTCGAGCACGCGTGCATCTTTGCGGACTCCATGAAGCAGAAAGTGGCCGATTTCGCCGGCTCCATTCACGAGCGGGCGGCGCGCGAAGGTCGTCCCATCATCGTCGAGGACCTCCAGAACCATCCCGACCGCACGCACGTCGAAGAGAAGCTCCTCGCCGCCGGGTACCGGAGCGTGGTGGTGGCGCCGCTCTTCTATCAGGGCCAGCTCATCGGGGGCCTCAAGCTCGTCTCCCCCACGCCGGGGGCGCTCAACGTCACCCATACCCCGCAGCTGCTGCAGATCCTGCCGCTCTTCGCCATGGCGGTGAAGCGCAGCATGGACGAGCTGGACAACCGCGTCCAGGCGGTGATCAAGCAGCGGTGCACGGCCATCCACCCGGTGGTGGAGTGGCGGTTCCGCGAGGCCGTGCTCGGCATGCTCGAGCGGGAGGCGGGCGCCGAAGGGGGCAGCGAGATGGAGCCCATCGTCTTCCGCGATGTGCACCCGCTCTACGCGCTCTCGGATATCCGCGGCTCGTCCAATCACCGGGCGTGGGCCATCCAGGGGGATCTGCTGACCCAGCTCGGCCTGGCCCGGGAGGTGCTCGAGGCCGCTCATCGCATGCGCCCCATGCCCATCCTCGACCAGATCCGGCACCGGATCGTCACTCACGCCGACGCGGTGGAAGTCCGGATGGGCGCGGGCGACGAGGCGGGCGTGGTGGCCTTCCTGCGCCGCGAGGTCGAGCCGCTCTACGAGCACCTGGAGAGCTACGGCGGAGAGGTGCGCGACCGGATCGAGGCGTATCGGGCGGCGCTGGATCCGCAGCTCGGCGCGGTGGGCAAGCGCCGGCGCGCCTTCGAGGAGACGGTGGGGCTCATCAACGAGACCATCCTGGCCTATCTCGAGACCGAGGAAGCCTCCGCCCAGGCGCTCAGCCCGCACTTCTTCGAGATGCAGCGCACCGACGGCGTGGACTACAGCATCTACGCCGGCAACGCCCTGCTCGAGGAGGGCGGTTTCGCCCCGCTGCATATCAAGAACCTGCGCCTCTGGCAGCTCATGGTGGCCTGCGGGATCGCGGTGCACGTGGAGCGCGTGAAGCCCCGGATGGCGGAGCCGCTGGAGATCACCAACCTCATCCTCGTCCAGCACGCGCCGCTGGCCATCCGCTTCCGTTTCGACGAGAAACGCTTCGACGTGGACGGCGCCTACAACGTTCGCTACGAGATCATGAAGAAGCGTATCGACAAGGCGGTGCTGCGGGGTTCGACCGAGCGGCTGACCCAGCCGGGCAAGATCGCCATTGTCTACTCGCAGGCGTCGGAGGCGGCCGAGTACCGCGACTACATCGCCTATCTCCACGCGCAGGGGTATCTCACCGGTGAGGTGGAGAATCTCGAGCTGGAGGAGCTGCAGGGGGTGCCGGGGCTCCGGGCGCTGCGCGTGGCCGTTGACTTCGGTCGCGCCCGCATCGAGCCCACCGCGCCGCTCCTCGAAGCCGCCCGCGCCTCGCTGCCGTCGCGCGCCTAGCCACGGCCGCCACCCCGGCGGCCTTGACAGTCTTTTCTCGATGCGTTACTCAGGGCACAGATGTTGACGTCCTCCCCCCTCGAGCGGCCCCGGTCCGTCCGATTCACGCCCTCCGGCACAAGGAGATCACCATGACCCCGCGACGCACCGCCCTCCTCTTCCTCGCGCTCGCGACGGCGGCCCTCGCCGCCACCGGTCCCGCCCTCGCCCAGGCGCCGCCCATCCGCATCGGCGAGATCAACTCCTTCAGCGGCATCGGCGCGCCCTTCACCGGTCCCTATCGAGCCGCGGTGGAGATGGCGGTGGAGGAGGTCAATGCGAAGGGCGGGATCAACGGCCGAAAGGTCGAGGTGATCTTCCGGGACGACAAGGGGCAGCCCGCGGAGGCGGTGAAGCACGCCCAGGAGCTGGTGGCCTCGGAGAAGGTCGCCCTCATCTCGGGCACCTTCCTCTCCAACGTGGGCCTCGCGGTGTCGGACTGGGCCAAGCAGAACAAGACCATGTTCGTGGCCGCCGAGCCCCTCACCGAGGCGCTCACCTGGGCCAAGGGGCATGACTACGTGGTGCGGGTGCGGCCCAATACCTACGAGCAGGGGCGCATGCTGGCGGAGAAGGCCGGCAAGATGAAGTACGTGAAGTGGGCCACCATCGGGCCCAACTACGAGTACGGCAAGCGCGCGTGGGAGACCTTCCGCGACCGGCTCAAGGAGCTGAAGCCCGACGTGCAGATCGTGGGCGAGCACTGGCCCACGCTCGGCAAGATCGAGCCCGGGCCGATGGTGTCGGCGATCCTCAACCAGAACCCGGACGCGCTCTACGTCTCCCTCTTCGGCTCGGACTGGCTGGCCTTCGTCCGCGAGGCGCAAAAGCGCGGACTCTTCCAGAAGACCTTCGTGGTGGGCATTCTCCTCGGCGAGCCCGAGTACATCGACCCGCTGGGGCCGGAGGCGCCGGAGGGGATGCTGGTCACCGGCTACCCCTGGTACGACCTGCAGACGCCCGCCCACAAGGAATTCGTGGCCAAGTTCCAGAAGCGCACCGACAAGCCGCCGATGCTGGGCTCGCTGGTGGGCTACGTGACCTATCTCTCGATCTTCGAGGCCATCCGCAAGGCGGGCGGCACCGACACCGACAAGCTGGTCGCCGCCTTCAAGGGTCTCAAGGTGGAGACGCCCATCGGGCCCATCACCTTCCGCGCCTCCGACGGGCAGTCCACCATGGGCGCCTGGGTGGGCACCACCAAGATCGACACCAAGCGCGGGGTCGGCATCATGGTGAATCACGAGTACATCCCCGGGGAGAAGGTGCTGCCGTCCGACGACGACGTGAAGAAGCTCCGCACGGGCAACTGACGGGACTCTTCGCCTCACCCTCCGGCGATCCGGGGAGGGTGAGGTGAAGGGATCATGTCCTTCCTCTTCATCCAGCTTCTCAGCGGCCTCGCCAACGCCATGTTCCTCTTCCTGGTGGCGTCGGGGCTCACGCTGATCTTCGGCGTCACCCGCATCGTCAACTTCGCCCACGGGTCGTTCTACATGCTGGCCGCCTATCTCACCTATGCGCTGGCGGCCGCGCTCCCGACGGGCGGGTCGGGTTTCTACATGGCCGTCCTGGCCGCCGCCATCGCGACGGGCCTGGTGGGCGGCGCGGTGGAGATGATCCTGCTGCGCCGCGTGTACCGAGCGCCCGAGCTCTACCAGCTCCTCCTCACCTTCGCGCTGGTCCTCGTCGGGGCGGACGCGATCAAGTACTTCTGGGGGGCGGACAACAAGACGGGCCCGAGCGCGCCGGGACTCGCCGGCTCGGTGAGCGTCGCCGGCCAGCTCTTTCCCACCTATGATCTCGCCATGCTGGTGGTGGGGCCGGTGGTGGCACTCGGCCTCTGGGCGCTCTTCTACCGGACGCGCTGGGGCATCCTCATCCGCGCCGCCACCCAGGATCGCGAGATGGTGGCCGCGCTCGGTGTGGACCAGTCGCGCCTCTTCACCGGCGTCTTCGTGCTCGGCTGCTTCCTCGCCGGCCTCGCGGGCGCGCTCCAGGTGCCGCGCGTGGCCCTCACCACGGTGATGGACACCACCGTGATCGTCGAGGCCTTCGTGGTCGTGGTCATCGGCGGCATGGGCTCGGTGTGGGGCGCCCTGCTCGCCTCCATCCTCATCGGTGTCCTCGGGGCCTTCGGCATCCTCATCCTGCCGCGCATCTCCATCGTGCTGATCTTCGTGGTGATGGCGGTGGTGCTGATCGTGCGGCCGTGGGGTCTGCTCGGGCGTCCCGAGGTGGCGCTGCGCGCAGCGGGAGCCGCGGTGGAGACGCGCGGACCAGGGCGGGGCATCCCGCGCGTTTGGCTGGCCATCCTCCTGGTTGCCCTCGTGGCGGTGCCGCCGTTCCTCCCCACCTTCCACGTCTGGCTCCTCATCGAGATGCTGGCCTTCGTGCTCTTCGCCTCGAGCCTCTATCTCCTCATGGGCGGCGGCGGCATGGTCTCGTTCGGCCACGCCGCCTACTTCGGCCTGGGCGCGTACGGCGCCGCCATCCTGATGAAGCAGGTGGGATTGCCGATGCCGGCCGCCTTCCTCGCCGCGCCCTTCGTGGCGGCCCTGGTGGGCGTGGTCTTCGGCTTCTTCTGTGTCCGGCTGTCGAGTATCTATTTCGCCATGCTCACGCTGGCCTTTGCCCAGATCGTCTATGCGGTCGTGCATCAGTGGGATGAGCTGACCGGCGGTGACAATGGCCTGCTGAGCGTGTGGCCGGTGCCCTGGCTGGCCTCGCCCGTCCGCTACTACTACGTTGCCCTCGCCGCCGCGCTGTTCGGCCTGGCCGCCCTCCGGCGCGTGATGGGCTCGCCCTTTGGCCTCGTCCTGCGCGCCGCGCGCGATCATCCCCGGCGCGCGGAGGCGGTGGGGGTGGATCTCCGAGCGCATCAGCTGGCGGCCTTCGTGGTGGCGGCGTTCTTCGCGGGCCTGGGCGGCGCCGTCTTCGTCTTTCTCAAGGGCAGCGTCTTCCCCACCTATGTGGATGCGCCGATGTCGGTGCAGCCGCTCGTGATGGTCCTCCTGGGCGGGGTGGGCTCCTTCGCGGGTGCCCCGCTCGGCGCCGTGGTCTACAAGCTGCTCGACTCCGTGATCACCCGGTACACCGAGTACTGGCAGGCGCTGCTGGGCGGGATCCTGATCTTGCTCGTGCTGGTGTTTCCGCGGGGGCTGGTCGGGGTGCTTGATTTTCGTGTATTTGGCTGGGGGGGAGCGAGCGCCGCTCCTCCAACTTCGCTCGGCTCGCCTCCGGCTGCGCCTCGCCCTGCTTCCCCAGACCCCCCCACCGCCTCGACCTCATGAGCGGACGACCCTCTACTACCGCCGCGCCAATGAACTCGCATCCCGTATTGGAGACGCGGGGGCTGAGCAAGGCGTTCGGAGGTGTGCGCGCGGTGGACGGCGTAGACTTGGCGCTGACCCGGGGGGAGATCCGGGCGCTGATCGGCCCCAACGGCGCGGGGAAGACCACGTGCTTCAACATGCTGACGGGGCAGCTCCGGCCGGATCGGGGTGAGGTGCGACTCAACGGCGAGCGGCTGACGGGATTGTCTCCGCATCAGGTGTGGCGGCGCGGGGTGAGCCGGACGTTCCAGATCACGGCCACGTTCGGCTCGCTCTCCGCGCTGGAGAACGTGCAGGTGGCGCGCATCTCGCACCGGCGGCGCACGTACTCGCTGCTCACACCGGCCGCGCGACTCGAGGTGGAGGAGTCACGCGGGCGCCTGGCCCAGGTGGGGCTGGAAGCGCAGGCGACCCGGCCGGCCGCGGTGCTGGCCTATGGCGATCTCAAGAAGCTTGAGCTGGCGGTGGCGCTGGCCAATGATCCCACCGTGCTGCTGCTGGATGAGCCCACCGCGGGCATGGCGCCCGCCGAGCGGGGCGCGCTGATGGCGCTGGTCGAGCGCCTGGCACGCGAGCGCGGGCTCACCGTGCTGTTCACCGAGCACGACATGGACGTGGTGTTCGCGGTGGCCGACCGCATCATGGTGCTGCACCAGGGCCGGGTGATCGCCGACGGCAAGCCCGCCGACGTGCGATTGAACCCGGAGGTCCAGCGCGTTTATCTGGGAGACGACGAATGACGACGGAACACTACGACTGGGACGCAATCGTGGCGGGCCTCAACCAGTACCTGCGGCTGCGCTCCATCCCCATCGGCATGAAGCTCTTCGAGACCGTGGCGGAGATGGAGGCCATTCCCAAGATCCGGCGGCCCCGCTCCAAGCACACGACCGACCAGATCGTGGCCCAGGCGCGCCAGCTCGGCTGGACGGTGGGCATCACCATGGCCGACCTGGTGGGGGCGCAATGCGGTGCGGTGATCGGGCTCTCGCCGCAGGACGACGAGTGGCTCTCGGGCAAGCGCATGGCCGGCGTCTGGTTCAAGACCCAGGAGGACGCGAGCCGGCATCAGCACGCCATGGACTGCGTGCCGTACGGGCGTTATCGCGCCATGGCGGTGGCGCCGCTGACCTCCGGCCGCCTCGACCCGCCCGACATCTGCCTGATCTACGGCACGCCGGGCCAGATGATCTTCTTCATCAATGGGCTCCAGTGGATCGGCTACAAGAAGATGTCCTTCACCTCGGTGGGGGAATCGGCCTGCGCCGACTCGTGGGGCAAGGCGCTCAAGACGGGCGAGCCGGCGCTGACCATCCCGTGCTATGCGGAGCGGCGCTACGGCGGCGTGGCGGACGACGAGCTGCTGATGGCCATCCCGCCGAGCTTCCTGCCGAAGGTGATCGAGGGACTGGCGGCGCTGTCGAAGAACGGGTTGCGCTATCCCATCCCGCCCTACGGCATCCAGGCCGATGCGGGGGCCGGGCTGGCGGTGAGCTACTCGGACAAGGACAAGAAATAGGATGCTGGAGCTGTCCGGCGTCCACGCCGCCTATGGGCCGTCGCGCGTCCTCCACGGAGTCAGCCTCACCGCGCGCGCGGGTGAGGTGGTCTCCCTCCTCGGCCGGAACGGGGCGGGAAAGTCCACCACGCTCAAGGCCATCGTGGGGCTGGTGGAGGTCACCGGCGGCGGCGTTCATCTCGAGGGCCGGGACATTACCCGTCTCGCCACGCATCAGATCAGCCGCCTGGGGGTGGGTTGGGTGCCCGAGGACCGGCGCGTCTTCAGCGACCTCACGGTGGAGGAGAACTTGCGTGTGGGCGAGCGGCCGGGAGGCGCGTGGCATGCCGCGCGCATCTACCAGCTCTTTCCCAAGCTCGGCGAGCTGGCGCGCCGGCGCGCGGGCAGTCTCTCCGGCGGCGAGCAGCAGATGCTCACGGTGGCGCGCACCCTCATGGGCAATCCGCGTCTCGTCTTGCTGGACGAGCCTTCCGAGGGCCTGGCCCCGGTGGTGGTGCGGGCCCTGGGCGAGCAGATTGCCGCCCTCAAACGCGAGGGCTTGACCATCCTGCTCTCCGAGCAGAATCTGCGCTTCGCGGCGCGGCTCGCCGACCGCGCCTATATTATCGAGAAGGGCGAGATCAAGTGGGAAGGTCCCATCGCGCGCCTGATGGCCGACGAATCCGTGCGCCGGGCGTATCTCACGCTATGAGGACAACCGACTGATGCGGACCCTGATCAAGAATATCGGCCAGCTCGTCTCGGGCAATATCGAGCGCCCGCTCCTGGACGCCGATTCCGTGATTGTCGCGGACGGCAAATTCCTCGCCGTGGGGCGCGGCCTCGATGCGGACGCCGACACTGTGATCGACGCCAAGGGCAGCACCCTCATCCCCGGGCTCATCGACTCGCACTGCCATCCAGTGTTCGGCGACTTCACGCCGCGGCAGCGGACCATGGATTTCATCGAGTCGGGGCTCCACGGCGGCCTCACCACAATCATCTCTGCGGGGGAGGTTCACCTTCCCGGAAGGCCAAGAGACATCGTGGGGCTCAAGGCGCTCGCCATCGTGGCGGCCAAGGCCTCCGCGAATTTCCGGCCCGCCGGCGTCAAGGTGCACGGCGGGGCGCCCATCCTCGAGCTGGGGCTGGTGGAGGAAGATTTCGCGGAGATGGCCCGCGCCGGGGTCAAGCTCGTGGGCGAGATCGGGCTGGGCTCGGTGAAGACGGGCAAGGACGCGGCGCCCATGGTCCGCTGGGCGAAGAAGCACGGGATGACCGTGACCATCCATACCGGTGGGCCGTCCATCGCGGGCTCCAACCCCATCAGCGCGGAGGTGGTCCTCGAGGCCGATCCCCACGTGGTGGGCCACATCAATGGCGGCACCACGTCCATGAGCGAGCGGGAGATCGACTCCCTGGTGGCCACGAGCATGGCGCTGGAGATCGTCCACTGCGGCAATGGCAAGACCGCGCTCCACACCCTGGCCCGCGCCACCGACGCCCGCGCGCTTCACCGCATCATCATCGGCAACGACGCCCCGTCCGGGACGGGAGTGGTGCCGCTCGGCATCCTGCGCGTGATCGCGCATCTCGCCTCGCTGGGCGGGCTGGCGCCGGAGGCGGCCATCTGCATGGCCACCGGCAATACCGCGCGGGTCTACGGGCTGCCGGTGGGCCAGATCGCGCCGGGCCTCGAGGCGGACTGCTGTCTGGTGGACGCGCCGGTGGGCTCGGTGGGCCGAACCGCGCTGGAGGCGCTGCGCGTCGGCGATCTCTTCGGTATCTCCATGGCGCTCATCGACGGACAGATTCGCATCGGACGCAGCCGCAACACGCCGCCGGCGGCGCGCGCCGCCGAGGTCATCAAGGGCCAGGGCCCCGCGGGAGGAGCGCACTGATGAGGATTCGCAAGCTGGTGACGGTGACGGAAGAGATCCTCGAGGACGGCGGCCGTCGTGCGGCCAGGCCTCTCAAGAAGGTCGCCGCGGTGGCGGTGATCGAGAATCCCTTCGCCGGACGCTATGTCGAGGATCTCGCGGAGCTGGTCACGACGGGGGAGGAGCTCGGCGAGCTCCTGGGCCGCCGCGCGGTGGCGGCACTCGGCGCGCCGGTGCATTCCTATGGCAAGGCGGCGGTGGTGGGCGTGGACGGGGAGTACGAGCATGCCGCCGCCATCCTGCACCCGACGCTCGGCACTCCCTTCCGCGCCGCGGTGGACGGGGGCAAGGCCATCATTCCGTCGGCCAAGAAGCTCGGCGGCCCCGGCACCTCGATCGACGTGCCGCTGCACTACAAGGACGCCGCCTTCGTCCGCACCCACTTCGACGCCATGGAGGTCCGCTTGGTCGACGCGCCCAAGGCGGGCGAGATCCTCGTGGCCCTCGTGGTGACGGACGGCGGTCGGCCCCATGCGCGCGTGGGGGGGCTCACCGTGGCCGAAGCCAGGAAGGAGGACGGACTCCGATGACCGCGCCGGTGAAGTTCGGCTTGAGAATTCCCAGTTTCGCGCTCGGCCCGCGCACCGCGACTCTGGCCGACATGGGCGCCTATCTCCGGCGCGCCGAGGACCTCGGCTTCGACTGCGCGGTGTCCATCGATCATCTGCTGCTCACCCCGCCCGCCTATGCGTGCACCTGGCTGGAGCCGGTGGCGCTGCTCTCGGCTCTCGCCGGGGTCACGCGCACCATGCGGCTCGGCACCATGGTGCTGGTGCTGCCGCTGCGCAATCCCGCCTATTTCGCCAAGGAGTGGGCCACCCTCGACGTCCTATCCGGCGGCCGCTCGATTCTCGGCGTCGGCGTGGGCTGGCACGAGGAGGAGTTCGCCCTCATGGGCGTGCCGCACCGGGAGCGCGGCCGCCGCATGGACGAGATGCTCGAGGCGGTGACCGCGCTCTGGGCGGGCGACCGCGTGACCTACAAGGGCAAGTACTACGCCTTCGAGAACCTGACCATCGATCCCAAGCCGCTCCAGAAGCCGCATCCGCCCATCTGGATCGGCGGGGGCACCCAGCCGTCCGAGAAGATCTACGCGCAGACCGTCGCCAACATCGATCCCGTGCTTCGCCGCATCGCGAAGTATGCCCGGACCTGGGTGCCCCACTCGTCTTCCACCGCCGATATGGTGAAGGGCGACTGGGACAAGATCCAGCGCTTCATGGCCGAGTGCGGCCGGAAGCCCGACGACATGACCAAGGTCTATTCGAACTTCGTCTGGGTGTTGAAGAAGGGCGAGAAGCCGGAGTCGGCCATCCCCCGCTTCAAGACCTACTCGGGGATGGATCTACCGTACTGGAAGGAGTTCTATCTGCTCGGCGAGGCCGAGGAGGTGGCGGACAAGATCCGGAAAAAGGTCGTGACGCTTGGCGGCTGCGAGCACATCGTGCTGAACCCGCTCGACTGGAGCCTGGAGCAGCTCGAGCTGCTGGCCGGAGAGGTGCTGCCGCGGGTGACCAAGCCCTGAGCGACGCTTCCGCGTTTCGCTACACCGGCGCCTCCGTGAAGCGCGCGGAGGATCCCCGCCTCGTCTCGGGCGGCGGCGCCTACCTCGACGACCTGCGTCCCGCGGGCTGTCTCCATGCCGTCTTCGTCCGGAGCCCGCACGCGCATGCGCGCGTGGTCGCGGTGGAGACCGGCGCGGCGCTGGCGATGCCTGGGGTCCGCGCCGCGCTCGCCGGAGCCGATCTCGTGGGCACGGTCGGCCCGCTCGCTCCGCGGCTCGAGGGGGGCGGTTACTTTCCCACCTCGTGGGCCGCCCTTTGCCCCGAGCGCGCGCGTTTCGTGGGGGAGGCGGTGGCGGTGGTCGCTGCCGACAGCCCCTATATGGCCGCCGACGGCGCGGAGGCGGTGGACGTCGAGTACGCGCCACTGGCCGCGGTGGCCGACGCCGTGGCGGCGATGGCGCCCGGCGCGCCGCGCGTCCACGACGCGCTGCTGGGCAATCTCCTCTTCGAGCGCCGCAATCAGCGCGGTGACGTGGAAGGAGGCTTCGCCCGCGCCGCGGTGCGGATCGCCGAGACTTTCACGCATGGGCGCGTGTCTCCTTCGCCGCTGGAAGCGCGCGGGATCGTGGCCTCCTGGGACGGCGGCCGGCTTACTGCATGGATGAGCACCCAGGTCCCGCACGTAATGCGTGCCGGCCTCGCCGCGGCGTTCGGGCTCGACGGCGGCCAGGTGCGCGTCATCGTGCCGGATACCGGCGGCGGCTTCGGCCAGAAGATGCTCCTGCTGCCGGAAGACCTGGCGGTCGCGGCCCTGGCGCGCGTCACCGGCCGCCCGGTGAAGTGGGTGGAGACACGCCGAGAGAATCTCGCCGCCGCCTCGCACGCGCGCGAGGCGCGGGTCGAGGTGGAGGCCGCCGCCGACGCCCGGGGTGTGCTCCTCGCGTTGCGCGCGCGGGTTCGCTCGGACGCGGGCGCCTATCAGGTCTTCCCGCTCACTCAGGCGCTCGAACCGCTGGGCATCGCCAATATCCTGCCGGGGCCGTACCTGACCCCCGCCTATGCGTGGCATGCGGTCGCGATCGCCACCAATAAGCCGCCGCTCGGTGCCTATCGTGGTGTGGGCATGACCATGGGCGTCTTCGTCATGGAGCGGACGCTGGACCTCCTGGGCGCCCGGCTGGGTCTCGACCCCGCCGAGATTCGCCGCCGCAATCTCATTCCGCGCGAGCGCTATCCCTTCACCTCCGCCTCGGGTCTCGTCTACGACAGCGGCGACTTTTTCGCGGCGCTCGCCCACGCGCTCGAGCGGGCCCAGTACGACGCGCGGCGCGCGCAGCAGGCGGCCGAGCGAGCCCGGGGCCGCCTGGTCGGCGTGGGCATCGCCTGCTACACGGAGTACACCGGTATCGGCTCGCGAACCTATCGCGAGCGGGGCATGACGGACGTGCCCGGCGACGAGGCGGCGACGGTGCGCGTGACCGCGCACGGCGAGGTGGTCTGCGAGGTGTCCTTTCCCACCCAGGGGCAGGGCCACGCGACCACGGTGGCGCAGCTGGTGGCGGACCGGCTCGGGGTTCCGCTCGAGCGCGTGACGGTGCGCCAGCCCGATACCGACGTGGCGCCGGCCGGGACCGGTACCTTCGCCAGCCGCGGGGCCATCGTGTCGAGCGGAGCGGCCGACGGCGCCGCCCGCCGGGTGCGCGAGCGGGTGCTCGCGCTGGCCGCCACGCGGCTCGAGGTGAGCGCGGCCGATCTCGTGCTGGCCGGCGGGCGGGCGAGCGTGCGCGGCGTGCCGGATCGTTGGATCGCGCTCGGCGAGATCGCGCGGATCGCCGAATCCGCGACTTCGGATAGCGCGGGGGATGGCGCCGGTGGCCCCGTATCCGCCGGACTGGCCGAGACCGAGCGCTTCGATCCGCCGGGACCGACCTTTTCGGGCGCGGTGCACGTGGCCACCGTGGAGGTGGACCCGGAAACCGGGCGCGTCGGCGTGCGCGACTACGTCGTGGTCGAGGACTGCGGGCCCGTGATCAATCCGATGATCGTGGAAGGGCAAATCCACGGCGCCCTGGCCCAGGGCATCGGCGAGGCGATGGGCGAGCGGCTGGTCTACGACGAGGCGGGCCAGCTCCTCACCGGCTCGCTCATGGACTATGCGCTGCCCACCGCCGCCGACCTCCCGTCGTTCAGTATCGGCCACCGCGAGACGCCCTCGCCGCTGACGCCCGGCGGCTACAAGGGCATGGGGGAGGGCGGGACCATCGGCGCGCCGGCCGCCATCGCCAACGCGGTGGCCGACGCGGTGGCCCCGCTGGGGGTGGCGGTGACCGGGCTGCCCATCCTGCCCGAGCGGCTCCGGCCTCGATGAGCGTCACCGCCGACGCCACCGCGGGCTACCGCGCCGTCTCCATTCTCTACCAGGCGCTCCTCACCGGCTGCGTGCTGACGCTCGTCACGCGCCGGGGCGAGACCATGGCGGCGGAGCTGGTCTTCCGTCTCTTCCGGCGTCAGCATCTCGAGAAGTTCCTGCCCGGCCTTGCCAAGCTCGGTCTCGACCGGCTGCCGCATCCGGTGGCCTGCGCGCAGTACCACTATCTCTCGAATCGTCTCGGCGGCGTGAAGACGGAATATGTCCGCGAGTCCGACGCCAAGGCCTGGGTGCGCTATCCGCCGCCGCGGTGGATCTGGTCCGGCGCGGCGATCTGCGCCATTCCGAGCCAAGTGAATGCCGCCATGCTGCACGGCTGGCACGGCCACAACGGCGTCAGCCTCGGCAATCCGCGGCTGGGTTTTGTCTGCACGGGCCAGACGGTGGACGGCCAGCCCGGCCTCGAGGGGTATTACCTCGCGCACGATCAGGACCTCGCGCCGCATGAGCGCGTGCGCTTCGCGCCGGGGGAGTCCATGCCCGATGCGGATCCGACGATGGCGCCGCGCCTCGATCCCGCGATCTGGACGCCCGCGCGCCTCGACAAGGTCGTGCGGAGCTACGCGATGGAGTACGTGCGCACCCTGATGCCGGTGCTGCTCGACCTCGTGGGGCCGGAGGAGACGCGCCGGATCCTGGGGCACGCGGCGCGGCTCATCGGGATGCAGCTCTACGACGAGACGGCGGCGCTGCTGGGAGTGGCCGCGGGTGGCCCGGCAGGCTTTGCCGAGTATCTCGGGTCCCTCGCCCGGGCCCAGGGCGAAGCCGTGGAAGTAGACGCGTCGGGACCCGTGGCCGTGGTCCGGCAGACGAGCTGGCGGCTCGGGGAGGGTCTGGCGCCGCTACACCCGGCCGCTTTCGAGGCCTGGAGCGAGCTCTGGCACGGCGCGCTGTCCGTGCACGACCGGCGACTGCGGCTCGAGATCGTCCGGACTTCCCGCGCGGGTCAAGACATGATCGAATGGCGTATCGCGCGCCTCCACACGAGCTAAGAGTCGAGGGAAGGGGACCGGCATGGCGGGTGAGCCGAAGGAAGTCGACGAGCGCTGGTGGCGAGGGGGAGCGGAGTGCACGCTGCCCCTGGGAGCGCCCTTCCGCCCGGGGCTCGATCCTCTTCCCGCGCTCCACGAGGTGTGGGCGGTGGTGAAGGACCGCTGGGGCCGGCCCGCGCACGGCGAGCCCGGCGAGGCGTTGCGCCAGGTGGTGGCGCCGGTGCCCGAGTTCGGTCCCAGCGAGGCGCTGGGCTATGTGCTCTATGCCGGCCTCACCTACAACACCATCTTCGCCGCTCGCGGCGTCCCCGTCTCGGTGTTCGACCTCCACGACCGGGACCTGCACGTGCCCGGCTCGGGCGCGGTGGCGCTGATCGCCGCGCTGGGGAGCGAGGTGGCGCGCGAGGGACGGCTCCGCGTGGGCGAGCTCCGGGTGCTCTATCCGGGCGTGTCCAATCTGCTCTCGCCGCGGGCCGGCGAGGATCCGATGCATGCCGACTTCAAGATCCAGGGTTACGAGACGCCGGACGGCTCCTTCGCTCAGTTCGTTCGCGGACAGGCGCCGCAGTGGCTCGCCCACACGGAGCGGCTCACGCTCGCCGAGGGCTCCGCCTACATGCTCGACCTGGAGACGGTGTACAAGGCACTCTACGACGTGGCACGGGTGCAGCCGGGCGAGCGCGTCTTCGTGGAAGGCGCCGCCGGCGGCACCGGCATCCATGCGGTGGCGGTGGCGGCCCTGCGCGGCGCGCGCGTGACCGGGCTCGTCTCCACCGAGGACAAGGGCCGTCTGGTTCTCGCCGGGGGCGGCCACGCCTATGTCAACCGCAAGGCGCCGGGCATGGAGGGCGTGTTCACGCCGGTGCCGCTGGCCGCGGCCGAGCGCGCCGAGTGGCGGCGCCGGGGCGAGACCTTTCGCGCGCGGGTGCTCGAGGGGCAGGGCGGCGCGCCGCCAGGCGCGACCCCAGGCGGCTCCAATGGACGTGGTCGTCTCTTCGGTGGGGCGCGATCTCTTCGCCCGCATGGTGGATCTCCTCGGGCCCGGCGGCCGGCTCGTCTTCTACGGCGCCACCAGCGGCTATACGCTGACCTTTCTCGGCAAGGCGGGCGCGGCGGCGCCGGCGGAGATGCTCCGGCGCGCCGACCTGCGTCCGCGCGAGGGCGTGCTGGTCTACTGGGGCCACGCGGACGGCGGCGATGACGATCCCGTGGCGGCGGAGGCGACCGTGGCGGCGCTCGCGGCCGGGGCGCGCGTGGTCGTGGCCTGTCGCCGCGACAGACAGGCCGCGCGCGTCAAGGCCGCGCATGCCGTCCAGGGCGTCGTCAGCCTGGAGACCCTCGCGCGCGCCGGCCGACTTCAGCTGGCCGGACGCGATGCCCGACTACGACGAGGACCTCGACGGCTATCGCGCCTATCAGGACGCCACGCTCAAGCCCTTCGGTCTCGCGGTAGGGCGTCTCCTCGCCACCGCAGACAATCCGCGCGGCAATCCCGATCTGGTGGTGGAGCGGGCGGGGCAGGACACCCTGGGGATCAGCACCTTCCTGGCACGCCCGTTCACGGGGCGGGTGGTCTTCGTGGAGGCCACCGAGGGCCGGCGCTTCTCCTTCTACGCGCCGAACGTGTGGATGCACGAGAAGCGCGTTCTCTTCCCCACCTTCGCGGTGCTCGGCTCCCATCTGTCCAATGCGCATCAGGCGGAGGAGGTGGTGCGGCTGCTCGACTCGGGCGCGATTTCTCCCCACGCCCCCGCCGTGCGTGAGTGGGCGGCGCTTGCCGAGTGCCACCAGCTCATCCACGAGAATCGCCATGCGGGGACACTGGCGGTGCGGGTGGGCGCGAGGCCCGCGCTCGACGCGGCTCGGCGCGCGCGTGAGGTGTACGCCGCCTGGGGATCGCGCTATCTGGATGGGGCCACCGTCCGCGTGCGGCTCGATCCCGTGCGTCCGGACGCGGAGGATCTCGTCGCGCTGGTGACGGTGGACTCGCCCCCGGCCAATGCCATTGGTCTCGCCGTGCTCGAAGATCTCGAGCGGGCGGTGACGGCGATCGAAGGCGAGCCGCGGGTGCGGGCGTCCGTGCTGGCGGGGTCGGGGACCATGTTCGTGGCGGGTGCCGACATCCGGGCGCTGCGCGCGTTTGCCGGAGCCCCGGAGGTGGAAGAGTTCACGCTCCGGGTACAGCGGCTGTTGGTCCGCATCGCCCGCCTGCGGGCACCCATGGTGGCGGCGGTTGACGGCTATGCGCTGGGAGGCGGAAACGAGTTGCAGATGGCCTGCGCGTGGCGGGTGGGCGCGGTCCGCGCCGAGTGGGGGCAGCCCGAGATCAACCTCCATGTCCTGCCGGGATTCGGGGGCACCCAGTCCTTGCCGCGGCTGGCGCTGCGCCGAGCCCGCGCGGCCGGGCGCCCCGATCGCGCCGCCCTGCTCGAGTCTCTGGTGATGCTGCTGGACGGCCGCCGGCGCGGGGCGGAGGCGGCGCGGGATCTGGGCCTGATCGACGAGCTGGCCGCCCGCGGACGCCCTCTCCCATGCGCTGGGCATCGCCCGCCGCATCGCGCTCGGCGAGTGGACGGGCACCCGCTGGTCACCGCTGGGCGAGGGGCGCGTGCTCACTCGGCTCTCGCCCTATCCCGACCTGGCCGCCGACGCCGATCTTCGCCGCATGCTCGCGCATCACGATGCGGTTCCGCGCGGAGTGCCCGCTCGCGCTATCCTGGACGCGGTCCGGGTGGGGCTCACCGAGGGTCTCGAGACCGGACTGGCCTTCGAGGCGCGACAGTTTGGCCTCGCGGTGGCGTCTGCCGACGGCCGCAGCGGCATCGACCGGTTCCTCGCTCGCCAGTCCTGGTCGCTGCCGCTACGGCGCTCCTAGGCGTCCGCGGGCTTTACCGGCTCCACGGGCTCCACCCTCTCACGCTCGATGAGGGCGAGGACGACGTACGCGCCCGCGATGAGCTCGAAGGTCTCCTCGCCGGTGGAGGACATAGGAGGCGAAGCGCACGAGCCCGGTGAGCTTCAGCGCGTAGAGCGAGAGCCAGACGGCGAAGAGCGCGGGCGGCTGCTGTAATGTGTGGCGGTAGGTCATGGTCGAGCCCAGCACACGCTGCCACACCTCGATCTCGCCCTCGAGCAGGATGAAGAAACCGACGGGGAGAACCGCCTCCGATACGGGCGAGCGGCCCGCGGCAATGACCATGGTGACGAGGACGGCCTGCACGAGGAGCGAGGGACCCCGACGTGCGGGGTGCCGGCGCGCCTGGATGATATGATCGGACTCTGGCGAGCTCACGAGGACTTGGCGTTACCTTACCAAGCGGCCGACGCGGCACGGTCCGACGGAGGATGCGAGTACTGAGCCGGCAACGGGTGCTGCTCATCGGGATCCTGACCGCGGCCGCCATCGTGTACAGCTTGCCGCTCGGCGCTCGCAATCTGTGGCATCAGGACGAGGCACGCATGGCGCTCCTCGCCGAGGACAGCCTGCGCGGCGGCTTCCGGCTTCCCGTGCGCCTGCGCGATCAGCCGTATCTCAACAAGCCGCCGCTGTTCTTCTGGAGCGTGGCCCTGGCCGGCCTCCCGGCCGGCCACGTGTCGGAGCGCACCGCCTCCATTCCATCCGTCGTGTCCGCGCTCGCCGCCCTCGGCGGTGTGTTCGCGCTGGGACGGCACCTGTCGGGGAGTAGCACCGGCTTTCTCGCGGTGGCCATCCTCGGGACCAGCCCGGGGTTCTTCCTCCACAGCCACGCTGTGCTGCCCGACATGATGCTGACGGCCTGGATCACCTGGGCGCTCTACTTCCTGCTTCGCGCCCTCTCGGGATCGGCGCCGGAGGGCCGGCTCCTCGTGGGATTCTACGGGTGCCTGGCCGGCGCCCTCTGGACCAAGGGGCTCCCGGCGCTCATGATCGTGCCGGCGGCGTTGGTTGCCGTCATCCTGTCTGCGGGAGCGCGTCACCTCTCGCGGCTACGACCCGGGCTCGGGCTCGCCATCGTCGGCCTGTCTCTTTTACCCTGGGCGATTCCCTACGCGCTGAATCCAGGGCATCGACGGAGCCAGATGAGCCTGAGCTGGGCGCTGGGCTGGTATCTCGACCGCCAGCTCCCTGGATCGTCCGTCCTGGATAGCGCCCTCATCACCTTTCTGCCCTGGACGCTGTGGCTGGCGGTGGCGCTGGCCTGGTGGTGGTGGGCGCCGGACGGAGGACCCTACCGACCCGTATGGGGCTGGACCCTGGTACTCGCCTTACTGGTGGCGGCGAGCGGCCAGCAGCGGGCGCGCTATGCGCTGCCCCTCTTTCCTCCGGTGGCGCTCCTCGTCGCGGCGGCGAGCACATCGGCCACGGCGCGGCTGCGCGTCATGGTCCGCCTTCACCTCGTGCTCGCGGCGACACTCGGCGCGGCCCTGCTTGCGGGGGGCGCCTGGCTCCTGCTCGCGCTCCGATCGCCCGCGTCGCCGACCGCCGAGTTCGCGCGGTCCACCCCCTGGGAGGCCGCGGCTCTTGCGGGCCTGGCGCTGGCGGGGACCGTCGCCGCGCTGGGCGTACTCGTGCGAGGCGGCGCGCCCGCTCGCGCGTTGGGCTGGCTGGCAGGAGGGATCGGCGCCATCCTGCTCATCGAGGCCATCACGTATCCGGAGCGGCGGGCCGGCCAGGCGCCGGTGGCCGCCTTCGCCGCCGACATCAGTCGGGTCGTCGGCCCGGACGAGCCGATCGTCGCGCATCCGGACGCGAATCTCGCCTTCGACTTCTATCTCGGCCGGTCGACCACCGAGGAGCAGGATCGCGCCAAGCTGGCCCGACGGCTCGAGCAGCCGGCGGTGGGAGGCGTGCTCCTGCGGGAGGCAGGTCTGAGCCCGCTCGCGGCCCTGTCGCATGCGAGCTGGTGCCCGCTCGCCCGCGCGAGCCTGGGCACGCGGCACTATGTCCTGCTCGGGCGCTGCCGGTGACGACCACAGGCGGTGCCGCGGGGGGCGGTGTACAGGGCCTTCCGTTCGAGCTCACGGTCGTCCTGCCCGTGTTCAACGAGGCTCCGAGTCTCGCGACGCTCTGGGACGAGCTGGTCGCGGTGCTCGACGCGCACTGGAGCCGGGTGGAGGTGATCTTCGTTGACGACGCGAGCACCGATAGGGGATTTTCCTGGCTGCGGGCGGTGGCCGCCGTGGACGGGCGCATGCGTGTCGTCCGGTTCGCCCGCCAAGCAGGGTTGACCGCCGCGCTGGAGGCCGGATGCCGCCGGGCCCGCTCCCCCATCATCGTGACAATGGACAGCGATCTCCAGAACGATCCCGCGGACATTCCGCGCCTGGTGGCGGCGCTGGCGGACGCGGACGTGGCGACGGGCATCCGGGTCCGACGCGACGACCCGTGGCTCAAGCGCATCTCGTCGCGCGTCGCGAACGCGGTGCGCAACGCGGTTACCGGCGAGACGGTGCGCGATAGCGCGTGCACCCTGCGCGCCATGCGGCGCGAGTGCGCCGCGGCGCTGCCGTCCTTCAACGGCATGCACCGCTTCCTGCCCACGCTGATGCGGCTGTCCGGCTTCCGGGTGGTAGAGGTGCCGGTGGGGCATCGGCCGCGCCGCTTCGGGAGCTCGAAGTTCGGGGTCCGTAACCGCGCCGGGCGGGCGTTCGTGGACCTCCTGGTCGTCCGCTGGATGCAGGGGAGCCGGCTGCGGTATGCGATCGAGCCGGACGAGGGGCGCGGGGAAGGCCGTCAGGGGTAGAGGCCGCGCACCCGGTAGCCCTCCGCCACGCGGCTGACACCCTCCATGAGGGCGGCGGTACGGAGGTCGACGCCTTCCTTCTGGCCGACGCTCCAGACGCGGTTGAAGGCGCGTGCCATCACCTCCTGGAGTCGCGCGGTGATCTCGCTCTCCTGCCAGAAATAGTACTGGAGGCCCTGCACCCACTCGAAATAGGAGACCACCACGCCTCCCGCATTGCACAGGATATCGGGGATCACGGTGATGCCGCGGTCGCGGAGAATGACGTCGGCCTCCGGGGTGGTGGGCCCGTTGGCGCCCTCGGCGACCACGTGGGCGCGAATGCGGTCGGCGTTGCCGGCATGGATCTGGGAGCCCACCGCCGCCGGAATGAGGATGTCGCAGGGGCGCTCGAGCAGCGCCGAGTTGTCGAGGCTCTCCGAGCCGGGAAATCCCACCACGCTGCCGGACTCGGCGATATGGGCTTCGAGCTGCCGGATGTCGAGGCCCTGGGGGCTCCAGATGGCGCCCTTGACGTCGCTCACTCCCGTCACCACCGCGCCGTCCCGCCAGAGGAGCCGCGCCGCCACCGCGCCCACATTGCCGAAGCCCTGGACCACCACCGTCTTGCCCCGCAGCTCCTGCCCCATGTGGCGGGCGGCCTGATAGAGGCAGTAGACGATGCCGCGCCCGGTGGCTTCCCGCCGGCCCGCCGAGCCGCCCACGATGAGTGGCTTGCCCGTCACCACCCCGGGCACGCTCTTGCCCTGGGTCATGGAATAGGTGTCCATCATCCACGCCATGGTCTGCTCGTCGGTGCCGAGGTCCGGGGCGGGAATGTCGAGATCGGGGCCGATCATGAGGATGATCTCGGCGGTATAGCGCCGCGTGAGGTTTTCGCGCTCGGCCAGGGACATCGTGCGCGGATTGCAGCGAACTCCGCCCTTGGCCCCGCCGTAGGGGAGCCCCATGAGCGCGCACTTCCAGCTCATGAGCATCGCCAGCGCGGTGACCTCGCCGAGGCTCACGTCCGCGTCGTAGCGGAGCCCGCCTTTGGTGGGGCCCAGCACGGTGGAGTGATGCACCCGGTAGCCGGTGAACACCTCCGTGCGTCCGGTGTCCATGCGCACGGGAATCGAGACCACCAGGGCGCGCCGCGGCGCGCGGAGACGGACGTGGAGGTCGGGATCGAGGTTCAGCCGGCCGGCGACGCGGTCGAGCTGGGACAGGACCGTCCGATGGAGATCGGACTCGAACTCGTCGATGTGGCTCACGGACTTTCTCCTTCTTGCTCCAGACGAAGGACGGCGAGCGAGCAGCCGTCCAGGACATAGGCTTCGCCGCCGGCAACGGGGGCCGAGGCGCCGGGCGGTGACCAGTCACGGGTATCGAGCACGGGCCGCCAGCGGCCGCCGGCCGGCGGAACGGGCAGGATGAACGGCACCGGCGCCTCGTGCGAGTTGAAGAGCAGGAGGAAAGTAGCGCCCCGACACCGGCTCGCCCCGCTCATCCGGCTCCGCGATGGCGTCGCCGGCCAGGCGCAGGCCGACCGCGCGCGCCGCCTCCTCGTTCCAGTCCGCGGCGGCCATCTCCTTGCCGTCGGGACGCAGCCAGACGAGGTCCTTCCCGTTGGCGCTCGGCTGCTCGCGCCCCTGGAAGAAGCGCCGCCGGTGGAACACGGGCTCGGCCAGACGGAGCGCGATGAGCCGGCGGGTGAAGTCGAGCCGCGCGGCGTCCGGGGGCGGCCAGGCGAGCCAGGTCATCGGCCCGTCCTGACAGTACGCGTTGTTATTGCCCTCCTGGGAGCGCCCCGCCTCGTCACCATGGGAGAGCATGGGCACGCCTTGCGACAGGAGCAAGGAAGCGAGCAAGTTGCGCGCCTGCCGCTCGCGTCGGGCGCGGATGTCGGGATCGTCGCTCGGCCCCTCCGCCCCGCTGTTCCAGGAGTAGCTGGCGTCGGTGCCGTCCCGGTTGTCCTCGCCGTTCGCGGCATTGCGTTTGTGCTCGTAGGCCACCAGGTCGGCGAGAGTGAAGCCGTCGTGGACGGTGACGAAGTTCACGCTCGCGTAGGGGAGCCGCCCGTCCTTCTCGTAGAGGTCGCTCGACCCGGTGAGCCGGGAGCCGAGCTCGGCCATTACCCCGGAGTCGCCGCGCCAGTAGCGGCGGAACGTGTCGCGGTATCGGCCGTTCCACTCCGCCCACCCGGGCGGGAAATTCCCCACCTGGTACCCGCCCTCCGCGAGGTCCCAGGGCTCGGCGATGAGCTTGACCTGGGAGATCACGGGATCCGCCTGGATGGCCGCGAAGAATGCCGAGAACCGGTCGAACGCGTGAGGCCGGCGGGCCAGCGCGGTGGCGAGGTCGAAGCGGAAGCCGTCCACGTGCATGTCCCGCACCCAGTAGCGGAGACTGTCCAGCACGAGCTGGAGCGTGCGCGGGTGCATCGTGTTGAGCGTGTTGCCGCAGCCGGTGTAGTCCACGTACCTCCCCGGGTGCGCGGGATCGAGCCGGTAATAGGCGTGGTTATCGATGCCGCGGAAGGCAAGCGTGGGGCCGCGATGGTTCCCCTCCGCGGTGTGGTTGTACACCACGTCCAGGATGACCTCGAGGCCGGCCGCCGTGGAGCGCGCGCACCATGGACTTGAACTCGGCGACTTGCGCCCCGCGCACGCCGCCGGAGGCGAAGCGCGCGTCAGGGGCGAAGAAGCCGATCGAGTTGTAGCCCCAATAATTGGTGAGCCCGCGCGCGATGAGGGCCCGCTCGGACACCGCATGATGCACGGGCAGGAGCTCGATCGCGGTGACGCCGAGCCCGCGCAGATGGTCGAGCACGGGCGGCGCGGCGAGGCCGGCGTAGGTGCCGCGCAGCGCCGCCGGCACGTCGGGGTGGCGCGCGGTCATCCCCTTGACGTGGGCCTCGTAGATCACGGTGCGGTGCCAGGGCGTGGCGGGCGGGCGATCGCCCTCCCAGTCGAAGGCGGGATCGATGACCACGCTCTTCGGCACGAAGGGTGCGCTGTCCCGTCCGTCGGGCATGGGGTCGCCGGCAGGATCGCCGGGCCGGTAGCCGAGCACGGCATCGTCCCAGGCCACGCTGCCGGCGAAGGCGCGCGCATAGGGGTCGAGGAGCAGCTTGGCCGGATTGAAGCGGTGGCCGGCGGCGGGCGCGTAGGGGCCGTGCACGCGATAGCCGTAGAAGGCGCCGGGGCGGAGCCCGGATACGTGCGCATGCCACACCTGATCGGTGCGCTCCTCGACGGGCAGCCGGATCTCGCGGCTGGGCTCGGCGGGATCGAAGAGGCAGAGCTCGACGGCGGTGGCGTGCTCGCTGAAGAGGGCGAAGTTCACGCCCTCGCCGTCGGGAGTGGCGCCGAGCGGATAGGGGGTGCCGGGGCGTATGCGCGGCGCGGGGGGCGCCATCGCCTCAGGGACCCGCCCAGCGGAGCAGCAGGGCGCCCAGCGGCGGCAGGTTCAGGCTCACGGAAAAGGGCTGGCCGTGGCAGGGGATGGGCTCGCTGCGCGCACCCGGACCATTCCCCACGTTGCTCCCGCCATAGTGCTCGCTGTCGGTATTGACCGCCTCGGCGTAGTAGCCCGCGCGCGGCACGCCGATCCGATACCGCGCGCGGACGACCGGCGTGAAGTTGGCCGCACACAGGACGACGCCGCTCTCGTCCCGGGCGAAGCGGCAGAAGGCCACCACGCTCTGGTCGGCGTCCGCACAATCGATCCAGCGGAAGCCGGCGGAATCGGCATCCCCCTCGTGCAGCGCGGGCTCGGCCCGGTAGAGCCGGTTGAGGTCGGCGACCAGCCGCTGGAGGCCGCAATGATAGGGCCCCGCCTCGAGGAGGTGCCAGTCCAGGCTGCGATCATGATCCCACTCCGCGGACTGCCCGAACTCGTCGCCCATGAAGAGCAGCTTCTTCCCCGGATAGGCCCACATGAAGCCATAGAGCAGTCGCAGATTCGCGAAGCGCTGCCACTCGTCGCCCGGCATCTTGCCGATGAGCGAGCCCTTGCCGTGGACGACCTCGTCGTGGGAGAGGGGCAGGACGAAGTTCTCCGTCCACGCGTAGAGCATCCCGAAGGTGAGCTGGTTGTGGTGGAACCTTCGATGCACCGGCTCGTGGCGGAAGTAGTCCAGCACGTCGTGCATCCAGCCCATGTTCCACTTGAGCCCGAAGCCGAGCCCGCCGAGGTAGACGGGGCGCGAGACCTGGGGCCAGGAGGTGGACTCCTCCGCCACCGTGAGGATGTCGGGGTGCGCGCCGTACACCACCTCGTTGAGCCGTTTGACGAAGCCGATGGCCTCGAGGTTCTCGCGCCCGCCGTGGACATTCGGGATCCACTCGCCCGGCTTGCGCGAGTAGTCCAGGTAGAGCATGGACGCCACCGCGTCCACCCGGAGCCCGTCGAGGTGGTAGCGGTCGAGCCAGAAGAGCGCGTTGCCGATGAGGAAGTTGGCGACCTCGGTGCGGCCGTAGTTGAAGACCCGCGTGCCCCAGTCGGGGTGCTCGCGCATCCGCGGATCGGCGTGCTCGTAGAGGTGGGTGCCGTCGAAGTAGGCGAGCCCGTGCGGGTCCTGGGGGAAATGCGCGGGCACCCAGTCGAGGATGACGCCGATGCCCCGCTGATGCAGGTGGTCCACGAAGGCCATGAAGTCGTCGGGCTCGCCGTAGCGCCGCGTCGGCGCGTAGTAGCCGATGGTCTGGTATCCCCAGGAGCCGTAGAAGGGGTGCTCCATCACGGGGAGCAATTCCACGTGGGTGAAGCCCATCGCGGTCACGTAGTCGGCGAGGCGGGGGGCGAGCTCGCGATAGCTGAGAAAGCGGTCGCCCTCCTCCGGGACGCGCCGCCACGACCCCAGATGCACCTCGTACACGCTCAGCGGTTCGCCCAGCCGGTGGCGCCGGCCACGCTCGGCCATCCAGGCCTGGTCGCCCCAGACCCGGCGGTCCAGGGGAGAGGTGACGGCGGCGGTGCGCGGGGTGTCCGGCTCGAAGGTGAAGGCGAAGGGATCGGATTTCAGGGCCAGCGGAGCGCCCGACGCAGAGAGAATCTCGAACTTGTAGCGCGCATGGTGCCCCACTCCCGGGATGAAGAGCTCCCAGATGCCGTTGGCGGGGTGAAGGCGCATGGGATGACGCCGCCCGTCCCAGCCGTTCCAGTCGCCGACCACGCTTACCCGCCGGGCGTTCGGCGCCCACACCGCGAATCGGTAGCCGTCCACGCCGGAGAGCCGCGCCGGATGCGCGCCCATCTTGTCGTAGAGGCGGTAGTGCGTGCCTTCGCCCAGGAGATGAAGGTCGAGATCGGTCAGGCTGGGCGGGAAGCGATACGGATCCTCGACCTCGGCGACGCGCCCGGCGGCATCGGTGACGCGCAGCCGGTAGACGAACGAGGCGGGCGCGGTGTCCTTCGGCGCGGGCACCTGTCCCTCCCAGAGGCCGTCAGCGTGCGCGCGTCGCATCGAGATCGCGTCGCCGCCCTCCCGGGGAACCACCTGGACGCCCCAGGCGTCGGGCAGGAAAGCGCGGATCACGAGGCCCCCGTCCGCTTTCGCGTGGGGACCAAGGACCGCGAAGGGGTCACCGTGCTCGCCGGTGACGAGCGCGCGGACGGCGCCGGCCGGAAGGCTCACCTGGCTATTGTACCGCCTGGAGACGGCGGCACGCGCCTACGCGTGCCGGACGCCGCCTAGAAGGAGCGGATCAGCCGCTCCACCCGCTCGTCGTGACTCTGGAACGGGTCCTTGCAGAGGATGGTCTCGCGCTCGGGGTCGTTGAGCTTGAGATAGACCCAGTCCACGCGGTAGTCCTTCCCCTTGAGGTTGGCCTGGCGGATGAACTCGCCGCGGAGCCGCGCGCGCGTGGTCTGGGGCGGCAGGTGCTTGGCGCGCTCGATCTCCTCCTCGGTGGTGATGCGGTCGATGAAGTCCCGCTGGAGGAGGCGGAAGTACAGCCCGTGATCCGGGCGGATGTCATGGTACTGCAGGTCCATCAGGGAGACCTTGGGGTCGCGCCACGAGAGCCGGTGCTTGCTCATATAGGCGTCGATCATCTTGTACTTGATCACCCAGTCCACGTCCCGATCGAGCTTCATGGGGTCGGTGTGCAGGGCCTCGATGACCGTGGTCCAGCGCGCGAGCACGTCGCGGGTGACCGGATCGGCGTCGATGGCGGCCACGTAGCGGGTGGCGTGCTCCAGGTACTCGGTCTGGAGATCCAGCGCGGTGATGGAGCGCCCGTCCTTGAGCCGTACTGTCTCCCGCAGGGTGGCGTCGTGGCTGATGTCCCGGATGGCCTGGACGGGGGACTGGAGGCTGTAGTCCCTGTCGAAATGGCCGTCCTCGATCATGTCCAGGATGAGCGCGGTGGTGCCGACCTTGAGATAGGTGGCCACCTCGGACATGTTGGAGTCGCCCACGATGACGTGCAGGCGGCGGTACTTCTCGGCGTCCGCGTGCGGCTCGTCCCGCGTGTTGATGATGGAGCGCGAGGAGGTAGTGGCGCCGGAGATCTCCTGGCAGATGTGCTGGGCGCGCTGCGACAGGCAGTAGTGGAAGCCCCGCGGCGTCTGGAGCACCTTGCCCGCGCCGGCGAAGATCTGGCGGGTCACGAAGAAGGGGATGAGCCCCTCCGCCGAGCCGCTGGAACGACACGTCTCGGCTGACCAGGTAGTTCTCGTGGCAGCCGTAGGAGTTGCCCGCGGAGTCCGTGTTGTTCTTGAAGAGGAGGATGTTGCCGGAGATCCCGTCCTCGCGCAACCGCTTCTCCGCCTGATGGAGGAGGTCTTCCACGATGCGCTCGCCCGCTTTGTCGTGCGTGACGAGCTCGCGGATGTCGTCGCATTCGGGAGTGGCGTACTCCGGGTGGAAGCCGGTGTCGAGGTACAGGCGCGCGCCGTTCTCGAGGAAGACGTTGGCGTTGCGGGCGCCGGGAATGACCTTCTCGAAGAGGTAGCGGGCGACGTTGTCGGGCGAGAGCCGGCGCTGGCCGTTGAGGGTGCAGGTCAGGCCGTACTCGTTCTCCATCCCGAATATCCGGCGCTTCATCTGGGCCTCAGGGTAACAGGCGAGGGGGCGCCACGCAAGAATCGAGCGGGAAGCCGCTCACGACCCCGGGGTGAGGATCTGGTGCAGCACCTCGGCCGGGATGCGGCGGAATTTGCGCCGTTCCTTGGTACGATCCAGGACCGCGACTTCGAGGTCGCGCTCGGTGAGCGTCTTGTTCTGGGTGACCATGAGGGCCCGCACGCCGAGCTGGATGGCGTCGGCGAGATCGAGCCCCTCCTTGAAGTTCTCCTTCAGATAGCGGCGGATCTCGTCCGACTGGCCGCCCATGGCGGCGTAGTTCTTCTCGTCCTCGATGGTGCCGTCGTAGAGGATGTGGTAGATCTCGTTCTTGCCGCTGTTGCCCTCTCCCACCTCGCACACCAGCACCTCCACCTCGAAGGGTTTGATGTCCTGGGTGAAGATGTTCCCCAGCCCCTGGGAGTAGGCGTTGGCCAGCGCCTTCGCGCTCACGTCGCCGCGCGAGTAGGAGTAGCCCTTCACGTCGGCGTGCCGCACCCCCGCCACCCGCAGGTTCTCGAACTCGTTGTACTTGCCCACGCCGGCGAAGGCGATGCGGTCGTAGATCTCCGAGATCTTGTGGAGGAGGGTGGACGGGTTCTCCGCCACCAGGAGGATGCCGTCGCGGTACTCGATGGTGACGATGGCCCTCCCGCGGGAGATGCCCTTGCGGGCATACTCCGCCTTGTCCTTCATCATCTGCTCGGGAGACACGTAGTAGGGCAGCGGCATCAGGCCGGACCTCCCGCCGTACTCTTCGCGATTTCGCTCGGCTCGCCTGCGGCTGCGCCTCGCCCGGCCACATCTGCTCGGGGGACACGTAGTAGGGCAGCGGCATCAGTTGCGGCCCCGGTCGGAGAGAATCGCCTCGAGATGCCGGCGGACGTCGTCGTCGACGAGATCGGTGATCCCGGAGCGGCTGATGGTCTTGACGGTGGGGAAGATGCCCCGGTGGAAGTCGGGCCCGCCGGTGCCGAGGTCCTCGTCGGCGGCGTCGAGCAAGGCCTCCAGGGCCGCTCGCACCGCCTCGTCCCGGCTCATGTCACGGCGGAAGCGCTTCTTCAGCGAGTCCCGCGCGTCCTTGCCGCCGGAGCCCTGGGCGAAGTAGTCGGTCTCCTCGTAGCGCCCGCCGGTGACGTCGTACTTGAACAGGCGGCCCACGCCGGCCCGCTCGTCGAAGCCCGCGAAGATGGGAACCACCACCAGGCCCTGCATGGCCATGGGCAGGTTGGCGCGAATCATGGCGCCGAGCCGGTTGGCCTTGCCGTCGAGGGAGAGGTTCTCGCCCTCCACCTTCTCGTAGTGCTCGAGCTCGGTCTGGAACAGGCGCGCCATTTCCATGGCGGGGCCGGCGGCGCCCGCGATCCCCACCGCCGACAGGTCGTCCGACTTGAACAGCTTCTCGATGCGGCGGTGGGCCACCTGATAGCCCTCGCTGGCCTGGCGATCGCCCGCCATGACCACGCCGTCGCGATAGCGCAGGGCGAGGACGGTGGTCCCGTGCGGTATCCCGGTCATCTGGCTCTCCGCCGCGGCCGGCCGGGCCGCGGGCTCGGCGGTGGGGAGCAGGTGCGGAGCGGCGTGGCGAAGGTACTCGGAGAAGCTCGAGTTCGAATAGTCGGAGAAGGCGGACTGCCAGCGCTCGGGCGTCATACGTCGCCGGAGGGCTTGCCGAGGTTGCGCAGCAGGTCGGTCGCGGTGGGCGAATCGGCGAAGAGCTGCCGCACGTGAGCCTCCGTGCCGCGAAGCGGCTCGAGCATGAAGATCTTCTTCAGGGGGCCTTCCTTGAGGTCGAAGATGACCGAGTCCCACGAGGCGGACACCACCTCGTCGGAGTACTTCTGCAGGCACATGCCGCGGAAGTACGCCCGCGTGTCCTTGGGGGGGTCGTAGATGGCCTTGGTCACCTCGTCCTCGGTGACCAGGCGGTCCACCGCGTCCGACTCCTCGAGCTTGTAGAAGAGGCCCTTGCCGGGCCGGATGTCGTGGTACTGGAGGTCGATCATCGCCACCCGCGAGTCCGACCAGGGGATCGCGTGCTTGGCGCGGTAGCGCTCGATGAGCTGGTACTTGATGATCCAGTCGATTTCCCGGTCGCAGGACATGGGATCGCGGCCCAGGCGCGTGAGCACCGACTCCCAGCGGGCGAGGATGTCCGCCACCCAGGGCTCGGCGGTCTTGCGGTCGAAGTGACGGCGGGCCTGGGCGAAGAACTCCCACTGGATTTCCACCGGGGTGAGCTCGCGGCCGTCCTTGAGCTTGACCGTCTCCCGGCAGGAGAGGTCGCGCGAGACCTTGCGAAAGCTGAGGACGGGATTCTCGAGCGAGAAATCCTTGTCGATGACGTCGTCCTCGATGAGCCCCAGCACCAGCGCGAGGGTGCCGCACTTGAGGTAGGTGGAGATCTCGCTCATGTTGGCGTCGCCCACGATGACGTGCAGCCGCCGGTACTTCTCGGGATCCGCGTGCGGCTCGTCCCGGGTATTGATGATGGGCCGGCTGTGCATGGTCTCCAGCCCCACCTCGGTCTCGAGGAAGTCCGCCCGTTGCGAGATCTGGAAATCGCAGTGCTCGGTGTTGTTCTCGGCGCCCACCTTGCCCGCCCCGCAGTAGACCTGCCGGCTCACGAAGAAGGGGAGCAGGTGCTGGACGATGCGGGCGAAGGGCACCTTGCGGTCCATGAGGTAGTTCTCGTGGGTCCCGTAGGAGTTGCCCTTGGAGTCGGTGTTGTTCTTGTAGATGAGGATGCGCTGCTCGGGCGGCGACACCGCTTCCGCCCGGGTGCGGGCGAGGTCGAGGATGCGCTCGCCGGCCCGGTCCCAGATCACGCAGTCGCGCGGGTTGGTCGTCTCCGGCGAAGAGTACTCCGGGTGCGCGTGGTCCACGTAGAACCGCGCCCCGTTGGAGAGGATCAGGTTGATGAGGCGTGACTCCTCCTTGGAGGGGACGTCCTTGTCCTCGGCGTACTCGAAGCCGCGCGCGTCGCGCAGCGGGCTCTCCGCCTCGTAGTCCCAGCGGATGCGCGAGGAGCGGTAGGTCTCGTAGGAGTTGATCAGCAGCAGCGAGGACAGGATGGGGTTGAAGTCGGGCTGATTCTTGACGGTGATGCCGTACTCGGTCTCGATTCCCATCACCTTCGGAAGCGCCATGAACCCCCCGGTCGCGAACGGTGGCTCGCCCTCCGCCGACACCACCCCGGCCACGGCGGGGGGGAGGGTGGGGGGAGGAGCGGCGGGGGCGCGAGGCCCCCGCCGCAGTTCGATTCCTACAGATACTGGCCGGTGTTGATGATCTTCTCGACGTCGCGCTTCTTTTCCTTCGTCTCGCCCATGAGGGGTTTCACGTAGACGATCCGCTCGCCCTTCTTGCCGGCGATCTTGGCCCAGTCGTCGGGATTGGTGGTGTTGGGCAGATCCTCGTTCTCCTTGAACTCCTCGCGGACGGCGTTGATCATGTCCTCGTTCCGGATACCCTTCTCGGCGGTGTGGATATAGCGCTTCAGCGCCAGCTTCTTGGCCCGCCGCACGATGGACTCGATCATGGCTCCCGACGAGAAATCCTTGAAGTAGAGGACCTCCTTGTCGCCGTTGGCGTAGGTGACCTCGAGGAAGCGGTTGTCCTCGCCGAGGTTGTACATCTCCTCCACCGTGGCGGCGATCATGCGATCCACCGCGCCCTGGATCTCACCGCCGTTCTGGCGCACCTCATCCTGGTGGATGGGCAGCTCGGCGGTCATGTACTTGTTGAAAATCTCCACCGCCGCCGCGCCGTCCGGCCGCTCGATCTTGATCTTCACGTCCAGCCGGCCCGGCCGCAGGATGGCGGGGTCGATGAGGTCCTGCCGGTTCGAAGCGCCGATCACGATCACGTTCCGGAGATGCTCGACGCCGTCGATCTCGGCGAGGAGCTGGGGCACGATGGTGGTCTCGACGTCGGATGAGATACCGGACCCCCGGGTGCGGAAGAGCGCGTCCATCTCGTCGAAGAAGACCACCACCGGCACGTCCTCGGCGGCCTTCTCGCGGGCCTTGATGAAGATCTCGCGGATCTTGCGCTCCGTCTCGCCCACGTACTTGTTCAGCAGCTCGGGGCCCTTGATGTTGAGGAAGAAGCCCTTGACCTTCTCGCCGCGCTTTTCCGAGATGCGGGCGGCGAGGTTATTGGCCACCGCCTTGGCGATCATGGTCTTGCCGCAGCCGGGCGGGCCGTAGAGCAGCACGCCCTTGGGCGGGGCGAGGTGGTGCTCCTTGTAGTAGTCCGCGTAGAGGTAGGGAAGCTCCACCGCGTCCTTGATGGTCTCGAGCTGGTTGGTCAGCCCGCCGATGTTCTCGTAGCTGATGTCCGGCACTTCCTCGAGGGTGAGGTCTTCCACCTCGCTCTTGGGAAGCTTCTCGAGCAGGTAGCCGCTCTTGCCGTCCATGAGGAGGTGATCGCCGACCTTGAGCTTTTCCGAGCGGAGGGGATCGGCGATGATGCCGACCTTGTCCTCGTCCGCGCGCAAAGTGACCACCGCGCGGGCCTCGTCGAGGACCTCCTTGAGGATGACGACCTCGCCCTGGATCTCGTAACCGGCCGTCTCGACAACGTTGAGCCCCTCGTTGAGCACGAGCTCCTGGCCGGGCTTGATGTCCTCGACCTTGAGCGACGGGTGCAGGTTGACCTTTACCTTGCGGCCCTGCGAGAGGATGTTGACGGTCGCGTCTTCGTTGACGGACAGGTACACGCCGTAGGTGGACGGCGGCGCGCAAAGCTTATCGACTTCCTCGCGAAGCGACGCGATCTGCTCGCGCGCCTCGTAGAGGGTGTTGACCAGCTTCTCGTTCTGGTTGAACGACTGAACGAGCTGGCGATTGGCCTCGCGCAGCTTGTTCTCGAGGACCATCGCCTCCTTTGGCGCGTCCTCGACCTTCTTGCGCAGACGCACCGTCTCGGCCTCGAGCGACCGCACGTAGGCCTGGAGATCCTGCACCTGCACCTCGTACTCGGTGAGGCGCCGGCGGTAATTCGAGTCAGTCATGGGAAGGAACTTGGAGAGCCCCTTCATGCCTTCGGAGGAAGGCTCTCGGCTCGGATTCGGCTTCTTCTCGAACTCCTTCATGATGTCCGCCCGTTCCTTTCTCGGTGACTCAGCGGGCTTCGCGTCAGGCGCGCCCATCGGGGGCGAAAGTCCCCACGCGCGACCTCAGTATAGGGGCCGGTTTCGCAGCAAGTCAAGGGAATAGGCCCTGAACCATCGTTGACATCCATCGAATTCCTTTGACGTTTCCCTTGCTCGGCCCGGCTCCGTACACCACCGCTCACCGTGTCAAACACCCCGTTCATCGCCCCGGTTCCTCGGGTATCCTGAAGGCCCATCTTGCGTCGACGGGCTTCCTGTGCTGTCTAATTCTCGTACCGAGGGCAAGTTCGGTGCCACCTCCAGGCGAAATCCGGGACGTGAGTGTATCCAGGCAGATGGCGAATTTCTGGCTCCCGCTCCCATCCGTTCCCCCTGCCACCGCTCCAAAAAGTGCCGTTCGGCAGGACGAAAATTTGCCGCTTCCCCGAGCATCGCGGCGTCGCGCGTTCCGGCGTATAAATACGACATGCTCCTCGCCGCCACGCGCGCCGCCATGGCTTGCGCCCTGGGGTTGCTCCTCGGGCCCGCGCCTGCCGGCGCCCAGGGAGGCATGCTCCGGGTGGCGGTGCCGGCCCTGCCGGCCACTCTGGACCCCGCACTTGCCGCGGAGGCATCCTCCGGGCTCCTGGCGCGGCAGCTCTTCGACTCCCTGCTCCAGTACCGCGAGGGCTCGAGCGACATCGAGCCCGCGCTCGCCACGCAGTGGCAGGTGTCGCGCGACGGCCTCATCTGGTCGTTCCGGCTGCGCGAAGGCGTGCGATTCCACGACGGCACCCCGCTGGCCGCCGCCGAGGTGGCGGCCAGCCTCGAGCGCGTGCTCTTCCCGGGCGCGGCCGGCGCGCCCGTCGCCAATCCCCCCGCCACCAATCTGATCGTGCCGCGCCTCGTGCGCGGCACTCCCGGCGTGGTCAAGGCGGTACGCGTGCCGGACCCGCGCACCGTGCAGATCGTGCTCGCGCTGCCGTACGCGCCGCTCCTGAGCGTGCTTGCCCATCCCGCGCTCGCCATCGTGCGCGTGACCACGGCACCCGACGGCTCGCCCCGATGGGTCGGCACCGGTCCCTTCCTCCTCGCCGAGAGCATGCCCGGCCGGGTGACGCTCGAGGCCAACCCCGCCTATTGGGGCGGGGCGGCCCGCTCGAGCCGTCTGGTGATCGTGGAGCAGCCCGACGAGGCGCGCGCGCTCGCCGATCTGGACGCGCGGGTGATCGACGCGTACGTGCCGGTCGCGGCGCCGTCGCGCCTGGCCGGGGCGCTCGCGGTACCCGGCTGGCGCATGGGCTATCTGGCCATGCAGACCGAGCGGGAGCCGTTCGGGCGCCGCCGCATCCGCCAGGGGGTCGCGGCCGCCCTGAACCAGTCAGCGCTCGGGTCGGCCCTCGATCCCCTGGCCATCCCGCTGACCAGCGTGCTGCCGCCGGGGATCTGGGGGCATGTGCCGGTGCCGGCGCCTCCCGCCGAGAGCCGCGGGGAGATCGCGCGCCGGCTCCTCGCCGAGGGCGGAGCCGCGCGCGCGATCTCGGTCGGGCTGCTGGTGACTCCGCTCGCGCCCCCGCTCGACGGGGCGCGAATCGCGGAAGCGCTGCGCGGCGCGCTGGCGCCCAATGGCGTGAACCTCACCCTAACGACGTCGCCGCCGGCCGACGCGCTCCGGCTCGCGCAGAACGGCGAGCACCAGATGGTCCTGGCGGAGGTCGCCGGCGACGGCGGCGATCCTCATCTCCTTCTCTATCCGCTGTCAACGAGCGAAGGGGCCCGCAAGGGGACGGGGGCGCTGAACCTCTCCTTTTTCCGGAACCCGCGCCTGGACGATCTCCTCATCCGCGGGAGCCAGCTCTCCGGCCGCCTCGAGCGCCAGCGGGTTTACGCCCGCGCCCAGACCATGCTCGCGGAGGAGTCGCCATGGCTCCCGCTCTACGTGCGGGTGCACTGGATGGTGGTGCGGCCCGAGGTGCGCAACCTCCGGCTGCACCCGAGCGGCTTCCACCGCTTCGACCGCGTCCTCGTCGACGGGGGCCCGCGACCTTGAAGCGGAGCGGGTGAACATGGTAGAAACACGGGAGAGTTCGTGCGCTCGACCGCTGACCGATGCCCTCAATCGCTGACACCGTGACCGAGATGGTCCAGTGGGTGTTCCCCGAGCACGCGGGCGCCCCCGGGCAGATACATGGCGGCCGGATGATGCAGTGGATCGCCACGGTGGGGACCATCGCGGCGTCGCGAGTGGCCAGGGGGAACGTGGTGCTCGGGGCCATGGACGACATCGACTTCCTCCATCCCGTGAAGGTGGGGGAGGTGGCGGTGCTGCGGGCCCAGGTCGAGTACGTCGGCCGCTGCTCGCTGGAAGTGGGCGTGCGGGTGTTCGCCGAGAACGTGACCACGGGAGCGCGCGCGGTGACGCTGTCCTCGCATCTCGTCTTCGTGAAGGTGGACGAGCGCATCCGGCCGGTGCCGGTCCCCGACGGCATCCGGCCGCGTGGCGCGGACGAGGCAGCGCTGTTCGAGGCGGCCCAGGTGCGTCGGCGGCACCGGGTGGAACGGCTCCAGCGGGCCGCGGCGCGGGCGCGCGACGTCGCCGACGACGGCACGGAGCAGCTGCGGTGGCGGTTCGAGTCGAGCCGGTCCGTGCTGCCGGAAGACACGCTGTTCGGCAGCACCATGTTTCCGGGTAAGCTGCTCATGGACGTGGACGAGGCGGGCGGGATTCTCTCGATGCGCTACACCCGCGGCCTCGTCATGACCGCGTGCCTGGACGCGCTCGACTTCTACGCGCCCATCTCGACGCACGAGGTGGTGACGTTCAAGGCGGGGCTGAACCATGTGGGGACTTCGTCCCTCGAGGTGGGAGTGAAGGTGCTCACCGAGGTGCCGATCACGGGAGAGACGCGCCACGCCTGCACCGCGTACCTGACGTTCGTGCACCTGGGGGCCGACCTCCGGCCGAAACCCTGCCCGCCCTTCACACCGGCCACCCCGGAAGAGCAGCGGCGCTGGGAAGAGGCGGTGGGGCGACGGGAGCGACGGTTGGCGCGGGTGAAGGCGCTCAAAGCATCCATCAACGAGGGAAGGTGAGGGGCCATGTCGGGACATTCACGGTGGTCGCAGATCAAGCGGAAGAAGGGCAAGACCGACGTTCAGCGGGGGAAGCTCTTCTCGAAGATCCTCCGGGAGATCACGGTGGCGGCGCGCAACGGGGGCGGCGATCCGAAGGGGAATCTCCGGCTCAAGGCCGCGGTCGAGTCGGCCAAGGGCGCCAATATGCCCGCCGACAACATCAAGCGCGCCATCCAGAAGGGCACCGGCGAGCTCCCCGGGGAAAGCTACGAGGAGATCACCTACGAGGGCTACGGGCCCGGCGGCGTGGCGGTGCTGATCCAGGTCCTCACCGACAACAAGAATCGCACCGGCCCCGAGCTGCGGCACACCTTCGAGAAGAACAGCGGCCGCATGGGGACCATGGGCTGCGTGGCGTGGATGTTCGACCGCCGCGGCGTGGTGCAGGTGGATGCCGAGCGGATCAAGGAAGATGACCTCCTCGAGAAGGCGCTCGACGCCGGCGCGGTGGACGTGAAGCGAGTGGAAAAAGCTTTCGAGATCACGACGGTGGCTGATGAAATGGATGCGGTGCGGAGCGCACTGGAGGGGCGGGGCGTTCCCGTGCTCGAGGCCACCGCGGCCATGATTCCGCAGTCCACCGTGCGCGTGGAGGGCAAGGATGCCGCGGCGCTGTTGCGGCTCATCGAGGCCCTCGAGGAGCAGGACGACGTCCAGGCCGTCTACTCGAACTACGACATTCCCGACGAGGTCCTCGACGCCATCTCCGCGGCCTAGCGCGCTGCGGGTCATGGGGGTGGATCCGGGGCTCGTGGACACGGGCTACGGAGTGCTCGAGGCCGACGGCCGTGGTTTCACGGTGATCGACGCGGGCGTCGTCAGCACCGTGGCGGGACAGCCGCTGGAGGCTCGTCTCAACGCCATTCACGCCGCGATGCACCGGCTGATGGTCGACCGCGCGCCCGGGCTGGTGGTCGTCGAGGACCTCTACACCGAGTACAAGTTCCCGCGCACCGCCATTCTCATGGGGCATGCCCGCGGCGTCATCTATCTTGCCGCCCGCCAGCTGGGGGTCAGCGTGCTGGCGCTGTCGGCGTCGGAGGTGAAGCGCGCCATCACCGGCAACGGCGCGGCGGGCAAGGCGCAGATGCAGCGGGGCGTGCAGACGCTCCTCGGGCTGAAGGACCTGCCGCGGCCGTCGCACGTGGCCGACGCCCTCGGTCTCGCGCTCACCGGCATGGCCCGCATCACCGGCCGCACCCCCACCGGCCGCGCAATTGCTTGGCGAGCCGCAGCCGAAGGCGAGGCGAGCGGATATGGAAAATAGAGCGCGAACGCAGCCACCACCAAGGAATGTCCGCTCGTGATCGCCTCCCTTCGCGGGCGCGTGCGGGCCAAGTATGAAGACCGCGTCATCCTCGAGGCGGCCGGCGTGGGCTACGAGGTGTTCCTGCCCCCGGTGACCCAGCGCGCGCTGGTGGACGTGGCCGGCGCCAACGGCGACGGTGGCCCCGAGGTGGCGCTGGCCATCCACTATCACGCCACCCAGAACCAGCCGCGTCCGGTGCTCATCGGCTTCACCTCCGACCTCGACAAGGAGTTCTTCGAGAAGCTCATCACCGTGAAGGACGTGGGCCCGCTCGTGGCCGCGCGCGCGCTGGCCGCGCCGGTGGGCGACATCGCCGCCGCCATCGCGCGGCAGGACGAGGCATACCTGCGCCGCCTGCCCGGAATCGGACCCCAGAAGGCCAAGAACATCGTGGCCCAGCTCTCGAGCAAGGTGGCGAAGTTCGCCCTCCTGGCGGAGGCGGGGGCCGCGGGGGCGGCGCCGCCCGCCGGCCGGGCCGCGCCGCCGCTGGACGAAGAAGGCCTGCGCGGAATGGTCTTCGAGGTGCTCGTCAAGCAGCTCGGCCACCGCCCCAGCGAGGCGGCCGCCCTCATCGACAAGGCGCTCGGGCGCCGCCCGGATCTGACCACGCCCGAGGAGCTGTTCGAGGAGATTTACCGGGCGGGTGAGGGGCGGGCGGGCGCGGGGAGCGGCCGGTGACGGACGAAGCGCGGGTGATGAGCCGCGTCGCGCTCCCCGAGGAAGCGCAGCTCGAGCGGCAGCTCCGGCCCCAGCGGCTGGACGAGTACGTCGGCCAGCGCGCGGCGGTGGAGAGCCTGCGCATCTCGGTGGAGGCGGCGCGCGGGCGTGGAGAGCCGCTGGACCACGTGCTCCTGTCCGGGCCGCCGGGACTGGGCAAGACCACGCTGGCCTCCATCATGGCCAATGAGATGAACGCCGCGCTGGTGACCACCGCCGGCCCCTCGCTGGACCGCGGCGCCGACCTCATGGGCATCCTGACCAATCTGGGCGAGCGCGACGTCCTCTTCATCGACGAGATTCATCGGCTCCCGCGCGTGGTGGAGGAGCTCCTCTACCCCGCCATGGAGGATTTCGCCGTCAACTTCATCATGGACAAGGGGCTCAACGCGCGCACCATGCGCATCCCCCTCCGCCCGTTCACGCTCGTGGCCGCCACCACCCGGCCCGGCATGCTGAGCTCGCCACTGCGCGAGCGCTTCGGCATCTTCCACCACCTCGACTTCTACGAGCTCGACGATCTGGTGTCGATCGTGACGCGGTCCGCGTCCATCCTGAGCGCCCCGCTGGAGCCCGGCGGCGCCGAAGCCATCGCACGGCGCGCCCGCGGCACCCCGCGCATCGTGAACCGCCTCCTGCGGCGGGTGCGCGACTATGCCCAGGTCAAGGCCCAGGGCGTGGTCACGTCGGCGATCGCGCGCGACGCGCTCGACCGCGAGGGTGTGGACCAGGCGGGGCTCGACCGCCTGGACCGGCGCTTCCTCACCGCCATCATCGAGCAGTACGGCGGCGGTCCCGCCGGGCTCGAGGCCATCGCCGCCACCATCAACGACGAGGCGGAGACGCTCGCGGAAGTGGTGGAGCCGTTCCTCCTCAAGATCGGCTTCATCGTGCGCACGCCCAGCGGCCGCAAGGCCACCGGCGCCGCCTACGCGCATCTCGGCTATGCGCGACCGGCGCGCGAGGTCGGGCAGGGAGAGCTCCCGCTGTCATGACCGATCTGGGCAAAATCCTCATGGGAATCGGTGTGGTCATGCTAATCCTGGGAGGAATTCTGCTGCTCGCGGGCAGCCTTTCAGGAAAGGTGCCATGGCTCGGCCGACTCCCCGGCGATCTCCATATCCAGCGCGATGGCTGGGGCATCTACCTTCCCCTCGGCACCTCGCTTCTCATCTCGATCGTTCTCACCCTGATCCTCGCCGTCTTCGGTCGCCGATGATTCTCGCGCGGGTGTGTTTCGCGGCGCTCGTCCTGGGCGCGGGGCCCGCGCTCGCCGCCGGCGACGATATTCGCGTGGCGCTCGCGGAGGGGGTGCCCTCGGTGGAGCTGGGGGGCGGCCCCCTCGCCCTGCGCGATCTCGCCGGCCGCCCGCTCACGGCGGCCGCGCCCACGTGGATCCGCGTGGTGGAGCGCGGCGCCGGCCTCGAGGTGCGCGGCCTCGGACGCGAGGCGCTCCGCGTCGACGCCCTCCGTGTGATCTCCGCGCGGGGGAGCGCGGTGCGGGTGGGCGGGGTCGACTATCCGGGCGTCGTGGAGGTGCGGCGGGCCGGCGACGGTCTCACCGTGGTGAACGAGCTCCCGCTGGAGGAGTACGTGACGGGCAGCGTGCTGGCGGAGGCGGGCGAGAGCATGCCGCTGGAGATGCTCAAGGCCCAGGCCATCGTCGCGCGCACCTACGCCGCCTACCATCGCCGGCTCAACGCCGGCAAGCCGTACGAGATCGTCGCCGCCACCGCGCATCAGCAGTACGCGGGGCGCGTGAGCGGGGACTCGCCGGTGTGGCGCGCGGTGCGCGAGACGCGCGGGCAGGTGCTGCTCTGGGACGGCGAGCTCTTTCCCGCCTTCTACCACACCGACAGCGGCGGCCACACCGAGGACCCGCGGGCGGTCTTTGCCGCCACCAACATGCCCGCGTTGCCGCCGGTGCGGGTGGTGTTCCCGTCGGACTCTCCCCATCACAGCTGGACGCTCGACCTGCCGCTGACGACGCTGGAGGCGGCGCTGCAGCGCGGAGGCATGGGGGTGGGCCGGGTGCTCGCGCTGGAGGTCCTCGAGCGGAGCGCCTCGCTGCGCGTGGCGCGAATCTCCGTGCAGGGCAGCGCGCGAAGCCTCGTCCTGCGCGGCAACGATTTCCGGCGCCTGGTCGGCTACGACGTGCTCAAGAGCACGCTGTTCGCGGTGGCGGTGGACGGCAACCTGGTCCGCTTCGCCGGCCGCGGCTACGGCCACGGGGTGGGGCTGGATCAGGCGGCGGCCAAGTCCATGGCCCAGCTCGGCTATACCGCGCGCCAGATCCTCCAGTTCTACTACCCCGGCGTCGAGTTCGCCGCGTTCCCGCAATAGCGGGGCCGCCCCATGGATCTGTCCTGGGCCGAGTTCGAGAAGGTCGACATGCGCATGGGCGTGGTGGTCGACGCCCAGCCGTTTCCCGAGGCGCGCCGGCCGGCCTACAAGCTCTGGGTGGACTTCGGGCCCCTGGGGGTCAAGCGCTCCAGCGCCCAGATCACGCACCGGTACGCCGTCTCCGAGCTCGTCGGCCGCCGGGTGGTGGCGGTGGTGAACTTCCCGCCCAAGCAGATCGGGCCCTTCGTCTCCGAGGTGCTCGTGCTCGGGGCCTACGACGAGGCGGGCGAGGTGATCCTTCTGCGCCCCGATTTCGAGGTCTCGCCCGGCGCGCGCATCGGGTGATTTGCTACACTTCGAAGCCGGATGGACCTCGCGCAGTTCGACTACGCACTTCCCCCCTCGGCCATCGCGCAGGAGCCCGCCACCCCGCGTGACGCCTCGCGGCTGCTCGTCCTGGACCGGACGCGCGCGCGCTGGACCGACCGCCGCTTCGCCGACCTGCCGGAGCTGCTGCGGCCCGGCGACTGCCTCGTCGTCAACGAAAGCCGCGTGATCCCGGCGCGCCTGCTCGGCGTGCTCACGGAGGACGGCCGGCCGGTGGAGCTCCTGCTGCTCCGCGAGCTCGCGCCCGACCGCTGGGAGGCGCTGGCACGGCCGGCGCGCCGCTGCCGCGTGGGCGCGCGCATCGCGCTGGGCGGGGGCGTCGGGCACGCCGCGGTGGTGGGGCAGGGGGATGAGGGCCGCCGAGTGGTGACGCTCGAGTCGCCCTGGTCCGCGCGTGAGCTGCTGGAGCGCCACGGGCTGCCGCCCCTGCCGCCCTATATCGAGCGGCATGGGGCGCCCAAGCCCGACGATCGTGAGCGCTACCAGACGGTCTACGCGCGCGCGGAGGGTTCCGTGGCCGCGCCCACCGCGGGCCTGCACTTCACGCCGGAGCTGCTCGCGTGCGTGCGGGCGCGGGGAGCCGAGGTGCACGCGCTCACGCTACACGTGGGCCCGGGAACGTTCCGGCCCCTCAAGTCGGCCACGCTGGAGGGGCACCGGATGGAAGCGGAGACGGTGGAGATCCCCCCCGCCACCGCGGACGCGGTCAATCGGGCGCGCGCGACGAACGGACGGGTGATCGCGGTGGGCACCACCACCACGCGCGCGCTCGAGTGGGCGTCGGACGCGGCAGGGCCGCGTGACGCCGCGCGCGGGCGAGGCCGACCTCTTCATCCACCCCCCGCATCGCTTCCGAGTGGTGGATGCGCTCATCACCAATTTCCACCTGCCGCGGTCCACCCTGCTCGTGCTCGTCTCCGCCCTCGCGGGTCGCGAGCTCGTGCTGGCCGCCTATCGCCATGCCATCGCCGCCGGCTACCGCTTCTATTCCTACGGCGACGCGATGCTGATCGAGTAGCGGCGTGGGCGGCTTCGCGTTCGAGCTCCTGGCCACCGACGGCGCCGCGCGGCGCGGGCGCCTGCTCACCCCGCGCGGCGCGGTGGACACGCCCGCCTTCATGCCGGTGGCGACGCTCGGCACCGTGAAGAGCCTCTCCCCCGGCGACATCCGCGTCTCGGGGGCGCAAATGGTGCTCGCCAACACCTATCATCTCTTCTTGCGTCCCGGCCACGAGGTGGTGCGCGAGCTGGGTGGGCTCCATCGCTTCATGGGCTGGGACGGCCCCATCCTCACTGACTCCGGGGGCTTCCAGGTGTGGAGCCTCGCCAAGCTCCGGCATCTCGGCGAGGAAGGGGTGGAGTTCCGCTCGCACGTGGACGGCTCGCTTCGCATGCTCTCGCCCGAGCGCTGCGTGGAGATCCAGCAGGCGCTGGGGGTGGACATCATCCATCCCCTCGACGAGTGCCTCGCGCATCCGGCCACCGAGGCCGAGACCGAGCGCTCGCTGGCGCGCACCCAGCGGTGGCTGGTGCGCACGGTGGCGGCCCATGCCCGGGGCGACGGGAGCCAGGCGCTCTTCGGCATCGTGCAGGGCGGTATGTATCCCGCGCTGCGGCGGCGCGCCGCCGAGGAGGCGGTGGCGCTGGACCTGCCCGGCTACGCCATCGGCGGCCTCGCGGTGGGCGAGCCCAAGTCGATCCTCCACGAGATCGTCGAGGGGACGGCGACGCTCTTGCCGAAGCACCGGCCGCGTTATCTCATGGGCGTGGGGAAGCCGACCGACCTGGTGGAAGCGGTGGCGCGCGGGGTGGATCTCTTCGACTGCGTCATGCCCACGCGCAATGGCCGGAACGGGCAGGCGTTCACCGCGGAGGGCCCCATCGCCATCAGCAATGCGCGCTTCGCGCGGGATCCCGCCCCGCTCGACGCGGCGTGCGCCTGCGAGGCGTGCCGCGGCTTCTCGCGCGCCTATGTCCGGCACCTGTTCATGGCGCGCGAGCTCCTCGCCTACCGTCTCCTCACGCTGCACAACGTGACCTTCTACCAGGGCGTCGTCGCGGCGATGCGCGCGGCGATCGCGGAGGGCCGCTTCGGGGCATTCCGCGCTCGGTTTCTCGAGCGATATGGGGTAGAATCCCGAGTCGGTTCCGACGCGAATATACCTGACAGGGAGGATTGAGCTTCATGGTGGATCTCGCCTACGCGATGGCAAGCCCGCCGGGCGGCGGGAGCAACGGCGGCATCATGTCGATCCTGCCGCTGATGGTCGGCATGTTCGCCATCATGTACTTCATCGTCATCCGGCCCCAGCAGAAGCAGAAGAAGGCGCGCGAGGCCCTGCTCGCCGCGGTCAAGAAGGGCGATCGCGTGGTGACCAGCAGTGGCATTCACGGGACGGTGTCGGGCCTGGACGAGCACACCATCACTCTCCGGGTGAGCGATCAGGTGAAGCTGACCTTCGACCGCGGCGCCGTCGCGCGCATCGTGCCCGCGGCGGGTGACAAGGACGGCTCCGCCTGATGCGGCGAAACCCCTGGCTGCGGATCGGCATCGTGGCCGCGGTCATCCTGGGCTCGCTCGTCTATCTCTACCCGCCGCCCTTCGTGCAGCCGCTGCTCTACGGGCATACCCCGGCGGGTAAGGGCGGCCTCCTGCCCCGGACCATCAATCTCGGGCTGGACCTCCAGGGCGGGCATCCACCTCGTGCTGGGCATCGACCTCGACAAGGCGCTGGAGGCGCAGGTGGAGCGGGCGGCCTCCAGCGTGCGGGCGGCGCTCGAGAAGCGCGGCGTGGGGGTCAAGCGCATCGAGCGGCGCGGCTCCTCCGAGATGGTGGTGGAGCTGGCCTCGGCACCGGCGTGGAGCACGGCCCAGACCGCGGCCGCCGAGCTCGCGGCCTTCGAGACCAAGGAGGCGGATCAGGGCGCGAGTCGGTTCGTCCTCGCCATGCGCCCGAGAGAAATTGATCAGCTGAAGGAGCTGGCGGTCCGGCAGGGCCTCGAGACCATCCGCAATCGCGTGGACCAGTTCGGGGTGGCCGAGCCCTCCATCCAGCAGCAGGGCGACAATCGCATTCTCGATCCAGCTCCCCGGGCGTGCAGGATCCCGAGCGCGCCAAGGCCCTGATCGGCAAGACCGCACTGCTCGAGTTCAAGCTGGTCGACGAGAAGGTGGACCCGGAGCGGGCGGTGCGCGAAGGGGTGCCCGAGGGCGATGAGCTCCTCTCCCAGAAGCGGGTGGACCGCGAGACCAAGGCAGGAGCGGAAGATCCCGTACGTGGTGCAGAAGAAGACGCTGCTCACCGGCGCCGATCTCGCCAACGCGCGCGTCTCCATCGACCAGAACACCAGCGAGCCCTATGTGTCGGTCGAGTTCAACGCGGCGGGCGGGCGCGCTTTCGGCGAGCTCACGGAGGCCAATGTGGGCCGGCGGCTGGCCATCGTGCTCGACGGCAATGTCCACTCCGCGCCGGTCATCCGCGAGCGGATCCCGTCCGGCCAGGCCCAGATCACGGGAGGCTTCACCAGCGAGGAAGCCACCGACCTCGCCATCGTGCTGCGGGCGGGCGCACTGCCGGCGCCGGTGCAGGTGCTGGAGGAGCGCACGGTGGGGCCGTCGCTGGGCGCCGACTCCATCCAGCGCGGCGTCTGGTCCACGCTGGCGGCGGGCGTGGTGGTCGTGCTCTTCATGCTCGTCTACTACCGGCTGTCCGGCCTCATCGCCGACCTCGCGCTCGGCCTCAATCTGCTCATCCTGCTCGCGGCCATGGCGGCATTCCAGGCTACCCTCACGCTCCCCGGGATCGCCGGTATCGTGCTGACCATCGGCATGGCGGTGGACACCAATATCCTCATCTTCGAGCGGATCCGGGAGGAGCTGCGGGCGGGGAAGTCCGTGCGGCCTGCCATCGACGCCGGCTTCTCGCGGGCGTTCAAGACCGTCATCGACACCCACGTCACCGTGCTGGTGTCCGGGCTCATCCTGTTCCAGTTCGGTACCGGGCCGGTGAAGGGCTTCGCGGTATCACTCATGATCGGGATCGCGGCGAGCCTCTTCACCGCGGTGTTCTTCACGCGGCTGGTCTTCGACCTGATCTACATGGGCTCCCGGAAGCACGAGGCCCTGTCCATATGATCCAGTTCTTTCACGACCCGAACTACAACTTCATCGGCCGGCGCCGGTGGGCCTACCTGCTCTCCATCGCCTTCATCCTCATCGGGCTGGGGTCCATGGCGACGAAGGGCGGGCTTCGCTACGGGATCGACTTCTCCGGCGGCACCCTCATCCAGGTACGCTTCGAGAAGCCGGTGCCCGTGGAGCGAATCCGGACGGCGCTGGAGGACATCAAGCTGGGCGAGAGCGTCATCCAGGAGTTCGGGGACCCCCGCGAGTTCATCCTGCGGCTGCCGCTCCAGAACGCCTCGGTGGAGCAGATCACCACCCAGGTCCAGGGCGCCCTCGCCAAGGACCCGAGCCTGGGCCGTCCCGAGATCCGTCGCGTGGAGTTCGTGGGGCCGCAGGTCGGCCGCGATCTGCAGCTCCAGGCCATCTACGCGGTGCTGGTCAGCATGGCGGGGATCCTCATCTACATCGCCTTCCGCTTCGACGTGAAGGGGGGCGTGGCCTCGGTGGCGGCCATCATCCACGACGTGCTCGTCTGCCTGAGCGCCATGTCCCTGACCAATCGCGAGATGTCGCTGCCGGTCCTCGCCGCCCTCCTCACCATCATCGGCTACTCCGTCAACGACACCATCGTCGCGTACGACCGGGTCCGGGAGAACCGGGGGAAGGGGGGCCGCCGCGGCGAGCCCTTCGCCCACCAGATCAACCGGGCCATCAACGAGACCCTCTCCCGGACCGTGCTGACCGCCCTGACCGTGTTCTTCTCTACCGTGGTCCTGTATCTCTTCGGGGGCAAGGTACTGGAAGACCTGGCCTTCGTCCTGACCGTCGGGGTGATCACGGGCACCTACTCGACCATCTACATCGCGGGGGCCCTGATCGTCGAATGGACGGAGTGGGTGGAGGGGAGACACCGGCGCCCCAAGAAAGTGATAGCAAAAGCCTGATTTTGGTGGCAAAATCAGTGGTCAACCGAGGGAGGAGAGCACGGGTTGACCCAGCTCCAGACTCTCATCGATGAGATCCCGAAGTATCAGCCAACGGCTGACCTGGACCTCGTCCAGCGCGCCTACCGGTTCTCGGAGCGCTCGCATCATGGGCAGCAGCGGGCCTCAGGTGAGCCCTACCTGTCCCACCCCCTCGAGGTCGCCGGCCTCCTCGTCAACTTCAAGATGGACGTGACCACGGTCACCGCGGGCCTCCTTCACGACGTGCTCGAGGACACTCACGCCACCAAGGCCGATCTCGCGCGGGAGTTCGGCGCCGAGATCGCCGAGCTGGTGGACGGGGTCACCAAGATCGGGAAGCTGGCGTTTTCCTCGCGCGAGGAGCGCCAGGCCGAGAACTTTCGCAAGATGGTGGTGGCGATGGCGCGCGACATCCGCGTGCTGATGATCAAGCTCGCCGACCGCCTCCACAACATGCGCACCCTCGATTACCTGCCGGGGGAGAAAGCCAAGAAGATCGCCCAGGAAACCCTCGACATCTATGCGCCGCTCGCCCACCGGCTCGGCATGGCCAAGGTCAAGGCCGAGCTCGAGGACCTGGCGCTCCGGGTGATGAATCCGGAGGACTACCAGGAGCTGATGCGACGGGTGGCCAAGCGCCGCCTCGAGCGCGAGAACGAGATCAATCAGCTCATCGCCATCCTCCAGGACAAGCTGGGCGAGGTGGGGATCGAGGTGCGCATCGCCGGCCGGCCCAAGCACTTCTACTCCATCTGGAAGAAGATGCACGAGGGGGGCCGGGAATTCGACGAGATCTACGACCTCACCGCCGTGCGCGTGATCACGAAGTCCGTGCGGGACTGCTACGGCGCCCTCGGCGTGATCCACTCGCTGTGGAAGCCGGTGCCCGGCCGCTTCAAGGATTTCATCGCGATGCCCAAGGTGAACATGTACCAGTCGCTCCACACCACCGTGATCGGTCCCAAGGGCGATCCGGTGGAGATCCAGATCCGCACCCTCGAGATGCACCGCATCGCCGAGGAGGGGATCGCCGCCCACTGGCTCTACAAGGAGCGCCGCAACGACCGGGACAAGTTCGACGACGCCTTCACCTGGCTCCGGCAGCTCATGGAGTCGCAGAAGGAGGTCACGGACCCCAAGGAGTTCCTCGACACCGTCCGCCTCGACCTCTTCCCCGACGAGGTCTACGTCTTCACGCCGAAAGGCGACGTCAAGGCACTGCCCGAAGGGGCCACTCCCATCGACTTCGCCTACGCCGTGCACACCGACGTCGGGCATCACTGCGTGGGCGCCAAGGTCAACGGCAAGCTGGTGCCGCTGCGCTATACCCTCCGCCAGGGCGACATCGTCGAGGTGGTGGCCTCGCCCGCCCAGCATCCGAGCCGCGACTGGCTCAAGATCGTCAAGTCGAACCGCGCCCGCGCCCGGATCAACCAGTGGCTCAAGGTGGAGGAGCGCGCGCGCTCGCTGGAGCTGGGGCGGGAGCTGTTCGAGCGGGAGGCGAAGAAGTACCGCCTGTCCCCCGCCACCCTCCTGGGCGGGGACGAGATGCGCAAGGTCATTACCGAGCTCGGCTTCCCCTCCGTGGACGATCTCGTGGCCTCCATCGGCTACGGGAAAACCTCGGTGCAGCAGGTGCTGGGCCGCGTCGCCCCCGGTGCGGTGCGCGATCCGATCGAGGCCAAGACTCCGCCGAAGGCGCCGCGCAAGAGCGACGGCGCCGTGCGCATCCGGGGCGTCGACGATATCCTGGTCCGCTTCGGCAAGTGCTGCGCGCCGGTCCCGGGCGACGGCATCGTGGGCTTCATCACGCGCGGCCGCGGCCTCACCGTGCACGCCCGCGACTGCCTCACCGTGGTCAAGAACGTGCTCGACAAGGAGCGCATCGTGGCGGTGGAGTGGGAGGGCAGCGAGCCCGCCACGCGGCCGGTGCGCATCGCGGTGTACATCGAACGCGACCGGCCCGGCCTGCTGGCCGAGATCACCGCCGCGATCTCGTCCTGCCACGGCAATATCACCAAGGCGGACATCACCGTCACCGACGACCGCAAGGGCATCAACCACTTCGTGGTCGAGGTGGAGGACCTCAAGCAGCTGCAGGCGATTCTCCAGTCCATCCGAGAGGTCAAGGACGTCTTCAACGTCGAGCGCGTGCGGGGGCTCTAGCCTCCCCCTCACGCTCCCCGCATGACGCGCGCCCAGTTCGAGGCCCTGGTGGAGCGGGCCCTGCGGCGCCTGCCGCGCCGCTTCCGCGAGCGCATAGCCAACGTGGCCGTGGTGGTGGAGGACTGGGCCGACGCCGCCACGCTGGCCGAGATGGATATCGTGCCGCCGGACACGCTCTACGGCCTCTACCGGGGCATCGACCTCACGCGCCGCGACTCCGGCTACGGCAATGTCCTTCCCGACACCATCCACATCTACCAGGGGCCCATCGAGGAGGACTGCGCGAGCCCAGAAGAGATGGCCGAGCTCATCGGCGAAGTAGTGATTCACGAGATCGGCCACTACTTCGGTCTCGACGACGAGACCATGGACGGCATCGAGCAGGGCTCGTAGCAGCGCCCCCGCCATTTCGGCCAAGATTTTTGCTTGACTTGGCTTTCGTCTGTTCGTATTGTTTCAGCAGACGCTGAAACCTATGGAACAAGTGAAACGATGGCTAAATTGCTCAACATCAAGCAGTTCGCTGGACAGCGGCTCCGAGAGCTGTTTCCCAGAGCGACCGGCTGGCAGGAGCAGTCTGACTTCCGTGTTGGGTCGCAAACGGTTAATCTTGTTGTGCGATTCAAGATGGGGACCGCCGAGCCGACCCTGATCGTCGAAAGCAGTTCCGTCGGACAACCGCGCCAGATCCGGGAGACGATCGCCCGCCTTGCTGAGGTCCGACGGGACCTCGCCGCTGCCTACCCGATTGTCGTGGCCGACTATGTGAGCCCGCAGAGCGCGGCGCTCCTCAAGCGAAGCGGCCTGGGCTATCTAGATCTCTCCGGGAACTGTTATCTGTCGTTCGATCATGTGTTGATCGAGAAGGACGGGAAGCCCAATCTCCGCCCCTCGACTCGGCCCCTGCGCTCGCTGTTCGCCCCCCGGGCCACGCGCGTCACGCGGGTGCTCCTGGTCGATCCCCAGCATGCCTGGCGGCTCGAAGAGCTGGCCAAGGGCGCTGACGTCAGCCTGGGACATGCCCACAACGTGGTGAAGCGCCTGGAGGACCTGTCCTGGGTGGAGCGGGACGAGCATCAGCGATTCCGGCTCAGCCGGCCGGGCGATCTGCTCGAGGGCTGGCGCGAGGCCTATAACCACCGGCGGAACCGGGTCGAGGCGTGCTTCTCGGCCGAGCGGATGACCCGGAAGCTCGTGGCCGAGGTCGCGCGGGCCTGCCATGCGGAAGGCCGCCGCTACGCGTTCACCCTGCACTCGGGCGCGGCCCTGGTGGCGCCCAGCGTGCGGTTTCCCGCCATTCACTGCTACCTGGAAGGCGATCCGGCGCCGATCGTCCGGAGCCTCGGGCTCCGGCCCGCGGAGGGCGAGGGGAACGTGAACTTGCTCGAGCCCTACGACGAGGGTGTGTTCTACGCCCCGATCACCAAGGGGGGCCTGCCCGTTGTCTGCCTCCCTCAGCTGTACGTGGACCTCTATCACTACGAGCGTCGCGGCCGGGAGCAGGCCGCCCATCTGCGGCGCGAGGCGATGGGGTACTGAGCACGTCGAGAGGGGGTGACCAACCATGAAAAAGCGCAAGGCCGCGAGGAAGGGCGGAAAGAAGAAGAAGGCGGTGAAGAAGGGGAAGCGCAAGTAAGGAGCACCGAGGAACGCACACGAAAGGAGGTGACGCTCTCATGGCGAAGAAGAAGGCGGCCAAGAAGAAGAAGAAGTAAGTTTGCTTCGTGCTGAGCGGTGGGGGGTGGCGGCCTCCCACCGGGACTCTTACTTTCTTCCGTGCTGAGATGGGCGGAGACGGGGGGCGGATCGCCCCCCGTTTTCGTTTCTAGACGACCTTGGTCACCTTGCCGCCCTTGAGGCAGCGGGTGCAGACGCGCAGGCGCTTGGCGCGACCGTTCACCAGCGCGCGCATGTTCACCAGGTTGGGCAACCAGCGCCGGGAGGAGACATTGTGCGCATGGCTGATCTTGTGGCCGACCGCAGGGCCCTTATCGCAAATATCACAGCGCTGAGACATACCGGCTCCTTCGTAGTGTCGACGGCCAGGGTACCGACGAGGTTGTCGGATGCGGCGCCCTTTTATAGCATGGGGGCCGAGAGCGAGGCAACCGATTGGCCATGAGGCGGCAGCGCCCGGTAGCCCCCCCGTCCGCGCCCGCGGAGGGGCCCATTGGCATCGACACCGCGCTCCAGTTCGTCAAGGGAGTGGGGCCCCAGCGCGCGAAGGTCCTTGAAAAGCTGGGGTTGATCACGGTAGCCGACGCTCTCCTGCACCTGCCGCGTCGCCACGAGGACCGGAGCCGGCTCACACCCCTGGGTCGCCTGGCGGTGGGCCCCGAGCCCCGGACCTGCGCGGGAACCATCGCGGGGGTGAGCCCGCCCCCGCGCGGGCGTCCCCAGGTTCCGCTCTTCGTCACGCTGCGAGACGCGACCGGCTTTCTCCGAGCAGTCTGGTTCCGCCAGCCCTATCTCGCGCGGGTCTTCGCGCGCGGCCAGCGCCTCATCGTCCACGGCAAGATCCAGCCGCCGAAGCGCGGCAGCGGCGCGCTGGAGATGCGTGTGGAGGACTACGAGATCGTCGAGGACGCCGAGGACGAGACGATCCACACCGGAAGGCTGGTGCCGGTGTATCCACTCACCGGCGGGCTCCTCCAGCGGCCGCTCCGGACTCTGCTCAAGCGGCTGGTCGATGCCCATGCCGCCGCCTTACCCGAGCCCTTGCCGGATTCCATCCGCGCGCGCCGCCGGCTCCTCCCCATCGGCGAGGCGCTGCGCGCCGGACATTTCCCGGCCACCGAGGCCGAGCGCGCGGCGGGCATGCGTCGCCTGGTCTTCGACGATTTCTTCCTCCTCGAGCTGGGGCTCGCCATCCGCCGCCGGCGGGAAGGCCGCCGGCCCGGGCTGGCGCTCCGCCCCGCCGGCGATCTCGCCCGGCAGTTGCAGGCGGCCTTGCCCTATTCGCTCACCGCCGCCCAGGAGCGCGTGTGGAAGGAGATCCGCGCGGACATGGCGGCGCCGTACCCGATGAACCGGCTCTTACAGGGCGACGTGGGCTCGGGCAAGACCGTCGTGGCCTGCCTGGCCATGGTCACCGCGGTGGAGGCCGGCTATCAGGCGGCCCTCATGGCGCCCACCGAGATCCTCGCCGAGCAGCACGCGCTGACCCTGGATCGGATCCTGGCGCCGCTCGGCGTCACGGTGACGCTGCTGACCAATGCCACGCGCGGCAAGGCCCGCCGCGAGCGGCTGGACGCCCTGCGAGCGGGGGCGGGGGGCTGCGTGGTCGGCACTCACGCGCTGGTCCAGAAGGCGGTGGGCTTCCAGCGCCTGGGGCTCGCGGTGGTGGACGAGCAGCATCGTTTCGGCGTCGTGCAGCGCGCGACTCTTCGGGAGAAGGGGGAGACGCCGGACGTGCTCGTGATGACGGCGACGCCTATTCCCCGCACGCTCGCGCTGACGCTCTACGGCGACCTCGACGTGTCGGTGCTGGACGAGATGCCGCCGGGGCGCCAGCGCATCGTCACCGGCGTGCGCGACGAGAAGGGCCGGCCGCGCGTCTACGACTTCCTCCGCGCCGAGATGCAGGCGGGCCGCCAGGTCTACGTCGTCTATCCATTGGTAGAGGAGTCGGAGGTGCTCGACCTGCGCGACGCCACCGCCATGGCGGAGCGGCTGCGGACGGCGGTGTTCCCGGAGTTCCAGGTCGGTCTCCTCCATGGACGCATGAGCTTCGCGGAGAAGGACGCGGTGATGGCGGACTTCCGGCGCGGAGCCCTCCATCTGCTCGTCTCCACGACCGTCATCGAGGTGGGGATCGACGTGCCCAATGCCAGCGTCATGGTCATCGAGCACGCGGAGCGCTTCGGCCTCTCCCAGCTGCATCAGCTGCGGGGGCGGGTGGGGCGGGGGGAGTGGAAGAGCTACTGCATCCTCATGAGTCAGGGCGCCTCCGAGGACGCGCGCCGCCGACTCGCCGCCATGGAGGAGACCGGAGACGGTTTCCGGATCGCCGAAGCGGATCTCGGCATCCGCGGGCCCGGCGACTTCTTCGGCACTCGGCAGTCCGGCCTGCCCGCCTTTCGCGTGGCCGATCTCCTTCGCGACGGCGCGCTCCTGGAGGAGGCGCGGGGGGATGCCTTCGGCCTGGTGGCGGCGGATCCCGATCTGGCGCGGCCCGAGCACCGGGCCTTGCGAGCAGCGGTGCTCACGCGCTGGCGGGGCAAGCTCGATCTCGCGAGCGTGGGCTGATGCGCGTGCTCGCGGGCACGCTCAAGGGGCAGCGCCTCGTCACGCCCAGGGGGCGGACGACACGGCCCACCGCCGATCAAGTGCGCATTGCCTGCCTGGACACCCTCATGCCGTATCTGGAGGCGGGCGATTTTCTCGACCTGTTCGCCGGCGCCGGCGGCGTGGGCATCGAGGCCCTCTCGCGGGGCGCCCCTTCCGCGGTGTTCGTGGAGCAGGACGCAATGGCGCTGCGCGCTCTTCGCGACAATGTCGAGCGGCTGGGCCTCCGGGACCGCGCGCAGGTGATGCGCGACGACGCCGCCCGCGCGGTCGAGCAGCTCGCCGGCGGCGGCCGGCGGTTCGCGGTGGTCTTCACGGATCCGCCCTATGACTCGCCGCGCGCCGCGCCCGCGCTCGCCGCGCTCGCGGACGGCGGTGTGCTGCTTCCCGGCGCGCTGGTGGTGGTCCAGCACGGCACCAAGACGCCGCCGCCCGACTCTCCGGGTGTGCTGGCCTTGTGGAAGGCGCGCCGCTTCGGGGACACCACCTTGACTTTCTTTCGCGCCCCTGACTAAACTCTCCCAGGCTTTATCCACCTTTCCAATAACTTGACGGGGGTGCTCGGTGGGCAAGCGGGCGGTCTATCCGGGCATGTTCGACCCGATACACAACGGCCATCTCGATCTCATCGAGCGGAGCCTGCGCATCTTCGACGAGCTCATCGTCGCGGTGGTGGCCAATCCGTCCAAGGAGCCGCTGTTCCGCGTGAAGGAGCGTCTCGAGCTCATCGACGAGGCCACGCATGGGCTCACCCACATGCGCATCACCTCCTTCGACGGGCTGCTCATCGACCTCGTCGACCGGGAGGGCGCCGACTGCATCGTCCGCGGCATTCGCGCGGTGTCCGATTTCGAGTACGAGTTCCAGATGGCGCTCATGAACCGCAAGCTCCGTGGCACGGTGGAGACGGTGTTCATGATGCCGCACGAGCGGTATACCTATATCTCGTCCCGCCTCATCAAGGAGGTCGCCTCGCTGGGGGCGCCGGTCACCGGCCTGGTCCCTCCCGTGGTGGAGGCGCGCCTGGCCGAGAGATTCGTCAAGATCGTCAGAAAGTAGGGCACCCATGCTCGCCGACCGCCTGAAGACCCTGGTCCCCTCCGCCACCCTCGCCATGAACGCGAAGGCCCGCGCCATGCGCGCGCAGGGCATCGACGTGATCTCGTTCAGCGTGGGCGAGCCGGACTTCGACACGCCCAAGCACATCAAGGACGCGGCGGTGCGGGCGCTGGACAAGGGACAGACCAAGTACACGGAAGTCGGCGGCATCGCCGAGCTGCGCGCCGCCGTGTGCCACAAGCTCCGGCGCGACCACGGGCTCGAGTACGCGCCCGACGAGGTCACCGTCTCCTGCGGAGCCAAGCACACCCTCTACAACATCGTCATGGCGCTGGTGAACCCGGGCGACGAGGTGCTCATCCCCAGTCCCTACTGGGTCTCCTATCCGGAGCAGGTGCGGCTGCTGGGCGGGGTCGCGGTGCCGGTGCCGACGCATGAGTCCACCGGCTTCGACCTCGATCCCGCGGCGGTGGCGCGCGCGGTGACGTCGCGTACCAAGCTCATCATTCTCGACAGCCCCGGCAATCCTACCGGTGCGGTGTTCTCACCCGCGGCGCTGGGCGCGGTGGCCAAGATCGCGCTCGAGCACGGTCTCTGGGTGGTGTCCGACGAGTGTTACGAGGCCCTCACCTACGAGGGACGGCACGTCTCCATCGCTTCGCTGTCGCCGGAGATCAAGGCGCGCACGCTGCTGGTCAATACCTGCTCCAAGGCGTACGCGATGACCGGGTGGCGCATCGGCTATGCCGCCGGTCCCAAGGAGATCGTCCGGGCGATGACGGATATCCAGAGCCAGGTCACGTCCAACCCGGCGTCCATCGCGCAGTGGGCCGCGGTGGAGGCGCTCACCGGCCCGCAGGACGAGATCGCCAAGATGGTCGGCGAGTTCGACCGGCGGCGCCGCTTCATCATCGAGGCGTTGAACGCGGTCCCGGGCGTCCGCTGCAACAATGCCAAGGGCGCCTTCTACGCCTTCCCCAATGTCTCAGGGCTCTTCGGCAAGCGCTGGAAGGGCGGCGTGATCCGGGGCTCGGCCGACGTCTGCGCCTTCCTCCTGGAAGACGCGCGCATCGCCTGCGTGGCCGGCGTGGACTTCGGCTCCGACGACCATATCCGCATTTCCTACGCCACCGGGCTGGACACGATTCGCGAGGGCATGCACCGCATGGAGGCGTCGGTGCGAAGGCTGGCTGATTCATGAAGATCGAGGGCGCGAACGAGATTCCCGCGTCGCAAGACAAGGTCTGGGCGGCCTTCCTGGACCCGGCCACGCTCGCCAGGGCCATCCCCGGCTGCGAGGGCCTCGAGGAGATCGGCCCGGGCGAGTACAAGGCGGTCATGAAGGTCGGCGTGGCCGCCATCAAGGGCACCTTCGAGGGCAAGGTCAAGCTCATGGACCTCGAGCCGCCCAACCGGTACCGGATGTCGGTGGAAGGCAAGGGCGGGCCTGGATTCGTCAAGGGCGAGGCGGCCATGTCGCTGTCGGCGGTCGACCCCGGGACCACGCGGGTGAGCTACGACGCCGACGTGCAGGTGGGCGGGCTCATCGCGAGCGTGGGGCAGCGCATGCTGGGCGGGGTCTCCAAGATGATGCTCGATCAGTTCTTCACCCGGATGTCCGAGCTCCTGGCCGAAAAGAAATGAGGCCGGCTCGCGATTAGCCCGCGCTGGCTGATGCTCTCCGCCGCCGTGCTCGTGGTCGCGGCGGCGGCCGGAGGGGCCGAGCGCGACGCCGGGGAGTGTACGGGCGGGGGCGACGCCGGCCCCTCGCGCTGCCTCTACCGCTCGCTCCTGCCGAGCACGGGCATCGTTGCCGACTGCGAGTCCGACGCGCGCTGCCGCGTGGGCGCCTACTACGGCTCGCCCGACACGCCCACCTGGTTCGCGGTGCCCGCCGGACTCGAGGTCCTCCCGCGCCCCCGCGTGCGCTGGCACAGCGCCACCTTCGCCGAGGCGCGCTTCGACTGCGGCGCCGGCTGCTCGCTGAGTTACTTCTTCGAGGCTCGGCGCCGCCGGATCTCGCCCGCCCGCGCGTCCGTCCTCGCCGTGGACGTGCGGCGCTGGCTCCTCGCCGCCGCGGACGGACCGGCCATCGTGGTGCGGCAGATTTTCGCGGGCCGGCCGGTGGCGCGCATCGAGCGGGCGTGGGCGCCGGGGCTGCCCGTACGCGAGGCGATCACCGCCATCCGTTTCGATCCCGACGGGCGGCTCACCTTCACCTGGCTCGCCGGCCCCGAGCGGCGACCGGTCACCGAGCGCGTCACGGTGCCGTCGGCGGCCCCGCCCGGCTAGGCGCGGGCAACCGCGCAGAGGCATCCGTTGGGTCTCGTCAAGAATGACCTTCGGGTTCGGGTATCGAGCGCGCGCAGACACGCGACGCCTGGGCTGCGCGCAGTGGAAGGGTTGCCGGCCCCAGAACTTCTCTTGATCGATCCGACGGCTCGTCTCGACTTTGCCGTTCAGTTGCGGCCGGTGGGGCCGAATGTACCGGTGCCGGATCCCGGCGGGCTTCGACCCCCAACACAAAGGCGAATGAAAGCTCTTGCCCATGGTCACACTGCGGCCGCTTGACGGGGAATTCTTGTGAACGCGAAGTCCTTCTAGTACCCTCCGACGCATGCACGGGGCGAGGCTGCGGGGGCGGGTGGCACGCTTCTGCGCGGCCGTGTCCTGCGCGGCCGTCCTCGGCGGCTTCCCCGGCGTCGCGCTGGCCCACGACGGCGACGACCTCCGCGGCTACCTGAGCATCCGAGGGTTTGGGTCGAATCCGGGGACGGACGTCCACGACTACTGGGGCGCCGCGCTGGGCGGAAACTTCAACCGCTATATCGGGGCCGAGCTGTCCGCCGACGTCTTCGAACGCAAGCTGGATGTCGAAGGCTTCCGCTCGGTGGGCGAGTACGGAATCATCGCCCTCGTGCCCCAGATCCGCCTGCGCTATCCCCTCTTCGAGGGCCGGCTGACCCCGTATTTCGTGGCGGGCGCCGGCGTCGCTTTCGGCGAGTTCAACGATCGAAAGGCAGGAACCTACGGGAAATCCGTGGACGCGAACCGCACGATGCTCGTCGGGACGGTGGGCGGCGGGATCGAGTACTTTCTCGCCGATACCGTCGCGGTCGGTGTCGAGGTCAAGTACCTGTTCGCCGGCAGCCAGGATGTCCGGATCGACGGCGTATCGCACTCGAATCCGGTCGACTCACTGTTCGCGTCGTTCGGGGTGCGGCTGTTTTACCCCGAGCGCCCGACGGCGCCGCCGCTCCAGCTGCCGGACGGTCCGCTCCGGCGACTGTACTTCGTCGCGCGCTTGGGAGGCGCGATCGTGACCGATTCGCACATCTCGTCCGAGCTCGAGGTCCGGCCGGAGCCGCCCGCCATCGGCCCGCTGAACCAGTATTTCGGCGGCGCGCTGGGAGTCGACTTCGGGCGCTACCTCGGCGTCGAGGTCACCTTTGAGGGCTACGAGGCGAACCTGGAACTGAAGGGCGTCGGCAGCGTGACCGAATACGCGGTGTATGCGGTCGTGCCCCAGGCGCGGCTACGTTACCCCCTGCTCGACGGGCGGCTCGTCCCCTACCTTGTCGCGGGCGTCGGCGCGGCCCTCGGCGAGCTCAATGACCCCAAGCCGAAGGGCGTCGTGGCGGAGTTCCGGGAGACGAGCGGGCTCGGACTCGCGGTGACCGTCGGCGGCGGGCTCGAGTACCTGGTGACCCGGAACGTGGCGGTGGGGCTGGAGGCGAAGTACCTCCACACGCGCGGGCTCGCGCTCAAGTTCGCCGACGGTACGACCCACGGGGCCAATCTCAGGCCCGTCCTCCTCTCGCTCGGGCTCCGCGTCTACCTCGCCGACTTCTAGCCCGGGCCCTTCACCGCCTGTCGCCTGTACTGAACACCCCTGCGTTCAGGGGCAGCGTGGTGATCAGGAAGAACATCGTCGCGCTCACCAGCTCGAGCACCTCCCAGCGGAACTTGGATGGCGTCACGCTCGCGATGAGCGCCAGGAGGCCGTACCAGACGATGTGCCGGGTGCGCGGGACGGGGACGGCCAGCGAGTCGGCCATCCGGCGCAGCCACGGCCAGCGGCGATAACCGACGGGCAGGACGGAGCAGTAGACCAGGACCGCGATCAATAGCCCCGAGCCGAACACCAGTCGGTTGATCTTGACACCCTTCACGACCAGGTTGTGGATATTCGCCTCCCGCTGGGCGCTGTGCTGACGAAAGAACTCCGGCGACGCGAACCCGATCAGGCGCTGGCCCCAGGACAGCTCCTCCCCCGCCGCGCCGACGAACAGCACGCCGAGGAGGACGGTGGCGGCGAGGAAGAGCACCCTGCGCCCGCGGCGCAGCCGCCATCCTCTGCGGAAGCACACCCACGCGCCACCGAGAAGCATCACCACCGTGAGGTTCTCGATGGGGCCCTCCTCGCTGGTGTACATGCGGAACAGGCGGGGATCGTACAGGGCGAGGGCGAGGCCGATCACCACGAGGGCGGCGAGGATGGCGAGCACGATTCGCTCGCGCCGACCTGCGCGCGCACCGCCCTCGCCAGCCCACATCGTGGTAGAGTCTCGCTGCCCGGGGGCCACCGGCGCCTGGAGCGGGCCGACGTCGACCATCGGCGCATGCTAGCATTGACCACCAGTGGAGCGAAAGACGGATCGCATGCGGAGTTCCACGAGCCTGTGACGAGTCGCCCCGGCGGCCACTGGCTGGCCGCTCTCTCGAGGACACTGCTCCCCCTCTTGGTGCTGTCCGCCGTGTTCCTGCCCGCGCTCTTCTCCGGGTGGCGGTCCGAGGAGTCGCGACGATTCGAGAGCCCTGCCGTGACGGCCGACGCCGGTGCGCTCCCACTCTACTCGGAGCGCTTCATCGTCGCGAGCCCGTCCCCGCGGCATCTTCACACGCCCGCCCTGAGCGAGCTCGCCAACGGCGACCTGCTCGCCGTCTGGAAGGCCTCGAGGTCCAAGGACGCGAGCGTGACCCTGCTGGCCGCGCGCTATGATCGGCGCGCCGCGGCCTGGCGCCAGGTCCGGCAGGTGACCAGCCGCCTGGACACCCAGAAGGAGCTTGGGCGCCCGGTCGCCACCCTCGCCAATCCGGTGCTCCTGACGAGACCGGACGGGGCGGTCAGCCTCTTTTACGTCTCGGCGTGGGGGAGGTGGTCGACGGCGAGCGTCACCCTCAAGACCTCGACGGACCACGGCGAGACCTGGACGCCCGCCCGGCGAATCGTCACCAGCCCCGTGGGGAACGCCGGCACCTTGGTGAAGACGGCGCCTGTCCTCTACACCGACGGCTCCGTCGGGGTGCCCGCCTACCATGAGCTCGTCGGCCTGTTCCCCCAGCTCCTGCGCGTCTCGGCCGGCGGCTCCCTGGTCGAGAAGGTACGGATCCACCGCGGCCGGGGCTCCCTCCAGCCGTCCATCGTGCCGCTCGACGGCCGGGAGGCCATCGCACTGATGCGGAACCACCGCAAGGGCTCGGTCTTCGTCGCGAGGACGCGCGATGCCGGACAGAGCTGGAGCCCGCTGGAGGCCCTCGACCTGCCCAACCCTAACTCGCCCGTGATGGGCGTGCGGCTCCAAGACGGGGCGGTCCTTCTCGCGTTCAACAACTCGGCGAACTCGCGCGAGAACCTCTCCCTCGCCCTGTCGAGAGACGGCGGCCGGCGTTGGACCATCATCCACACGTTCGAGGAGGGCGAGCGGGCTGGGGATGGCTCCCGGATCAACTTCAGCTACCCGTACATCATCCAGGCCTCGGACGGCGTCGTTCACCTCGTCTATCCGTGGCACCACACCCACGTCAAGCACGTCTCGTTCAACGAGACGTGGATCCGCCAGCGGGTGCGATGAGTGAGGCCGCGGTTCCTCAGCTCGTCGGGCTCGCGGGAGTCGCGCTGAGTCTGGCCGCGGTCGCCATCGCGCTCTCGGTCCACCTCGCGGGCCGGCGCCGAAGCGCCCCTCTTCCTCGGTGGTGGTGTGGTCTCATCGGGCTGGCGGCGGCCGCCGTGGCGTGGGTGCCCGTGAAGGGCATCCCGGTGGGCGGCTATCTCCGTGGCATCTTGGGAGACCTGAGCATCACCACCATGCTCCTGCTCGGCGCCACCGTCCTCGGGGTGTCCGGCCGGAGCCTCCTCGACGGGAAAGCGCGAACCGCTCTGTACGGCTGGTCGGTGGCCGCGGGCCTCGTCTTGTATCCGCTGACGCTCGGCCTGACTCGCTGGGACCCATACGAGCTTGGCTTTCGCCCGTGGCTGCTGGTCCTGGTGGTGGCCGTGGCCGTCATCGGGTGGTGGCGGCGGCGGCGTGGCGCCGCCCTCGTCCTGACCGCCGGCGTGACCGCATTCAACCTGGGCGTCCTCGAGTCCGCCAACCTCTGGGACTATCTGCTGGATCCCTGTCTCTTCGTGTGGGCCGCGGGATCGCTGGTGGCCCGGTCTCGCGTGGGAAGGGGGTCGGCGCGCACGCACGGGCCGCCCTGACGCGCGTGCTCTCGGCGCCAGGCACGTCATCATGACTGAATCGCGTTCGTTCCCGAATCTGATTGCGTGCGCGCTGCTCGCGCTGGTGGCGGTCTCACTCTTCGCCATCAGGCTTGCCCTCCCCTCCGTTCTCGATGACAGGGGCCTTTACCTGCACGGAGCCTGGGTGCTGGATGCCGTCCAGAACGGTCACTGGATCGTTCAGCGAAATCACGTCGGCGATGTCACCTCGAAGCCGCCGCTGTACATCTGGCTGGCGGCGCTGGCAACGCTGCCCTTCGGCCGTATCAGCCCGTTCACCATGCTGCTCCCCGGCGCCATCGCCACGCTTGCCATCGCCGCCACGATCTGGCGCTTTGGCAGTGCGTCATTCGGCAAGAGGGCGGGGCTGCTCGGCGCGCTCGCCTACCTACTCTCGTATGTCGGGGCGAGCCAGATCGCGTTGGCTCGACCTGACGGCGTGTTCGCCTTCACGGTGACGGCGGCCGCGCTCGCCGCATTCCGGGCGTGGACCTCGGGACAGGGATGGACATGGTTCTGGCTGGCCGCGGCGGCCGCGACCCTGGTCAAGGGTCCCCTGGGGCTCCTCCTCGCCGGCGTGGGCCTTCTCGCCGCCGGATGGGAGAAATGGAGCGGTCGCTCGGCCCCGATCACGGGGTCACACCGGTTGGGGGTCGTCTTGTTTCTTCTGATCACGGGGGGCTGGTTCGCGTGGGCGTACCTCGAGCTCGGTCCGGCCCTCATCGACCGGATGATCTTCAGGGAGCTGCTCCGGCACGCGATCGCGGACAGCGACGGTTCGGGGCCCAGTCACTCGTTCTTCATCCAGCCGGTGAACTTCCTCTGGAGCTTGGCCCCCTGGAGCCCGTTCGCCTGCGTCGGCTTCTGGCGAGCATGGACGCGTCCGGCCTCCAATCCAGATGAACGCCGCGCGGAACGCTTCCTGTTCTGCTGGTTCGTTGCCGGATTGCTTCTGTTCTCACTGGCGCCGCATCAGCAAGAACGTCTCCTCTTTCCGATCATGCCGGCGGCGGCGTTGCTGGCGGGGCGGGAGCTCGCACGGTGGGCGTCCACCATGAGCCCGAGGGCCTTGCTCGGCACGTGCGCCACCGCGGCGATCGCGGGGCTGAGCGTGATGGCGGTCTCTTACCACCTGTTCCTGGACGGTAGCGAGAGGGTCTTGCGAGCCCAAGGCATGCAAGCGCTTGCCCGCTCGATCCGCGAGCGCGTGGGAGATGGGTTCCCGCTCACGCACGTGGACACGCCCTTCGCCCTCCAGTTCTTTCTCAGCTCCACGGCGCCGCTCGCCACCGTCGAGCAAGCGGCGCGCCTGCTCTCCGGTCCCGACGCGGCGTTCATCGCCGTCCGGGATCTCGATTCGCTGCGGGGCGCGCTCGCGCAGAAGGCCGTCCCCTTGTTCGTGGTCGCCCAATGGCCCGCCACGGGCGAGGCGAACCTCCGCATCGTCAGCAATCACGCCCGGTTCGAATGGACCACCGACATGTCGGCGGTCTTCAATCCCATTGTGATGCGGACCCATGGAGTGCGTTTCGTGAGTAAGCGGGGGCGGGAATTCGTCCTGAGAGTGACCGGGCCGGCCGGAGTGGTCGTCTTCGCGAACGAGTCGAGGGAGCTTCAGGTCGTGCGCGCTCGGATCATTGACAGAGCATCCGAGATGCTCCACGAGCGTCTGCTGGCACCCGGAGACCAATGGCGGCTGGGCGTCTCGCGGACGGCGGCGAAGAGCAGGGCGTGGGCGTCAGGACGGGCCGGCCGTCTGGGGTCTTGAGACGAAGGGCGACGAGCATCGAGAAGATGGGTGGCGGGGCGGTAATGGTGCTGCTCCCGTTGGTTCTGGCGACGCCGAAATGTGCGGGAGGAGGGCTCAGTGCGGAAGAGGCCGAAGGACACCACCTCCGGTATCGGCGAGGCCAGTCGATACGGCCGCGCCGGGCCCAAGCGGAGCCGCGGCGGCGGGCTGATGTCGTACGGGTCCAGCCCCGAGGACAGTGTCCGTCGGACTGCGCTCTACATCGACCGGATCTTCAAGGAGGGCCCGCGCTGCGGCTGCGCGCGGACGACGTGATCGAGTAGGCGCTACGCGGGTGCCGCGGCGAGCGGCTCCCGGAGGGCGAGAGTCAGCGGCAGGGTGGTGAAGACGAGGATGCCGATGGTGGCCAGGGTCACGGGCACCCCGCGCCAGTCGCTGAGCAGGCCGTAGACGAAGGGGGACAGGGCCGAGGCGCTGATCCCCACCGTGTAGAAGAGGGCATAGCTGCGCGCCCGCTTGTCGCTGGACACGAGATCCGCCACCGTCCCGTACAGCACGGATGACGTGCCGTTGAGCGCGATGCCCAGCGGCGGCAGGAGCAGCAGGCAGGCATTCAGCGGCAGGACGAGCAGGAGGAGGATGCCGATCCCAGTGGCGGTCTCGGTGAGGACCACGGTGCGGATCACCCCCAGCCGCTCCGCCAGTGCGCCACAGGCGAGCTTTCCCGCCGCGCCGCCCGCGAACACCAGCATGAGCGCCACGCCCACCGCCTGCACCGAGGAGCCCTTGGCGATGAGGAGAAAGGGCAGGAAGGTGAGAAACGCCGTGCGGGTGGAGTTGTCGATGACGTGGAGGGCGGACAGCGCGGTGAATCCGCGCGGGTCCCGGATGCCCCAGCCGGAGGAGCGCGCGGCCTCGGCGACACCGGGCTCGGTCACCACCGCGCCGCCGACCCGAAGTCGAGCCAGGACGAGCAGCAGGAGCACCGCGGCGACCAGGCCGACCAGCGCATAGGCGCGGGTGGCTTCTCGCCAGCCCACCCAGGTGGTGGCCAGCGCCACCGATGCGGGCACCACCACCTTGCCCAGGTCGCCCGAGAAGTTGTACGTCCCGAGCGCCATGCGCCGCGCGCCGCCCTCGTAGGCTTTCGAGACGAGCGACGAGGAGAGCGGATGCTGCACCGACGAGCCAAAGCCACCGAGGAGGAGGCAGGCGAGTAGGGCACCGAAGCCCCCCGCCATTCCCGCCGCGACGAAGCCCAGCGCGGTGATGGCGGTTCCGGCGACGAGCAGCCGCGCCTCGCCCCAGCGCTCGGCAAGCATGCCCGCCGGAATCTGGAAGGACGCCATCCCGCCCGTGTAGCAGCTCCGCAAGAGCCCGACCTGCGCGAAGCTGAGTCCGAACTCCAGGCTCCAGATGGGCAGGAGCACATAGATGATGTCGGAGAAGCCGTCGTGGACGAAGTGGGTGGCCGATGCCGTTCCCAGCACGGCCCGGGCGCGACGGATCATGGTCGGGATTGTGGCACGGGCCCGAGGCCCGTGCCAAATCGGCCTCAGCCGTCGACGCGGGCGAGGAAGTCCAGGACCACCCGGTTGAACGCCTCCGGCTGGTCGCGGTTGGCGAAATGCCCCGCGGGCGAGAGCAGCTCGAACTCCGCGTGCTTGATCTTCTCCGCCATCACGCGCATCGGCGCGAGCGAGGGATCCTCGTCACCGCAGACGAGCAAGGTGGGGGCGGCGATCTCCGGCAGGCGCTCGGTGACGTAGTCCATCTGCAGCAGAGCGCGGAGGGCATTGGCATAGCCCACCGGCTTGAGCATCCGGTACATCGCGAAGACTTCCTCGCGGGCCCGCGGGTCGAGCTTGAGGCGACCGGAGACATTGGGGTTGGAGGCGATGGCGAATTCCGCCATGGCCTCCATGCCGCCCTCGAGCACGACCTGGATGCTCCGGGCCCGCATCACCACGTTGTCCACGCTGAGCGGCAGCCCGGCCGCCGACGACGAGTCCACCACCACCAGGCCCCGCACCCGCTCCGGGTGCTTGAGCGCGAAGCGGGTGGCGATCCCGCCGCCCAGCGACAGCCCGCCCACCACCGCGCGGTCGAGCGCCAGATGGTCGAGGAGGTCGTGGAGGTCCAGCACCCAGTGGCCGAAGGTGACGCGCGTGGGATCCGTGGGCGCGTCCGAGCGCGCATGGCTCCGCGGCTCCCACAGGATGAGGCGGCGGCGGGCGGCGAGGGCGGCCACATTGGGCTGCCACATCCCCGCATTGCCGCCGATGCCGTAGGCAAGGAGCAGGGGCTGGCCGCTGCCATGCTCTTCGTAGTAGATGCGGACACCATCGGTGGTCGTGAAGTACGCCATCATCGTCTCCGGCCCGGCGGGAGGACCCGGGGCGCTGGCCTGTGGTAAAAGAGAGCCCTATGGAACGGTCGTTCGCCGCCGAAGTCAAGCAGCTCGCGCTCGGCCGCGGCGAGGTCCTCCGCGGGGAGGGCATCCTCGCCATTACCAAGGCGCTGCTGCAGTCCGGGGTCTCCTATGTCGGGGGCTATCCGGGCGCTCCGGTCTCCCACCTGCTCGATGTCATGGCCGACGCCAACGAGAGCCTGCTCACGCCCATGGGCGTCTACTTCGACGCCTCCGCCAACGAGGCGGCGGCGGCCGCCCTGCTCGGGGCCTCCATCAACTACCCCATGCGCGGCGCGGTGACCTGGAAGTCGGTGGTGGGCACCAATGTAGCGGCGGACGCGCTGTCGAACCTCGCCTCCGCGGGCGTCATCGGCGGCGCGCTGGTGGTGGTGGGCGAGGACTACGGCGCGGGCGCCAGCGTCATCCAGGAGCGCACGCATGCCTTCGCGCTCAAGTCCTCGCTGCTCCTCTTCGATCCGCGTCCCTCGCTGCAGAACCTGGCCGCCACGGTGGGCGAGGCCTTCGCGATGTCGGAGGCCTCGAACCTGCCCGCGGTGATCAGCCTGCGCATCCGCACCGCGCATATGCGCGGCACCATGGTCTGCGAGGACAATGTCCGGCCCGCCATCAGCATGCGCGATCCCCTCCAGGCCCATTCGTTCGACTATGCGCGGCTCAGCCATCCGCCGTCCACGTACGCGCAGGAGGTCCAGAAGTTCGAGCGCCGGCTTCCCGCCGCGCGCGCGTACATCCGGACCCGCGGGCTCAACCAGATCGTGCCCGGCGAGCGAGAGGACATCGGGATCATTCTCCAGGGCGGGCTCACGCCCACCGTGCTCCGGGCGCTGGCGCTCCTGGGACAGGCGGATGCCCATGGCCGGAGCCGCATCCCCCTGCTCGTGCTCAACGTGATCCATCCCATCGTGCCGGAGGAAGTGCTCGGGTTCGTGGAGGGCAAGGCGCGCGTGCTCGTGATCGAGGAAGGGATGCCCAACTTCATCGAGCAGGAGCTCAAGGCGCTGGCCTACGAGCGCCGCCTGGACGTGCGCATCCACGGCAAGGACGTGGTGGCGGCGCACGGGGAGTACGTGCCCGAGGTGATCCTCGGGGGCGTGGCGCGCTTCCTCGGCGGCGAGGCGGAGACGCGGCGGGCTGCGCTCGCCGCGCACGTGGGGCGCGGCCGCGAGATCCTGCGCGCGCCGCTCCCCAAGCGACCGCCCGCCTTCTGCACGGGCTGCCCGGAGCGGCCGGTGTTCAGCGCGCTGAAGATCGCGCAGCGGGAGCTGGGTGAAACCCATGTGGCGGCCGACATCGGCTGTCATGCCTTCGCCACCCTGCCGCCCTTCAATATGGGCAATACCATTCTTGGTTACGGGATGGGGCTGGCCTCGGCGGGCGCGGTGGCCCCCGCCTTCGGGAAGCGCGTGGTGTCCATCCTGGGCGACGGCGGTTTCTGGCACTCCGGCCTCACCGCGGGCGTGGCGGGGGCGGTGTTCAATCAGCAGGACTCGGTGCTCGTGATCCTGGAGAACGGCTACACCTCCGCCACCGGGCAGCAGGCCAATCCCTCGACGGGCACGAACCCGCGCGGCCAGACGGTGCGCATGTCCATCGCCGACACCATCCGGAGCCTCGGGGTGGGCTGGATGCGCGTGGTGAACCCGTACCGGCTGGACAAGACGCTGAAGACCATTCGCGAGGCCATGACCACCACCGCGGGCGGGCTCAAGGTCATCATCGCGAAGGCGGAGTGCCAGCTCGAGCGCCAGCGCCGGGTGAAGCCCCAGATCGCCGCGCGCCTCAAGGCGGGCGGACGGGTCGACTCGGCCCGCTTCGGGGTGGATCCCGACGTGTGCACGGGGGACAAGTCCTGCATGCGGTTCAATGGGTGTCCCTCGCTCACGCTCGGGGACAGCGGCGACCCGCTCCGCCCCGAGCCCGTCGCGCGGGTGGATCAGAGCTGCGTCGGCTGCGGCCTCTGCGGCGAGGTCGCGCACGCCGCCGTGCTCTGCCCCTCGTTCTACGAGGCGCGCGTGGTCCGCAATGCGCGCTCCTGGGAGCGCGCCCTCGCCGCGGTGCGGGCGCGGGTGATCGGCTGGCTCCAGGCGGCCTGAGGTCTCGCGCGTCATGACGCCCGCGGCGCCGCGCCCGCTCTCGATCCTCATCGCCGCGCTGGGGGGGCAGGGAGGCGGGGTCCTCACGGACTGGATCGTGGCTGCCGCCGAGCACGCGGGGCTGGCCGCGCAGGCCACCTCCATTCCCGGCGTCGCCCAGCGCACCGGCGCGACCACCTATTACCTCGAGGTCTTTCCCGCGCCCCTGGCGCCGGGCGACGGCACGCCCGTGTTCTCCCTCTATCCCACGCCCGGCGACGTGGACGTCATCATCGCGTCGGAGTATCTCGAGGCCGGGCGCACGCTCGAGCTGGACTATGCCTCTCCCGATCGGACCACCCTCGTCGCCAGCACCCATCGCCTCTTCGCCATCGGGGAGCGCACGGTGTCGGGCGACGGTGTCTTTCCCGCCGAGCGGCTGGGGGAAGCCATCCGCGCGCTGACCCGACGGGCCATCACCTTCGATGCCCTCGCGGTGGCGCGGGCCGCGGGCTCCGAGGTCAACGCGGTGCTGCTGGGCGCGCTCGCCGCCGGCGGCGTGCTCCCGCTGCCCGACTCGGCCTATGAGGAGGCCATCCGCGAAGGCGGCGTCGCGGTGGAGCGCAATCTCGCCGGCTTCGAGGCGGGGCGCGACGCCGCCGGCGGCCCCGCCGAGACCACGCGCCCCGTCGCGCGCCCCTGGGCGGAGCTGCGCGGGGAGCGCGCGGCGGCGCTGGGCCGGCGCGGCGCCGCCTTCCTTGCCCTCTGCGCAACGGCGGAGGCCGAGCTGCCCGCCGCGCTGCACCAGACGGTGGGCGAAGGGCTCGCGCGTCTGGTGGACTTCCAGGACGCGAGATACGCCTCCCGCTTCCTGGAAGAGGTCCGCGCGGTGCGGCGGGTGGATCCGGGCACGCGGGTTACCGAGCGCTTCGCTCGGCGCCTCGCGCTATGGATGAGCTACGAGGACGCCATCCGCGTCGCCGACCTCAAGACGCGGCGGGCGCGCTTCGAGCGCATCCGCTCGGAGCAGGGGGCGCCCAAGGGTGTCCCGCTCATCGTCACGGACTATCTCAAGCCCGATCTTGACGAGATCTACGGCATCCTGCCGGCGGCGATCGGCCGGCCCTTCGCCCGCTGGGCCGAGCGGCGCTGGCCCAAAGGCCGGCCCACGCTCGGGCAGCATGTCCGCACCACCAGTGTGCTCGGTTTTCTCCGCGTCTGGCTGCTGGGCCGGCTGCGCGGGCTGCGCCCGATCTCGCTGCGCTTCGAGCGAGAGTGGGCGCTCATCGCTCGCTGGCGTCAGGCCGTGCTGGACTGCGCGGCGCTGGATCCCGAGCTCGCGGTGGAAGTGGCGGAGACCGCCGCGCTCGTCCGCGGCTATGGCGAGGTCCGCCGCCGGCTCTCCGCCGCCTTCGTGCGGCTCCTCGAGGAGGGACTGGCGCCGGCAGTGGCGCGCGATCGCGCGGCGGGCGCGGGATTCGAACGCTCGCGGCGCCTGATCGTCGAGGGGCGCCGGCGCCTGCTGGAAGACGAGAAGGCCGATCCCGACCCCGCGGCGCTGCTCGCCGCCACCGCCTGAGGGCTGCCATGGCCGACAACATCACGCTCTCGCGCAAGGGTCTCATCGCCACCGTGACCCTGGCGCGCCCCGACCGCCGCAACTCGCTCAGCGACGAGATGCTCGCCGACCTCGGCGCCGCCTTCGCCGAGCTCCGCGACGACGTCTCCACCCGGGTCGTCATCGTGACGGGGACGCCGCCCGTCTTCTCCGCCGGCGCCGACGCGCCGTTCAAGAAAGGCATGTCGGAGGAGGAGCGGCGGAAGATGTTCACCTCGCGCAAGAGCCAGTTCCGCCGGCTCTTCGAGCGCGCCAATACCGTGCTGGAGGGATTGGAGCAGGTGACGGTGGCGGCGGTGAATGGCCACGCGGTGGGGGGCGGCTGGGGCCTGACCCTGGCCTGCGACTTCCGACTGGCCGCCGCCGAGGCGGAGTTCTGGATTCCCGAGGTGGATCTGGGGGTGCCGCTCGGCGTGGGCACTACCACGCGCTTCGTGCGCTTCGTCGGCGCCGCGCGCGCCAAGGAGATCATCATCGGGGGGCGCCGTTACGCGGCCGCTGAAGCGCTCACGCTCGGGCTCGTCAACGAGGTGCATCCGGGCGCGCGGCTGGCCGAGGCCGCCCTCGCCTATGCCGAGCGCCTGGCCGCCAAGCCCTTTCGCCCCATGGCGGAGATGAAAGCCCGCATCAATGCGCTCGCGCGCACCGGGGTCCCCGAGGTCAACGCGATGACGGAGGGCTTCCTCGACCGCGCGTGAGCGGTATCCGACGGGATACGGATTGACATCGGCGTGACGGGGAGGAAGACTGGCGCCATGAACCGGGACCTTCCCGACGAGATGCCCGCTCGTTGGCTGGAGCAGATCCGGGCCCTGGTCCAGGATTTGATCGGCACATCGGCGGGAGAAACTCATCGCTACTTCGAGGAAACCCGCCGCCACTTCGACGTCGTCGGCGAGGGTCTTCGGGCGGACGTGAGGGCGATCGCCGAAGGCCATGTCGGACTCGTCGAGCGGCTCGATCGCTTCCAGCAGGAAGTCCGGCGCGACCTCCGCCGGGTCGAACGCCGGCTCTTGCGACTCGAAGCGCGCCGCTAGCCTCGTCGCCCTCGCAGCTCCGCGTAGATGTTCCGGCCGCGCGTCTCCTTCACGAAGACGCTGATCAGCACCGCCGCGGCGAGAAAGCCCGCGCACACGGCGAAGGCTGCGCGGTACGCCTCCGCCGGGTAGACGCGCGCGCCGTCCACCAGCACGCCGGCCCATCGCGCGTCGAGCACGGCCCCGATGGGCCCCTGGGTGAGCGCGGCGCCGACGAAACCGCCCAGGTTCACCACCGCCACCGCGCTGCCCGCCAGATGCGGCGGGTTCACCTCGCGCCCAATGGGCCAGGTGAGCACGAAGGCGCTGCCCACCGCGCCCATGCCGAAGAGCAACGCGAACACCGCCAGCAATGGGAGGGCGCCCGCCGTCGCCGCGAGAACGCACCAGTGCGCGAGGAGCGCGACCGACAGCACCACATAGGGAAGCTTGCGGCGCCCCAGCGCGGTGTCCGACACCCAGCCGGTAAGTGGACCCGAGACGAGCAGCGCGAGCGGCGTGGCCGTCGCGTACACGGCCGCCTGCGTCAGGGTGAGCCCATATACGTCACGCAGGAAGGGCACCACCCAGAGCATGAGATTCCCGAGGGCCGAGTAGAGGAAGAAGAATGACAGGAAGGGTGGCCAGGTATGGGGATTCTTCAGCACCGACACCGTGCCGGCGAACACTTCGCGCATCCCGGGGGCGGGCTCGGCCGTGCCGCGCATCCCCTCGGGGGTGTCCCGGACCACGGCCAGGCAGAGCGCGGCTCCCAGCAGGGTGACCACGCCGATGATCCAGAAGGCGCCGCGCCAACCCACCCAGGCCACCAGCGCCGCCAGGGGCGCATTGGCGATGAGGGAGCCGAGCACGCCCACCGTGGCCGTGAGCGCCGAGATGGTCCCGAAGCGCTCGGGCGGAAACCAGGCGGCGCCGAGCTTCATCGCGCCGATGAAGGTGACGGTGGCCCCCGCGCCGATGACGAATCGGCCCGTGAAGAGCACCGCCGACGTCTCCGCTGCCGCCATGGCCAGGGTGCCGAGCCCCATGACGGCGCTCCCCGCCGCGACCACGCGGCGCGCCCCCAGCGCGTCGATGAGGAGCCCGCCCGGCAGCATGAAACCCGAGTAGCTGTAGAAGTAGGTGGCGGAGAGTAGCCCCACGAGAGTGCCGGTGGCGCCGAAGGCCTGCATGAGGTCCTTGGCGATCACCCCCGGCGCCACGCGATGGACGAAGGCGAGCAGGAAGAGAAAGGCGGGGATGCCCCACATCAGCCACCGGCGCCGGGCCTCCGGCGCCGGGCGGCTCAGCGGGTCCAGAACCCTTCCCGGTCGCAGTCGCGCACCACCGCGAGCTCGGCGGCGGTGGGCGTGGGCGTCTCGCGCACATCGGGCGCCACGCGAAGCTCCCAGCCGGTGGCGGCGCGGACCGTCTCCACGCTTTGCCCCGGATGATAGGTTGCCAGCACCATCTCGGCACTGGCGGGGTCGAAGCGGAACACCGCGAGCGTGGTGATCACCGCGGCGGGGCCGCCGCCGGACAGGCCCACGCGCGCCCGCCAATCGGGACCATCGCCGAACCCGGGCGAGGTGATGAAGTCCACGCGCTCGCGGAAGCGGTGCTTCTCCTGCGGCATGATGACGACGAAGCGCTTGGACAGGCTCGCGATGTCGCTGCCGCCGCCGGAGCCGGGCAGCCGAACCTTTGGCCGCCGCCAGTCGCCCACGTAGTTGGTATTGAGATTTCCATGGCGGTCGATCTCGGCGCCGCCGATGAAGCCCATGTCCACCAGGCCCTGCTGCAGGAGCCCCATGATCTCCAGCGTGCCGGTGGACCACACCGCCCCCGGGAGATTGGGCGTGTCGCTCATGGTCATCAGCGTCGCGGACGCGGGACGGTCGCGGACGATCCCGTTCTCGAAGAGTCCCAGCGCGCCGGGCGCATGGGTGCGCTTGGCGAAGGCGAAGGCGATGAGCGGAAGCCGCATGCCCACGAACACCACTTCGCCGTCATGGATCTCGCGGCCGGCCGCGATGACCATCAGCTCGCGCTCGGTGAATCCGGCGGGGATGGGCCGGATGGGCAGGCTCATGCGCCGAGGTCCACCGGCAATGCCGGCGCCGGGGTCTTCACGCGAATCGCCTCGAGCCGCTCCGCGCCGAGCCGGCTCCGGAAGCCGTTCCAGTCCAGGACGCCGAGCACCCAGCGCTCGAGCCAGGCGCGGTTGCCTTCCACCGTGCGCGACTCCTCGTGATAGCGGTGGAAGAACTCGTGGTCGCGGGCGTAACACCCTTGCAGCGGAGAGGGGAAGGCGCCGAAGGGCTCATGCACGACGGCGGCCACCTTCATCGGCGGCGCCAGGACCAGGTTGGGATCACTGAGGATCTCGTCGGTGGACCGGATCTCCTCCGCCACCACGATGACCCGGTGGGCCGCCCGCGCCGCCTCGCGGGTGACGCCGAGCGTGCCCCAGGCATGCGCGTGCCCCTGCGCGTCGGCGCGCTGGACGTGCAGGATGGCGATGTCGGGAGTCAGCGCGGGGACCAGGACCACCGGGTGCCCGGACCAGGGATCTTCGGCCGGCCGGAAGCGAGGATTCGACTCGAGCAGCCCGGTGCCCAGCAGCGAGCGCGTGGGAATGTACGGCGCGCCGATGGCCCCCGCCTGGAGCGCCACCGCGAGCGTCAGGTTGGTGTGATCCTCGACGGCGAGGGGAGTGGGGACGCCCTGCTCGCAGGCGCGCCGGTAGTTGTGGCCGAGCCCCGCGCTCACGTTCCCCACCCAGGCGGCCACGATGCGCGCGACGCACCCGGCGCCCACCAGCTGGTCGAAGAGGATGTCCGAGATGGGGCCGACCAGGGTCAGCTTCCGGCGGCCCTGGCGAATCAGCTCATGGCCGGCGGCGAAGGGAATGGCCGCCTCCAGCGCCGTGCCCATGCACACCGTGCTGCCATCGGGGACGAAGCGGGCCACCGCCTCCCGCATGGACATGAGCCTGGTCTCGGGCACCCGGTCATCTTACTCCGGCTCGGCGCACCATGGGACGCTCTCGGCGGTGATATGGTTCTCGTACGTGAAACGACTGCTCCCGTGGCTCGTCGCCGTGGCCTTCTTCATGGACTCGCTCGACACGACGATCCTGAACACCGCTGTTCCCGCCATCGCGAACGCGCTCGCCGTCGCCCCGCTCAGCATGAAGGCGGTGCTGTCCAGCTATACGCTGAGCCTGGCGGTGTTCATCCCGGTCAGCGGCTGGATGGCCGATCGCTTCGGCACCCGCCGCGTGTTCTCCTCCGCGATCGGCCTCTTCACCCTGGGGTCCCTGCTCTGCGGGCTCTCGAGTGACATCCGCGTCCTGGTCGCTTGCCGCGTCCTGCAGGGCTGCGGCGGCGCCATGATGCTACCGGTGGGCCGGCTCACCATGGTGCGCGCGTTCGCCAAGTCGGAGCTCATCAGCGCGATGAGCTTCGTGACCATTCCCGGTCTCCGCTCCTGTATCAGGTGGGTCTCGGATTCACGCCCATCCAGAGCGGGCTCCTCCTGATGCCCCAGGCCCTGGCCACCATGAGCCTCAAGATGACCATGCCGCGGATCCTGAGCCGCTTCGGCTACCGCCGCGTCCTGATCTCGAATACCGTGATCCTCGGCCTGCTCATCCTCCTGTTCGCGACCATCGGACCGGGCACTCCTGTGTGGCTGATCGCCGCGCAGGCATTCGTCTTCGGGTTCTTCACCTCGTTGCAATACACGAGCATGAACACTCTGGCGTACGCCGACGTCAGCGCGGAGCAGACCAGCAGCGCGAGCACCATCGCGAGCACGATGCAGCAGATGTCGATCAGCTTCGGGGTGGCCATGGCGTCGCTGGCCACCGCCTTCTTCGTCCCCGACCGCTTCCGGACCAGTCCGGCGGAGATGGTCCACGGCATCCATCTGGCGTTCCTGGTCCTGGGCGGGCTGACTATCCTCTCCGCCCTGGTATTTCGCGAGCTCAGGAACGATGACGGCGATGCGGTCAGCCAGCACCATGTCCTTCAGCACGATGGGTGACGTCTCGGCCCGGCCGCGCTGGGTCTTGACAGCCCTCCCGTAGGTTTAGTAATACTTAATTGTGCTTTCGCTATCCAGAAAGCGCCCATGAAGGCCCACCTGTCCCTCACCGTCAACGGCGAGACGCGGGATGTCATCGTCCCGCCGCACAAGACGCTCCTGGAAGTGCTCCGGGAGGATCTGGCGCTCACCGGGACCAAGCACGGCTGCGAGCTGGGCGAGTGCGGCACCTGCACCGTGCTCGTGGACGGTGAGCCCGTGCTCTCCTGCCTCGCGCTGCCGGTGGAGTGCCAGGACCGCCGGATCACCACCGTGGAGGGCATGGCCGAGGGCGGCCGCCTCCATCCGCTCCAGCAGGCCTTTGCCGAGCTGGGCGCGGCCCAGTGCGGCTACTGCACGCCGGGCATACTCCTCACCGCCCAGGCGCTGCTCGTCGAGAACCCGGGGCCCACGCGGGACGAGATCCGCCACGCGCTGGCCGGCAACCTCTGCCGGTGCACGGGCTACACCAAGATCCTGGAAGCGGTCGAGCTGGCCGCCCTGCGCATCAGCGGTGCGCGCACCGGGCCGGCCAGGAAGGAGGCGCGGACGTGACCAAGCGCTTCTCCGTGATCGGGAAGTCCCTGCCCAAGATCGACGCCTGGGCCAAGGTGACGGGCGACACCAAGTTCGCGGACGACCTGGTCCTCCCGCGGATGGCCTTCGGCAAGCTGCTCCGGAGCCCGCACCCGCACGCGCGGATCAGGGGGATCGACACCACCCGCGCGGCGGCGCTGCCCGGCGTCTACGCCGTCATCACCGGCCACGATCTCCCTCGCGTCAAGTTCGGCATCCTCCCCGTCTCCCAGGACGAGGAAGCCCTGTGCGTGGACAAGGTGCGCATGGTGGGGGATCCGGTGGCGGCGGTAGCCGCGGTGGACGAGGAGACGGCGGAGCGCGCCACCGAGCTCATCGAGGTGGACTACGAGCCGCTGCGCTCGCTCATGTCCATCGAGGACTCGCTCGCGCATCCGGAGGTGCGCATCCACGAGTACGGCGACGCGCCGAACGTCCACAAGGCGGTATCCCTCCAGTTCGGCGACGTCGAGGCCGCCTTCGCCGCCGCGGATCTCGTCCGCGAGGACGTCTTCTACTTCGAGGGCAATACGCATCTACCCATGGAGCAGCACGCCGCGGTGGCGCAGTTCGGCCCCGACGGCAAGCTCACGCTCTGGTCCTCCACCCAGACCCCGCACTACGTGCACCGGCTGCTGGGCAAGATCCTCGACATGCCCCAGGCCCATATCCGCGTGGTGGCGGCGCCGGTGGGCGGTGGCTTCGGCGGCAAGCTCGACCCCTTCGCCCACGAGATCGCCGCCTGCAAGCTTTCCCAGCTCACCGGCCGGCCGGTGAAGATCGCCCTCACCCGCGAGGAGGTCTTCTACGTGCACCGCGGGCGCCACCCCGTGCTCATGTGGGTGAAGACCGGGTTCCGGCGGGACGGCGCCATCACCGGGATGCACTTCCGCTCCTGGCTCGACGGGGGGGCCTACGGCTCCTACGGCGTGGCCTCCACCTTCTACACGGGCGCGCTCCAGACCGTCACCTACAAGATTCCCGCCTACAAGTTCGAGGGCGCGCGCATCTTCACCAATAAGCCGCCCTGCGGGCCCAAGCGCGGGCACGGCACGCCCCAGCCGCGCTTCGCCATGGAGTGCCAGATCGACAAGGCGGCCGAGCAGCTGGGGCTCGACCCGGCGGACATGCGGCGGCGCAATCTCGCCGAGCCCTTCACCAAGACGGCCAACCACCTCACGGTGACCACCATCGGACTGGGCGAGTGCATCGATCGAGTGGTCGAGGCGTCGGGCTGGCGGCAGAAGTGGAAGGCGCTCCCCCCCGGCAAGGGTATCGGCATCGCCTGCTCGTCCTATCTCACCGGCGCCGGCACCGCGATCTACTGGAACGACATGCCGCACTCGGGCGTCGTGGTCCGCGCCGACCGGAGCGGCGGCGTCTCCGTGCTCTGCGGCGCCACCGACATCGGACAGGGCTCGGACTCGATCCTGGCCTATCTGGTGGCGGAAGTGCTCGGCATCGACGCCCAAGGACATCCGCGTGCACGTCGCCGACACGGACCTCACCCCGGTGGATCTGGGCTCTTACTCCTCGCGGGTGACCCTCATGGCGGGCAATGCCGCCATCCAGGCGGCGGAGCGGCTCCGCGCGGTCATCTTCGACGCGGCGGCCCGCAAGCTCGAGGTGGAGCCGGAGCGACTGGCCGCGCGGGACGGCCGCGTTTTCGTGGCCGACGACGAGGAGCGCGGCATGGCCTTCGCGGAGGCGGTGGTGCTGGGCGAGAGCCGGCATGGCGTGCTGGCATTTCCGGGCTCGTACGCCCCGCCCAAGCGCGCCGGCAAGTACAAGGGGGGCGGCGTCGGCCCCTCGCCGTGCTATTCCTACTCGGCGTGCGTGGTCGAGGTGGACGTCGACGCGGCTACCGGCGAGGTCAAGCCCACCGAGATCTGGATCGCCCACGACATCGGCCGCGCGCTGAATCCGCTGCTGGTCGAGGGGCAGGTCGAGGGCTCCATCTACATGGGGCTCGGCGAGGTGCTCATGGAGGAGCAGGTGTTCCGGAAGGGCGTGCACAAGTTCCCCTCCATGCTCGAGTACAAGACGCCCACCACGCTGGAGACGCCGGAGATCCACACCATCCTCGTGGAGACCGACGATCCCGAGGGGCCCTTCGGAGCCAAGGAGGCGGGGCAGGGGCCGCTCCTGCCCATCATCCCGGCGGTGGCGAACGCGGTGTATCGCCGCGGTGGGCGTGCGGGTGGACGAGACGCCGATCACGCCGGACAAGGTGATCCGGGGGCTGGAGCTGAAGCGCCAGGGCAAGAGCCGCGCGCGTGGGGCCCGACCGGCTGCCGCTCGTGAGGTTCCCGGAGCCGCGCGCGGTGGAGTCTGCCTTCGGCCTGCCCGCCGAGGGGATCGCGGAGAGGCCCTTCTCGTCATGATGCGCCTGCCGGCCTTTCGCTACCTGGCGCCCGACTCGGTCGCCGGCGCGGCGCAGCTCATGGCCGAGCACGGGCCGGAGGCCATGCTCGTGGCCGGCGGCACCGATCTCTACCCGAACATGAAGCGGCGGCAGTTCGAGCCGCCGTGCTGGTCGGCCTCCGCGGCCTCCGCGAGCTCACCGGGCGTGCGCCCCGCGGCGGCGGCGGACTGCGCATAGGCGCGGGGACCACGCTCACCGCGGTGGCCCGCCACGCCGAGCATCGCGCGCGGCCTATCCCGCGCTCGCCACCGCCGCCGGCATGGTGTCCACGCCGCATCCTCCGGAACATGGGCACGCTGGGCGGCAATGTCTGCGTGGACACGCGCTGCAACTACTACAACCAGTCCTATCAGTGGCGGAAGGCCGTCGGCTTCTGCATGAAGAAGGACGGCGAGATCTGCCTGGTGGCGCCCGGGCAGCTCGCGCTGCTGGGCGGTGTCCTCGTCCGATACCGCGCCCGTGCTGTGGAGCCTCGGCGCCCACGTGCGCGCTGGCCGGCCCGGACGGCGAGCGCGTCGATCCCGATCACCGCGCTGTATCAGGACGACGGCATCGAGTACCTGGCCAAGCGCCCGGACGAGGTGCTCACCGACATCCGGCTGCCACGCGCCGAGGGTCTGCGCTGCGACTACCTCAAGCTCCGCCGGCGCGGCGCCTTCGACTTTCCGTCCTGGGCGTGGCGGTGGCGCTGACGCATGGACGGCGATGAGCCGTGCGCACCGCCCGCATCGTGCTCGGCGCCGTGGCCTCCCAGCCCCGCGAGGCCACCGAGGCGGCGGGACTGCCCTCGTGGGCCAGCGGCTCACGCCGGACCTCATCACGGCGACGGCGGATCGGGCGAGCCGGCCGTCGAAGCCGCTCGACAACACCGACTTCACCCATCCGTACCGCAAGAAGATGACGCGGGTCTACGTGGAGCGCGCGCTGCGCCGCCTCGCCGGACTCCGGGCGGAGGCCGCATGACCGCGCTCGGCGAGCGGATCAAGGCGCTGCGCGGCGGAGCGGGCCGCTCCAGCAGCGCCAGCTGGCGGAGAAGGCCGGGCTGACCCCGAGCATGCTGTCGCAGATCGAGTCCGGCCGTCTCACGCCCTCCCTGCACACCCTGGGGCAAGCTCGCGGGCGCGCTGGGTGTCTCCATCGCCTCGCTCTTCGAGACGGGCACGCCGACGGCGCCTGCACGTCACGCGGGGCAAGGACTACCCGGTGGTGTCGTTCGACGGGAGCTCCGAGAAGTGGCACGTGCTCGGGCGCCGGCCTCTTCCATGGCAAGATCCGGGCGGTGATGTCCACGCTCGGGCCGCGCGGCAAGGGCGTGCGCACCGAGAAGGTGATCCTCGAGCCCGGCCAGATGAAGCTCTTCTATGTCATCGAGGGCAAGGTGGCGCTCCATTACAATGAGGAGACGCACCTCCTGGCGGCGGGAGACAGCGCCTACCTCGACGGCGGGACCCCGCACGGCTGGGAGAACCTGGGGCCCAAGCGGGCCAAGGTCGCGTGCTCTGGGTGATCCTGGGCTAGACCCCGAGGGCGGACGAGGCAATGGCCGAGGCGCCCGGATCGCACCCCGGTCGACTTCCGAACCGAGCCGGCGCGATACCGGCACTGGAAGCTCGCCCTCGACGGGCCCGTGGCCACGCTCGCCATGGACGTCCGGGAGGACGGCGGGCTCGCGCCCGGCTACGAGCTGAAGCTCAACTCCTACGATCTCGGCGTGGACATCGAGCTCTACGACGCCATGCAGCGCCTGCGCTTCGAGCATCCCGAGGTGGGCGCGGTGATCCTGACTTCCGCCAAGGAGCGGGTCTTCTGCGCGGGCGCCAATATCCGCATGCTCAACCAGTCCTCTCACGGCTGGAAGGTGAACTTCTGCAAGTTCACCAACGAGACGCGCAACGGCATCGAGGAGGCGAGCGGCGGAGTCGCGCCAGGTCTAGCTCTGCGCGGTGAACGGCCCCTGCGCGGGCGGCGGCTACGAGCTGGCGCTGGCCACCGACTACATCGTCATGGCCGACGACGGCAACACCACGGTGTCGCTGCCGGAGGTGCCGCTGCTCGCCGTGCTCCCGGGCACGGGCGGGCTCACGCGCCTCGTGGACAAGCGACGCGTGCCGGCGCGACCGGGCGGACGTGTTCTGCACGCTCGAGGAGGGCATCAAGGGCCAGCGGGCGGTGGAGTGGCGACTGGTGGACGAGGTGGTCCCGCGCTCGCAGCTGGACGAGACGATGCGCCGCCGCGCGGCGGAGCGTGCCGCGCGCACCGACCGCCCGGCGGACGCCCGCGGGATCGCGCTGCCCCCGCTCCAGCGGAGCATCGCGGGTGACCGCATCGCGTACGCGTCACGTCACCTGCGCGCTGGACCGGGCGCGGGGCATCGCCGAGATCACCGTGAGGGCGCCGGAGCGCCGCCGCCCGCCGACGCTCGCCGCGATCCACGCGCAGGGGGCCGCGTTCTGGCCCCTCGCGCTCGCCCGCGAGCTCGACGACCTGATTCTCCACCTCCGCACCAACGAGGAAGAGCTCGGGCTCTGGGTGTTCCGGACGGAGGGAAGCGCGGATGCGGTCGAGGCCCACGACCGCCTGCTCCTCGATCACCAGAGCGACTGGCTGGTGCGCGAGATCCGGCTCTATCTGCGCCGGGTGTTCAAGCGCCTCGACGTGACGTCTCGCTCGCTCTTCGCCCTCATCGAGCCCGGCTCGCTGCTTCGCGGGCACCCTCCTCGAGCTGGCGCTGGCCTGCGACCGCACCTACATGCTCGGACGGGACTCGCGAGGGGGACGACCGCCCGGCACCCGGCCTGCGCCTCACCGCGCTCAATTTCGGCGCCTATCCCATGGTCAACGGCCTCGGCCGCCTTGCCAGCCGCTTCCTCGGACGAGCCCGCGCGCGCCGACGATCTCAAGGGCCGCTCGGTCAGGACCTGGACGCGGCGGCGGCGCTGGAGGCGGGGCTGGTCACCTTCGCACCCGACGATATCGACTGGGAAGACGAGGTGCGCATCGCGATGGAGGAGCGGGCGGCGTTCTCGCCCGACGCGCTCACCGGCATGGAGGCCTCGCTGCGCTTCGGCGGCCCCGAGACCCTCGAGAGCAAGATCTTCGCGCGGCTCTCCGCGTGGCAGAACTGGATCTTCCAGCGCCCGAACGCGGTGGGACCGGGGGGTGCCCTCAAGGTGTACGGGTCAGCGAGACCGCGCGGCGAATTCGATCGGAGGAGAGTGTGATGGCCGGCATCGACTACACTGGAGCGGATCCCCAACAATGTCAACCTCGCGGAGAACCGCCGGCTCCAGCGCGCGCTCGAGGACTGGCAGCCCAAGTTCCTCGAGTGGTGGAAGGACATGGGGCCGCTCGGCTTCCAGGCCAAGGACGTCTACCTCCGAACCGCGATCAGCGTGGACGCGCAGGGCTGGGCCAACTTCGGCTACGTCCGCATGCCGGACTACCGCTGGGGCATCTTCCTCGCCGAGCCGGAGGCCGGGCGCGTGGTCAACTTCGGCGATCACAAGGGCAGCCCCGGCCTGGCAGGAGGTGCCCGGCGAGTACCGCGGCATCCTGCGCCGGCTCATCGTGACCCAGGGCGACACCGAGCCCGCCTCCGTGGAGCAGCAGCAGCACCTCGGGCGCACCTGCCCCTCGCTCTACGACCTGCGCAACCTCTTCCAGGTCAACGTGGAGGAGGGCCGGCACCTGTGGGCGATGGTGTATCTCCTCGACGCCCACTTCGGCCGCGACGGGCGCGAGGAGTCCGAGGCGCTGCTCCAGCGGCGCTCGGGCGACGCCGACAAGCCCCGCATCCTCGGCGCCTTCAACGAGCAGACGCCGGACTGGCTGTCCTTCTTCATGTTCTGCTTCTTCACCGACCGCGACGGCAAGTACCAGCTCGCCAGCCTCGCCGAGAGCGGGTTCGACCCGCTCTCCCGCACGTGCCGCTTCATGCTCACCGAGGAGGCCCACCACATGTTCGTGGGCGAGTCGGGCGTGCAGCGCATCGTGCAGCGCACCTGCGAGCTGATGCGCGAGCACCGCACCGAGGACGTGCGCAAGCACGGCGGCATCGACCTCGCCACCATCCAGAAGTACATCAACTTCCACTGCTCGGTGTCGCTCGACCTCTTCGGCTCCGAGGTCTCGACCAACGCCGCCAACTTCTACACCATGGGCCTCAAGGGGCGCTTCGAGGAGACGAAGAAGGACGACGACCACACGCTCAAGGGCGCCACCTACCCGGTGGCCGATCTCGCCGGCGACCGCATCGGGACCCGCGAGGAGGCGGCGCTGGTCTCGCTCAACGAGCGGCTGCGCGACGACTACGTGGCGGATTGCCAGCGCGGCGTGTACCGGTGGAACCAGGTCATCCGGAGCCATGGCATCGACGTCGAGCTCCGGCTGCCGCATCGCGCCTTCCGCCGCGCCATCGGCAGCTTCGCCGACATCAAGGTCGCGCCGGACGGCCGCGTGCTGAGCGAGGCGGAGTGGGACGCGCGCCATCACGACTGGCTCCCCACCGCCGAGGATCAGGCCTTCGTGGGCAGCCTGATGAAGCCCGTCACCGAGCCGGGCCGCTTCGCCGGCTGGATCGCCGCCCCCGCCCGCGGGATCAACGGTCAGCCGCTCGAGTTCGAGTACGTGCGCCTGGGCTGAGCCGGCCATCGCATGGACGCCGCGCGGCGGTCACGTCGAAGGAGCTGGGGCCGCACGCTGGGGATGTACTCGCACGGCATGGTGGCGCCGGCGGGTGAGATCGTGGTGGTGGCGGGGCAGGTGGGCATGGACCGGCGGGCGCCTGGTGGGGCGCGGCGACGTGGTGGCCCAGACCCGCCAGACCTTCGCCAACATCGAGAAGTGCTCGCGCGCCGCCGGCTGCAGCATGCGCGACGTCGTGCGCTTCCAGACCTTCCTGACCCACGCGACCGACATCGACCGCTTCATGCGCGCGCGCCGGGAGGTGTTCCCCGGCTACTTTCCGGACGGCGTGTATCCCCCGAACACCCTGCTCGTGGTGTCGCGGCTCGTCCAGCCCGAGCTGCTGGTCGAGATCGAGGCCATGGCGGTGAAGGCCGGCGCGGGCGTCGCGCCTGCGCCGCCCGGCCCACGGCGCGGCCGCCAGACGCGGCGCCAGCCGTCGCGCGCGCGCGGGCGCGCCACGAGGCGCCGCTGATGGCGCGGTGACTGCCGCTCGAGATCCCCGAGCGCTTCAACGCCGCCACCTTCTTCGTGGATCGGCACGTGGCGGAGGGCCGGGGCGGCGCGCGCCGCCTTCCACCACGACGGCGGCACGCTCACCTACGCGGCCTCCAGAGCTGGTCAACCGCACGGGCAATGCGCTCCGGGAGCTGGGCGTCGAGCGCGAGCAGCGCGTGCTCTGCCTGCTGCTCGACTCGCCGGAGTTCCTGGCCGCCTTCTGGGGCGCCATCAAGATCGGCGCGGTGCCCGGTCCCGCTCAACACCATGCTGCGCGGCCCGGACTATCTCTACTTCCTCGAACGACAGCCGGGCCCGCGTCCCGGTGGTGTCCGAGGCCGCTCTATCCGGTGGTCGCGCCCGATCCTGGGCGAGGCGCGCTTCCTCGAGCACGTGGTGGTGACGGGGAAGCCGGTCGGCTCCGCGCTCGCCTTCGACGAGCTGGTCGGGCGGGCCTCGGCCGGCTCGAGCGCGGCGGAGACGTCGAAGGACGACGCGGCCTTCTGGCTCTACTCCTCCGGCTCCACCGGGCTTCCCGAAGGGCGCCGTTCACCTCCAGCACGACATGGTGGTCTGCTGCGACACCTATGCGCGGCAGGTGCTGGGCATGACGCGAGTCGCGACCGCATGTTCTCCGCGGCCAAGCTCTTCTTCGCCTACGGGCTCGGCAACGACGTGCTACTTCCCGCATGCGGCGTGGGGGGCGAGGCGTCCTCTACCCGCGCCGGCCGATGCCGGAGGCGATGTTCGAGATCATGCACCGCCACCGGCCGACGCTCTTCTTCGGGGTGCCGACGCTCTACGCCGCGATGCTCGCAGATGCCCGGACGCGGAGAAGCGCTTCGACCTCTCCGTCGCTGCGGCTCTGCGTCTCGGCGGGCGAGGCCCTGCCCGGAGGAGCTGTACAAGCGCTGGGGCGAGCGATTCGGCGTGGAGATCCTCGACGGCATCGGCACCACCGAGATCCTGCACATCTTCCTGTCGAACCGTCCCGGCCGCGCCCGCCCCGGCTCCACCGGCGCTGCCGGTGCCGGGCTACGAGGCGGCCATCGTGGACGACGAGGGGCGGCCGGTCCCGCGCGGAGAGATCGGCAACCTGCGCGTCAAGGGCGACTCCACCATGGCGTACTACTGGAACCAGCACGAGAAGACCAAGGCCGCGCTGTTCGGGTCCTGGATCCACACCGGCGACAAGTACTACGAGGACGCGGACGGCTTCTTCTGGTACTGCGGCCGCGGGGACGACATGCTCAAGGTGGGCGGCATCTGGGTCTCGCCGGTGGAAGTGGAGAACACCTTGGTGGGGCATCCCGCGGTGCTGGAGGCGGCGGTGGTGGGCCACGAGGACGATGAGCGGCTCGTCAAGCCCAAGGCCTTCGTGGTGCTCAAGGCCGGCCAGGCGCCGGCGCCGGGCTCGAGGCCGACATCAAGCAGTTCGTGAAGGACAAGATCGCGCCCTACAAGTACCCGCGCTGGATCGAGTTCGTCGGCGAGCTGCCCAAGACCGCCACGGGAAAGATCCAGCGGTTCAAGCTGCGGCAGTGACGCGCTTCCTCGACCGGCGCCTCGAGACGCAGGCGCCCGAGGTTCTCCGCGCGCCAGCAGTGGGCCCGCGTGCAGGCGCTGGCACGGGCCGTCCATCCCGCCAACGCCTTCATCGCGCGCAAGTGGGCCTCGGTCGGCGTCACGCGCGCCGACGACCTCCGGGGCTGGGACGATTTCGCGCGCCTGCCCTTCACGCGCAAGAGCGAGCTCGTGGAAGACCAGGCCGCCCGGCCCCCCTTCGGCGGCAATCTCACCTACGGGCTCGAGCGCTACGTGCGGATTCACCAGACCTCGGGAACTACCGGCGTGCCCATCCGCTGGCTCGACACCGCGGAATCCTGGGAGTGGTGGCTCCGCTGCTGGGGCTTTGTTTTGAGAGCGGCCGGGCTCGGGCCCGGCGACCGGATCTTCTTTCCCTTCTCGTTCGGTCTCTTCGTGGGTTTCTGGGCCGGCTTCGAGGGCGCGCGGGCGCTGGGCGCCCTGGCCATCCCCGGCGGCGGCCAGGACACCGCGCAGCGGCTGGCCACGCTGGAGACGCTCGGGGTCACCGCGATCTGCTGCACGCCCTCCTACGCGCTCCATCTCGCCCAGTCCGCGCGCGAGCGCGGAATCGACCTCGGGAAGCTCGGCGTGCGCACCACCGTTCACGCGGGCGAGCCGGGAGCGGGGATCCCCTCGGTGCGCGCGCGCATCGAGGAGCTCTGGGGCGCGCGCGCCTATGACCACGCCGGCATGACGGAGATGGGCGCCTACGGGTTCGAGTGCGAGGCTCAGGCCGGGCTCCACGTCAACGAGACCGAGTTCATCGTCGAGGTTATCGATCCGGCCAGCGGCGCGGCCGCGCGGGAGGGCGAGCTGGTCCTCTCGAATCTGGGCCGGCATGGCTCGCCGCTGCTCCGCTACCGGACCGGGGATCGCGTGCGGATTGCCGAGGATCCCTGTCCGTGCGGGCGCACCTTCCTGCGCCTCGCGGGCGGGCTCCTCGGCCGGGTGGACGACATGCTGGTGGTCCGCGGGGTGAACGTGTTCCCCTCCGCGCTGGAGGGCATCGTCCGCCGCTTCCCGGCCGTGGACGAGTTCATGATCGAGGTATACCGCCGCCAGGAGATGGATGAGGTCCGGCTCCTCCTCGAGGTCGCGGGCGGCGGGAACGTCGCCGCGCAGGTCCAGGAGGCGGTGCGGGTCCACCTCGGTATTCGCGTAGAAATCGTGGCCGTTCCCGCGCAGAGCCTCCCACGCTGGGAGCTCAAGGCCCGCCGCGTCGTCCGCCGTATCGGCGCCTGAACCCCTCTTCTACGAGCGGAGCGTCGCGCGCGGATCTCTCCTCGCGCAAAATGTTCGCGGCGATGTCGTCGGCCCGGTTGTCACGCCCGAGCGCTTCTGGTACTCATGGCAAGGACATGCGTGAGAGCACTCCCGCGTCGTCCGCCGCCGCCGATCTCGTCGCCCGTATCGCGCGAGGCGATCATCAGGCCTTCGAGCGCTTCTACGACGCGCATGCGAGCCTTGCCTTCGGCCTGATTCGCCGTGTCCTCCGCGACCGCGAGTCGGCGGAGGAAGTTTTGCAGGAGGTGTTCTGGCAAGTGTGGCAGGATGCCGCCGGCTACGATCCCGCCCGCGGCACGCCCGAAGCCTGGCTCATCATGCGCGCCAAGACCCGAGCAATCGACAAGCTGCGTTCCATCCGTAGAAGAGGTCAGACCTTCGTGGCGCCGGTGGACGAGCGTGTGGCGCGGGGCCCCGAGACGCGCGGCGACGATCCCGCGCTGGCCGCGGAGGATCGCGGGCTCGCGCAGGGAGCGCTGGAACAGCTCCCGACGCCGCAGCGGCAGGCCATCGAGCTGGCGTTCTACGGCGGCCTCACCCAGGCCGAGATCGCCGTTCGCCTCGGCGAGCCGCTGGGCACGGTGAAGACGCGGATGCGACTGGGGCTCGAGCGGCTACGGGGGCTCTTCAAGGTGGACGAGGCATGAGCGGAGCGATGACACCGGACGAGCTGAGCGACCTGGCCGCCGGCTATGCCCTCGGCGCGCTCGAGGGCGACGAGCGCGCGCGCTTCGAGGCGCTGGTGCGCGCCCGCGACGCGGGGGCCCTGCGGGCCTTGCGCCGGTGCGAGGAGAGCCTGGCGCGGCTCGCCGCCGAGCATCCGGAGACTCCGCCCCGCTCGGTGAAGACGGCGCTCCTCGCCCGCATCGCCGCCGCCCCGCGCCCGGCCGAGCCCGCGCGGGGCCGCGAGATGCCCATGGCGACGCGCCCGCGTCGCTCCGTGTGGACCGTGGTGCTCGCGGGCGCGCTGGCTGCCGGTATCGCCGCCATCGCGGTGGGGCTGGTGGTATCCACCCGCTACGAGCGCCGGCTGGAGGCCCTCGGCCAGCAGGCGGCCGAGCTCCACGCGCAGGTGCAGCGGGAGCAGGCCCTCCTCGCCATCCTGCGCGATCCGGCCACCCAGATGGTGGCGCTGAGCGGGCAGGCGGTGAGCCCGGAGGCGCGCGCGCGAATGCTGTGGCACGAGAAGGCGGGCGGGCTGCTCGTGGCGGCGGGCCTGCCGCCCGCCCCGGCCGGGAAGGCCTATCAGCTCTGGGCCATCGCGGGGACGCGGCCGCCGGTCCCCGCCGGGGTGTTCACCGTGGATGCACAGGGCACCGCCAGCCTGCGAGTCCCCCCGCTGCCGGGCGTGGCGCGAGTCGATGTCTTCGCGGTGACGCTCGAGCCCGCCGGGGGCCTGCCCGCTCCGTCGGGGCCGATGGTGCTGGTCGGGAAGTCCTGACCCTCAGCGTCCCCGAAGGCGGGCGGCGCGCAGCAGGGCCACGATGGTCATCGAATCCTTGATCTCCCCGCGCTCCACCATGTCCAGCGCCTCGGCGAATGGGACGGCCCGCCGCTCGATGAATTCGGTGGGATCGGGGGGGCGCGCCGCCGGCCGCAGGTCTTCCGCGAGGAAGAGGTGGGCCACCTCGTGCAGGATGCTCTTCGAGGTATGGAAGCTCCCCAGGGCAACGAGGCGCCCCGCCTCGTAGCCGGCCTCCTCCGCCAGCTCGCGCTGAGCGGTGGCTTCGAGATCTTCGCCGGCATGGGCGGCGCCGGTCGGCATCTCCCAGTAGAAGTCGCCGACCACATAGCGGTACTGACCCACCAGGAGCACGGTGTCGGGATCGACGAAGGGCAGGATGCCCACCGCACCCGCGCACTCGACCACGCCGTAGATGGTGGTCCGCCCGTCGGGCAGCTTGGCCACGTCCTCGCGCACGCGGATCCAGGGATTGGCGTAAACCGGACGCGACGACACCGTCTGCCAGGGGATCCGGGCCAGCGCGGCGCCGTCGCGGGCCGTCTGATCATCGCGGGCGGCGCCGGGGCGAGCGGGGGATCCGTGGGGATCGCTCATGGCGGACCATATCCTTGTACCACGCGCTATACTCGAACGTACTCGCATGAAGGTGACCCTCCGGTATCCCAAGCGCCAGGTCGAGATCACGGGCAAGCGCCGCGTGAAGGAGCTGCTGCGCGAGCTCGACGTCATCCCCGAGACGGTGCTGGTCATCCGCGGCTCCGAGCTCCTCACCGCCGACACCGTGGTGGGCGAGGACGACGAGATCGAGCTGCGGCCGGTGATCTCGGGCGGAGGCGCGCGGTGAAGTGCCGGAAGTGCGGCGACACCGCGGCACTGGAGCTGCGCCGCCACAACGCCGCCTTCTGCTCGCCACACTTCATCGAGTTCTTCCAGAAGCAGGTGCGCGAGGCCATCCGGCACTACCGCATGCTCGCGCCCGACGAGCCGGTGCTGGTGGCGGTGTCCGGGGGCAAGGACTCGCTGGCGCTGTGGGACGTTCTCCTGGAGGACGGCTACCAGACCGCCGGGATCTACCTCGACCTTGGCATCTTCGAGTACTCGGTGGAGTCCAAGGCCAAGTGCGAGGCCTTCGCGGCGGCGCGCGGCCAGAAGCTGATCGTGGAGCGGGTGACGGACGCGGTGGGAGCGCCCATCCCGGAGGTGCAAAAGGTCACCCGGCGGCCGACCTGCTCAGCCTGCGGGCTCAGCAAGCGCTATCTCCTGAATCGCGCCGCCCTCGAGCATGGGTACGCCGTGGTCGCCACCGGGCACAACCTCGACGACGAGGCGGCCACGCTGTTCGGCTCCGTGCTCCACTGGCAGATGGACGCGCTCCCGCGCCAGTCACCCATGCTGGCCTCCACCCATCCCAAGCTGGCGCGGCGGGTGAAGCCGCTGTACCGCCTCTCCGAGCGGGAGACGGCGGCCTACGCCTTCCTGCGCGGGATCGACTACATCGTGGAGGAGTGTCCGTTCTCCAAGGGCGCCACCTCACTCGCCCACAAGGATATTCTCAACCGTCTCGAGGAAGCCTCGCCGGGCGCCAAGCACAACTTCCTCTTCGGCTTTCTCGACAAGGCCCGCGCCGCCTTCGAGCAGACCGCTCGGCCTGTGCTCCAGGAGTGCGGGGTGTGCGGGCAGGTGACGACGGGCGAGATCTGCGCTTTCTGCAAGCTCTCCAGGCTCGTGAGGGACCGGAAGGCGTAGGGAGACAAGACGCCCGCCGGCTCCGCCCGATTCCGGCGCGGCTAGGCGCGGGCGGCGTGCTCGGCGAGCGTGCTCTGGATGGCCCGATTCAGCTCGCCGGGGCCCACCGGCTTGAAGAGCACGTGATGAATGCCCAGGTGCCGGCAGCGCTCCTGGTCCTCCTCGTGCAATCCCCATCCCGTGATGAAGATCACGGGCACGTTGCGATCGCGGGTGCGAATGCGCTGGGCGACCTCCCAGCCCGTCATGCCCACCATGCCCAGATTGGTGAGGATCACGTCGAAGGCTCCCGGCCGGAAGACGTCCATGGCGGCGGGCCCACTGGCCACCGGCACTACCTCGTGATTCCCCTCGCGCAGCATCTCGGTGAGTATGGCGAGGACCTGGGCGTCGTTGTCCACCAAAAGGATGCGGCCCTTCCGGCTGCCCAGCGCCTCGGCGTCGGCGGGCGCGTCCGATGAGGGCGACACCGCCACCGGCAGCACGATGGTGAAGGTGGTGCCCCGGCCCACCTGGCTGTCCACGCGCATCTCGCCGTTGTGGCGCTTCACGATGGAATAGGAGACGGAGAGCCCCAGACCGGTGCCCAGCTCGCCCTTGGTGGTGAAGAAGGGGTCGAATACGCGCTTGCGCACCGACTCCGGCATGCCGGTTCCGGTATCGGCCAGGGTGAGCACGACGGAATCCCCGCGCTCGACGCTGGTGCGGATGCTCAGCACGCCGCCCGAGGGCATCGCGTCGATGGCGTTGAGGATGAGGTTGGTTACCACCTCGTTCAGCTCCGAGGGGCGTCCCATCACCGCGGGAACCGCGGGCAGGCTCAGCTCCATGCGGAGCGGCAGGCCGCCCTTGGCCGCGCGTTCCTCCCAGCGCGGCTGGGTGATCGCCACCGAATCGTTCACCACGCTGTTGAGGTCCAGCGATACGAAGGGCTCGTCGGGCCGGAGCCGCGCGAACTTCTGGATGCGTCGCACCGTCTCCGCGCCGCCGGTGGCGGCGGCCTCGATGACGTCCAGCCCACGCCGGACCACGTCCACGTTGGCGGGGTTCTTCCCCATGAGCTGGGCGTAGCCGAGAATGGCCTGCAGCAGGTTGTTGAAGTCGTGCGCGATGCCGCCCGCCATCTGCCCCAGCGCGGTGAGCTTCTCCGACTGGAGCATCTGCGCCTCGAGCTCCCGCTGGGCGGTGTTGTCGTGCACGATGGCCAGCACGCCCTCGAGCTGTCCCTCGCGGCCGGTGAGCGCGGACAGCGTGACCGCCAGGTTGAGCCCGCTGCCGTCCTCGCGCCGCGAGGCGATCTCGAACACCCGCACCGGCGCGTTGGGCGCGAGCGCATTGCGCGCGCTCTGGTACTGCTCGCGGGGCAGGAGCTCGGTGATGGGACGGCCGATCGCGTCCCGGGTGGCCAGCGAGAAAACACGCTCCGCGGCGGGATTCCAGCCCACGATATTGCCGTGCTGATCCACCGAGATGATGCCGTCGCCCGCGGACTGGATGAGCTGCTCGAGCGAGCGCTTGGTGTCGGCCACCTGGCCATAGAGCCGCGAATTGCGGATGGCCACCGCGAGGTAGTCCGACAGCATCTCCAGGAGCTCGCGCTCGCGCGGATCAATGGGACGCTTGCCCGCCTGGTTGGCGACGGCGAGATAGCCCAGGGTGGCGCCGTCGTCGCGGATGGGACACACCAGCGCCGCCGGACCCGCGGGAGTCTCCGAGGGGGCCGAGCCCAGGTGGATGCGCACCTCATCGTAGCCCAGCGCGGAGCGGAGCTGCTCGGTGATGGTGGCCACCAGCTGGGCGAGGTCGAGCTGGCCGAGCAAGCCGCGTGAGATCTCCCGCAGGATGGACAGCTGGGTCACGCGCAGCGACTGCTCCGCCTGCTCGCGCCGAGCCTCCTCCTCGAGGTCGCGCGTCTTGCCCGACAGCGCGCGCATCTCGTCCACGAGCGAGGTGAGCTGGCTGCGGGTCCCCATCTCGGTCTGCCGTCGCGCCAGCGCGCGCCGCACCGTCTCCTCGAGATCCTGGCGGCTGAAGGGCTTGATCAGGTACTCGAAGGCCCCGTGGGTGAGGGCGTTCTTCACCGTCTCCAGGGACGCGTAGGCCGTGATCATCACGACCTCGATGCTGGGATCGATGCCCTTGATGCGGCGGAGCAGCTCGATGCCGTCCATCTGCGGCATCTTGATGTCCATGAAGATCAGGTCCGGGTGGAAGCTCTTCAGGGTCCGGAGCGCCGCCTCGCCGCTGTCGGCGGTGGCGATGTCGTGCCGGGGCTTGAGGATCATGCGGAGCGATTCCCGCGGCCCCATCTCGTCGTCCACCACGAGGATGCGCGCGCGGTCCGTCATGCCATGCTCCCGGGGACGCCCGGCAGCACCGCGGTGAAGGTCACCTCGGCGCGTCCCTGCTTGGCCTCCAGCCGCCCGCCCTGGGCCTCGATGATGCGCTGGCTCACGCAGGGCCCCACGTCGATGAGGTTCTCCTGGACGACCTGGATGGGATCGAAGATGCGATGCAGCTCGTCCGCCCGGACGTCGGCGGTGCGCGACGCGACGGTGATCCGCACACGGTCCTCCTTGTCGAGACGGGAGACGGAGACGGAGAGCTTGGCGTCCTGGCCGGACGTCTTGCGCAGGAGATACCAGACCAGGTAAGCGATCGCCTTCTTGAGCATGGCGCGGTCACCCCGCACCAGGAAGGTTCGGCCCTCGTAGGAGTACGTGGCGGAGACGTGCTTCTGCGTGGACTCGTCGATGAAGGTGAGGAGCCGCGCCTCCGCGCCGGCCGCGGGCACCGGCTGGGCGCCCAGCTCCAGCAGGCACTCCTCGACCGCCAGCGCGCACGTCCACCACCTCGAGCTTGTAGTCGCCCTCGTTCACCAGGGCGGCCAGCTTCTCGAACATCTGCACGAGCCGCCGCACGTCGCGCCCCACCACGGAGGCGAAGTGGCTGCGGAAGCCGGCGTCGTCGTAGCGCTCCTCGAGAAGCTCCATGAAGGTGCGGATGGAGACGAGCGGATTCTTGATCTCGTCCGCGATCCGCGCCACCACGCGGGTGAGGAGCTCGAGCTGCTCCGCCTCGCGGCGCTCGCGAGCGACTTGCCGCTGCGCGGTGAGGTCCTCGAAGACGAGCACCGCGCCCAGGGTGGTGGCGCCGTCCCCCATCACCGGGTAGGTGGAGACCTCGAGAGGCAGGCTGCGCAGCGCGAGCTGTACTTCCTCGCGATGGATGGCGCGGCCGCGCGTGAGCGTCTCGAAGAGCAGATCGCCCAGGGGCGAGGGGAGGACCCGCAGGTCGCGGTTGAGCGCGTCCCGCGCCGCCATGCCGAGGATCTCCTCCGCCCGGCGATTGATGATCACCACGCGCTCGTCCGGTCCGATGGTGATGACGCCGTTGGACATGTGCGCGAGGATCCGCTCCGTGAACTGCTTCTGGTACTCGAGGAGGTGGTGGACACGGATGTCGCGGATGGCGGTGGCGAGGTGGCTGGCCAGGTTGTAGATGATCTCGGTCTCGCGCCGGCTGTACGCGCCGCCGGTCACCCGTTGGCCCAGGGTGAGCACCGCCACCAGCTCTCCGTGCGACATGAGCGGCATCGCGATCGTCGCCTGGAGCACCGCCATCTCCCGCGCGATCTCGCGCGCGGTGGGGTCCGAGGCGCGCGCCTGCGCCTCCTCGATGTGGATGAGGCGGCCTTCCCCGGCCAGCCAGAGCGGCAGACCCGCGTCGGCGGACAGCGCCACCGACTCGACCACATGGGGCGCCAGGCCCCGGAAGGCCGTGATCCGGTACTGCCGGCCGACCTGGTCCGCCACCAGGATGGCGCTGCGCGACGGTCGCGCCAGCTCGGCCACCGCGTCGAGGAAGAGATCCAGCACCCGCGAGATGTCGAATCCCGCCGATAGGGCCTTGGCGAATTCCTTCACCATCCGGGTGAGCACGTCGGACGGCAGGTCCAGCGCGGGTCCGGGGTCAGGGGTGACGAAACCTGCCGGCGCCTCGGGCAGCCGGCGCGAGGTGGAGCGCAGGGCCGAAACCTCCTGCAGCAGCCGGAGCTTCTCCTCGGCCTGGCGCAGGACGCTCTGGAAGTGGCTGGCCGAGAAGGGGTGGAGGAGGACGAAGTCGGCCGCCTCGACCGCCGGATCGTCTTCGGGCGGTGGGTCGGCAGTAAGGACACAGACCACCACGGCGGTCGGACAGATCTGCCGAGCCCGCTCGATGAAGACGGGGACTTCCCGGATGGGCGTCGCCTCCTTGACGATCAGGTCCACCGCGGTGAATCGGAGGGTCCGCAGGGCCTCCTCGTCCGAGCCGACCGCGAACACCGCGCGGCCATCCAGGCTCCTGCGGAGACGGGTACGCAGGGTCTCGTCAGCCGAGACCACAAGGGCCGTTCTCATGTGTGGAGTTTGGAGGGTCGCCTGTCGGGGACGGGAAACTCGATCGCGAAGGTGCATCCGGGCCGGCCGATGTGGTTCCGGGCGCTCAAGACCGCGCGATGCGCATCGGCGACGCTGCTGCAGATGGCAAGGCCGAGGCCGGAACCCCTGGACTTGGTGGTCACGAAGGGATTGAAGATCTTGTCGAAGAGGTCATCGGGGATACCCGGTCCGGTGTCCGAGATTTCCACGAGCAGGGTGCTCCCGCCTGCTTCGCATAGGTCAGCAACCCGCACCGTGAGCTCTCCCCCGGCGGTCATGGCTTCCAGGGCATTTAAGCATAAGTTATGGAAAAGCTGTTCTAATTGCGAAGAGTTGCCGACAATTTCGCGCGTCGGCTCGAGCCCGACCTGTCTCAGCCCCACGCCTCGCGTTTCGCGCTCCGGCAGCAATAACTCCAGGGCCGACTGGAGGGGGTCAAGGACGTCGACCAGCCCCATCGGTTGGGCCGGGGCCGAGGCGAGGGTCCGGAGGCGTTCCAGCAGCTCGTCGATGCGCGAGAATTCCCGGTCGGCCACCCGGACCAGCCTGGCCCGGAACTCGGGGTCATCGAACCGGGTCGGGAGCAGCTGGTGGAAGGCCTTGAGGGAGACGAGCGGATTTCGGATCTCGTGCACCATCCCGGAGGCAATGGCCTCCAGGGAGGCCAGCCGTTCGGCCCGACGCTTCTCCTGCTCGAGCTCCTTCAGGCGGGAGAGGTCGCTGAAGACGGCCACTGCCCCGAGCGGGATGCCCTGCGGACCGATCAGAGGGGAGGTGGAGCACATCAAGGGGACCATCTGCCCGGCCGCATCGGGGAGGGCAATCTCGACCTGGGAGCTGGCGCCGCCGGCGGCGGCCGCCTCGAGCAGCCGCGCCAGCGCGCCGGGCAAGTGGGCGGCCGGCTTGCCCCGCAATTCCTCGGCGGAAATGCCGGCCAGCGTCTCCGCCGCTCGATTGAAGAGCGTGATCCGACCCTTGGCGCCGACCGCGGCCACGCCGCTCTCGATCGTGGCCAGAATGCGCTGGATGTGCTCGTTGACCTGGAGAACCTGCTGGTGAGCCTGCGCATTGCGCACCGCCACCGCGGACTGGTTGGCCAGGGTCGCGAGCAGATCGGCATCGTCGCTGAAGAAGGGGTCTCCGGAGCGCTTGGGTCCCACGGCGAGAAATCCGATGACCTGGTCGTCCGCGATGAGCGGGACTAGCACCTCCGTGCCCACCTGATCGAAATCTGCCAGCGTCGGCCCCGCGTCGTCGCCGTCTGGCGATCGTCCGACCTCGTCGCGGAAGAGCAGTCGCCGCTCCCGGTCGAGTGTCACGAGGAGCGCCAGCGTCCGCGAGGCGTGCTCGGGAAACGCGCCGTGCCCGAGCAGGTGCGCGCGTTCGAATCGACCTTCCTCCAGGTCGAGGAGGTAGATGGCGAGCCCCTCGGGCCGCAGCGTGGCCCCAACGGTGCGCGCGAAGTGACCCAGCAGCGCGGGCAGGTCGATGGTGGCGCTCAGGGCACGGCTCGTCTCCCGGATCGTCCGCTGATAGTCGTACGGCTCGCGGTAAAGGTAGCGGTCGAACGCGCGTTGGATCTGCCCCTTCAGCGGCGCGAAGAGCACCGCCACCAGCAGGGCGAGAAGGATTTCACGCACCGGTGCCCGGTCCGAATCGTGGAAGAACGCGTTCGACGTCACGAGGAGGCTCAGGAGCGCCAGGCCGACCACCAGCACCGCGGCCAGATACGCCGCACCCCGCCGCACCTTCACGCGAATGTCCATCAGGCGGTGTCGGATGATCGCGTGGGCAATCATCACAATCATGACGAGAGAAAAGAATGGTCCGAACTTGCTCAAAACTGACGTACCAAAGACCAACGGTACGAGGAGATTAGTCACGGTTCCGAGAACGATCGGAATCGATAGTGCAATCAATAGAAGCCTGGTCTGGAGCCTAAGAACTCCAGACGCTTTCCTGTGTTTTTTGCTGAGAATCCAGATTGCGCTTCCGAAACAAAGAAGGATGTAGAGCCCGTAGGCTGGGTGAAGTGGTCCATATTCAATCCTGATGCCAGACGGGCCTTCTTGCACCGTGATGACAAGGAGAGGGGAGAAGGCCAACCCAAAGAACAGCAGCGAAGGAGGAGCGAATAGCCATAGTGGGAGGCTCGCTCTGAGTGCGCGGCCTGAAAGGAAGGCTTCTGCGAGAAGGAGCGACGAGAGAGGAGCAAGACTCCCTATTGCCAGGGTGAAACGCACGAACATGACCGAAACGGGTTTGGAGTAGCTCCCGAAGGCGACCCCGGTTGCCACAGGGCGCCTAGCAGCGCCATGGCGGATAGTGCTAGGTGCGGAGCGCTCCGAGGATTCCGCCCGTAAACGTAAACAGCAATCGCCAGATTAAGCGATGCAGTAACGAGAAGCGGAATGGCGCTTGAGCTAAGTTCCATGGACCCCGCTGAGCTCGTTGAGTACTCCGGTACCTACTAACTTAGATAGTGCGACAATACACGGCGCGTAACAAGATGTGTACATTCTCATACATCACGGGCCGATCTTGATACCCATACATTGTGGATTAGTCGAAGTCGGCAGAAGAGCGGTCGATCTACTGGACTGTCGCGGGCTGTAGGTCGGTCGCGGCGGGGAACTCCATCAAAATAGTTGTGCCGTTTCCGAGATCAACGTTCGTTGCGCGAATTGTTCCTTTGTGCGCATCGGTTATGCCTCGGCAGATTGCCAAGCCCAACCCAGACCCCTTGGGCTTCGTCGTTACGAACGGTTCAAAGATCTTTCCAATTATGTTTTCAGGAATGCCTGGGCCTGAATCAGACACCTCGATGAGCACGCTTTGGCCATCGTGTGTCGCTCGGTCAGCTAGGCGTATTGTCAACTGCCCATCGTGTTCCATCGCTTCGACTGCATTGATCAGGATATTCAGGAAGAGTTGCTTCAACTGATCTGAATCTCCGGAGATCCGAGTATTGGATGCGGCGTATGCGCGCATGAGATTGATGCGCTTCTGAAGAAACTGACCCCGTAGAAGCGCTAGCGTTTCCTCAAGCGGCTCGATGATGTCTACGCTTCGGAACGAAGCATGAGAGGGGACCGCGAGTCCCCGAAGCCTTGCAACCAATTGATCGATCCGTTCGATCTCCTTCAGAACTATCATAGAGAATTCCTCTCGAAAGTCCTCCTCAGTAAAGCGCTCTGGCAGTAGCTCTGCGAAAGTGCGGATCGCGACGAGGGGGTTCTTGATCTCGTGGGCAATACCTGAGGCCAAAGCGCCAAACGCAGCAAGTCGTTCCCCGCGACGCTTCTCCCGTTCTAGGTCCTTCAGTCTGCTCAGGTCGCTGAATACGACTACGGCGCCGAGTATTGTTCCGAGCTTGTCTCTAAGCGGTGAAGTAGCGCAGACGACGGGAACGGCGCGTCCCGCATCGTCAATCAGAGCGGATTCCAATTGTGTCCTGGCATGGCCGTCAATCAGAGTCGCTTCAAGTGGACTCCAGAGCGCGTCCGGAAGCTGTCTTCCGCCTTGGTGTCGGAGTGAAAGGGCCGTCAACCCTGTCATCCGCTCAGCTGCCTTGTTGCACAACGTAATGTGTCGCAGCGAGTCGATGGCGACGACGCCGTTCTCCATCGTGCCTAGAATGTTCTCGATATATTCGTTGGCGAGAAGCACCTGGCGATAGAGTTGTGCGTTCTGCATGGCGATAGCAGCCTGATTAGAGAGAGTGGAAAGCAACTCGAGATCGTCTGAAAAGTAGGCGTCTCCAGAGAGCTTTGGACCGATGATCAGGAGAGCGAGCAGGGTATCTTCCGACATGAAGGGGATCGCGACTTCGGCGCCTAGCTTGTTCAGTTCGGCGACCGCGCGTTCAGCTTCACTTCCGCTTACCGTCGTTCCAAGGTCATCGCGGAGGAATCCACGGCGATGAGTTTCAAGGAATAGGGGCAGCCCAGAAGCGCTGGCGAGAGAGTTCGGAAGGTCTGGTCTCTCGAGATCTAATGTCGTCTTGAATGCGACCAATGTGAAGGAGCTTTGCGAGGGTTCTCTAACGAAAACGGCGACGTAGTCCGGGCGAAGGGAATCGCTGACGGTATCCGAGAGGTAGTCCACGAGCGACTTGAGATCGAGGAGAGAGGCAATAGTGCGACTCGCATCACGGACAATGGTTCTGTAGTCGTATGACTCTCGATAGAGATAGCGATCAAAGCCATTCTGAATCCACTGTTTGAGTGGCTGAAAAGCGAGCGCTAGTCCCAGCGCAATGGCGACCAGGATCGCGATAGGAACATCCTGGGTTCTGGTGGCTGTAAGAGCGGCGACTGTGCCGGTGAGTGCAATGAAGATAGCACCCGCTCCGGCAACGGCCATTAGGTATACGGACCCCCTTCGAACCACGAGTCGAATGTCCATCAAGCGGTGACGAATGATTGCGTGGGCAGAGAAGGAGACCAGTAGCAAGCTGAAGTATGGTCCGAGTACGCTGTACTGGGAAGTGTTCCAAACAAGGGGGATCACGACATTGGTCGAGATTGCGCCAGCGCCACCAAGGAGTATTCCAAGCAGGAGATAGCGTAGCTGTAATCTGCGGAGTCCCGACGCCATCCGAAGCTTGCGCCAGAGGTAGTACAGGGCAAAACCGAGGCCTGTTGCGGCATAGAGTGAGAAAAATGGATGGAGGGGGCCGTAGATGAAATTCGTCTTCTGGGCGGTTCGTTGAGCCCCAACGACGATCAACGGAGTGAATGAGATCACCGTAAATGCAGCGCAGAGCAGACTGGGGATGATGAGCGTTCGTCTGACCGAAACGACTTGGGGGACCGGGAAGGCATGAAAGACCAGTAGGAGGGTGAATGGAATACTGCCGGCGAATGCAAAGGCTAACCGCCCAAAGGTTACTGCTGTATTCAGATCCTCCAAGGAGAGTGCAATGGTGATACTTACGATCCATCCAACGATGCTTATTACGGAGAGCGCGAAACGGCGATTGACTTGCGCGCGTGTGTTGTTCAGAAAGACAAGCAGCCCAAGACTTGCGAGCGCGGAGGAGAGTACGATGACTCCGAGGAGTCGAGCACTCACAACCACAGTTTGATAGCCCTCATTCTTCAGAGCGTCCAATTACCACCGCAGTACACCCGCCACCGAAGCCGTGACCATTCGCCAAGATATTCTTGATTCGTGCAACCCGAGAAACATTTGGAACATAGTCAAGGTCACATCGAGGGTCCGGAACCTCTTGATTGATGGTTGGAGGAACACGCTGATGCACAAGAGACAGACATGCTGCGGCTGCTTGAAGTGACCCTGCGGCAGCAAAGGGTTGGCCGATCATGGACTTGATCGATGAGATCGGAATCCTATAGGCGTGATCGGAAAGCGAGTGCTTGAACGCATTCGAATCGCAAACATCGAAGTCTGGAAGCGAACTGCCATGGGCATTGATGTAATCAATGTCGATAGGCGTGAGTCCTGAATCTCGAATTGCGTTTGAGATGGCCCTTGCCATAACTCTTCCGGACAAGTCCCCTTTACGCATGTCGATTGCTTCGCTAGCAGCACCTGAACCCTTGAATTCTGCAATGATTGTCGCCCCACGATCGGTCGCATGTTCTATTTCTTCGAGTACAAAGGCAGCAGCGCCTTCTCCAATGACGAGACCATCTCGCAAGAGATCATATGGTCGTGAAGCCTTGGTGGGATCATCGCTTCGTCTGCTCAGCGCCCCGAGTGCTGAGAAGGTGGCGAAAAGGGCAGGAGAGATCGGGGCTTCTGAGCTTCCCGCTAACACAACACTTGCGCGTCCTGATCTGATCTGAGTGGCCGCTGTCTGCAGTGCATCTAGTCCGGTACAGCAGTTCGACGAGATCGAAAGAGTTGGACCAGTAATGCCGAGTTCGATAGAGACGTAGGATGCCGGCGCATGAGGTGGGTATTCCAGGGCGGTCCAAGGATCAACCGCCTGCAATCCTCCTTTGTGAAAGCTGATTGCAGCTTCCTCAAAGATCGGAGCACCGCCAGACGTTCCGAAGCACACGACCGCTCGGGTAGTCACTGAAGGAGTCAGCGGGAGTTTCGAATCGTCGAGAGCCATTCTGGCTGCGGCCACGGCGAACTGACTGAACCTGCCCATATGCCGGACCCGCTTCGTACTAATGAACTCGCCCGGCTCGAAATCCTTGACCTTGGCGGCGACCTTGCAGGGGTAGGGGTCGGTGTTGAACTCGGTAATCCAGTCCACACCGGACCGGCCGGCGACCAAGCTGTCCCAGAAGGCCTCCTTGCCGATACCGTTGGGGGCAACGACCCCGATGCCCGTGATGACTACGCGCCGTCCATTTCGCACGAGGCGTTTGCCCCCTAAACCACTGAAAGTTAAAGCGAGGTAAACGGAACCATAGCAAGAAACGGGAGGGAATCCAAGTTTCCTCCGTTTGCCGCCTCGGGTACAATGAGGCCGTCCATGCGCCCAATCCTATCGCGGCGTCACTTCCTGGCCTTGCCTCTGGCCTTCCTCCTCTTGCCCCGTCAGGTCTCGGCGGACAGACCGACCAGGAAAACCTTTTCCTACCTGGCTGAGGTGGGGGTGCTCTTCGACCTCCTGACCTATCACGTGACCGGCACGGTGACCGAGGACATCGACTACGCGGCGAGCCGCTATCGGGTCGTGCTCACGGGCGAGGGCACCGGGGTGACGCAGCGGACGGAGATGAACGGAATCATACGCGCCGGGCGTTTTGTGCCTCTCGAGAGCTTGAATGTCGGCACCGTGCGGGGTCACGAGAACCGCAGCTCGGTGAAGTATGACTACGAGCGGGGCACCATCGAGTTTCATTCCCTGAGCTACACCTTGATCCTGGGTCGCCGCCGCCAGGTGGACGACGTGGTCAAGCTTCCCGTCGGGCAGCCGATCGACGACCTCGCCTCGGCCACGCTGAACTTCGCGGCGAACAAGCTCGAGCGGGACGCCGAGGGCTACTACCGCACGGCCATCGTACGTCGAGCGAAGGCGGAGAACGAAGGACCGGACGAGGTCTCGCCGAACGGCTATCACGCCGAGATCGTGCCGCTGCGCTTCCGGACGACGTCGGATCCCGCGACCGGCCTGCTGAGCGCGCAGGTCGACATCACGCGCTTTTCCTCGTGGGCGCGCTCGAACCAGCCCGCCCGCGTCACCTTCGACCAGGCGCGACATATCGAGTCGGTGCGCTCTTCGTTGATGCTCGGCAGCTCCGTGACCGTCCGGCTCGTCTCCACCGCCTGACCCTCCGCCATGGGCTTCGACCTCGTCTCGCTGGGAGAGGTCATGCTGCGGCTCGCCGCGCCGCCCCCGCAAAGGCTCGAGCAGGCCGTGACCCTCGATGTGCAGATCGGTGGCTCCGAAGCCAATGTCGCGGCCGCGTGCGCCCGTCTCGGCCTGCGCACCGCCTTCATCTCCGCGTTTCCGGCCGCGCATGCCTGGGCCGACCGCGCGGTGCGGGAGCTTACGGGCCATGGTGTCGACTGCGCGGGGGTGCTCCGGCCCGAGGGCACTCGAATGGGCCTCTACTTCCTCGAGTACGGCATGGCGCCGCGCCCGGTGCGCATCCTGTACGACCGGCGCGACTCGGCGATGAGCCGGCTGCAGCCCGAGGACGTGGACTGGACGCGGCTGCGGGGCGCCCGGCTCCTGCATCTGTCCGGTATCACGCCGGCCCTCGGCGAGAATCTCCGCGCGGTGTTTCGGCGCGCGGTACGCGAGGCGGCCACGGCGGGCGTGCCGCTGTCGCTCGACGTCAACTACCGGTCCCGCCTGTGGACGGCGAAGGAGGCGCGAGACTTCCTCGTCGAGGTGCTGCCGGCGGTGCGCTATCTCTTCGTCGGCGCCGACGATGCCGAGACCGTGTTCGGGCACACGGGTGCGCCGGAGGCCGTGCTGGCAGGCCTGCGGGCGCTCGCCCCCCAGGCCACCATCGCGCTCACGCTCGGGGAGGCGGGATCCGCGGTGCTAGACGCCGGCACGGTGTGGCGGCCGCGCAAGCGCTACACGGTGTCCGTGGTCGATCGGGTGGGGGCGGGGGACGCGTTCGCGGCCGGCTTCCTCTGGGCCCTGCTCGTCGGGCGCGGCGCGCAGGCGGCGGTGGATGCGGCCACCGCGCTGGCCGCGCTCAAGTGCACGATCTGGGGGGACATCGCGCTGGTCGGCCGGGCCGAGCTGGAGGAGCTGATGGCCTCGGACAGTACGGAGATCCGCCGCTAGCCGCTCCGGCCGTCCTGCCTCCCGCACGCGGGTGTTATGATTCGCCCGTAGCGACATGGAGCGGGAACCGCGCGGCATCGATCGGATCCTCGAAGGCCTCAACCAGGCCCAGCGCGATGCCGTCACCCACGAGGCCGGACCGCTGCTCATCATCGCCGGCGCCGGCACCGGGAAGACGACGGTCATCACCCGGCGCATCGCCTACCTCATCGCGTCGCGGCGGGCGCGCCCTTCCGAGATCCTGGCGCTGACCTTCACCGACAAGGCGGCCGCCGAGATGGAGGAGCGGGTGGACACGCTCGTCCCCTACGGCTACGCCGACGTGGAGATCGCCACCTTTCACGCTTTCGGCGACCGCCTCCTCAAGGAGAACGCGCTCGAGCTCGGGCTCACGCCCGACTTCCGGGTGCTCACCCGCGCGGAGCAGATAATCTTCCTGCGTGACCACCTCTTCGAGTTTCCGCTCAAGCTCTACCGTCCGCTGGGGGACCCGACCCGGCATCTCCAGGCCTTCCTTGGCCTCTTCAGCCGGCTCAAGGACGAGGACGTGGGTCCGGAGGCGTATCTGGCGGAGGCGGAGGCTCTCCTCGCCGGCGCCGCCGCCGACGAGAGCCGGCTGGAGGCGGAAGAGCATCTCGAGCTAGCGCGCACCTATGCCCAGTACCAGACCTTGATGGCGCGGCTCGGCCAGATCGATTTTGGCGACCAGATCGTGGAGACGCTCCGGCTCTTCCGGACTCGCCCGCACGTCCTGCGCCGGTATCAGGAGCGGTTCAAGTACATCCTGGTGGACGAGTTCCAGGACACCAACTACGCGCAGAACGAGATCGTCGAGCACCTGGCCGCGCGGCACGGGAACCTCGCGGTGGTGGCCGACGACGACCAGTCGATCTACAAGTGGCGGGGAGCCGCGATCTCGAACGTGCTCCAGTTCAAGGAACGTTATCCCGAGGCCCGGAGCATCGTGCTCGACAAGAACTACCGGTGCCCGCAGGAGGTGCTCGACAGCGCGTACCGCCTCATCCAGTTCAATAACCCGGACCGGCTCGAGGTGAAGTACGACATCAGCAAGAAGCTGACGAGCATGATCGGGGGCGCTTCCGAGCCGCGGCCGCCGCGCTACCTGGCCTTCGATACGCTCACCTCCGAGGCCGACCACGTGGCCGACCTCATCGCCGAGGAGCACGCGCAGGGGCGGGCGCTCAAGGACTTCGCGATCCTGGTCCGGGCCAACCACGATGCCGATGCCTATCTCCGGGCGCTCAATACCCGCGAGCTGCCCTGGACCTTCTCGGGCAATGCCGGGCTCTATAGCCGGCCGGAGATCCGCCTGCTCATCGCATTTCTCCGCTCAGTCGCGCACCCCGACGAGTCGGTGAGTCTGCACTACCTCGCGTCCTCCGACATCTATCAGGTGCCGATCGTGGATCTCACCAAGTGCGCGACCTATGCCGACCGGCGCCATCGCTGGCTGTTCGACGTGCTCCGGGAGCCGCCGGCGGAGGTGGCGCTGAGCGAGGAGGGCGCGGCGGCGGTGCGCCGGCTGATCGCGGATCTCCAGCGCTACATGGAGCTGGCGCGCGAGTCGCCCACCGGCGAGCTCCTGTACCAGTTCCTCACCGATTCCGGGCTCATGACCCGCTACGCGAAGGCTCCCGCCGAGCTGGAGCAAGAGGTGCAGAACGTCAGCAAGTTCTTCAGCCGGGTCCGGGACGCGGGCAGGGTGCTGAAGTACGACACCGTGCGCGAGTTCGTGAACCATCTCGACGCGCTCATCGATGCCGATGACGACCCCCCCCTGGCCGAGCCCGACTCGGACATTCCGGCGGTGCACGTCCTCACCGTGCACAAGGCGAAGGGACTCGAGTGGCCGATCGTCTTCGTGGTCAACTGCGTGCACAATCGTTTCCCGTCGATCCGGCGCTCGGAGCCCATCGAGATGCCGGCGGCGCTCATCAAGGACACGCTGCCGGGGGGGACTTCCACCTTCAGGAAGAGCGACGGCTGTTCTACGTGGCCATGACCCGGGCCAAGGATCGTCTCTATCTCACCGGCGCCGAGGATCTCGGCGGCAAGCGCAAGTGGAAGGTGAGCCAGTTCGTGGTGGAGGCCCTCGAGCTGTCGGTGGACGCGGTGCGGCCCTTCAAAGCCAAGCCCATCGAGGCGCTGAGGAGCAACGCGCCGCTGCCGGAGGGCCAGGGACCGGGGCAGGCGCCGCTACCTCCCGACGCGGAGCTGGGGGTGAGCCACCGCCAGGTGGACGACTATCGCACCTGCCCGCTGAAGTACCAGTACGTGCACTTGCTCCGCATCCCGCTGCGTCAGCATCATGCCATCGTCTACGGCAGCGCGCTGCACAAGGCGGTGGAGTTCTACCTGCGCCGGCACGTGGTCGGCAACTACACCTCGCTCGAGGACTTCCTGCGCGCGTTCGACGATGCCTGGCGCAACGAAGGGTTCCTCACCCGCGAGCACGAGGAGCAGCGGAAGCAGGCCGGCGTGGAGGCCCTCACGCGCTTTATCACGAGGAGGAGGCCTCCGGGCAGAAGCCCCTGAGCGTGGAAGGCGAGTTCGCTCTTGTCCTCGGTCCCACGCGGGTCCGGGGACGGTTCGACCGCGTCGACGACACGCCCGAGGGCGCGGTGATCGTGGACTACAAGTCCAGCGACGTCACCGAGCAGAAGGCCGCCGACAAGCGCGCGCGCGAGAGCCTCCAGCTCAAGATGTACGCGCTCGCGCACCAGCAAACCACCGGCGAGCTGCCCGCGCGGGTCAAGTTGCGCTTCCTGGAATCCGGTCTCGTCGGCGGGCATGCTCCCACTGCCGAGGATCTCGTCGACGCCCGCGCCGCCATCGAGGAGGCGGCCGCCGGTATCCGCGCGCGGCAGTTCGAGGCCACGCCCGGGTATCAGACCTGTCGCTACTGCGCGTACAACCAGATCTGTCCCAGCACCGCCACCAAAGAGTGAGAGGGAACCCGCCATGAAGCTCTCCGCCAACGGGATCGAGATCAACTACGCCGTCGAGGGCGACGGGCCGGTGGTGACGTTCAGCCACTCCCTCGGCTCAACCTGTCCATGTGGGATGCCCAGGCGGCCGCGCTCCGCGGCCGCTACGCGTGTTGCGCTTCGACACACGCGGCCACGGCCAGTCGGGCGCGCCCGGCGGCGCCTACTCGCTGGAGCAGCTGGCGGAGGATTTCCACGCCCTCCTCCGGGGACTCGGTATCGAGCGGACGCACTTCGTGGGCCTTTCCATGGGCGGAATGATCGGCCAGGTCTTCGCGCTGAAGTATCCGGAGATGGTGCAGAGCCTCGTCCTCTGCGACACGACGAGCCGCTACCCGGCCGCCGCCGCGCCCGTCTGGCAGGACCGCATCAAGACGGTGGAGGCGAAGGGCATGGAGCCTCTCGTCGAGCCCACGCTGGGCCCGTGGTTCACCGCCCCCTTCCGCGCCCGGCGCCAGGAGCTCATGGCGCAGGTGGGCCAGATGATCCGTGACGCGCCCGCCCAGGGCTATGTGGGCTGCTGGCACGATTCGAGATCAACGTCACCGATCGGCTCGGCGCCATCGCCTGTCCGGCGCTGGTCATCGTGGGCGAGGAGGATCCGGGCACGCAGGTGGAGATGGCGCGCGATATCCATGCCGCCCTGCCGTCCAGGCGGAGCTCGCCATCCTCCGCTCCGCCTCGCATCTCTCCAATCTTGACAGCCCGAGGAGTTCAATCGCGTGCTGCTCCGATTCCTCGACAAGGCGTCGGGACGGAGCGCGCTCTCGACGGCGCGTCGTGTGATGCGATTCGCGCTCGCCGGGCCGCCCCTGGCCCGAAGAGTGAGGCTCTGGGGCGGCTTGACGCTCTTCGCCTATGTCCTCGTCCACCTCGGCAATCACGCCCTGGGCCTGATCTCCCTCGGGGCGATGGAGCGGGGGCTCACACCTGGGCGCTCCTCCTCTGGCGCAGCCCGCCGGGGATGGTTGCTCCTGTACAGCGCGCTCATCACCCACCTCGGGCTCGGCCTCTGGGCGCTCTACCGGCGCCGCACCCTCCGGATGCCGGCCTGGGAAGCCGTCCAGCTCGTGCTGGGCCTCACCATCCCCGCCCTCCTCCTCTCGCATATCGCGGGGACTCGAGTGACGGACGCGCTACTCGGCACGACGCCCTCCTACGCGCGCGTGCTCCTGTTCTTGTGGGTGTTCGACCCGGTGGCCGGCGCGCGCCAGACCCTGCTTCTCCTTATCGTCTGGATCCACGGTTGCATGGGGCTCCACTTCTGGCTGCAGTTTCGTCGGTGGTATCCGCGAGTGGCGCTGGCATTCTTCGCGGCCGCCCTCCTCGTCCCCGTGCTGGCCCTGCTGGGCTTCGCCGCCGGCGCGCGCGAGGCCGCGGCCCTCCTCGGCCCGGGATCCCGCGCTCCCCTCGCGACCTGATGCGGATGCCCCCAGCCCGTGACGCCGGCGGAGCGCGCACGCCCGGGCGAGATCCATCGGGCTCTGCTGGCGACCTATGGCACGGCTTCTCCTCGGCGTACTGGTCGCGCGAGGCGGCGCGCGACCGCATGCGCACGCCGCCCCGGGGCATGATTCGCGTCAGCTATACCAGGGCGCCCGATGTCCTCGTGCCAGTCGGCTGGAGCGTGCTCGAGGCGAGCCGCTTCGGGCGCGTCCCGCACGCGTCGGTCTGCGGCGGCCGCGGCCGCTGCTCGACGTGCCGGGTCCGCGTCGCGCGGGGCGTCGGCGCGGCTGCCCGCGGCGAGCGCCGACGAGCAGCGCGTGCTCGACCGCGTGGGCGCGCCGCCGAACGTGCGCCTGGCCTGCCAGCTTCGCCCGGGCCGCGACCTCGCGGTGGTGCCGCTCATGCCGGCCTCGCCGACCGGCCGCGGAGGCCGGCCGTCCCGCGAGCGGCCGCGCGCCGCGGCCAGGAGCGGGAGATCGCCGTGCTCTTCGCCGATCTCCGCGGCTTCACGCGGCTGGCCGAGCGCCGGCTGCCCTACGACGTCGTCTTCTTCCTCAACCGCTACTTCGAGGCGGTCGGCACGCGCCATCGAGCGCGGCCGGCGGCATCGTCAACCAGTTCACCGGGCGACGGCGTGATGGCGCTGTTCGGCGTGGACGACGGACGCCGACGCGGCGCTGCCGCGCAGGCGCTCGCGGCGGCCGCGCGCGCATGGTCGCGCGGCGTCGGCGCGCTGAGCCACGACCCTGGGGGACGAGCTGGAATCGCCGTTGCGCATCGGGATCGGCATCCACTCCGGGCCCACCGTGGTCGGCGGCATGGGCTACGGCCAGGCCTTCTATCTCACCGCGGTGGGCGACACCGTGCACGTGGCCCGCGCGGCTGGAGGCCCTCACCAAGGACTACGAGTGCGAGCTGGTGATCTCGAACACGGTGGCGTCGCCCCCCGGCGTGGCCACGGCCGGGACTCGCCCGTCACGACCTCACGCTGCGCAACCGTCAGGCGCCGCTCTCCGTCCTTGTCGTCAATGATGCCCGGCGTACTGGCCGCGCGTCTCGCCGGGGCCGATGATACAGTCAGCGCATCGCCATGAGCCAGCACGCGGATCCGAGCGCGCCCGCGGTTCCCGCCGCTGCGGAGCCCAGCTACGCCGAGCGCGCCCGCACCCTCGTCCACCTCGCGCGCACCGGCGCGCTGTCCACGCTGTCCCGCCGACTTCCGGGCCATCCCTTCCGGCTCGGTCATGCCCTATGCACCCGACGAGCGCGGCCGGCCTCTCGTCCTCATCAGCGGCATGGCCATGCACACGCGGAACCTGGGGTCCGATCCCCACGCGAGCCTCCTGGTCACCCCGCCGGGTCAGGCAGACGATCCGCTCGCCGCCGCGCGCGCGACCCTGGTCGGCGAAGCGCGTCCGCTCGCGACGCCGGATCTGGCCGCCGCCCGCGCGCGTTATCTCGAGCGGCATCCCGAGGCGGCCGCCTGGGTGGACTTCGACGACTTCGCCTTCTGGCGTCTCGAGGTGGCCGAGATCTACTTCGTGGGCGGGTTTGCCGCGATGGATTGGGTCGGGGCCGACGCGTACGCCGCCGCGCAGCCCGACCCGCTCGCGGCCGGCGCCGCCGGCATCATGGAGCACATGAATCGTGATCACGCCGACGCGCTCCTCGTCTTCGCCCGCGTGCTCGGCGGCATCACCGCGGACGCGGCGGAAATGGTGGCGGTGGACCGGCTGGGCTTCCGCCTCCGCCTCCGCCACGGCTCCGAGCTTGCCGCCCGGCGCATCGCCTTTCCCACCGAGGTTCTCTCACTGGAGGCGGCGCGGACCACCCTCGTCGCGATGCTCGCCGACTGCCGCGCGCGGGCCGCGCGATGAGCGCGCCCCCCGCGCCGGCGGACGCTCGCGATCCCGCCCGCGCGGAAGTGGCGGGCATGGCGGCGGTGATCGAGCGGGCGGAGGCCGGGGTTTCCCTGGTCGGAGAGAGGCCCGCGCGCTTCGCCGCCGCGCTCGCGGCCGGCGCGCCCGACGAGCCGGCGCCTCTGCCGGATCCGCGGCCGCGCTCCTCCCGCCGGTCCAGATCCGGATGACCGACTGGACCATCGCCACGCTCGCGGCGGCGATCCGCGCGCGGTGGATCTCGCCCGTCGAGGTCGTCCAGGAATGCCTGGCGCGCGTCGCGCGCCTTGACGGACGCCTGCGCGCCTTCATCACCGTGGACGCAGAGGGAGCGCTGGCCCGCGCGCGTGTCCTCGAGGCGGAGGCGGCGGCAGGTCGCTGGCGTGGCCCGCTCCACGGCGTGCCGCTCGCCCACAAGGACCTCTTTCACATCGGCGGCCTGCCGACGTCCTGCGGCACCAAGACCGCCGAATACTTCTTCGCCGAGCGGGACGCCACCGCGGTGACCCGCCTCGTCGAGGCGGGCGCGAACACGCTCGGCAAGCTCAACATGGCCGAGCTGGCAATGGGTCCCTTCGGGGACAACACGCACCATGGCGACGCGCAGAACCCCTGGCGTGCCGGCCACGTCTCGGGGGGCTCGTCCAGCGGCTCGGGGGTGGCGGTGGCGGCGGGCCTGGCGCTGGGCGCGCTGGGCGCGCTGAGACCGGCGGCTCCATCCGGCTGCCCGCCGCCTGCTGCGGCATCGTGGGGCTCAAGCCCACCTACGGCCGGGTGAGCCGAGCGGGCGCGATGCCCTTGTCCTGGGCGATGGACCATATCGGCCCGATGGCGCGCACGGTGGCCGACGCGGCGCTCATGCTGGAGGTCATCGCCGGCCATGATCCCACCGACGCGACGTCCAGCCCGCGCGAGGTCCCTGGCTACATGACCGAGCTGGAGCGGTCCATCGCCGGGCTGCGGGTCGCGATCCCCGAGAACTACTACCTCGACGGCGTCGATGCCGAAGTTGCGGCGGCCACGCGGGCCGCGCTGGCCGCGTTCGAGCGCCTGGGCGCGCGCGTGGCCTCGCTCCGGCTCCCCGATCCCCAGGTCATCCACGACGTGAGCAGCATCGTCGCGCCCGCGGAAAGCTCGGTGATCCACTGGCATCCTTCGCGAGCGTCCGCACGAGCTGCAGCCCGCGGTGCGGGCGCGCCTCGCGATGGGCTCCCGCGTCTGGCGCACGGTTATCTCCAGGCGCTCGCCGCGCGCCGGCTGGCGCGCGGGCTCAACGAGGATGTCTTGGCCGGCACGGACCTCCTGGTCGTGCGCGCCATTCCCGAGCCCGCCCGGCTCGCGGGCGCCGCGGCGGGGGAAGGGGAGGCCATCGCCGCGCAGATGGGCATTTTTCGCCCTCACCGCCCGTGGATCGGACTCGGCCTGCGGTGCTGGCGCTGCCGTGTGGTTTTGCGGCGAGCGGGCTGCCCCTGGGCATGCAGATGATGGGCGTCATTTTGACGAGCCCGTGCTGCCGGCCGCGCATGCCAGCGACGCCTCAACACTAGCTTCGTCCCCGGCCGTGGATGGGTGAAGCGGGGCTCTCGCCGCCGAGGGCGCAGACGAGGCGATAGACGGCGAGGGAGCGGTCGGGCGCCGCCCGTGCGGCGTGAGCGCCTCATGGCCGCGCATCGCCTCGCAGGCGCCGGCGACGATCTTCACATCAAGGCCCTGCGCGTCCACCACCCCGCGGGCGAGCGTCTCGGGCTTGTCGATGAATTTCTTCTCCGCCATCCGCACCACCTCATTTCGACGTCGGCTTCCGAGAAATGCGCGCCGGTGATGCCGGGACGGCCGGCGAGGGCGGGCAGGGAGGTGGCGGAGAGCCACGCCCGCAGCCCCTCGTCGCCGCCGGGCCGGAACAGCTCATTGTGCCAACGCCGCCCACGCCCTGCCCGAGGGACACCGTATTCCGACAGGCGGTGCGGCGGTTGTTGCGGAAGAGCTGGATGCACTTCGTGGTCCAGGGGGTGGGCGCGTTCAGGCGCGCGAGATAACCTGGACTCTGGAGCACGCCCACCGACTCCGTCTCGTAGAGCGTGAAATAAGCCGGCGCTCCGCTGACCGCATCGTAGCGCCGGCCGCGCAGGAAGCCCGGCACGCCCAGCCGCTCCGGGAAGTGCTCGCTGATATGCCAGTGGGAAAACTCCGCGTCGCCGCCGGGGGCGATATCGTTCCAGATCGCGAGGATGGCATTGCCGAGGAGGGCCATGCGCCCGAACCTACCCGGCCGGGGCCGCACCCGTCAAGGCGCGGGTGCGGATGCGGTAGACTCCAGAGGATGCTCGCCTCGTTCAAAACGCTCAAGGCTGCGTATCTCCCCGTCCTCATCACCTACTTCGCGTATGGCGCGAGCGGGATCACCAGCGTGGCCGCGCTCTACTTCCAGAAGGACGCGCTGGGCATCACGCCGGCGGAGGCGGCCGCGATCGCGTTCTGGGTAGGGCTGCCCTGGAGCATGAAGATGGTGGTCGGCGTGTCGTCCGACGTCTATCCCATTCTCGGCAGCCGGCGGAAGGCCTATCTCTTCCTGGGAACCCTCGGCTCGTTCGGCGGCTACGCCTACCTCGCCAGCGGCGTCTCGAGCAAGACCGCCTATCTCGCCGCGGTGGTGCTGGTGGCCGTCGGCTTCATCATCCAGGACGTCGTGGCCGACGCGCTGTCGGTCGAGGTGGCCCGGACCGACGAGGAGATCGGCCATATCCAGACTTTGGGCCGGATCTCCTTGCTGGTGGGCACGATCAGCGTGGGCTATGCGAGCGGAGTGCTCACCGGAGTCCTGGGCCCCCGCCCCGTGTTCGCCCTCGCCGCGCTGTTGCCGATCATGGTGGCGCTGGCGGCGCTCTTCGTCCGGCCTTCCGGGGTCGCTCCGGCCGGGGTCGTTCCGGGCGAGCGTGGCGCGGCCGTGCGGGAGGCCGGACCCCTGGGGGGCGGGCGCGCGCACATGGTGCTGATCGGCGGGCTCGTCTACGCCGCGTTCAGCGTGGCGCTGGAAACCCTCTCGGTGCCGTTTGCCCAGGAGATCGTGCTCGCGGTGTCCGGCACCCTCATCGTGCTGCTTCTCCGCCACATCGGCCTGTCGCGCGCGGTGGCGGTGTCGGCCTTCGTGATCTTTCTCTTTCGCGCGGTGCCCAATGTGGGTCAGGGCTATAGCTACTGGGCCATCGACCACTTGAAGTTCGATCCGGAGTTCCTCGGCCTGCTCGCCCAGGTGTCGTCGGTGCTGAGCCTGGTGGGCCTCGTCGTCTTCCGCAAGCCGATCACGCGCCGGCCGGTGAGCTTCACCATCGCCTGGGTCAGCGTGGCGAGCTTCATCCTGTACTTGCCGAGCATCGGTCTCTTCTACGGCGCCAACGAGTGGCTGGGCCTCAGCCCGCGGACCTTCGCGTTCATCGACACCACCATCTCGGCGCCGCTGGGGCAGCTCGCCATGGTCCCCATGCTGGTGCTCATCGCCCGCACCGCGCCGCCGGGGGCGGAGGCCACCATGTTCGCCATCATGGCCTCGCTCATGAACCTGGCGCTGTCGGCGAGCGAGCTGTTCACGCGCTACCTCAATACCGCCTTCGCGGTGACGCAGGAAAGCTACGAGGGCCTGGGCCGGCTCATGATCACCGTTGGGATCCTGGGCCTGGTGCCGCTCTTGGCCGTGCCGCTCCTGCGGCGGGAGGAGGCGCGCCCGGCCGCCTCCTCGCCGCCGGCGCCGGAGGCCACCCGCGCCCAATCCCCCTCGAACGCGCTATAGTGGTCGCGCGGATGGAAGAGCGCATGACGTCTCCGGCGTGGAAACCATGGGCGGCGGTCTTCCGCCTGCTCGAGCGGGACGAGCGCCTGTTCGCCTTCCTCCTGGCCGTCGTCATGGTGGGCGGCCTCGCCACCCTAGGCCTCGCCCCTCTCCGTCCGCGCTACCGCTTCGACATCTTCTCCCTCGTGCTCTGGTTCGCCGCCTACAAGGCGTGCATCCTGGCGCTGGTCACCGTGAATCCGCGGGCCACGCGGTTCATCTTCAGCGGCGCTCTCGCGGTGGATCTGCTGATCGTGTTCGCGCTGCTGTTCCTCACCGGCGGCGGCGACAGCCTGTACTACCTCCTCTTCTTTCCCTTGCTCGCCATCAACGCCTACTACTTCGGCCGCGCGGTGGGCCTCGTGCTGTCGGTGGTGGCGGGACTGCTCTTCGCGGCGTCGTCCTGGCTCGTGCCGCCCTGGGTGGGCTGGGTGCCGGTCATGATCCTGGTGGCCTTCTTCGGCCTCCCCGCCTTCGCCATCGCGCACGTGGCCGCGCGCGAGCGGCGCGGCCGCAACGAAGTGGAGCGGCTCAACGACGAGCTCACCGGCACGCTCACGCGCCTCCAGGCCGCGCAGCAGGAGCTGTTGGTGGCCGAGCGCATGGCCACGGTGGGACGCCTGTCCCTCAAGGTGGCCCACGAGGTGCGCAACCCCATCGCCGCCATCGGCCTCAATGCCGAGTTGCTGGGAGACATCGTGGGGGGCCGGGGCGAGGCGGAGATGGTGGAGGCGAAGGGGCTGGTGGGCGCCATCCGCGACCAGGTGGGAGCGCTCGACGCGATCACCGAGGAGTACCTGGCCTTCGCGCGCTTCCCGCGGGCCTCAATTCGAAGAGGATTCCGTGAACGAGGTGGTGAGCGCGCTGGCGGAATTCGTGCGTCCGCTGGCCGCCCGGCAGGGCATCACGCTCGACGTCAGCACCGACCGCACCGTGCCGCCCATGGCCATCGACCGGACGCTCCTGCGCCAGGCGGTGCTCAACCTCATCAAGAACGGTCTGGAGGCGGTGTCCCAGAGCGGCACCCTCACTGTGACCACGCGGCGGCTCGACGACACCGTGGAGATCGCGGTGACCAACACCGGGCCCGGCATCAGCGCCGAGGTGGGCGAGCGGCTCTTCGAGCAGTTCTTCACCACCAAGCCGCAGGGCACCGGGCTGGGGCTGTCCATCACGCGGCAGATCGCCGAGGAGCATGGCGGCCAGGTGCGGTGGTCGAGTCGCGCCGGCGAGGGGGCCACGTTCATGATCGCGCTGCCCATCAAGAGGATCGAGCATGGCTGAGACCGCCACCCTTCTCGTCGCCGACGATGACCCCGCGGTGCGGCAGAGCCTCGAGCGCGCGCTCACGCGCGAGGGGTACACCGTGGTGCTCGCGCCCGACGGCCAGGCCGCGCTCGAGCGCCTGCGCCAGGGCGGGGTGGACCTGCTCCTCTCCGACCTGCGCATGCCGGGCCTCACCGGGCTCGAGCTGCTGCGCGAGGTCAAGGCGGCGGTGCCCGACGTCGACGTGATCCTGCTCACCGCCTTCGGCACCGTGGAGGAGGCGGTGACGGCGATGAAGGACGGGGCGGTGGACTTCCTCACCAAGCCCTTCCAGCGCGCCCAGCTCATCCGTGTCATCCGCAAGGCGCTGGAGCGGCGGGAGCTGATCGCCCAGAACCTGGCGTTGCAGCGGCGCCTGGACGATCTCCTCGCCCAGGGCAACCTCATCGGGGTGAGCCCGGCGTTCCGGGCCATGATGACGCTGGTGGACCAGGTGGCCAATAGCTCCGCCACCGTGCTCATTCACGGCGAGAGCGGGACCGGCAAGGAGCTGGTGGCGCGCGCGATCCACGATCGCTCCCCGCGGCGCAGCGGGTCCCTTCGTGGCCGTCAACTGCGCCGCCCTGCCGGAGACCCTGCTGGAATCCGAGCTCTTCGGCTACGAGAAGGGCGCCTTCACCGGCGCGGCGGTACGCGAAGGAGGGCCGCTTCGAGCTGGCCGACGGGGGCACGCTCTTCCTCGACGAGGTGGCCGACCTCTCGCCGGTGACCCAGCCCAAGATCCTGCGCGTCTTGCAGGAGGGCGAGTTCGAGCGGCTCGGCGGCACCCGGACCATCAAGGTCGACGTGCGCATCGTCGCCGCCAGCAACCAGGACCTCGCCGGCCTCGTCAAGGAGAAGCGATTCCGCGAGGACCTCTTCTACCGGCTCAACGTGATCGCGGTGACGGCGCCGCCGCTCCGCGAGCAGCGCGAGGACGTGGCCGTGCTCGCCCAGCACTTCCTCCGTGTCTACGCCGCGAAGAACAACCGCGTGCTGGCGGGATTTTCGGACGACGCCCTCCGCTGCCTCGAGGCCTATGCCTGGCCGGGCAATGTGCGGGAGCTGGAAAACGTGGTGGAGCGCGCGGTGGTGCTGGCGCGGGCCAGCACCGTCGAGGTCGGGCGATCTCCCGGACAAGATCACGGAGAACGCCATCGTGCTCGAACGCCCCGCCCCGGGCGAGGGGGCGGCGGGCGAGGGCGGCGGCGAGGGGATGCTGCGGATCCGCGTGGGCACCCCACTCGCCGACGTCGAGCAGCGCATGCTCGAGGAGACGCTGCGCATGACCCGCGGGAACAAGACGCTCACCGCCAAGCTGCTCGGCATCGACCCCAAGACCGTGTTCCGCAAGCTCAAGGCGGCGGAGGACGAGGAGGCGGCCGCGGCCGAGCCCGGCGCGACCGAGCGTCCGGGCGGCTGATGTCGTTCCGGGAGCTCCGCTACGAGGTGGAGGACGGCGTCCTCACCATCACCCTCGATCGCCCCGCCAAGCTCAATGCCCTCACGCGCGTCATGCTCGACGAGATGCTGCAGGCCTTCGAGCAGGCCGACGCGGACGACGCCATCCGAGTGATCATCGTGACCGGCGCGGGGCGCGCTTTCTGCGCCGGCGCCGATCTCTCCGCGGGCGCCCGGACTTTCGATGCCGCGGCGCGGGCGGCTGCGGGCGCGGCCCGCGGGGAAGAAGCGGCGGCGGGGCCGCACCGGGACGGCGGCGGGCTCTTCACGCTCCGCGTCTACGACATGAAGAAGCCGGTGATCGCCGCCATCAACGGTCCCGCGGTGGGCTTCGGCGCCACCATGACCTTGCCCATGGACATCCGCCTCGCGTCCACCGCGGCGCGAATCGGCTTCGTCTTCAGCCGGCGCGGCGTCGTGCCCGAGGCCTGCAGCACCTGGTTCCTCCCCCGCGTCGTCGGCATCAATCAGGCCGCGGAGTGGATCTACTCCGGCCGGCGTCTTCCCGCCGCGGAGGCGCTGGCGGGGGGCCTGGTGAGCCGCGTGGTGGAGCCGGACCAGCTGCTCCCCACCGCCCGCGCCCTGGCGCGAGAGATCGCCGACCATACCTCTGCGGTGTCGGTGGCGCTGGCGCGGCGGATGATGTGGTCGCTCCTGGGATCCGACCATCCCATGGAGGGGCATCGCCTGGACTCCCGCGGCATGGAGTACATGGGCCGATCGGCCGACGCGCGCGAAGGCGTCACGTCCTTCCTCGAGAAGCGCCCGCCGCGTTTCACCATGCGGCCCAGCACGGACATGCCGCCCTTCTACCCCTTCGGAGACGCCCGCCCATTCACGCCCTGAGCGGCACGGCGCTGCTGTGCCTGCTGATGGCCGGCAATACCTTCCTCGTGGGCGCCTTCGGTCCCGTCCTGCCGGAGATCGCGCGGACGCGCGGGCTGGCCGACTGGCAGCTCGGGGTGGTGGCGGGCGCCTTCGGCTTCGCGCGCATGGCGGGCGCGGCCCCGGCGGGGATCCTCGCCGGGCGGCATGTCGCCCTGAGCCTGGTGCTGTCCCCGCTCTTTCTCGCGGCCGGCCTGGTCTGCCTGGTCGTCGCTCCGTCATTCACACTCCTGGTAATCGGGCGTGCGCTGATGGGCATCGGGCACACCCTCCTCATGGTGGGTGGCCTTACCGCGATCCTGCAAGATGACGGGGGCGCGGGCGGCTCGTTTCGGCTGAACCTGTTCGAGTTCTCCGGGATGCTGGGCATCCTGGGCGGACTGACCTTGATGGGCCTCCTGCCCGCGAGCTGGCCCTGGACGCTCTCGCTCCCGGTCGCCGCCGCGCCGCTGCTCATCGGCCCCGTGCTGGGCCGGGCGCTCCTTCGCCGGTTTCCGTCCACACCGCTCCTCGCGCCCGCCGCGCGCGATGCGGACGCCCCGTCGCGCGCGTCGCCTCCCAGCGGTGAGCGAGTGTTCTGGCTCATGCTGGTGGTGGGCATGCTCATGGCGCTGGCCTGGTCGTCGGTGAGCCAGTTCCTGATTCCGCTGCGCGGCACCCGCGAGTTCGGCCTGGGGCGGAGCGGCGTGTCCATTCTCCTGGCGCTGGCCCAGATCGTGGATCTCATCGTGCTGCTGCCGGTGGGCTGGCTCGCCGATCGCGTGGGCCGCGTTCCTGTGCTCGGCGCGGTGCTGGCCGTTCTCGCTCTCGGCACGTTCGGGACCGGGCTCGGCGGCTTTCCGCTGTTCGTGGCGGGTTGCGCCTGCTTCGGGATGGGCCTGGCCGGCTGGATGCTGCCGCTCGGCATCATCCGAGAGCACGTGGGTGCCACCGGTCTGGCGTGGCGCACCGGGCTCTACCGCGTGGGCATGGACTCCGCCGTCTTTCTGGGGCCGGTGCTGAGCGGGTTCCTCGGGGAGCGCGTTGCCGGTTTCTTCGTGGCGCTGGTCGGGGTGGGCGCTCTCGCCGCCGCCGGGCGGCTCATCTTTCGGCCGCTCACCGCGCGCGCTTCCTAGACCCGAGCGGTATGCTGGGAAGCGGACACGGATCATGCGACGGATAGCGATCGGCTTCCGGGCGGTGGTGGCGGGGCTGGCTCTCATATCGGGGACGGCCCTGACCGCGGCGCCGGCGGAAGCGGTGGATGAAGCGCTCTGGACCCTGCTCAAGGGCGGCGGCCAGGTTGTGCTGATCCGCCATGCCGCGACCGACATGAGCCAGCGCGATGCGGTGGGCGTCCCGCTGTCGGACTGCGCGCGCCAGCGGAATCTCACCGACGACGGACGCGAGGACGCGCGCCTGATCGGAGCCGCCTTCCGCGCGCGGGGAGTGCCGGTGAGCCGGGTGCTCTCGAGCGCGTACTGCCGTTGCCTGGAAACGGCGCAGCTCGCCTTCGGGCGTGTGGAGCCCTGGCTCCCACTCCAGCAGTCGCTCACCAATGCCGAGATCCAGGCTCGGCGCACCGCGGAGATTCGTGTCCTCGCCGGCGTGCCGCCCGCGGGCGGGAATCTCGTCCTCGTCACGCACCAATTCACCGTCCGGATCTTGACCGGCATCCAGATCGACGAGGGCGAGCTGCTGATCTTGACGCCGCGAGGCGGGGGCGTCTTCGACGTGGCCGGGCGCGTGCCGGTGGAGGAGCTGCCCGACCCCTGACGCCGGCGCAGTGCTATGCTAGCCGCGCCATGAGCCGGAGATGCCGATGACGACGCGTACCGAGACCGACACCATGGGGCCGCTCGAGGTCCCCGCCGACCGGTACTGGGGGGCGCAGACTCAGCGCTCGCTCCAGCACTTCAAGATCGGCGGCGAGCGATTCCCCCGCGAGTTCATCCGTGCGCTGGGGCTGGTCAAGAAGGCCTGCGCGATCGTGAATCGCGAGCTGGGCCTCCTGCCCGGCGACAAGGCGGACGCCATTATCCGGGCCGCCGACGAGGTCATCGACGGCAAGCTCGATGACCATTTCCCCTTGGTAATCTGGCAAACGGGCAGCGGCACCCAGACCAACATGAACGCCAACGAGGTGATCGCCAACCGCGCCATCGAGCTTCTGGGCGGCGTGCTGGGGTCGAAGAAGCCCATCCATCCCAATGACGACGTCAACCGGTCGCAGTCGTCCAACGACGTGTTCCCCACCGCCATGCACGTGGCCGACGTCGAGGAGCTCGAGGGCCGCTTGCGGCCCGCCCTGGAGGCGCTGCGCGGCGTCCTCGACGCCAAGGCGCGCGAGTTCGCGGACATCGTGAAGATCGGCCGCACGCATCTCCAGGATGCCACCCCGCTCACCCTGGGCCAGGAGATCTCCGGCTGGGTGGCCATGCTCGACCATTCCCTCGGCGCGGTGCGGGGCACCTTGCCCGCGCTGTGCGAGCTGGCCATCGGCGGCACCGCGGTGGGGACCGGGCTCAACGCGCCCGAGGGCTTCGGTGAGCGGGTGGCCAAGACCCTGGCCTCGCTGACCGGGCGGGCATTCACCAGCGCGCCCAACAAGTTCCAGGCCCTGGCCTCGCACGAGGCCGACCTCCAGGCTTCGGGCGCGCTCCGCACGCTGGCGGCCGCCCTCATGAAGATTGCGAACGACGTGCGCTGGATGGCTTCGGGCCCGCGCTCCGGTCTCGGCGAGATCACCATTCCGGAGAACGAGCCGGGCTCCAGCATCATGCCCGGGAAGGTCAATCCCACCCAGTGCGAGGCCCTCACCATGGTGTGCTGTCAAGCCATGGGCAACGACGTCGCGGTGGGCTTCGGGGGGGCGTCGGGGAACTTCGAGTTGAACGTCTACAAGCCGCTCATCGTCTCCAACGTGCTGCGCTCGATCCGGCTCCTCGCGGATGCCTCCGCCTCGTTCCGCGAGCACTGCGCCGAGGGCATCACGCCGCGGGCGGACCGCATCGCCGGCCACGTGGGCAACTCCCTCATGCTGGTCACCGCGCTGGCGCCCCACATCGGCTACGACCGCGCGGCGCAGATCGCGAAGCAGGCGCACAAGGACGGGACCACCCTCCGGGAGGCCGCGCTGGCCCTCGGCTACGTCACCGCGGAGGAGTTCGACCGCCTCGTGCGCCCGGAGGAGATGGTGAAGCCAGGAGACGCCGGCTAGCTCTTGAAGCCGACCTTCTTGTGCGATCCGTCACAGTAGGGCTTGTTGGCGGAGGAGCCGCACCGGCACAGGAACATCTGCTCGCCCTTGGAGGGGAGCGCATTGCCCTGGGCATCCTGCACCTCGCACTCGCCCTTCACCATCAACGGCCCGTTCTCGATGATCTTCACCGTCACCGCCATGCGGGATTCTCCTTTGGGTGGGCCGCGCGGCGCGGCCGTGGCTTTCGCGGGGCTCCATCGTGGAGCGCGCAGGCGCAGTATAGGGGCGATCGCCGTCACAGTGAAGTCGCTTTTCCTCCCGCCCACCCCTCGGTAGACTCGGGGCATGGCCGCCGCCTCGGACATCATGGTCGAGCGCCTGCTCGAGGCCTTCGCGGGCTCGGCGGCCCGCCTTTATGGCGGGGAGCCCGTCACCGAGCTGGCGCATTCCCTCCAGTGCGCCGAGCTGGCCCGCGACGCGGGCGCGGACGAGGAGCTCCAGCTCGCCTGCCTGCTTCATGACGTGGGCCGCTTCGCGGTGGACCCGCGCCTCATCTTCGACAAGAAGGAGCGGAGCATCGGCGCCAGCGCGGAAGCCAAGGGGCATCACGAGGTGGGTGCGGATCTCATCGCCCCCTACGTGTCGGAGCGGGTGGCCTGGCTGGTACGCATGCACGCCGACGCCAAGCGCTACCTCTGCGCCGTCGAGCCCGCCTACTGGCACACGCTCACGCCGGGCTCGCGCTACACGCTGACCTTGCAGGGCGGCATCATGACTGCGGAGGCGGTGACGGGGCTGACCCCGCATCCCTGGCTGCCGGACGCGGTGCGCCTCCGTCGCTGGGACGATCTTGCCAAGGTGCCCGACAAGCCGACCCGGCCGCTCGCCGCCTGGGCGCCGCTGCTCCGGCGTCATTTCGGACGCGCGCGCCCGGCTTAGTCGAGGCGGCGGAATTTCTGGAGCGAGCGGATCTCGCGCGGCGGGCTCTGGAGGCTTCCCTTGGCCGTCCACGAGACTTCGGACACGTACACGTCCCCCCGCGAGTCGGTCACCACGCTGTGCGGAGCGGTGAACTCGCCCGGCTTCTCGCCCTCGAACTGACCGCCGAAGCGCGCCACTCGCTCCCCCTTGGCGTTCAGCACGGTGACGCGCGGGCCGATATTCGGCGTGTGGGCCGTCACCGGCATCGCGGAGCCCAGCTCGCCCACGTAGAGGAGGTCGCCCTGGCTCCGGTCGGTATAGAGCCCGCACGGCCGGTGCAGGTTGTTCCACTGGCCCTGATAGCCTCCTTCTCCGTCGAAGATCTGCACCCGGTGATTCTCGCGGTCGGCCACGTAGACGAGGCCGTTCCGATCGGTGGTGATGTTGTGGGGGAGGTTGAACTGGCCCGGATCGGTACCGGGCTCGCCCCACGACAGCAGATGCCGGCCGTCGGGCGTGTACTTGTGGACGCGGGAGTTCCCGTAGCCGTCCGAGAGGTACAGATTGCCGGTGCGCGGGCAGACGGCGACATGGGTGGGCCGGTTGAAGGGTTTGCCGCCCTGGAGCGAGGACGGCGTGTCGGGATCCCCGATGGTGAGGAGCAGCTTGCCCTCGGGCGTGAACTTGCGGCTGGTGTGGTGGAGATCGTCAGTGAGCCACAACGAGCCCTCGGTATCGAGCGAGATGCCGTGGGCGCGCCGGATCTGTCCTTCGCCCCAGGAGCGCAGGAACTTGCCCTCTCGATCGAAGACGATGACGGGATGCGCCCCCCGCGTGAAGCAGAAGACATTGTCCTTCGCGTCCACCGCCACGCCGGCGACCTCGACATAGGTCCATCCGGCGGGCAGGGTGCCCCAGCCGACTACTGGCTCAAAGCGCATTCACTGGCACTCCTCGATGGCCTTTTCCATGCGGGCGAGGCGCCGGCGCAGCGGCTCGAGCCCCTCCGCGTGGGTGATGACGTAGAGGCGATTGTCGTGGATGGCCCGCAGCACGCGCTCGGCCACGTGCTCGGGGGTGAGATAGCGTCCGATCAGCTCGACCTCGCCGCCGGTCTCGGGCGCAACGGGATTTCGCAATGCCTCCGGCCGGCTGCGCGCGCTCTGACGGATAGCCGTCTTCACGCCCATGGGGCAGAGGACGGACACGCCGATCTGATGCGGGCGCAGGTCCTTCTGGAGGGTCTCGGAGAGCCCGACCACCGCGTACTTGGTGGTGTTGTAGACCCCGAGGCCCTCGGAAGCGATGAGCCCGGCCATGGAGGCGGTGTTGACGATGTGGCCGTCCGTCTTCTGCCGGACCATGCGCGGGACGAAGGCCTCGATTCCGTGGATCACGCCCCACAGGTTCACGCCGATGGCCCACTCCCAGTCCTGGTGGGTGGCCTTGTCGAGCCCGCCCCACAGCGCGATGCCGGCATTGTTGCAGAGGACGTCCACCGCCCCGCACTCGCGCCAGGCGCGGTCGGCCAGGGCCTCCACGTCCGCCCGGCGGCTCACGTCGGTACGCGCGCTGACGGCGCGGCTGCCCGCTTTTCCCACCGCGGCCGCGGTCTCGGCCATCCCGGCCTCGTCGACGTCGGCCACCACCACCGCGCGCGCGCCGTCCGCCGCGAAGGCGAGGCAGAGGGCGCGGCCGATGCCGCTGCCCCCGCCCGTCACCACCGCGACGCGATCGCGAAGGGTTCTCACGCCTGGCGAGTTTGTGCCCGCCGCGGAAGAGATGTCAAGTGTCGCTCCACGGATTTTGGTATCCTCCAACGTCATGGACTATCGGTTGCCGACGTCCGTCGTGCCGAGCCGCTACGAGCTCCGACTCGTGCCCGATCTCGACGCCGCCACCTTCGCCGGCGAAGAAACGGTCACCGTCACGGTCCGCGAGCCGGTGACGGAGATCATGTTGAACGCCGCCGAGCTGGCCATCCAGGCGGTGTCCATCCGCGACGCCGCCGGCGCCGTGGTGGAGGGAACCGCCACGCTCGACGAGGCCCAGGAGCGGGCGCGGCTCCTGTTCCCGTCGCCCCTGGCGCCGGGGGAATGGCGGCTCACCCTGGCCTTCACCGGGATCCTCAACGACCGGCTGCATGGCTTCTACCGCAGCACCTACAAGGACCCGGCCGGCGGCACCCACACCATCGCCGCCACCCAGTTCGAGGCCACCGACGCGCGCCGGGCCTTCCCGTGCTGGGACGAGCCCGCCTCCAAGGCGGTGTTCGCCGTCACGCTGGTGGTGCCGGCGGGGCTCGCCGCCGTCTCCAATACCGCGGTGGTGAGCGAGGAGCCCGCCGACGGCGGACGCCGGGCGGTGCGCTTCGCCGACTCCATCAAGATGTCCACCTACCTCGTGGCCTTCATCGTCGGCGAGCTGGAGGCTACCGCGCCCGTGATGGTGGGCGCCACTCCGCTGCGCGTCTGGAGCGTGCCCGGCAAGGCGCACCTGGCCCGCTTCGCGCTGGACTGCGGGGCCTTTACCCTGGACTTCTTCGAGAAGTACTACGGCATCCCCTATCCGGGCGACAAGGTGGACCTCCTCGCCATTCCGGACTTCGCGGCGGGGGCCATGGAGAATCTCGGCGCCATCACATTCCGCGAGACCGCGCTCCTGGTGGACGAGACGGCGGCCTCGCACTCCGAGCTGGAGCGCGTGGCCGACGTGGTGGCCCACGAGCTGGCCCACATGTGGTTCGGCGATCTCGTGACCATGGTGTGGTGGAACGGCATCTGGCTCAACGAGGCCTTCGCGACCTTCATGGAGATGCTCGCGGTGGACGCCTGGAAGCCGGAGTGGGAGCGCTGGGTGAACTTCGGCGTCTCCCGCTCGGCGGCGATGGGCGTGGACGGGCTCCTGTCCACGCGGCCGATCGAGTTCGAGGTGCGGGCCCCGCGGGACTGCGAGGCGATGTTCGACCTCCTCACCTACGAGAAGGGCGCCGGCGTGCTCCGCATGCTCGAGCAGTCCATCGGTCCCGCCGTGTTCCGCGACGGCGTCCGTCGCTATTTAGAGAACCACCGCTACGGCAATGCCGAGACCACCGATCTCTGGAAGGCGCTGGGCAAGGCCTCGGGCCTGCCCATCCCCGAGATCATGGACGCCTGGATATTCCAGCCGGGCTATCCGCTGGTGTCCGTTGAGGCCGACGGGGCGGGGGTCAAGCTGTCGCAACGGCGCTTCACTTATCTCGGTGCCGAGGGAGCGCCCGACGAGCGCTGGCGCATCCCCATCGCGCTGCGAGCCTCGGTGAAGGGCGGGTGGGTCGACAAGCGCCTGCTGCTCGGGGAGGCGGAGACGCGCGGTGGAGCTGCCGGCGGCGCCGGAGTGGGTGCTCGCCAATACGGGCGGCCATGGCTTCTTCCGGGTCGGATACGCCCTTCCGATGCTCAGAAAGCTGGCCCGCTCGGTGGCCAAGGTGTCCCCCATCGACCGCTTCAACGTGGCGAGCGACGCCTTCGCGCTGTCCCAGGCCGGTTTCGTGCCCGCGGTGGAGTACCTCGAGCTCACCGGGCGCTTCCGCGAGGAGCGGGACCGCAATGTCTGGATGGTGCTGACCGGCTCGTTCGGTTTCCTCAACCGGGTGCTTCCCGAGAGCGCCCGGCCCGGCCTCGAGGCCTTCGTGCGCCATCGGGTCGGCCTTGCCGCGGAGCGGCTGGGCTGGGACCGCGAGGCGGGCGAGAGCGAGCTCGTCCGGCAGCTACGCGGTGACCTCCTCCGGGTCCTCGGCACGCTCGGCAATGACGAGGAGACGCAGGTGCAGGCGCGCGCGATGTGGACGCGCTACGGCGAGGACGAGACCGCGCTGGATCCCAATGTCCTGCCCGCGGTCATCGCCATTGTCGCCTCCACCGGCGGGGAGCGCGAGTATGCGGACTTCGACCAGCGCTTCCGCAATGCGCGGAACCCGCAGGAGGAGCAGCGCTACCTCTACGCGCTGGGCGCCTTCCGCGAGCCCGCGCTCATCAAGCAGACGCTCGAGCGGACCCTCAACGGGGAGGTGCGGAGCCAGGACGCGCCCTTCCTCGTTCGGTCCATGCTGGGCTCGGTGTACGCGCGCGCGCTGGCCTGGGATTTCGTCAAGGAGCACTGGGAAGCGATGGCCCGGCAGTACCCGGGCAGCGCCTACCGGCGCCTCTACGAGGGCGTGACGACCCTGGTGAGCCCGGAGTGGGAGCGCGACGTGCGGGACTTCTTCGAGCGTAACAAGATCTCGCTGGGCGGGAAGACGCTCGAGCAGTACCTGGAGCAGCTCCGCGTGGCGGTGCGGTTCCAGGAGCGCGAGGCCACCGCCCTCTCTGCCTACCTGGCCCGCCCGCCGCGCTGAGGGACGGCTAGAAGACGACGAGGCTTTTGAAGAAGCCGACGGTGGCGTCGGTCACGTCCACCACGGCGTCGAAGCTGGTGTTCCACCCCGTCCGGATGCCGTAGCCGGCGATCTCTCCGGCGCGGCTCAGCTGACGCCCCGTGGCCTTGGTGCCCTCGACTATGGTGCTGCCGACGCCCTTGGTCACCTCACCGGCGCCGTCCCATATCTGGCCCGCCCCGACCATGCTGGCTCCCGCCTTGACCTGGCCGGTCGCGGCATCGAGCCCATCCGGTGATTCGGCCCCGGCCCAACCCGGCAGGGCCAGCGCGAGGATCACCATCCCCACGAGCATCCATCTGTTCCTCATGTGTGATCTCCCTCCGGGCCGGCCGCGTCCGGGCCGCAGCCCACGCGGACAGCGTAGTACGGCCCCCGCCGCGCGCCAAGGAATTGGAGGCCCGCGGCGTATAATGGGCGCCGCTTCCGGGACCCCGACCGATCGAACCCGCATCCCCGAAAGGGCCCGACCATGAAATACGGTTGCTACATCTTCGCCACCGACTACTCCATCCGTCCCGACGAGCTCGCGCGGGCCCTCGAGGACCGCGGCTTCGAGTCCTTCTGGGTGCCGGAGCACACCCACATTCCCGCCAGCCGGCAAAGCCCCTGGCCGGGCGGAGGTCCACTGCCGCGCGACTACTGGCATACCCTGGATCCCTTCGTGGCGCTGGGGGCGGCGGCATCGGTGACGAGCCGTATCAAGCTCGGCACCGGCATCTGCCTCGTCATCGAGCGGGATCCCATCACGCTCGCCAAGGAAGTGGCCAGCCTGGACTGGCTCTCGCGCGGCCGGGTGCTGTTCGGCGTGGGAGGCGGCTGGAACGCGGAAGAGATGGGACATCACGGGACCGACTTCGCCACCCGGTGGAAAGTGCTGCGCGAGCGCGTCGCCGCGATGAAGGCCATCTGGGAGCGCGACGAGGCCGAGTACCACGGCAAGCACGTCAACTTCGAACGGCTCTGGTCCTTTCCCAAGCCGGTGCAGAAGCCGTACCCGCCCATCCTGATGGGGGGCACCGGCCCGCATGCACGCCAGCGCGCGGCGGAGTTCGACGGGCACTGGATGCCCATCAGCAGCCGCGAGCCCATCGACGAGGGCCTGGCCGATCTCCGCGCCCGGGCCGCCAAGCTGGGGCGCGATCCGGCCACGGTCACGGTGTCGCTCTTCGGAGCGAAGCCCGACGAGGCCAAGCTGGCCATGTGGCGGGACCAGGGCGTCGCGCGCGCCATCTTCACCTTGCCGTCTGCCGGACGTGACACGGTGCTTCCCCTGCTAGACCGCTACGCGAGCTTTGTCACCAAGGTCGGGTAGCGATTGATCGACTGGTTTCGCGCGTCATGAGCACGAAGGCGGCGAGGGTGACGAGCCCGAGCAGCCCGATCCCCGCGCCCCAGAGATAGATCACGAGGTAGGACCCCGTCCGGTCGAACAGCGCGCCCGACATCCACGGGCCCATCGCCGCTCCCAGGTTGTTCCCGATGCCCAGAATGCCGAAGATGACGCCGTAGTGTCTGGGCGGCGTGAGCCGGCTCAGCAGCACGGAGACGATGGTGGCCCGGCTGCCCAGCGGCAGGAAGATGAAGAGCACATAGGCGTAGGCAAGGACGCGAAGCGGCCAGAGCTCGAGCCCGAACAGGCATAGCATGCCGGTGAGCGAGAGCCCGAAGGAGAGGAAGCCGGCAGTGGGGGCGCCGAACCGATCGGCGGCCACGCCCGAGAGCATGCGCCCGCTGACGGACAGCACCCCGCCCATCGCCAGCATCAGGGACGCCTCCTCCGCGCTGAAGCCGCGCGCGGCGAAGTAGAGCGCGTGCTGGGTGGTGGCGAGATACCCGAAAAACGGCGGGCTGGTGAAGCAGACGAAGAGCATGAGGAACGGCGCGGACGTGACGATGCGTCGGACGCTCGGTTGGCCGTCGGCGGCGGTGGCCGTCGCGGCGGCCCGCGCGCTTTCGAGGCGCGCGGGCAGGAAGCGCCAGACGAGCGGGAGCAGCCCCGCCACCGCGACGCCGTACGCGGCCAGCGCCACCCGCCAGCCGGCCTGCTCGATGGTCCAGTGGACGAGAGGCGCCACCGCATAGCCCGCCATGGACCCCGAGAACGCGATGCCCATGGCGAGGCCCCGGCGGCGCACGTAGACGTCGGCCAGCAGGGCCGCCTGGGTGACGATGCCCGTGAGCCCGATACCGATGCCGGCGCCCACGCCGAGCGTGAGGATGAACACCGGCAAACGGGGCGCCAGCGCGCCCCCGAGCATGCCCAGCGCGGCGGCGCTGAGGCCGACCGCCACCACCGCCCGCGGGTTCCCGCGCGCCACGAGATAGCCGGCGAGCGGCCCGAACACGGCCCCGCCGATCCAGCAGAGTGACACCGTGAAGGCGGTGGCGCCGCGTGAGCCGCCGAACTCGCTGAGGAGGGCGGGGAAGAAGACGGGGAAGACGTTAGTGATCCCCGAGACGAGGAGCATGCTGGCGAAGGCGATCCAGAGCCGCGGGTTCGCCAGAGTCTCCGGGTCCCGAGTCACGCGGCATTATTGACAATCCGCGCGCCGCACGCCAGAGTTCCCTCCCGGGAGGCGCCCGATGCCTGACGACAACCGCGTGCTGGTGACCGTGCTGCTCCACCACGATCAGGGAAAGACCCTCGACGAGATCATGGCGCACCTGCGGAAGACCGGGTTCTACCGCGATTTTCCGCCCGAGGGCTCGGAGCTGGTCTCGTGGGTGGTGGCGATGTCCTTCGGCTTCGTCATCACCCTGCGGGTCGAGCCGGACAAGCTCCGCAATCTCAACCGCTACATGGAGGGGAAGGCCTGGGGCGCCTTCCGCTATCAGGTCTTTCCCGCCTACGACTTCGCCCCCATCGCCGCCACGCTCAAGAAGGACCACGCCTCCTAGCCCGCTGCTCACGCGCCGCGGGCTGAGTAAGAGTCATGGCCGAGCTGCCCGAGCTGACCGTCTATGCCGAGGCGCTGGCGCCCCTCCTGGTCGGGCGCGCGATTCGCTCGGTGGAGGTCCACGAGCTGCGCGTGCTCCGGAGCGTGGGGCCCGAGCCTTTCCTGATCGCCGTGACGGGGTGTCGCGTGACGGCGGTCGGCCGCCGCGGCAAGACCCTCGCGTTCGACCTCGCCACTGGAAACCGGATCGACGTGCACCTCATGTTGGGCGGCGAGCCGTTCTGGCTCCCCCCCGATGCCAGGGGCGCGGCCCCGCGCCCGCCGCTTCCCGTGCTCACGCTTCAGCGAGACGACGGCGCGCGGCTGGTCTTCTCCGATCGCCACTTCGATCTCCTCAAGCCCGGTGATGCCAAGATGTGGGTGGGGCTCGACCGCAAGGAGCGTGGGGGCCTGGACCCGCTGGCGTCTACCTTCACGGTGGCGGCGCTCGGAGCCCTCTGCGCCCGGAACAAGCTCTGGCCGATCAAGACGGTGCTCTGCGACCAGCGGCTCATCGCGGGCCTCGGCAATGCCTACGCCGACGAGATCCTCTGGGCGGCGCGCGTCAAGCCACGCCGCACGGGCTCCCTCATGACGGCCGAGGAGATCTCGCGGGTCCACGCTGCCACCGCGACCACGCTGGCGGCTGCCACCGCGGCGCTCCGGGAGCTGATCGGGACGGGGCCGCTCCGCGGCGAGCCCAAGCGCGACTTCTTCCGCGTCCACCATCGGGCGCGCAAGCCCTGCCCGCGCTGCGGCGCCAGGATCCAGATGGAGTCCCTCCGCGACCGGTCTACCTACTGGTGCCCCGCCTGCCAGCCCTGACCTGAACCCTCCGCGCGCAGCGGAGAGGGTGCTACGATGAATTCATGCCGGCCGCGCCTCCCCGGATTCCCCTCGCGCTGGCGCCCACGCCCATCCTCAAGCTCGATCGGCTCTCGCGCCGGCTGGGCGTCGAGCTCTACGTCAAGCGGGACGACCTCACCGGGCTCCTGGAGTCCGGCAACAAGGTGCGCAAGCTCGAGTTCCTCGTGGGCGAGGCGCTCGCCCAGGGAGCGGACACCCTCATCACCTGCGGCACGCTGCAATCCAACTGCTGCCGTGCCGTATCCGCGGTCGCGGCCCGGCTGGGCATGAACGCCATTCTCGCGGTGAAGGGGAGCCGTCCGGACGCCTATGACGGCAACCTCTTGCTCGACCGGCTGCTGGGGGCGGAGGTGCGCTATCTTTCCGACGCGCAGTGGGAGCGCGTGGACGAGGTGATGGCGGAGCTCGCCACCGAGGTGGTCGCGCGAGGCCACCGGCCCTATGTGATCCCGGAAAGCGGGTCCAACGAGGTGGGGGCCTTGGGCTATCTCGAGTGCGCCGTGGAGCTGGCCGACCAGATCAATCACGGGGCGCCACGCTTCGACTCGGTGGTGATTTCCGTGTACAGCGGCGGCAGCCAGAGCGGCATGCTCATGGGCAAGCAGCTGGCCGGCCTGCCGGGTGAGATCGTCGGCATCCCCATCGCCTGGTCCGCGGCCAAGGTGCGCGACCATATCGGGCGGACCATGGTGAAGGCGATCCAGCGGTTCGGCTTCGCCATCGACGTGCCGAAAACCTTCCATCTGATAGACGGCTATCAGGGCGTGGGGCGGTCCTCGGTGGGTGATGCCGAGCTGGCGACCATAGTGCGGCTGGCCCGTGAAGAGGGTATCGTGCTGGATCCGGTCTACACGGCGAAGGCGTTTACGGGCCTCATCACCACGCTCGAGAAGGATCCAAAGGCGCTGGGCCAACGCGTCTGTTTCATCCATACGGGAGGCATATTTAGCCTCTTTCCATTCCGGGAATCCTTGAGCCGTCTGATCGACGCGTCCTGACGGCGCTGCAGGGGGGCGCCCAGTAAGGGCTAGAAGGTGTAGGTCTTGCCCTGCTCGAGGATGTGAATGCGGGCGGGGTCGATCTGGGCCAGCTCTTCCGCGGTTTCCTCGTAGAGCTGTGGCTTGACGTGGAAGACCCAGATCGGGAGATCGGCCGGCATCTTTTTCATCTCCTCGCGGAGCTTCGCCGGGGTGAGATGCCCAGAGGCGCGCGCAAGGGCGTCCAGCCGATTGGGGAAGGCCGTCTCTACCACGAGGGCCTTGAGCCCGCGCATCTCCCGGGCCACCTGCCACAGGCGCGTCGTCGGCCCCGTGTCGCCAGAGTAGACGAACCCCGTCTCGCCGTCGTGGACGATGAAGCCCGTGGTGGGAATGGTGTGATCCACCAGCACGGGCGTTACCCATAGCTCGCCCACCCGCGCCTCGCCTTCCTCCGGCAGCTCGCGCAGCTTCAGCACGGGCGCGCTGCGGTTGGGAATGGCCATGAAGTCCGGCCAGAGCGAGTCGTTGAAGACGTGGGTGCGGAGCGTCTCGATGACGGGGGCGATGCTGCACGCCGTGACCGAGCGCTCTGGAGCGACCATGGCCAGGGTGTCGGCGAGGAAGGCCAGGCCCACGGTATGGTCGAGGTGGGCATGGCTCAGCAGGGCGTGGGTGATGACGATCTGCTCGGGAACGGACAGCGCGCCGCCGACGGTGCCGGCGTCCACCAAGACGTGGTCGTCGACGAGGAAGGCCGAAGGCCGCTGGCCCTGCCCGTCACTGCCGTAGGCCCCGAGCACCTTGAGCCGCATTCGACCTCGCCCGTCCTCCCCCTTAGCTGCCGGTAGATTTGGCAAACTCTAGTGTAACAGGCAAGGCCCGGTCAAGTTCCTATGGAGGTTGAGCGTCCGGCCTTGCGCCCTGCCGGAGCCCTGTGGGACAATTCACCCGATGATTTTTCAGCAGATTCTCAGCGAGGAGGCCGGCTGCCTCTCGTATCTGATTGGCTGTAGCCAGGCGGGGGAGGCGGCCGTGGTGGACCCGGCGCGTGACCGCGTGGATGAGTACGTGGCGCTGGCCCGGCGCAAGGGCCTCACCGTGACCCACGTCATCGACACCCATCTCCACGCCGACCACATCTCGGGGAACCAGGCACTGGCGGGCAAGACCGGCGCCCGCATCCTCATGCATCCGGCCGCCGACGCGGCCTTCCCCACCACACCGATCGAAGATGGCGGAGAGATCGTCATCGGCAACGTGGCCTTCCGCGTGCTCCACACGCCGGGCCATACCCCGGAGAGCGTCGCGCTCCTCGTGACCGACCGGAGCCGCGGCGCGGAGCCCTGGTTTGTGCTCACCGGCGATACCCTGTTCGTGGGCGATGTGGGCCGCCCCGACTTCGGCGGCGAGCGCGCGGCGGCCACGCTCTATCAGAGCCTGACCCGCCGTCTCCTCACGTTGCCCGACAGCGTGGAGGTGTATCCCGCGCACGGCGCTGGCTCGGCCTGCGGGCGCGCCATGTCGAGCAAGACCTCCACCACCATCGGCTTCGAGCGACGCTTCAACCTCGCGCTGAGCGCCGGCGACGAAGCCGCCTTCGTCCGGGCCCTCATGACGGGGCTGCCCGCCAAGCCGCCGAATTTCGACCGCATCATCGCCCGTAACCGGTCGCGCGCGCTGCCCCTGTCGGGTGACCCGCGGGCACTCTCGGCGGCGCAGGTGCGCGAGCTGGTGGACAAGGGCGCCACCGTGGTGGACATCCGCACCGCGGCGGAATTTGGCGAAGGCCACCTTCCCGGGGCCCTCAATGTCTGGATCGACAGCCCGCAGTTCGCGAACCGTGTGGGATTGTTCGCGCCCGCTGATCGCCCGCTGGTGCTGGTTGCCGGCGGCCCGACCGATCTCACCCGCGCCGTGCAGGGCCTGGGGCGTATCGGGCTCGACGAGATCGCGGGGCATCTGCAGTGGGGTATGGGCGACTGGAAGAGCCAGGGACTTCCGGTGAGCCAGGTGCCGCAGATCAGCGTCCACGATCTCGCGACCATGAAGGAGGAGCAGGCGGATCTCCTCATCGTCGACGTTCGCGAGCCCTTCGAGTGGGACGAGGGGCATATCGAGGGCGCGATCCATCTCCCCATGGGCGAGGCGGTGCGGCGGCTCGCCGAGCTGCCGACCGGCCGTCCCACCGCGGTGGTCTGTGCGGGCGGGCTCCGCTCCAGCCTCGTCATCAGCGCGCTCGCCCGCGAGGGAGTGGTCGCGCGCTGGCACAATGTCGCCGGCGGCATGGGCATGTGGACGCGCGCCGGCTATCCCACCGCCAGGACCGGAGGTATCCAGAACCGCGCATGAGACATCCTGTGTCAACCTTCGGCACGTCACGCGGCGGCGAGGGCCTGGGCGGCGCGATGGCGCGCGACGTCGTACGGGGTGCGGTCCTGCCAGCAGCGCCAGAGGATGCGAGCCCAGGCGCGGGCGAGGATCCGGATCGCATGGGGTGTCGGCATCCGCGAGCTCGCGCGTGCTCGTAGACCCCGGCGGCCCACTGCGAGGCGTGACGGGAATTATCGGCGAAGGTGGTCAGGGCTCGGCGCAGCCGCTTATTGCAGGCCCAGCGGAAGACGACGGCGTGATGTTTGCCGGACGCATGCGTGACGGGAGCCAAGCCGCCCTCGGCGGCGAACTGCTCGGCGGTGGGGAAGCGCGCGCGGTCGTCCCCGAGCTCGGCGAGGATCTGCGCGGCGTTGACGGCGCCGCTGCGCGGCAAGCTCTGCACCAGCGGCCCGTCGGGATGCTGGGGCAGCGCGGCGGTGATGGCCGCGGAGAGTTGCTGGAGGTGTGCCCCGAGCGGGGTGAGGACGGCGACGAGCGCGCGGACGACGTCGCCGCTGGCCTCGGCTTCTGCCTCACCGACCTGGCTCGCGGGGGCGGCGCGGAGGCGGGCGAGCAGGTCGGCCGCCGGCCGCCGGCCACAGTAGGCGTGTTGGCCGAGGAACTGGGCGAGGCGTTTTTCACCCAGGCGCGCGGCGCTGTGGGGGGTGGGATAGCGACTGAGGAAGGCCAGGGCGATGGGCGAGTCGACGTCGGCGAAGATGGCGGCGGCCCCGGGCCAGAACCGCTCGAGCAAGGCGCGGAGCTGATTGGCGAGGGCGACGCGCTGGGCGACGAGATCGTCCCGACCGCGTACGAGGGCGCGCAGGGCACGCGTGTCGTCCGAGGGCGGCCGCCGCGGCCGGAAGCGATGGCCATCGGTCCGCAGCAGATCGGCGAGGATGAACGCATCGCCGGGGTCACTCTTGCCGCCGGCGGCGGAGTAGCGTGGGCGAGTTTGCGATTCCCCCGGCGACTTCGACTTTCCCATGATGTCGCGCGCCCTGATTCTCGGGGACAAGGATACGGTGGCGAAGAAGACTCACGATGGCCTGGCGTTGTCGATGGACCCGAAGGAGCTCATCTTCAGGGGGCTCATTCCCGGCATGGACGTGGTGGGGGAGAAGTTTCGGCGCAACGAATACTACGTGCCCCAGGTGCTCCTCTCCGCGCGCGCGATGTACGCCGGGCTCGACCTCCTCAAGCCCCTCATCACCGCCGCCGCGCGCGAGCAGCAGGACCTGGGCGTGATCGTGATCGGCACCGCGCAGGGCGATCTCCACGACATCGGCAAGAACCTGGTGGCCATGATGCTGGAGGGGGCCGGCTTCAAGGTGATCAATCTCGGGCGTGACGTGTCCCCCGAGAAGTTCGTCGCCGCCGTCGAGGAGCACGGGGCCCAGATCGTGGGGATCTCCGCGCTCATGACCACGACCATGCCGGCCATGAAGCGCACCATCGACGCCCTGACCAAGGCCGGGCACCGCGAGCGGGTCAAGGTGATGATCGGCGGCGCCCCGGTGAGCCAGGCTTATGCCGACGAGATCGGCGCCGACGGCTACGCCCGGGACTCCACCATCGCCGTCGTCCGCGCCAAAGAACTGCTCGGCGTGCCCGCCGCCGTATGACCAGATCTCCGGGCTGGGAGATCGTCAGGCGCGTCCAGGCCGGTGAGCTCCTCGTCTTCGACGGCGGCTACGGGACCGCGCTCTTCGACGCCGGCCTTCTCAACGGCGCCTGCCCGGAGGTGTGGAACGACTCGCATGCCGACGTGGTGCGCGGCATCCACAAGGGCTACTTCGACGCGGGCTCCGACTTCGTCGAGACCAATACCTTCGGCGGGTCCCGCCTCAAGCTCAACGAGTACCGGATCGGCGACCGCACTCGCGAGCTGAACGTCAAGGGCGCGCGGCTGGCGCGCGCGGTGTGCCCGCCCGGCCGCTGGGTGGCGGGCTCCATCGGACCGACCTCCTGCGTCCCCGCCGACTACGGGGTGGGCGACAATATCGCCAGCGACGAGCAGTATCTGGAGACCTTCACCGAGCAGGCGGAGGCGCTGGCCGAGGGCGGCGTGGACATCTTCGCCGTCGAGACCATGATGTTCCCGCAGGAGGCCACCGCCGCCATCGCCGCCTGCAAGGCGGTAGCGGATCTGCCCGTGATGGCCACGATGTTCTTCCAGTACGAGGAGCAGCACGACCGCGATCGCACCATGTGGGGCGAGAGCCCGGCCGAGGTGGCCAGGACCCTCCTCGCCGCGGGCGCCGACATCGTGGGCATGAACTGCGGCCGCGGGCCCGATCGCGCCATCACCATCATTCGCGAGATGCGCGCAGTCACCGACGCGCCCCTCATCGCCTATCCCAACGCCGGGCTGCCCATCACCAAGGGCGACGTCACCACCTACGAGCTCGGACCGGAGGAGATGGCCAAGGACTATCCGGCGCTGCTCGACGTGGGCTGCAATATCGTGGGAGCCTGCTGCGGCTCCGGCCCCGAGCACATCCGGCTCATCGCCGAGGTGGCGCGCGCCCGCCGGAAGCGGTGAGCGGTCCGCCGTCCGTTCTGGCCCCCGGTCCCGTCGTGCTCGACGGGCTCCCTCTCCGCGTCGATCCCGACGAGGTCCTGCGCTTCCAGGGCTACAAGAAGGGCATCGACGTGCCCACCGCCGAGGTGCGCGCCATCTTCGACGAGGCGCTCGCCGATCGGCGAGCGCCTCATGTCGCCGCGGGTGGTCTATCGGGCCAGCGCGGTGACGGGGCAGGGGCCCGATCTCATCGAGGCCGGCGGGCAGGCGCTGCACATTCCCGAGATCGACCGGCTCTGGGGCCCGCTCACCGCAGTGGGCGCGGCGATCTGCACGGTGGGCGATGCCATCGAGGAGCGCGTGCGCACGCTCTTCGACGCGCGCGAGTTCCCGCTGGCGGTCATGCTCGACAGCGTGGGTTCGGCAGCGGTGGAGAGCCTGGCCGAGTACGTGAACGATCTCCTCTGCCAGGTCGGCATCGGCGAGCGGCTCATGGTCACCAACCGCATCAGCCCGGGCTATGCCGGCTGGGATACCGCGGAGCAGCGCGCGCTGTTCCGGCTCTGCGACGGGGCGCCCATCGGCGTCCGCCTCAACGAGGCGTGCTTCATGACGCCGGGCAAGACCATCTCGCTCCTGGTGGGGATCGGGCCCGAGGCGCGCGTGGACCACTATTTCACCCAGTGTCGTCGCTGCTGGCTGCGCGACTGCGCGTACCGGCGCGCGCCCGCCGTCGCCACGGTGCGCCGGTGACCCCGTTGCCCTGGAGCACCATCGGGCGTGTCGCGCTCGCCGTCTTCGCCGCCTGGGTGCTTGTTCAGACCTGGCAGCTCTGGATGGTCCTGCTCACCGCGGTCATCCTCGCCGCCGCCATCCTGCCCGCCGCCCGTTGGGGTGACCAGCGGCGCATCCCGCGCCTGGCGACCGTGATCGCAGTCTACGCGGGGTTTGCGCTGGTGCTCGCGGTGCTGGGGCGCTTCCTCGTCCCCGCCCTCGCCGAGCAGACCCGGGAGTTCGTGGAGCAGCTGCCCGCGCACCTCGAGAACGCCCGCGGGCTGACGCGGCGGGTGCTCGCGTGGGTGGCCCGCTGGGACCTGCCCCTTCCCCCGACGACCGTGGGGGGGACGGCCTCCAGAAGGTGGGGCAGGTGCTCCTCGAGAATACGCTGCGCGCCACGGCGGGCGTGCTCGGCGCGGTGGTGGGCTTCTTCCTCGTGCTGGTGCTGGCCGCCTACCTGGTGCTGGACGCCGAGCGCATCGGATTTTCCCTCGCGCGAATGCTCCCGCCCCGCCCCCGCGCGCACGCCCTCGCGCTCGCCCCGCGCGTGCTCGCCGTGATGGGCGGCTACGTGCGCGGGCAGCTGGTGGTGAGTCTCTGCGTGGGGACGATGATCGCGGTGGGGCTGGCGCTGCTGGGAGTTCCGTACTGGTTGCTCATCGGGGGCATAGCCTTCGTCCTGAACGTGGTGCCCTTTCTCGGCTCGCCGGCGGCGGCGGTGCTGGGCATCGTGAGCGCGGTCAATATCTCCCCGATGCTGGGAGTCTGGACGGGCCTGCTCTTCTGGGGCACGAATCTCGTGGAGGGCAAGGTGCTCGTTCCGCAGTTCGTGGGACGCGCCACCGGCCTGCACCCGGTGGCGGTGCTGCTCGCCATTCTCGCCGGCGCCCAGCTCGCCGGCGTGGTGGGCGCGCTGGTCGCCATTCCCGTGCTCGCCGGCGTGTGGGAGGTCGTCCGGACGCTCTACGTCGAGCCCATGAACCGCGCCGAGGCTGAGGGGGCATGATCCGGTCGGCCGCCGTCTTCATTCGCCAATTCGAGGGCGCGCGGCGCCGCGCCTGGGTGGAGGACGAGGCCGCCCGGGCGCGCCGGGGTCCGGCACGAATCTGCTAGGATGGCTGGAACATGGCAGACAATGTCATCCTCGTGGGGTTCATGGGGGCCGGGAAGTCCTCGGTGGGGCGGCTGCTCGCCCGCCGTCTCGGCCGGTGCTTCGTCGAGACCGACGACATGATCGTCGCCCGCGAGGGGTGCTCGATCGCGACCATCTTCGCCACCCGCGGGGAGGACTATTTCCGCGACGCCGAAACCGAGGCGGTGCGGCTGCTCGCGCTCAAGCGGGGCGACGTCATCGCTACCGGCGGCGGGCTGCCCTGCCGTGACGGCATGCCGGAGGCGCTGCGGCAACTGGGCACGGTGGTGTGGCTGGGGGGCGATTTCGCAAGCCTCTACGCTCGCGCCCAGCGCGCGGGCGAGCGGCCCATGCTGGCCGGCCGCACGCGCGCGGATGTGGAAGCGCTCTACCGGGCCCGCGAGCCCTTCTACCGCCGGGCCGACCTCACCGTGGACACCAGCGCGCTCGGGCCCGATCAGGTAGCGGCGCGGGTCCTGCTATTGCTGGCCGAGCGCGCCCGCGGCGCCGGCGCGGCACGCGCGGCGGGAGCCTGATTGTGGCGGCGCCCTTCCTCACGCGGCTCCAGGAGCGGCCGCTCCTTTCCGATGGCGCCATGGGCACCGTGCTCTACGCGCGCGGGGTGTCGCTGGATGCCTGCTTCGACGTGCTCAACGTCAACGAGCCGAAGATGGTGCAGGGCATCCATGCCGAGTACATCGCGGCCGGCGCCGACTGCATCCAGACCAATACCTTCGGAGCCAACCGGTTCAAGCTGGGCGTGCACGGGATGGCGGCGAGCGTGCGGGAGATCAATCTCCGCGGGGTGAAGCTCGCGCGCGACGTCCGCGAGAGCATGGGCCGGGACGTCTTCGTCCTCGGCTCCATCGGCCCGCTGGGCAAGTATCTGGCCCCCCTCGGCTCCATCGAGCCGGAGGAGGCGCGCGCCGCCTTCCGCGAGCAGGCGGAGGGGCTCCTCGAGGGCGGGGTCGACGGCTTCGTCATCGAGACCATGTCCGACCTGGTGGAGGTGCGGCTCGCGGTGGAGGCGGTGCGTGCCATCAGCGACCTGCCCATCGTGACCACGCTGGCCTTCACCGAGGAGCACGTCACCTTTCTCGGCCGGAGCCCCGTGGAGGTGGCGCGCGCGCTCCACGCGCTGCCCGTGCAGGCCCTGGGCGCCAACTGCTCGGTGGGCTCCAGCGTGCTCTACGACGTGCTCGAGGCCATGCTGCCGGAAGCGGGGGGCCTGCCCCTGGTCATCCAGCCCAATGCCGGTCTGCCCAGCCGCGTGGGCGAGCGGCTCATGTACCTCTCCTCGCCGGCCTACATGGCGGACTATGCCGCGCGCATGATCGCGGCGGGGGCCCGCATGGTCGGTGGCTGCTGCGGCACCACGCCCCAGCACGTGCGGGCCATGCGCGAGGCGGTGGACCGTCACGCGCCCCAGCGCGCGGCCGCGCCGCCGGTGCGGGCGGCGCGCGCCGGCGTGGAAGCCGCCGCCGCCGCCGGCCTGACCACCGCGCTGCCGCCCACCCTGCTTGCGCGCAGGCTGGAGGCGGGCGAGTTCGTGGTGTCGGTGGAGCTCGATCCGCCGCGCGGCCACAATATCGAGAAGCTGGTGCAGGGAGCCAAGCTCCTCAGGGAGCGCGGGGTGGAGATCGTGGACATCAACGACGGCTCCCTGGGCCGCGTGCGGATGTCCGTGCTCCCCACCGCCATCCTGGTCCGCGAAGCCACCGGGCTCGACATCAACATGCACTTCACCTGTCGCGATCGGAACCTCATGGGCATCCAGGCCGATCTCCTGGGCGCGCACGCCATGGACATCCGGAACATCCTGGCCATGACCGGCGATCCGCCGCGCACCGGCGACTACGTCAATGCCACCGCCGTCTTCGACGTGGACGCCATCGGCCTCATCCGCGTGCTCGCGAGCATGAACGCGGGGCTCGACGCCACCGGCAACTCCGTGGGCGAGCCCACCGCCTTCTGCGTGGGCGCGGCACTGAACCCCGCCGCCGCCGAGTCTTCTCGGGAAATGGAACGTTTTCTGGCCAAGGTGGAGGCGGGGGCGCGCTGGGTGCAGACCCAGCCCGTCTACGATCTCGAGGTGCTGGACCGCTTCTTCGCGCGCGCGCGCTCCCCGGTCCCCGTGGTGGTGGGGCTCCTGCCGCTGCACTCCTCGCGCCATGCCGAGTTCCTCCACAACGAGGTCCCGGGCATCACCGTCCCCGACGAAGTCCGCGCGCGGATGCGCGAGGCGGGCGAGCGCGGGCTCCGTGCCGGTGTCGTCATGGGCCAGGAGCTGCTCGCGCAGGTGCGCCACCGCTACGCGGGCGCGTATCTCATGCCGTCCTTCGGCCGTTTCGAGGTGGTGGCCGAGGTCCTGGAGGCCCTGCATTAATACCAAGACACCTTCCGCTCCCGCGGCCCTGAGCGCGGCTGAAGGCGCGCGCCGGATCCGTGCGCGCCAGCTCGATCCCGTGGAGTGGACGGAGGCGTGTCTCGAGCGCATCGACAAGGTCGAGCCCGTGGTGAAAGCCTGGGTCCACCTCGACCGCGAGGGCGCGCGGCGGGCGGCGCGCGAGCGCGCGACCCAGGCCGCCGCGGGCGCCTTCGTCGGCCCGCTGCACGGCGTGCCGGTGGCCCTCAAGGACATCTTCGACGTGGCGGGCATGCCGACCCGTGCGGGCGCGAAGGCCTTCGCGCATCGCCAGCCCGACACCGACGCGGCCTCGGTGGCGCGCCTGCGCGCGGCCGGCGCCGTGATCCTCGGCAAGGTGACCACCACCACCTTCGCCCTCATGGACCCGAGCCCCACCGGCAATCCATGGAATCCCGCGCATACGCCGGGCGGCTCGTCCTCGGGCTCCGCGGCGGCGGTGGGCGCGCGCATGGCGCCCCTGGCCCTGGGCTCGCAGACCGTGGGCTCGGTGCTCCGGCCGGCCGCCTACTGCGGGGTGGTGGGCTTCAAGCCCACCCATGGCCGCATCAGCACCGCCGGCGTCGTCCCGCTGTCCTGGAGCAATGACCACGTGGGCATTTTTGCCCGCGCGGTGGAGGACGCCGCGCTCGCGCTCCAGATTCTCGCCGGGCCCGACCGCGCCGACCCGCTATCGGTTTCGTATCCGGTGGACGACTACCTGGCCGGCCTCGAGCGCGACCTCGCGCCCGCCCCGCGCATCGGCGTGCTGCGCGCCCTCGTCGAGCGGGCCGCGCCCGAGAACGCCGAGCATCTGAGCGAGGTGATGCGGCGCCTGGGCGCGGCCGGCGCCGTGCTCAGCGACGTCCTGCTGCCGTCGTCCTTCGCGGGTCTCCACGATTCCGGGCAGGTCGTGGTGCGCGCCGAGGCCGCCGCCTATCATGCGCCGAACTTCCCGCGGCTCGCCGAGGAGTATCCGCCCAAGATCCGGGAAGCCCTGACGGTCGGGCAGGGCATCCGCGCGGTGGACTTCCTCGCCGCCCGGAGTCACCTCCGCCGGTTCCGGGACGAGATGGCGCCCATCGCGCTCCGCTACGATGCGCTCCTCACCCCCACCGCGCCCGGGCCCGCCCCCCGGGGACTCGAGTCCACCGGCGACCCGTATTTCTGCGCGCCGTGGAGCCATGCGGGCATGCCGTCGATCGCGCTGCCGAGCGGGCTTTCGCGGGACGGCCTGCCGCTCTCGCTGCAGCTGGTGGGGAGCGCCTTCGCGGAGGCGCGCCTCCTCGGAGCGGCCGGGTGGTGCGAGTCCATCCTCGCGTTCCGGGAGGAGCCCCGTGCTTGACCTCAAGATCGCCGGCGGCACCGTCCTCGACGGAACCGGCGCGCCGGCGCGCCGCGCGGACGTGGGCATCACCGGCGACCGCATCGAGGCGGTGGGCGATCTCGCGCGGGAGCCGGCGGGGCGCACCCTCGACGTCGCCGGGCTCACGGTGACGCCCGGCTTCATCGACATCCACTCGCATTCGGACTGGCGGCTGTGGGGGAATCGCCGGGCGGAGTCCAAGATCCGCCAGGGCGTCACCACCGAGGTGGTGGGCAATTGCGGCTTCTCCCCCGCGCCCGTGTCCGACGAGTTCCGCGCGGAGATGCGGGGCTTTGCCCTCTACGTGCCGGAGGGCATGGACTTCTCGTGGAACTCCACCCGGGACTATCTGCGCCGTTACGAGGACGAGGGCGTCGCGCTGAACGTGGTGCAGCTCATCGGCCACGGCACCTTGCGGCTGGCGGCCATGGGCTTCGCGCGGCGGCCGCCCACCGCGCGCGAGCAGGCGACCATGGAGCGGCTGATGGACGAGTCCATGGCGGACGGCGCCGCCGGGCTCGCCACCGGGCTCATCTACGCCCCCGGCTCCTACGCCGCCACCGACGAGATCGTGGGCATCGCGAAGCGCGCCGGCGGCTCCCGGCGCGGCATCTACGCGAGCCATATCCGCGGCGAGGGCGCCACCCTGCTGGACCGCCGTCCGCGAGGCCATCCAGGTCGGGCGCGAGGGCGGGCTGCCGGTGCAGGTGAGCCATATCAAGGCGGCGGGTCGCGCCCACTGGGGGCGGGTCAAGGACGCGCTGGCCCTCATCGACGCCGCGCGCGCGGAGGGGCTCGACGTCCGCGCGGACGTGTACCCGTACGTCGCGTCCAGCACCTCGCTCCGCACGCTCATGCCCGACTGGGTGCTGGAGGGCGGCATCGAGGCGATGCTGGGCCGCCTCACCAGCCCGGACTCCCGAGCGCGGATCCGCGCGGAGATCAGCGGCGGCGCGGGCATCCTCAGCCGCGGCATCGGCTGGGACGACGTGATGATTGCCTACGCGCCGGCACGGCCGGACGCGCAGGGCCGGCGCGTCTCGGAGATCGCGGCGGCCCGGGGGCAGGATCCGCTGGAAGCCGCGATGGACCTCCTCGTGGACGAGGCCGGCAGGGGCAGCGTCATCCTCTTTCAGCTCGACGAGGGCGACTTCCGCCGCGCTCTCGCGCACCCGCAGGTGATGATCGGCTCCGACGGCTCGTCGCTGGCGGTGGAGGGCGTGATGTCCGCCGGCCAGCCGCACCCGCGGAGCTACGGAACCTTTCCGAGGGTCCTCGGCCACTACGCGCGCGACGAGAAGATCATCACCCTCCCGGAGGCGGTGCGGAAGATGACCGGGCTGCCCGCCGACCGGCTGGGGCTGGCCGATCGCGGCGTGCTCCGGGTGGGCGCGCGCGCCGACGTGGTCGCCTTTGACGCGGCGCGGATCATCGACCGCGCGACCTACGAGGCGCCGCATCAATACGCGGCCGGGGTCAGCCACGTCCTCGTCAACGGCCGCCTGGTCGTCGAGGGCGGCGAGCACACCGGCGCCCTGCCCGGCCGCGTGCTGTCGCCGTCGTAGGCACGGTGAGGACCGGGAGATGAAGATCGGGCGGCTGTTCCCGGATCTCCTGGCCACGCTGGGGCGGGCCGCATCGCCGGAGGCCGGCTTCGCCCGGACGCTCCGCCGTCTGGTGGAGGATTCCGGCGCGGTGGCGGGCGGTCTCCTCTTCACGCCCGTCGGCGGCAGCCGCATCCAGGTCACCGTGGGGCCGCGGCCGGGCTCGGCCCTCGAGGCCTGGATCGGCGAGCGGCTGGCCGAGCCCGCGCGCGGCGTATCCTTTCGGACGCTCCGCGAGCCCCCGCCGGGCTGGCGCCGCCGGACGCGCCCCGGTCTGCTCCGCGCGAGCCTCGGCGAGCCCGCGGCGCCCACGGGCCGCTTCGTCCTGCTGGGGCCCGGCGGCCGTGGCGGCCTGCACGCCGGCCGCATCCCCCTGGGCTTTCCCCGCGAGTTCGGCCTCGCGATGGCGCAGGTGTGGCAGCTCCACCAGCGCACGCGCCGCCTCGAAGTCGTCAACGAAGTCACCGCGCTCGCGGGCTCGACGCTGGACCTGCCCGGCGTCTACCAGGCGGTGGCGCGGGCGGTGGCCCGCCTCATCCGGTTCTCCTCGCTGGGCGTGGGCCTCCTGGACCGCGAGCGGCATGAGCTCCGCCTGATCGATGTCGTGGTGAGCCCCGACGACCATGCCGACGCGGAGCCGCGCGACGGGCGCCTCCCCAGCGCGGGCTCCATCGCCCAGTGGGTGGCCGACCAGCGCGCGCCCATCCGCATCGACGATCTCTCCGATCCGCGCCTGCCGCCGGTGAGCCGCGAGCGATTCCGGCGCCGCGGCTTCCAGTCCGCGGTGCTCGCGCCGCTCATCACCCAGGGCGAGGTGATCGGGTCCCTCTTCGTGGGACACTCCGACCCGCACGCCTTCAGCGCGGAAGACGTGGAGATCCTCTCCGAGGTGGCGCTGCCGCTGGCCTCCGCCATCGAGCACGCCCGGCTCCACGCCGAGACGCGTCCGTCGCGCGGAGGCCCTGGGGGCGCTCAACGAGACGAGTCGGCTCATCAGCGCTCGGCTGCACCTGCCCGCCGTGCTCGCCACCATCAGCCGGTCGGTGAACACGCTGATCGGCAGCGCGGGCTGCGGCATCGGCCTGCTCAACGCCGAGGGCACCGCGGTCGAGCACGTGGCCGCGCACGGCTCCCGCACCGCGGAGTGGCGGACGCTATCAACGAAGGTGGGGGCCGGCATCATCGGGCGGGCGGCCGCCACCGGCACGCCGTTCCGGGTGGAGGACATCCGCGGGGATCCCCGCACCGCCGACGCCGTGATCGACGAGAAGGAGGGGATTCGCGCCATGCTGGCGGTGCCGCTGCGGGTGGGCGCCGCGGTGATCGGGGTGATCTCCGCCTATTCCCGCGAGGCGGGCTACTTCACATCCCGGGAGGAGACGCTGCTCGAGGCCTTCGCGGAGCAGGCGGGCATCGCCATCCAGAACGCGCGGCTCTTCGCGGAAAGCCAGCAGCGCGCGCGCGAGATGGAGGCCCTGCTCGCGGCGGGCCGCGCCGTGAGTCAGAGCCTCGACCTCGGAGAAACCATCCGGGTCATTCTCCATCAGGCCCGCGCGGTGCTGGGCTCGCAGTCGGGCAGTATCTTCACCCTCGACGAGGCCAGCGGCGAGCTTGTATCGGTGGCGAGCCTGGACGAGGGCCCCGCCAGCGTGGGGCAGATCCGTCTCCAGGTGGGAGAAGGCATCACCGGCCTCGCGGTGGCGGAGCGGCGCCCGGTGCAGAGCGAGGACCTCTGGAATGACCCGCGGGTGCGCTACCCGCAGCCCGCGCAGGCGAGCGGTCTGCGCTCCATGCTGGTGGCGCCGCTGGTGGCGGGAGGACGCGTGGTGGGCGCGCTCACCGTGCTCCGCACCGACGTGTACCGGTTCCCGCCCCACGAGGTCGCGCTCGCCACCGCCTTCGCGGACCAGGCCGCGCTGGCCTTCGAGCACGCGCGGCTGTTCAGCTCGGTGCGGACCTACTCGGAGCGGCTGGAGGCCATGGTGGCCGAGCGGACCCGCGAGCTGGACGAGCAGAAGCGCTTCGTGGAGGTGGTGCTGGAAACCTTGCCCCTGGGACTCTATGTGCTCGATCGCGCCCTCACCGTGGTGAGCGCCAACCGCGAGGGCGCCACCGTGCTCACCGGCGAGCCGGCCACGCATGCCGCCTTCCTCGACCTCGTGCCCGCGGCGAACGCGGGCGCGGTGCGCCGCTTCCTCGAGGGCGTGCTCGTGGACGGCGAGGTGCATCAAACCGAGGAGGAGATGACGGTGGCGGCGGACACGCGCATGTTCCGGCTCACCGCGGCGCCCTTGCGGGGCCCTCAGCGACCTCGTCACCCACGCCATCCTCCTCATCGAGGACATCACGCTGCCGAAGCGCCTCGAGCGGCAGATGCTCCTCACCGAGCGCCTCACCACCGCGGGGCGGCTGGTGGCGGGAGTGGCGCACGAGATCAACAATCCGCTGGCCACCATCGCCGGCTGCGCGGAGGCGCTGCGGGAGCGTGCCCGCGATCCGCGGCTCAACGCGCTGGACGCCTTCCGCGACTTCCCGAGCTATCTCGCCCTCATCGAGGAGGAGGCCTACCGGTGCAAGGAGTTCACCGGGAGCCTGCTCCGCTTCGTCCGCGATCCGGGCAGCCGGCGGGGGGCCACCGACGTGAACGCGCTGGTGGAGCGGACGCTCGAGCTCCTGCGCCATCAGCCTCGCTTCGCCTCCAGCGAGCTGGTCTTCGAGCTCGATCCCGCCCTGCCGCCGGTGATCGCCAACGAGGGCCAGCTGCGCCAGGTCTTCCTCGGCATCGCCGCCAATGCGCTGGAGGCCATGGAGGGGCGGGGCCGGCTCACCGTCCGCACGCGGGTGCGCGGCGGGGAGGCGGAGATCGAGTTCACCGATATGGGGCCGGGCATTCCCGAGGCGATCCTGTCCCGGCTCTTCGATCCCTTCTTCACCACCAAGCCGCCCGGCCAGGGCACCGGGCTCGGCCTGGCCATCGCCCAGGGCATCGTCACCGACCACGCCGGCCGCATCGACGTCCACTCGCGCCCCGGCGCGGGGGCCTCCTTCCGCGTGGTGCTTCCCCTCACCAGTCCCGTCACCACCGGAGAGCCCAGCCGATGACCTCGCAGATCCGTGTCCTGGTAGCCGACGACGAGCGCAACCTCCGCGAGCTGCTGGTCCGCGAGCTCTCGCGGAAAGGGCATGCGGTGGAGGGCGTCGGCGACGGCGAGGTGGCGATGGACCGGCTGCGCGACGATCCCCCCGACGTGCTCATCCTCGACATGAAGATGCCGAAGATGGAGGGCATCGAGGTGCTTCGTCGACTGGCGGAGATCCTCGAGGCGCCGCAGGTCATCGTCACCACGGGCTTCCAGGAAGTGTCGAGCGCGGTGGAGGCGATGAAGCTGGGCGCCTACGACTACCTCACCAAGCCCGCGCGCATCGAGGAGCTGGACATCCTCATCCGCAAGGCGGCGGAGAAGGGGCGCCTCATCCGCCAGAACGCGGTCCTCCGCGACCGGCTCGACCCCGCCGCGCCCGCCGGGGGCATCGTCACCGCCAGCGCCCAGGATGGAGGAGCTCCTGCGGATGGTCGACCGCGTGGCGCCCACCGATTCGGCGGTCCTCGTGCTGGGCGAGAGTGGCACCGGCAAGGAGCTGGTGGCGCGGGCCATCCACGAGCGCTCGCCCCGGGCGCGGCAGGCCTTCGTGGCCATCCACTGCGGCGCGCTGCCACGCGAGGTCCTGGAGTCGGAGCTGTTCGGCCACGAGAAGGGCGCGTTCACGGGCGCGGTGAATTCCAAGCTCGGGCTCATCGAGCTGGCCGATGGCGGCACGCTGTTCCTCGACGAGATCGGCGAGATGGAGCCCGAGAGCCAGGTGAAGCTCCTCCGCGTGCTGGAGACGCACTCGTTCTTCCGCGTCGGGGGCACGCGCAGTCGCACGGTGGACATGCGGCTGGTGACCGCCACCAACCGCGATCTCGCCGAAGCCATCCGCCAGAGCCAGTTCCGCCAGGATCTCTTCTACCGCATCAACACCATCTCGCTCTTGCTGCCCCCGCTGCGGGAGCGTCCCGAGGACGTGCGGGTGCTCGCCGAGCACTTCCTCGAGCAGAACGCCGCCTACGGGCGGAAGCGGCTCGCCCCGGAAACCCTGCGCTGCCTCGAGGTCTATCCATGGCCGGGGAATGTGCGCGAGCTGCAGCACGTCATCCAGCGTGGCGTCATTCTCGGCAACGGTGACGTGCTGCAGCCCGGTGATCTCCCCGCCGAGGTCCAGTGCGGCGGCGGGCCGGCGCCCGCGGCCGCCGCCTCGGAGAGCGCGGCCGGGAGCCTCGAAGCAATGGAGCGCGAGCATATCGTGGCCACGCTCAAGCAGGTGGCTGGCCACCGCGGCAAGGCGGCGGCGCTGCTGGGCATCGACCCCAAGACCCTCTATCGCAAGCTCCTGAGCTACGGGATCACGTCGGACACGCTCCGGACCTGAAACCCGGAAACGCGGCAGCCGTCCCCTGCAGAGTGTCGAGAAATGCCGGGTAGCTTGCCCGGTTCTGTCACCTCGTTACCCTGCGACGCGCCGCAAGTAGCTGAAAGTGCGAACGCCACTAGAGCTTGCGCTTTTCGGCACGAGGCTTGCTATTCTGTCCCCCGGTTCGAAACTTGAAAGGACGGGACAACATGAATCGCATTCTCGTGATCGATCAAGACCGGGCGCTCGGCGCCTCCCTGGCGATGCCCTGCCTGGAGCGCGGCGTGGCGATCCGGATGGCGGAGACGTTCTGCGAAGGTGTCCGCTACATGATGGAGGCGCCGGTGTCCACGGTGCTGGTGGATGCGGGCGCGCTGCGGCTGGCCGGCGCGGATCGGGGCCGGCTCTTCGAGACGGTGGCGCCGGGAGTGCCGGTGGTGGTGACGGTGCCGGCGGGAACGCGGGTAGAGGAGCACGTGCAGTTCGAGCTCCAGGGTTTCCGCGTGCTCGCCAAGCCGTTCGCTCCCGAGGACGTGCTGGACAAGATCGACTGGGCGGCCGAGCCGAAGGCGGCGCGCCGGGACGCGGCGGCCCAGCTGCGTGAGGTGTGCGGCTAGAACGGATCTCGCGCGTGGCGGGACCCGGGGCCATGGTGTACACTACCCCGGGTTGTTCGACTCGCCACCCCTGGCGACGGTCAGTGTCTCCGCCATGCGGAGCCAGCGTCAGAATCGAGCGGTCGCCCCAAGGAGATCCAGATGGCTGCAAAACTGTACGTGGGCGGTCTGTCCTACTCAACCACGAGCGAGACGCTGCGCGAGTACTTCGCGCAGTGCGGGACGGTGGAGTCGGCGTCGGTGGTGACCGACAAGTTCTCGGGACAATCCCGGGGCTTCGGCTTCGTCGAGATGGCCACCGCCGAGGAGGCGCAGCGCGCCATCGCTGAGCTCAACGGCAAGGAGCTCGACGGTCGCAAGCTCACCGTGAATGTCTCCAACCCGCGGCCGGCGGGCGGCGGCGGGGGCGGCCCGCGCGGCGGGGGCGGTCGGGGCGGCCGGCCCGGTGGGGGTGGTCGTCGCGGTCCCGGCGGCGGTGGTGGCGATCGGGGCGCCTACGGCGTGCCGCCGTCCAAGAAGCCGTTCCGCTGGTAGATCGGTCTCGAGCGTAAACAACAAGGGCGCGGGGGGATTCCCCCGCGCCCTTCGTCTGTGGGGCCGCCCGCCCCGCTCAGCCGAGCACGCGCTCGTAGCGACCGAAGTCGTGGGCCGCGTCCATGAACCACTTCACGATCTCGGGATTGGATCGCGGCGGAATCTCGCACGAGGTGGACAGGATGAAGCCGGAGTGCCGGGCGGCGGCATCGATGCAGCGCCGCACGTCGGCTTCCATCTCCTCCCGCGTCGTCTTCTCGAACTTGGTGGCGTCCACGTTCCCGATCGCCACCGCGCGTCCCTTGGCCACCTCCATGAAGCGGGTGAGCTGGTCCACGTGCAGCCCGGGATCGGCTTGCTGGTCTAGATCGAACGAGATCGTGGTGAAGCCACAGCCTGATCAAGTCTTCGTAGATCGGATAGGTGGTGCCGCAGATGTGAGTGGTCACGCCCACCTTCTTGGCCTTGAAGTGCTCCACCAGCTCCTTGTGATACGGGGCGATGAACTCGCGGTAGTTGTCGGGCGAGATCAGGCTGATGGAGGCGGTGGGCTCCGAGTAGGACAGCCCGATTCCCGGTTTTCACGATGGCGTCGCCCCAGACCTTGGAGAAGTCCGTGGCGATCCGCATGAGGTCGTGGATGAACTGCGGATCCTCGAAGGTGTCGAGCAGCATCATCTCCGGGTTCCGCAGCAGCATGGCGATGGTCCACGGGCCCACCGCCACCGCCCCGATGGCCGCGGGCGGCTTGGCCTTGACCAGCGCCTCGCACTGCTCGAGAAAGCCGGGCAGCCGCCCGGTCTTGTAGGGATCGGGCATCACCAGCCGGGCCAGGGACGCCTTGTCCTCCAGGACGTGGGTCTCGATGGAGGGCACCACGTAGTCGGAGTACTTCACGCCGCAGCCGAAGGCCTCCGCCTCCTTGGCGAGATCGTTGTAGGCCAGCACCACGTCGGGCTGGTAGCGCTCGTAGTAGTTCATCATCGCGTTGATGGCCTTGACGGGGTTGGTGCAGTACTCCTCGATGCTGAGCCCGTCCAGCGTGCCCGCGAACGACGCCACGATGGGATAGACGGGCACGCGGTCGGAGAACGAGCGCTTGTAGGCGGCCACCACGCGGTCGCGATTGGTCAGCGCGCCCTTGCCCTTCTCGGCGTCCCAGAGCTTGTTCACTTCCATGTAGCGGGGCGGCAGCTTGGCCTCGTACTCCATGAACTGGGTGATGGGGTACCGGATGCCGCCGTTGTGCGTGCCCCGGAGGCCCTCGACCATCTCTTCCATCCGCGCCCACGGGATGGCGAAGGCCATCTCGTGATCCTGCGTCTGGCCGAAGATGCGGTCGCCGGAGCAGGGGAGGATGACCTGCGCCTCGCCGGTCTGCATGGTGGTGACGATGATGTCGGCGCAGACCGCGCGCCCCTCGAAGGAGGAGGTGAGGCGCCCGCCGCGCTTCCACAGCGCGGCCTGGGTGAGCCGCATCACCTGGGCGGGATTGGCGTAGATGCACACGAGATGCGGCTCGAAGGTGGCGCGGTCCAGCGGCGCCACCAGCAGGGTCTCGTACTCTCCCGGCGCGAACTTGTCGATGGCGGCCTCGGAGCGCGCGCCCGCTTCCTTCGTCTCCGTGTACATGCCCTCGCACAGCGTGCCCACGTTGTAGATGGGCAGGGGCCTGTCGAAGCCGATGGCGGTGATGCCGAGCGAGCAGATATGGTCCTCGCGCGTGAGCGCGATCATCCAGCCATGGCGCCGCGACATGTCGATGACCTGGCACGACATGCTGAGCTTCTTGAAGTCCCGCGCGGGACGGCGCGCGCGGTCGGGGATGGGCTCGCCGGGCTTGAGCATCCGGATCGCCACCGGGAAGGTCTGCGGGCGGATATAGGTCTGGAGCTCCCGATCCGCCGTCTTCACGTCGATCATTGAGGATCCTCCCGAGGCCGAGCGTAGAGGTGGGGTCGCGCTTTGTCAAGGCAACGGGGCCGTTTTGGATAGAATGGGCGCCATGATGCGCGACGCGGAGGGCCGATAGGCGATGGCGCGGTATCGGATCGTCCGCTGGAAGGACATTCCCGTCCCTGGTGGAGGCCGACGGCGACGGCCGGACGGTACGCGTGCCCCTCACGCCGCGCTTCCAGGACCTCATCGACGCGCTCGCGATGCGCGAGGGGGCCACCGAGGCCGAGGCCTACCTGGAGGGCTGGGCGCCAGGATGCCGACGTCGAGCGCGCGGGCAGTCCCGAGGAGGTGGCCGACGCGGTGGCGGCGGAGCTGGAGGCGGACTTCCAGGATCTGGTGCTGCGCCGCTTCATCGGCCCGCCGCCGGGCGGCCCTCCGCCGCCTCCGCTGAGGGAGTATAATCCCGCCACGCCAATGAGGGCCATGGAGCGCATGGTCGCCAGCTTCCTGCTCTTCGGGGCCTGCCTGGTCTGGCCGCTCCTGTCCATCGCCAATCGCCCCGTCCTCTTCCTCGGCATCCCGGTCATGGTCCTCTACCTCTTCGGGGTGTGGGCCGCCATCGTGATCCTGCTCGTGCTGGAGGCCCGGCGGCCGCGCGGCCCGGAGGACGCGGCCTGATGTGGCTCTCCCAGGGCAGCCTCCTCGGGGTCGTCCTGGGCTACCTGGTCTTCCTCTTCGTGGTCGCCACCCTCGCCGAGACGGGGTCGCGCTGGATGGCCCGCGGCCGGCTCCGCACGCTCACCTACGTGCTCGCGGCCTCGGTGTACTGCACCGCGTGGACCTTCTACGGCAGCGTGGGGCTGGCCGCCAACCGCGGGCTGGAGTTCCTCACCATCTACCTCGGGCCCGCGTGCATCGCGCTCCTGTGGCCGGTGCTGCTGCGCAAGCTGGTGCGGGTGGCCAAGGAGCAGCGCATCACCTCCATCTCGGACTTCATCTCGAGCCGCTACGGCAAGTCGGCGCCCCTGGGCATGCTGGTGGCGTTGCTGGTGGTGGGCGGGATGATCCCCTACATCGCGCTGCAGCTGAAGGCGGTGTCGGTGTCCTTCACCATGATCATGCGGGATGCGTCCGTGCTCGACATCTTCGACCCCACCGTGCTCGTGGCCGGCACGCTCGCGCTGTTCGGCATCCTGTTCGGCGCGCGCAACCTCGACTTCACCAAGCACCAGACCGGCCTCATGACCGCGGTGGCGGTGGAGTCCGTGGTCAAGCTGGTGGCCTTCCTCTGCGTGGGGGTGTACGTCACCTGGGGGCTCTTCGACGGCTTCGGCGATCTCTTCGGCCGCGCCGCCGCGCACCCCGGCTGGTCGCGGCTCCTCACCCTCGACCAGCCCCCCACCGCCTCCTATTCGCGCTGGGCGGCGATGCTCGTGATCTCGATGATGGCGGTGATGTTCCTGCCCCGCCAGTTCCACGTCCTGGTGGTGCAGAACGCCGCAGGAGCGCGACGTGCGGACGCTGTCGTGGTCGTTTCCGCTCTACCTCCTCCTCATCAACCTCTTCGTCCTGCCCATCGCGCTGGCCGGGCTCTCCGGTGTTCCCGGAGGCGGGCGCGCAGGCGGACAGCTTCATCCTGCGGCTGCCGCTGCACTTCGACAACCGGCTCATGTCGATCGTGGTGTTCCTCGGCGGCTTCTCCGCCGCCACCGCCATGATCGTGGTCGACTCGCTCGCGCTGTCCAAGATGATCACCAACGACGTGATCCTGCCCATGCTCCTGCGCCGGCGCAGCATGGAGGACATCTACTGGATCACCCTCTTCTACACGCGGCTGGCCATGCTGGGCGTGGTGGCGCTGGGTCTGGCGTGGGCGCGGCTGGAGCGCGGCCAGTTCCTGCTGGTGGAGATGGGACTACTGTCCTTCGTGGCGGTGAGCCAGTGCGCGCCCGCCATCCTCCTCGGGCCTGTACTGGCGGCGCGGGAACCGCCAGGGCGCCTTCGCCGGGATCTCGGCGGGCTTCTTCATCTGGTTCTACACGCTCATCATCCCGGCGCTGGGGAAGGAGGGGGTGCTGACGGCGACCTTCCTCGTCGACGGCCCCTTCGGGCTCGGGCTTTCCGGCCCACCGCCTTCCTCGGCCTGGAGGGGCTCGATCCGCTCAGCCACGGCGTGTTCTGGTCCCTCTTCCTCAATACCGGGCTCTTCGTCCTGGTCTCCCTCCTGACCGAGCAGCGCGCGGACGACCGGGCCCAGGCCGCCGCCTTCGTGGGCGCGCGCGCGGAGGACAAGGGCGGTGCGGGCGCGCCCGCCATCCTGTCGCCCACCGAGATCGAGCGGCTGGTCCACCACTTCGTGGGCGAGGAGGAGGCGCGCGCGATCACGCGGGAGCTGTTCGGCGGCAAGTCCCCCACCGATCTCTCGGTGCCGGAGCTGCTCGAGCTGCGCATCCGCTTCGAGCGCCTGCTCGCCGCCCCCCTGGGCGCCGCCGCCGCGCGCATGATCGTGGAGGACCGGTTCACTATCTCCAAGGACGAGGCGCAGCAGCTGGTGGCGTCCTTCCACCAGATGCAGGAGTCGCTCAAGGTCAGCGAGGAGGAGGTGCGGCGCGGCGAGCGCCTGCTCGCCTCTGTGGTCCAGAGCGTGGACGACTGCATCTTCACCGCCGACGTCAACGGGCGGCTCGTGACCATGAATCCCGCCGGCCAGCGGCTGCTCGGCCTGGGCGATCGCGGGCTCACCGGTCTCGGCTACGCCGATCTGCTCGGCCCCGACGACCGCCGCCGCGCCGCGCCCGCCATCGCGCGAGCGGTGGTGGGCGGGACGGGGTGGAGCGGGCAGGTGGCCGGGCGTGACCGGCGCGGGGCCGACGTTTCCCGCTCACCTCGCCGTCCGCTGCATCTTCGACGCGCGCGGGCAGCTCATGGGCACGGTGGGCGTGCTCCGCGACCTCACCGAGCAGGTGGAGACCCAGCGCCGGCTCATCCAGCGGGAGAAGCTGGCGTCGCTCGGCGAGATGGCGGCGGGTGTGGCCCACGAGATCCGCAACCCGCTGGGCGGGATCAAGATGGCCACCAACCTGCTCTCCGTCCGACGATCTGGACGCGCGGCCCCTGTCGCAGGAGATGGCGCGCGCCATCCTGGCCGGCATCGGGGAGATCGAGGGGATCATCAACAGCCTGCTCGACTACACGCGCGACACGCGGCTGGAGCGGGCGGAGTACGAGGTGATGCGCATCCTCGACCCGGTGGTGGAGTCGGCCGCCGCCACCGGGCGCCCGCGCGGCATCACGGTCACGCTACGGACGAGCCGATCGAGACCTGGTGGCGGTCGGCGACGGGCAGAAGCTTCGCCAGGTCTTCGCCAACGTGCTGCAGAATGCGCTGGAGGCCATCGATCCGCGCGCGGGCGGCGGGCGGGTGGTGGTGGACCTGCGCGGCGAGCACGACCGCGTGGTGGTGGAGGTGTCCGACACCGGCGTGGGCATCGGCGCCGAGGACCGCGAGAAGATCTTTCTGCCCTTCTTCACCACCAAGCCGTCGGGCACCGGGCTCGGCATGTCCATCGTCAAGAAGATCGTCGACCTGCACGGCGGCGACATCGCGGTCGAAAGCGCGCCCGGACGCGGCACCCGCGTCCGCATCGCGCTGCCGGCGGCGGCGGTCCATCCCATCGCCACGGGAGGAGAGTCATGAAGCGGAAGATCCTGCTGGTGGAAGACGACGACGTGTTCCTGCGGCCGCTTCACCGGACCCTGGAGCTGGCCGGCTATGACGTGCTGCCGGTACCGAGCGCGGAGGAGGCGCTCGACGCTCTCAAGGTGGAGGACGTGGACGTGGTCCTCACCGACAAGCGGCTGCCCGGCATGGACGGCGTCGAGCTGGTCCGGCGCGTGAAGGCCGACCATCCCGACCTCGCGGTGGTGGTGATGACCGCCTACGGCACCATCGAGTCCGCGGTGGAGGCGATGCGGCTCGGGGCCGAAGACTACCTGGTCAAGCCGTTCGAGGTCGGCCGAGCTGCTCCTCGTCATCCGCCGCGCCATCGAGTTCCAGGAGCTCAAGTCCGCGAGCCGTCGCACCATCCGGCGCAACCAGGAGCGCTTCACCTTCAAGAACATCGTGGCCCAGGGCGGCGCCCATGCAGGCGGTGTTCGAGCTCGTGCAGTCGGTGGTGGACCTCGACACCACCGTCCTCATCCACGGCGAGACCGGGGTGGGGAAGGAGCTGCTCGCGCGCTCCATTCACTTCTCGGGCGCGCGGCGCGAGCGGCCCTTCGTGGCGGTGAACTGCGCGGCCATCCCGGCGGAGCTGTTCGAGTCGGAGCTCTTCGGCTTCCGGAAAGGCGCCTTCACCGGCGCCAGCGAGCACCGGCGGGGCCTCTTCCAGATGGCCAACGGCGGCACCCTCCTCCTCGACGAGATCGGCGAGATGCCGCTGCATCTGCAGTCCAAGCTCCTGCGCGCCATCGAGGAGAAGAAGGTCACCTCGGTGGGCTCGGACCGCCCGGTGGAGGTGGACGTCCGCTTCATCGCCACCACCAACAAGGACCTCCAGGCGGAGGCCGAGCGCGGGACCTTCCGTCGCGACCTGTTCTACCGCCTCGCGGTGATGCCCATCCTGGTGCCGCCGCTGCGCGAGCGGCCGGAGGACATCCCGCTGCTGGCCGAGCACTTCCTGGAGTCCGCCAACCGGCGCTGCAAGAAGAGCCTGCGCGGCATCGCGCCGGAGAGCCGGCAGGCGCTCCTCGCCTACCCTGGCCGGGCAATGTCCGCGAGCTGGAGAACGTGATCGAGCGCGCGGTGATCGTGGCCAAGGGCGACGTGCTCACCGGGCTCGAGCGCTTCCTGGCTCCCGGCGGCGCGCACGCGCCGGTGGACCTGTCGCTGCCGTTCCGCGACGCCAAGGCCCGGGTGGTGGAGGAGTTCGAGCGCGCCTACGTGGTGGGGCTCCTCGACGCCCACGGCGGCAAGCTGACCGCCGCCGCCAAGCACGCCGACATGGATCCCAAGAACTTCTCCGACAAGATGGCGCGCTACGGGCTCCGGCGCATCGCGCCCGCGGAGGGCGGGGACGGACCACGCTCCGGCTGAGGCCGACCCTTGCAGTTCGGAGCGCGATGGTTTAGAAGTTAGCCGGCGCGGCGACGCGACCGAGTCTACCCACTCAGCGCGAGGTTTCCCATGGCGAGCAAGCCCGCTGGCGGCGCGACCCCGATCGAGGCCCTTCTCAAGGAGCGGCGGAAGTTCCCGCCCCCCAAGGACTTCGTGAAGAAGGCGAACATCAATCGTCCCTCCATCTACAAGGAGGCGGCGAAGAACCCCCTGAAGTTCTGGGAGGGCTGGGCGAAGCAGCTCGACTGGTTCAAGCCGTGGAAGAAGGCGCTGGACGTGGAAGGCGCCCAACGCCAAGTGGTTCATCGGCGGCAAGCTCAATGTCTCGTACAACTGCCTGGACCGGCACATCGATACCGCCCGCCGCACCAAGGCCGCCCTCATCTGGGAGGGGGAGCCCGGCGACACCCGCACCCTGACCTACTGGGACCTCTACCGCGAGGTCAATCGCTTCGCCGCGGCCCTCAAGCAGCACGGGGTCAAGCGGGGCGATCGCGTCACCATCTACATGCCCATGGTGCCCGAGGCGGCCATCGCCATGCTCGCGTGCACGCGCATCGGGGCGCCCCACAGCGTCATCTTCGGCGGCTTCGCCCCCGACGCGGTCCGCGACCGCATCCACGACGCGGAATCCACCGTGATGATCACCGCCGACGGCGGCTACCGCCGGGGCGGCATCGTGCCCCTGAAGCTCAACGTGGACGCCGCGCTCAAGGAGTGCCCCGACGTCAGGACGGTGGTGGTGCTCAAGCGCACCGGCCAGGACATCCCCATGGTCTCCGGGCGGCGACATCTGGTGGACGGACTTCGTGAAGGACGCCCCCGCCCACTGCCCGCCGGAGAAGATGGACGCGGAGGACATGCTGTACCTCCTCTACACCTCGGGCTCCACCGGCAAGCCCAAGGGGATCCAGCACACCACCGGCGGCTACCTCACCGGCGTGTACGCGACCACCAACTGGGTCTTCGACCTGAAGGACACGGACGTGTACTGGTGCACCGCCGACATCGGCTGGGTGACCGGGCACTCCTACGTCGTGTACGGGCCCCTCGCCAACGGCGCCACCACCGTGATGTACGAGGGCACGCCGGACTTCCCCGACAAGGACCGCTTCTGGCGCATCATCGAGCGGCACGGCATCACCATCTGCTATACCGCGCCCACCGCCATCCGCACCTTCATGCGCTGGGGCGAGCAGTACCCGAACCGCTGCGACCTCTCGACGCTCCGGCTGCTGGGATCGGTCGGCGAGCCCATCAATCCCGAGGCCTGGGTCTGGTACTGGAAGGTCATCGGCGGCGGGCGCTGCCCGGTGGTGGACACGTGGTGGCAGACCGAGACCGGCCACATCCTGATCACCCCGCTTCCCGGGATCACCGTGCTCAAGCCCGGGCTCCGCCACCAGAGCCTTCCCCGGCATCGAGGCCAAGGTGGTCAACGACAAGGGCGAGCCCGCCAAGGCCGGCTATCTCGTCCTCACCAAGCCGTGGCCGGGCATGCTCCGCGGCATCTACCGCGATCCGCAGCGCTTCCAGGCGCAGTACTGGAGCAAGTACCCGGGCATCTACTTCACCGGCGACGGCGCCAAGCAGGATGAGGACGGCTACTTCTGGCTCCTCGGCCGCGTGGACGACGTCATGAACGTCTCGGGCCACCGCGTCTCCACCATGGAGGTGGAGTCCGCGCTGGTCGACCATCCCAAGGTCGCGGAGGCCGCGGTGATCGGGCGGCCCCACGAGATCAAGGGGCAGGCGATCGCCGCCTTCGTCACCATCAAGGACGGCAACCAGGGCTCCAAGGAGCTCATGGAGGAGCTCAAGGGGCATGTGACCAAGAAGATCGGCGCGCTCGCCCGTCCCGACGACCTCATCTTCGCCGCCGATCTCCCCAAGACCCGCTCCGGCAAGATCATGCGGCGGCTGCTCCGCGACATCGCCGAGGGCAAGGCGCTGGGCGACACCACCACGCTGGCCGACCCCACCGTGGTGGCGCGCCTCAAGGACCAGTACGGCGAGGAGGAGTAGGCGGCCGGCCAAGCTAAGACGGGCAAAGCTCAGAAGAAGAGGAGCGTCACCAGCACGAAGAGCGGGATCAGGATCGCCCCGCTGTAGAGCATGTAGCCGAAGAAGCTCGGCATCTTCACCCCGGCTTCTTCCGCGATCGACTTCACCATGAAGTTGGGGGCGTTCCCGATATAGGTGTTCGCCCCCATCGCCACCGCCCCCACGCTGATGGCGGCGAGGATGGCTGCCGGCACGCCCGACCACCTCCCGGCCAGCCCCAGGCCCTGTCCCAGCGCCAGGAAGGCGAGATAGGTCGGCGCATTGTCGAGGAACGACGAGAGCGCCCCCGCCGCCCAGAAGAACTGCGCCGGCGTCCGGACCGCCAGCTCGCCGCCCCGCAGCCGCAGGAGCTCCAGCGCGGGAATCATGGTGAGGAAGATCCCCAGGAAGAGCACCGCGACCTCGATGATCGGATACCACGTGAAACCGTTGGCGCGCCGGACGGCGGCGGGCGTTCGCCAGAGCGATAGCGCGGCCAGGAGGACGATGGCCGACTCCCGGAGCGGCGCGCGCAGGAAGGCCACCGCCAGGATCACGCCCGCCAGCCAGACGGCATTGGTAGCGCCGCGCAAGCGGAGCGGCTCGATCTGGGCGCGGTCGCGCCGCAGGGCGGCGAGCGGCTCCCGCGTGTAGGCGATCGAGTCCCAGACGAAGTACGTCAGGAGCAGGGCGCCGGTCGAGGAAGAGCCATTGGGGCCATAGCCGGAGCGTCCAGGTGAAGGGGACGCCCGCGAGGTAGCCGAGGAAGAGCGGCGGGATCGCCCAGCGGGGTGAGCATGCCGCCGACATTGGAGACGAGGAAGATGAAGAACACCACGGTGTGCTTGCGCCGGGTTCGCTCGCGGTTGGTCTGGAGCAGGGGGCGGATCAGCAGCATGGACGCGCCGGTGGTGCCCACCGCGGAGGCCAGGATCGGCCCCACCGCGAGGAAGGCCGAGTTCACGAGCGGGGTGGCGGTGAGGTCGCCGCGGAGCAGGACACCGCCCGAGATCACGAAGAGACCGGCGAGCAGCACGATGAAGGAGACATAGTCCTCGCCCATGTGCAGCGAGCGCGCCGGGCCTCCGGAAGCAGATAGAGGATGAGCACCGGGAGGCCCAGCGCCGACGGAGACGAGCAGCTTGTTCCGGTTGTGCTCCCACCAGTGCGGCGTCCAGAGCGGCAGGACGGCGATGGCCAGCAGCATGGCCACGAACGGCAGGATGGCGTAGACGGGCAGCGCGCTTCGGGCATCGCTCCACCAGGCGCCATTCTAGTCGGCGCATGTCTCGATACCAAGCCATTGAGGCATCCACGACTCCGTGAGACGCGGCCGGGACGCGGTGCGACGGGTCAGGGTCTCGATACCAATAGGGCTTTGGTACCGATACCAAGACGAGATCAGCGCCTGACCGCAGTGGCGTAGCAAGATAAATTAACTAGTTAGAGTCGCGCTCCCTCATGGCACACTCTGTGCGCATGCTCTCTCCGCTCGGATGAGAATGCGCCGGCTCGCGCTCGGGCTCTTCCTGTTCGTCGCTGTCGACTTCGGAACGCCGTTCATCGGGGGCGCTTTCACGTTCGACGCGGAGACATCCGTCGAGGTCCTCCGTCTCCACCGCGACCGAGCGATGGCGCGGAGACCTGCCGGTGCTCATGCCGCTGCCGGTTCCGATCGAGCCGGAACGGGTGCCGCGGCCGGCGCCTGAGCAGATCGAGCGTTCAAGTGCCGCCGCTCTGCGCTGGGTGACCGCGCTTCCGCGCGCCCGCGTGCTCGCCGATCCTCCGTCCGCATTTTCCGAAGACCACTAGCCCTTCTCCGCTTCCGCGACTCCCGTCGATGTAGTGACCGGAGTGTCCTGCTCCCCACTCAGACCCGGGCGCACCACAGAGCGCACTCACCCCAACGGAGGGGACCATGGCCGATCTGACCGAGAGACAGAAACAGGAGTACTGGCAGTTCAATATCCGGCTGACCACGATCTTGCTCGTGATCTGGTTCGTGGTCACCTACATCATCTCCGGCCTCATGGCCGGCTGGCTCAACCAGTTCACGTTCATCGGCTTCCCGCTCGGGTACTACATGGCGGCCCAGGGGTCGCTGGCGATCTTCGTCATCGAGATCGCCGTGTACGCCTAGTTCATGAACCGGAAGGACATCGAGTTCGGCATCCGAGAGGAGGGCTAGGCCACCATGAGCCTGGACAAGATCTTCGGCCTCTACACGCTCGGGTTCCTCGTCGTGACCGTCCTGATCGGCGTCGCCGAGTACGCATTCGGCCTGACGCCGAAGTGGATCGGCTGGATCTACATGGCGCTGTCGCTCGCCATCTACGTCTTCATCGGCATCCTCACGCGCACCTCGAATCCGGACCAGTACTACGTGGCCGGGCGCGGCGTGCCCTCGATCTACAACGGCATGGCCACCGGCTCGGACTGGATGTCGGCGGCCTCCTTCATCTCCATGGCCGGGCTCATCTCGGCGCTCGGGTTCTTCGGCCTCGGCTACGTGATGGGCTGGACCGGCGGCTACCTGCTCCTCGCCGTCTTCCTCGGCCCCTATCTCCGCCAGTTCGGGGCGTACACGATCCCGGACTTCCTCAGCGAGCGCTACGGCGGCAACGCCGCGCGGATCGTGGGGGTGATCTCCGCCATCGTCTGCTCCTTCACCTATCTCGTCGCCCAGGTCACCGGCGTCGGGCTCATCGTGGCCCGGTTCATCCAGATCGACTACAACATCGGCGTGTACCTGGGCCTGGCCGGCGTGCTCTTCTGCTCGGTGCTCGGCGGGATGAAGTCGGTGACCTGGACCCAGGTCGCCCAGTACATCATCCTGATCATTTCCTACCTGGTGCCCGTCGTATACCTCTCCTTCACGCTCTTCACCATTCCGATCCCCGAGCTCACCTACGGCCGCCTGCTCCAGCAGAACAACGCCAAGGAGCTCGCCCTCGCCGCCGATCCCAAGGAGAAGGAGACGCGGGCCCTCTGGAAGAAGGATGCCGACGATCTCACCGCCAAGCTCAAGGCCGGCGGCCTGTCGGAAGCCGACGAGGCCAGGCTGACCGCGCAGCGCAATCAGGCCCTCGTGCAGGCAAGGCCCACCGCTCCCAGCGAGACGGGCCAGTTCGGCAATACGCTGACCGTGCCCGACCGGCTACGGCATGTGGAACTTCCTGGCACTGACCTTCTGCCTCATGGTGGGCACCGCGGGCTTGCCTCACATCCTGACCCGCTACTACACCACGCCGTCCGTGCGGCAGGCCCGCACCTCGGTGGCGTGGTCCTTGTTCTTCATCTTCCTCCTCTACTTCACCGCGCCGGCCTATGCCGCCTTCGCGCGCTTCGCGGTGTTCACGCGGCTGGTGGGCTCGCAAGATCAGCGAGCTGCCGGGCTGGGTGACGTTCTGGCAGCCGGCCGGGCTCTTCACCGTCGTCGACAAGAACGGCGACGGCATCGTGCAGTGGGCCGACTTCGTCATCCGGAGCACGGACTTCGTCGTGCTGTCCATGCCGGAGGTGGCGGGGTTGCCCTTCGTGATCACCGGTCTCGTCATGGCGGGCGGGCTGGCGGCGGCGCTCTCCACCGCCGACGGTCTGCTGCTGACCATCGCCAACGCCATCTCCCATGACCTCTACTACAACGTCATCGACCGCAACGCGTCGCTCACCAAGCGGCTCACCATCACCAAGGTCCTCCTCGTGGTGACCGCCATCGTCGCCGCGTACGTCGCCACCTTCCGCTACGCGGTCATCGCCGAGCTGGTGGCCTGGGCGTTCAGCCTCGCCGCCGCATCGTTCTTCCCGGCCCTCGTCATGGGCATCTGGTGGAAGCGCGCCAACAAGGCAGGGGCTCTGGCCGGCATGATCGCCGGTCTCGGCATCACCACGTACTACCTCATCGCCAGCCGGTTCTACGGGGTGCGGTGGTTCGAGACCCAGACCATCGCCTCGGGAATCTGGGGCATCCCGCTGGGCTTCATCGTGATCTGGATCGTCTCCTTGATGACGGCGCCTCCGCCGCAGGCCGTCCAGGACCTGGTGGCCAGCGTTCGCTATCCGAAGTCCGGCCAGATGGTCAAGGGCGATCCGCTCGGGCGCGACGTGCCCGCGCACTAGGAGCATCGGGGCGGGGGCGGGGGCGGATGTCGCGCCCTCGCCCCCGCCCTGACCATCCGGCTCCCATGTACGACAGTCCTCTATCGCCTGCTCGTCGTCGTCTGGTTCATCGCCTACATGGCGGCGATCTATCTGGCGCTGCACATGATCGTCGCGCGCTTCAGCCGGAATCCGAACGGCCTTGTCCTCTGGTTCTTCAGTGTGCTCACCGCGCCCCTGATTCGTCCAGTCCGCGCCGTCCTGCCGCCGCAGACGCCCGAGCGGCGCGTCCGCCTGATCGCGCTGGGAGCGTGGATCGGGCTCTGGCTGGCCACGCGTCTGGCCTTCTGGGGCCTCGGGGCCCCGCCGCTTCGCTGATCCGCCCGTGCTGAAACTGGTGGGCATCAACGCCCTCGCAATCCTGCTCTTTGCCGGCGTCTATGCGCTCGCCGCGGCCCACATGCTGTCCCAGGGGGCCTTTCTCGCCGCGCTGGTGGTGCTGTTCGGCGCCTCCACCGTGCTCTGGGTGAGGATGGAGCGGCAGACGACGCGGAGCCGCGACCTCCTGAGCCGCACCGGCCGGATCGCCGTCGGGTTCCTCATCGCCGCCATCGCGGTTCCCGGGCTTGTCCTGATGCCGCTCTTTTCCCTGCGAGAGCAGCTCCCCGCCGAGGCCGGCCTCGACCATCTCCTTCCCGGCGTGATGGTGATTCTCCTCGCCTCTCTCGCGCTCGGCGCCCTGAGCAATCTGGCCGGCATCGCGTTCATGCTGGGGCAGGGCCTGTTGCATCG